>JAUHZK010000002.1 GCA_030425645.1 Gammaproteobacteria bacterium | reverse complement strand
CGAGTACATCGAGATGTTTTATAACCCTAAACGGCGTCATACTTATAATGATCGCGTTGCGCCAAACGTAATCGATCAACAGTATTTTTTAAAGCAGGAAAGTGTCTAGGAACCCTAGGCCTTACCACTCAGTGATGACTCTAGTTGGGTGACTGGCGCAATTTGGGATATCGATGGAGGGGTAATTGCCGGGCGCAACTAAATTTGCTCAGGCGGGGTGGTTGGCTTCGGCCGCCACCCTACGCACCTGTGAAATCTAACGCCTTACATAAGGGGCAAAACTTGGAGTGTAGCGCGATAGCGCGAAACGGAAAGTTTTGTCCCGCTTGATGTAATTGTTATAACTCACCATTTGCTTTTCTCCGCTCGTATTCTATGCCCCATAATTCGTAGGCGCGAGCGCGAATTTTTTGTGGCGTGCAATATTGGGCATTGCCGAATTCGTGCGTTGTGATTGGCATGATGTGGCCTATGGCACCAGTGAACTGGCTGCGAATACACACATTATTTTGATACTCAATTTTGATTGTGTGTGATTCATGCACATCAATGCCATCGTCCCATGTGTGCTCGTACACCCAGGTGCCATTTTTTTCGTTGTTTGAGTATTGGCCTTTTACTCGATCTAGAAATTTGTAATTTGTTTCGAGATCCTCAGAGTAACCTTCATCGTGGCGTTCGACGAGGAATTCACCGTCTAATTCCTGGTTGGCGTTTTGGTTGTAGAAACCTGAAACAGTAGTATTCATGTGGGTTGGGATTAGCAACCTCAATTGCGAACTGATTTCACTAAATGGCCTGTTCTCAAACGAAGTGGTTGCCGCCACGCATTGGCTGCTGGCTACCAGAAGAATGAGAACCGTTCGATTCATTCGCTAACCTGTCCGTGGGTTATAACGCCTTGCTTCACTCGACCGCACGGAGTGAAGCCCTGAAAGGGCTTAGCGGAGTGCGGGTCGAGTGCAAGCAATTGTTATGTTTCACTTTTTTTACGCCTTAGTGCCGACAAGCGAAGACCCGAAAAACAAGCCCCGCCAGTAAGCAAGAAAGATATGGCGAGCGCATATTCCCCAAGATATAAGAAGAAGGGGATTGCTACAACGCCAAAAGTGATAAACGCTCCGCACCAGAACCGAATACTACCCGCAGACAGCAGCCCACCCTGAGTGTTTGGGCGATTAAAAATTAGACGATAAGCAATGTTTGCGAACCATATTCCAGGACACAGCAAGAGAATGCCGCCAACCAGCGTACCTGACGAAAAAGTGGCAGAAGGCAGGAGCATGAAAGCAAGACCGAAAAACACTGCGGATATGAAACCGCAAATTAGGCCTACCGGAATCTCGAGAAGTCTGCCTCCAGACTCTTGGTATTGGTCATGCACTTTCATGTGAGACATAACGCCCGCCATCAGGGGCTCGCTTGGAGCGTAGCGGAAAGCGAGTCCCTTGCATGGCGATGTTAGGCCTCGCGCCCTTGGGGCTATTCCAAAATCGTATTGCCATCAGAACCCCACAACATTGCCCAAAACTGCTGCCCCCAATCGGTTGAATGACCATCAAGGTAATTCGACTTTCCTAGTGCCTTACCTAATTTCAGCACATTTTGATCAAGCGGTGACTTGCTTGATTGCCGAGCTATACAAATGCGACCTAAAGCGTATGTGACCAAGGCGTGAAAAAGCGTGATTCGTGTTGTCTTTTGTGGGTCATAAGCTCTGGGGCGCATTTCGAGGACACGGTTGAAACCGTTTTCAGACTCGGAAGGTAGCGCCCCTGGCACCAGCCGCATTTGCCATTGCGCCAACTTGGAACTGTAGTGCGCGTAAGGCTGAAGGGCGGCGGTAAATTCGCGCATGAATGTTGACCAAGGCTCGTTCCATAAACCGCTGCCGTAGCTTTCCCAAACGTTTTCTTGCAGCCATGCTCTGAGTTTTCCCGGCGTGAGCTTGTCTGATTCCCACCGTTCTAATACGGATTGAGCTTCCGGGTGGCCGCAGATTCCAATTTCAATGATATTCATTGATTCCACGCATTGCCTTGTTAGCGCCAGAGCATTTGCGTGCATACCTTCTCGGTTTGCCTGATTCGCAAGATGAAGAGAATCGAGGAGGAACCAATGAGCCAACATGGGTACATTTTTTACCTGAAGGTTCATCTGGTTTGGAACCGCCTGCGCGACGCCTTGCATTACGAGCGGGGTGGTTGCTTAGCAAATGCTGAACCATTCAGGGGGTGAACTGCTCATTCTTCAGAGGCCTAACGCCGCCCTTCAGTTGACCGCTTGGAGCGGAGCCGAAGGCGTAGCGGAAAGTGGGTCAACTGCAAGGGTTTGTTAGGTGCCAACGGAGAATTCATATATTTTCACCTTGCACGGAAGTTTCTTCGCTAGCTTTCGAGCTCGGAGAAAGTAGCGAAGTGGGACAATTAAATACTCAACATCGTTTGGTGAGAACTTGAAGATTTGATACGAGCGTCCATTCCGATGATAAAAGCACGATGTGCCAGGTTCATGCGGCTTGTTGCCCCCTGCAAAAGGAAATGAATTAAAAGTTAGCCTCCATTCCCGCTGGTAGTAAGTTAGATAATTTGCTTCATCCGAATTTTTGTACGAATATTCTTGCGTAAATTCCGTTGTTTCATGCAGCGCAAGGAATTGCTCATCCGTGAATTGGTAGCGCTCAAAATCCTCTTTCCATTCTCGATCTCGATAGTGTTCATAGAGATCGGCAGCCAATTCTTCAACTTTTTTTATTCGTTCAAGGTGAGTTGCTGTTGTGTAGAAAACGGGATTGGCGTCGTAATTAATCATGTTTTTCTTTTTAAAGGCGATTCCAAAGCGACCAAATTTACTGCAATGCTCTTTGCTGTGTTTCAGCGGTACATCTGTAAAACACACCATTGAAGAATTAGGTTTGAATTTACTCTGAACATAGCGCGGACAAAATGTAAGACGCAGAATGTTTTCGTCACAGATTGCCGATAGTGCACTGAAAGCATCTCGCTCCGAAGCCGTTCTTCCAGTCCAATGAACAAGTTCATTATTTATGTAGTGGCGTGTCATTGGCACCTAACGCCTGAGCTCAGCTGCGTTTGATTCGACGGGAGGGCTTGGCGTAGCCAAACCGAGCGGCGAGTCAAACGTCAGCTGCAGCGATTTGTTATGCATCAGCCACCAACCCAACGAGGAAAGCAACTGCTGCAATGGAACCACCCGCATACCAAAACAAAGTAGCAACTTTGGATAACCGAGCGGCTCGAATTCTGCTGATGAAACTTAGGTGTTGCACTAGCACCCATGAAACGACGGAAAACGTAGCAATTGCGACCAACGTTACTGACGCAAGTGCTAAAAAGATTAAAGTTGGTAGCGCTGTTGCCACTGACACTAGGACTGCAGGAAGACCAGAAACAGCAACACCAGAGTTAGTTGGCCAAACCAATGCTGGTCCATGCGCATAGCTAAAGAATATCTGGGCCATTTCAATTGCTTTCGCTCCGCCCTGATCGTGCCATGTGATAATCGGAAGGGTGAATACGATACAAAAATAGACAGAAATACCGATTAGAACGTAAGCAGCCAAGGCATCCAAAAGCGTGTAACCAAAAACTGAACTGGGACGTTCACTCGACGCGCTTCGCTCCATAAGAAGTGCAGTAATTTTCAGTGAAAATGGAGCGGCGGCAGCGGTAGACAATCCCCAGCAAACTGTTGCTAGCCCAAGAGTTGGCCCTGTAAGGTCTTCCACAGCTACTACGAGACTTCCGGTTTCTAAAGCACGCCACATGAGCATAATAGTGAAGGTCACAATAATTGATAGCGCGCATGCGTTCAGGCTTGCCCTAACGCCAAAGAGATTCGGCCCGAAGATCTTTCTTAATAAAACCAAATAGCTTTGAGCGAGCCTGGAAGGAGTTTTCTGCCAATCTCCATCAACGACATAGCAATAAAATGGTTCGAGTTCCGGCTCGGTAGCGTAAAACGCCAGAGTTGCTGCGACAACAGAAAACAGCGCCGTCGTGGCGTATAACAACATGATTCCACCTTCAAGCACTACCTACCTCCCCCCCTGATGCATAACGCCCGCAATGAGGCGACCCTGATTCAAAGTGCCTTTTATGCGATGGTGAGCGAAGCGAGCGCATAAAAGGTGCTTTGAAGCAGGGGTCGCTCTCCATTGCGTTGTTATGCGGCAATGGTTTCAAAGCGCTCAACGTGACGTGCCGGGCGATTTACTGATAAATCATGCGTGGCTTGAAGGTTAAGCCAAAACTCTGGGGTCGTGCCCAATGCTTCGGATAGCAACCAAGCCGTTTCAGGTGAAACACCACGTTTGCCACGAATGATTTCATTTACTCTTTGAGCTGGGATGGCTAAATGTTTTGCCAGAGCGTTTTGAGTTTGCCCCATAGGTTCTAAGAACTCTTTGAGCAAAATCAACCCAGGGTGAGTGGCAACTCTATTTGTTGGAATCATGTCTGAACCTCAATATTTTAGTGATAATCTGCGATTTCAACATCATGGGCATTAGAGCCTTGCCAGCGGAAGACAACCCGCCACTGGCCATTGATGCGAATACTATGCTTCCCAGAATAATCACCTGTAAGTGGCTCAAGGCGGTTGCCGGGAGGTGAGCGAAGATCATCCAAAGACTTAGCCGCATTCAGGACATCTAACTTGTATAAAGCCGTTTCCCTGATCTGAACAGGAATACGCCTCGCACGAGCAGAGTTAATGCCGTGGAAGAAATCCGATGTAGCTTTGTCTGAGAATGATTCGATCATTTAGCGATCTTATCATATTCTCGGATTCCGTGATATCAGGAAGATTGGCGCATAACGCCCCACATCAGGGGCTCGCTTGGAGTGGAGCGAGGAACGAGCGTAACGGAAAGCGAGTCCCTTGCATGTGGTTGTTATACCTCAATTTATAGCTGTTGAAAGCCGCTAGTTCTTTGAAAGCCTTTACGCTCTGCACGTTTCTTTGCAGCATTTTCTAGGCGCTCATTCATTTGTGCTTCGGACTCGGGATCGACTGGAAGAACCAGTGGAACCTTAAAAGCAATGCGGTTGACGGTGACATTATTTTGAGACGATTCGCCTCGCGCGCCTAGCGAAAGAAAGTTTGCGACAGTTAATTTCGCCCCAGCGTTTGTGCCAGATTCTTTAGTTGCGGTTACCGCAACATCAAAATCAACCAAGAAAATATTTTTGCCTTTTTCATATGCTCCGAAATGGCTTGGCTCAGGAACTTTGACCTTGGCAAACGCAGCAGGGTTTACACACCCACCATTTTCTCTAACTTCATCCATTGCCTCTGCAACGCCAGCAGAGATTTGGGAGAGAGTTTCTTTTACGAAGTCTTTGAGTTCCACGGTGTTTCTCTTGAGGTATAACGCTAATTAGAGGACATGTCGGAAAAGTCCGCTTTAAAGCGTCTTAGGTTCCGAGTGTCTAATAATGTCACTTTAGTGCTTGTTTTTAGACAATTTTGTCCAATAATATTCATCTTTTGTGATTTTTTTGACATCGTTGCGAGCCTTGCTTTCTATGGAAACCACTTTAACACCGGAAAACCGAACGGCGCTAGGCAAAAAACTTAGGGATGAATTGCGGGTGCGGCATTATGCGTACCGTACAGAGCAGGCCTATGTTGATTGGGTTAAACGCTTTTTGGTTTTTCATGAATGGCGTAAGCCTTCGCTGATAAATGAAGACGGTATTAATGCTTATCTGAGTTATCTAGCGACAGAAGGGCAGGTGAGTGTGTCTACGCAAACTCAGGCCTTGTCAGCTATTTTGTTTTTATTTAGACATGTCTTGCAGCGTGACTTGGATTACGTAAATGGTTTTAAGCGCGCCAACAAGCCGCGAAAAATACCGGTCGTATTTTCTCAAGTTGAAGCAGCGGCGGTAATTAACGCCTTGTCTGGCACTTCTCAGCTGGCGGCACAGTTGATGTACGGAGCTGGCTTGCGGGTAATGGAGGTGTTGCGTTTACGGGTAAAAGACGTGGAGTTTGATTACCGGCAGATAATCGTTCGTGATGGCAAGGGCGCAAAAGATAGAGTAACGGTGTTGCCAGATGCGCTGCTAGAGCCGATGCAAGTGCAGCTTAACCAAGTAAAGCTTCTGCATGGGCGTGATCTCGAGGATGGTTTCGGGGATGTGTGGCTACCGAATGTTTTGGCCAAAAAATACCCCAATGCAGGGTGTGAGCTTGCTTGGCAATACTTCTTTCCATCGGCCAAGTTGTGTGAAGACCCAAGGGAATCCGGCAAAATTCGTAGACATCACTTTAATGAAAAAACAGTTCAGCGAGCGGTTAAAAAAGCCGTTCAGGCCGCGGGCATTAACAAGCATGCGAGCTGTCATACCTTTCGGCATTCGTTTGCTACGCATTTGTTAGAGCGAGGTGCAGACATCCGAACAGTGCAAGAGCTTTTAGGCCATGCCGATGTAAGAACCACCATGATCTACACACATGTGATGAAGAAGGGCGCGCGTGGAGTGGTTAGCCCGTTAGATGTCGCTCCCTCTAGCTAGTTAACAACTGTGTAATGCTAGCGTATATCTCGCTAAGTTGATCTAATGCTTGGATATCGACACATTCATCGACTTTATGAATCGTGGCGTTAATTGGGCCAAGCTCTAATACTTCTACCCCTAGCGGAGCGATAAAGCGGCCATCGGATGTGCCGCCGGCGGTGGAGAGTTCGGTTTCAATGCCTACTACGTTTTTAATCGCGCTTTGGGCGGCTTCAATCAGTTTGCCGGTACTGGTTAGGAACGGTTCGCCAGAAAGGTGCCAGCGGATTTCGTATTCAAAACCGTGTTTATCTAAGGTCTTTAGCACGCGGCTTTTTAAGCTGTCTTGGGTGCTTTCGGTACAGTAGCGGAAGTTAAATCCGGCGGTGAGTTCACCTGGTACGAGGTTGGTGGTGCCGTCGCCCATATGCAGGTCAAAAATTTGGAAGCTGGTGGGCGGGAAGAAGCCGTTGCCTTTATCCCATTCGGTGGCGGCCAATTCGGCCAGCGCGGCGGCGGCTAGGTGTGATGGGTTTTTGGCTAGGTGCGGATAGGCGACGTGGCCTTGCACGCCTTTAACGGTTAGGTAGCCGGTGAGTGAGCCGCGGCGGCCGTTTTTGACTACGTCACCTAGGGTGTTGGTGCTGCTAGGTTCGCCTACTAGACACCAGGTTAGGTTTTCGCCGCGTTCTTTAAACACTTGGGCGACTTTTTTGACGCCGTCTTGGGCGATGCCTTCTTCGTCTGAGGTCAGCAGTAGGGCAACGCGGCCGTTAATGGTGGGTTGCTCTGCAAATACGCTTTCAAAGGCGGTAACCATAGCGGCGACGGAGCCTTTCATATCGGCGGCGCCACGGCCGTAGAGCATGCCGTCTTTTTCGACTGGCTCGAATGGTGGTGTTTGCCAAGCGTCTGCGGGACCGGAGGGCACTACGTCGGTATGGCCTAGGAATACCAGTGTGGGGCCATCAGGGTTGCCGCCCTTATCGCCATCGTAGACGGCGTACAAGTTGTCGACTTCGCCAAAGCGTAGGTTCTCGATCTGAAAGCCGATTTTTTCTAGGCGTTCGGCAATTAGTGCTTGGCAGCCTTCGTCGTTAGGGGTTACCGAAGGGCGGCTAATGAGTTCTTTGGTCAACTGAAGTGTTGGAGAGGACATGTCGCTAGTCATTTAGGCGAGTTCGCTTTGGTAGGTGTCGGCTTTAAAGCCCAGTAGGTAGTGTTGATTCGGCAGTGGGCCCAATAACGGACGTTTTATCATGGCGGGATGTTCTTGCATCAATGCTACGGCGCTGGCAGCGTTGACGTTGTTTTTGGTGTCTTCGTCTAGCTGGCGCCAAGTAGTGCCGCGACGGTTTAAGACGTTTTCCCAGCCGTGCTCTTCACAGCGTGCTTGTAGCCATGCGGTGTCTACGCCGTCTTTACGGTAGTCGTGGAATTGGTAATCAATGCCGTTGGTGTCTAGCCATTTTTTGGCTTTTTTAATGGTGTCGCAGTTTGGGATGCCGTAGAGCTTCATCTGGTTTTGTTTCTTTTCTAAATAAATAAGCCTCGGGGAGACCGAGGCTTAGTGTATATCTAAATGTAGATAACGGGTTCCGTCCTTCGACGGGCTCAGGACTAGCGGATTGCTACCGTTCGCCCTAGCTCTGAGCTTGTCGAAGAGTCGAAGGGCTACTCGTCGATTGAACGTAGTAGGTCGTTAAGGCCAGTTTTGCTTAGCGTTTTGGCGTCTACTTTTTTAACAATCACGGCGCAGTACAGGCTGTAGCTGCCGTCTTTGCTAGGTAGGTTGCCAGAAACCACTACCGAACCTTGTGGTACGCGGCCGTAGTGTACTTCGCCGGTTTCGCGGTCGAAGATTTTGGTGCTTTGGCCGATGTATACGCCCATAGAGATCACGCAGTTGTCTTCAACGACCACGCCTTCTACTACTTCTGAGCGGGCGCCGATAAAGCAGTTGTCACCAATAATGGTTGGGCTGGCTTGCAGTGGCTCTAATACGCCGCCGATGCCTACGCCGCCAGAAAGGTGTACGTTTTTACCAATTTGGGCGCAGCTGCCTACGGTGGCCCAGGTGTCGACCATGCTGCCGCTGTCTACATAGGCGCCGATGTTGACGTATGAAGGCATGAGTACTGTGTTTTCAGCAATAAACGAGCCTTTACGTACGATGGCGTCTGGTACTACGCGGGTGCCGCTGGCTTTGAACTGCTCGGCAGTCCAGTCGGCGTATTTCATTGGCACTTTGTCGTAAAACTTGGTGTAACCCGCGTCGATAGGCGCGTTGTCTTCAATACGGAAGCCAAGTAGAACGGCTTTTTTCAGCCACTCGTTTACTTTCCATTCTTGGGTGTCGCCAACACGCTCGGCTACGCGCGCGCTGCCGTTGTCTAACATTTCAATGGCTTGGTTGATCGCGGCTTTGGTGTCGGCGTCTACATTGCTAGGGGTAATGTCGGCGCGGCGCTCAAAGGCTTCTTCAATGATTTGTTGTAAGTCAGACAAGGCTGGCTCCAGTAATAAATTTGATATGGCAAAAAATAAGTGGCGCGTATTTTCTCAGATTTGCTTAAGCAGCGACAGGCCTAGCGAAATAATTGAATTCAAGCTTGGGACAGACCCATTTGGGACAGTCCCAAATGGGTCGGAGTTTTCACCCTCTCCCCCAACCCCTCTCCCTCAAAGGGAGAGGGGAGTAAGAGAGTCCCTCCACCTGCGAGGGGGAGGCCCTAGATGTGATTTGGAGGGAGGGGGTTAGTTTGTGCGAACGAATTGGGCGATGCGATTGGCGGCCTCTACGCATTCTTCAACACTGGCAACCAGTGAGATGCGCACATGACCCGCGCCGGGGTTGCCGTTGTCGGTGTCGCGCGAGAGGTAGCTACCCGGTAACACGGTTACGCCTTGTTCATGGTGTAGGCCTTGCGCAAAAGCTTCGTCGTCACCGCCGCAGATATCGTTAAGCGTGGGCCACAGGTAGAAGCTGGCGTCTGGTTTTTTGACCTGCATTACCGGTTCTAGTATTTCCAATACGCGTTGGAATTTCTCGCGGTACAGCCGGCGGTTTTCTTCTACATGGCTTTCATCGTTCCAGGCTTCAATGCTGGCCAGTTGGCTAGGGATAGGCATGGCGCAGCCGTGGTAGGTGCGGTATTTAAGGAAGCTGGCCAGTGCTGTGGCGTCACCAGCCACGAAACCTGAACGTAAACCGGGCAGGTTGGAGCGTTTGCTGAGTGAGTGGAACACGAGGCAGTTTTTAAAATCGTTACGGCCGATTTCGGCGCAGACTTGCAGCAGGCCAACCGGTGGTTCGTCAAACCAAATCTCGGAATAACATTCGTCGGCGGCAATGATGAAGTCGTGCTCATCCGATAGTGCGATTAAACGCTGCCATTGCTCTTTGCTTACCACGGCGCCAGTGGGGTTGCCGGGAGAGCAAGCGTAAACCAGTTGCACTTGCTGCCATACGTCAGCGCTAACGGCGTCAAAGTCGGCTAAACCGCTGGCGTCGCAATTAACGAAGTAGGGCTTGGCGCCGGCGAGTAAGGCTGCGCCTTCGTAAATTTGGTAGAAGGGGTTAGGACTGGCGACGAGTGGTTGGTTTGCTAGTGTTTGTCCTTCGACAAGCTCAGGACGAACGTTTTCCGCTAGCCCTGAGTTCATCGAAGGGCGGGACAATTGCGAAGGCGTTGATGCGTCGATATGCGCTTGGGCAAAGGCGAATAGCGCTTCGCGTGTACCGTTAACCGGCAAGATTTGCGTGGCGGCGCTCACGTCGGCGTTAAAGCGTTGTTTTAGCCATTGGCTAATGGCTTGGCGTAGCTCTGGGGTACCAAGGGTGGTTGGGTATTTGGCTACTTGCGGCAAGGCGTTTTGCCACACATCCAAAACAAACTGTGGCGGCGCGTGGCGTGGTTCGCCAATGGTTAAGCGAATCGCCTCACCCATGCCACGTTCTGGGCCTGTCCACGGTTTTTCGGCTAGTAGTTTTTCTAGCTTTTGAAACGGGTAGGGGTGCAGGTCATTAATGGCTGGGTTCATGGTGCTCGTTTATTAGGCAGCGTTTTTCTAGGTTGCGTGTTTTAGGCGGCGTTTTGCTGGGGGTCTAGCTCAGTTACCAAGGCTTGACGCAGTTGTTCTTGAAGGTCGAGATCGGTAATCGGATTGCGGTCTTTATCGGTAATAAAGAACACGTCTTCGGCGCGCTCGCCGACGGTGCCGATCTTGGCGTTTTGGATAACGATGCCGTATTTCTGGAATACATAACCGACTTTAGATAGCAGGCCAGGGCGGTCGGCACTAAACAGCGTTAAGGCGGTGCGGTTATTGCGGCTGTCTTGCTGGAAGCTGACTTCGGTTTGGGTATTGAAGATTTTCAGCTGTCGTGGCGCATGGCGGTTAACCGGGATTGGGCAGCTGGCATCTTGGGCGAGGGCGTCCCGCATATTGGCGACGATTTCTAGCTCGCGTTCGATGCTTTCTACACCGTTGCCGTTGTCTTCTACTACCACGTAGCTACAAACGGTCATGCCGTCGGTGGTGTCGTGGATACGCGCGTCAAGAATGTTTAGGTTGAGCTGGTCTAGGCAGGCGCAGATATGGCCGAATAGGTAATCGCGGTCGTAGGTGTAGACCAGCACGGTGCTGCCGCCACGTTCAAAGACCTCTTTAACGGCCACAATCGGCAGATGCTCTTTGCCAGCGTTGGCAATCACTTGGGTGTGCCAGTAAATTTCCCATGAAGTGTTTCGTAGGAAATATTCACTGTGATGGGTTTCCCAAATGCGTTCGGCGCGTTCAGCTGGGAAGCCGTTTTTGCTAAGCAGGTAGAGCGCATGGTTTTGCGCTTCTTCTATCAGCTGCGTTTCCGACAGCTTGTTGGCTAAGCCTTGCTCTAGTGCGCGCGCGGTGAGTTTGTGCAGCTCGAACAGTAATGACTGACGCCAGCCGTTCCAGAGTTCGGGGTTGGTGCCGCGAATATCGGCAGTGGTCAGCAAAAATAGGTAGTCGAGGTTTTCTCGGGTGCCCATTTTCTCGGCAAAGTCATTCACCACGTCAGGGTCGGAAATGTCTTTGCGCTGTGCGGTCATCGACATCAATAAGTGACTGTCAACTAGCCAGGCGACTAGCTCGGTGTCTTCGGCGCTGAGGCCATGTAGTTCGCAGAACTCGCGTGCATCTACCGCGCCCAGCTCGGAATGGTCGCCGCCGCGGCCTTTGCCGATGTCGTGGAAAATGCCGGCTAGATACAGCAGTTCAGGCTTGGGAATGCGTTTGGTGATTTCGCTAACGTAAGGCAGTTCGTGCTCAAATTCAGGCACGCTAACGCGACGCAGGTTGCGCAGCACCATGAGGGTGTGTTCGTCCACCGTGTAGGCGTGGAACATGTCGAACTGCATTTGCCCAACAATGCCGCGGAAGGCGGGGATATAACGCGCCAAAATGCCGTAGCGGTTCATACGGCGGAATTCGTGGGTAATGCCGCGCGGTTGGCGCAGCATGTCCATAAACAGGCTGCGAACGCGGATGTCGTTGCGGAATTTGTCGTCGATTAAGTCGCGGTATTTGCGAATTAAGCGAATGGTGTTGGCGCGCACGCCTTTGATTTCTGGGCGCTGCTGAATCAGGTAGAAAATCTCTAGCAGCGCCAGTGGGCGTTCTAGGTAGATGTTTTCGTGAGTGGCTTCGATATAACCACGCACCACTTGGTAGCGGGGGTTGATAGGAATGGGCGTGGCATCCTCGTCGGCCTGCACGATGTTTTCATTAAACAGTTGCAACAGCATTTCAGAAACCCGCTCTACCAGCATCACGGTGCGGTAGTAGGTTTGCATAAAGTGCTCAACTGCCGGACGGTTGTTTTTGTCCTCGTAACCGAACTGGTCAGCGAGCTTCACTTGGTTGTCGAACTGCAGGCGGTTTTCGCCGCGGCCAACCAAAGTGTGTAAAGCCCAACGCACGCGCCAAAGGTATTCGCGGGCGTCCATTAAGGATTGGTATTCTTCGCCGGTTAAGAAACCCTGCAGCTTTAGGCCGGCCATGCCGTCGGTGTCGAAGTAGCGCTGTGCCACCCATTCAATAATTTGGATGTCGCGTAGGCCGCCGGGGCTTTCTTTTAGATTAGGTTCAACTTTATAGGCAGAGTTTTGAAAGCGGCCATAGCGTTGCTGTTGCTCTTCGCGTTTGGCTAGGAAGAACTCTTTTACCGGCCAGACCTTTTCCGGGCCAATGGCTTGCTGCATTTCGGCCAGCAGGCATTCGTCACCGGCTAGATGGCGCGCTTCCATGAGGTTGGTGGCAACGGTAATGTCTTTGCCGGCTTCACGGGTACAGTCTCTTAGCGAGCGTACCGACGAGCCGATGTCGAGGCCAATATCCCAAAGGAAGGTGACCAGGCTTTGTAGTGCCTCTTGGTAAGGCGTGTCGTCGTCTTCTTTTAAGAGGATAAGAATGTCGACGTCGGAGGCTGGGTGTAATTCACCACGGCCATAACCACCCACCGCTAGTAGGGAAATGCCGCTGGCATGTTCGGCGCAGAACTTTTGCCAGATAGCCTGCAGCACGCCATCAATCATGGCGGCGCGGCCATAAACCTGCGGCTCGCAGCGCTGTTGTGGGTCAAAGCTGTCGTTTAGGCGTTGGCTTTGTTCGGCAATAAAGCTTTTAAAGCTTTGAATGCTGTTGTCTGCAGTCAGCGGCGAGAAATCAAAATCAAGGAGTGGGGTGTTGTTCACTGACGAGCTCATGGCGGCGTTAGCCTTTAAAGTTGCGGACAAAGTTTGGTGGCACTTCGTCGCTGCGGAAGGTGAGTACTTCGTAACCCGTTGGCGTGACCAATAGCGTGTGCTCCCATTGGCCTGACATGGAGCGATCGCGGGTCACCGCGGTCCAGTCATCTGGCAGGACTTTGGTTTCAGCGCGGCCAGAGTTAACCATTGGTTCGATGGTGAAGCACATGCCTTCTTCTAAGCGGAAGCCGGTGCCGCGTTTGCCGTAGTGCAATACCTGTGGTTCTTCGTGGAACTGGGCGCCAATGCCGTGGCCGCAAAAGTCACGCACCACGCTGCAGTGGTTGCTCTCTGTGTGTTGCTGAATGGCTGCGCCAATGTCGCCTAGGCGAGCGCCGGGTTTAACCATGTCAATGCCTACCCACATGGCTTCCCAAGCGACACGCATCACTTTTTGTGAGGCGACAGGGGTTTTGCCAATGGCAAACATTTTGCTGGTGTCGCCGTGGTAACCGTCTTTGATAACGGTGACGTCGATATTAATGATGTCGCCGCGCTTGAGCTTTTTAGGCCCGGGAATGCCGTGGCAGACCACGTGGTTAACCGAGGTGCAGATCGACTTTGGGAAACCTTTGTAGTTAAGCGGGGCCGGAATCGCGTCTTGCACATCAACAATGTAGTCGTGACAGATCTTGTCTAGCTCTTCCGTGGTAATGCCAGCTTTAACATGCGGTGTGATCATGTCGAGTACGTCGGCGGCAAGCTTGCCGGCGATGCGCATTTTTTCTTGTTCTTCTGGGGTTTTAATGGTGGCGGCCATGACAACAGAGCTTTTGCGGCAAAAATAAAGCGCGCATTCTAGTGGATTCTGCGTTTGCCTGCAGCGTGCAAATGTGAGGAAAAGTTTGCGGTTGGGGCGTTGTTTTGGTATAAAGCGCGCCGCCCGAAAGGGTAATTTTAATTTTCGCCTGTGCTATCAGGTTTGACTGGGTGCCTTGGTCGTTGTGCTTAAGGTTGTCAAATTGAGTTCAGGTTTGTGTTTAACCCGAAGGAAACAAAACTTATGCCTTCTGCTATCAGCATGCGCCAGATGTTGGAAGCTGGTGTCCACTTTGGTCACCAGACTCGCTACTGGAACCCTCAAATGGCACCGTACATTTTCGGTGCGCGTAACAAAATTCACATCATTAACCTTGAAGAAACGTTGCCACGTTTCAACGAAGCCTACGATTGGGTTCGTGACATTGTTGGCAATGGCGGCAAGGTAATGTTTGTAGGCACCAAACGTTCTGCTAACGCGGCTATCCGCGAAGAAGCTGAGCGTTGTGGTATGCCTTTCGTAAACCACCGTTGGTTGGGCGGCATGCTCACTAACTGGCGTACCATCAAAGCTTCTATCAAGCGTCTACAAGACCTAGAAGCACAGAAAGCTGATGGTTCTTTCAGCCGTGTAACCAAGAAAGAAGCCTTGATGCTGACTCGTGAAATCGAGAAGCTGAACAAGACTCTTGGTGGTATTAAAGACATGGGCGGTTTGCCTGACGCAATCTTCGTGATTGACGTAGGTTACGAAAACATCGCTATTGCTGAAGCTAACAAGCTAGGTATCCCGGTAGTAGGTATTGTTGATACTAACAACAAGCCTGACGGCGTTGACCTAGTAATCCCGGGCAACGATGACGCGATCCGCGCTATTCGTTTGTACGCTGCTGGTATTGCTGATGCGGTACTAGAAGGTAAAGCTAGCCGTGTACCTGTAAACCAGGTTGCGGACGAAGCTCCTGCTAAAGCGGCCAAGGCCGAAGAAGCACCAGCGGAAGAAGCAGCGCCAGAAGCGGCTGCTGAAGAAGCTCCAGCTGAGGAAGCCGCTAAAGCTGAGTAATCAGTTTTGGCTGGCGAATCATTCGGCCTAGTTCTCTAGGCCGAGTGGTTGATCTACTTTCATATACGAATCAAATAGGTAACTAATCATGGCAATTACTGCTGCATTGGTTAAAGAACTGCGTGAGCGTACTGGCTCAGGCATGATGGAATGCAAAAAAGCGCTTGTTGAAACTAATGGTGATATCGATCAAGCCATTGAAAACATGCGTAAGGCAGGTATGGCTAAAGCTGATAAAAAAGCGAACCGTACCGCTGCTGACGGCGTTGTAGTGGCGGGTAACACCGGTACTGGCGTTGTACTACTTGAAGTTAACTGCGAAACCGACTTTGTTGCTAAAGGCGACGATTTTGGTGGTTTTGTTGACGCGGTTTTGGCTGCATTGTCAGAAAACCGCCTAGACAGCGTTGAAGCGTTGAATGGCGCAGCCATTGCTGGCGGTACCGTTGACGAAGTACGTCGTGCACTGATCGCTAAAATTGGCGAAAACATTGCTATCCGTCGTTTCGAGTACGTTGATGGCGAGACTGTGGGTGTTTACAGCCACGGTGGTCGTATCATCGCTGCTGCTGCGCTAAGCGGTGGTGAGGTTGAGTTGGCTCGTGATATTGCTATGCACATCACTGCTAGCACGCCGCTATACATCACTCAAAACGATATTGACCAAGACTACATTGCTAAGGAAAAAGACATCCTTACTGAGCAAGCGGCGTCTTCAGGCAAGCCTGCTGAAATCATCGAGAAGATGATCCAAGGTCGTTTGAACAAGCAACTTAACGAAGTGACTCTATACGGTCAGCCGTTCGTTAAAGACCCTGATCAATCTATCGAGAAGCTTGTTAAAGCCGCTGGTGTAGACGTGACTGCTATGTCTCGTTACGCCGTAGGCGAAGGTATCGAAGTTGAAGAAACTGATTACTTGGCAGAAGTAGCTGCTGCCGCTCAGGTATAAATAGGGCTTCGTCAGAAACGCCTTGGCGGCGTTGGGCACGCATTTTCCAATGCTCATGTAGGACTGACTACACTCCGCTTGTAAAATACGCGCCCGCCTTGCCAAGTCGCTTCTGACAAACCCCGAGAGTTTGGCTAGTCGCTAATTCTCTCGGAACAAAAAGAGCCAGCCATCGTGCTGGCTTTTTTGTGCCCGCAATATCTGCCCCTGCAAAACGCAACTGGGTATAATTCCGCAACTTTTGATTTTTGCTTATAGGTTCACCATGTCAGACGCTACGCCAGCTTATAAACGGGTATTACTCAAACTAAGTGGTGAGGCGCTGATGGGCGATGGCGAATATGGCATTGAGCCGTCGGTTATTCATCGCCTCGCGGAAGAGATCAAAGAGATTGCCGAAGCCGGTGTGCAGGTCGCCATTGTCTTGGGTGGCGGTAATATTTTCCGCGGCGCTGGTTTGGCGCAGGGCGGTATGGATCGCGTCACCGGTGACCATATGGGCATGCTGGCGACCGTTATTAACGCTTTGGCATTGCAGGATGCAGTAGAAAAGCAGGGCCTATATGCCCGTGTGATGTCAGCTGTACGCATTAATCAGGTCTGTGAGGACTACATCCGTCGTCGCGCAGTTCGCCATTTAGAGAAAGGCCGCATTGTGATTTTTGCGGCGGGTACCGGTAACCCGTTTTTTACCACCGACAGTGCCGCGAGTTTGCGTGCAGTAGAAATTAACGCAGACCTGATGCTGAAAGCCACCAAGGTGGATGGCGTGTACAGCGATGACCCGGTTAAAAACCCAGCTGCTGAACGCTACAGCTTCTTAACCTACGACGAGGTTTTGGATCGTCGTCTGATGGTGATGGATCAAACCGCCGTGGTGTTATGCCGCGACCATCGTATGCCCCTGCGTGTGTTTGATATGGGTCAGCCGCAAGGTTTGAAGAATATTATTGTTGATGGTGCTGAGGAAATCGGCACCCAGATTGGATTTAAGGACTAGTACGAAAATGATTAACGACATCAAACAAGACGCTGAAACACGTATGGGTAAAAGTGTTCAGTCACTAAAGACCGAGCTGTCGAAAATTCGTACTGGCCGTGCACACCCAAGCTTGATTGAGCACATTAAAGTTGACTACTACGGTAGCGAAACGCCAATTACCCAGGTTGCCAACGTGGCCGTGGAAGACTCTCGTACCTTGATGGTAACCCCTTGGGAAAAAACCATGGTGCAGGCCGTTGAAAAGGCCATCATGATTTCTGATTTGGGCCTAAACCCAATGAGCGCCGGTGACGTCATTCGTATTCCGATGCCTGCCTTGACCGAAGAACGCCGCAAAGAGTTTGTGCGCATTGTTCGCCAAGAAACTGAAAACGGCCGCGTGGCTGCGCGCAACATTCGCCGTGACGCTATTGGTGATATCAAAGAGCTGGTTAAAGAAAAAGAAATTAGCGAAGACGATGGCCGTAAAGCTGAAGATGATGTGCAAAAAATCACCGATCGCTTTATCGCTGAAATGGATGCTGTACTAGCGGCTAAAGAAAAAGAGTTGATGGAAATTTAGGCGCCGACACGGTCCTAAATTGATGCTGACTCCTCCGAAACACATCGCCATCATTATGGATGGCAATGGCCGTTGGGCTAAAAAACGCTTGATGCCGCGTTTGGCGGGGCATCGGGCAGGGCGCAAGGCTGCCCGTGAAGCGGTTGAATTCGCAGCCCGCCATGCGGACATTGATGTGCTGACGCTATTCGCATTCAGCACCGAGAACTGGGCGCGCCCAGAAGACGAAGTCAGCGGCTTGATGCGCTTGTTCGCGTCAGCGCTGTCGGAAGAAGTCGATACCTTGGCTAAGAATGACATCCGCATCCGTTTTGTGGGTGATCTGTCGCGTTTTTCAGCGTCGTTACAGCAACAAATGCGTGAGGCTGAACAGGCTACCCAGCATGGCCGTCGCTTATGCCTACAATTGGCGCTGAATTATGGCGGTAGGGCTGACATCACGCAGTCTGTGAAGCGCCTAGCCGAGCGAGTTGCTACGGGTGATTTGGCGGCCTCTGATATCCAAGAATCTGATATTTCCGCCGGACTGTACGGCGCCGAGGTGCCTGACCCTGACCTGCTTATCCGCACCGGTGGTGAGCGCCGCATCAGTAATTTTCTGCTGTGGGACTTGGCCTACGCCGAGCTTTATTTCACCGATACCCTTTGGCCTGACTTTGATCGCCACGAAATGGCCCAAGCTTTGGAGTGGTTTACCCATCGCCAGCGACGCTTTGGCCAAACTGGCGAGCAGGTGTCTAACGATGCAACTGGGCCTGCGTAACCGTAAAACTTAGGTACAATGCGGTAGCCGGATAAAAATCCTTTAGGAGACAAATACGCTCATGTTTTGGCAACGACTACTCACAATATTGGTGCTATTACCGCCGGTCATAGCCGCTATTTTGCTGATGCCGACAGAGTGGCTAGGCTACCTAGTGGCTGCGGTTTGGGCGTTAGGCGCTTGGGAGTGGACCGCTTTCATGCAAAAAGAAAGCCGCCAAGCGAAAACTGCATATGTGTTCCTCATTCTATTTGGCTGTGTTGCCGTTGCTCATTGGGCTGAGCTATTGCGGATGCCTGTATTGCTGTTAACCGCCGCTTGGTGGCTATTGGCAGTGCGCTGGGTATTACGCTATCCAGAGGGTTTTGAACCAATTACCGCGGGTTGGCGCGGGCGCACCCCTTGGGTTGGTGTGTTTGTATTGGTGCCTTCTGCTTTGGTATTGGTGGATATTCACGCCAGTGCCAACGGGCCTGAGCGTATCTTGTTTCTATTCTTTTTGGTCTGGGGTTCTGACGTCGGTGGTTACGTGGGTGGCCGTCTATTTGGTAAAACCAAATTGGCCCCTAAAGTTAGCCCGGGCAAAACCTGGGAAGGCGTTGCCGGTGGCGTGTTGTTCTCAGGCATTGTTGCCGCCTTTGGCGCTTATTGGTTTGAGCTAGGCGCGGCCTGGCCAGCCTTTGTCATGCTGGCGATGGCAGTTGTAGCGATGTCGATTATCGGTGACCTGACGCAGAGCATGTTTAAGCGTGCCGTTAAAATTAAAGACAGTGGCCAAATATTCCCCGGCCACGGCGGTATTCTCGATCGCCTAGATTCAACCATGGCAGCGGCACCGCTGTGGTGGTTGGGCATGTTGCTTTTAGGCCTGGCCTAACTCTATGAGTCATCAGCTTCCTCGCTCCTTAGCCGTGCTAGGGGCTACCGGTAGTATTGGTTGTAGCACCTTGGATGTGGTGGCTCGTAATCCGGAGCGATTTCGGGTGGTGGCATTAACGGCCAACGCTGATGTGGCCGGCCTGCTAAAGCAAATTCAGCAGTTTCAACCCCAGTATGCAGCGCTAGCAGATCGCGACGCCGCGCAACGATTAGCTACGGAAGTAAAACAACTAGGGCTGAAGACAGAAGTATTGGCTGGTGCCGAGGCGCTGGTTGATATTGTGCGATTGGATGCGGTGGATACCGTAATGGCGGCCATTGTTGGCGCGGCGGGTCTTCCATCAGCATTGGCGGCGGCTGAAGCTGGCAAGGTGCTGTTGTTGGCTAATAAAGAGTCCCTAGTGGTTGCCGGTCAGCTGTTGATGGATACCGTGGCCGCGTCTGGCGCGACCTTGCTACCGATTGATAGCGAACACAATGCGGTGTTTCAGTGCTGGCCGCAGGGTGGTGCTGCCAAGCAGTCGGTTAAACGCATTTTGCTGACGGCCTCCGGTGGTCCGTTCCGAGAATGGTCACTGGAAGAAATGCAGCAAGCAACACCCGCACAGGCGGTCGCGCACCCAAACTGGTCGATGGGGGCCAAAATCTCGGTCGACTCAGCGACAATGATGAATAAAGGTCTCGAGGTGATTGAGGCCTGCTGGTTATTTGACTGCGCACACACTCAAGTCGACGTCGTGGTGCATCCAAAAAGTATTGTGCATTCCTTGGTGGAGTATATCGACGGCTCAGTACTGGCTGAGCTAGGGCATCCGGATATGCGTACGCCTATCGCACATGCCTTGGCATGGCCGGAGCGGATTGATTCCGGCGTTGGTTTGTTTGATTTAACCACAGCCGGTGCTTTGGAATTTTTCCCGCCTGACGAGCAACGTTTCCCTTGTTTGCGTTTGGCGCGTGAGGCTTCAGCGTTGGGTGGTGCAGCGCCAGCCGCGTTAAATGCGGCAAATGAAATTGCGGTTGAACTGTTTTTGAATGAGCAAGTCGGATTTACCAATATTGCCGAACTTGTTGAGCAGGTTTTGAATGCCAAAGCTTGGGGCAGTGAGGCGCACGACAGCTTGGCCGCATTAATGGCGGTAGATGAAGAAGCTCGTGCCTTAGCGCGGCAGTTGGCCGCTTAAATGGATTATTAGAGTCTGATGTCAGTTTTGCTTTCACTGTTGGGTTTCGTATTGGCCATTGGTTTGTTAGTGGCTGTGCATGAGTACGGACATTTTCAAGTGGCTCGCTGGTGTGGCATTAAAGTGCTGCGCTTTTCTGTGGGTTTTGGCAAACCGCTGTGGACCAAAATTGGACGTGATGGCGTTGAGTACCAGGTGGCTGCTATTCCGCTGGGCGGCTACGTCAAAATGCTGGATGAGCGCGAAGGCGAAGTGCCAGCAGAAGAACGGCATCTGGCCTTTAATACGCAATCAGTATGGAAACGGATTGCCGTAGTAGCCGCAGGCCCATTGGCTAACTTTTTGTTCGCTATTTTTGCTTGGTGGTTGGTATTTATTTTGGGCGTTACGGCCACTAAGCCTGAATTGGGTGAGGTGCGTCCTAATACCCCAGCTGCGGCAGCAGGCTTACAGGCAGGCGACGTGGTAACGGGGCTAAACGGCGACAAAATTGAGAGCTGGGAAGCGCTACGCCTAGGCTTGATTGAACATGCCTTAACCAATGACGCTGCCACCTTAACGGTTGCCCGTGAAGAGCAAAATTTAAGCGTGCAAATTCCGCTACAGGGAACACCAGAGTTGGTTGATCAAGCCGCTGGGTTACAGGCTTGGCGGCCTGAACTACCCGCGCAGGTTGGGCAGATTGTGCCGGCCAGTGCTGCTGAAACGGCTGGCCTAGCCGTAGGTGACGAAATTGTCCGGCTGGAGGGTGAGTCGGTTGCTAACTGGTCTGCACTGGTGACAAAAATCCAAGGCAGTGGTGGCAAGTTGCTGCAGCTTGAAATATTACGCAATGGCGAACCGTTACAGATTGTATTGGTGCCGCAGAGGCGCGATGTCAAAGTAGACGGCGCGACGGTTACTCAAGGCTTTGCTGGTATTGGGCCGATGATCTCGGACGAGCTGCGTGCCGAGCTACAAGCACGCCAATTAACCCTGCAGTACGGGCCACTAGAAGCGGCTGGCCTGGCGGTTGAGAGAACCGGTTCGTTGTCTTGGCTAACACTGGGGATGTTTGGCAAAATGCTGACCGGCGGTGCCTCAATTGAGAATATTGGCGGACCGGTACAAATTGCGGCTGGAGCCGGCGCAACATTAGCTTTAGGTATTACGGCCTATCTAGGGTATCTTGCGCTTATAAGTATTAGTTTAGGTGTGCTAAATCTATTGCCGGTACCGGTTCTGGATGGCGGACATCTTCTGTATTATTTCGTCGAAATCATTAAAGGTAGCCCTGTTTCTTTAGAAGTGCAGGCCGCTGGTCAACGTATTGGCCTCGCGTTGTTGCTGCTGCTAATGGGCGTTGCCTTTTATAACGACTTTACAAGATTGCTTTAACTATGAAATTGGTTTCTTGGGCTCGCTGCTCCAAGCATTTAGCGTTGTTAGCTAAACCCCTACGCCATGGTGCGCTTGGGGCTGTGTTATGCCTGTTCCCGTTTGCTGGTCAGTCATTCACTGCGTTTGTAGTCGACGATATTCAGGTTGAAGGGCTACAACGTATTACCGATAGTACCGTTCTCAACTATTTGCCAATTTCGGTTGGTGAAGAGATTGATGAAGCTGCGGTTCAGCGCGCCGTGCGGGCCTTATATGGCACTGAGTTTTTCAAGGATATTGAGCTGTTCCGAGACGGCAATCTGGTGATTGTTAAGGTGGAAGAGCGGCCAACGATTGCTAAATTGGAAATCGATGGCGCCAAAAAACTAGGTGGCGATGAATTAAAGAAGAACCTTGAGGGCATTGGCTTGGCCGAGGGCCGCATTTTCCGCCAGTCAATTTTGGATCAGGTTCAGCAAGAAATTCGCAATCAATACTTCTCTAATGGCCGTTATGGCGTGGAGATGGAAGCCACGGTAGAAGAGCTGCCCGGCAACCGAGTCAACGTCACTATTGATGTGGACGAGGGTCGTGTCACCAATATCAAACGTATCAATATCGTCGGTAATACCGTTTATGACGATGATTTACTGTTGGAGCAGTTCACCTTGCGCGAGCAGAGCTGGCGCACGGCTATGTCGTCTAAAGATCAGTACTCACAACAAAAGTTATTGGGTGACTTAGAGACTTTGGCGGCGTTTTACCAAGACCGCGGTTATGTGCGTTTTGGCATCGAAGGCGTTGAGGTGTCAATGTCTCCTGACCGCCGCGATATTTACGTCACCGTGAATATCAGCGAAGGTGAGCCTCATGTGATTGGCAACATCACCTTCGAAGGCGACACCGTCATCGGTGAAGAAAAAATGCGTAGCTTATTGCTGATGAAAAAAGGCGATAGCTATTCACGTCAGCGGGCTCGCAGCTCGGCGCAGTTTATGACCGACGCGCTCGCCAATGGTGGTTACGCCTTTGCTGATGTGGAACCGCAGCCTCGCCAAGGTGAGGGTGAGAACGTGGTTGATCTGAATTACGTATTTGACGCCGGTAAACGGGTTTATGTTCGCCGCATTGATATTGTTGGTAACAACAAAACGAATGATGAGACCCTGCGCCGTGAAATGCGTTTGCTAGAAGGCGATTGGTTCTCGCAGGCCCGTATCAAGCGTTCGCAAGCGCGTATTTCGCGTTTACCTTATGTTGAAGATATGAACTTGGATACTGTGCCGGTGCCAGGCACTAAAGACCAAGTTGATCTACGGGTGACGGTAACTGAGCGTGCTCCAGGCTCTGTGCAATTGGGCGTTGGTTTCTCTGGTTCACAGGGTTTCCTAATTAACGGTTCGGTGTCGCATAGTAATTTCCGCGGGACTGGTTCTAGCATCTCGACTTCGGTCAGTAGCTCAGAGACATCTGAGGTGATTAACCTGAGTTATACCAACCCTTACCATACCGATGATGGAATCGGCCGCACCTTGTCAGGTTTCTTCCGTCGCAGTGACGCGTTGTCGACCACTATTGCCTCTAATTTCACCACTGATGTGTGGGGCGGCGCGGTGAGTTATCGCTTCCCTCTGAGTGAAACAAACTCTTGGAGTTTGGGCGGTGGTTTTAGAGAGACAGCGCTGAAGACCTTTGGTACTACCTCTGATGAGGTTAACGCCTTCACCTTGGCGCACGGTACCTTGTTTAGAACCTACACCGTCACAGCGGGCTGGAGTAAAGACACGCGTAACCGTGCCTTCTTTGCTACCCGTGGTTTCCAACACCGAATAAATGCAACACTTTCTACCCCGTTGGGTGATTTGGAATATTACCGCCTAGGTTACGATTTCCGTTCAAACTTTGAGATCGGCAAGATCAGCTCCTTCCATGCGCGTGTAGATATCGGTTATTCGGATGTTTATGGCGACACCCGCTTCCTGCCACCGTATGAGCGTTATTTTGCCGGTGGGCCTGAATCTATCCGTGGTTACCGTGCTTCTTCTTTGGGGCCGCGTGACTCTAACGGCAATGCCTTTGGTGGCTTGCTCCGTACCGTGGGCCGTTTTGAATTGGCCATTCCGACGGGCTTTAAGAACAACAACCGTTCAACCCGTTTAGTGACCTTCTTTGACTACGGCAACGTCTTTAACTCGACCAGCGACTTTGACGTTGACGAGTTGCGTGGCTCATATGGTTTAGGCTTTTATTGGTTAACACCAATTTTAGGCTTGATGAAGTTTAGCTACGCCTTCCCGGTAAATGATCAAGCCGGCGATGAATTGGATCGTTTCCAGTTCACCTTCGGCGTAAATTTCTAACATTAATTATTATTTTTTGAGGACGACTCATGCGTATTGCATTTCGTTTGGCTACTGGCGCTTTACTAGCCGCTAGTCTTTTCGCTCCAGCTCAGGCTGTTGCTGACACCAAAATTGGTGCGGTCAACGTGACCCGTTTGTTTGGTCAGGCGCCACAGGCAGAGCAGGCCCGTAAAAAGCTGGAAAAAGAATTTGGTGGCAGCAAGCGTGAGCTTGAAGCGCTGCAAGAAGACATTATTGCTAAGCAAGAGAAGCTGCAGCGTGATGGCCCGGTTATGGGTGCTAGCGAACGTGCCGAGCTAGAGCGCGATATTATCTCTGACACCAAAGACCTACGCCGTCGATCTGAAGACTTTCAAGAGTCATTTAGCCGTCGTGAGAAGGAGCTATTTGTAGCTTTGCAAAGCGGCGTCTTTAAGACCATTGTTGAGAAAGCTGAGAAAGAAGGCTTTGACTTAATTGTGGGTGAGGGCGTGATTTACGCGAGTGATCAAGTGGATATCACTGATGCCTTACTTAAGCAGCTAGAAAAGGACTTTAAGTCGTCTAAGTAGCGATTTATTGGTTTGAGCTGCTAAAAAGCCCCGCTTGCGGGGCTTTTTGCTATCTAAAACAGCTGCTTAGTTTTTAAAACTACTATAATGGCGCTAATTTAAATAGCGTTGGCAGCATTGCCCGAGTATCCATGACTAACACTACAGATCCGGTAGACAACGACGACAATATGGCCGATATGCAGCGACCACGTCGGCGACGGGGCATTTATTTGCTGCCTAACCTGTTTACTACCGCTTCGCTATTTTCTGGTTTTTACTCAATCGTGTCGGCCATGAACGGCGAATATGAGCGTTCCGCCATCGCCATTTTTATCGCCATGATCTTTGATGGTCTTGATGGCCGCGTTGCCCGCATGACCAATACACAGTCTGATTTCGGTAAGGAATATGACTCCTTGTCAGACATGATGGTCTTCGGCGTTTGCCCGGCGGTGGTGATGTATATGTGGGCCTTGAATAGCTTTGATCCTAAGCTATGGGTGTGGGCCGAAATTGGCTGGTTAACGGCATTTTTCTACTGCGCTGCCGCGGCCTTGCGCTTGGCCCGTTTCAACACCATGGCCGGTACCGAGAAGGAAGAAAAACGTTATTTCTTAGGTTTGCCGAGTCCGTCGGCCGCTGCCATGGTCATGGGCATGATTTGGTGCGCCACGCATAACGGCTTAACGGGTGAGAGCCTCAATTACGTGGCCATTGTAGTGACGTTTGCAGCAGGCTTCTTTATGGTTTCTAACGTGCGTTTTCGCAGCTTTAAAGACCTAAGCTTGGAAGGCCGTGTGCCGTTTCGCTATCTACTGTTTCTACTTGGCATATTCGCACTGATCGCAGCGAGCCCGGCAAACGTGCTCTTTGGTGCCGCAATGATCTTCGCTGTGTCTGGTCCTGTTGGCGCGGTGATGCGGCGGGTAAAGGGTGTGCCTGTAAACACAGTAAGCGACGACTAAGGAAAAGATTTTTTGTCCCAGTGGTTGACTTCGGCAGTGGGCAATTTATAGTCGAACTATGGCAATCAAAAACGTTAAACATAACAGTTTTCTCAGCACCGCAGCATTCTGCTTGGCGGGGCTCTTGCCTGTTTCAGTCACACTCTGCCGACTGCCTTAGGGCGGTGAAAACAGAGACGGCCAAACGCTGGGCAGCGTTTTGGCGACATCAAGCCCACTTTCTGGTTAGCGCGTCCTCGATACGCGTAGCCAAGCATTAATGTAAAGAATTTTGACTGGAGTAAATGATGACCGATCGCGTCATAATTTTTGATACTACCTTGCGTGATGGCGAACAGAGCCCTGGCGCCTCGATGACCAAAGAAGAAAAGCTACGTATTGCTAAATCTTTGGAGCGTATGAAGGTAGACGTTATCGAGGCCGGTTTTCCGATTGCCAGCCCCGGTGACTTTGATTCGGTAAAAGCTATTGCCGAAGTGATTAAAGAGTCGACGGTTTGTGGTTTGGCGCGTGCTAAGCAGGCTGATATTGAACGCGCAGCGGCAGCCCTAGCGCCAGCACCGCAACGCCGTATTCATACCTTTATCGCGAGCTCGCCCATTCATATGGAGAAGAAGTTAGGTCTGACTCCTGATGAAGTGGTAGAGCAGGCGGTTGCAGCGGTTAAATTGGCACGCGGTTTTACCGACAATGTTGAGTTTTCGCCGGAAGATGCAGGCCGTTCGGAGCCGGACTTTCTATGCCGCCTAATTGAAGCGGTGATTGATGCCGGTGCTGGCACCATTAATATCCCTGATACCGTGGGTTATAACGTGCCGTGGCAGTTTGGCGCCTTGATCAAGCAATTGATTGAACGTGTTCCGAACGCCGACAAAGCTATCTTCTCTGTGCACTGCCACAACGATCTAGGCTTAGCGGTAGCGAACTCACTAGACGCTGTGATGAACGGTGCTCGCCAAGTTGAATGCACCATTAATGGCTTAGGTGAGCGTGCCGGTAATGCCTCTTTGGAGGAGGTGGTGATGGCCTTACGGACTCGTCGAGATGTCTTTAACCTCGATACCAATATTGATGCGACACAGATTGTGCCGACTTCGCGTTTGGTGTCTTCGGTGACGGGTTTCCCCATTCAACCAAACAAGGCCATCGTCGGCGCCAATGCTTTTGCTCATGAGTCTGGTATTCACCAAGATGGGGTTATCAAGAACCGTGAGACCTACGAAATTATGCGCGCTCAAGATGTGGGTTGGAGCGACAATAAGATCGTATTGGGCAAACACTCAGGCCGGGCGGCAGTTAAAGCGCGGTTAGAAGATCTTGGCGTCACAGTAGAAAGTCAGGAAGCATTAAACGACATCTTCACGCGCTTCAAAGACTTGGCTGATAAGAAACACGAAGTATTTGATGATGACTTACAGGCCTTGGTCAGTGAAACCGAAGCCGCTGCCGTTGCCGACAAATACCGTTATGTCAGCTCTAAGGTGATCAGCGAGACCGGCGAAACTCCGCAAGCTGAGATTACTGTGATTGTAGACGGCGTTGAGCAACAGGCGACGGCGGCTGGTTCAGGCCCGGTTGATGCGATTTTTAAAGCAGTTGAGACCGTGGCTAATAGCGGCGCGAGTCTGTTGCTTTATTCCGTGAATAACGTCACCGATGGTACTGACTCGCAAGGTGAAACCACGGTTCGCCTGAGCAAAGATGATCGTGTGGTTAATGGGCATGGTGCTGATACTGACGTCATTATTGCGTCAGCGAAAGCTTATATCAGCGCCCTGAATAAGCTTGAGGCGAGTATGCCGCGCGAGCACCCGCAGCGCGGCGACGTCTAACACGCCGGTAGCTGAGTGGACGCGCAAACACGTCATTGGTATTTACAGCAAATGGGCATCCCGGTGTGGTTGCCTAGGGGCAGTGAAGACTTAGCTGATGCGCCTGCAGAAGACCAAATAGGCTCGTCGGCAGCTACGTCGGCGGGCCCTGCAGCATCTCCAAGTGATAAAGCGGCGCTAGGGGCGACCCAAGCTCCTCCAAGTACGGCGACTGAGTCATCGGCTTTGTCTCCAGCGCAACAGATCGCTCAGAGCCTACGCGCCGGCACTCCACTAGAGGTTAATGATCAGGCAATAACAGCTGCGACAGAAGTAGCGTTTTGGTTGGTGCTGCCCAATATTGCTGATGCCCAACGGCCTGAGGCGGAAGCGCTTTTGGATAAAGTATTGGCGGCGGTTGAAGTAGACAAATCACAGTGTTACTTGCTGTGGGCCATGCCGACCCATTTACCGCCGGCTTCGGTGAAACACCTCTGGTGTTTCGGTCTACAGGCGCCGCCGGGCTTAGCCGCGAAAGCGCTGGAGCTGCCGTCGCTTAGCGATATGTTGAGTAACGTTGACGCTAAGCGCGCCGCTTGGAATGCGCTTAAAGCGGCGATGCCATTTAATAGCTAATGGCATGACAGCGGCGCTAGATTCTGTTCTTAGCCTAGCGCCACTCACGGCTGAGCATTTGTCTGCCGTGGTTGAAATAGAGCAAGCCAGCGCGTTTGTACCTTGGCCGTCTTCTTTGTTTGAACAATGCCTAAGAGATAATTACCTCAATCACGTGCTGTTACACCAGCAGCAGGTGCAAGGTTTTAGTCTGTGTTCCTTTGGGGCCGGTGAGGCACACCTGCAGAATATTGTTGTGAACCAAAACCAACAGGGGCAGGGCTGGGGGCGGTGGCTGTTAAACAAAACCATCGAGGCCTTGGCGGCAGTTGACGCACAGCGGCTGTTTTTGGAGGTTCGTGCCTCAAATCAGGCAGCGATTCATTTGTATCAAAGTTACGGCTTTGAAAATGTCGGCTTACGTAGAGATTATTATCAGGCGCCTGTGGGTAGGGAAGACGCCTACGTCTATGTTTTGGAATTACCTAAACCGCGCTAAGCGTTTTCTATACGGCGCGGCCCCTCGAATTCGCCGCGGCGGCGCTGTAGAATGCGCGCCCAACTTACCCAGTAGCTGTAATCATGAGTGCTTCTCCATGGCAACAAGAGATTGATCGCCGCCGTACCTTTGCGATCATTTCTCACCCCGATGCCGGTAAAACAACGCTGACCGAAAAACTGTTGTTATTCGGCGGTGCCATTCAGTTGGCCGGTACCGTAAAAGGCCGCAAAGCGGCGCGTCATGCCACCTCTGATTGGATGGAGATGGAAAAGCAGCGTGGTATTTCGGTAACCACCTCGGTAATGCAGTTTGAGCACAACCAGCGCATGGTCAACTTGCTCGATACCCCAGGTCACGCCGACTTCTCGGAAGATACCTACCGCACATTAACCGCGGTCGACTCCGCCCTAATGGTGATTGACTGCGCCAAAGGCGTAGAGGAACGCACCATCAAGTTGATGGAGGTCTGCCGCCTGCGTGATACGCCGATCTTTACCTTTATTAACAAGCTCGATCGCGAAGGCCGCGAGCCGATGGAGTTGTTGGATGAGGTCGAGGATATTCTGGCGATTCGCTGTGCGCCGGTGACCTGGCCGATTGGCATGGGTAAACGACTCAAGGGTGTTTATCACCTGTTAGAAGATAAGGTCTGCCTCTACAGCGCCAGCAAAGATGGCTCGGTTCCGCAAACCGAAAGCTTTGAAGGCCTTGATAACCCTAAGCTGGATGAGTTGCTGGGTGAGGTTGATGCAGCAGAGTTTCGCGACGAGGTTGAGCTGATTCGTGAGGCCTCGCATTCATTCGACCTAGAGCAGTATTTGGCTGGCGAATTAACGCCGGTGTTTTTCGGCTCGGCGATCGCTAACTTCGGCGTTAAAGAGTTGTTAGACAGCTTTGTTGAGCAAGCGCCAGCGCCGAAGGGGCGTGAGACCGACAGCCGCGCGGTGGAAACCCACGAGAACAAATTCACCGGTTTCGTGTTTAAGGTTCAGGCCAATATGGACCCTAATCACCGCGACCGCATGGCCTTTGTGCGCATTTGTTCTGGCCAATTTAAGCAGGGCATGAAGCTACGCCACGTGCGTTTGGGTAAAGACGTGAAAGTGCCTGATGCACAAACGTTTTTGTCGAATAGCCGAGAGCGTGCTGACGTTTGTTATGCCGGTGATATTATCGGCCTGCATAACCACGGCACCATTGGTATTGGCGACACCTTTACCGAAGGCGAGCAAATCCGTTTTGCCGGTATTCCTAACTTCGCGCCGGAGCTATTCCGTCGTGTAGTGCTGAAAGACCCGCTGAAAATGAAAGCACTGCAGAAGGGTTTGATTCAGCTGTCGGAAGAGGGCGCCACGCAATTCTTCCGCCCAATGCGTAATAACGACTTTATTCTCGGTGCCGTGGGTGTGCTGCAGTTTGATGTGGTGGCAGATCGTCTTAAGCACGAATACGGCGTAGAGGCCGCGTTTGAAAACATCAACGTGCAAGTGGCGCGCTGGGTGGAATGTGATGACGACAAAACCCTGCAGGGCTTTCGTACCAAAGCCAATGACAACTTAGCTATCGACCACGGTGGTGAACTGGTTTATTTAGCGCCAACGCGAGTGAACCTGCAGCTTACCGAAGAGCGCTTTCCTGAAGTTAACTTCCGCGCCACGCGCGAACACTCGGTAGCCGCTATTGATTAATGTTGTGGCGCTGTCGTGGCTTAAGCAACAGCGACATCGCCACAATGACAATAGCCATGCCAAAGGCCGCGAAGCAAATGCCCGCGGCCATTGGTGCGATACCGAGGTTAATTTCTACACTCCAGCTAGCCACGCTAAAACCCAGCTTTAACTCGTCAAAGCTAGCGTTAACGCTCAACCAATAGCCGCATAAAAACGCCAGCATGGCGGTGCTAAAGCTGCCGATGGCAATAATGACGGCGACTGTGTTGTTAGCTGGGTTATTAGTCAATTGGGCGAACCTAGGCAGTGGCGACGGCTGGGGGTAATTTACCACCCGGTAGCGCTAAACGTAGATTGTTTTTCCAAGTGGTGCCGAACTGTCGCCAAATAGAGGCCTTGTTATAGGGCACGCCGTAACGTGCCGCTAAAGCTTGTACCCGCGGCGCCACAACTGGGTAGTGGTTGCTGCACAGATCCGGGAACAGGTGATGTTCAATTTGGTGGCTGAGGTTGCCAGACAAAATATGGAACAGGCGGCCGCCGTTAATATTGGCCGACCCCAATAGCTGTCGCAGATACCACTGACCCTTGCTCTCTCCCTCAATTTGGTCTGGCGTAAAGGCGTAAACCCCGTCTGGGAAGTGACCGCAGAAGATAATGATAAAGGCCCAGATATTTCTTACGATGTTAGCAGCGGCGTTAGCTGCCATCACCGCTAAAAATACGGTTAGCGGCGGATAAGGAATAAACAGATTGATTACGGCAGCGACGAGTGCGCCAGCAGCCGGCCAAAGTAGATAATCTTTGCGAATCTGACGCCAGGCTTTACGTCCCACGTGGCGAAGTATGCGGCCTAAATCTTTAGGCTTCTTCTTGCCCTCAAAATAGTCGACCAAGGCCTGTTCATGCAGCGCTACACCTTCTTCAAAAAACAGCATCAAGATGACAAAGTAAACTGGCTGCAAAAGGTATTTCGGGTGCCAAGGCTGCATGGGGGTGACCCGCATAATGCCGTAGCCAACGTCCAGATCTTTGCCGACTACATTGGTCCAAGTGTGGTGCACCACGTTATGTGAATGCATCCAGCGGTCTGCCGGACTCATGCTGTCCCACTCCCAAGTGTTGGACTGAATATCGGGGTCTTTCATCCAATCCCATTGAGCGTGCAGCACGTTATGGGCAATTTCCATATTCTCTAGAATTTTGGCGATGCCCAGCATCAATACGCCGATGCCGGCTACTAACAGCGTAGCGCCCCAGCTAGCAAGCGCATGCGGCCATGTTGGTAGCAGAAATAAACTGGCGTAAATGATCATGCGGCCTATAAAAGCCATCGATCGTTGGGTTTTCATTAGTTTTAAAATATAGGCGCGGTCACGATCGCCACGCGAGGCCATTGCCTCGTCGTAGATCGCTTCCATCTCGCGGCCAAATTCGTCGATTTGGTCGTCGGTCAAATTGACCGGTAACGGTTTTGCGGTAGCCATTGGGGTTGCTCCTAGAGTTCGAGTTCACAGTCGCCGGCGGCAGCACAGACACAGGTCTGCACGATGGCGCCAGCTTCGTTGAGAATTTCGCCACTGCGCAGGTCACGTACGCAGCCGGATTTGAGTGTGGTGTTGCAGGTATGGCAGATGCCCATACGGCAGCCATGTGGTGGGTTTAGGCCGGCGTCTTCGGCGACTCTCAGCAAGTTGGTTTCAGAGTCAGCGTCAACTTCAACGCCGCTACTGGCAAAACGAACTTTGCCGCCCACAGCGTCGGCCGGGACCTCCGCGAAGTCAGCCAGAAAACGTTCAATATGCAGGTGTCGACTGCGACCGGCTTGCTCAAAGGTTTTTTCGAGTGCCGCGAGCAAACCCGGTGGTCCACAGGCGTAGCAGTCACGTTCCTTCCAGTCAGGGCAGTAGCGTTCCAACTGCTCTAGGCTGAAGTAACCCTTGGTTTGCTTGTCGTCGCCAAACTCGTGGGTGTGTACCTCGTGCAATTGGTAATGCTGGTGGTTAGTCGCTATTTGTCTTAACTCTTGGCCAAAGATCACATCAAACTCATGCGGCGCATAATGAATATGCACGGTACTCGGCAGGCGCTGCTGTGAAATTAGGCTACGTAACATGCTCATAGCAGGGGTAATACCAGAGCCGGCGGTAATAAATAACGGCTGGATAGGCGAAGCATCGGGCAGGTAAAAATCGCCCTGAGGAATCGCAATGGGGAGGTGATCACCCACTTTGAGGTTACGCACGATATGGTGCGAAACCCGTCCGCCGGCAATGGCTTTCACGGTAATCGTAAAGCAACCATCATCGCGTTCAGGCGCTGAAGAAATGGTATAGGTGCGGGTGTAATGTTTACCTTTGATAGGTATGCCAATGCGTACATGTTGGCCGGCACGCGGTAGCCGCCAATGTCCCCCAGGTTGCAGGGTAATGGTTCTGGCGTCCTTGGTTTCATCCCATACGGCAACGACTTTGGCCTGTAGTTTATGCGTCGTCCAGAGTGGATTTACCAGCTCAACGTAGTGCGAGGCCCTTAAGGGGTAAGCCATCATGTCGGCAATATTACTGAGCTGGTTCTTTACAAAACCAAGCGCCGCGTTGCCGCTTTGCTGCTGTAGCATTTTTGTCTCCTAGCGTTTTGTTATAGGGCAGTGCCTGTTGCGGTAATGCCTAAAAACATTGTGCTTAGGAGTTTGTTCGGGGGTATTGACGCCCTATGCCATTGACTTTCGATGCCAGATTGTCGGCTGGCAATCCCAATTAATACAGATTCAGTATAGTCACGGAGCAGGTTTGGCGCGGCAGGCCAGACTAACGTTTTCGCTTAGGAATGCTATGGAACCCAGTCACGTTAACTTTGCTTACTTTCGACCACTATTCGACTATTTTGAGAGCGAGGGTTTGCCAACAGCGCGCTTAATGAAAGCCGCAGGCTTAGACGCGCAACAGCTGCGAGATGGCGATTTGATGTTGGCCGACGAGCGGGTGGATCCGATGTTTGATGCGGCCTTAGATGTCTCCGGTGACCCGTTAGTGGGCTTGCGGGCAGGGCAGATTATGGCGGTTAAACACCTCGGTGTTTTAGGCCATTTGTTTATGACCTGTAAACGTGCCGACGAGATGTTTGAACTACATGCTCGTTATCACGCTTTGGTGGCAACAGCATCTCGCGTGCGTTATCAGATTGCAGGCGACGAGGTGCAGTTACGACTGGAGCTGACTAATCCTAATGGGCGCAGCGAAAGTGGCATTCGTCAGTTTATGGAATACAGCGTCGCTGGCTGGCTCAATCTGATTGACCTGATTAGCGATAGCAATGAGTACAGGCCCAAAGTTATTGAATTCCCATTTGCGGCACCGGCTGACAATAGTGTGCAACGCCAGGTGCTGGGCTGCGAGCTGAGCTACAACGCCAGCCCCAGCTTATGTGTGCGTTTTGACCGGCATTTGTTGAATACGCCGTATTTTTCTTCGGCACCGAATTTGCGCGCCACGATCGAGCAAGCTGCCCGTCAGCGTTTGCGCGAGTTACGAGGCCGTAGCGAAATTTCGCATTCGGAACTCGTTAATGAGATCAGCGAGTTTGTACGTCAGGGATTGATGCACGGTGTGCCTAGCATTGAGCAGGTTGCCGCCTACACCGGCCAACCTGTTAGAACCTTGCAGCGTCTGTTGGGTGAAGAGGGCGTGGACTACCGCAGCTTGGTAGAAGAGCTGCGTAAGGAACTAGCCAAACACTACATTGCTCAATCAGAGCTATCGTTACTTGATGTGGCATTGATGCTTGGGTTTTCCGAACAGAGTAGCTTCCAGCGCGCATTCCGTCGCTGGTATGGCGTCACACCCGGCGTGTATCGCGCACGCCACGAGCCGCGTTAGGCGGAAATAGTGAGAGGAGGAGTAAACCTATGAAGAAAATAACTGTTGTGCTACTGCTGGCGGTAGCTGGTTACTGGGCCGCAACCTCGCCTACAGCAGGGCGCTGGATCTATGCGGCGGCAACTACTGTTGAGGCTTCTGTATATGGCTTAGAGCAACGGACGGTAGATATTGGTGAGTTGCCAATGGTGACTTATGTGTCTGGCATAGAGCAGAAACAGAAGCCTGCCATTTTGATGATTCATGGATTTAGTGCTGATCGCGATGTCTGGCCTCGATTCGCGAAGCACTTTGTCGAAGATTATCGCCTAGTGATTCCAGATTTGGCTGGTCATGGCGATACCGGCTATGACCCGAAATGGGATTACAGTGCGCCGGCGCAGGCCAAGCGTTTGGCGGCATTGTTGGAAGCTTTAGATATTCAACAGGCGCATGTCATTGGTAATTCAATGGGTGGTTTTATTACTGCTTGGTTTGCTCGTATGTACCCAGAAAGAACCTTAACAGCGGCACCGATGGATCCAGCGGGGTTGGATTTTCCGGTGCTTAGCGACATGCATAAAATGATTGAAGCTCAGGGCAAGAACCCGTTCTTCGTTCATAACCGCGCGGATTTTGATTTGTTCTATGGCATGACGATGGAGCAACCGCCATTTCTGCCGGAGTCAGTGTTGGCCGCGCAGGCACAAGACTATCAGCAGCGACGCGAAGAACTCGTGCTAATTGAGAACGGGTTTTACCACCACGATTGGTTAACCGATGAACTGCAATATATTGAAACACCTAGCTTAGTGATGTGGGGCGAAGCTGACCGAATTTTGCATGTGAGTGCAGCCCCGCTATGGCAGCAAAAACTACCCAATAGCCAGCTGCATATCTTTGAGGGAATTGGTCATATGCCAATGGTGGAGGTGCCGGCTGAAGCCGCAGCCGTTTATCGGCAATTTATCGAGGCTTACTGAGAGTATCCCGAGAAACTGTTGATGTTGTTTTAGTCAGCTGGGTCTGGAACAGCTGAGTTGGCAGCTGCTCTGAGGCCACCCACACGTGCTCGCCATCGTGGCTAAAGGCACCGGCTTCGGTTTGCATTAATTGCGGTGTATCCACTACAAGCGGTGGCCGTGAAATCGCAATGCCCCAATTGCCTTGGTCGCTTGCTTGTAGCTGGTAGATGTAGCTGTCTTTGTACGTGGTAATCAACAGCTGTTGACCATCGGGGCTGATGTCCATTGCTGAGGCTTGCCAGCGGCGGCCGCCATACCACGGGTCTTGTTCAATATCGTCGGCGGTGGGTTCTGGGATTGTGATTGCTTCGCCGGCAAAGGTAGCGAAGATGTCGCTACCTTGATCTAGCGGTGCTGAGTATAAACGCCCAGGCTTGTCGCGTTTGCTAAGCAGCCATAGGCGTTGCCTGTCGGGGTCGACAGCAATGGCTTCGCAGTCGCGTGGGCCATCTTCAAAACGCAGCGTATAGGTGGTTACAACGTCTACTTGCTGCTCTTCGGCGGTGCCGTTGGGCTCCGGCAATAAGTAAAGCTGCACATGCTGTTTGTTGCTGAAATTGTCGCCAACGTCGGCCACTAATAACCAATTTTTCCCATCCCATTGGAAGCTGGCCATATCCTCCCAGTCGTCGCTTTCGGCGCCATTCAAGCTGACTGTCTTCGTCAATTTATCGTTGCTCGGATCAAAGCGATACAGCTTGGCGTCGTTGCCACTGTCGTTATGTAACCAAAGCTCTCCCGGCTGTAGCCGGCTAGCCGCCATACCGCTAGTCTCGGCGACTTCACGGCTTGTTAGGTTGTATAGCTGGCCGTGATCTACTGACTCTGGGCTAATCGGCTCGGAGCCGTCACATAAAGATAAATAAACACAGGCGGAGAAAAATAAGTCTTGGATTAACATGGATGGTGTGTTGGCTCGGCCACGGACTGTTGGCGACAGTCCGGGCCGTGCAGTGTGGCTTATAACTGTGGTTTATAGATAGCGCCGGCAATGGCACCGGCTGCGGCGGATTGGATGAAGCCGCTGCTAATCCAGCTGCATACTAATTCGCTTGGGAGTGGTTGTACGGCAAAGAATATGGTGCTGGTGCCAGCGCCTATTACGCCCAGTGCTAGGCCGGTCATGGCGCCGGCGGCCCAACCACCGCGTTCAGTGCGGAACACGATCCAGACCACGCCGAGTGCCACTAATGCCTGGCCTAGGCTCAGATATTTCATATACGGCGCCATATCGGCTTCAGGGCGCCAAAGTTGCGCGGTGGCCTGATAGATATCGGCTAGATAAATGCCGTGGTAGACAAAGTCATAGGCAAAGATGAAAAGGAAGGTTGCGATCACAGCACCAATAAAGCGAGGGTTCATAGTGGGTCTCCTTAGTACAGGCTTTTTTGTGTTTTATTTGCTCACGATATTACGAGCGTTTTTGGCAAATTCGTCAGCAGCCTTGCTGTTGTCCAGTTGGGTTAGGTCCGGCAGCTTAACCGGCACCTCTAGGCCTTTCTGCAAAGCCGGCTGCTCGGCCAACTGACCCATCCAGCGCTGCAGATGCTCGAGGCCGTCAATACTGATGCCGCTCCAGCGGTGCGTGCGTACCCAGCACCAGTTGGCAATATCGGCAATGCTCATTTGATTATTGGCCAGCCAATCTTTGTCCGCTAGGTGCTTGTTGAGTACCTCAAACAAGCGTCGGCCTTCGTTTTGATAGCGGTCAATGGCCGGCTGAATTTTCTCTGGGAAATAACGGTAAAACACATTGGCTTGACCCATCATTGGGCCAACGCCAGCCATTTGGAACATCAACCACTGAATAACTTGGCTGCGGCCGTTGGCATCGCTGGGCATTAGCTGGTCTGTTTTCTCAGCTAGGTAAATCATAATCGCGCCCGATTCCATGACCACAAAATCGTCGTTGTCGTGATCGACAATAACGGGGATTTTGCCGTTGGGGCTTAGCGCGCGGTATTCATCGCTGTGCTGATCGCCGCCTAGAATATTGATGACCTTAACGTTGTATTCCAAGCCCATGGCTTCGAGTGTGCAAGAGGCTTTGTGGCCGTTAGGCGTGGGGGCGGTATATAGCGTAATCATGTTTGTTCCTATAACCAGGCAATGCTTGGACGTTGATTAATGCTGTCGTACCAGCGTTGCAGGTTCTGATGATCGGCCTCGATCGGTAGATCGGATAACTTTTTGAAGAATTTGATGGTGCAGTAAGCGGTAATGTCAGCTACTGAAAAGTCGTCGCCGGCAATCCAGGTTTTGTTGTCGAGTTCTTTGTCTAGAATTTGCATGCGCTTGGCGGCACGTTGCTGCATCTTCTTGCCATACTCGGGTACCTGGTCTTCCAACATCTTTGCCGCTGGGTGACAGTGCCGAAAGGTCATGGCGGTCGGTAGCATCAGTTCCATTTCCATTTTGCGCTGCCACATTTCTACCGTGGCCTGCTGCAACGGGCTCTCACCAAATAAAGGATTGTCGGGGTGGGTTAGCTCAAAGTATCGGCAGATGGCGATGGTTTCTTGAAGTACCGTGCCATCGTCAAGCACTAGGCTAGGTAGTAGCCCATTGGGAGCGATGGCGCGGTAGTCGGCGCTGCGATGTTCGCCCTTCATCATGTCTACGTCACAGAGTTCGATGCCTGCGCTGGCGTCGAGAGCAATGCCTTTCTCGCCCAAAAACAGCCTTACGCGCATTGGGTTTACGGCGTATTTGAAGTCGTAGAGTTTCATTTGGTCTCCATACTGGTGTGCGCGGTACACTGACAAACCAGAATTGTTTTATATTGGTTTAAGTATGAGCCTACAGGATGCCCTGATTATTGTCCTTATTGCCAGCGTTATGCTGTCGATGGGCTTGTCGCTAAAGCCACAACAATTATGGCAGGCGTTACAGCGGCCGCGGCCGTTGTTAATGATTCTGGGCATTAACCTGGTTGCATTGCCGTTGTTAGCGATTCTGCTAGCGCCTCTGCTGTCGGCAGAAATGGCATTGGCCTTGTTACTGGCTGGCGCCTGTGGGGTAGGGAGTACGGCGCCGTTGTTTACCGCCAATGTGCGCGGCAATATTGCTCTGGCGACGGCAGCCTTGGTGATTAGCGGTTTTATTTGCTTGCTGACGCTACCGCTGACTTTGGCGCTAGCCGGCTTTGAGCTACAGGGATTCACTGCATCAGTGTCAGCGATTGCTTGGCAGGCCTTTGTCACCATGTTGTTGTGGCAAGTTCTGCCCTTATTGCTGGGCATGCTTTGTCATTACTACTGGCCGGCACGGGCTGAGTATTGGGCAGCACGGTTTAAGTGGTTGGGCAATGTCACCTTAGGCGTATTGATAGTCGGAATTACCGCGACCCAGGGGCACCTTATGTTGGCCATTCCGGCGCTCGAATGGGCGGTGTTGCTGTTGTTGGTTGCGGCCACCTATCTAGTGCCTCTTTTCTGGCAACAGCAGAGTTGGGGGACGGCATTATTGTTTTGCAGCTGTACTCGCAATTTGAATCTGGCCTTGTTATTGGCATCACAGGTATTTGTTAGTAACGGCCTGATTTTGGCCATACTCAGTTACGCCTTTGTGATGTATCTGTTACTGCTGCCGTTTACCTTATGGCTTAGAAAAAATGCAAAACCGATGGGTACTGCCTCAGCATCGGTCTAGCTGGTGATTTCTGGCAGTGCCAAGGTCGGTACGGTACTAAGCCTATGCGGTCGCCGCTTGGTTCTATTGTTGAGCAAAAAGTTAAGCCAGCCTGCGGATTCCAGTAAGCCCTTTTTCCGGTAAGCTATCCCGCTAACTAATACGATTATTAAAAATGGCAGGAGCTTAGGGATGGTTTATCAGCAGTGGCTAGCCGCTTTAGCGGCGGGTCTATTGGTGGCTTGTGGTGGAGCCGGTAGTGTGGACTCTTCGGGTGGCACAGGCACTGGTGAGCCACCGCCTACGGGCAGCAATACCGCGCCTAGTGTCGTTGAGATTCCTGATCAAAAAATGGGCACTAGGGGTCGCTTGGGGCCGTTTAGTTTGGCTTTGAATGATGAGGAAACTGCGGCGACAGATTTGCAGGTTTCTGCTGTTTCTAGCGATCCAAGCATTGTGCCTAATAGTGCAATTGTTATTACAGAGAACGATGGCATCTGGACCGCCAGCATCGAACAGCCGGCTAGCGTCGGTGACTTTGGGGCGGTGGGGGATACCGATATCACGGTGACCGTGTCAGACGGCGAATTGGCCGCGACTGCGACCTTTACATTGTCGGTATTACCTCGTATTAACCAGTACGTCGCCATGGGTACTCACAATAGTTATCACGAGAAGGGTTTGTTGGCAGGCCTGGTGGCCGATTGGAACTACTCCCACGATTCATTAGATAAGCAGTTACTTGAGCACCGAGTGCGTTCCTTTGAGCTTGATATTCATTGGTCGCCGCTACAGTACATGCAGGTGTATCACGTTAGCGCTTTAGATCCCGTCAGCATGTGTGATCGCTTTGGTGCCGACCCGAGCTCACTAACAATGGGTTGTTTAGAAATGATTAAAGCCGGCCTAGATGCGAACCCTAATTCGCTGCCGGCAATGATTATGATTGAGCCGAAGGATTCGTTCCCCGAAGATCCAAACGAGGGTTCTTTAGTGGGGCATTGGCGGGATTTTGATAACGATATCCGTGCTGTCTTTCCGGAGCCGGCTGAAGGCGAGGAAGACCAGCTGATTACGCCGGCGCAGGTGCTAGGCAGCTGCGATAGCTTAGCTGAGGCGGTGCGTTTTGATACCACCTGCGGTGGTTGGCCGCATATTGATGAGGCCCGCGGTAAAGCGCTGGTGTTTGTGATGGCTAGCAATGATTGCAGCACGCACGGGCGCGATTACCGCGAGCAAAACGACGACGATTGTGACTCCACTGCGGGTGGTAATCCAGTGCAGAACTGGGTGGCTTTTCTAGAGAACGACAGTGGTCCCAATGCCGCTATTTCGCGCTGTGATAACCCGAATGGCGATTGCTTTGGTGAAGGTAACTCGGTGGCAGATGCGGCCCAAACCGGGGTCTTGATTCGGACGCGTTCAGACAGCCCGCCGAGTAATAACGCCGAGCAATGTGCGTTTGATCCCAATCAGTGCCCAGACTACACGCCGGTCTGCCTATTTGATTACGACCCAGAGGTAGCCAGCTATGAAACCCGTTTGGCAGACGCGTTAGCCTCGGGTGCGCATATGGTGAGTACCGAGCATCCAGCCAATCCGTATCCTGATGACGAAGTGAATGACTGCCCCAATAACGAGAGCTACGCACGGTTTCTTGCCTATGCGGCGACGATTGACGGCAAGGGCAGCGCAACCGTTGATGACCCCAGCGCCTTGTGTAACCCGGCCAACGCGCCCGCAAATTGCGAACACAGTTTATTTATAGACGCGGCGCAGAATTAAAGGCGAACACAAAAAATGCCCCAATAGATGCAAGGCGTTTACCAAGGGTGTTGAAGACTTTCTCGGCTACCCTTCGACAAGCTCAGGGCGAGCGGGAAGTTGGTTAGCAGTATTTCGCCCTTTGTGCGACTGAGGAGCGGAGCTAAATCAAGATCGAGCCTGCGGCCTGTTTGAGCGTAGCGAGTTCCGCAGGCGCTTGATTTAGTGAGCACCGCAAGGAACCGCGCAGCGGTCGCACGGCGGGTAAAGCATTTTTCGCCTATTTTGATGCCTCAAAATAGGCTCGGCCCGCACTGGGCGCTTACCGCAAACGGGTAATGCTGCAAAGGCCGAAACCGCCACCAAACGCCTTGCAATAGATGGGGCCTTTTTTTGTGCTTTATTTTAGCGGCGACGGCGTCCGCCGCCTGAGTTGCCGCGATTGCCACCGCGACCGCCGCCCCTGTTGCGGTTGCCACTGCCAGGTGGTGGTCCTTTACGTTCAGGGCGAGGCGCTTTCGGCTTTGGCTCGACTAATAAGTCTGGGTCGACCGACTCTAGCGGAATCTTGTGGCCGATATAGTCTTCGATATCTCCTAGGTTGAAGGCGTAGGTTTCGCAAGCAAAGCTAATGGCGTCGCCTTCGGTACCGGCGCGTGCGGTACGGCCAATACGGTGTACGTAATCTTCCTTGTCGTCCGGCAGGTCGTAGTTGAAGACATGGGTTACGCCAGGGATATGTAGCCCACGCGCGGCTACGTCGGTGGCGATGACAATATCCAACTCGCCGTTTTTAAACTGCTGTAATAAACGCTCGCGTTTTTTCTGGCGTACATCGCCACTGATGACTTCGACCGAGAAGTCATTGCCTTTGAGCCAACGCCAAACATTTTCGGCTTCGTATTTGGTGTTGATAAAGATCATGGTGCGTTCGGGCTGCATTTTTTGCAGTAGACCGATTAGCAACGGAATCTTTTCGTGGTTGCCGGGGTAGTACATCACCTGACGCACTTTGTCGGCGGTCATGGTGTCGGCTTCAATTTTTACTGATACTGGGTCGCCCATATGCTCGTAGGCGAGTTCCAAAACCTTGGCGGATAATGTCGCCGAAAACAGTAGGTTACGGCGATGTTCTGTAGAAGGGCAGCGGCGTAATAAGTAGCGCAAGTCGGAAATAAAGCCAAGGTCGAACATGCGATCGGCTTCGTCCAATACCACTACTTCACATTTCTTCAGCGTAAATACGCCTTGCTTGAAGTAGTCGATAATGCGGCCGGGCGTACCGACCAGAATATCGACACCACCCTCAATTTTTTCTTTCTGTTTTTCCCAGTCGGTGCCGCCATAAGCAAGGCCGAGTTTGATGTCGGTGCCGGCAATCAGCGGGATCGCGTCTTTCTCAATTTGAATCGCTAGCTCGCGAGTTGGCGCCAAAATGAGTGCGCGGGTATCGCGGCTAGTGCGGCCTTGCATCGGCTCATCCCGTAGCAGCTTGTTTAGCGTGCAGAGTAAAAAGGCGATGGTTTTGCCGGTACCCGTTTGGGCTTGGCCAGCAACGTCTTTGCCTTCCAAAAACTTGGGAATCGATTCCGCTTGAATAGGGGTGCAGTTTTTAAAACCGGCGTCGGCAAGGGCGCTATGCAGGGTAGGGGCGAGGTCTAGATCCGCAAAAAGCGTATCCGTTAAATGGTCTGGAGTACTCAATCTATTATCCGTTGTGAGGCTTTTCAGCTTTGGCAGGAACCGTCCTGCAACGTCACTACGGTTAATGGTTTCTCAGCCGCAGTGCCAAGTTGCCCCACTGGGGCGGCGCGTAGAGTAACACAGCGCCGCCCGGTCGTTGGCTGTATACGATTTATACAGCGGCGGCGAGTTCAGTGCCTTGCTTAATGGCGCGTTTAGCGTCTAGTTCAGCGGCTACATCGGCACCACCAATTAGGTGATGGGTAATGCCGGCGGTTTCTAAACCATCTACCAAATCCCGTACTGGGTCTTGGCCAGAGCAAAGAATGACGTTGTCGCATTCAAAAGTGCGTAGCTCATCGCCGTCGTGGTAGTGCAAGCCGTCGTCGTCAATATGGCTGTACTGGATGCCTTGTACGATTTTGACGCCACGGTGTTTTAGCTCTTCACGGTGAATCCAAGCCGTGGTCTTGCTGGAGGCGACACCGGCTTTACCAGCGCTGCGTTTAAAGATGGTCACATCACGCGCGGGCGCGTGTAGCTTTTTGCCATCCGGGCAGATGCCACCGCGATTGTTAAGGTCTTTGCTAATACCCCATTCATCGAGGAATAGGTCGACATCTAACGACGCCGAGGTGCCGACTTGGGTCACAAACTGGGCGGTATCGACGCCAATGCCACCGGCCCCAATAATCGCGACTTTTTTGCCGACGGCTTTGTTGTCGCGCAGTACATCGGGGTAGCTCAATACTTTGGGATGGTCGACGCCTTTGAGGTCTGGGATGCGCGGTTGTACGCCGCTGGCCACCACCACTTCATCAAACTCTGCTAGCTCGGCGGCGGTCGCGCGATGATTTAGCTTAACGGTGACACCGGTGAGCTCTATCTGCTTTTCAAAGTAACGAATGGTTTCGTTAAATTCTTCTTTGCCAGGAATAGCGCGGGCCATATTGAACTGGCCGCCAATGCGATCACGGGCCTCGAACACGGTGACTTTATGGCCACGGCTAGCGGCCGTAGTGGCAAAGGAAACGCCAGCCATACCGGCACCGACCACGGCAATATTTTTCACTGCTTCGGTGGGTTTAATCACTAGCTCGGTTTCATGGCAGGCACGTGGATTTACTAAACAGCTAGAAACCTTGCCGCCAAAGGTATGGTCTAGGCAGGCTTGGTTACAACCAATGCAGGTATTGATTTCATCCGCGCGATCACCGGCTGCTTTATTAACAAACTCAGCGTCGGCTAAAAACGGGCGCGCCATCGACACCATGTCGGCATCACCGCGTGCCAGTACCTCTTCGGCGGTGTGCGGCATATTGATGCGGTTACTGGTAATCACTGGGATATTCAGTTCTTTACGGATTTGGTGGGTAGCCCAAGTAAAAGCAGCGCGCGGCACCATGGTAGCGATGGTAGGAATGCGTGCCTCATGCCAGCCAATGCCGGTATTAATAATGGTGGCGCCAGCGGCTTGGATTTCTTTCGCGAGCTGCACCACCTCCTCTTTGGTGGAACCCGCGGGAAGCAAATCCAGCATCGACAGGCGGAAAATAATGATGAAGTTTTCGCCGACTTTTTCACGCACACGGCGTACCACTTCAACCGGGAAGCGAATACGGTTTTCGTAAGCGCCACCCCAGTTGTCGTCACGGTTATTGGTGTGGGTAACTAGGAATTGATTAATTAAATAACCTTCAGAACCCATAATTTCACAGCCGTCGTAACCGGCTTTTTGCGCCTGTGCAGCGGAATGAACAAAGTCTTCAATGGTTTGTTCAATCTCTTCATTACTTAGTTTGCGCGGGCGGCGCGGGTTAATCGGCGCTTGTATATCAGATACGCCGACTGGCTCTTTGGTATAGGCGTAACGGCCGGTATGCAACAGCTGAATGCAAATCTTGCCATCGTTGTCGTGTACCGCTTGGGTAACCGGCTTGTGATGCTCAATGTCTTCGTCAGAGACCATCATGCCAGCGCCTTGGAATACCGCGCTTTCCGGGTTTACCGCAACGCCGCCGGTGACGATTAGTGCTACGCCGCCACGCGCGCGCTCAGCATAGAACTCAGCTAAACGGTGATTACCGCCCGGCATTTCTTCTAAGTTGGTATGCATAGAGCCCATCAACACGCGGTTCTTTAAGGTGGTGAACCCTAGATCAAGCGGGGCAAGTAAATTCGGGTATGGCGTAGTCATCGTGAAACTCCTGACATTGGCTTTAGGTTCCATTTTGGAACTGATGGCGAAACAATAAGTTCCAAAATGGAACTTGTCAAGCTATGATGCAATCAATCGAATGTCCTTCAACGAGCTCAGGATGAACTTCACACGGCGGTGAGAGCAATACACCGTTAGTCCTGAGCCTGTCGAAGGGCGGACATTTTGTGCGAGGCAATACCCATGAAATGGGACGAAATAGAAAACGAAGTCTGCTCAGTCTCCCGCACGCTAGCCGTGGTAGGGGATCGCTGGACCATGCTGATTATCCGCGACGCCTTCCTACGAGTGCGCCGCTTTGATGACTTCCAGAAGAATCTAGGCATGAGCCGCCACCGCCTATCTGAGCGCCTGAAAAAGTTAGTCGACTACGGTGTGCTTAAAAAAGAAGCCTACCAAGCCAACCGCTATGAATACCGACTCACCGAAAAAGGCCTAGAGTTATACCCGATTCTAATCAGCATGGCCAAATGGGGCGACAAATGGATGGACGATGGCAAAGGCGTGCCCATGCTCTACAAACACAACCCTTGCGGCCATCACTACAGTCCTATGGTCGTGTGCTCAGAATGCGGCGAACCGATTGACCCACATGATGTAACGCCGCAAATTGGCCCGGGTAAATTTCACAATAGCCGCGCGCATAGCGCCTGCATCGAAAAAGCTAGCTAACAGCTTTGTCCAACCAGCTTTGAATACGAGGTACAAATGGCGCGGGCTGTTTAGCCCAACTGTAGTGGCTGACCTTTTCTAAGCCCAGGTCCTGCGCCGATAGATGCTGGTGTTCGATATCACAGCTGGGTAGTTTGGCTAGCAAGGCTTCTACTGCCGATTTGGGTGCTAGCTGGTCTTTAGCTAATGAGATCGCCAGTACCGGTTTTTTCACTTGGGGCAGTAGGGCTTCGAAATCATTGCTAGAGCCGCTTGCACGATATTTACCAGTGCGGGCGTTATAAGCCCAGTCGTAAATGACGCTTTTCGCTTCTTTGCCTGCGAAACCGAGTTTGTCACCCGGTGCGTAGCCGAATAGAGCGGCGGCAGCAGCCAGTGTGTGGGTGCCTAGCAGGGTGCCGATTTTATTTTTATAGGCTTTGTAATAAACCGAGCACGAGGCAATCAGGATCAGTGCGTCTACTTTGTTGGGGTTGGCGGCTGTATACAACGCACTCATTTGGCCGCCTAAGCTATTGCCTAACAAAACAATTTTGGACTTTGGGTGCGCCTCACGGATGGTGTTAACCGCCAAATCCCAATCAATATCGACTAAATGGTGGTAGCTAAAGTTGTTGCCTTTATGAGGCTGTTTATTGCTGCTGCCAAGGCCGCGTAATTCCATTAAAACGGCATTAAAACCTGCCGCTTGCAGGGCTTCAGCAAATGGCGCGTAATAGCTGGCTTTAACCGCCATGGCGGGGCAGATAAGAAAAACCGGTGCCTCGCTATTGGCGGCGGCAAAGGCTTGCAGCTCAAATTCATGGTTGTCGTGAGTCTTTAGGGCGATTTTTTTCATTTTTTATGCGTTATTTGCCGCGCGATAAGTCGCTTTTGCTGATTTGAAATCCTCTGCTGCTGTATCCTATACAGCAATTCCATTTTTGTCTTTTTTGTGCCGTTTTGGCGGCGCTAGTCATCCAAATAATGTCGACCCAATACGATCCCCAGTCCCTCGAAGCTAAGTATCAACAGCAGTGGGAAACCACCGGCGCCTTCAAAGCCATTGAAGACGACAGCAAAGAAAAGTTTTACTGCCTAAGCATGTTCCCGTACCCCAGCGGGCGTTTGCATATGGGCCATGTGCGTAACTACACCATTGGTGACGCCATTAGCCGTTATCAGCGTATGCAAGGCAAAAACGTATTGCAGCCAATGGGTTGGGATGCCTTTGGTTTGCCCGCAGAAAACGCTGCGATTAAGCACAACGTACCGCCGGCCAAATGGACCCGCGAAAACATTGCTTATATGAAAGCCCAATTGAAAAAACTGGGCTTAGGTTATGACTGGGATCGCGAGCTGGCGACCTGTGATCCAGATTATTACCGCTGGGAACAGTGGTTCTTTACCGAGCTTTATAAAAAAGGCTTGGTCTATAAAAAAGAAGCCACCGTTAATTGGTGCCCAACGGATCAAACGGTATTGGCGAATGAGCAGGTTGAAGACGGCTGCTGCTGGCGTTGCGATACGCAGGTAGAGCGCAAAGAATTGGCGCAGTGGTTTATTAAAATTACCGACTACGCCGAAGAGCTGTTAAACGACCTAGACGAGCTAGACGGCTGGCCAGAACGCGTAAAAGCCATGCAGCGCAACTGGATTGGTCGCTCTGAAGGTTTGCAAATGCAATTTGACGTGGACGGTACCGCGTTAGAGATTTACACCACGCGCCCAGACACATTAATGGGTGTGACCTATGTCGCCGTGGCAGCAGAGCATCCTTTAGCGCTACAAGCCGCTGAGAACAATGCTGAGCTGGCGGCCTTTATTGCCGAGTGCAAACAAACCGCGGTGAACGAGGAAACCCTCGAAACCATGGAAAAACGTGGCATGGATACCGGCCTAAAAGCCAAGCACCCTGTTACCGGCGAGCTTGTACCGGTGTGGACCGCCAACTTCGTCCTGATGAGCTACGGCACCGGTGCCGTAATGGCCGTACCGGGGCATGATCAACGCGATTACGAATTTGCTAGCAAATACGGCATTGCCATTAAGCAGGTGATTAACAACGCCGAGGGTGATGCCGATATTAGCGAGGCGGCTTATACCGACAAAGGTGTGTTGGTAGATTCCGGTGAATTTACCGGCTTAAGCTCGGCTGATGCCTTTAATGCGATTGCCGACTGGATGGAAGCGAAAAACCTAGGTCAACGCCAAGTGAATTACCGCTTGCGTGACTGGGGGGTGTCGCGCCAACGTTATTGGGGTTGCCCGATTCCGATGGAATACGATGCTGAAGGTAACGAACGCCCAGCGACCGAATTCCCGGTGCAGCTACCAGAGGATGTTGAGTTAGACGGTGTTAGCTCGCCGATTAAGAAAATGCCCGAATTTTCTGAGCTGGCGGATGGTTTCCGTGAGACAGACACCTTCGATACCTTTATGGAATCGAGCTGGTATTACGCGCGTTACTGCTCGGCCGATAACAAAGACGCCATGCTCGATGACCGTGCCAATTACTGGTTGCCGGTAGACCAATATATCGGTGGTATTGAACACGCTATTTTGCACCTGCTATATGCGCGCTTCTTCCATAAGTTATTGCGCGATATGGGCTTGGTAACGAGCGATGAGCCGTTTAAGAACCTACTAACCCAAGGCATGGTGCTAAAAGACGGCGCCAAGATGTCGAAGTCGAAGGGCAACACGGTTGACCCGCAGCAGATGATTGAGCAATACGGTGCCGACACCGTGCGCTTATTTATTCTATTTACGGCGCCGCCAGAGCAAAGCTTGGAATGGAATGACCAAGGTGTAGATGGTGCGAGCCGTTTCCTTAAACGTTTATGGACACAGGTAGAAGGCCACGCCGCTGCCGATGCCGCAGTGGCATTGGATGTTGCCAGCCTAAACGGCGATCAAAAAGCGCTACGTTTAGAAACGCATACCGCTATCAAACAAGCCAGCAGCGATTACCAGCAACGCTATAAATTCAACACCGCGATTGCAGCGATGATGAAGCTAAGTAACGCCGTGGCGAAGTTTGACGATAGCAGCGAGCAAGGAAAGGCTGTACGCCAAGAAGCGCTAGACGCGATCGTTCAATGCTTGGCACCAATCGTGCCGCATATTGCCGCGGAACTGTGGCAGCAGTTAGGTCATGAAGGCGATGTAATGAATGCCGGTTGGCCAGTATTCGACGAGTCTGCCCTAGTGAAAGACGAGCTGGAGCTAGTGGTTCAAGTTAATGGCAAGCTGCGTGCCCGTATTGCGGTAGCGGCTAGCGCCAGCAAAGATGAGGTGGAAGCCTTGGCTTTGGCGGATGAAACCGTGCAAAAATGGACGCAAGATAAAACCGTACGCAAGGTTATTGTGGTGCCGGGTAAGCTGGTTAACATCGTTGTCGCTTAAATAGTGACTTCGGGCAAGGAAATAAAGTGATGAATAAGGCGATCAAATTCAGTTTGCTGTTGTTGGTGGTTTCGCTGACGAGCTGCGGTTATCGCCTCTGCAATCCCTGCGTTGCGTGGCCTGATAGCGTGAAACGCGTGCTGGTCACGACGGATACCCCAAGTAGTCCGGTTTACGCTTATCTTAAAGACAACTTAAGCCAGCAAAGTTTGGTGTTGGTTAGTGATGAAACGCTGGCAGACGCGGTCTTCGTGTTGCTAAGCGAGAAGCGCGATCGACGCCTGCTAGCCGTGGGTAATGGTAACGAGCCAGCTGAGTATGAGTTGATCTACCATGTTCGCTACCGCATTGATGCCCGACGCGACCAAACCGAAGTTGCTGAATCTGAACATCAAACGCCGTTCTCCGTGGGTGACTCTAAAGAAGTAGAGTCGCGACGCGCACAGGTATTCAATCCTGATGCGGTACTCGCCGTTGAGCGTGAAGCGGAAAGTCTGTATGACGAAATGGCGCAGTATTTGGCTAACCAAATCACCCGTTCTGCGGTGGGTCAACTAACGGCCCCATAGCGCGCTCAGGCCTAACTTTACGTGCAAGTTTATCCCGACGGCATTGCCCAGCATATTCAACGCCAAGGCCTCGCGCCTGTATGGCTAATTGGCGGTGATGAATTACTGCTAGTTGAAGAGTGCCTTGATGAGGTGCGTGCAGCAGCGCGTGCGGCAGGGTATTCCGAGCGTCAGGTTTATCACGTTGAGCCCGGCTTTCGTTGGGAGAGCCTGCAAGAGGGTGGTGCTAACTTATCTTTGTTTGCTGAGCTGCGTTTAATTGAGGTTCGACTGCCAACCGGCAGGCCCGGTGACGCCGGCGCTAAAGCCCTAGTGGCCTGGGCCAATAATCCGCCGCCGGATACCTGTTTGCTAGTGGTTTGTGGTGGTTTGGACAGCAGTGCGCGGAAGTCTAAATGGTATAAAACGGTCGATGCTGCCGGTGTTTCTGTGCAGTGCTGGCCAATCGACCGCAGCAAGTTGCCGCAGTGGATTAGCCGGCGGTTGCAGTCGCGGGGCCTTAATGCTGACCGCGACGCGGTGGCGGCATTGGCGCAGCGGGTAGAAGGTAACTTGCTGGCCGCGGCACAGGACATTGAAAAGCTGGCCTTGTTGTTTCCCGGGCAAACGGTTTCCGCTGAGCAGGTGGAACAAGTGGTGGCCGATAGCGCCCGCTTTAATGTGTTTGGGCTGGCTGAAGCGGTGTTTTCTGGGCAGGGCGCACGCGCTTTGCGGCAGTTATTGCGTCTGAAGTCAGAAGGTTTGCATGTGGTACCGATTATTGCCGTACTGCAAAAAGAGCTACACGACGTAATCCAGCTGGCTAGCGGCAACCCGCTGAGTCGCAGAACCTGGCCACAAAGAGAAAAACAACTGCGAAACTGGGCTAATCGCGCACCTTTGGCGCATTGGCAAAGCGCTGTTGAGCAGCTGCGCGCAGCTGACGCCACCGGCAAAGGCCAACAGCAAGGTGATGCCTGGTTGGTGCTAGAAAGAGCTTGTTTACGCCTCGCAGCCTAATTCCTCGGCGCTATCTGCGCTAAAATAGCGCTATTGATTAACTTGCCAAAGATGGCGCTGCCCGAGTTTTGTGACTTGGGTGGTTTAGTGAAACGAATTTTATGACCGTTGTTTCTTTGAATGAATCTAACAGCAATATGAATGTTGATGCCTATATGCAGCAGCTCGGCGAGCAAGCTCGTGCCGCCGCACGCGTGTTAGCAGCCGCTAGCACCGGGCAAAAGAATGCCGCGCTGAATGCGATTGCCGATGCCTTGTTAGATACGCGTGAATTGCTGAAAGCAGAAAACGCTAAAGATATTGAAGCCGGTAAAGCCAATGGTTTAGATGCGGCCTTATTGGATCGTTTGGCGCTAACGGATGGCACCATCGACGGCATGGCTGAAGGCTTACGCCAGATTGCCGGCCTACAAGACCCCGTTGGTGAAATCGCCGACTTAGCGGCACGGCCTTCAGGTATTAAAGTTGGCAAGATGCGCGTACCGCTCGGCGTGATCGGCATCATTTATGAAAGCCGCCCGAACGTGACGGCCGATGCCGCTGGCCTATGCCTAAAATCGGGCAATGCCACTATTTTGCGGGGTGGTTCTGAGGCGATTCATTCCAACCAAGCCGTGGCACGTTGTATACGGGCAGGTTTAGAAGCGGCTGGTTTGCCTGCGGCTGCGGTGCAAGTGGTGGAAACTACAGATCGCGCCGCCGTTGGCCGCATGATTTCTATGCCTGAGTACGTGGACGTCATCGTGCCACGCGGTGGTAAGGGCCTGATTGAGCGCATTAGCCGCGACGCGACCGTGCCGGTGATCAAGCACCTTGATGGTATCTGTCATGTTTATATTGATGACAAGGCCGATCTTGAGATGGCCGAGCGCATTGCCTTTAATGCCAAAACCCATCGTTATGGCGTTTGTAACGCCATGGAAACCTTGTTGGTAAACCAACATGTGGCAGCAGCAGTGCTGCCTGAGTTGGCCGCCAAATATCAGGCCGAAGGCGTTGAGCTAAAAGGTTGTGAGCGCACTCGCGCGATCGTTGATATGGCGATTGCGACTGAAGAAGATTGGGCCACCGAATATTTAGCGCCGGTGCTTTCGATCCGTGTGGTCGACGATATTGAACATGCAATGCAGCATATTGCTGAATACAGCTCTGGCCATACCGAAAGTATTGTTACTGAGGATTATGGTCGTGCCATGCGCTTCATGCGCGAAGTCGATTCAAGCTCGGTGATGGTAAATGCCTCAACGCGTTTTGCCGATGGGTTTGAGTACGGTTTAGGTGCCGAAATTGGTATTAGTACCGATAAGCTGCACGCGCGGGGCCCGGTTGGCCTAGAAGGCTTAACGACGCAAAAGTACATTGTCTTTGGCCAAGGCGAAATACGCGGCTAAGGTGATCGAACTAGCTCCTCTAGATAAACCGCTGGCCATACTTGGCGGTACCTTTGACCCGGTGCATAACGGCCATTTAGCCATGGCCTCGGCAGTGGCCGATCAATTGGCTGTTGATGATGTGCGTCTAATGCCGAATCCGCTGCCACCGCATAGAGGGCAGCCAGTATTGGCGCCAGAAACCCGTCTTAACGCCCTGCAATTGGCATTACAAGCTGAGCCGCGGCTGTCTTTAGAGATGAGTGAGTGGCAGGCGCAGAGTGATGATGCAAGGCCCGCTTATAGCGTTGATAGTTTGCGGCGCTTGCGCGAGCTGTATCCGCGGCGGCCGTTAGTATTTTTAATGGGCGCTGACGCCTACGCGGGCATTGAGAGTTGGTATCAGGCAAATGAGCTGCCTCAGCTTTGCCACTTGGTGGTGGTGAATCGCCCAGGATATTGCGACGCTTATCAAGGGCTAGCGGCCGACTGGTTGTCGCAATATGCTGTGACAGCGACAAATGATATTAACCAATGTCTGGCCGGTTCAGTGCGCCAGCTAACGGTGCCGGAAGTTGATATTTCTGCCACCGATATACGGCGTTTAATTGACGCTGGTAAAACGCTGAAGGGCTTGGTGCCCGAGGCTATTCTTAAATTTTTGGAACCCACTTATGACTGCAAAAGCAGCTGACCTAAGCTTAGAAGAGCTAGAGAGCTTGGTAATTAACGCGCTAGAAGATTTAAAAGCCAAAGAGATTGTCTGCCTAGACACGGCTGAGATTAGTTCGGTGATGTCCAAGGTCGTTGTGGCTAGCGGCACCTCAAACCGTCATGCCAAAGCCGCCGCCAATAGCGTTGTGATGTCAGCTAAAGAGGCGGGTTTGCAACCGCTAGGGGTTGAAGGGCAAGCCAATGGCGAATGGGTTTTGATCGACCTCGGCGATATTGTGGTGCATGTAATGCAGCAAGAAACCCGCGAGTTCTATGAGCTGGAAAAAATCTGGTCAGGCATTCCAGCCGCGGAAGAAGAATAGGCTAGTTCGGTTTTGGCAATGGCGCCAGCTTCGGTCAACCAGCGTCTGCATCCACTAGCGCCGCGGCGGCTACTCACCGTCGCCTTGGCGCTACTCGCTGCGGCGGCGGCTGTTTGGGGCTTTTGGTTTGATACCCACGCGAATAGCGACGGCATTCGTGGTGTCTTCTATTTACCGATAATTTTTTCTGCAGCGCTCGCCACGGGCAAACGTCGTAGCCTGCAGGCGTTCTTACTGGTTAGCGCCTTGTGTGTTGCAAGCTATATTCTGCAGCCGCCACGTTTAGGTGCCGAGCAGGCCCTGCAGTATCTATTAATGAGTGCGTTGGTTATTGGTTTGCCGAGCCTAATGTCGATGGCGCTGAGACAGCGTCTTGGACGTTCTCGTCGGCGCTTGTATGACGTGGCTAAGCTAGACCGACTAACACGGCTACATAACCGGCACTACTTACTAGAAGAACTAGACAAGGCTATTCAGCGATGGCGGCGAGGGCAGATGCGTTTCTCCGCAATGGTGGTCGACGTCGATGGTCTGTCGAGAATTAATGCCAGTCACGGTGAGCCGTTTGGCGACGAGGTGCTCGCTGAGATCGCCATGATGTTGCGAAGTACTTGTCGAGAACTTGATTACGTGGGGCGTCTTGGGGCCGATCGGTTTCTGCTCATTCTGCCGGCGACGGAAGCCAAAGACGCAATGAATGTTGCCCTGCGAGTACAGCAGAAGTTGAGTCAGCGTTGGCTTAAAGCGCCCAGCGGCGAAGCCGTCTCGGTCAGTGTTTGCATGGGTATTGTGCAATTCAATAATGGCCGTTGGTCGGCCTCGGATACGCTGTCTGCTTGTGATGTGGCGTTGGCCCAGAGTCGGGCGCAAGGTTACGGTCAGGTAACTGTGTACCAATCTGACGAAGCGCCAGCGTAAAGGGACTCAGTATCTTAAAAGGCGGCTGGTTCGGGTCGTCTTGGGTTACCGGTTAAGCGGAGTAAGCGCTTAGGTTAGCTGCCGTAACGAGGGTACAATTCACGCATGAAAATTCACCTAATAGCCGTCGGTCAAAAACCACCTAAATGGGTTGTTGATGGCTATGAAACCTACGCCAAGCGAATGCCTAGTCAAACGGCTTTACAGCTTAAAGAGCTACCGCCAGGGCCGCGCAAAAAGCAAGACGTTGGACGTGACGCCGCAGTAGCCGCAGTGCGCAAAGAAACCGCTGATATAAAAGCCGCGATTCCTAAAGGCGCGATCGTGGTGGCGCTGGATGAGCGCGGTAAACCTTGGACCACAAAACAGCTTTCGCAGCAGTTAGATCATTGGCGGCACAGCGGCAAAGATGTTGCTTTGTTAGTGGGTGGACCCGACGGTTTAGATGAAGAGCTGCGACAAATGGCGGATCAGCAATGGTGTTTGTCACCGCTGACGCTGCCGCATGCAATGGTGCGGGTATTGGTTGCCGAACAGCTCTACCGTGCTCACAGCATTCTGCATAACCACCCTTATCATCGGGAATAGCTGTCGTGAATAGACGTCGTGAGTCAGCTTCCGAGTAAGCGGGGAACGTTATGAGGTGTGAACGGGTCTTGGATAAGCAATACAAGGGGTAGTGGATATGTCTGGCGAACACGCCAATAAGCTAGCGCAATTTGTCCTCGCATCGCGTTCGCCGCGTAGGCGGGAGATGTTGGCAGGACTGGGTTTGCGTTTCGAGGTCGCATCGATTTCCGTGCCAGAACAACAAGCGGCAGACGAGACGCCAGAGGACTACGTCTTAAGGGTCGCCACAGATAAAGCCATTGCCGGCTGGCAACAGCAGGGCGAAGCCATGTCATTACCCGTATTGGGTTCCGATACGGCGGTGGTGGTGGATGGTGAGGCCTTGGGTAAACCCGTCGATTTTGACGATTCCGTGCGCATGCTGTCGCTGCTGTCAGGGCGTGAGCACGAGGTATTAACTGCGGTGGTTTGTGTGCAGGGTCAGCGGGTCGAATCTGCTGTGGTGGCAACCCGTGTGAGCTTCGACCACGTTGCGCCCGAGGCCATGCGCCGCTACTGGCAGACGGGAGAGCCTCAAGACAAGGCTGGTTCATATGCAATTCAAGGGCTTGCTGCTGTATTTGTGCGTAAAATATCCGGATCCTATAGTGCTGTCGTGGGTTTGCCGATTTTCGAAACCTCGCAGTTATTGAGCCGTTTTGGAGTAGAGACCCTTTGAGCGAAGAAATCCTCATCAATGTGAGCCCTCAAGAAACGCGAGTGGCGGTTGTTGACCACGGTGTTTTGCAGGAGCTTTTTATTGAGAGAACTAATCGCCACGGTCTGGTCGGTAATATTTACCAGGGTAAAGTCTCGCGAGTCTTGCCTGGCATGCAGGCAGCTTTTGTCGAGATCGGTCTCGAGCGCACGGCGTTTTTGCATGTCGGCGATATCGGCATGCGTTCATCGGAAGATATTTCAGCGCTCGCTAATGAGGTCGACAGTGACGGTGGCGGGCCGCTAGCGCATCGCAATACCGCAGGGGCCAATATCACGCAGTTGTTAGCAGAAGGTCAGACGGTGCTGGTGCAGGTGCTAAAAGACCCGCTTGGCAGTAAAGGCGCGCGTCTGACTACGCAAATAAGCCTGCCGTCGCGTTATTTGGTTTATATGCCCGGTGAGAAACATCTAGGTGTTTCTAGCAAGATTGAGTGTGAAGAGGAGCGGGAGCGCCTCAGGGCAGCGGTTCGCGCCAATCTCAAGAATGAAGAAGATGGCGGTTTTATTGTTAGAACGGCCGGCGAGGGCGTTAGCCAGGAAGCTATTTGGGCGGACATGCTTTTTCTGCGTCGGTTGTGGGAAAAAATAGCCGGCGCTGCAACCTCGTCAGCGGTGCCTTCTTTAGTCCATGGTGACTTGCCCATGGTGCTTCGAATCCTTAGAGATCTACTGTCAGAAGAAGTCGATACCGTGCGGATTGATTCACCGGAGGCGTTTCAGCAGGTCAAACAGTTTGCCGAAGGTTTCTTCCCGCATATGAAAGACCGGCTGGTGCATTACGCTGGTGATCGGCCGTTGTTTGATATTTACGGCGTGGAAGAAGACATCGGCCGCGCGCTAGACCGGCGCTTGGAGCTGAAGTCAGGTGGTCACCTGATTTTTGATCAGACCGAAGCCATGACCACGGTCGACGTCAATACCGGTGGTTTCGTTGGTCATCGAACACTCGAAGAAACTATTTTTAAGACCAACCTAGAGGCAGCACAAGCCATCGCGCGGCAGCTTAGGCTGCGTAACCTCGGCGGCATCATCATTATCGATTTTATTGATATGCAGGATGCGGATCATAAGCGCCAGGTGCTGCGATCTTTAGAGAAGTACTTGCAGAAGGATTACGCCCGCACGCAGGTCTACGATTTTTCCCCGCTGGGGCTAGTAGAAATGACGCGTAAGCGAACGCGTGAAAGCTTGCAGCGCTTGCTGATGGAACCTTGCGGTACTTGTGGTGGTTTAGGCACCGTACAAACGGTTGAAACGGTGTGTTACGAAATTTTCCGTGAGATTTCACGCTCCGCAAGGCAGTTTGAGCCGCGCGAGATGCTGATCATTGCTGCACCTGCGGTGGTTGATTTGATGCTAAGCGACGAGGCTAAGGCGTTAGCTGATTTGGAAGCAGCCATTGGTCATCCTATTCGTTTGCAGGCAGAGGCCCAGTACCCGCCTGACCAGCACGATGTGGTCTTGGTCTAGCCGCGTGGCATTACCTAATAACGTTTTTTACGCCATACGGCGCAGCTTGCTTGGGCTTTTTGCGGTTCTGCTGATTTTGTTGGCGGTCAGTTTCAGTCTGTTTCGGCTATTACTACCAGAGCTGCCAGAGTTGCAACGCGATATCGAGGCCATGGCCAGCGATGCGATTGGCAAGCCACTGGTGATTGGCAGTATGCAGGCCGAATGGTCTGGTTGGGGGCCGCGATTGATTTTCGAGGATGTGTCCATCCGTTCACCAGTCGATAGCGATGAGCTGGTTGGCCTGCGCCAGTTGGCGGTCGGGACACATATCTTTCAGCTGTTTTCTAAGCAGCCCTTACGTCCAGCTAGTGTTGATGCCCAAGGTTTGCGCTTGGTTGTCGAGCAAACCGATAACGGTCGACTTCGGTTGCGGGGCTTTGATGGCAGTGCCGGCAACCAAAGTGATTTCCTAGGGCCGTTATTAGATTTCTTAGCGGCACGTGGGCGCATTTCTCTCGGCCGCACTGAGGTTGTGTGGGTGCCGGCTGGCGACACTGGTTTGGATACAGAAAGTGCTTGGTTTGATCTGGCGTTCCGGAGTGGCGGCGGTGAATACCATATTGAACTATCCGGTAAGCCGCCGAATTCAATTGGTGAAAACGTTGAGCTGGTGCTAGATGCCGAAGGCAGCATGGCCGACATGGTTAATATGCGTGGCTCTATGTTTGCTCGGCTGCAGGGCTTTCAATTGCATTCGCCGTGGGTGCAGCCGTTGCTTGCGGCCTTGCCGCTGGATATACGCGCTGGCGTGTTGGAACGCGGTGATATTAACCTGCAGTGGGACCGGCAAAAGACCACCAAGGTAACTAGCCATATCTCGTTGCAGGCCTTGCAACTGAGTTTAGATAACGAAAGTAGCGCGCAACGTGATCGCCATCTTGTTGAATCCTTTGTGGGCGACTTGTCTTGGGAGAGCCATGAGTCTTCAAGTGAGGAAGTTGATGCACTCAAGAATCTGGCGCAGCTAGGGCGCAAGTGGACCGTGTCGAGTGAAAAAGCCCAGCTAACGGTTGCTGGTGAGGTGGTGGAAGTTGAAGGCCTGACCATGCACTCGGCGATTGGCACTGAAGACGAAGGTCGCAAGCTGCGATTTCATGGGCAGCTCGACAGTCTGCTTTGGGGTGACGTATTCGACCAAGCTGAAGCCTTGCCATTTCCAAGCGAGATGGCGAGCGTGTTGCAACAGATGGCGCCGTCTGGCCGTTTTAAGGTAGAGCAGTTCGATGTTTCCCATAGTGCCGATGGCGGGCTTAAAACGCAGGCAAAAGGCGCTTTCAGCGAATTGGGCTGGGGCACGGGAAAAGTGGCTGGAGCTGCGGATGAGAATAAGGGCTGGCCAGGCTTTGAAAATTTGGCAGGCCGTTTCACAGTAGATAATGATGTCGTCGATGTGGAGTTAGACAGTTCCTCGTTGATCATTGATTGGCCGTGGCTTTACGAGGGGCGGCGCAGCGTTGATACCGTGGCCGGCCAGCTTAGTATTGCGATGCGAAGAACAGACGACAACAGTGGCCGTATTGATGGTTTGGCGATCAATGCTCCGAGCCTCAATCTAGTTAAGGAAGGGGCGACTGCTGAGGTGGTGGTAGCGGTTAACGCCCAGCTCGGTGGGCCCAAAGTTGCGGGTGATATTAAGCTACAAGGAAAGGTTAGAAATGGCACGGTTCCTCTGGTGAAGCGTTTTATCCCCGCCTTCACGCCAGCAACGGCGCAGAGCTGGTTGCAAGGCGCTTTACTGGCGGGGCGGGTCGATGCTGAGGTGGGTATTGATGGCCCGTTGCAGGGTTTTCCTTACGAGGCTAATGAGGGCAGCTTCCGGGTTGACGCCGATGTTAGCGGTGGGGCGATTGAGTTTGCCGAAGATTGGCCGGCGCTAAGCAATGTGACAGCGGCGCTGTTATTCCGAAATATCGGTTTAATGGCGAGGGTAGCTCATGCCGAGACCGAAGGCGTTGTCCCGACTCGGTTAAACGTAAATATTCCCAACCTGCGATTGACCGATGTCAACATTGTGACTGAGGCTACGGCCCCGGTTTCTAAACTGTTGGGCTATGTAAGGCAGTCGCCGCTGAAAGAGCCGGTGGCGCCGTTACTAAAAGGTTTGTCCGCCTCTGGCGAGGCCGACTTGAGTTTGCAGCTTCATGTGCCGGTTAGCAACATTGGAGGGCTAAAGGCGAATGGAGAGCTCGTACTAGAAGACACCAAGCTACGCAGCTCGGAATTCCTTGCGTTGGACAATATCAATGGCCGCGTTGGTTTTACCGAAGCTAGGGTTTTAGCAAATGACATCCGCGGCCAGTTTCATGGCTTTGATGCTGCGGCGCAGCTGGATTTAAGTCTAGTAGGCGGTGACATGTTAATTACTGCCGAAACCCAGCTGGATTTAGATGAGCAGCCTCAGCATAAGGCATTTATGGGCCGCTTTATGCCGGATTGGCTGCTGAATATTCTGTCTGGCAGTAGCGCCTTACAGGTCGATTTGAGCGGCCGCGATGGCGCTGCACCAGGCGAGCGTATTCGTGTTACCTCAAGCCTAGAAGGGGTGGCCGTTAATGGGCCAAGCGGGATCGAGAAACGGCCTGAGTGGCAAGCGCCGTTCGAGTTGCTTGTAGATCGCAGCGCCGGTTCCGGAATGGCCGTTACCGCGAACGCACGTGGCCTTGGTGGTGCCGCCTTGTGGCTGGCAGATGAAGACGATGGTGAGTTGCGTCGGGCTGAATTCGCGGTTGGTAATATCAATGCCGTGCTGCCAACCGAAGATGGCATTGGCGTGGTTGTCGACCTGCCGAAAGGCGACCTCGACTACCTGCTAAGTTGGTTTGCGGAGCAACAACCCGAGGCTGCGGCGGCGCCGGCGCGCAACATGCTGCTGCCTGATTTTCTCGACTATCTCAGTTTGCGCAGTGACGAATTCAGAGCCTTCGGCATCAATTGGCGGGCCTTGAACGCTAATATCCGGCGGCAGGAAAACGCGGCCCAGCTAACAATGAAAAGCGCCGATGGCGCTGGCACGGTGCTGGTGCCAGATAGCGTGGTTAGTGCGGCACAGGTAGCGGATCTAGGCGAGGCGGCGCGTGCCTTGCAGAAGCGTCGCTTGGCCGCGCAGATTGAAGTTGATTTTGATTATTTGTATTTGCCTGATTTGGTGCGTACACCTGAGGCTGAGGCTGTTGGTCCGCCGGCACCAGTAGCAGCGTCAACGGTGGATCCGCGAGAGTTACCTGTGGTGCGGGCACGGATACGTGATGGCCGCTACATGGGCGTTCGCTTAGGTCAGATTGATGTGGTTACCGAACCAGGCGTGAGTGGCCTAGTAATGCGGCGGTTAACTAGCCGTGGCGGCGAGCTTGCACTGGACGCCTCTGGCCGCTGGGATGTTTACGAACATGGCCACCACAGTGAGCTAGAAGTAAAACTGTCATCGGGTGATTGGGATGCAGTAATGAACGGCATTGACCTGCCTGACGTGCTCGGTGCAAAAGGCGCAAATGTTGACGTGAAATTACAGTGGCCTGGCCCAATGACTCAGTTTGACGCCGAGCGGGCGAGCGGTGGGTTTTCGGTTGATTTCGAAGAAGGCCAGATTTATCAGGTGGATCCGGGCTTGGGACGAATCTTAGGCTTATTTAGCTTTTACACCTTGCCTAAGCGTTTGTTGCTGGATTTTTCGGATATCGCCAAAAGCGGCCTTACCTTCGACAGAATCACCGGCGACTTTGCCGTTAGTGACGGCAATGCGTGGACGGATAACTTAGAAATTAAAGCTCGTGGTGCCGATGCCATGATTGTTGGTCGGGCTGGCTTATTAGAGCAAGACTATGATCAGCGGATCACGGTACGCCCTCAAATTGGAGGCGGGACCGCGGTGGTAGGCGCTTTGGTTTCCGGGCTTGGGGTCGGAGCATTGCTGCTACTGGGTAACGAGCTATTTGGGCAGCCGTTTGACGAGCTTGGTGTGTTGCGTTTCCATCTAACTGGCAGCTGGGATGAGCCATTGATCAACGGTGAACCTATTCCTGAGAAACCCAAAGTTGAGTCTCGCCCAGCGACGGCTATTCAGTTTGGCCGCCCAAGCGCAGTGGTCACTGAGGACGCGCCCGCGGCTGCTAGTGAGGCTAGCGCTAAAGCCCGACGCCGAGGCGGGGCGCGCCGCCGCTAGTGCGGCTGCACTAAGGTACAATGCCCGCCCTTTGTGGTTGTGGCTTAAGTGAGGTGAGTTAGGTGGTCGGTGTTAGCAGCTCAATGATGGCGATGCGGCGTTTTCTAGCGCCCTTGGGCCTATTCGTTTTGCTAGCGGCTGGCGTATTGCCACCGTTGCAGGCCGAGACGCAGTGGGAGCTGCCAGCGCAGTTTCCGAGCAATATTGAGCATGGCTTGCAAGTAATGCGCGAGCCGCAGCTACAGCTGGCAATGCAAGCTTACAACGCCGCTGTTGAAGCCGATCCGGCGCAAGTCTTGATTGTTGAGCACGGCAAGGATGAGTTGGAAAAAGCCCGTGCTATGGAGCTAGCTGACTGGCTGGTGATTCTAGGTATGCCACCATCGAATATTCGACTACAAGCTAATCGTAAGTTGAAAGAGCAACTTCGTTTACAGATTGATTCTTTTTAGGCCCATTTCATGACCGACCTAATTCATCAGGCTAGCCAGCAGCTGCTAGGCTCAAACGCTCTGACTGTTGACCAGCTGCAAGCGCAGCTCCATAACATTATGCGCTCGGGAGCTGATTCGGCGGATATTTATTGTCAGTTCAACCGCCACGAAAGTTGGGGTTTGGAAGACGGGATTGTTAAGCACGGCAATCATGGCATTGAACAGGGCGCTGGCATTCGAGCGCTACAGGGCGAAAAGACCGGTTTTGCTTATGTTGACGACATCACCTTGCCGAGCCTTGAGCAGGCAGGTGGTGTTGCCGCGGCGATTGTTCGTCAAGGTCAGTCGTTAACGGTGCCTAGTTTGGTAGGGCAAAACGCGCAGGCCTTATATCCGGCGATCGACCCGATTGATGAGTTGGACGCAGCCGATAAAGTGGCAGTACTGCAGCAAGTGGAGGCCGACGCGCGCGCAGCCGACCCACGCGTGGTGCAGGTGATGGCGAACCTAGTCGCTGCGCAAGATGTGATCATGGTTGTGGCCAGCGATGGCACTTTGGCTGCGGATATTCGACCGTTAACGCGTTTGAGCGTAACGGTGGTTGTTGAGGAAAACGGTCGCCGCGAACAAGCCAGCTCGGGCGGCGGTGGTCGTTATGGCTTGCAAACTTTGGTAGCCGGCGACCAGCCGGCGCGTTGGGCGCGTGAAGCCGTACGGCAAGCGACGGTGAACCTGGCGGCGCAGGCCGCGCCGGCCGGTACGATGCCGGTGGTGCTAGGGCCGGGCTGGCCGGGTGTGCTATTGCATGAGGCTGTCGGTCACGGTCTCGAGGCTGATTTCAATCGTAAAGGCACGTCTACCTTTGCCGGGCGCCTAGGCGAATTGGTGGCTAATCCACTGGTTACAGTGGTGGATGACGGCACTTTGGATGGCCGCAGAGGCTCGCTATCAATTGATGACGAGGGTGTCGCTAGTCAGAACACGATATTGATCGAAAACGGGCGCTTGGCTGCTTATATGCAAGACAAGCATAACGCCGGTTTGATGGGGATGCCGGTTACCGGCAATGGTAGACGCGAATCTTATGCGCATTTGCCGATGCCGCGCATGACCAATACATACATGTTGCCCGGTGAGTCAGCACCGGATGAGATCATTGCCACAATCGATAAAGGGCTTTACGCGGTCAATTTTGGTGGCGGCCAAGTCGACATTACTAGTGGTAATTTCACCTTCTCGGCCAGCGAGGCTTATTGGGTTGAGAACGGCAAGGTTCAGTATCCGGTTAAAGGCGCGACCTTAGTTGGTTCTGGGCCTGATGTGATGCAGAAGATCAGCATGGTAGGCAATGACCTAGCCTTGGATGAAGGTGTGGGTGTTTGTGGTAAAGATGGTCAGTCGGTGCCGGTTGGTGTTGGCCAGCCGACGTTGAAAATTGACGAGATTACCGTTGGCGGTACGCAGGTAAACAATTAATGGTTCGGCGGCCACAACTGGCAATGGCTAGGCGGGCGTTGGTGATGGCGCTAGGGGCAATTGTGCTCTGGGCGCCTTGGGCAGCATGGGCAAACCATGAGTTCGGTTGGGATGCTGCATCACGCGCAGCGGTAACGCAATCGACGATGAGCTTTTTTATCACCTTGTTTATGACGTTCAGCATAGAGGCGATTTCGGCGCGGCAATATTCACCATGGCGACAGTGGAGCTACTCGGTGTTAGGGCCCTGCGCGGTCGTTTTGTTCTTTTTGGTGGTTGTACACCTATTGGCTGGCACGCCGAACTGGCTACTGACTATTGCGCCATCAATTGTGATTGGCCTGACTTACACCACAATCTATAGCTTCTGGCGCAACCAGCGGACAACAAGCCCGGTTATTGCAGAGTAGCTTCTTTGTAGTTGCGTTGCGCTTCCCACTGGTCGACGCTGGCAACTACGGCCATGGCCGCATCTCTCAAGTGTATCTTTGCAGTGGTGTGATCTTCATCCACAAGCTTGCGCCATGTTTGCTGAATTAGCGGAAATTCGCCGCCAATTACGCCTTCTTTCACTAGGTGACGCCAGGCGCCGGATAGGCCACGCAACATTTCTTGGCATTGCAGTGGTTCTAGTTTGGCTTGCTGGAGGACCATCAAACAAGCGCCAAGTGGCGCGCTATTAATCGCGTCGGCGTCTGAGGCGCCGCCTAACTGTCCCCATTCCTCTAGGTAACACCGTGAGAGCCCGGTAACCACGGTAAATAAGGCCAACATTGCGCTCATGTCGTTATAGCAATCGGGATCGCCGCGTCTGGCGGCGATATCGGTAATGCATTCAAGGGCTGGCGCGATAAGTAATTTGTATTCGTTACTATTTAGGCAATCTAAATCTAATGACTGCCAATCAGTAGGCGTTTGCGTCGACATGTGGTGAGGCTCGTGTAGCTGAAATTAGGGGTCGGCCCGAGGCTGAGGCGCTTTTAAAAAGGGTATTGATGACCCCATAACGCACCGGTAGCGCCGGTGCGTTATGGGGCAAGTGCTATAGCGCTGGGTTAAGCGCTGGGAACTGCTCGTCTAGTACGCCGTTCCATTGGCTAAGTGCATCAGCACACTGTTCGCGGAGCGCAGCCCAGTCGCCGTCGACAATCACTTCTTCCATGATGTCACCGCCTTCGATGCTATTTACGATGTCTTGATCAGCATCTGACTGCACAGCGCCGAATACCGCATGAGCGCCGTCTAGGTGTGGCTGTGGGCCGTGGCAAATAAAGAATTGGCTACCATTGGTGCCTGGGCCAGCGTTGGCCATGCTTAAGATGCCAGCAGCGTCGTGGCGCAGTTCCGGGTGGAACTCATCACCAAAGCGGTAGCCCGGGCCACCAGTGCCTTGACCCATCGGGCAGCCGCCTTGGATCATGAAATTCGGGATAACGCGGTGAAACTTAATACCGTTATAAAAACCGCGGCTCGCTAGGTTAACGAAGTTGGCAACGGTGTAAGGAACTTTGTCTTCATAAAGGTCGAGTTTGATGTCGCCTTTATTGGTTTTAATGGTGACTTGGATAGTCATGGGTTTTCCTGTGATTGGGGACAGACCCCGCTATAAACAATGCTGGGATCAGCCTGAGTGTGTACTGTTTGGTTGGTGGGGTCTGTCCCCTGTTTGCGAGTATAAAAAAGCCCCGGCAGTTTCCCGCCGGGGCTTTTGTCAGTCAAGTATTACTAATTAAGCAACCTTGGCTGGCTCGGTCGCTGAGTCGTTAACTTTAACCTCACCACGGATGTATTCCTTGGTGAAAGCATCAGTCAACATGGCGTCAGCGCGGAGCGCGTCGTACTCGCGTACTTGATCAGCTTCTTCCTGAGTCAGGATTTGCTGTTCAATGCAGGCAGCGATTTGTGAATCCAAATCGTAGCAGCCAGGGGTTTTGCCCTTGGCAACAGCGCGTGCAAACTTGTTGAAGATAGGCTCAACGGTTTGGCACATTTGGAACGCAGCTTCAACACGGCCAATTGGCTCGTCTTTAGTGCCGGTGTAAACACCTTCTGCGTAGCGCTCGCGTAGGTTGGTGTTTTCCATCATCTGTAGAGCGATGGTTTGGCTTAGCTTGTCGCTAGGCTGCTGCGCACGTCCAGACAGAGGAGGGAAAACGATGAACTTCATCAGACCGGCGATAGGGCGGTTAGGGAAGTTACGGAAGAACTCACGGAAAGCTTCGTCAATTTTGAACAACGAATCTTGCAGCGCCCACTCAGCATTCGGTAGGTCTACCGCTTGCTCACCTTCGTCTTGGTAGTACTTAAGTACCGCAGACGCTAGGTATAGGTGAGATAGCACGTCGCCCAAACGAGCAGACAGACGTTCCATACGCTTAAGTTCGCCACCTAGCACACCCATGGTTACGTCAGAAACGAACGCTAGGGCAGAGCTGTAACGAGTAAGTTGCTTGTAGTACTTAGCCATTGGGCCAGAAACTGGGCTACCAGCAAGCTGGCTGCGAGTTAGGCCAAGGGTTAGAGCACGTGCGCCACGGTTTACAGAGAAACCAATGTGGCCCCATAGCAACTTATCAAACTCAGTAAGGCCTGCTTTGTCATCCGGGTTACGTGCAGCTTCCATTTCTGGGAACACGTAAGGATGGCAGCGAATAGCGCCTTGACCGAAGATCATCAAGTTACGGGTCAGAATGTTCGCACCTTCTACGGTGATCGCAATCGGTACACCTTGGTAGTTAGACGCTAGGTAGTTGCGTGGGCCCTGCATAACGCCACGACCGCCGTGGATGTCCATAGCGTCGGTTAGGCTGTCGCGCATCATGTCGGTCATGTGGTACTTGGCAATCGCCGTGGTCACAGACGGTGAGCAGTTATCAACCGCAGAGGCGGTTAGGATGCGTGCTGCTTCTAGACGATAAGCGTAGCCGGCAATGCGGCCCATAGCTTCTTGTACGCCTTCAAATTGGCCGATTGATACTTTGAACTGACGACGAACGCGAGTGTAAGCACCGGTAGCCATGTATGACGCTTTACCAGCAGCGGTAGAAAGTGCAGGTAGTGAAATACCACGACCAGCTGATAGACACTCAACCAGCATACGCCAGCCGCGGCCAACCATATCTTTTCCACCAATCACTGAATCGATTGGTACAAAGATTTCTTTACCGTTGATTGGGCCGTTCATGAACGGGGTGTTGCAAGGCCAGTGACGGCGGCCAATTTCTACGCCTTCAAGATCTGAAGCGATCAGCGCACAGGTGATGCCGTAATCAACTTTGTTTGGATCGCCTAGTAGACCATCTGGGTCGTAGCACTTAAGGGCAAGACCAATAACAGTCGATACCGGTGCCAAGGTGATGTAGCGCTTGGAGAAGGTGATCTTCATGCCCAATACGCCGTCTTGCTCGCAAATAATACCTACGTCAGGAATCGCGCCAGCGTCAGAGCCCGCTTCTGGGCCAGTTAGGCCAAAGCAAGGGATGTGGGTGCCGTCAGCAAGACCAGGCAGCCATTTTTCTTTTTGCTCTTGAGTACCGTAGTGCATTAGCAACTCGCCTGGACCTAAAGAGTTAGGCACCATTACGGTTACGGCAACACCAATAGACTTGGTAGAGATTTTGGTCACTACAGCTGATTGTGCAACAGAGCTAAAGCCAAGGCCGCCCCATTCTTTGCTGATCAGCATTGAGAAGAAGCCTTTGCTACGGATGTAGTTCCATACGTCTTCTGGCATGTCTTTCAGCTCGTGCTGAATCTGCCAGTCGTCGATCATGGCGCATAGCTCTTCTACCTCGTTAGCAAGGAAGCTTTTTTCTTCCTCGGTAAGCTCGGTGCGTTTGAAGTCTAGCAGCTTGCTCCATTCTGGCTTACCGCGAAACATTTCGCCTTCCCACCATACGTCACCAGCTTCTAGCGCTTCGCGTTCGGTAGACGTCATGTCTGGTAGAACAGCTTTGAAGCCTTTGAAAATGGCAGACGTAACAAGGGCGCGACGCAGCGGCACCAAGTTAAAGAACACTAGAACGCCGACAACCGCGCCACCGATATAAAGACCGGTAGAGCCGATTGTGCCCAGTGCGTATAAGCCGCCCACGTATGCGGCGGCAGCGGCAGTCCACACCAATAAAGGTGCGCCCACAAACGCTAGCAGCCAGAACGCGGCAACAGCTACAGCAATAGCAGCAGCAACTGACATAGGAAATCCTCCTAAAGATTAAAAAATACAGCCGTCGCATTCGGTGGACAGCTGTTCCAAAGCCGGACAATATTAACAGAGCAAGCGCTTGAACGACAGCATACAAGTGTATGCTAAGACACATGCTTGGGAGTGATAACTCCCTAGAAACACAATTAAAACAAGCCTATATGGGAGATTTGTAATGAGTATTGCCACTGCAAAACGTTGGGGTTTTGTCGCGACACCGGCAGTGCTGGCTGGCCTGATTTGGCTATCGCAGCTGCATGGTGCCAGCCTGTGGGCGTGGATATGTGGCGGTCCAGCGGCCATTTTAATGGTGATTAGTGGCGGTGGCTGGCTGGTGGTTCCTGGAGAGCGGCGCTTCCTGCGTTTTATGTCCTTGGCAGGCTTGTTTGGGATTATCGGCTCAATACTCGGCGTACTGAGCTGGGGCTTTCTGGTAACGGTCGGGCTGTTGTTTATGAGTGTAGCGGTAGCGGCCTTAAGTGGCTGGATTGCGGTAGATAACCATGATGCGCCTAGTGATTTACCGCAGCCTAAGTTGACACCGGTGTTGGCGCTAAGGGCGGCGCTCGACAATATTATTGTTGGTGTTTTTGTCAGCGTGCCCAAAATTATCCAAGGTGAGTCGGAAATCAAGCGGGTTGCCGAAGAGCTAGATGCGGCGTTGTCGGTGTATGATAAAAATGGCTGGCACGATAACCCCGAAGCGTTAGTTGAAGCGCCGCCCCCACTTGAGAGCCCAGAGATTCGACGCCGTCGCCTGCAGGGCCATGACGTTGAAATGTTACGTTTTGATTCCGGTTATCAACCACACCCTGAGTTACCGGGTGGCGAGCGCTGGCTGAGCTACACCAGTAATCGTGATGCTCGGGCAATGGTGTTTCGTCATGATGACGACAAGCCTAGGCCGTGGCTGATATGTATTCATGGCTACCAAATGGGTGTGCCGTTTCTAGACTTAAATTTATTTGAACCTAAGTTTTTGCATGAAAAACTCGGTTGTAATTTGATTCTGCCACTACTGCCTCTGCACGGCGGCCGCAAGCTGCGCATGATTAGCGGTGACGGCTATTTGAATGGCGATGCGATGGATACCTTTAACGCGGTACGGCAGTCGCAGTGGGATATTCGCCGCTTAGTTAGCTGGGCACGCAGCCAGGGTGCCGAGAAAATAGGGGCTTTGGGCTATTCGCTGGGCGGTTACAACACGGCGTTGTTGAGTACGCTCGAGGAGTTAGACCTAGCAATACCCGTCATTCCTCTAACCGATATACCGGATATTTTTTGGTTTCATGGCCCACGACAGATTCTGGATGCCACTACCGACTGTGGAGTTTCCATCGACCGCGTCAAACAGCTAATGAAGCCGCTATCGCCGCTAGCGCGTGATTCAAAAGTTGATCTGGATAACCGCCAGATTATTGCTGGCCTAGCTGACGAGGTTATCCCACCGGGGCATGTGCAGCAGTTAGAGGACGTTTGGCAAACCGGCCGGGTGAGCTGGTTCCAAGGCTCGCATTTGGTGTTTAAAGATATCCCCAGTATCAACCGTCAGATTGCGGAATTGGTGTCTACCAAGTTGGCGAACTAGGCTGTTTTTGCGGAATCATTTAGCAACGCCGCGTGGTTTTGCGTAGAATAAAATGACGCACTGCAACATTTTCTGGAGTATCGCTTGTCTAGCCGTCGCCCGCCTCAACATGTAGATCGCATTCGCACTGGCCAATTTGAGCGCCGGGCAACAATGGCCAAGGCCGGCATGGTGGCTGGCAGCAAGGCAGCGGCCTCCGGTTTTGCCAACCTGTTTCGTAGTCCCGAGAAAAGGGCGGAGAAAAACAGTGAAATGCTTAGCAAGCAAGCTGAGTATTTGGTTCATGAGCTTGGCCAGCTAAAAGGTAGCATCGTTAAAGTTGGGCAGATGATGGCGCTTTACGGCGAGCATTTTTTGCCAGATGAAATTACGGCAGCGCTGCACCAACTAGAAGATCAGTCGGCGGCGCTAACATGGCAGGCGGTTGAGCCGCATTTTCGCGCCCAACTGGGCCGGCACTACGATGAGTTTGAGATTGACCCAGAGCCTTTAGGCGCAGCCTCGATTGGCCAGGTACACCGGGCGCGGCGTAAAAAGGACGGCCGCGAAGTATGTTTTAAACTGCAGTACCCAGGCGTTGCGCAAGCGATCGACACCGACATTGAAGCCTTGATGGGCTTGTTAAAAGTGGTGCGCGCGCTACCTAAGGGGCCAGATTTTGATGAGTGGCTGGACGAAATTCGCGGCATGTTGCACCGCGAGGTCGATTACCAGCTGGAATTAGAAACTACGCATTTCTTCCGCGAACGTCTAAAAGACGACCCGCGCTTTATCGTGCCGCAAGTTTTTCCGGAGTATTCAACCCCTAACTTGCTAGTAACGTCTTACGAGCCGGGCATTGTGGTTGGTAGTAAAGAGTGTATGGCCTTGTCGCAAAGCCGTCGCGACAGCATCGGTTATGCGGCCTTGGATCTCTTCTTTAAAGAATTCTTCCTCTGGGGTGAGCTGCAAACCGATCCGAATTTCGGTAACTATCGTTTACGTATTGACCCGGCCGGCGAGCAGGACAAGATTGTGCTGCTTGATTTTGGCGCAGTTAAGCTATTCCCCGAAACCTTCATGACGGCTTATTACGACGTTGTCGGCGGCGCTTACTACCGTAACCGAACGCGTTTGCTTCGTGGAGCGGTGGGGCTTAACTTCCTCCGTGATGATTTCCCGGATGATGTGCAAGATTCCTTTGTGAAGGTGGCTTATAAAATTATTGAGCCCTTTGACCGTCGCAAAGATAACGACACGCCTAAAGCGGCGCTTTGTAGCAATGGTTGTTACGGTTGGGGCCGCAGTAACTTGCCTGAACGGGTAGCGCGTAGCGGTGGCAGCGCGGCGCTGTCGCGGCATTTCAAAATCCCTCCGCGCGAATTTATCTTTATGACGCGAAAGCTCGTCGGCGTTTACACCTTTTTATCTGTGTTGGATTCGCAGATCGACGCTGGCCCGATGTTGAAGAGCTATTTGAAACGCGTCGATATCGTCGATTAGTGTTGGCGCATAGTGCAGGCGCGTCATGGCCGTGCCGCCGAGTAGGTTTTGGCACCGCTGCAGCTTGCGCCGACATTGGCTAATGCCATACTGCACGCCGAACTTTAGTCAACGTTAGGAGTGCTCGTGTCTTATCAATCCGTTTTCCGTGCCGACCTGTTTGCTGGCCAACGTCTGTTAGTTACTGGCGGGGGTAGTGGTATTGGTCGTTGCATTGCACATGAGCTGGCCGCTTTAGGCGCCGATGTGGTGCTATTGGGCCGCAGTGAGGAGAAGCTGCAACGGGTTCAGGCCGAGTTGGCCGAGGATGGTTACGAAACGAGCTATTTCAGCTGCGATATTCGTGATGAGGCGCGTGTACAAGAAGTGATTGCCGAGATCCAGGCAGCGGGCAAGGTTACCGGTTTGGTAAACAATGCCGGCGGCCAGTTCCCGGCGCCGCTAGCCGCCATTAGCAAAAATGGCTTTGAAAAAGTCGTGCAAAGTAATCTTGTTGGTGGTTTTCTGGTTGCCCGTGAGCTGTTTATGCAAGGTATGAACAAAACCGGCGGCAGCATCGTCAATATTATTGCTGACATGTGGGGCGGTATGCCGATGATGGGCCATAGCGGTGCTGCGCGTGCCGGTATGCTGAATCTCACCAAAACGGCGGCAGTTGAATGGGCCTCTTGTAACATTCGGGTAAACGCCGTCGCTCCTGGAATTATTGCCTCTTCTGGCTTGGATACCTATGACGCTGGTATGCAAACCGTACTTAAGCAAGCGGCTAAAAGCATTCCAGCTAAGCGTTTGGGTACTGAATCTGAAATCAGCAGTGCGGTGGTGTGGTTGTTAAGCGAAGGTGCTGCCTTTGCCAGCGGCTGCTGTATTGAGGTTGACGGTGCGGGCCCCTTGGGTGGTCGCATGTTCCCATTGGCCGACCACAAGGGCTGGCCGCAGTTCGACGGTTTTCATCGCGCTACCTATCCGGCCTTTTTAAACGAAGACTAATGCTGCGCGCTTAGCCGTGATTGTGCATTGAAGCTTGGGGCAACAGCTGTCAGGCTAGGCATATGGCTAAGAACATCAAAACTCTGCTGAGCCATGCTGGGCGCAATCACGCCGAGCATGGCATTGTTAATCCTGCGGTTTATCACGCTAGCACCGTTACGTTTGCGGATGTGGCGGCTTTAGAAAAGGCCACCGCTAATCCCTTTGATGGGGTTTACTACGGCCGCCATGGCACCCCAACGGTGTTTGCCTTTGAAGAAGCTGTGGCGGCGCTAGATGGCGGCTATGAGCGGGCAGTGGCCACCTCTTCTGGTTTGGCAGCTATTACCATTACCTTGTTGTCCTACCTCAAACAGGGTGATGAACTACTGATGGTCGACAGCGTGTATGGCCCTACGCGTGGTTTTTGTGACACCGTGCTGGCCGATATGGGTGTTACTACCCACTATTACGATCCAGATATAGGCGCCGGCATTAGCGCATTAATTAAGCCCAATACTCGGCTTATCTTTATGGAGAGCCCGGGTTCTCTGACCTTTGAAGTACAAGATGTGCCCGCCATTGTCGAGGCCGCTAAGGCGCATGGTGTGGTTACGGCCATTGATAACACTTGGGCAACGCCGCTTTTTTACCGCCCCATAGAGCAGGGCGTTGATATTGTGATTCATGCTGCTACCAAGTATTTGGTGGGACATGCAGACGCCATGCTCGGGGTGATTTGTTGCGCCGACAAAGGCGGCTTCACACAAGTCAAAAAGACCGCGGTAAGGCTGGGTAATTGTCCAGGTCCGGATAGCTGTTATTTGGGCTTGCGCGGATTGCGAACGCTGTCCGCGAGATTAGAGCAGCACCAGCAGCATGCCTTGCAGGTGGCAAATTGGTTGCAACAACGTTCAGAGGTTGCCGAAGTCTGGTATCCCGCTTTGCCTTCGAGCCGAGGGCACGAGCTTTGGCAGCGCGATTTTGATGGCGCTAGCGGTTTGCTCGGTGTGTTGTTGAAAACCACCGATGCTGAGGCCCTTGCGGCGATGTTGAACGGGTTCGAATATTTCGGCCTAGGCTACAGTTGGGGTGGGTATGAGAGCTTGGCCTTGCCTACACTTGGCGGCGTTCAACGGCAGGTAACGGGTGTGCCAGCGAGCCAAACGTTGCGCCTACATATTGGTTTGGAAGCCCCAGAAGATTTGATCGCTGATTTGAATGCCGGTTTTGAGCGCCTTAATGGCGTTGTGCAATAAGCATATAACCACGATGTTTAAGCGTCTTGGGGTAGATAGCCGGAGCCGGCTGTTGTAACCTTCGCGGCCTAATTTCCTATGATTTTTTCAGCCGTGCCTGCAAGGTGCGGCAAAGCTATGTGACCCACTATGTCATTACAGACCGCAGACTTACGTATTAAAGAAATTCACGCTTTTGCGACCCCAGCTGAGGTGCAGGCGGAACTGCCTATCTCTGACGCCGCTGCAGAAGCGACAGTGGCTGGCCGTGAGGCTATTCACAAGGTGTTGCACGGTGAAGATGATCGCCTGGTGGTTGTGGTTGGCCCATGCTCTATCCATGACCCAGATGCGGCGATGGAATATGCACAGCGCTTGGTGAAACTGCAGCAACAGCACGCGCAGGATTTGGTAGTGGTGATGCGGGTTTACTTTGAAAAGCCTCGCACCACCGTAGGTTGGAAAGGCCTAATTAACGATCCAGACCTAAACGATAGCTTTGATATTAATAAGGGCATTCGCCTGGCGCGCAAGTTGCTGCTACAGGTTAATGAGCTGGGCTTACCAACCGGTACAGAATTCCTAGATTTGATTACCCCGCAATATGTTGGTGATCTAGTTGCTTGGGGCGCGATTGGCGCTCGTACAACCGAAAGCCAAGGGCACCGTGAGCTGTCGTCCGGTCTTAGCTGCCCCGTAGGGTTTAAGAATGGCACCGGTGGCAATGTGAAAATTGCTGTCGATGCGATTGGCTCCGCTTCGCGTCCGCATCGCTTCTTGTCGATTACTAAAGAAGGCCAGGCGGCGATTGTGGCAACCACCGGCAATGAAGATTGCCATGTAATTTTGCGTGGCGGTAAAGAGCCAAACTTTGACGCCGTCAGTGTTGCTCAGGCTAGCGAAGTGCTCGCCGCTGCTGATATTCGCCCTCGGGTGATGATCGACTTTAGCCACGGTAACAGCCTTAAAAAGTTTGAGAATCAACCTAAAGTTTGTAGTGATGTGGCGGCACAGGTTGCTGCCGGCGACCAACGCATCTTCGGCATCATGATTGAATCAAACTTAGTTGAAGGCAACCAAAAGGTAGTTGATGGTAAAGCGGCGACCTATGGTCAAAGTATTACTGACGCCTGTGTTAACTGGGACACTACCGAGTCGATGTTAGAAGAGCTGGCGCAAGCCGTTCAAAAACGCCGCATTTAACCCTTTCCAAATCTCGTGGGGCGAACCGCTTGTTGGTTTGCCTCATTTACTATTGATGACTGAGAAAAACGATGATCAAACCTCACGGTTCAGACCAACTTAATCCTTTGTTTGTAGCTGATGACGCAGCGCGCGCTGCGTTACAAGCAGAAGCAGAAAACCTACCGCAACTGTTGCTTAACTCGGCAGCGGCGGCTAACGCTGTAATGCTCGGTGCTGGTTATTTCAACCCGTTAACCGGTTATATGAATTTGGCGGACGCACTGTCTACCGCCGAGAACTTGACCACCGCGGATGGTGTTTTCTTCCCAGTGCCGGTTTTAAACCGCACCGACAACGTTGACGGCCTAGAAGTAGGCGCTCGAGTAGCCTTGCGTGATCCAAACGTAGAAGGTAACCCAGTGATCGCCGTGCAAACCGTTGCCGCGATTGAGGAGTTAAGCGAGGCTGATCAAGAGAAAATTATCGCTAAAGTTTTCCGTACCGATGATGCTGACCATCCTGGTGTAGCGACCTTCCGTAGTTTGGGTAAATACATCGTTTCTGGTGATATTGAAGTGCTCAACTACAGCTACTTTGAGACTGAGTTCGCTGAAACTTTCCGTACCGCTACGCAAATTCGTAACGAAATTGCTGAGCGTGGTTGGGAAACCGTAGTGGCCTTTCAAACTCGTAACCCAATGCACCGCGCTCACGAAGAGCTGTGCAAGATGGCAAAAGAAGCCGTTGATGCCGACGGTATTCTTATTCACATGCTGTTGGGCAAGCTGAAAGCGGGAGACATTCCTGCCGATGTTCGCGACGAATCTATTCGTGAGCTAGTTAAGCATCATTTCCCTGAAAACACCGTAATGATTACTGGTTATGGTTTTGACATGCTTTACGCCGGCCCACGCGAAGCCGTATTGCACGCACTGTTCCGCCAGAACACCGGCTGTACTCACCTGATTGTTGGTCGTGACCACGCTGGTGTAGGCGATTACTACGGCGCCTTCGAAGCGCAGGAAATCTTCCATGAGGAAGTGCCTGCAGGTTCACTAGATATTCAAATCTTCGAAGCTGATCACACTGCCTTTAGTAAGAAGCTTGGTCGCGTTGTGATGATGCGCGATGTGCCTGATCACGGTAAGGACGATTTCGTTCTTTTATCTGGCACCAAAGTACGTGCGATGCTAGCAGCTGGTGAAGATTTGCCAGAGGAATTTAGCCGTCCTGAAGTGGCTAAAATTCTAATGCGCCACTATCAAGCTAGTTAGCGTTAACGCCGTTAATTTGGTGTTTTAAAAAGCCGGGTATTTGCCCGGCTTTTTTTATGCTTGGGCCCCGTAGGGTTTTTGCCTAATTTGGACAGGTTTTTGCAGGCCGCAGAACAACTGTTAACTTTTTGCTTTGGCAGAAATTTACCAGTTCAATGCCCGGAGTAAGGCCTTTATGCACATCAACGCGGACTTTATAGACCTTAGGGTGGGCGTTCGTACTTAAAAGACGACTTCTCCATAAGCCATTGATATATATGATTAATGTTTTGTTGTGTAAAAAAAATGCAATCTTATAAAGTTACGGTTCCACGCGGGTTTCACGGATTATACCGGTGGTTACCCACTGAGTTATCCACAAGAAATGTGGGTAACTTTGAATTGGGCTAACTCGCGTTGTGAACGAGCGAAATAGCTATTGTTGACATTAATCAATCTCTATTTTTGCCGATACAAACGACGTTGTCGGCGTTAATTAATCCATGCTGTAGCAGAAAGGAGCGGGCATCGTCAGCGTCTTCGGTGAACCAAGCTTCTGCACTCCCTAGTCGGAAGCTGTAGCCCCAGTCGTCCATGTCTCTTTGAAGCTCTGATCGCGTGCACACAGGTAGAAAGTCTGTAAGCAGAATTTGCAGATAACAAACGGCATCTTCTTCGTGAAAACTACCACCGGCATCGGTATGCAGATTGGCGCGCCGAGACTCGTCCATGCAGATGAAATGACAGGCTTCATGTAAGGCGGAATGTAGCGGCGTGTCAGTGCGCAGATACAAGGTGTTGCCAATTAGGCCGGCTTCACTATCACCCCAATGACTACCCGGTATTTCCTCTCCGGCCTTCACGAGGCTAATGGCGATTCCATATAACGACAGTAAGCGCGAAAGCGGTTCCGATACCTCGGTCCAAACAAACACGTAGATTCCTTTTAGCTAAAACAGGCAGATACGGGGCGATAGCTCTAGGCAGCATTCTAACGGCTGCGCGCAAAGGCTGGCACCATCTTGTCGGGTAAATCTTGGGCCTTTTTCGCCGTCGAATAATGTTTGCACTTTGGGCTAGATTATTGACGACTTAACGATAGTTAGGTATACCTAATGGGATTAGTGTCAGGGTTTCTTGCGCTGATTCAGGAGGAGGTCGCCAATTAGCACTTCCATATAAATATGCGGTGAATACACCCAATTACAAAAATGTGGAGTCGCTATGTGCGCTTTGACACGTGCAGTTCTGCTTGCAGCATTGTCTCTTATTCTCGTGGCCTGTGGCGGCGGGGGTGCTGGTGGCAGTGGAGATAATAATCCTACCGAGCAGAAAACTGGCCGTCTAATCGACAGCCCGGTCGCAAATGTTGGTTACGTCTTAAACGGTCAAGGAACCGGGGCTGTAACCTCGTCAACAGGGGCCTTTGAATACACTGATGGTGATCACGTGGCGTTTAGCCTTGGCGATATCCCCTTGGGTGACGCGCCTGCTGCCCCGGTGGTTCGTCTGCAAGACTTAGACAGCGACTCAAACATTTCCAATGCGGCTATTAATAAGAGTCGTCTGCTGTTAACGCTGGACGCTGATGGCGACCCAACGAACGGTATTCAGATCAGCCAAGCTACGGTTGACGCAGCAAAGGGTGAAGCCTTCAGCGCGTTACGGTTTGATGTGCCGGCGAACGAATTTCACAACCAGAATGGCTTAAGTGAGTTGCTCGCAGAGCATACGGGCCAGGGGCGTCCTGGCTTGGTTGGCCAAGAAGAGGCCCTCGAACATATTCTCTGTTCCTCACAGGATATCGAAAACGGTACCGAGCCAGATGGTTCTTGTGAAACTGGTTTGCGTCCGGAGTTTACGGTGGCCGATGCCGCTGTTGATGAGGACGAGCAGAGCATTAAAATCTTAGTCCAGCGCAGGGGGAATACGCTTGAGGCGGTCACGGTGGACTATGCCTTCGTTGCCGAAACGGCAAGTGCAAGTGACTTTGTTGCAAACGATGGCCAGTTAACCTTCGCCGCAGGTGTTGTTGAGGAGGCTATTGAGCTCGCCGTTATCAATGATGACGAGGTAGAAAACAGCGAGTTTCTAAGTCTGCGCTTGTCATCCTCTGATGACGTGCAGTTCATCCGCGATCAAGCCACCGCAGTGATCTTTGATGACGATTCATTAGCACCTGTTGAGCCGGTTGCGAAGGTATTGCTAGCCACCGATAACGTAACGGTGGACGAGGGTGATTTTGGTGCCAAGCCTGTTTATTTGAATGTGCAGCGTCAAGGTGACCCTGCGAGTAGCTTTAGCGTCTTTTACAGTACCGAATCTGTCACTGCGAGTGGCGTGGATGAGCCAGCTATCGCCGGCGCTGACTACTATGCCGTTAGCGATGGCCAGATAGATTTTCCGGCTGGTGTAATGCAGCAGCAGCTCTTGCTTCGCATTCGTGGCAATACGGTTAGCAATGCCAATAAAGTGTTTGCCGTTGCACTGACCCGTATTGAAAACGAACACGGCCAGACGTCGTTGGCAGATCCCAGCCGGGCGGTGTTGACCATTAACGACAATGAGCCGGCTGCCGACTCAGATGAGGATGGCATCGCTGATGTAGAAGACAACTGTCCAACGGTCGCTAATGCTGATCAAACCAATACTGACGGCCTCAATGATGGCGGTGATGCCTGTGATGAGGATGATGACGAAGACGGTGTCGCAGATGGTTCAGATAACTGTCCCTTGGTCACGAACGAGAACCAAACCAATACCGATGCGCTAAATGATGGTGGCGACGCCTGTGACAATGATGATGATGAAGACGGTGTTGCCGACGAGGACGATAACTGCCCGTTAGTAGATAACGCCGAACAGTCGAACACTGACGGCCTCAATGATGGCGGTGATGCCTGTGATGAGGATGATGACGAAGATGGTGTTGCGGATGGTTCAGATAACTGCCCTTTGGTAACGAACGTAGACCAAGCGAACACCGATGCGCTAAATGATGGTGGTGACGCTTGCGACAATGATGATGATGAAGATGGTGTTGCCGACGAGGACGATAACTGCCCATTAATAGATAACGCCGAACAGTCGAACACTGACGGCCTGACTGATGGTGGCGACGCCTGTGACAATGATGACGACGAAGACGGTATCGCTGATGGTGACGATAACTGTCCAGTAAATGCTAACCCCGGCCAACTGAATAGTGACGGCTTAGCCGATGGTGGTAATGCTTGCGACAGTGATGACGATGAAGACGGTGTTGCTGACGGTGCTGACAATTGCCCACTAACGAGTAATCCGGATCAGACCAACACCGATGGCGCTGCCGACGGAGGCAATGCCTGTGATACCGATGACGACAATGACACCGTAGCCGATCAAGAAGATAACTGCCCATTGGATCCGAATGCTGATCAAAGCAACACCGATGGTGCTGATGACGGCGGCAACGCCTGTGATGGCGATGACGACAATGATGGTGTTGACGACCAGTCGGACAACTGCCCGCTAGTAGCCAATGCTGAGCAAACAAATACTGACGGCGCTAGTGATGGTGGCGATGCTTGTGACGCCGACGATGACAACGATGGTGTCGATGATAGCGATGACAACTGTCCAGGTACCGCGGCGGACGATGGCGACAATATTGCCGGCTGCGGCCAGAGCCAGTTGCCGAAGGCGGCGATGGCCGCCGATCAAGTGACGGTACTGGAAAGTGCGGCCATGGTTAGCATTAGCGTAGTGCTGGATAAGCCCGCCGTGGCCGAGACGGTTGTGTCCATTGCTCTGCGTCAAGGCACAGCGGAGGGCGCTGGCGTCGACTTTGGTGAAGCGGGAGATGCCGCGGCCAACGGCGATCCGAACACATGGCTAGAAGGTGTGGTGTTTGCTGAAGGTGACCGTGGCGCGGAGCTGACGGTAACTATTAATGACGACGCGCTGAATGAATTCGCCGAACAATTTACCGTGCAGCTCTGGCAGACAGATGGCAACGCGACCTTGTCTGCCGAGCTGACGACGACGGTGACGATTACTGACGACGAAACGGCTGATGCCGCCGTACGAGTTGGTGCCAGCCGCTTGCCGGTGACCCCATCTGCGGCGCACATCGCCGGTGTATCTGAGCCTCGCATTGCTGGGGCAAGACATCTACAAAAGTTCAATTTGGGCGGCTTCGGTATTGATCCCACCCAGAATTTCCCTGACCCATTCGGTGGTTTTGGTGACCAGCTGACACAACCTGCAGAGCAACCTTGTCTGTTGGCCGATCAAAGTGAGTACGACGCCTCTACCTTTAGTGCGGCAACAGATTGTGTTGAGCAAACTTGGGTGCGCGCGATGGTGGTTGCTAATCCTGGCAGTGCGGGCGATGAGGAAAAAGTCGCCTTTGTCACACTAGATGCCGTCGGTGCCGGCAATATCATCCAGCAGAAAGTGCGCAACGCTATTACTGATGCAGCCGGCATCCCATCTAGCCATATCGTGTTTGGACAAACGCATACTCATGCAGGGGCTGACTTGCAGGGCTTGTGGGGCGGCGTGCCGCAGGATTGGATCGAAAATGTATTGGTGACGCAGGCAGCCGCTGCCGTTGCTGCCGCGGTAGAGGCGCTAGAGCCTGTTGAGCTGACGGTTTCTCAAGGTGATATGTCAGACTTTAATCGCTATCGCCGACCTCAACAAACCGACCCTAACGCCGAAACCGACGTACTGGGAACCTTGCTGCAAGCTAATAGCTTAGTAACGCCGAATAAGGTTGTTGCCCACTTGATGCAGTTTAGTGGACATCCGGTTTCGATTAATGAAGACCCTCGCATTCCACACCCAGACTACGTGCTGGGCGTAACGGACTCTTTAGAAGATATTGGTGGTGTGGCCTTGTTCTTTAATGGCCCCATTGCTGATGCCTCTTCTGGTGGTAACGGCGAACCCTGTGAAGTAAATCCAAACTACGATGCGGAACAAAGCAGCGCTTATCAGAGCCAACACTGCAAAGGTGAGGGCATGGCTGAGGCCGCGTTGGACTTTAGTGAAGTCAAAGCGTTAGCACCGGTAGTCGGGATATCTAATCAGACGGTGTATCTACCAGTAACTAACTCACTGTTTGTTGGTGCAGGGTTATTGGGTGCATTCAATGGCTACTATGACTTTACCGAAGCGGGTCAATACACTGATCAATTGCCCCTATTGGGAGAGCAGGCAAAGTACTTGCCGCAACTAGCGCCTTACGCTGTTACAGATGTAAGCCGGATCACCATCGGTGGTGCGGAAAACGGCCTAGAAATTATTACCATACCCGGAGAAACCACCGGTACCTTTGGAGAGTGGCTGCGAGGTCTACCGTCAGACAATGCAACCACAATGTTGCTGGGGCTGACGCAGAACAGTTTTGGCTACATTATTCCAGAAGAAGAATTTCGTTATCTTGATGCAAGCGGCGATGCCGGCTTAATCGTGCCGTTTACTGGCTACGAGGAGTTTGTATCACTGGGGCCATTAACGGCACCGTTGCTTAGGCTGCAAGGTTATTTGCCGTTATTTGGCAAAAGCGCGGCCTCCGCTGATGCCTTGCCCGAATACTTAGTTGCTTGCCAAGACGATCCGAGTAGTCGCGATTGCCTATTTAGCATGGCCGGCTTCAATATCGATTACGTACAACGTAGTTACGCGGCTCAGTGTCGCGAAGTCGGCGGTCCAGCTGAATTCTGTGATTTATTGGACCCAGAGACGCCGCTAGCTGAACAGTGCCAAGCACTCGATCTACCGGAGGGTGTGTGTGCCGTATTTGGTGATACCGGCGTGGTCGATCCGGAGCTGCCTGAGGTTGAAAATGCTTCTTGTGAAGCATCTGAGCTGCTTGAAGGTGGCCGTAGTTATCACGTTGTATTACCTGGCCGAGATGGTTTTGCCAACAGCTTCCAAGTACTGGAACCGTTAGACAGCGATGACAATACGGAAAACGGCACTGGTATTGATTGCAGCCGTATTGCTGACGGTGCACACCCACTGATGCTGCACGGGCCGGGTTATAGCAGTTCTCGCTCAACCTCTGGTTTTGAAAGCTACCGTCGCGCGGGTTATACCGTGATCTCGTGGGATCCCAATGGCTTCGGTGCCGCGGGTGGATCAGTGCGGGGTATGGACCCTAATTACGAAGGCCAACATCTGCTGCAAATTTTGGATTGGGCCGAGCAGAATCTCGACTATCTAGCGTGGCGTGATGAAACGCCTAACGGAAACGGCCAATTCCCATTCGTTGAGCGTCCAGCTGGCGCCTCTATGACTGACGAAGGCAGCAGTGTCGCCGATGGCGTTAACTTGGTGGTTGGTGCACAAGGTGGTAGCTACGGTGGTGGTTATCAGCTGCTCACGCTATCGATGGATGAGCGTAAACGCTTAGATGCCATTATTCCTGATATTACCTGGCACGACCTTCGTAATGCCCTTAATCCTGGCGATACGGTTAAGACAGTTTGGGGTGCATTCCTTGCCGCGATGGGCACCGCGACGGGTTCGCCGTCGTTGTTAGAAAACCCGGGTACGTCGCCTTTGGAAGATGGCCAAGATCCATTCATTCAAGAAACGGTGGCTCGCGCCGTGGCTGACAATACTTGGCCACGTCAATCGCTAGATTGGTTCGCATATCGCGGTGGCTTCGGTGCTTGGTGTAAAGCATCTGGTTTACCAACCATGCCTTACCCCGAATACAGTGAAGATCAAGTGCCGATGGTGGTGTCGCAGGTCAACCCTGTGTATGGAGTTCCTGCAAAACAAGATAATGGTCGCCTAGGCTTTGGCCGTTTAGTGGAATCTGAAAACCCAGCTCAGCATTTCAACGGCCTCGACGTACTCATTACTCAGGGCATGATCGATACCCTGTTTAACTTCAATGAAGCGTGGTGGAACTATCAGTGCTTGAGTGCGGCCGGTGCCAGTGTCGATGTTGCCACGCATAACGGTGGCCATGTGCTGCCGTATGTGCAAGCGCCCGACAACGCGAGCAACGACAGTGGCAGTTGTTCTTATAGTCAGAAAGAATGGTTTGATGCCCGCCTGAAAGCGGAAGCTGAAGTAGACCCTGGTGAAGAAGAAGTTTGTTTTGCGCTAGGCGATAACAGCAGTATTACCCTGAATGCTGATGAGGTTCTGGCGCCCAATGCGAACGTTGAGAATTACACGCATCGCGAGGTGGCACCGTTACTGCCGATACCTAATGGCGCCAGCGGCGCCGCTCACGCTAGCGGTAACGCGGCGGTTTCTGTATCGCTTGGCTTTGTTGAGGGTAAAGGTGCTGTTTTAGCGGGTATTCCACGCCTATCAGTGACCGTGGCCAGCCTAAATGGCGCTAATGAAGCGGCCTGTGATTTAAGCGGCATGGATAACCAGATCGGCTGTGACAGCATTACTTTAGTGGGCCTAGGCCGTAAAGCTGCCGGTGCGCCTAACTTTAGTTTGATTGATGACCAGTTACAGCCGATTCGAGGCTTAGGTGATCACACGGTTGAATTGGCCGGTGTGGCAGAACGCTTGGCGGTGGGCGATGAATTGGCCCTGTTGCTTTATGCGGTGCATCCGCAGTTTGCTTCTTCTGCTTCGCGGGATCCTAGTTTGCCGTTCGTCACCATTAATGGCTCGGTTGACTTGCCGCTATACGCTTTGGTTGAAAACAGCGCCGGCGAGTTTGTTGTTGATGTGACGATTGACCCCGAAAGTGCTTTGAGCGGCGGTGATGCCGGTCACCCTGACGACGCTGACGAAGATGGTGTTAGAGACGAGAATGACAATTGCCCATTAGTTGATAACCCTGATCAAGCAAATGCGGACGGCGACGCCGAGGGTGATGCCTGTGACAACGATGATGATGACGATGGCTTGGACGACGGAGCCGATAACTGCCCGTTGGTAGATAACCCAGACCAAGCCAATGCCGACGGCGATGACGATGGCGACGTTTGTGATAACGACGATGACAATGATGGTGTTGATGATGACATCGACCAATGCCCCGGTACCCCAGAAGGTGAAACGGTAGGTGGTGATGGTTGTCTGTTTGATCAGCAAGCGTCTTGCGCAACCGGCAATGCCCTAGAGGCTGGCCAAGGCTATGAAGTCATAATGCCAGCGGCGGCGGGGGACGGTGAAACCTTTGCGTTCTATGTAATGGAGCCAGAAAACATTGATTGTGATGAATCCTATCCAGTGATTCTGAATAGTCATGGTTTCCTGAGTACTAAATCGACTAATCGCGATTCGTTTTCGGCTTACTTAGATGACTTTATCGTGATTACGATTGATGAGCGCGGTTTTGGCAATAGTAGCGGCAGCATTCGTGCTTTAGACCCCGATCATGAAGGTCAGAATTTAATCGCTCTGTTGGATTGGGTGGAAACCAACCTAGATTTTGCTGCCTTCCGCGATGACAGTGCATGCCGACGGGATAGTGCTAACTGCGTTCTTACCAGCGCCCATCTAGAGGGTGAAGGCTTTGCGGGTTCTAGCCGAGTAGATGAGCGTACTGACGCTGAGTCTGGCCTTAACCTTGTTGTCGGTGCGACGGGCGGTAGTTACGGTGGTGCTTATCAGCTGCTGATTGCCAATATTGACCCTAAACAACGTATGGACGCCTTAGTGCCAGACCAAACCTGGCATAACTTGGCATTCTCATTTAACCCCGGCGATGCGGTTAAGTCTGGTTGGGGTTTGTTTATGGGCGCAGCGGGCAATGCCATCAGTTACACCGGTGGTAACCAAGGGTTGGATCCGTTTGTTATCGAAACGCTGGCACGTGCTGGGGCGACCAATGAATTTCCTCGTGAATCCATTGAACAGTTCATCTACAACAGCTCGGCTTACTGGTGCCCAACCGACGTCACCATGCCGTATAACTATCGCACTTGGGACATAGTTGATCCAAACACCACTGTAAGCGGCCTAACGGTTAGCCCTGGTACGCGTAACACAGAGCGAGTCGTCGATGCCGAGGGTGACGACGGCTTGCAGCCGGTTGATGTCTTACTTGCCCAAGGTATGCGGGACAATTTGTTTAACTTCAACGAAGCCTGGTGGAACTACCAATGCTTCGGTGCCCGAGGTGGTGATGTTCGTTTAATGACGCACCAAAACGGCCATATTTTGCCGCTGGCGGCCCCTGATGCGGCGCAGCCTACCAGCTATGGCTCACCAACCGGCGTAGTGCCTGGTTTCCAAGACTCATCAGGTAATGGCAGTAGCTGCAATGGTGATGGCTTAGGTGGAGCCCAAAAAGCGTGGCTCTATAGCAAGTTGCGTGGCAACAATAACTTCAACTCAGGTTTACCTGCTGGCGAAAACCAAGTTTGTATTTCAGATAGTGATAAGTCTTGGGTGTTAAGTGGTTCCGAGCTGATTGCCAACAAAGGTAATCCGGATGCTGACCTAGCAGAAGCGACCTCATTCACTATCAGCAACGATTTGCCTATTCCGAATGGTCCTGTAGCACAGGCGCTGGTGGCAAAAGGCCCAACGGTTATTGAACTGGCTGAAGTTGACGAGGAAGGCCTTGTGTTGGCAGGTATGCCTCGGTTGGATATCAGCGTCAATTCAGTACCAGTTTCTCAAAGTTCACCGGCAGGAAACGAAACTTTCTGTGAACAAGCTGATGATTTGTTCGGTGGCGTGCCTACCACACGCACAGGCTGTGACAGCATTGTTTATGCTGGTTTGGGTTATAACGATGGCAGTGGCTATTGGGATTTGATCGACGACCAGATCATCCCTATTCGCGGTTTAGGCGAACACAGTATCGATATGATTGGTGTGTCTGAGGTCTTGGCGAAAACTGATGCTGGCGCCAAATTAGCGCTACTGGTTTACGGCTATCACCCACAACATATTATTACTTCATCGCGTGATTTGACCATTCCGGCCGTCGCAATCAGTGGCACGATTAGAGTGCCCCTTTATGGCGAAACTGCGGACGGCTTGGTCGCTAACGCTGCAGCTGAAAAGCTTACCAAGCTCACCGCAGAAGAAGCGGCAGATGGCGGTTGTACAGACACCGAAGCTGGCTTTAGCCCCGAGTGTGCTGTGGTTGGAAGCGCCCGCAACTTACTGCGTGAAGTCTGTGGTTACCAATGGATAGCGCCTCTTTGTGAAGCCCCTGAACTGGGTTTGGTAGATGAGAGCCCAGATTACGTTGGTGAAGAAGGCGACGGTGACTTCATGTATATGCTAGGTGCAGTACATGAGCACAGTTCTTATTCAGACGGCGACCCTAATTCCATACCTGCTGACTATTTCCGTGCTGGCCGCACCGGGGAAAATGGCGTGCAGTTGGACTTTATGTTGTCTTCAGAACACTCAGACAATGAAAAGCTTCCTGTTACTACTAGCGCCAGCTGCATTGGTCTAGTCGAGGATCCAAGTGGCTGGGCAAACGCCGTCGCTAGCGCTGACTTGGGCGGCATTGTGACGTTGCTTAAGTGCGAGCAACTCTTAAGTAACGATGATTACGTGAAGTGGGCCGCGACCTTGCAACAAGCGCAAGAGGGTAGCGACACCGAAGAGGTTAATGGCCAAATTAATTACACAGGCTTCACGGCTATGCGTGGTTTTGAATGGACCAACGACTATTACAACCACCTCAACGTTTACCTTTCTACCAACGTTACCAATACCAAAATAGATGGTAGCTATTTGGACATGGAACAATTTTGGAATTGGCTAAAAGAAGATGTTGACCAAGGCGGTGGTGCGGACGCTTTGGTTACCTTTAATCACCCCGGCGGCAATCCTAAATTGACACCGTTTGATGGAGGCTTCCCGCATACACATGCGATCGCAGCGGCTGGTGCCGCTATCGGCCGCGGTGCCAATTGGAATGACCTTGAGTATATCGACGCTCAAATCGATGCCCGTGTCTTTGGTATGGAAATCAACGGTGGTGATGATATTGAGTGGTTCGTCAAAGGCCTGCAAAAAGGTTGGCACCTGTCTCCGGTAGCAGCAGAGGATCACCACGGCACTAACTGGTCTAGTCCTGGGCAGCACAAGACAGTTGTATTGACTAAAGGCCGTAGCCCTAAAGATTATTACGCGGCGTTAGCCAACCGCCGCACGATGGCAGTGAGAGGTGGTAGCTACACCGATCGAGATGCGGAAAATGGTAATCGTGACCTATTGAGAGATCTGCGGTTCTATATCAATAGCGGTGCCAATAATAGTGACTGGATGGGCAGCATTGTTGAGCTATCTGCAAGAGAGGCGGTTGAGTTCAGTATTAATTTAAGCAATGCCCAGGCAGGCGACCAAGTGGTCTTGATTAGCGGCCGTAGCTTCGATGCGGAAGCAAGTGACGCTGAGGTAACCCCATTAGGTGCTGTCGCCGAAGGTGGCTCAGAGTTAAGTGTGTCTTACACAGTAAGCACGTCATTAAGCGCGGACGAAGATTGGCACTTTGTTGTGGTCTGTAAGAAGGATGCAGACTGCGGCCTAACTGATGCCCATCAATTGGTTTCTGCTCCAATTTGGCTGCGCTCGAGCGGCGTTTTGAACGATTCTGACGGCGATGGTTTATCTGACACAGAAGAGTTGTTGCGTGGCACCGATCCCAACAATGCTGATACGGACGACGACAATGTTTCGGACGGCCAAGAGGTTGAAGATGGTAGCGATCCCTTGCAGAGAGACTCTGACGCTGATGGCAAAGAGGATGATGTAGATCTCTGTGAAGACACTACTGCCGGTGACGTCGTTAACGCGGATGGATGTGCCGAAAGCCAATTAGATGATGACAATGATGGCATTTCAAATGCCGATGATGTTTGTCCGAACACGATGGAGGGGGTTGAAACAACCGACGCAGGGTGCCCTGTGGTGGAATACGCGGCTTGTGCTGGTGGCGGTCAAAACCTTGCTGGAGACCAAAGCTATCAAGTGAAGCTGCCAACCCATGACGGCTACGAAGTGAGCTTCCAAGTTCTTGAGCCGGTTGGCGTACTTTGTGGTGATGACGGTATTGGCGCTCATCCATTAATGCTGCATGGGCCGGGTTATTCTGGTTCGCGTTCAACCTCAGGCTTTGATGGACTACGAGAGAATGGTTACACCGTTATTTCTTGGGACCCTCGCGGCTTTGGTGAAACCAGCGGCACGGTGCGCGTCATGGACCCGGAGTTTGAAGGTCAGTACTTGCTACAGATTCTTGATTGGGCCGAGCAAAACTTAGATTACCTTTCTTGGCGTAATGAAGATCCTGAAAGCGTTGAATATGGCGAGTTTGTCGCTCGCCCGGCAACGGCTATTAGTGAAGCCGATGGCATTAACCTAGTTGTTGGTGCTCAAGGTGGCAGTTATGGCGGTGGTTATCAGCTACTTATTGCCACCGTTGACCATAAAAAACGACTCGATGCGATTGCGCCAGACATTACTTGGCATGACTTGCGGAATAGCCTTAACCCGGGCGACACCGTTAAGTCTTTATGGGATGTGGCTCTAATTGGCGTTGGCGAAGCCGTTGGTCATTCCAGTGGTGGTTTGCCGCATGAAGACGGGCAAGATCCGTTTATCAAAGAGACCTTAGCGCGTGGCGCAGCCTTGAATGAATTTCCTCGCCAAGCCTTGGATTGGTTCCATTACCACGGCCTTGGTTATTGGTGCGACGCCAATGGTTTGTCGGCGATGCAATATCCTGAATACACCACAGACACCGTGCCGATGATTGATGCGGTAGCGAGCTATAACGTGCCCGATAGGGTGGCTGGCAAGCCAGGTATTGGTGACTATCTTGTGCCGTCACAGTATAAAGGCGAGCTTGCGAATAGCTTCGACGCTCGCTCACATTTTGCTGGCTTAGATGTTCTTATTACTCAGGGCATGGTCGACACCTTGTTTAACTACAACGAAGCTTGGTGGAACTACCAGTGCCTACTAGACGCTGGCGCCGACGTGTCGCTTTACACCCATAACGGCGGCCATGCTTTACCGTTTGCGCAAGCGCCGGATAAGCCGCCGATGAATAGCGGCGGTTGTGATGTTGACGACGATAAATGGTTTGATCAGCGTCTGAAACCGTTAGCTGACGGTGAAACGGTAGAGCTGCTAGATGACACCTGCTTCGCGTTAGGCACCGAAGGTGACACTATTGCGTTGGCGGAAAGTGATGTTATTGCTAGTGGTGCTAGTAACAAATACACCACTCGCAATGTAACCCCGATCGCGCCTGTACCCAGCAACGGGGTTTCAGGCCAGCCTCATGTTTCCGGCAATTTGCCAGTACCTGCGCCGCTTGGAATGATCTTAAAGCCCGCCGTTTTAGCTGGTTTGCCTTCTGTTGATATCACCATCAGTAGTTTGGCTGGCGGCAATGAGCTGCTTGATGCCTGTAACGCGACTGGTATGGATAACCCAGTCGGCTGCGATAGCATTGTATTTGTAGGCTTGGGCCGTAAGACGGGTGCCTTACCGAATTACGGTTTAATCGACGATCAAGTGATGCCCGTCCGTGGCCTAGGTCAACACACCGTTGACTTGGTGGGTATTGCCGAACGTTTAGAACCCGGCGATGAATTGGCGTTGCTGTTTTACGCTAGCCACCCACAGTTCTTTGGCTCGCCGTCACGTGATGTGACCGTGCCGCTTGTGAACGTGACAGGCACGGTTGGCCTGCCGCTATACACCGAGGATGACCAAGGTGCCTGGGTTGCTGTCGATAACGCTGTTGGCGTATTAACGCCACAGGCAGATAGCGGTGATGTAGGGCTTCCTGGAGCCAGCGTTGCGGCGATATGCCAAGTGGCGCCAGACGATAGCCGCTGCCCATTAGCCATTGTGCTAGAACGTTTGTCGCCAGATTTAGCGGCCAGCTGTGTTGATGATCTAATGGCAGAAAGTTGTGTTCTAGCTGGGGTTTTTAATGAGGCTACCGCACGCGATCCTGGCTTGATAGCTTGTGCAGAGAACCCAGATCCATCTTGCCTATTTGGGCTACAGGCGCCATCAGCGGACGCGCCTTACGACCTGAACTTGGCCGCGGATGCCATTGCTGCCGAGGTGATGGGTTGTGACATGCTTGACCCTAGTTACTGCATGTATCCATTCCCATCGAATCACTTTACTGCGCCGGATAACTTCACAGATACCGGCAAGCGAGTGAATTTCAATATCGCCGCTATGCCTCGCAATACGGCCGGCAAACCGATTGACCCAACTGAGTGGAATCGGAATGACGGTTTCTCGCCAGGGCAGATGATTCAACTCGTGGTGCCCGGTGTCGATTTGCACGTGACCGATGCGCATGCCAGTTCGGTACCAATGCTTGATCGCTTACAGAACAACGAAGACCTCCCGGCCGATAGCGCCGTTATGGTGTTTGAAGTAACCGATAGCGGCTTAGTGCGTCATCCTGTATTTGCAGAGTTGGACGCCAACGGAACCGCCTTTGAAACCTGTAGCTTGGGTAATGGAGCCGGAGAAGTATTCGGCTTGGGTGGCCAAGATGATGCTCGCGAGTTCTCGCAAGGGTTTAGTCAGCAGTGCTACGACAACGGTGGCGCAGCCTTGCCCGGTCAAGATCCATGGGCAAACCCAGGTCCCGCCTTGTTGATTCGTCCGGCTAAAAACTTTAAAGACGGCGCTACTTATATTGTTGCGCTACGCGACCTGCGTGACTCGGATCTGAACGTAATTGAAGCGCCAGAAGCCTTCAAAGTGTTCCGTGATGGTGAGAGCACGAATATCCCAGCGCTAAACCGTCGTGCAGACGATATGAGCGCCTTGTTGGGACAGCTATTGGCCGCAAATGTCCCAACCAGTGACTTATACCTTGCTTGGGACTTAACCGTAGCCAGTACCCGCAACTTAGCCGGTCGCTTGTTGCACATGCGCGATGACGCGCTATATGCGTTGGACACCAATGGTGGCGAAAACGACTGTGTGAGTTACGACGGTAGTGAGTCAGCCGACGCTAACTGTGCTGCGCCGCGCTTTACCATTGATCGCGTCGAAGATCGTGGCGAAGGCGATAGTATTCCACGCCGTATTTATGGCCGCTTATTTGTACCGAGTTATTTAACAACACCAGATAGCGCCTGCGATGCGCCAACCGACCCGTTGATGGTGGGTTTTTGTGATGAGTTACGTAAAGTAGTTGCAACTGCAGAAGAAAACGGCGCGCCGTTTAGTGCCGAGATGGCTGGCGGTTTAGATCAGCTGCTTACCGTGGCTGCCTTACCTAAAGTGTATGGACGCTTGAACTATGAGCCGGATCATCGTGGTTTGTGGGGTGATGGCTTGCCAGACCGGCTTGGCCGCATCGCTGAGCAGCCCGTTGAGTTTGTGTGCTCAATTCCGCAGAAGGCATTTACTGATGGCCCGGCTCGTCCAAATCTATACGGCCATGGCTTGTTAGGTGGTAAAGGTGAAGGTACCGGCGGTAGTGCGATGAACTTTGCGCGCGCTGAAAACTATATGCCTTGCGCGATTGATTGGATTGGTATGTCTACCGGTGATATCGCGAATGTGGCTGCCATATTGACTGACGTATCCCATTTCCCAACGCTGGCTGATCGTTCCCAGCAGGGCATGGTTAACTGGCATTACCTTGCCCGCGCTTTGCGCCACAACAACGGTTTTGCTTCACATCCGGCCTTCCAAAAAGATGGTGCGTCGCTGTTTGATAACAGCGAAGTCTATTATGACGGCAACAGCCAAGGCGGCATTATGGGCGGCACAGTATTAGCCACCTCTAGCGATATTACGCGTGGCACCTTGGGCGTGTTCGGTATGAACTACAGCACCTTGTTACGCCGTTCTGTTGATTTCAATGGCTACGGTGCGGTGATGTACGCCAGCTATCGGAATTCGCTCGACCAAAGTTTGGTACTAAGCATGATGCAAATGCTGTGGGACCGGGCAGAAACCAATGGTTATGCCAACCACTTGCAAGATGCCAGCGCATTTCGTGACTTAGGCCATGACGTGCCTGATCACCAAGCACTGATTCACGTGGCATTTGGTGACCACCAAGTGGCCGATATCTCGGCTGATGTTGGTGCGCGCTCGATGGGCGGCCGCATCTACTCTCCTGACCCAAGTGACAGCGCTAAAGCGGTGATGGATGGCCGTCACAACGCTCGTGATAATGCCTTTTGGGGCTTAGATCCGGTCGCAGAGGGTGACAGCGAGAATTCTGTATTGGTTTATTGGGATATTGGTCCCAAAGACAGCGGCTTTGGTGGCGGTACGCAACCGTCGGAAATCAACAATACGCCGCCATTCCGGGGCCGGGATCCTCACAGTGATCCACGTAGTACGATTCGTGGTTATGCTCAAAAAGCAGCCTTTATGTCGCCGGATGGCCATTTCATCAACACCTGTGGCTCTGGCCCATGCTTTGCCCGTGATGACTACAATGGAGCCGTCAATAACAACACGGCTCCTAGCGTGGAAATGCCTCAAAGCTTTAACGTGATTGCCGGTGAACCGGTGCGGTTGGCGGCGGCAGTGAGCGATGTGAACTTTGATGCACTCGTGCTGACTTGGAGTAGTGGTGATGTAGCACCGCTGCGGCAGCCGCATGGTGGTTCCGAGGTGCGCTTTACTGCGCCAAGCTGTGAGGCCTTAGTATCGGGTTGTGGTAGCACGATTCGTCTGGCTCTAACTGCCGATGATGGCTTTGACAGCACGGTTGCTGAGATTGATCTGAAGGTGGTAGCCGCCGGCAGCGCTGAGGGGCTGCAGCAATCGTTAATTAACTGCATGGCCTCCCAAGACCCGAACGTCTGCGCTGGGGCGTTAGGCCAGTTGACTGATATCAGTAGCTGCTCACCTGACGAAAGTGGGGTGAATTGCGTCTACAACTTGTTGTACGACCTAGTCGGTATTGATGAAGCTGCAGAGCTATTACAAGGTTTAGTGGCGCAATGCCAAGCACTACCGCTGGCACCCCTGTGTGAGGCCATTCGCACTTCTGCTGCTAGCACTGGTGTGTTTGCTGTGCCTGATCGATTGCCACTGGCGAGCGAGGTGGTGGAGCGTGGCCGCTTAGTGCCTTCAAGTCAGCCTTATAACCCGCAAGCGGTCATGGTGGCAGGGCAGTCGCATTATTCTGATAGTGGCCATGTTTACTATGACTACGTCTATGACGCCTGGGGTGCTGATGACGGCACTGACGCCCGCCGTTTGGCGGTAACTCTCTTGGCCGGCTCTATCTACAGCCGGGCAGAACGTTTAGATGCCTTATCGCAGGCGCTGGGACAGCAGTTTGGTGCACCAGAACCGGCTGGTGTGCCAGATCGGTTTGGCGACGGCAACGCGACCGCTGACGGGCGGGACATGTTCCGTGTCGAATGGTCCGCGGTTGATGCCGATACACTGGCTCTGGCTGTGGAATTCACCCGTTTAGAACGCGCAGAAAACGCCAACGTTTTGCTGTTGATTGATAATGCTGAGGGTGCCGCCGATTTATCTGAGTACGGATTAAAAACGGACCGCTTTGATTCGGCGATACTGCTTAATGGCAACATATTGGCAGACCCAAGTGAAGGCGCGGGCGGTATCTTGCGAGCAGAGCTGCCATTAGCAGAGCTTTCGAATGACGGGGTAGTAACCGTTGGTTTGGTTAGTACTAATATTGACGGCTCTGAGTTCTATAACCTGGCTTATCGCCCCAACGAGCCGGTGGCGGGCATGTATAACGACCGCCAACAAGCCTTAGCCTTATGGGAAGGCAATGTTGACGCCTTCACCGCAAGCATTGATGTCAATAAGCTGCTAAATCCAGTAGCAGAGTCAATGGAGCCCAGTGTTGGTTATCACGAGAAGCTGTTTATTGCTGGCGCGAATATTTCACAAGAGTCGCTTGCTGAGGACAACGTTTTCCAACGCTACGGCCTTTATATTCCAAGTAACTACGACTCTAGTGGCAATACTGCGGCACCGCTCACTATGTGGATGCACTACCGTGGTGGTCGTGTGCATTCGGCTGCCGCGTGGAGTCCAAAGATCATTCACCAATTGGGTGAGGAGCAGGGCAACATCATCGCCACACCCCATGGTCGTGGTACTAGCCAGTGGTATGTTGGCCAAGCTCACCAAGATTTCTGGGAAGTTTTTGCCGATGTGGCCGGTACCGACCTGGCTAAAGGCCATCAAGGGCCAGATATTCCTGAAAATCCTGGTTTGTTTAACATCGACGCAAGTCGTATCTATCTATCGGGATATTCGATGGGTGGTTATGGCACATGGCTAATGGGCGGCTTATACCCAGACGTGTTTGCGGCTGGCTACCCTGTGTCGGGCGCGCTCACTCAGGGTGCGTGGACGGGCTTAGGCCCTGACGACGAAATTCTATGCGGCGGTGACTTTGAGGTGCCGAGCCAAGGTGCCGGTAACCCTTGTTTCATCGGCGCGGGTGGACAGGCCAACGCGCAGTTGAGTTACCGTCTGCTGGAGAACCTTCGTGACGTGCCTATGGTGATCCACCACGGCACCTTCGACGAGTTAGTGCCTATCACAGGTGTTGAGAGCATGGCGTTACGTTTAACCGAGCTGGGTTATCGCCATGATATGCAGACTTTTATCGGGTATGAGCATTACACCCAAGCGATTATTGATGAGTGGGTCGATGGTGCTGAATACATTAATAAATTCCGCAAAGATCACGCGCCTCGGAAAGTTACCTACAAAGTCGTTCCGGCGTTGGTAAGTGCACTGAATAGTGTGAGCTTAGATGCCAAGGCTGGTGGGCAAAGAGAACAAGTGAATTTTGGTCCGAATGGTGCGTATTGGGTCAATGACTTAGCTGTGCGCAATGCGCCTCATGGAGATACCAGTGTCTTCGGTTTAATTGAGGCAGAGTCTTTCAGCATCGAAGGGCAGCACGTGTTGGCGGTTCCGAGAATCGTTGATGGTTATGTTGGAGGGGGTATTCCTTGGCTTAGTGGCCCAGTGTTCTCTCTTGGTGGCCATAGCACCCCATATATTCGTCAGGGCTTAGATTGGCTGGAAATTGGCTCGCTAGAAACGAGTAACGGTTTTTCACTAACGTTGACCAACTTGGCGGCCGCGAGCATTGATTTGGATCATATGCAGCTGGACCAAAGCAAAGAAATTATAGGTACTGTCATTAGTGATGGTTTCTCTATTTTGAGCTTGGAGCAGCTTGGTGATGACGCCATCGTGTGTGTCGATGGTGCTAGCCCCGTGGATAGAACTCGATTTATCGTTGATGCAGAGCACCAAGTGCAGATTTACCCGGCCAGTTCGGGGGTAGTATGCCCTGGTTCTAACGAGAATGAGTTAAGCGACATATTATTCAGTCAGCCATTAGTGGTTGATGTAGTGGAGCAACGACTGGATCAAGACGGCGATGGTCGTGCAGAAGGCATGGATATCGTGATTGCGGGTGCCGGTCCTGTTGTTGACGACAATGGCGTTCTGCAAGTTCCAGGTGCTGCTGTGGCCTGGGTCAGCTTAGGTTACGGCCCTAGCACCAGCAGCTCGCAGGGCAACGCCTGCTCAGTGCGTTTAGACAATCCAGCTAACTACACCGTATCGGGTGAAGACATTACCTTGCATATGGATCTTGCTGGTTGCGGCGTGAGCCAATATGGCCCAAGCACTTGGGTGCATGTATCAGTTGATGACAATGGTGAAGAGGGTGTTAACTACCTTTACGCAACCAATCCGAACGGCCGCGTAGCGGACCCGTTACTTAGTGTCGCAACACCGCTTGTGATCCTTGAGCCGATCAACGGCAACCTAGACGGTGCTGAGAAGATCGACGTAGTGATCCAAGGCGCGGGCCCAGTGACTCGTGGTGACGGTGATCTAGACCTGCCACCATTAGGCGATGCCACGGCATGGATGACGATCGGTTACGGCCCAAGCACGGGCAGCAGTGACGGCAACAGTTGTAACGTCGAGCTGGGTGCTGATCGTACTAGCTACACAGCGAATGCTGACACGGGCTCACTGACCATCCACTTAGATATTGCAGCGCATTGTCCTGATGATGTTGTGTTTGGGCCAAGCTCGTGGGTTCATGTAGCGATCGATAACGGTTTAGATCCAGTTGCGGGTAACTACCTCTATGCCAGTAACCCTGCGGGTTGGGTGCCGCAATAGCGCTTCAGGCGCCGGGTGACTCTATTAGATGCGTGGGCCTTTGAGTTGAACGCGAAGGTTTGATACCTGATCGTTCTGAGTTTCAGAGCGCCAAGGTAGTCGTTAGCGCTATTAAGACTGCAGTAAATACTGCAGCCACTTATGCAGCATCATATTCCGTTGCCACTTGCGCTCTAGGGCGTCGGTGGCTTCGGTTTTAAAGGCGCGCAATAGCTCTAAATGGTCGTGGTTGCCGACTCGCCAACATTCGGCTTGTTTGGTGTCGTGATAAAGCTTGAGCTCAATATCAGGGTCGGCTATCTCGCTATCGCCATCGTGAAACCAATAAGTCAGATGCCAGGTTTCAGTGTGCCGCTGCCTATCGAGTAGGGTGATACTCAGGGCTAAATCATCATTTTTGCTTTGAATTTCGGCCTCGGTTGCCTCTTCGCTAATGCTTCCCAATAGGTTTCTTGCGAGTTGGTAGTTCCGTTCGTAAAGCCACATTAAGTGGCCGAATTCGCTGCGGGCTGTGTGTGTTTCGGCAGTCCTCATGCGGCTATTTTAACCGCTGCGGCTGTTTGCGTAGCCGTTCATCTGCGCCCTCTTGATTTTGAACAACTGTTAAGTACGATAACCAAAACAAATTAGTAAATATCTCTTGGAGGAGAATCATGAGTAGAGTTGCTTGGCGACTGCTAATGGCTTTGGTTGTACTTACGGTAGCAGCTTGTAGTGGTGGTGCTGATTCGTCTAGTACAGATACAGGGACTGGGCCGGGTGGTGGTAACGGAGACCGCGACCAAGCCTTGCCTAACTGCCGGGCTGATGCGGGTGGTAGTAATGCAACCGACTGTGCAACCGTTGCCGGTACTATCGTGCCGCCAGGTACAGATTACCGACATGCTCATGATGAAATTTCCATGTACGACAACCTGGTCCAGGGTTATCCAGAATTAGAGTCTGCGCAGTTGATGGAAACCTATTTTAAAGACGGACTGTTTCACCCAGAAGAACGCTGGGGCATAGAGCGCGAATATTCCCCGAAAACGGGTGTGACCATTAAGCGCGATGCTAAATGGGGTATCCCAGTTATTTATGGTGACACCGACAATGACGCTTTCTTTGGTGCGGGTTATGTCACCGCTGAAGATCGTCTGACGGTGATGGAGCTGCTTAGAGCACTAGGGCGCGCCGAAGCCTTTGAGTTGTTAGGTACGGCAGCGGCTTGGTTAGCCGATGCGGAATGGGTGCGTATGTATCCTTATACGCCGGCCGAGTATGAAGCACAGATAGAACGGGCTGCTATTTATGGCGAAGACGGCGAAAAAACCGTCGAGGCGGTACGTCATTTTGTTGATGGTGTTAATGCCTACCTAACGGGCATTTACTCTTCTGAACTACCGTTACCGAGCGTCTTGGCTGAGCTGGGGGTGACGCCCGCACCGTGGACTATGGGTGATGTGGTGGCTGCAGCGACGGTTGTTAGAGCGATGTTTGGCGCCGACGGGGGCGCGGAGCTCGGCAATGCAGCCAAGATGATGCAACTGCGAGCGCAGTTTGGTGACGATGCCCGCCGTATTTATGACGATTTTCGTAATCGTAATAACCATGATGCGCCGGTGCATACCACCGACGAACGTTTCGAATACAACCAGCGCGACGAAGCCGCTATTGAGGCGGCCGCTAACGCGATGAATGTCGACACCGGTGATTTGGGCTTGCAGGTGTTTCTGACTAGCTTATTCGGCAAGCCCCAAAGTCTTAGCCAATACGCCAGTATGTCGGCTCAGTTCTCCGAGCTAAATGCAGCCTCGCAAATTAACTGGGATTTGTTACGCCTAGACACGCAGCTAGGAGTTTTAGATTTAAGCCGCAGTGGTTCGATGTCTAATGCCATGGTGATTGATGGGTCGCTGTCGGACACTGGTCGTCCAATTCAGCTAGGTGGTCCGCAAACCGGTTATTTCTCGCCTCAAATTTTGTTTGAGTTTGAAGCTCACGGTGAAACGGTACATACCCGTGGTGCTGGTTTTCCTGGCTTAAGCTTCGCCCCAGTAATTGGTCGCGCCAGCAATTACGCTTGGACTGCAACAGCGGGTGGCTCAGATATGGTCGATACTTTTGTTGAGGTGTTATGCGAACCCAATGGCGGTAGCCCAACCGAACATAGCCGCCATTATTTGCATAACGGTGAATGTAAGCCGATGAGCTGGTTTGCCAAGCGGCTTGTGTCTGAAATTCAGCAGGGCACCATTGTGCCGGAGTTGGCACCAGTATTAACGCAGTTACCGTTAAGCGAAATTCCCTTGGATCAAATCCCATTGGAGGCACTAGCGGAGTTAGGCATTACTGACATCATTGCTGAACGTACCGTACATGGTCCGGTAGTAGCGCGTAGTGTGCTAACTGACGGGGACGGCAATCAGGTTCCAGTCGCCGTTGTGCGGGCTAGAACGACCTTATTTAAGGAGGCCGATGGCGCGGTTACCATGTATCGCTGGGTTACCGGTAAGTCGGATACGGCGGAAAAGTATTTGGCCAATATGCACCCCATGAACCTATCTACCAATTGGATGTGGAATAGCGGTGATGAAATTGCCTATTACCACGGTGGTTTGTTCCCAGTGCGTAACAACGCAGTTGATCCTGACTTCCCGGTACTGGGTACTGGCGAGTGGGACTGGCAAGGCCTAATGCCACCAACTGAACACCCTCAAGAAGCGAATCCTGAGCGGGGCTTCATTGTTAGCTGGAATAACAAACATTCGCCTAACTGGGGCGCTTCGGATACGAAGTGGAACTACAGCGCTTTATATCGGGCCGATATGCTTGAAGACAAAATTGTTGAAGAGGTTGAAGCTGGGAATAAGATTTCTGCGGTGCGTTTTACGCAGTTGATGGAAGAGGCTGGCTTAACCGATTTTCGTGGTTCACACGTGTTGCCGTTGGCATTGCGTTTGGCTAAACGTTTTCCAGAGTTGTCACCGGGTGGCTTGATTGAACAGTGGCTGCCGGTTTTAGATGATTGGGTTGCCCATGAGTCCCTGCGTCGCGACGGCGACAATGACGGTAATTATGACCGTGGTGCCGCCGTTACCTTCATGGATAATCTTTGGAACCCATTGATCGATCAGACCTTTACCTTTGCGCCGATTGATGCCTTGGTGGGAGGCCGTGATAACGCACCAGGCCTTGCCGGTAGCGCTTATCAGGGTGGCCATTACGGCCATATGTGGACAGAGTTGTCGATGGCTTTGGGTGATCCGGTAAATACACCCACCAGCCAACGCCATTGTGGCGCGGATGCCTTGGGCGACGAACCTACCGCGCAACAATGTGCGGAGCGTATCTGGGCGGCTTTAGATGCCGCGGCTCAAGCGAGTGGACAACCTGGCAGTATTACCATGGCGCGTGAAGAAATTTTATTTATTCCGGTTCCTGACGCCACTGCCGATTTAACACCAATGCACTGGGTTAACCGACCTACTTATCAGCAGCTGATGAGTTTTGAATAAAGCTCGAATGCAGGCATAAAAAAGGGCGCTAATAGCGCCCTTTTTTTGTCTAAGTCAGTAGCTAGCTGATTTTTCCTTGCCTTACCAGCTGCTTCCACATCTCTTCATAATGGCTGCGGAAATGTCGATCAATATCTTCGTCAAACGGAGTTTCTCGTAAAACAGCTAGGGTTTTAGTGATAAAGGCGGCGTGTAGCTCAATTGCATTGCGTTGTTCAAACGCTAAGGCTTCTACGCGGCGCACTGCTAGGCCCATTTGAGATAAGGCCTCAAGCAAGAAGCGGTTCTGAATCATGTCGCAGGCTTGGGTTTCGACAGCCAAGCAGGCATCTTGAAACTTTTTAACACTGGTGTCGGGATCAGCGGCTAGTTCAGTTAACTTGGCAATAAGCGGATCGAAAACGTCGAGCTGGCTGGGAGAGTGGATGCTGCGTTGTAGCTCTCGCACTAGGTTTGCGAACTGGTAGGCAGCATATTCACAAAGCTGCTTGACGGTTTCGCCATCCATGTCGGCTACAAAGGCGCCGCGACGTGGATAAACATCAACGATGAAACCAGAGCTCAGAATGGCAATGGCCTCTCTAACGGGGCCGCGGCTCACACCAAAACGTTCCGCCATTTCGGCTTCATTAACACGGGCGCCGGGCGGCAGCTCACCGTTAAGAATGAGCTCAGAAATATAATGAGCAATGGTGTCAACCAATGGTGCCGGGGCGTTTGCGTTGCTCAAGAAAATACTCCAGAAGTGTAGGTTTCGTTAAAGCCGGATACGGCGTTGTGTTGTTAAGCCGTAACGGGCAAGGCGCGAGCTGTTTGTCAGCGTATAGAGAAAATCATATAGCATGATTTTGACTAATACTATTGGTTTAGCAACTTGTTAACCAAAAATGACCCAATGTGAAGCTCTCAATATTGGTGCAATCTGCACCAAGTTAAAGCGAAAGTTCGGGTAGAATGCGCGCCTAATTCGCCAGCGTATAGATGCTGGTGGCTCCATTTTAGCCGCCTTGTGACAGCGTTTGTAGCGTCTGCGGAAACTTTATCCACGCTAATACTTGCCCTTCGTGCCAATGGCGCGGGGAGCATGGGTTTATCGGAAAACTTATGGTTTTATCAGAACTCACTACCTTGGATCTCACCAACCATTGGGTTGGCTTTACGAGTATCGCCGTGTTTGTCGTCGCCATGATTGTGGTGGTGCTTGAAGACACGATTCATTTGCGCAAGTCGAAGCCGGTAACATTGGCGGCTGGCATCATTTGGGCGTTGATTGCCGGTGTTTACGTTGCTAACGACATTCCCGATTCGGCTGAAGTTTTTCTGCGACATAACCTGCTGGAATATGCCGAATTATTCCTGTTCTTGCTTGTGGCGATGGCCTATATCAATACCATGCAGGAGCGGGGCGTGTTTGATGCGGTTCGCGTGGCGTTGACGACACGTGGTTACAGCTACCGCACCATGTTTTGGCTAACGGGTTGGATCTCGTTCTTCCTGTCGGCGATCGCTGACAACTTAACCACTGCCTTGATCATGTGCGCCATCGTCTTGGTGCTAGGCAAAGACAGCCGTCGTTTCGTGGCGGTTAGTTGCGTCAATATCGTTGTTGCCGCAAATGCCGGTGGTGCCTTCAGCCCGTTTGGCGATATCACTACGTTAATGGTCTGGCAGAGCGGTCGCGTTAGCTTTATTGAATTCTTTACGCTGTTTGTACCGTCAGTCGTTAACTACATTATTCCAGCCGTATTTATGTTCCTTGCTGTGCCAAAAGGCACGCCAGAAGCCAGCGACGAAACTATCAGTATGGGTAAGGGCGCCAAGCGCAGTGTGTTCCTGTTCTTAATGACGGTGGTAACGGCGATTTGCTTCCATACCTTCCTGCATCTACCGCCTGCGATTGGCATGATGACAGGCTTGGCCTATCTGAAGTTCTTTGGCTTTTACCTGCGTATGCGCGAGCAGAAGTTCGCTTGGGCGCCCGGTGAAAAAGACCACGCCAACTTGGGTGAGGTTGTGCCATTTGATGTCTTCAACAAAATCGCCCGTGCTGAGTGGGATACCTTGTTGTTCTTCTATGGCGTGATTATGAGCGTCGGCGGTTTGTCCTTCATCGGCTACCTAGGCAAGATGTCGGGTTATTTCTATGTCGACTTGGGCCCAGATGTCGCAAACACCTTGGTCGGTATTTTTTCAGCCCTTGTGGACAATATTCCAATGATGTTTGCAGTGCTTAGCATGGGGCCTGAAATGAGCCACGGTGACTGGCTGATGGTGACCTTAACGGCTGGTGTTGGTGGTTCTTTGTTGTCCATCGGTTCTGCCGCGGGTGTTGCCTTGATGGGGCAGGCACGTGGTCAATACACCTTTATGAGTCACGCCAAATGGACGCCAGCAATCGCGCTCGGTTATTTCGCCAGCATTTGGACGCATAAGTGGATTAACGCGGGCTTGTTCGCGCTTTAGAGCTAGCTCAAACGGCTTATTAAATAGCCCTTGTTTCATGGTCTCCTGCTAGGCAAACTGCTTAGCAGGAGACCCATATGACAACCACAACACATTACCGCGCCTGCAATCTTTGTGAGGCCATTTGCGGCTTAGAAATCACCGTTACCGACGGTGTGATTGATTCCATCAAGGGCGATAAAAACGACCCGCTTAGCCGCGGTCATATTTGCCCTAAGGCCGTCGCCCTGAAAGACATCCAAGAAGACCCTGATCGGCTCCGTAGCCCCGTGCGGCGCACGGCTAATGGTTGGATGCCAATATCCTGGGAAGACGCCTTTGAACTGGTCGCTAAACGCCTAGGCGATATTCATGACAAATATGGTGCCGATGGCATCGGTATCTACCTTGGCAACCCTAATGTGCATAACTACGGCAGCTTGACGCACGCGCAAAACTTTCTCGGTCTGATCAAAACTAAAAACCGCTATTCGGCGACGTCGGTAGACCAATTGCCGCATCAGTTAGCGGCGTTAAAACTCTATGGCCATCAGTTGAATGTGCCAGTGCCAGATATTGATCGTTGCGATTATTTTCTGATGCTGGGTAATAACCCAATGGCGTCGAACGGGTCGATTATGACGGTGCCGGATTTTGCTAAACGCGTTAAAGCCCTGCAGCAAAGGGGCGGTCAGTTGGTATTACTAGACCCTCGCCGTACCGAAACCGCTCAGGTGGCAGATCAGCATCACTTTATTCGGCCACAGTCTGATGTGTTGTTTCTATTAGCTTTACTGCAAACCATCTTTGCGGAAGAGCTAGATAGTCCTGTGCCTGTCTACGTCACCGGCGTTGAAGCGGTTAAAGAGGCCGTGGAGGGCTTTACGCCGGAGAAGGTTGCTGCGGCTTGTGGCATTGATACGGATACGATTAAACAGATCGCGCGTGATTTTAGCGCTGCTGAGGCGGCGGTCTGTCATGGCCGTATGGGCTGTTCGGTGCAGTCGTTTGGTGGTCTGTGTCAGTGGCTGATTCAGGTGCTCAATATTGTCACTGGCAATTTGGATCGCGAGGGAGGGGCCATGTTTCCGCAACCGGCGGTAGATATGGTTCAAGGTGGCATTGGTAAGGCGGGCAACTTTGATCGTTGGCGTAGCCGGGTTTCTAATTTGCCTGAGTTTAGTGGCGAGCTGCCGGCGGTTTGCTTAACCGAAGAAATGACCACGCCCGGCGAAGGGCAAATAAAAGCCTTGATTACCTCGGCGGGCAATCCCGTGTTGTCGACGCCTAACGGCAAAGGTTTAGAAGCGGCGATTAAGCAGCTGGAATTTATGGTCTGCATTGATCCGTGGATTAATGAAACCACCTGTCATGCCGATGTCATTTTGCCGCCGACAACACCCTTAGAGCATGATCATTACGACATGATTTTCCACAGTTTTGCGGTGCGTAATACGGCGCGATTTAATGAAGCCGTATTGGCCAAACCAGAAAACGCCAAGCATGATTGGGAAATATTTAATGGCTTAGGCGAGAAGTTGGCTGAGCGCCTAGGCGTTAGCGCGCGTAAAGGCCCGCCACCGGCGCAGATGATGGACTTTGCCTTGCAGTCCGGGCGTTACGGTAAAGCCAAAGGGCATAAAGCCGCTTTGTCGCTCAAAACCTTGCAAGAGAATCCTTCCGGGATTGATTTGGGGTCGCTAAAACCAGCGTTGCCTAAGCGACTGCAAACCAGCGATAAAACGGTGGTCTTAGATCAAGCTCTGTATGTGGATGATATAACCCGCGCTAAGCAGCTGTTGACGCAAGCCGGCGACGAGCAGCTCAGCTTAATTGGCCGCCGTCATGTGCGTTCTAACAATAGTTGGATGCATAACAGTCACCGTTTAACGAAAGGCAAAACCCGGCATGAGTTGTTAATGAACCCGGCCGATATGTCGGCGCGTGGCATTGAATCTGGGCAGCAGGTGAAGATTGCTTCAGCCGTTGGGGCGCTGGTGACTGAGGTGGTCGCTAGCGACGATATGATGCCGGGCGTCGTTTCTCTGCCGCATGGTTGGGGACACGGCCGTCCCGGGGTGCAGCAAAGCATTGCCCAGGCCATGGCTGGGGAAAGTTGTAATGACCTTACCGATCCTAAACTGATTGACCCGCTATCCGGTAACGCCGCCGTTAATGGGGTGCCAGTGACGGTGAATGCGGCCTAAGTTTGCTGCCCTGAGTTTATAGTCAGTGTTTGTCGCTAGAAAAAGCTCGCAAATAGCGGGATTAGAATAGCGCAAACAATGCCCATCAAGCTCATGCCGAGGGCGGCAAAGGCACCGGCGGTTTCGGAGATTTCAAAAGAGCGCGCGGTACCAACCGCATGCGCGGAAACCCCTAGGGCAAAGCCTTGAGCGGCTTCGCTGTCGATTTTTAAGGCTTTAAAAATAGCGGGGGCGACAATGGCGCCAGCGACGCCGGTCACCAATACAATTACCGCGGCTAAGGCTCCAGAACCACCAATGCCTTCTGAAACCTGCATGGCAATGGCGCCAGTAATGGATTTAGTGGAGGTGGTGGCTAGCATTGCCGCGTCTGCACCCGCAATCCACATAAAGCCAAGGGCTGACAATACGGCTAAGCCGCCGCCGATCAGTAGGGCCACCGTGACGGCTGTGGCTGCTTGCCGAATATAAGCTAGGCGCGTGTACATCGGTACGGCTAAGGCGACCGTCACAGGCCCTAGTAGCTGGTAAATCATATCCGCGCCTTGGCGATATTCTTGGAAAGAAATGCCAAGCGTCACTAAGCATCCAATCGTGATAGCAAGGCCAATTAACACTGGGTGTAACACCGGCGTTTTGCCAAAGTGGTTATAGAGCTTGCTGCCAATATGAAAGCCAGCCACGGTCATACCAACCATCATCCACGGGCTATTGAGTACCGTTTCCCATCCGGCTTGAAGGTTCATGCTGATGGCCCTTTACGTGCTAGGCGCTGAAACAGGAAACCGCTCACGGCGAGTCCGATCGCGGTGCTTAATACGATCACAGCGCCCAACGCGAAAGGTTGTGCGGTGAGTGCTTGCCATTGGGTCATGACACCAACGCTGGGTGGAATCAGAATCAGCGGTAGGTATTGGAACAAACTATTGGCGGTGGTGCGCAACGGCGCAGAGACTCGACCACGAATAATGAGTACCACCAGCAACAGCAACATGCCGCAAATAGCGCCATGAATGGGTAGGTCAAAACTGGCCTGTATAAATTCACCAAGCAGTTGAAAAGCGATAAGAACGAGTACGCTATGGAGCATGTGAGCGGCTGAGCCTTGTTGATTGCTTCTAATACCGGCATTATTGCTCGAAATACAACGCGTTACGAGTGAGACCATGCGCAAAAGCCTTGCTAGAAGCCAAGCAGAAGAAGAATCGGCGATCGATTTAACGCCCATGTTGGATGTGGTGTTCATCATGTTGATCTTTTTTATCGTGACTGCATCCTTTGTGAAGGAGTCCGGTATTGAGGTTGATAAGCCCGAAGCCAGCACTGCGCAGAAACAAGACCGCGCCAACATTTTTGTTGCAATTAGCAACACCGATGAAATTTGGATTGACCGTCGTCGAGTTGATGAGCGCTCGATCCGCGCGGTACTCGAACGCCTGCACGCGGAAAACCCGCAGGGTTCTGTGGTTATTCAAGCCGATCAGAAATCCACTAATAAAAAGCTAGTGGCCATCATGGATGCCGCGCGCGCCGCGGGCATCACTAACATTGCCTTGGCGACCGAGAATAAGTAAAGGTGCCATTTGCCCAGGCTAATGGCATTGAGCTTTGTTATGAAAGCTTTGGTGCTGAGGACTCGCCAGCCGTTCTACTGATCATGGGCTTAGGCGCGCAGCTTATTTCTTGGCCAGATGCGTTTGTTGAAATGCTGGTGAAGGGCGGTTATCGCGTGATTCGTTTTGACAATCGTGATGCCGGTCTGTCGACTAAGTTTGAAGATGGCCAGAACTGGGCCGTCAGTAAGCGCACCTTTATTAGCTCGTTTCTAGGGCGGGTAGTCGCCTCACCTTATACCTTGCAAGATATGGCCGACGATGCCGTAGGCTTGTTAGATGCGCTTAAGATCGATAAGGCGCATATTATTGGTGCCTCAATGGGCGGCATGATTGCGCAGCTGGTTGCTGTGCATTATCCGCAACGCACCCGTTCACTCATTAGTTTCATGTCTTCATCCGGCAGTCGACGCGTGCCGCTGGGCAAAATGAAATGCATTCTCCGCTTGGGCCGTTCCGCTAAGTCCGATCAAAAGGCTGATGTATTGCAACATATGGCTGAAGGTTGGAAGTTGTACGCGAGCCCGAGCTTTCCTCGTGTCAAAGGCGAGTTATTAAAGTGGGCTAAACGTATTTACGAGCGGGGCTACTACCCACAAGGCTCTACCCGCCAGTTTCGGGCTTTGTTGAACGATGGAAGCCGTGTGTTGCGGCTGAGAAAGATCAGCGTGCCGACCTTGGCTATGCATGGTACGGCCGACCCTTTGGTGCACCCGGCCGGCAGTAAGGACGTGGCCCGGCAGGTAGAGGGCGCCAAATTGATTCTGGTTGATGGCCTTGGTCATGAGTTGCCACCTAAGGCGCTGCCGCTGCTAGCGAGCCATATGCTTGAACATATGCACGAGGCCGATGGTGAAGAATCGCCGCCTAAATAGCGTTATTTAGGGGGCTTCGGGTTAAAATACACGCAGCAATCAGCCGCAAAAGCTCTGCTTTTGGCGACATAGAATAATTGGGAGATGTAATGGCCGCCCCAAAGGCCCCACAAAGTACCTACAAGCTTGCTCAGTTGGCCGAACTAACCGGTGCGGCTGTGGTGGGCGATGCCGAGTTTTCGATCACTGGAGTTAATACTCTAGGTGACGGCACGGCCGAAGAAATAGGCTTCCTATCTAACCCTAAGTACAGAGATCAGCTGGCGACGACGCAGTTGCAGGCGGTGGTGCTGGCTGAAAGCGATGCTGAGACCCTAACGCAGCTTGGTAAAAACGGCCTCGTGCATAGCAACCCTTATGCAGCGTTTGCCAAAATAGCGGCCTTGTTCGATTGTACGCCGGTGGCAGCGGAAGGCATTTCAGCTAACGCCGAAATTCATCCAGACGCCCTGGTTGATGAGAAAGCGCATGTGGCTGCGGGTGCCCAGATTAGACAGGGTGCCGTGGTGGCAGCAGGCGCTAGAATCGGTGCCAATTCGGTAGTCGGCGTAGATGCCTCGATTGGCCGCGACAGCGTGCTAGAGGCCAATGTGACGGTGTACCACCAAGTTAAAATTGGCGCACATGTTCGTATTCATAGCGGCACAGTTGTTGGCGCTGATGGTTTCGGTTGGGCTCCCGAGAATGGCGACTGGGTGAAAGTGCCGCAGTTGGGCACGGTCGTGATTGAAGACCATGTCGACATTGGTGCCAATTGCTGTATTGATCGCGGTACCTTGGGCGACACGGTGATCGAAAAAGGTGTCAAGCTGGATAACCATATTCAGGTCGCACATAACGTGCGTATTGGGGCGTATACGGTTATGGCAGCACAAACAGCTATTGCCGGTAGTGCTACCGTAGGCAAGCATGTTGTTTCCGGTGGCAATGTCGGCATTGCCGGTCATATCAAAGTGGCTGACGGGACTATGCTGACCGCGCGAACGATGGTGCTCAATACGATTGAAGAAAGAGGTAGCTACTCCGGTGGCGTACCGCAAATGACGACGGGGCAGTGGCGACGCAGCATGGCTAGATTGCGCCAGCTAGACGAAACCAATAAAAAGTTAAAGCAGCTAGAGAAGCAATTGGCAACACTAGTGGCAGACAAGGATCAGGAGAAATAATGTCTGGTTTATCGCAGCAGATGGGACAGCTGGGTATCAAGGATTTGATGCGCCTTATTCCGCATCGTTATCCATTTATTTTGCTCGATCGGGTAACCGATTTGGAGCCGGGCAAGCGTATTGTGGCGCTTAAGAATGTCACCATTAATGAGCCTTTCTTTACTGGGCATTTCCCTGAAGACCCGGTGATGCCGGGTGTTTTGATTTTAGAGTCGATGGCCCAAGCGGCTTGCGTGCTCGCGGTGTCTAGCCGTAACGAGGCGCCGGAAAAATACCGTTACTATTTCACTGCTATTGATGGCGCTCGTTTTAAAAAGCCAGTGTTGCCGGGTGATCAGTTACGACATACCGTATCGGTTGTTAAATGCCGAAAAAATTTATGGAGCTTCAAGGGCGAGAGCTATGTTGATGGCGTGCTCGTGACCAAAGCTGAATTGATGTGTGCCGCTAAGGAGATTGAGGCATGATCCACGAGACCGCGATTATTGATCCGGCCGCCAAACTGGGCGCTAACGTAGAGGTTGGGGCCTACAGCATTATTGGTGCTGACGTAGAAATTGGTGACGACACGGTGATTGGATCACATGTGGTGATTAAGGGACCAACAAGAATTGGTAAAGAGAATCATATCTATCAGTTCAGTTCGATTGGTGAAGCGCCACAAGATAAAAAATATGCTGGCGAGCCGACCTTATTAGAAATAGGCGATCGCAATACCATTCGCGAATTTTGCACCTTCAATCGCGGTACCGTTCAAGATATTGGCACAACCAAGCTTGGTAATGACAACTGGGTGATGGCTTACGTACACATCGCGCACGACTGTGTAATCGGCAACAACTGTATTTTGGCCAATAACGCCGCCTTGGCAGGACATGTGATCGTTGGTGATTGGGTGATCTGTGGTGGTTATTCCAAGATTCACCAATTCTGTAAGATTGGAGATCACGCCTTCCTAGGGTTTGATTCCGGCTTGCACCAGGATGTGCCGCCGTACGTGACGGTTGCTCAGAATCCAGCGAAACCTTATGGCATTAACTCAGAAGGTCTACGTCGCCGCGGTTTCACCTCTGAGCAAATTCGCAACATCAAAAAGGCTTACCGAATCCTTTACCGCTCGAACTTGAAGCTTGATGAGGCTAAATCTCAGTTGGCTGAATTAGTTGAGGCGGATGGTGAAGTGGCTGTGCTGTTGGAGTTTCTTGAGCAGAGCTCTCGCGGTATCGTTCGTTAATTGTTGTTATAAAATATAACCCAGCGGGGTTGTATGGTTATAATGGAGCTATCTTAACCATCGTTAGCTCCTTGTTATGCAGCAACCGCAAATCATTAAAGACTTATCAGGGCGTGACCAGTTTGTGGTCATCCCTTATAGCGTGTACGAGCGGCTACGCGAGCGTATTGATGCGGAATACGGTGCTCAGCGCCAGTCCGTCGCGGTGTCTTCAGCAATGGAAGACGACGAGCAGCTCGGCACGATGCCATTCCGAAACCCCGTTACCTTAATGCGGCAACGCGCCGGCCTGAAGCAGAAAGAGTTGGCGGAAGCGCTCGGTATTACTCAGGCCTATGTTTCTAAGATGGAGAACGCGGAAACGGTTTCACCACGCTTTTTAGGCAAGGTGAGGGCGGCTCTACAGCGCCGTGCCATTGAAAAGGCCAGAACCTAGTACGCTGCACAAATAAAGCGTTAAGAAGGTTTTATACGGTAAGGAGATGGTGGCGATACCGGGACTTGAACCTGGGACCTACGCATTATGAATGCGTCGCTCTAACCAACTGAGCTATATCGCCTTTCTAGACAGCGGGCGCCACGATTATTGCGTGCCCTGCAGAAGAGGCGCGCATTTTATTATCTGCGGGCAGCCTGTCAAGGTCTTATTTGCGATTAGCTAGGTTTTTCTGAGATTCGGGCCTTGTTCGATAGGCTGCCTACCGAGCGCTTGCTATAATTTACGCATTATTGTTTTTCAGAAGCTAGCAAACAGTTATGGCCAGAATCACCTCCGCCGACGCTCAACGTCCGTCTCGCGACGCTTTGGTTGAAGCCGCAGCCGCACTTTTCAGAGAAAAGGGATACGAACGCACTACGGTTCGCGATTTAGCTGATGCGGTGGGCATGCAATCTGGGAGCTTGTTTTATCACTTTTCTAGCAAAGGTGAGATTCTGTACGAAGTTATGCGCCGTGGCATTGATGATCTAACCGGTGCAGTGCGATTAGAGCTTGAGGCCTGTTCAGACCCGCGTGACGAGCTGATTATTATGACTCGTACCCACTTGCGCACTTTGTTGAGCAATACGCAGGCTTCCTTGGCTTCGTTGTTATATGAGTGGCGTAGTTTGCCTGAGGACCAGCGTAACCAAGTGGTTCAACTGCGTGATAAATATGAGTCCCTCTGCCGCGACGTCATGCTGCGTGCAATGGATCAGGGCGTGGTTAAGCAGGGCGACCCGAAACTGCTTGTACGCCTATGGCTTGGCGCTATCAATTGGACATCGCAGTGGTTTAAGGGCGATGGTGACCTAGGTATCGACAAGCTTGCAGAAGAAGTTGTCGATATGATTTTGGTAAAAGGCTAAACGACCCGCTGGCCAGACGATGACTAGACGACCCGTTATTGGGTCGCCTCTCGGGCCTCGCAAGCCTGTAGCGTATTGGCAAGCAACATCGCTACTGTCATTTGACCAACACCGCCGGGAACGGGCGTAATCCAACTTGCTTGTTGGCTGGCGGCTTCAAACTCCACATCACCACAGAGTTTGCCGCTGTCGAGGCGGTTGATGCCGACATCAATCACTACCGCACCGGGTTTGATCCAGTCGCCTTTTACAAACTCAGGAATACCAACCGCAGCCACCACGATATCGGCTTGCGCGACTTTTTCGGCAAGATCTCGGGTTTTACTGTGGCATACGGTAGTGGTGGCTCGCGCTAGTAATAGCTCCATCATCATCGGGCGGCCAACAATGTTCGATGCGCCAACGATAACGGCGTCCATGCCGCAGGGGTCGATCTCACAGTGTTCAAGCATTTTCATCACGCCATAAGGCGTGCAGGGGCGGAGCAAGGGGTTCTTCTGCGCCAAGTGGCCGATGTTGTATGGGTGGAAGCCGTCAACATCTTTTTCCGGCGAAATACGCTCTAGTACGGTGTCGCCGTCGATGTGGTCCGGCAGTGGTAGCTGTACCAAAATACCGTCAATCTCATCGTCGGCATTGAGTTCGTCGATTAGGGTAATCAAGTCGACTTCAGCTGTACTTGCGGGCAGGTCATAAGCGCGAGAAACAAAATTAAGCGCTTCGCAACTTTTGCGTTTGTTATTTACGTAAACCTGCGAGGCCGGGTTTTCGCCTACCAAGACAACGGCTAAGCCGGGTGCGCGTTTGCCGGCATCTAGGCGTTCTTGAACACGTGCCCCGATCTCGCTTTTGACGCTGGCGGCAATGGTTTTGCCATCAATAATCTGGGCGCTCATTATTCAATCACCTCAATGCCATTGTCGGTACCTAGAATCAGCTTATCTGCGCCACGGTGGGCAAACAGTCCGCAAGTGACAACGCCCGGAATCTGGTTGATTTGCGTTTCCATGCTGCTGGCATCCGTGAGGTCTAGGTTGTAGACGTCGAGAATCAGGTTGCCGTTATCGGTGGTGACGTCTTCACGCCATTCCGGCTGGCCGCCGAGCTCGACCAATTTACGTGCCACCAAGCTACGGGCCATTGGGATCACTTCAACCGGCAAGGGGAAAGCGCCGAGGGTATTTACCAGCTTGCTGGCATCAGCAATGCAGACAAAGCGCTTAGAGGCGGCAGCAACGATTTTTTCTCTTGTTAGCGCGGCGCCGCCGCCTTTAATCAGTTGCAGGCTGCGGGTGGCTTCGTCTGCGCCATCAATGTACAACTCAATGTCGCCGGTGTAGTTCAGTTCTAGCACGGGAATGCCAATGGCTTTTAGTCGTGCGGTGCTCGCCTCGGAGCTAGAAACCGCGCCGTCAATGCGGTGTTTATGATCGGCTAGTGCGTCAATAAAATAGTTGACGGTAGAACCGGTGCCGACGCCAATGATTTGGCCGTCTTCAATTTCCGCAATTGCGGCCTCCGCGGCGATGCGTTTTTGAACATCAATAGAAGATTCTGCGCTCAAGTGCCTGATTTCCTGTGGTAAATTGAGTTTGCTGCTCACGGTATGGGCAGCAGAATGTTCTATTGTCCGAAATGCGGGGAAGGGCGGCAAGCCGTGAAGCTAGATTCCGTTGTTAAACAAATATTAGATGCGCGTGTGTACGACGTAGCTGAACGCACGCCATTGGACGCTGCGCCAGTATTGTCGGGGCGTTTAAACAACCAAGTCTGGCTGAAACGCGAAGACCTGCAGCCCGTGTTTTCTTTTAAATTGCGCGGCGCCTACAACCGCATGTCGCAGCTTACTGAGGCAGAACGCGCAAAAGGTGTGGTTTGTGCGTCCGCAGGTAACCATGCGCAGGGTGTTGCCTTGTCGGCGCAGACGTTGGCGATTAAAGCCACCATTGTGATGCCGCGGACCACCCCGGAAATTAAAGTCCAGAACGTACGCAATTTAGGCGCCAGAGTGGTATTGCATGGCGATGCTTTTGACGACGCCAGCGCTCATGCTCAAGAGTTGGTAACGACTACCGGAGCGACCTATGTGCATCCCTATGACGATGAGCAGGTTATTGCGGGTCAAGGCACCATCGGTCGCGAGATTTTGGAGCAGGCGCCAAGTGACTTGGATGCCGTATTTGTACCCGTCGGCGGCGGTGGTTTAATTGCTGGTGTCGCGGCTTATATCAAGTACCTGCGCCCGGGGGTCAAGGTCATTGGCGTTGAGCCTGAGGATGCCCCGACCTTGCATGATGCATTAGCGGCTAAGCGGCGAGTTAGCTTGAAGAATGTTGGCTTATTTGCCGACGGCGTTGCGGTTAAGCAGATTGGTAAGAAAACCTTCGATTTGGCACGCCACTATGTAGATGAAGTGGTACTGGTGTCGGTCGACCAAATTTGTGCCGCGATTGCTGATGTATTCGACGATACCCGTTCAATTGCAGAACCCGCCGGTGCCTTAGCCGTTGCTGGTTTGAAAAAATATGCGCAGGAAAAGCAGCTAGAGAACCGCAAGTTAGTGGCGATTGAGTCCGGCGCGAATATCAACTTTCATCGCTTACGTCATGTTTCCGAGCGTGCGGAATTGGGTGAGGCAAGAGAGGCCTTGTTGGCGGTGGAAATTCCTGAGAAACCGGGCAGTTTTAAGCGGTTTTGTAGCCTGCTAGGTAAGCGAGCGATTACCGAATTTAATTATCGCTATAGCCATGCCGATAAGGCGCAGATTTTTGTTGGCTTGGCCTTGGCTGAAGCGGAAGAGAAGCAACAGGTACTGTCGAAGTTGGCCGACGCCGACTATGCCGTGGTTGATATGACCGATAACGAGATGGCCAAGCTGCATGTCCGTTATATGGTTGGCGGCTTGGCACCGCAGTGTGATGGCATCGAAGAAATGCTGTTTCGCTTTGAGTTCCCGGAACGTCCCGGTGCGTTGTTAGAGTTTCTTAAGGGAATTGGTCAGCAGTGGAATATTAGCTTGTTCCACTACCGTAACCATGGCGCTGCCTACGGCCGTGTATTGGTGGGTTTGCAGGTGGCTAAAGGTGAGCGCACAGCGTTGCGCGAGTCCTTGTCGGCCATCGGTTATCCGCTTACTGAAGAAACGGATAATCCCGCCGCACAACTATTTTTATAGTGACTGAGTTCTCGGTGTTACTCGAGCCCGAGAACGAAGTCCCAATACTCTTTCTCAACCGGCATAACCGATAGTCGATTGCCTTTGCCGAGTAGGCGAAAGCCTTCTAGTGGGCCTTCGGCATACTCTTTTAGCTCATGCAAAGAAATGGTGCGTTTGAGTTTTCGTAGCAGTTTTATATCCACCATAAACCAGCGTGGGTTCTCAGGATCCGATTTGGCATCGTAGTATTTTTGCTCTGGATCAAACGCGGTGTGATCTGGGTAACCCTCTTTCACCACTTCCGCTAAACCAACTACGCCCGGCACGTCCGTGTTTGAGTGGTAAAACAGCACTTGATCGCCCACTTTCATATCGTCGCGCATCATATTGCGGGCTTGATAATTGCGAACCCCATCCCAATGCTCGGTTTGGTTGGGCATGGCGGCGAGATGGTCGATGCCAAATACGTCGGGTTCGGATTTCATAAGCCAATAGTTCATAGTTATTTCCTAAAAACGCAGCGTTTGCTGTTCGTTGCAAAGTCGATTGAGCGGGATGTCCCAGCTTTCGGTTGGTATTTGTTGGGCTGCTTGGCAGGACCAAGCACTGCCAATCAGTAGCGGGCCGCGCCAATGTGTGCGGCTTGATCGCCAACTAAGTTCGCGGTCGTAGTAACCCGCACCCATGCCGAGACGTTGCCCGTTTAAGTCGTACGCCGTTAAGGGCAATACCACCGCTTGTAGCCGTTTGCTGCTGACGCTGGGGCTGTGGCGATTGGGTTCAATAATGCCGTAATGGTTTACGCGTGCCCGCCGCAGCGCCCGCAGTGGTACAAAGCGCATCCCTTGTGGCCGAAGTTGTGGCACATAAACTTGCTTGCCACGTCGACAAAGCTGTTTAAGGCAGGGGAGTAGGTCGGGCTCGCCATCAAAGTGCAGATAAAGGCCAATACGATGGCCGCGATGCAATAGTGGCGTTAGACGTTGGTTAAGACGTCGCGCGGCGAGGCGGCGTTGCGGTCTTGTTAGCGATCGTCGAGCGCTGCGCCCCTGCTTACGCAGGTCTGTTTTTGAGTTGGAGGAAAGCATCACCCGCCTGTGCCGTTGGTTGCCAATATCCTTGAACCAGTTAAGTTCAAGGCGGGACCTGAAATTGGGAGGCATAGGCTTACCGCATAAATAACGGCCATGCACACCGCACATCCCCGACAAGTCCCTGTATCGGTGAATAGGCTCAAGGGTTTATGACAAACCTGTCGTACACCGCAGGTGATGAGCCGCCAGTATACCATTGGCCTAGTTGGCGTTAGTCAGCATTTGTGGCTATTTGCGCTGCTGCTCAGCAACCGCTTTAAGCGTTACTTGGGCTTGTGACACCACCTCCGCACTTAATGCAGAGCGTGGCGGTTCTTGGGCGCTAACTCTCAGTTTGAGCAGTTCGTCTGCCAAGTTCAGGGCGCTGACAACAGCTATTTTTTCGTAATCCGGGTTGCCGGTAGCTGGTTTTAGTTTGCGCATCTCTTCATTAAGCAAATTAGCTGAATCAAGTAATGCGGGGCGTTCGTCAACACTGCAGCTTAGGGTGAAAGGTTTGTCCATTACCTGCACGGTAACGCTGACGCGTTCGTCGTTCTTTTTACTCATGGTGAGATTAAGCCTCTTGTTCCAACAGTTTTAGGCGTTGGATTAAGCTTTCAATTCGTTGTTTGGTGGCCGCTTCGGTTTGGCTGCGCTGATTTAGTTCGGCATCTAACTTGGCGACGGTTTCTTGAAGCTTGCTGTTTTGTGCCATTAGCAGCTCGCAAGCTTGGTTCAGTTTTATAACCAGTTGATCGGCGCTGTCGTCGCCGGTTTCTTCAAATAGTGGTGCGTGGCTGTTCATGATTGTGTTTGTGTTTTCAGCGCAGTCTGCGGGTGGTTTTCGGTATGATGCCGCCAGAGTATACCCAAGGCGAAACCTGTGTCATTACCCGATTACAAAGAACTTCAAGAATTAGTCTCACAGTTGAACAAAGATGTTCAGTTGGCTGAGTTGGATGGACTAGTAGCTGGTCTGTTGGTGAAAGGCCCGGGCGTCCCTGTCAGAAAACTGATGCAGTCATTGATGGATTATCTGGCCGATGGTGAGCAGCGTCAGCTGGATGCTTTGCAGCAGGGCTTTCTGGTTAAGTTGGTGGCCGGCTTGGCAGAGCATGCGCAAGAACTACATGCCCTTGATGAGATGGAGTGGGTGCCGTTATTGCCTAGTGAAGAAGCCAGCTTAGGTATTCAGCTCGGCGGGCTTGCGGGGTGGTGTGCTGGGTTTATCCATGGCTGCGGCATTGCTTTGGGTACTGATGGTGGTTCTGTGCGCGATAATGACTTGCCCGGCAATATCCATGAAATGCTGGCGGATCTCGCAGAGATTTCTCGGGTTGATGCTGAGGAGGTTTCGGGCAACGACGCGGAGAGCGATTTTGTGGAGTTGCTGGAGTACGTACGCACAGCGGCATTTACCTGTGCCTTGGAGTTAGGCCGCGACGAGTCAAAAGATTCGGCGAGTGATGGTGCGCCTCCTATGGCGCCAGCATCGGATCAGTTGCAATAGTTTATGGCGCACGCGGCCTCCTATGATGTAGTGATCGCCGGCGGCGGCATGGTTGGCGCCGTATTGGCCTATGGGCTCGCTCAGTGCGGTACCAAGGTTGCCTGTATTGATCCGGTGTCGATCGCTGACGCTGCCGAGGGGCAATCCTCAGACAGTTTTGATCGGCGTGCGACAGCATGTGCGATGAGCAGCATTAACCTTTTTCGGCAGTTTGATTTGTGGTCGACACTGGCACCGCAGGCAGCTGCGATTCGTGCTATCGATGTGTCAAAACAAGGGCGTTGGGGAAAAACACGCCTGCGCGCCACGGATATTGAGTTAGACGCGTTCGGCTATGTTGTGCCGAACGTGTCGTTGGCCGCAGCGCTAAACAGCGCTTGGGCGCAGTTGTCGGCTGATATAGCACCGACCGGTTATTGGGGGCGTCGGGTATTGTCTGCGAGTGAAGCCGATAGCCGTATGCTTGTGAATTTAGATGACGGCACTGAGTTGTCGGCGCAGTTGCTAGTGGTGGCGGATGGCGGTCGTTCTCTTTTGCGTGAACAAATGGGTGTGGCGTCGCAAACCATTGCCAGCGGGCAATCTGCCATTGTTTGCAATCTGCGGTTTGAGAAAGATGGTCAAGGGCGTGCCTTTGAGCGGTTTACAGCTAATGGGCCTTTGGCGTTGCTGCCCCTAGGGAAACAGTTATACAACTTAGTTTGGTGCGGTAGTGCCGAGCAAACTGCTGAGCGGATAAATGCCGATTCAACGGTGTTTGCTGAGCTGTTGCAACACGCTTGTGGCGCGCCGTTAGGCGGGGTGTTAGAACATAGCCAACGTCTCGCTTTTCCATTGGATATTGTTGCCGCCGACCAGGTTGTCGCGCCGCGTGCGGTGATCTTGGGTAACGCCGCCCAAGCGTTGCATCCCGTTGCTGGCCAAGGTTTTAACTTGGGGCTGCGAGACGCCGCGAGTTTAATTGAGCAGCTCGGCGGACAGCGAGACTGTGGCGCCGCTGATGTGCTACGGCGTTACGCGCAGTCGCGCAGACTGGATCGGCAGCAAATGCTGGCATTGACGACACAGCTGGCGACGGCAACAGCATTACCAACCGGGTCAGCGCTCAGCAGTGGGTTTGGTCTGGGTTTGGCTGCCTTTGGGCAGTGGCAAGGGGCGCGCAATATGTTGGCTCGTCGTGCCAGTGGTTTTCATGCCGAATTGCCGGCGTTGTGTCGGCCGTTGGTAGAACTGTAAAGAATATAAGGTTCGCGATGACAAACGCTAAGACAAACGCTTTCCGAAAACGTGTGATTGTGGTCGGCGGGGGAGTCGTAGGGCTCTCGGCGGCCTGCGGTCTGCAAGGTCTGGGCTATTCGGTAACGTTGCTTGATTGTGCTGCGGAGCCCGCTCCAATAAATGGTGAGCTTCGGCCGCGGGTTTCGGCGCTGTCTCCGGCAAGTATGGTGCTGTTGGAGCAGCTGGGTGCTTGGCCCGGTGACGCAAGCCGAATACGACAGTATCAAGATATGTATATCTGGACTGACGGCAGTTTTGACAGTGTTCAGTTTTCCGCCACTGAGCTTGCCAAGCCGACGCTTGGAGCAATCGCCGAAAATGATTTGCTGCAATATTCGTTGCAGCAACGCGCGCAGTCACTTGGCGTTAGCACCTTATGGCGCTCTGAATATCAGGAAATTTTTCAGACTGAAGACTTAGTCAGCCTGACATTAACGTCCGGCGAGCGTTTGCAGGCTGAGTGGCTGGTTGTCGCGGAAGGTGCGCAGTCGGGTTTGCGGCAAGCGCTGGGAATTCGTTCGCAGGGTTGGAGTTACCAGCAGAACGCTATTGTCTGCTCAGTGAGTTGGGGTGGTGTTACTGCCAACCGCTCAGGTGCTGAATCTGCAGCGTCGAAGGCCCTGGCTGTTGATCGTACTGCTTGGCAGCGTTTTCTACCGAGCGGGCCGTTGGCGTTGCTGCCATTGGCAAGCGGTGATAGCAGTGTCGTCTGGTCGCTTGAGCAACAGGAATATGAGCGGCTATCAAACTTGAATGATGCCGACTTTCTCGCGGCCTTTAATGCCGCTGTTGGCGAGGCCGTCGGCGATAGTGCGGTGGCGGTAGGTAAACGCTTTGGGTTTCCTTTGCGCCTAGCGCAGGCTGAGAAATATCTTGCCGGGCGTTGTTTTCTAGTCGGCGACTCCGCGCATAGCATTCACCCTTTGGCGGGGCAGGGTCTTAATTTGGGCCTGATGGATGTGAAGGGGCTAATTACTGCGTTTGAAAAGGGCGCGGAAGCCGCTCATCTGCAAGCTTGGCAGCGTAAACGTCGAGCGAAAACAGCAGAAATGATGATGCTGACCGATGGTCTTTACCGGTTGTATCGACTTTACGGCGAGCATGGTTCATCTAAAGCAGAAGTTAGCGGCTTTGTCGGTTTTGCTAAGGGCCGAGGCTTGCGGGCATTGGTGAGCGCGGGGATGGCTGCAGTTGGGGCGGTACCTTTGCTGCGTCAAGAGTTGGCTCGCTTGGCGATTAGTGCTGACTAGCCCAATCTAGGCGATAGCAACGTCTAGGCTATAAAAAAACCTGCCATGGTTGCCCAGGCAGGTTCAGTAAGCTCAATGTTATTTTATTTCGTCTAGCGGAACGAGACTACGTTAGCCGCTTCCTGTGGTTGCCCTACGCCTTCTGAAAGCATGCGCATTACATGGTCAGTCACATATGACGGGTCAGATACGCGAGTCGGTACGCCTGGTAGATAGTTGTGCATGTCGCCTAACTGATAGTGATACATGACCATCGCAAACATTGATGTCAGGAACATGTACGGATCAAAGCTAGGCGCAGCTTCGCGAATGAGATCTTGGATTTCGGTATAGGCTTCGTAGAAGAAGTTTTTCGCTAACAATTCCAAGCGTTGCTGGTCTGCGTCTAGCAGTTCACGCTGGAAGAATCGATGGAATACGGGGTCTTCTGATACCAGCTCCGCGTATTGGCGCATTAATGAACGTAGGCGCTCTGTGGCTGGGCCGTGGCCGCTAATGGCGGCAAGCAAAGCGGGCTTTTTATCGCGGAAGGCATGTTGCGCAACGGCAGCATATAAATCTTTCTTACTAGGGAAGTGGTGGTAGACCGCAGCGACTGATAAGTCCATTTCTCGCGCAATGTCGCGCATCGATGTGCCTGCATAACCCTTATCTGCAAACAGCTTTAAACAGCGATCAAGGATCGCGGTTTGAGTGTCTTTAATGACGTGACGTCTCATGCTTCTATATACCCCTACATGATTTCCCTAATCATATCGTCGTAACGACTCATAAAACCATTTCAAAACACTGTTTCAAGCAGCAGTTCAAAAAATTAACGAATCTATCTACAACTACGAAACAAGTGTTCACTAAGACTAATGTCAAGTCAAGATATTGGTGGCGTTTTTGTTGTGTACATTTGTCTGCTCGCTTGTTAAGACCAAGGCGGTGGAAATACGGTGACAAATACTAGGAAACTGTTAGAATCGCTGCACGATTTTGGCTATGCCTGCAGTTTGGTCTGTGATCAGCAAAGCAGCTAGTCGGTAATTTGGTGGGAGAGTTTGGGAAACGTCTGTTTCACAAACGCCGAAGGCGCAACTCGCTCGGAATCGCTCAGGTATCAGGACCGCCACATTAGGCCATTGGGCTAATCGACTCTGGAGAGTGGTATTGCTCAGTAATACCCACCGAAGGGGAAAGGGCTTTGCGGCATCATTAGCGTTGCCAGCTAAGTCCCAATCTCTCAGGTACACGGACAGAGGGGCGACAAAGTTTATTCTCAAATGGGGCTAGGAAAGCTAGCTGCCTGAGATACACTTTGTCGCCCCTTTTTTGTATCTGAAACTCAGGGATTGTTTATGTCAGCTCCAGCTCGTACGCCTCTTTATAACGCCCATGTCGCCGCCGGCGGCAAGTTGGTTGATTTTGCTGGCTGGGAAATGCCGGTGCACTATGGTTCGCAGGTGGAAGAGCATCACGCTGTTCGCCAAGCTAGTGGCATGTTTGATGTCTCACATATGACCGTTGTTGATTTGCGCGGCGCCGATGTGCGTGCGTTTCTACAACAGCTGGTGGCAAATGACGTCAGTAAGCTAAAAGCCGCGGGTAAAGCGCTGTATACCTGCATGCTGGATGAGCAGGGTGGCGTTATTGACGATCTTATTATTTATTTCATGTCAGAAGATTGGTTCCGTTTGGTAGTGAATGCCGCTACCCGCGAGAAAGATATGGCATGGATCACCGCGCAAGCTGAAGGCCGTGATCTTAGCGTTACTGAACGTCCGGAATTAGGCATGATTGCGGTCCAGGGCCCTGAGGCGCGTGGAAAAGTACATGGCCTAGTGTCTGGCGCATTAGCGGCCGAGGCGGCGGAGCTAAAACCATTTAGTGCCGCCAGTGAAGGCGAGCTGTTTATTGGTCGTACCGGTTACACCGGCGAAGACGGTTACGAAATTATTCTGCCGGCGGCTGATGCCGAAGGTTTTTGGAACCAACTGGTCGAAGCCGGTGTTCGTCCCTGTGGTTTGGGCGCACGAGACACGCTGCGTTTAGAAGCCGGTATGAATCTATACGGTTCAGATATGGATGAAACTACCTCGCCTTTGGAGTCAGGCCTTGCTTGGACAGTGGCGATGCAGGACGACCGAGACTTTAATGGCCGCGCCGCACTGCAAGCACAGAAAGACGCTGGCGTACCTCGCAAAATGGTCGGCTTGGTATTAGAAGGCCGCGGCGTATTACGTGGTCATCAGAAGATTATTGTAGATGATCAAGAAGTTGGCGAAGTGACCTCAGGTACTTGGTCGCCTTCATTGGAACAATCTATCGCCTTGGCTCGAGTTGCCAGTAGCACTGGTGAGCAAGTCAATGTGCAAATTCGAAACAAACAAGTGCCTGCGCGCGTGGTGAAATACCCGTTTGTACGTAACGGCAAGCCTCTTATTTAATTTATTTTTTCCTTTAGGAGTTTGTGATGAGCAACATTCCAGCAGAACTGAAATACGCGAAGTCCCACGAGTGGGTAAAAGACAACGGCGACGGTACCTTTACTGTTGGTATTACCGACCACGCTCAAGAAGCCTTGGGTGATTTGGTATTTGTAGAAACGCCAGAAGTGGGTGACCACTTTAGCGCCGGTGATGATTTTGCCGTGGTTGAATCAGTAAAAGCTGCCTCTGATGTATACGCACCGATTAGTGGTGAGGTAGTAGAGGCGAATGAAGCCTTGGCGGATGCGCCTGAAACCGTTAATGACTCGCCATATGAAGATGGCTGGATTGCCATTGTTAAGGCCGACGATGCTTCTGAAACTGATGCCTTGCTAGATGCTGCTGGCTACGAAGCGTCTTTAGAAGACTAGTTTCTTTTCTATTTCTCGTTAATGCGAGGAGCGCATTGGTGCCACGGTTTGTGGCGCCGGTTGTCGCCTTCGTTTGTTCGCATTAACAGTGGTTTTTTGAATAGCTGGATTAGCCATGCCATTTATCCCCCATACCGATAGTGAAATTCGTTCGATGCTAGACACCATTGGTGTTGATAGCATCGAGGCGGTTTTTGATGAAATCCCTGACAACCTGCGTTGCGGCAAGTTAGAAGGCGTGCCAGAAGGCCTAACCGAATATGAAGTCACGCGTTTGCTGCATGAGCGTGCGGCAGATGACCAAGCGCTGCGTTGCTTCGCTGGCGCTGGTGCGTATGACCATCATATTCCGGCGGCGGTATGGGAAATCACCACGCGTGGTGAGTACTACAGTGCTTACACACCGTATCAGGCAGAAGCCAGCCAAGGTACGTTGCAGTTGATTTATGAATACCAGAGCATGATGGCTAGCCTCACTGGTATGGATATTTCTAACGCGTCCTTATACGACGGTGCCTCGGCCATGGCAGAAGCCGTGTTGATGGCGGTACGTGGTAACCGTAAGAGTAAGTCACGCAAGTTGTTGGTTGCCGGTACGGTAAACCCGACTTATTGCAAAGTGACCAATGCGATTGTGCATAACCAAAATATCAGTTGGGACGAAGTGCCGTTTGATAACGCTAGCGGCACTACCGTTACTGCAGCTTTGGAAGCGCACGCTGGTGAAGATTATGCCGCCTTGGTGATTCAGCAACCTAACTTCTTCGGTAGCTTAGAAGCGGTTGATGAAATGACCAACTGGGCACACGCTAATGGCATGTTAGTCGTGGCAGTAGTGAACCCAATGAGTTTGGCTGCTTTGAAAGCGCCGGGCCAGTGGGGCGAGAAGGGCGCAGATATCGCCTGTGGTGAAGGTCAGCCGTTAGGCGTACCGATGAGCTCTGGTGGGCCTTATTACGGCTTTATGTGCTGCAAGCAGCCGCTGGCGCGACAAATGCCGGGTCGTATTGTTGGTCGTACCGTTGATTTAGACGGCAACCCTGGTTTTGCACTAACGCTGCAAGCGCGTGAGCAACATATCCGTCGCTCTAAGGCGACTTCGAATATTTGTACTAACCAAGGTTTGTGCGTCACCGCTTCTACGATTTATATGTCGTTGCTGGGTCCGGAAGGCTTGGCCCGTGTGGCGGGTGCATCACATAGCAATATCAATAAGCTGTTAACGGCGCTGGACGCAGTTGACGGTGTTTCATTGGCTCACGCCGGTCCTCACTTCCATGAGGCGCTGATTACGCTGTCTAAACCGGCAGCAGTTGTGATTGAGCAAATGGCGAATCTTGGTTTCTTGGCCGGAGTCGCTGTCTCAGACGACTACCCACAGTATGAAAACGCGTTGCTGGTATGCACCACCGAGACTAAGAATGACGCTGATATTGCTGCTTATGCTGCGGCCTTAGATGAAGTATTGAATGGGGAGGCGCTGTAATGGATTCTGTGAAAATGGAAAAGGTGATTTTCGAGCATTCCGTCGCTGGCCGTCGTGCCACCGTGCAATCGCCAGTAGCGCCTGCTGATTTTAGTGATCTGCCACAGGCCTTGCTGCGTGAAGATAAGCCGATGTTGCCTGAAACTTCAGAGCTGCAAGTGGTGCGTCACTACACGCGTCTGTCGCAAAAGAACTTCTCAATTGATACGCAGTTTTACCCGCTCGGTAGCTGCACCATGAAATACAACCCTCGCGCTTGTAATACCTTGGCAATGTTGCCGAACTTTCTTGGACGCCATCCTTTGGCTCCGGCCAGTCATAGCCAAGGATTTTTGGCTTGCATGCATGACCTGCAAGAAATTTTGCAGGACGTGACCGGCATGAAGGGCGTTTCGCTAACGCCAATGGCGGGCGCGCAGGGCGAATTTGCCGGCGTCGCTATGATCATGGCTTATCACCGTAAGCGCGGTGATATGGAGCGTAATGAAATTATCGTGCCGGACGCCGCCCACGGCACCAACCCTGCTACCGCGGTCATGTGTGGCTGTGTGGTGAAAGAGATTCCAACGAATCCAGAAGGCGATGTTGATATCGAGGCGCTGAAAGCTGTTGTAGGCCCTAAAACAGCCGGCATCATGCTCACCAACCCGTCTACAGTAGGCGTGTTTGAGCGCAAGATTGAAGAGATTTCAAAAATCGTTCACGAAGCTGGCGGCATGCTTTACTACGATGGCGCTAACTTAAACGCCATTTTGGGTAAGGTTCGCCCGGGTGATATGGGCTTTGATGTGATTCATATGAACCTGCATAAGACCTTCTCGACACCACATGGTGGCGGTGGCCCAGGTTCTGGTGCTGTAGGTGTGAGTGAGCGTTTACTACCGTTTATGCCGATTCCCCACGTGAAGCAAGAAGGCGACAGCTATCGTTATGTTACCGAGGCTGAATGCCCGGATAGCATTGGCCGTCTATCTGGCTGGGCAGGTAACGCTGGCGTTAACTTGCGTGCCTATATTTACGCGCGCTTGTTGGGCCGCGAAGGCATGCATCGCGTAGCTGAATTTGCGGCTTTGAACGCCAATTACCTGCAAGCGCGCTTGTCGGCCGAAGGCTTTGACCTTGCCTACCCGGGACGTCGTGCTAGTCATGAATTTATCGTGACCTTAAAGCGTCAAGCCAAAGATATTGGCTTAACGGCAACCGATATTGCCAAGCGCTTATTGGATAAAGGCTTCCACGCGCCAACGATCTACTTCCCGCTATTAGTGCCGGAGTGCTTGTTGATTGAGCCAACGGAGACTGAAGCCAAGGAAGATTTGGACGCGTTTGTTGAAGCGATGGTGGAAATCTTGCGTGAAGCGGAAGCCGACATCGAACAGGCTAAGGGTGCACCGTATACCCAGCCGGTTAGACGTTTAGATGATGTTAAAGCCGCGCGTGAACTAGACGTTGTTTGGTCGAACTAATCAGAAAGTGAAGGGGACAGACCCCGCTTCGAAAAATATGGCGCATTAAAACGGTGCGCGAAAAATTGACTGGAGGGGTCTGTCCCCTCGGTTGTTAATCTGGAGACAACATGACTGCGCTAATCTGCGGATCCTTCGCTTACGACAGCATTATGGTTTTTGAAGACCGCTTTAAGAACCACATCCTGCCGGACAAAATTCACATGCTAAACGTGGCTTTTTTTGTGCCCACTATGCGGCGTGAATTTGGCGGTTGCGCTGGCAATATCGCTTATAACTTTAAGTTGCTGGGTGGCGACGGTTTACCAATGGGTACCGTGGGTACAGATTTTGATAGCTACGCCGAGTGGATGGTCAAAACCGGCGTTGATGCTCGTTATGTGAAAACGGTAGACGGGCACTACACCGCGCAGGCCTATATCACCACGGATCTAGATGACAACCAAATTACCGCGTTTCACCCGGGTGCTATGCAAGAAGCCCATAGCCAAGCGGTTCCTACAGACGGTAGCATTTCGTTGGGCATTGTTTCGCCAGATGGCCGCGACGCCATGATTGACCATGCCAGCCAGTTTGCAGCCGCTGGCATCCCGTTTATTTTTGATCCAGGCCAAGGCTTGCCGATGTTTGACGGCGATGACCTTAAGCGCTTTGTGGAGCAAGCTACTTATGTCACTGTTAATGACTATGAATTTAGTCTATTGAGTGAGCGCACTGGCTGGTCGGCAGAAGAGATTGCACAGCAGGTTGAGGCTTTGATTGTGACCAAAGGCGGTGAGGGCTCAAGCATTTACGCCAATGGTGAAACATTGGAAATCCCGGCAGCGCCAGTGACTGATATTAAAGATCCTACTGGTTGCGGTGATAGCTTCCGTGCTGGTTTGCTAAAAGGCCTGCAAGCGGGTTGGAGCTGGCAGCAAACCGGTCGGGTGGCATCACTAATGGGCGCTATTAAGATTGAGTCGGCCGGTACCCAGAATCACCACTTTAGCTTGGACGAGTTCCGCAACCGTTATCAAGCAGCCTTCTCTGAGTCGGCGGACTTCATTAAATAGTTCGCTTAGGGCGGCTTAAGGAATAGCAATATGCTGCAGTTTCCCAATATTGACCCGGTCGCTATCTCAATTGGGCCATTGTCGATCCATTGGTATGGGCTGATGTACCTTGTGGGTTTTTCAATGGTGTATTTCCTTGGTAGCCGCCGGGCTAAAAAACAGCCCGAGCTTGGTTGGACGGAAGAGCATATTTCAGACCTCGTGTTTTACGGCGCGATGGGCGTTATCGTCGGTGGCCGTGTTGGCTATATGTTGTTTTATAACCTCGACGGTTTACTGGCTAATCCATTGTCTTTGTTCAAGCTATGGGAGGGCGGTATGTCTTTCCACGGCGGCTTAAGCGCAGTTATTTTGCTGATGTTTTACTTTGGCAAAAAGTACAACAAAAGCTTTTTAGAAGTTACCGACTTTATGGTGCCGCTCACGCCTATCGGCATCGGCGCTGTGCGTATTGCTAACTTTATTAACGGCGAGTTATGGGGGCGCGTCTCGGACGTGCCTTGGGCCATGGTCTTTCCAACTGGCGGCCCTGAGCCACGGCACCCTTCGCAACTGTATGAGTCCTTGTTTGAGGGCTGGTTGTTGTTTGCGGTGCTCTGGTGGTTTTCCAGTAAGCCGCGCCCTGTGGGCATGGTGAGTGGCTTGTTTTTAGCTTGGTACGGTACTGCTCGCTTCACGATTGAATTCTTCCGTCAGCCCGACGCCCATATGGGCGAGGGCGGCTTTATGGCTTTCCAATGGTTAACCATGGGGCAAATTTTGTCGGCACCTATGATTCTGGGCGGGCTCTGGTTAATCTGGCGTGCATACAACAATACAGAGTTAAAAACTCGATGAAACAATATCTAGACTTGATGCGGCATGTGTTGGAAAACGGAGCCGAAAAGGGCGACCGCACCGGCACTGGCACTAAGAGTGTTTTTGGTTATCAAATGCGCTTTGATCTGTCGGAGGGCTTTCCGATGGTGACCACGAAGAAGCTACACCTAAAGTCTATCGTGCACGAGCTGCTGTGGTTCTTGCAGGGCGATACCAATATTGGTTACCTAAAAGATAACGGTGTCCGTATTTGGGACGAATGGGCTGATGAAGAGGGAAGTCTTGGCCCTGTTTACGGTAAACAGTGGCGCTCTTGGGCTTGCCAAGACGGTCGTGTGGTTGACCAAATCGAACAGGTTTTAGAGAGCTTAAAAAACTTCCCCGACTCTCGTCGCCATATTGTTTCAGCATGGAATCCGGCTGATTTGCCAGATGAATCCGTTGGGCCGCAAGAGAATGTTGCCCAAGGCCGGATGGCTTTGGCACCGTGTCACTGTCTGTTCCAGTTTTACGTCGCCGACGGCAAGTTGAGTTGCCAGCTTTATCAGCGCAGCGCTGATATTTTCTTAGGCGTGCCATTTAATATCGCTAGCTATGCGCTGTTGACCATGATGATGGCTCAGGTTCTGGGACTAGAGCCGGGTGACTACGTGCATACCTTTGGCGATGCACATTTGTATTCCAATCATATGGAGCAGGTGGAAACGCAGTTGGCGCGCGACGTGCGTGCGCTCCCTAGTTTGCAAATAAACCCTGAGGTGAAAGATTTGTTTGCTTTTACCTTTGACGATTTCGAAGTGGTTGGTTACGACCCGCACCCGCATATCTCAGCACCGGTGGCAGTGTAATGGCAGAGCTGTGCCTTATTGTGGCGATGACGCCGGAGCGAGTGATTGGCATTGATAACACTTTGCCCTGGCACCTGCCGCGCGACCTGCAGCACTTTAAAAAAACCACCATGGGCTGCCCGGTCATTATGGGGCGTAAAACTTGGGAATCGATTGGTCGGCCATTACCTGGGCGCTTGAATATTGTGGTCAGCCGGCAAGCTAATTACAAAGCCGAGGGTGCTGAAGTGGTGCACGACTTGGCAGCAGCTGTGCGTTTAGCTGAAGAGCAGACGGAGACCAGCCAAGTGTTTGTGATTGGCGGTGCCAATATCTATCAACAGGCGATAGCACTGGCAGCGCGAATTTACCTGACGGTTGTGCAAACAAAACTAGACGGTGACGCTTGGTTCCCGCAGACTGTAGAAACTGAATGGGTTGAAGAAAGTAATAACCTTGTTGAAGCAGACGACAAGAATCCTTTCGATTGCCGCTTTATTACTCTTAAGCGTAGCGGCGTCTAGTAGCTACGCCGATACTGCGGCGACCGCCGCAGGCTTGCCCGATGCCGACGCGTCAATTCATATTGTTGCTGTTCACTATGTCGGCAACGACGTTACCCGCAAGCGTCTTCTAGACCAGCAGCTTTATTTTACGGCTCCGGCAGTAGTCAGCGGTCAAGTGCTGGCCGATTCTGTTCAAGGTATTCGTGATCTTGGTTTGTTTGAGTCAGTGGTGCCTAGCTTAGAAGCTCAGGCTGGCGAAACGTATGTGCTCACTATTACGTTAGAAGAAAAGTTTTACATTATTCCCTTGCCCCGTCTTGGGCTAAATTCCGACGGCGAAACCAGCTACGGCGCTAGTATCGAGTGGGACAATATTGCTGGTTTAAATCAACGCGCCAAGTTTGTCTGGGAGCGCCGCCAGCTTAGCGACGCTGAGTTAGGCGAAAAAGAAGTCTTGCGCTTTCAGTACGATTACCCAAGGGTCGCCGGAAGCCTGTGGAATCTAGGCTTCTTTACTCGCCGAAGCCGCGTGCCGGTGGAAGAGTCGCCCGCAGATGGTGGGCGTCGCTATGTCGAACACGATGAACGCCATGGCATCAATATTGGTCGACAACTATCTTCTGTTGGGCAAACCAAAGGCTGGTTCGTCGATGGCAGCTTATTCTATCTGTTGGCTGACAATACGCCGCATAGCCAGGTGCCAGAGTTAGCTGGTGGCAGTACTTGGGCCGCCTCTTTGGGTGTCAACTACCAAGACCGTCGTCTGCTGACCTATTCGGAGGAAGGGCTGCAGTACGGTCTTAATGTCGAAATTAGCTTGCCGCTGGGTAGCCCAGACTTTAGCTATAACCGTGTTAGTGCCGACTGGCGGCTAGTGACAGCAGGCTTTAAAGATGGCGCGCACCATAGTGTGATTTATCGGGCCGGTGCGGGCATTTTTAACGGCGGCATCCCTGAGCAATTAGGTTTTTCCAATAGCTCCGGGAATCTGCGCGGGCTTAAGAAAGGTGAATTAGAGGGCAACGCTTTACTTTATGGTTCCCTAGAGTATCTATTGCCGATTCATCGTAAGGCGCCGTCGTGGCGCTATGGGGCGTTTATCGACTGGGCCTTGTTTGCTGAAAGTCATACTCAGCTATGTGCCTGTGACAGTACTTATTCGGTTGGTGTTGCGTTGGTGTGGCGGCCGAAGAGGCTGGTTAAGGTCGAGTTGCGCGGGGAGTACGGCTATAACGTTGATACTCAATCGGCTCGCGCTGGTGGTGGTTTGACCCGTTTCTAGTCCGCCGTTGCGGCTAAGGCTGCTGTTTTAGTTGGCTGTTAGCCAAGCTGTGATTTCATCGGGGTGGTGAATGATGCAGTCGGCCTGCCAGTCATTAATATCGTCGTCACTCTGAATATATCCCCAGCTGACCGCGACGCTGGGCATGTCGACGTTGCGAGCGGCTTCAATGTCGCGGCTGGCATCGCCAAAATATAGACAACGGTTAGCGTTAACGGCAACGTCCGCCATGGCTTTGTTCATCGGTAGTGGGCTAGGCTTGGGGGCTGCCGTAGTATCACCGCAAACAATGGTGCTGGGAGCATAAGGAAAGCTAAGTTGCTCCAGTAGCGGTAGCGTCAGGTGTTCGGGCTTGTTGGTAATAATGCCCCAACGTTTCCCGAGTCGCTGACAATGCTCAAGTACCGCCTCCATGCCTTCGAATAGATGACTATAGGCAGACAGTTGGCCTCGGTATATTTTTAGAAATTGAGCGCGCAATGCTTCGACTTGCGAATCGTCTGCTTCTAACTCAAAGGCGAGACAAATCATCGCATAGGAGCCATCGGAGACGACGCTTCGAAAACGCTCTTCATCGACTGCCGGCCGGCCGTGCTGCTGTAGCAGGGTCTGCATCGCCTGACAAAGATCGGCCGCGGTGTCGACCAGGGTGCCGTCTAAGTCAAACAACAAGCAGTCAATTTCTGCGGCCGCAGGAAGGTTTTGCATTAGGCGGCGTCGACTGGTTTTTGGCAGGCCATTAGGTAGTTCACATCAACATCGGCTTGGTTGAGTGAGTAGCTGTCGAACAGCGGGTTGTAGGTCATTCCGCAGATATTCTTCACGACTAAGCCAGCGGCCTCTGCCGCTTCAGCCATTTCGGCCGGTCGAATAAACTTTTTGTACTCATGGGTGCCTTTGGGTAACCAGTTAAGCACGTATTCGGCACCGACAATAGCCATGGCAAACGCTTTAGCAGTGCGGTTGATGGTAGAGAAGAATACCCAGCCGCCGGGTGCGACCAAGTCGGCACAGGCATTAATCACCGAACCCGGGTCTGGCACATGTTCTAGCATTTCCATGCACGTAACCACGTCAAACTCAGCGGCTTTTTCGGCCGCTAGTTGCTCAACTGGTTTTTGCTGGTAATCAATGCTTAGGCCGCTTTCGATGGCGTGCATACGTGCCGCATCTAGTTGTGCAGCGCCCATGTCTAAACCGGTGATCTTGCCGCCGCGTTTGGCTAGCTCTTCGCTAAGAATGCCGCCGCCGCAGCCCACGTCAATGACGTTTTTGTTAGCCACCGGCGCGTATTGCTCAACATAGTCAGAGCGTAACGGGTTAATGGCGTGTAGCGGCTTAAACTCGCCGTCCATATCCCACCATTTGTCGGCGATATTGGCGAATTTCTGAATCTCTAATGGATCAACATTGCTTGAGTGTGTCATGTGCTTATTTTCTCATGCCAAGCTTGGGCGGTGGCAAGCAATTCGTTCTCATTTAATGTGGTCAATTGGCGTTCCTGCATTAGCTGCTGCCCCTGGCACCAGACATCAGTAATTTGATCTCGAGAGGCGCTGTAAACCACCTGCGCCACTGGGTCGTAGCAGGGCTGGGTTTCTATACGGTTTAAGTCTATTAGTTGTAGGTCGGCACTTTTACCAATAGCAATGGAGCCGGTTTCGGCTTCCCAGCCCAATGCTTTAGCGCCGTTGTACGTGGCCATTTGTAGCGTTTGCGCGGCGCTGAGAGCTGTTGCATCTTGGCTTTGGGCCTTAGCGAGCAGGCTGGCGCTGCGGAGTTCGCTCAGCATATCTAGGTCGTTATTGCTGGCCGCGCCGTCGGTGCCAATAGCGACGTTGGCGCCCGCTGATAGTAAGGCGTGAATTGGCGCAATACCGCTGGCAAGTTTGAGGTTGCTTTCAGGGCAATGCGCAATATTGATACCTAACGATCCACATTGTTGAATTTCTTGCTCGTTAAGCTGGGTCATGTGTACGGCCACAGTTTGCTCGTTGAGTAGTCCGAGTTGCAGCAGTCGCTGGAAAGGCCGTGTGCCGGTTTCCTGTTCGGCGCTACTCACTTCGAAGGCTGTTTCGTGCAGGTGGATGTGGCAGCCAAGCCGTTGGGCTTTGTCGGCCTCTATGATGCTTTTAAATAACGGGTCACCAACCGTATAGGGAGCGTGCGGGGCGAACATCATTTTTACGCGGTCATGCGCTTTATGCTCCGCTAGTGTTGCCAAGCCTTGTTCTAGGTATTGCTCCGGTTGCTGGGCGTAAGCGCTGGGAAAGTCGATGGCGATAATGCCTGCGCTAACACGTATGCCTGCTGCTAGGGCTGCCTCAATCGTTGCCTCTGGAAAGAAGTACATATCGTTAAAGCAGGTAGTGCCGCCGCGAATCATTTCGGCGCAGGCGAGTAGGCTGCCGTCGCGTACGAACTCGGCATCAACATGGTTGCCCTCGGCGGGCCAAATATGGCCCTCTAACCAATCCATTAACGGCAGGTCATTAGCGATGCCGCGCAGCAGCGTCATCGCTGCGTGACAATGTGCGTTTACAAAGCCGGGTAACAGTACTTTGCCGGGGTGTTCTTCGCTGTGATCGCTATGCCATTTTGTTTGAATCTCCGCCTTGTCGGCGATATCAACTATGCGGCCAGCTTGGATAGCAATGCCCGGCTTTTGCAGGCAGTCGCCATAGGGGCTGTTGTTGGACGGGTGGGCGGTAAATGCCCACTCCGGGTATAGGATTAGATCGGCTTGTTGCACTGCCTAGGCTCTTTTGCGGTGGGTCTTTAAAGCCCGGCAATATAGCTTAGCTTTGTGGTGATTGGCGACCGCTTTAGGCTTGATATTGCCGAGCTTGCCCATAGATAGCGTTCGCCCTCTACTAATTTTGTTACCCTAGTTCCATGTTTGAATCCGACAAGCCTTCAGTTCCCGTTAAAGCGCTTAAGCACTATGTGCTGAATCGTGATGGATCTTTGCAAGAATTTTCCGATGAAGAAAGCACCTTGATCGCCAGTGGTTTGCGCGCAGTGCCAGAGTTTTCTAATGAGCGTGTGCGTTATGTGCAGGTGCAGGTATTGGAACCTAAGCGAGCGGATGAAGAATCGACTGAAGCGCAAGTCGAGGTTCGCCTAGCAGGTGCCGCCCTAAGCTTTGACGAGGAGGGTAAGTTAACCTTGGCTGAGGCGTTGGAAGAGCTTGAAGCGGTGAATGATTTTGAGCGCCAAACCTGTGCGGAGCTGGCTTTGCAATCCACCGAGTTGATCTCTAGCTCCATTCAGTAGCGTAAGTTTTTGGGGTTCAGGCTGGTCGCTGTAAACGCTAACTTCGCCAAGCGTTGGGAGTAAAAATGTTGTCATTGATTACAAGCCTTTTTCGTTACCTAGGATTTTTCTTGTTTGCCGCATGGCTGGGGCTTGCGGTTGCCGAGGAACCCAGTTGGCTAGAAAAGGCTTGGACTGCGGGTAAGAATTTTTTTAGCGGCGACTCTATCTACGACTGGGAACGCGATATTGAGCAGTGGCAGCGCGAACAGCGGCAATTGAGTGAAGCGGGCAAAAAGCCACAAGCCGAAGTGCCTCGGTGGGTCGATCAGGGCGGCAAGTTGGTGGTCGCGATACCGCCTGACGACGACAAGAATGCCTCAGAAAAAAGTGCTTCAACTGAGTTGGATCGTGAATTTCTACGTGAGCTAGATTATGTCCTGAGGCGGTCAGAAAATGCTGAACAGCAACAGCAACAGCAACAGCAACAGCAACAGCAACAGCAACAGCAGCAAGGCTTTAAGGAACAAGAATCGCAGCAACTAAGCGAGCAACAAAAACTCGAAAACAAGCGAAAGGCAGAACGTCAGCGCAGGCGCAACAATTGTTTGCAACAGTTGGATAGTGGTAAAGGTGTTAACTGCAGCTGTAGCTTTTACTTGAGTCCAGAAGAGATGGAGCATATGAGTGTTTGCGGTAAATAAATTGCGCGCCTTAGGGCTGTTGGTGGCTGTCCTGTTTGGCACCGCAGTGTTGGCGAATTCAGACTTGCGAGCAGATGTAAAATTTTTGCAGCAGCAGATTGCTAAGGATCTGCGTAGTGGGGATTTTGAACAGGCAAGTGAACATGTTCAGAGATTCCGAGATTTGGATGTGGTGATGCCGCCAGCGCTTGTGCTTATCGAGGCCAAGTTGGCCGCTCGCGCTCAGAAATTGGTGCCTGCTTATGATCTTCTGCAGGAGTATTTTTCCCTCACAGATGATCGTGGTGCTAGTTACCGTAGCGCGCAACGTCTTTTCGAACAGATTAAGCCCGAGGCTGAGGTAGAGAAGCGCCGCTTAGAAGCCGAGAAAACGGCGGAGGCCTGGAAGCAGGAAGCCGAGGAGTTGTTTGTTGAGTGTGCTTTGGGTGACTACACGCAAGCCTGTTTGCGGCTGGCTGAGCGTCATCGTTTTGGTAGTCATGGGGTGGAAAGGAGCAAGGCCGCAGCCTTGCGCCTGTATCAGCTCGGCTGTAAGCGCGGCTCTAAAGAAGCCTGTGCTGAAGCGGCCAATATGTAGTTTTTGCAGTGTTTAAAGCTGAAAAAACTTTGTTGCAGTGTCCGTGGTTAGGGCGGCTAACTCGGTTGCAGACTCTGTTCTAAATTCAGCGATCACGTCACAGATATGTGGCAGGTATTTGGGCTCGTTGCGGCGGCTTTTGGGTTTTGGTTTTAGGTCCCTTGGCAACAAGTAAGGCGCATCCGTTTCGATCATTAGGCGGTCAGCCGGAATCTTGGCAACAAAATCACGTAAGTGGTGGCCACGGCGTTCATCGCAAATCCAGCCGGTAATGCCGATATGGCAATCTAAGGCCAAATAATCATCGAGTTCGTTTTCTTCGCCGGTAAAACAGTGCGCCACCACCTGTTGCAGTTTTGGCCGATGGGCGCTGAGTAGGGCCATAAAGTCTGCATGGGCATCACGCTGGTGTAAAAACATCGGCATGCCGGTTTCCGCAGCTAGCTGCAGATGGGCCTCAAACGAAGCTCTCTGCTGCGCCGGTTCGGAAAAATTACGGTTGTAATCGAGGCCAGTTTCACCAACAGCAACCACCTGCGGTAACGCCAATAGTTGGCGTAGTGTGGCGACACTGTTCTCGTCAAAAGACTTAGCCATATGCGGGTGTATGCCAGCAGTGCTCCACAGTTGCTCTGGGTAGCTGTTGGCGAGCTCGGCAGCGGCCTGGCTGTCGGTGACATCAGAGCCGGTCAAAATCATTCGTGTTACGCCAGCTTGATGGCCTTCTGCGATCACTTGGTGAACATCATTTTTAAAGGCTTCGGCGGTTAGGTTAGCGCCAATGTCGACGAGTGGATTCGCGGCAGTCACGGAATATTTCCCATAAAATTTGGCGCGATTTTAGCGGGTTTGGACAAAAAGGTAACGGTAGGGTGCGTATTTGCATTAAAACCCCTTAAAACGGCTCTGCTTATGGTAAAGTTGTCAGCTATAAACCATGGGCTTTGTAATGTGTTTTGGCGGCTTCAAAAGCGGCCTTAAATACAGCAGAGAAAGCAGTTGCTAAAGATGCCTTTGGGGGACCGTTCTTCGGGACGATATAACTGCCGCTTGGCGGCGATAACAAGCGCTTAAGGCCAATAACACTTATCTATGTCTGATTTCGCACGCGAACTTCTTCAAGTTAACCTCGAAGACGAAATGCGGCAGTCCTACCTCGATTACGCGATGAGCGTAATTGTCGGTCGTGCATTGCCAGATGTCCGTGATGGTATGAAGCCCGTACACCGCCGCGTTCTTTACGCGATGAACGTACTGGGTAACGATTGGAATAAACCCTATAAAAAATCTGCCCGTGTGGTGGGTGATGTAATCGGTAAGTATCACCCGCACGGTGATACCGCTGTTTACGACACCATCGTGCGGATGGCGCAGCCATTCTCGCTGCGTTACATGATGGTCGATGGCCAAGGTAACTTTGGTTCGGTTGACGGCGACGCCCCAGCGGCGATGCGTTATACCGAGGTGCGGATGTCCAAGATCGCCCACGAGATGCTGGCCGATTTAGAAAAAGAAACCGTAGATTTTATTGATAACTACGATGGCTCTGAATCAGAGCCGTCGGTACTGCCGGCGCGTGTGCCTAATTTACTGGTCAACGGTTCTAGCGGTATTGCGGTTGGTATGGCCACCAATATTCCGCCACATAACCTTGGCGAAATTATCAGTGCTTGTATCGCTTTAATTGAAAAAGACGACCTCAGCATTGATGAGCTGATGGAATATGTGCCAGCGCCTGATTTTCCAACTGCCGGCATTATTAATGGTGTTGCTGGTGTGCGCGAGGCCTATCGGACTGGCCGTGGTCGCGTGCATATTCGTGCTCGTGCGCATATTGAAGGTGATGCTGACGACGGTAAACAACGAATTGTTGTGACCGAACTGCCTTACCAAGTTAACAAGGCGCGTCTAATTGAGCGCATTGCGGAGCTGGTTAAAGAGAAAAAGCTAGACGGCATTACCGGCCTGCGCGACGAGTCTGACAAGGACGGCATGCGTATGGTGATTGAGCTGCGCCGTGGCGAAGTCGGCGAGGTTATTCTGAATAACCTCTACCAGCACACCTCGATGCAGACCGTGTTCGGTATGAACATGGTGGCCTTGGTTGATAACCAGCCGAAGCTACTCAACCTAAAAGATATTCTCGATAACTTCCTGCGTCACCGTCGCGAAGTGGTGACTCGCCGCACTGTATTTGACCTGCGTAAAGCACGTGGCCGTGCTCACGTGTTAGAAGGTTTGGCGGTCGCGCTGGCGAATATTGATGAGGTTATTGCACTGATCAAAGCCTCTGCAGGTCCTGCGGAAGCTAAAGAAAAATTAATGGGTAAAGTTTGGAAATCCGGCGTGGTAAGCGAAATGCTTGCGCGAGCCGGTTCCGACGCTTCTCGCCCTGATGACTTGGAGCCGCAATACGGACTTCATGGCGAAGAGTATCAACTGTCTCCGGGCCAAGCGCAGGCCATTCTTGAGCTGCGTTTGCACCGTTTGACAGGTCTTGAGCAAGATAAAATTGTTCAAGAATTCAAAGAGTTACTAGATAAAATTGCCGATCTGATTGAGATCCTGTCTGATCCAGATCGTTTACTGCAGGTGATTCGCGAAGAGTTAGAAGCAATTCGTGAGCAGTATGGTGACGAGCGCCGTACTGAGATTATGCAGAACCACTCTAACCTGAGTTTGGAAGACCTGATTACCGACGAAACCGTGGTAGTGACGCTTTCTCACGCAGGTTACGTGAAGTCGCAAGCGCTGGATGTGTATCAGGCGCAGCGTCGTGGCGGCCGTGGTAAGAGCGCCACAGCGACAAAAGAAGAAGATTTCGTTGATAAGTTGTTTGTGGCGAATACCCACGACACCTTGCTCTGCTTTACCAGCGCCGGTAAGTGTTACTGGTTGAAGGTTTATATGTTGCCGCAAGGCGGCCGTGGTAGCCGCGGTAAGCCGATCGTCAATTTGTTGCCGCTAGAAGAAGGCGAGCGTGTAAACGCGGTATTGCCGGTGCGTGAATACGCTGAAGACCAATATGTGTTTATGGCAACGCGCAACGGTACGGTTAAGAAGACCGCGCTGACTAACTTCTCGCGCCCACGGACCAGCGGCATTATCGCGGTTGACCTACGTGGTGATGATGCCTTGGTTGACGTGGCGATTACCGATGGTGCTGCCGATATTGTGTTGGCCACCAGTGCTGGTAAGTCAATCCGCTTTAAAGAAGACCAAGTGCGCCCAATGGGCCGTACTGCGGGCGGTGTTCGCGGCGTCCGTTTGCAAGAAGATCAGCATGTGATTTCACTGATCATTCTTGAGGCTGAAGGCGAAATTCTAGCGGTTACCGAAAACGGGTACGGCAAACGCACCAAGATTGAAGACTACCCGACACACGGTCGTGGCGGGCAAGGCGTGATTGCTATGCAAACCGGCGACCGCAATGGCGCGTTGGTAGGTGCTGTGCAGGTGACTGACGATGCAGAAGTGATGTTGATTACGGATGGCGGCACATTGATCCGCACCGCAGTGAACGAAATTTCTGTATTAGGTCGTAACACGCAAGGCGTACGCGTGATTCGCGTAGGTGATAAAGAGCGTCTAATTGGTATTGCGCCGGTGGTGCAGCTAGAAGGCGACGAATCTGAAGAAACTGATGGCGCTGATACCGAAACCGGTAGCAGCGACGGGGACAACGAGAGCGCTGAATAAGTCAGCGTAATGTTTATTACTTTTGGGTAACACAATGTCACGTGTATTTAATTTTAGTGCCGGCCCCGCAGCGTTGCCGGAAGCCGTATTAGCAAAAGCGCAGTCTGAGTTACTGGACTGGAACGGCGCTGGTATGTCGGTTATGGAAATGAGCCACCGCGGTAAAGAGTTCGTCTCGATTGCGGCGCAAGCAGAAGCTGACCTGCGCGAGCTAATGGCGATTCCTGATAACTACAAAGTGCTGTTCCTGCAAGGCGGCGCCAGTGGTCAGTTCGCCGGTATTCCGTTGAACTTGGGTGCCAAAGTAGGTGATTACGTTATTACTGGTTCTTGGGGCAAAAAAGCTCATAAAGAAGCCGGCAAATACATCACCGCAAATGTGGTTGCCAAAGCTGAGCCATTTACTTCTGTGCCACCACAGAGTGAGTGGAACCTAAGCCCAGACGCTGACTTCCTGCACATCACACCTAACGAAACCATCGAAGGTGTGGAATTCCCATTTGTGCCGGAAGTTGATGTGCCAGTTGTGGCTGATTTCTCGTCTACCATCTTGTCTCGTCCGATCGACGTTTCTAAGTACGGCGTTATTTACGCGGGTGCACAGAAAAACATCGGTCCATCTGGCTTGGTATTGGTTATTGTTCGTGAAGACCTGCTTGGCAAAGCTGACCCTAAAACTCCAATGGTTTGGGATTGGCAGCAAATGGCTGACAACGACTCAATGCTAAACACACCACCATGCTACGGCTGGTATATGTGCGGTTTGGTATTCCAGTGGCTGAAAGAGAATGGCGGCCTCGAGAAAATGGCTGAAATCAACGAGCGTAAAGCCAAGAAACTTTACGACGCGATTGATGCTTCAGACTTCTACGCTAACCCAGTGGCGCCAGAATGCCGTTCTTGGATGAACGTGCCGTTCACTTTGGCGAATGCTGATCTAGATGCTCAGTTCTTAGCTGAAGCTAAAGAAGCAGGCCTTGTGACGCTAAAAGGTCACCGTTCGGTAGGCGGTATGCGCGCCAGCATTTACAATGCGATGCCAGAAGCGGGTGTCGATGCCTTAATTAGCTTTATGGCTGATTTTGAGACTCGCAACGCTTAAAACATTTGATAGCCACGAAACCCGCGAAAAACACGAAAAAGTAACGGGTTATTGATTTAGCTAAATAACCATTTCAGGCTGGCGAAGCCGTCCTCTAAGTTTTCGTGGATTTAGTGGGTTTCGTGGCCATAAAACTTAGATAGTAGTAGTTATGCACAAGGTACTTACCCTTAACAATATTTCTCCAGTTGGCCTAGATCGCTACCCACGTGATCGTTACGAAGTGGCTTCTGAAATTGGCCACCCAGACGCAATCATGTTGCGCTCTTTCAAAATGCACGACATGGAGTTGCCAGAAACCCTACAAGCAGTAGGCCGTGCTGGCGCTGGTGTGAACAACATTCCTGTCGACAAAATGTCTGGCCTTGGTGTGCCGGTATTTAACGCGCCGGGCGCAAACGCTAACGCGGTAAAAGAGTTGGTTTTGGCTGGCATCTTGATGGCTGCGCGTAACATTCCTCAAGCTTGGGATTACACCAAAGCTTTGGAGGCGCCAGACGCCGAGCTGAACAAACTCGTAGAAGACGGCAAAAAGAAATACAGCGGTTATGAAATTCCTGGTCGAACCTTGGGCGTAATCGGCCTTGGTGCTATTGGTTACCGTGTGGCTAACGCTGCGCTAGCGTTAGGCATGAAAGTAGTGGGTTACGATCCTGCCATGACCGTTAAGAACGCTTGGCAGCTGTCTTCAGGCGTAGAGCAGGCGGTTAACGTTGATGATCTAATCGCACGGTCTGATTTCATTACCGTTCACGTTCCATTGATCGACGCGACTCGTGACTTGATTAACGCTGAGCGTTTGAAAGTGGCTCGTGACGGCGCTGTGATTATGAACTTTGCTCGTGATGGCATCGTGAATGAAGAAGCGGTTGTAGAAGGTCTAGATAACGGCAAGCTGCACGCTTTTGTAACTGACTTCCCGAATAACGCTAATAAGAATCACCCGAAAGTGATTGCTTTGCCTCACTTGGGCGCGTCTACCGGCGAAGCCGAAGACAACTGCGCGGTGATGGTGGCTGACCAGCTAATGGATTACCTAGAAAACGGTAACATTCGTAACTCAGTTAACTTCCCAGAAGCAATCATGCCGCGCGCTGATGGCGCTCGTTTGACTGTGGCTAACCGCAATGTGCCAAATATGGTAGGTCAAATTTCTACCTTGCTAGCCGATGCTGGTCTAAACATCGTAGACATGTTGAACAAGAGCCGTGGCGATTTGGCTTACACCATCGTTGACGTAGAAGCAGACACTATGGACCAAGCTTTGGTTGATAGCATTGCGGCTATTGATGGCGTGCTAAAAGTTCGCGTCCTGGCCTAGAACGTAAAGCGCTAGATAGTTAAGCAAAGGTTATGTCAGAAGACTTGCTAAAACTGCGGGACCAGATCGACGCGATTGATCTGCAACTGCAAACGCTAATGAACCAGCGCGCTGGTTTGGCGCAGCAAGTCGCGCTGGCCAAAGCCGCTGCAGGGCAAGACCTTGGCGCTGACTGTTATCGCCCATGTCGCGAAGCTGATGTTTTGCGTACGGTGAAAGCGCGCAACGAAGGGCCATTGCCAGCCGAGGCGGTGGCTCGTTTGTTCCGTGAAATTATGTCTGCTTGTTTAGCACTAGAGTCACCGTTACGCGTGGCTTATCTAGGGCCCGCTGGCACATTCACTGAAGCCGCAGCGATCAAGCATTTTGGTCATGCCGTGACTACTGCCGCAGTGCCAGCGATTGACGAAGTCTTTCGCGAGGTCGAGGCGGGTAGTGCTAATTACGGCGTGGTGCCGGTTGAAAACTCAACCGAAGGCGTTGTTACCCATACCTTGGATAGCTTTATCCATTCACCGCTAACTATTTGCGGTGAGGTGCGTCTGCGCGTGCATCACAACCTGCTGAGTAACGCGGCTGACTTGAGCGCGGTTAAGCGCGTCTATGCTCATAGTCAGGCGTTGGCTCAATGCCGTAAATGGCTAGATGCCGAACTGCCACAAGCCGAACGGATTGCCGTTAACAGCAACGCCGAAGGCGCAAAGCAAGCTCTAGATGATGCTGATGGCGCTGCGATTGCTAGCGAACAGGCCGCCAGCCTGTATGAGCTTAAAACGCTGGCTAGCAGTATCGAAGACGAGCCAGATAACACCACGCGTTTCTTGGTGATTGGTAAACAAGAAGTATCACGCTCAGGTAGTCTGCCTGAGCACAATGTGACCTCTGTATTGCTATCTATGCCAAACAAGGCCGGCGCTTTGCACGACATGCTAAAGCCCTTGGCTGAGCATGGTGTCAGCATGAATCGCATTGAGTCTCGTCCTTCACGCCGTGAAGCTTGGGACTATGTGTTCTTTATTGATCTTCAAGGTCATATTGAAGAACCGCAAGTAAAAGCTGCCATTGATGCGATAGCCGCTGAAGCGCCTTTATGTAAGGTTCTAGGCTCGTACCCCGCAGCCGTTCTTTAATTTCTAAAAGCATCTTCCTATGAGTTGTGATCCTTATGCTTTAGCGCTCGACGGCGTTCTGAAGCTAACCCCTTATCAGCCCGGTAAACCAGTATCTGAGCTAGAGCGTGAGCTTGGCCTAACGACCGTGGTCAAGTTGGCGTCTAATGAAAACCCATTAGGCCCTTCGCCATTGGCATTGGCGGCGATGCAAAAAACGCTATCCGGCATTGGTGAATATCCCGACGGTAATGGTTTTGCGCTAAAACAGACTTTGGCTGAGCGCTACGGTTTAGATACCGATCAAATTACCTTGGGCAATGGCTCTAATGATGTATTGGAACTGTTAGCACGTGCGTTTCTTAAACCGGGCCTAAAGGCGGTATTTAGTGAGCATGCGTTTGCGGTTTATCCGTTGGCTACTATTGCTACTGGCGCGGAATGCAAACCTGTCCCGGCATTGCCGGCAGAGGCAGATATGCCAATGGGACATGATTTAGACGCCATGGCTGCCGCTATTACCGATGATGTGCGTTTGGTGTTTGTCGCTAACCCCAACAACCCAACCGGTACTTGGGTAGAAAAAGAGCCATTACGCCGTTTCTTAGAAAAAGTGCCTGCACACTGTATTGCCGTGTTGGATGAGGCGTATACGGAATACGTCGAAGACGGCCGTTTTGAATCGCCTAAAGCACTGTTAGAAGACTTTCCCAACCTGATTGTGACCCGCACTTTCTCCAAAGCTTGGGGTTTGGCGGGTTTGCGTGTGGGTTACGGTTTGTCCAGCCCTGCGATTGCAGATTTGCTCAATCGCGTGCGCCAGCCGTTTAACGTTAACAGCGTTGCGCTAGCCGCCGCGGAAGCGGCCTTGGGTGATACCGATCATTTGTTACAGTCGCGCGCAGTCAACGATGCGGGCTTGGTGCAGTGGAAAGCTGCCTGCGACAAGTTAGGCTTGGCCTATTTGCCGAGTTTGGGTAACTTCCTTGCGATTAATGTGCAGCAAGATGGTCAGGCCTTGTTTGATGTGTTGCTACGAAAGGGCGTGATTACCCGAACCGTTGGCGTTTACGGCATGCCGGAATGGCTGCGCGTAAGCATTGGTACGGCTGAGCAAAATGATTTTGCGATTAAAGCCCTGCAAGAAGCCTTAACAACCCACTAGACTGTAGGCATGAATCATTCCATTCGTAGTCTCGGTATTGTTGGTGTCGGCCTAATTGGTGGCTCCTTGGCGCTGTCGCTTAAACGCGTAATGCCTGAGTTAAAGGTGTTGGGCTATGGCCGTAATACCGCCAATTTAGATTGGGCCAAAGAGCACGGCGTAATTACTGACCGTGCGGCGCATCTTGCTGATCTTGGCGACTGCGATTTGATTGTTATTGCTACGCCATTGGGGGCAATGGAATCAGTTGTTGATGAATTGGCGCCGCATATTTCCTCGCATACCTTGCTAACCGATGTGGGTAGTGCTAAATCCGCCGTAGTTGAACAGATTAAGCGCGTTGCCGCTAAGCACCCTGAAGCCGATTTGTTGGACCGCTTTGTCCCAGGTCACCCAATTGCCGGGCGTGAAAAGAGTGGGGCGGCCGCGGCTAAAGCCGATTTGTTCGATGCGCATCGGGTGATTTTAACGCCGCTCCAAGAAAACACCGACGCCGCTGTTAAGCAGGTTGCTGCGGTTTGGGAACTGGCTGGTGCCACCGTGCAGAATATGACACCGGATCATCATGATGAGGTGCTAGCCGCTACTAGCCATCTTCCGCACTTACTGGCCTACCAGCTAGTGAGTACGCTCGCGGAGATGGAAGACAAACGCGAGATATTCGCCTATGCCGCTGGCGGTTTTCGTGACTTTACCCGTATTGCTGCCTCTGACCCGGTGATGTGGCGTGATATCTGTTTGCAGAACCGAGACGCGATCTTGCCAGTATTAGACCAATACTTGGCCGACCTGCAGCAAATGCGAGACACCTTGGCGGTTGCTAACTCTGGTGAGCGCCTAGAACAGGTGTTTGCCGCCGCACAGGCCGCAAAAAAACGTTCCGACAGCGCAAAATAAAAACATATAGCAGTCGGCTGCGATAAAATTTGCAGCCTTATTTTTGCCGTCTATCTACTCTATTTCCCGGCTGTTCTTTTATGAGTCTTAATTACCTTGCGAATGGTTTGTCTGGTCGTGTCGCCCTGAACGGCGAGGTGCGCGTACCCGGCGATAAATCTATTTCTCATCGTGCCATTATGTTTGGCGCCTTGGCGGATGGCGTTACCGAGGTGACGGGCTTCCTAAATGGTGAAGACTGCCTGAGCACGCAGCGCGCCTTCGAGGCGATGGGCGTTAAGGTGGATACCTTAAGCGCAACCTCATTAACAGTGCATGGCGTCGGTATTGACGGCCTCGTGGCGCCTACTGAAGCGCTCGATTTAGGTAACTCCGGTACCTCTATGCGTTTAATGTCCGGCATCTTGTCCGGCCAAGGTTTTGACTCGGTACTGACCGGCGATGCCTCGCTAAGCAAACGCCCGATGCGGCGTGTGACTGATCCGTTGGCGGCGATGGGGGCAGCGATTGAAACCACCTCAAATGGCACGGCGCCGTTAAAGGTACAGGGCGGTCAGGCGCTACAGGCATTACACTACGATTCGCCAGTCGCTAGCGCCCAAGTTAAGTCGGCCATCTTGTTGGCGGGCCTTTACGCAGAAGGCGAAACAGTTGTTACCGAGCCGGGCTTGAGCCGCGATCATACCGAGCGCATGTTGCAGGGCTTCGGCTACGAAGTGGATAGCAAACCTCAATATGCGGCCTTAAAAGGTGGTGGCCGTTTAACTGCGACCGCAATCAATGTGCCGGCCGATATTTCTTCGGCGGCATTTTTGTTGGTAGCGGCAAGCATTACACCGGGTTCTGACCTACTGCTCCACAATATTGGCATGAACCCAACACGCACCGGCGTGATCGACATCCTGCGCCTAATGGGTGCCGATATTGAAGTTCATAACGAACGCCTGCAGGGTGGGGAGCCAGTCGCTGATTTACAGGTTCGTTATTGCGGGCTGAAAGGCATTCATGTGCCAGAAGAGCTGGTGCCGCTAGCCATTGATGAGTTTCCAGCGCTGTTCGTCGCCGCTAGCTTTGCCGAAGGCGAAACCGTGGTGACTGGTGCCGAGGAACTACGCGTTAAAGAAAGCGACCGAATTCAGGTCATGGCCGACGGCTTACAATCGATGGGTATTGAGGTTGAAGCCACGGCTGATGGCATGGTGGTGCAAGGTTTGTCGCAGAAGGCACCGGCCGGGGGCGTCGTTATCGATGCGCAGCATGACCACCGTATTGCTATGAGTTTTGTCATCGCCTCTTTGATGAGCCGCTGCGACATTACCGTGCAAGGCTGCGAAACGGTGAATACGTCATTCCCTACGTTCTTCCCGCTGATGGCGCGTTTAGGCGCCCAGCTGTCGGAGTGTTAGTTATGACTACGGCAACGATTCCGGTGATCGCCATTGATGGCCCTAGTGGGTCTGGCAAAGGCACCCTTTGTCGGCGTCTGGCCCAGCAGTTTGGGTTTTCCTTGTTAGATAGCGGCGCCTTGTATCGCTTATCTGCGCTGGCAGCTCAGGCTAAAGGCGTTGTGTTCACTGACGGTGCTGCGGTCGCGGCGGTGGCTCGGCAAATGGATGTGAGTTTCGGCGCTGATGAGAACGGTGCCGAGCGTATTTGTTTGGACGGCGAAGATGTGACGCATCGTGTACGCGAAGAGAAAACTGGTGAGTTAGCGAGCCAAGTAGCGGTATTGCCAGAATTGCGAGCTGAGTTAGTGAATGTGCAACATGCAGCTCGCAAGGCGCCTGGGCTAGTAGCAGATGGCCGTGATATGGGCACGGTTATCTTTCCTGAGGCTGAAGTTAAAGTTTTCCTAACAGCGTCGCCGGAAGAGCGCGCTAAACGGCGTACCAAGCAACTGCAAGAATTAGGAAAGTTGCCCGCAGATCTAGACCCAAGTAGAATGCGCGCGCTTACTGCGCAAGTGGCGGATGAAATTCGCGAGCGTGATGAGCGTGACCGAACTCGTAAAGAATCGCCTTTAGTCCCGGCAGAAGGGGCTTTGCAGCTAGATACGAGTTCGATGCCGGCAGCCGCAGTGCTTGCCGAAGTAACGGCCCTATGTGAGCGCAAGCTGGGCATTAAAGCGCGATAAGCGCAGTCGAAAGAATTTTTCTGTTGATTCAAGGATGAATCGACGTTGTTAAAAACCCGTGATGCATTGGATGGCGCTGCGGTTAAAACTGGTGAATGAGTAACATGACTCAATCTTTTGCTGAGCTTTTTGAAGAAAGCTTACACGACAAGTCGATGCAAATCGGCTCCATCATCGACGGTGTAATCGTTGATATTAATAATGACGTTGTCATTATCCACGCTGGCCTTAAATCTGAAGGCGTAGTACCTCTAGAGCAATTCAAAGACGAAAACGGCGAACTACAAGTTGCTGTTGGCGACACCATTGAAGTAGCCCTAGACGCGGTTGAAGATGGTTTCGGTGAAACCCGTCTGTCACGCGAGAAAGCGGTACGTGCACGTGCGTGGACTGAGCTAGAAAAAGCTCACGAAAACCAAGACATTATTACTGGTCTATTGACCGGTAAGGTTAAGGGTGGTTTCACTGTAGAAATCGGTCTTATCCGTGCCTTCCTACCAGGTTCGCTTGTTGATGTACGTCCTGTACGCGACACCGCTTACCTAGAAGGCAAAGAGCTTGAGTTCAAAGTAATCAAGCTAGACCAAAAACGTAACAACGTTGTTGTTTCTCGTCGTGCAGTGGTTGAAGAAGAGTACAGCGCTGAGCGCGAAGCTCTACTTGAGACTCTTGCTGAAGGCGCAACCGTTAAAGGTGTGGTTAAAAACCTTACCGACTACGGTGCGTTTGTTGACTTGGGCGGCATCGACGGCCTGCTTCACATTACCGACATGGCGTGGAAACGCGTTAAGCACCCATCTGAGGTTGTTGCTATCGGTGATGAGATCGAAGTTAAGGTTCTATCGTTCGACAAAGAGAAAGTACGTGTTTCTCTTGGCCTTAAGCAAATGGGCTCAGATCCTTGGGTTGAAGTTGCCAACGGCTACCCAGTGGGCACACGCCTAGCGGGTAAAGTAACCAACCTAACCGACTACGGCTGCTTCGTTGAGCTAGAAGACGGTGTTGAAGGTCTGGTACACGTTTCTGAAATGGATTGGACTAACAAGAACGTTAACCCTGCGAAAGTGGTTACCGTTGGTCAAGAAGTTGAAGTTATGGTGTTGGATATTGACGCAGAACGTCGTCGTATCTCACTAGGCATGAAGCAGTGTCACGCGAATCCTTGGGAACAGTTCAGCATGAACTTCAACAAGGGCGACAAAGTGACTGGCGCAATCAAGTCTATTACTGACTTTGGTATCTTCGTTGGTCTTGAAGGCGGCATCGACGGCCTTGTTCACTTGTCTGACCTTACTTGGGACGACACCGGTGAAGACGCTGTGCGTAACTTCAAGAAAGGTCAAGAAGTTGAAGCTGTTGTGCTTTCTGTTGACGCAGAGCGTGAGCGCATCTCACTTGGCGTTAAGCAACTAGACCAAGACCCATTCAGCAACTACATCGCTGCTAACCCTAAAGGTAGCATCGTGACTGGTAAGATTCTTGAGGTTGAGCCTAAAGGCGCAACTGTAGAGCTTGCTGAAGGTGTTGAAGGTTATGTACGTGCTTCTGAGCTTTCACGTGAGCGTGTTGAAGATGCGCGCACTGTACTGAAAGAAGGTGAAGAAATCGAAGCTCGCTTCGTTGGCATTGACCGTAAGAGCCGTTCAATTTCACTGTCTGTGAAAGCCAAAGAAGTTGCTGAAGAGCAAGCTGTAATGGACGAGTACAAGAGTGCTGACTCAGCCTCTACCTCGTTGGGCGACTTGCTACGTCAACAGCTAGACGACAAGTAGCAGTTAGCTGTTAGTTCGTCACTCGCTACTTAGGTAGCGAGAACATAAAAAAGCGGGTAGCCATAGTGCTACCCGTTTTTTTTGTATAGAATTCATGCACTTGAGTTTGGACTGTTGTATTTCCAAACAACACCTTGGGGAAGTCAGATGGATGACGCGGTAACAAAATCTGAAATCATTAATGCGCTATCAGAGCAGCAGCGACATCTCGGCTATCGTGATGTTGAGTTTTCAGTTAAAGCGATACTCGATCATTTAGCCGACAGCTTGGCTGATAACGGTCGAATTGAAATTCGTGGTTTTGGTAGCTTCACCTTGCGTTACCGTAAGCCGCGTATGGGACGAAACCCTAAGACCGGTGAAGCGGTAGAGCTAGACAGCCGCTATGTGGCTTACTTTAAGCCGGGTAAAGAGATGCGAGAGCGCGTTAATAACCTGTAATGCGTTGCTAGATTGGGTATAAAAAAGGCCGAGCTGTTGCTCGGCCTTTTTTATGGTCTTGGCTTGCTGCGCCAGAACGCGCTAACGACTTAAATAAATATTCTCAAGCCAGTAATTGGAAATTGAAGTCTCTGCTAGCACTTTACGGGCCTCGGCTTCTGCGGCGATGCGGCTTTTAAGGCCGGAAATACTGAGCCGGTATAGAGAGCTCTTATTGCGCGTTGTAATCTTGCGCATGATCGGTTTATAGCCCAACTTCCGTAGTTTTACGATCAGCGCAGTGGCGTTAGTAGGCTGGCTATACGCGGCCAAATTGATTGTCCACTGCTCTAATTTTCCGGATGGTGTGGGGTAGCGTTTGCTTGCTTGGCGGCGCTGGGGTTTGGCGCGAGTTGGTTTGCTTGTGTTTGTTGCGGTGATTGCTGCGGCAGGTTGTTTGGGTGCGGCTGAGATTGTCGGTCGGCTGCGTGTCGCTGCTGGCTGGCTAGGGCTGGCTGTGGCCTCGTTTGCGGTCACGACGGGTGGCTTACTGCTCGTTACCGGGGCAGTAGCCGTTGTTTTGCTTGTTGGCGTGGGCTGAGTTGTACTCAGCGTTTCCTGATGACGCGAAGTGGCGACAACCGTTTGCTTGGGTGTGGCGTCGTCATTGCTTAGCTCTTGCCCTGGTGCAGGACGCCGCATCATATTTAAGAGCCCAGCACCGGCTTCGGTGTCAACGCCGCCAGCATGGGTCGTGGTGGGCTTGGTCGTCGTGGCCGGAGGGTTATTTGCAGCTGTTGGGTTGGCCGCGGCGGCTGTTTGGGTCACGGCTGCAGTTTCTGGAGCCGAGGCGGCTACTGCTGCTGGAGCATTTGTGGCTGCCGATGGTGGTAAGACCTTTGTGGTGTTCTCGGCTGCTGCGATTTGGGTTGGTGTTACTTGCGTGGTGGTAACAACGCGAGTTTCTGGCTTAACTGTGCGCGAGGCGAACAGTGGTTGCCGTGTAGGAGAGGACACTCTGGTAAGCGCGATTACGGCTTGTATCTGCTTGTTCTCGATATTGCGGACGGAGCTGGCTCCGGTTGCGCCGTTGTATAAGAAGCAGGTGTTAGGTGTCTTGAGTACGCGGCTGTCGTTGTTGGCTTTGACGTTAATCTCGCCGGTAAACAGGCATATGATGTCGGTGCCAGCGTTGTGGTTCACCATAAATGACGCCGGCTTTTTAATGTCTGCCTTGAGCGTTTCTTGTTCAATACGTAGATGTAACGGCCGTGAGTTGACACGGCTGCTGACCCTTACCATGCCTTTTTCGACGGTAAGAATGCCTTTAAGGCCGCCGTCGTCGCCGCTACTAGAATGCAGCTGGCGCACTAAAATGCCGGAGTTGGACGCAAGGTAAATTTGCATATCGCTACCTAAAGCGATATTGGCGCGACCTTTGGTTCCGGTTTCTAAACGATCTTCTTTTTTGATTTCTTGGCCAGCGAGAGCGTCGCTTCTAAGGCCGTCTCGAGTGAGCTGGGCGGGGTGGTCAATGGCGGCTAGATAGCTACTGTTATCTATGGCTTGCGCGGTGAAGGTAATGGCTCCAAAAAGGATGACTAAGACTAACGCAATGTACGATACGGAAAGGCGCGTTCGCCCACTAATGTCCGTCATGTTATTTGGACTCCCCAGTTAGTAGCTGTGAGTCTAATCTAAGCGAAAGCGGTGGCTCATTACAAATGCTTTTATCAATATCGATAAGTTTTTTTTAGTTGGTCAAAATTAACTTCCCGATCGTTCGGGCGGTTTCTAAATTTTGCTGCGCAACTGCGGCCTCCTTTAGCGGATAGGTTTGAACCGGGAGAGGCTTTAGCTGTCCGTGTTTGAGGCCATTTAGGATCTCCGTCATGGCAGTTTGCATGAGCTCAACGCGGCTGCTGACGAAGCTCAAATTGAAGGCCATCACGGATTTGTTATCAGCTGTCATTTCGAGGGGGTTAAAACGCGGAGTGCGCAACCAATCTCGGGCCAACTTCAAGTAGTTTGGTCGACCTTTGCTGTAAGTGCTTGATTTCGGCAGCATGCTATGAAAACCATAGATAACCAACCTGCCGAGTGGTGCTAAATGTTCATAGCTGGCTTGCAAAGTGCTGTAGCCATTTGGATCAAGAATGGCTTGAAAGCCTTCTGTGGCAATGCTCTCGGCGCTTTTCCATAAATCTTCGTTGGATTTGTCGATGACAGCATAGGCACCATATTGTTTGGCTGTTTGGATTTTATGCTCAGCGCCAACCACAGCTACGGGATGCGCGCCTGCCTGTTTAGCTAGCTGCAGCGCGGCCAAGCCAACGCCGCCAGCGCCGGAGTGCACTAGCACCTTTTCATCGGCCTTAATATTGGCTAGATAATGCAATGCAAACCAGGCCGTTAAATAGACTGTCGGGGTGCCGGCTGCCTCCGCATAATTAAGATTTTCAGGGATTGGGAAAACTTGCGATGCTATGAGGTTGATTTGACTGCAATATCCACCAAAAAGCGTGACACCAAGCACCCGGTCACCGATACAAAAATTGTCTACATTCTTTCCAACGGCGATAATTTCGCCAGCGACTTCGAAGCCCGGAGTAATGGGAAAGCCGTGCAATTCATTGGCAGATTTATAAAGCCCCATCCGTATGACGCAATCGGCGTAATTAACACCGGCGGCGTGGACTTTAATGGCGACTTCGTCGGCACTTGGCGGTGGGCAATCAAAGTCTGTTAATGACAGGGCGTCATAGCTGCCGGGTTTGTCGATAACGATTTTTTGGGCGTTCATCAGGCGGCTTGAAATTGCTGCTTAGACGAGGTCTGCAATGCGCTGGCCGAGGCGCAGTGCTTGGCCAGATTCCATCAGTGCGTTTTGTTCAACTGCACCTTGAGGGTAGAGCAAGATAACGGTAGAGCCCATATTGAATCGGCCCATTTCATCACCCTTGGCTAGCTTAAGGCTGCCGTCGTATTCCCACTGCCGAATATTGCCGCGTCGTGTGGTGTTTACTTCGCCGTGCCAAACCGTTTCCATGCTTGAGACGAAAATAGCACCGACCATAATGAGAGCCATTGGACCGAACTCGGTCTCAAAGATATTGATAACGCGTTCGTTGCGAGCAAACAGGCGTGGTACTGAACGGGTGGTGCGAGGGTTTACGCTAAATAGTCGGCCGGGTACGTGGCGCATGCTGACTAGGCGACCGTCGCAGGGCATGTGGATGCGGTGATAGTCTTTTGGCGAAAGGTAGATTGTTGAGAAGTCGCCGTCTTTAAACTGTTCGGCCAAGGCTTTGTCGCCACCTAGTAATTCAAGAACGCTGTATTCGCGCCCCTTGGCTTGAATAATTTGTTGGTCTCGAATCGGTGCTGACTCGCTCACTGTTCCATCTACTGGTGAGACGATGGCTTCGGGATCTTGGTCAATTGGTCGGGCACCGGCCTTAAGGGCGCGGGTGAAGAACGCATTGACGCTGTTATAACTCTTGCCGCTTTCGTGTTCGGCCTCTTGCATATTGATGCCGTAGATGCGCGTAAAGCCGCCGATGACGGCTGACTTAAATGGCTTTAGACGGCTGCGGGTGGCCTTATGCATAACTTTAGACAATGCCTGATGTGGCAATAGGTATTGCGGTGCGCTAAAGCTGTAATCAATAACGTTGGCTTTGGGCTTGTTAGTTGAACTCATTTCTACGTTTGTCCGTTACTGCTTAAGGTTGTTGGTGATTGTCGCGAATAGTCATAAAGTCTTGCGCCATTTCATTTGGTAGATGCGGCGGCGAGAACCAGGCTTGAATTTGTGCGCTAGGGTTCAGCAGAATCACCCAAGAAGTGTGGGCGATTTGATAGTTGCTGCTTTCGGTTTCAACTTTGCTCCAAGCAATGCCCATCGCCTGCGCGGCTTTGTTAAGTGCGGGGATGTCGCCAGTGGCGGCTTTGAAGTCTGGGTTAAACCATTCAACATATTCGGCAAGCTTAGTGAGCGTGTCGCGCTCCGGGTCTAAAGAAATGAACAGCACATCGGGCGCTTCACCTTCAATTAGGGGTAGTCCATCTCTAATCGCGGAGAGTGTGCCGGGGCAGACGTCGGGGCAATGCGTAAAGCCGAAGAATACCCAAGTCCAATTGCCTTTTAGAGTCTCAGGATTGATAGGGGAGCCATGTGTGCCTTCAAGCTCAAATGCTGGTAGCGGGCGGCTTTCTGGTAGTACGGTGGCTTTAACCTCTGTGTCTTTGTCGCCCTGAGCAATCCAGCCAAGCACTAGGCCAAGAATGAGCGCGATACCAATAACGAGAATGTAGGTGCTAAGCGTAATGCCGCCTTGTTTAGGGGATTTACTGGTGTTGGAATGATTTTTCATGCGCGCAGTTTATGCGCTTCCTGTTTTTCTACAAGTAATTTGCGCTGTTGTGTTTAGGTTGCAAGCGATAGAATAGGCGCATGACAGTGATACAGCTCATCGAGCAAGCCACCCAGGCACTAACAAAACAACCCCTTTACTTTGGTCACGGTACTGACTCTGCCGAGCAGGAGGCGCGTTGGCTGGTGCTGGGTGCTTTAGGTCTGGATTGGGAAACCGCCGCGGCGGAGCTTGAACAGGCAGTAGATGCGGCGGCTGAAACGACAGTGCAAGCAATACTCGAGAAGCGCGTTGAGACACGACAACCCGCAGCCTATCTGCTGGGTGAGTGTTGGTTTGCTGGCTTGCCGTTTAATGTCGATGAGCGCGTGATTGTGCCGCGCTCACCGTTTGCTGAATTAATCCTCAACAAGTTTAAGCCGTGGCTATCTGAGCCGCCAAAGCGGGTGTTGGATCTGTGCTGTGGTTCCGGTTGTATGGGGATTGCCGCGGCAATGGCCTTTCCTGAAGCGCAGGTCGATATTATTGACTTGTCGCCGGATGCGCTGGACGTGGCACGCAGTAATATCGAGCGTCACCAGTTGCAGGGGCGGGTGCGGGCGATCGAGTCTGATCTCTTTGCCCATGCCGAAGGCACTTACGATTTAATCCTTTCTAATCCACCGTATGTGCCACAGTGGGAATACGATGCTTTGCCAGCGGAGTATCACCGCGAGCCCGAAATGAGCTTGGTGGCCGGTGAGGATGGTTTGGATTTGGTGATTCCGATGATGTTGCAGGCGCCTAATTATTTAAATGAGGGTGGCCGGGTGTTTATCGAAGTCGGCAATACTGATGAGTATCTGGCAAACTGTTTTCCTGAAGTGCCGTTTGAATGGATTGAATTCAGCAACGGCGGTTCTGGCGTATATACATTGAGCTGCGAGCAACTTGTGGCGCATAAAAATGATTTTTCAGACGACAGTCTGAGTGATTTAGTAGAAGGCTTATAAATGTCTGGCAATAGCTTCGGCAAACTCTTTGTTGTTTCTACCTTTGGTGAAAGCCACGGCCCAGCGCTTGGCTGTGTGGTTGACGGTTGCCCACCGGGTTTAGAAATCAGCGCAGAAGATTTACAAAAAGAATTGGACCGCCGCAAGCCTGGCCAATCCAAATTTGTAACCCAACGGAAAGAACCAGACGAAGTCGAAATCCTATCGGGTGTGTTCGAAGGTAAAACCACTGGCACGCCGATTGGTTTGTTGATCCGTAACCAAGATCAACGCAGTAAAGACTACTCAGACATCAAAGACCTGTTTCGCCCAGCACATGCGGACTATGCCTATCACCATAAATATGGCTTGCGCGATTATCGTGGCGGCGGTCGCTCTTCAGCGCGTGAAACCGCAATGCGGGTTGCTGCCGGTGCCATTGCCAAAAAATGGCTAAAAGAGCGCTATGGAATTAGCGTGCAAGGCTATATGAGTCAGCTGGGGCCAATTGAATGCGCCGGTGAAGACCTAAGCATTGTCAACGACAATCCGTTTTTCTGTGCCGAAGCTAGCAAAATTCCCGAGTTGGAAGATTACATGCAGGCGCTGCGCAAGTCCGGTGACTCCATCGGTGCCAAAATCACAGTGATCGCTAAAGGTGTGCCACCGGGAATTGGCGAGCCGATTTTCGATCGTTTGGACGCCGAGTTGGCGCAAGCCTTAATGAGCATTAATGCTGTTAAGGGTGTGGAAATTGGCGACGGTTTTGGTGTGGTCAATCTTAAGGGTACCGAAAACCGCGATGAGCTAACGCCTGAAGGTTTTACCTCTAATCACGCCGGTGGTGTGTTGGGCGGTATTTCATCAGGTCAAGATGTGATAGCGCATATTGCGTTGAAGCCAACCTCTAGTATCCACTTGCCGGGTCAAACCATCGATATTGAAGGTAATCCGGCTGAGGTTCGCACCAAGGGCCGTCACGATCCTTGTGTGGGTATTCGCGCCACACCGATTGCCGAGGCCATGATGGCCCTGGTGCTGATTGACCAAATTTTGCGTCAACGCGGCCAGAATGCAGACGTACAAGTGAGTACGCCGGTTATTGCCGCGGAAGCACCCTAAAAAATGCCAAGCGCACAGCCCGTTAATCCGTCGCAGGTTCCACTGCGGCGGCTAGCGAGCTTCTATTTTTTCAACTTTATTATTCTCGGCCTCTTTCTGCCGTTTTGGCCGCTATATCTGCAGGCTGAAGGTTTTACACCGGTCGAAATTGGTGAGCTGCTGGCGGTGTTGCTGGCAACGCGGATTATTTCGCCTAATTTTTGGGGCTGGGTAGCCGACAAGCGCAATCAGCCCGTGCAGATTATTCGCTTAACTAGCGCTCTGGCGTTGCTGTCGTTCTTGTGGGTTTATGTTGCCGATACGTTTTGGCAAATGGCGCTAATGTTGGCGGCGATGGGGTGGTTCTGGAATGCAACTTTGCCGCAGTTTGAAGCCGTTACGCTTAAGTTCTTGGGGCAAGACCATGACGAATATGGGCGCTTACGGGCTTGGGGTTCAATCGGTTTTGTGGTTGCGGTGCTGCTCGGCGGTGAGATCTTAGAGCGAGTGGGTTATACCCAAATGCCAAGTCTGGTTTGGCCAAGTTTATTACTAATTGCTGTGGCTGCTTGGTGGGTGCCGGTTAGTGAGGCCGACCATGAGCAAGGCGCTAAGCGCGACCTATTTCAAGTGCTTAAACAGCCGGCCGTGATCGGGTTGTTTGTGGCTGTTTGTTTAATGCAGGTCAGTCATGCGGTTTATTACACGTTCTATTCGCTATGGATGGAGCAGCATGGCTATAGCGGCGCGGCGATAGGTGGCTTGTGGTCGCTGGGTGTGGTGGCTGAAATCCTAGTTTTTTGGGTGACTGGCCGCTTGCTAAGGCGCTGGAGCGCAGAAACCCTATTGCTGTTTTCTCTGTTCGTGACTGCGCTGAGGTGGCAAATCACGGCTTGGTTGCCCGAAACGCTAACCGCTGTATTGTTTGCACAGGCTTTGCATGCAGTCACTTATGGCGTTTATCACGCCGCCGCGATTCAGCTGGTGCACCGTTACTTTAAAGGCGGCCTAGACGCTCGTGGTCAGGGCTTATACAGCAGTATTAGCTTCGGGCTAGGTGGGGCGATCGGTGCTTATGCGATGGGGCATGCTTGGGAAGGCGTTGGACCAGAGGCAACCTTTACCATCGCGTCGATGGTTGCAGTTGGCGGATTAGGCCTCGCGTGGCTAGGTTTTCGGCGCGCTAGCCTGTAGAATTCGCAACCCAAAAAAACAATGGGAGAGGCCGTTAGAACGAGGTTCTGGCAGGCTTTTTTTGTTTCAGGTTTTTACGACACGTTACTACACGGTTTATTAGGTTATGGGCGGCAAAACGCTTTACGACAAATTGTGGGATATACACTTGGTGGATACCGATGAAAACGGTGCCTCACTAATTTATATCGATCGTCATTTGGTTCATGAGGTCACGTCGCCTCAGGCATTTGAAGGCCTGCGCATGGCTAATCGCCTGCCGTGGAAGCTGAATGCTAACCTCGCTGTGGCTGACCATAACGTGCCGACTACGGCTGATCGCGTAAACGGTATTAAAGACCCGATTTCAAAAGCACAGGTGGACGCGCTAGACGCGAACTGTGACGAGTTTGGTATTACCGAATTCAAAATGAACGATCTACGCCAAGGCATTGTGCACGTAGTAGGCCCGGAGCAGGGTGCAACGCTGCCGGGGATGACCGTGGTTTGTGGTGATTCGCATACCGCCACACATGGCGCTTTTGGTTCCTTGGCGTTTGGTATCGGCACCTCAGAAGTTGAGCATGTGCTCGCCACCCAGTGTTTGGTGCAAAAGAAGTCCAAGTCGATGTTAGTGCGCGTCGACGGCAATGTTGGCGCTGGCGTAACCGCTAAAGATATTGTCTTGGCCATTATCGGCGAAATCGGTACCGCAGGCGGTACCGGCTACGCGATTGAATTTGCCGGCGAAGCGATTGAAGCGCTAAGCATGGAAGGCCGTATGACGGTCTGCAATATGGCAATCGAAGGCGGTGCGCGCGCTGGCATGGTTGCGGTTGATCAGACCACGATTGATTACGTTAAGGGCCGTCCTTATGGCCCAACCGATGAGCAGTGGGAACAAGCAGTGGCCGAATGGCGCACCTTGCATTCCGACGCTGACGCCGAGTTCGACAAGGTCGTTGAGCTAAATGGTGCTGATATTCAGCCGCAAGTGACCTGGGGCACCTCGCCAGAGATGGTGGTGCCGGTAGATACTGTGGTGCCGAATCCTGATGAGGAAGCCGATAGCGTTAAAGCCGAAGGCATGCGCAAGGCGTTGGCGTATATGGATTTACAAGCCGGTACGCCAATTGATCAGATTTCGGTTGATAAAGTCTTTATCGGCTCTTGTACTAACTCACGTATCGAAGATTTACGTGCGGCGGCAGATGTGGCTAAAGGCCGCAAAGTAGCCGACAACATTAAGTTGGCTTTGGTTGTGCCGGGTTCTGGCCTGGTGAAACAACAAGCCGAGGCTGAAGGTCTGGACAAGGTTTTTGTTGAAGCAGGTTTTGAATGGCGCGAGCCCGGCTGCTCTATGTGTTTGGCGATGAATGCTGACCGCCTAGAGCCCGGCGAGCGTTGTGCATCAACTTCTAACCGTAATTTCGAAAGCCGCCAAGGTAAGGGCGGTCGCACGCATTTGGTTAGTCCTGCAATGGCCGCCGCGGCTGCGGTGAATGGGCATTTCGTAGACGTGAGGTCTATCTAGTACGGGGACAGACCCCGCTTCGAACGAGGCTGTTGGTGAAAAATTAATTTAATACAGATTGGAAGGAAGGGGTCTGTCCCCTTTTTCTCGAAACATGGAAAAATTTGTAACACACATTGGCAAGGCCATCCCGCTGAACAGGAATAACGTCGACACCGACGCGATTATTCCTAAGCAATACCTTAAGTCAATCAAGCGCACCGGCTTTGGTCCGTTTTTGTTTGATGACTGGCGCTACAACACGCCGGGCGATTTGGATATTGATGTTAGTACCCGTGAAATCAACAGCGAGTTTGTGCTGAACCAAGACGCTTACCAAGGCGGCTCGGTATTGCTGGCACGTGAAAACTTCGGCTGCGGTTCTTCACGTGAGCACGCGGTATGGGCCTTAACGGATTACGGCATTCGTGCGGTGATTGCGCCGACCTTTGCTGACATCTTCTTTAACAACAGCTTTAAGAACGGCTTGTTGCCGGTGATTCTGGCTGACGAGGTGATGGACGAGTTATTTTCTGCGGCAGAGCAGGGTGAGGAAATCACCATTGATTTGCCAACGCAGGAAGTGCGCGCAGCCGGAAAGGCTTGGGAATTCGAGATCGACCCATTCCGCAAGCATTGCTTGCTGGAAGGTTTGGACGACATTGGCCTAACTCTACAAAAAGCCGACAAGATCAAAACCTACGAAGCGCAGCGTAAACAAACAGCGCCTTGGCTATTTAATTAAGACAATAGCCCCGAAATCCACGGAATCCACGAAATGTTTTTTAGTGGGTTTCGTGGGTTTCGTGGCCAATGAACGAGAACGATGAGTAAAAAGATTCTTTTATTGCCGGGTGACGGCATTGGCCCAGAGATTGTTGCTGAGGCAGAAAAAGTACTGAATAAGCTAGTTGAGACTAGCGATTTTGAAGTTGAGCTAGAGCACGGCCTATTGGGCGGTTGCGCCACGGATGCCTTGGGCAACCCGTACCCAGAAAAAACCCAACAACAAGCACGTGAAGCTGACGCCATTCTGCTAGGTGCCGTGGGCGGCCCCAAATGGGAAGCGATTGATCGCCCGTTACGCCCAGAGCGTGGTTTGCTAGCGATTCGTGCTGACTTGGACCTATTTGCAAACCTACGCCCGGCGATGTTGTACCCACAGCTTGCCGAAGCTTCTAGCTTGAAGCCAGAAGTGGTTGCTGGCTTGGATATCATGATTGTGCGTGAGCTAACCAGCGGTATTTACTTCGGTCAGCCGCGTGGCATTGAAGGCGAGGGCGCACAAAAAGAAGGTGGCCGCCACGCTTGGAATGCGCTGACCTACACCGAGTTTGAAATTGAGCGTATCGGTCGTCGTGCCTTTGAAATCGCAATGAAACGCGACAAGCGTGTTTGCTCAATCGATAAGGCTAACGTATTAGAAGTATCTGAGCTTTGGCGCGAAGTGATGGAGCGTGTGGCGAAAGACTACCCAGAGGTAGAACTCAGCCATATGTATGTTGATAACGCCGCCATGCAGTTGGTACGCGCGCCTAAACAGTTTGACGTGATGGTGGCTGACAACTTATTCGGCGACATCTTGTCTGATCAAGCATCCATGCTATCTGGCTCGATTGGTATGTTGCCATCGGCGTCGTTGAACTCCAGTGGTTTCGGCATGTACGAGCCAGTGCATGGTTCGGCACCAGATATTGCGGGCCAAAACATCGCCAATCCATTGGCTACCATTTTGAGTTTAAGCATGTTGCTACGTTACAGCTTGGATCGTGCTGATCTGGCTGATCGTATTGATGCCGCGGTTAACACCGTATTGGATAGCGGTTTACGTACGGGCGATATTGGCGGCACGGCAACATGCACTGATATGGGCGACGCAGTAGTCGCGGCTTTATAGGTTTGGCTTTATAGATTTTTATAGCCACGAACCCCACGAAAAAACACGAAATAAATTTTTCGTGGGTTTGGTGGATTTCGTGGCCATTGTCTTAGGAATTAAAGATGAGTAAGCAATTCGACGTTGCCGTTTTAGGTGCTACCGGTGCGGTAGGCGAAACTATGATCTCGATTCTGGAGCAACGCCAGTTTCCAGTTCGCAACCTTTATCCACTGGCGTCAGAGCGTTCTGCTGGCGGCAAGGTACAGTTCAACGGCAAAAACATTACCGTACTTAACGTAGATGACTTTGATTGGTCGCAAGTACAAATCGGCCTGTTTAGCGCCGGTGGTTCAGTATCAGAGAAGTGGGCGCCGATTGCGGCTGAAGCCGGCTGTGTAGTAATCGACAACACCTCGCATTTCCGTTACGACGAAGACGTGCCATTGGTCGTGCCAGAGGTAAACCCTCACGCGATTGGTAACTACACCACGCGCGGCATTATCGCCAACCCTAATTGCTCAACCATCCAAATGTTGGTTGCACTAAAGCCATTGCATGATGCGGCCGGCATTACCCGTATTAACGTTTGTACTTACCAAGCGGTATCTGGCACTGGTAAAGCAGCGATTGAAGAGCTGGCTGGCCAAACTGCCAAATTGCTGAATGGCCAAGAAGCCGAAGCTAAGGTTTATCCAAAGCAGATTGCCTTTAACTGTCTGCCGCATATCGATGTATTCCAAGACAATGGCTACACCAAAGAAGAAATGAAAATGGTGTGGGAAACCAACAAGATCATGGAAGACGATGAAATTCGCGTGAACCCAACTTGCGTTCGTGTGCCGGTGTTCTATGGTCATTCTGAAGCGGTTCATATTGAAACCCGCGAAAAAATTAGCGCTGAAGTTGCGACTGAGTTGCTCAGTAATGCGCCTGGCGTAACTGTGTTAGATGACCGCAATGATGGTGGTTATGCCACAGCGGTAACCGAGTCAGCAGGTAACGATGCGACATTTGTTAGCCGTATCCGTGAAGATATTTCTGACGACCGTGGCTTGAACCTATGGGTGGTTGCCGATAATGTTCGTAAAGGCGCTGCACTAAACAGTGTTCAAATCGCTGAAATTTTAGCGGAGCAGTATTTATAGCTCTCAGACGGATCACGGTAGAAGACGCTGAGACGAACATACCGAAAAAAGGTGGGGTCGTGACTTACAAAAGTCCCTTAGTCGGTTGGGTTAAAGCACCAGCAAAGTGGTTACAGCACTGTGCTGGTTTGCTTGCAGCAGTTTCGCTGTCACTGTTTGTGAGTTCTGCGCAGGCGCTTAGTTTGGGCGACGTGGAAGTGCAGTCGAAGCTTAATGAGCCGCTTGTCGCGCAAATTGAGGTGTTGTCTGCGACCGCAGCTGAAATAGGTAGCCTACGTGTAGGTTTGGCCGGTGAGCAAGACTGGCAACGTGCGGGCCTTACGCCTCAGGGTAGTGCGGCTAATATCCGCTTCGGTTTTATCGCTACCGGTAACGGTAATCTAGCCGTTACCTTGCGTACCGATGAGTCCATTAAAGAGCCGTTACTGGTGTTCTTGCTGGACGCAGCTTGGAGTAGTGGTCATTTACTGCGGGAGTACACGATATTCCTCGACCCAGCATCATTAACGGTTAAACAGCCGGCCCCTGTGCAAACGCCGGTGATCGAAACGTCTGCCGCCATCCAGCCGGCACGTCCGACAGCCCAGCCTATTAGTGTCCCCGAACCTGGTAAGCCGGGTTTGGCTTCGTCGTATGGCCCTGTAAATAGGGGGCAAAGCCTTTCGTTAATCGCTGAAGAGCTGATTGATGGAACCGGCCTCAAGCGCCACCAAATGATGTGGGCGTTATTTCAGTTGAATGCTGATGCTTTTGCTGACGGTAATATCAATCTACTCAATGTTGGCGCCACCTTGGCGTTGCCCAATTACGATGAGGTGGCCGCTGTTCCTCCTCAGGCGGCTACGAGCTTGGTCAGGAATGCAGCGGCGCAGACAACCGTCAAGCCCGCTGAGTCGGAGCCTTCAGACACGGTTGAGTCTGCGGACGGCTTAGAGGCCGAGGCGGCGACTAGCGATCGCCAGTTAGATTCAGTAGCTGCGGAAGGTGAGCGTCCTGTAACGGGGGCGGCCGCCAACGATGCCACGTCGGCTCAAGCGGGATCGGCTCAAGCGGAAAGTGCAGAGCAGGGTACGGCAACAGCGGCAACAGAGTCGGCAGCTTCTGCCGACAGAAGTCAGGTCGACAAGCTTGAGTTGCTACCGCTGGAGCCCGCTCCTGAGTCGGAGTCAGTCTCTGAAGAGCCGTCTTCAGGCTCTGAGCCTGAAGCGGCTGTGTCGACATCAGCGCAATCGCCTCAAGCTGATGTCGCAGGTTCAGGCTCCGATACCAATGCTGGCAACCGGCGTGAACGGGCATTGGCCGCCGAAAATGAGCTCTTGCGTGAACGCATTAATGAGACCGAAGCCTTATTGAAAGAAATCCGAGGTTTGTTGGCGGCCCGTTCCGAGCAGTTGGCTGATTTACAGCAGCGCCTTGAATCCGTTGAACGTAAAGCATCATCCTCTGAATCGGTAGCTGCGACGCAGACTCCTCAAGCGATTGGCTGGTTTTGGTGGTTGCTGTTGGCGTTGGCCTTGCTGATTCTGCTGCTATTGGTGTTGTTGCTAGTACTGCTAACAAGAAAAGATAAACAAACCGTTGAACCCTCTGTATTGCCAACGCGTTACTCCGCTGACCGTGAGCAAGAGGAAGATGTCGTTGCTAGTGCTGGCGACGATGACGACCGTCAGGTCGTCCCGGTCGAGCGAAAAAAACCGGCGCAGCCGATTTTCAGCTCTGCACCGCCGCCTGCAGTGGCTGATTCAGCCGGCGATGCAGATGAGGCTGGCGAAGACTCGTCTAGTGAGAACTTCGCTGGTGAAGGCTATTCTGACGAAGCGGATGCGCCTGTAATAGTGACGTCGGCTGATGGTCGTCAGGAACAAGCGGAGCCTCAAGCAGAGGCTGGAGCAGCTAACCTAACGCCGGCCGACTCGGTGCCAGATTTGGACGGCACTGACCTAGAAGAGCGGCGTGAGCAGGTGGACGACACGCCATTAGAGTTTGATATTGAAAGTTACGTTGCCGAGACGAGTGCGCCAGAACCAGAAGTCGGGGCTAGCTCGTTAGCGTCAGAGGCTGCTGATGTCGATGACGAATTACTGAGCGATATTGTGTTGCCTGACCCGGAACCTGAAGCAGCGCTTGAGCTCGACGAAACTGCGCTCGATTTGACGGCTGACTCTGGCTTGGACGCCGATAGCGCAGCTGAGCTGCTGGCCGCTGAAGTGACCCTAGACGAAGCAACTCTGGATGAGGCGACCCTAGAACCGTCGTTGAACGAAGAGGGCCTGGACCTTCCAGAGCTTGACGCCGAAGCCGCAGTAGCGGAAGAGCTACCGGAGGTCGCCGTTGCCACAGAGTCAGATTTAGACACGATTGAGCTTGACGCAGGTCTGTCGGCACCGGGCGAGGATCTGGTTACGGATGAAAGTATTCCAGCCATAGATAACGCCGTTGACGTAAGTGACTTTAGCGGCGGAGACCAAGTGGCCACCAAGCTGGATTTGGCGCGTGTTTATGCCGATATGGGTGACGCACAAGAGGCGCGGAGTATTCTTGCTGAGGTTTTACGTGATGGCGATGACACTCAGCAGCGCGAAGCACAGACGATTATCGATAGCCTAAGCTAGTGCTTGGCTTACGTTAGTTGGGTTTGTTTGTGCCGATGGCGGCGTTCGCTTTCTTACACCCCCAGTACCGGATAATGCTGTTGCTTGTGCTGGCAGTATTATTGCCGCAGCTGTCGCTATTGCCCTTAGTCTCTTTAATGGTCGTATTGTTGTTGGCATGTTTTCAAAACGGCCAACTAGCAACTTGGTGGAGTTCTTTCCTGCGGCTGAAATGGCTGCTAATTTCTATTGCGCTGCTTTACGGTTGGTTTACACCGGGATTGCCGTTGGTTGAGGTGGTGTCAGTCAATATGCCGACGAGAGAAGGCTTGTGGTTGGCGTTGGAGCGCTCGCTGTTGCTGGGCGCGTTAGTGGCGGCAGTAACCTGGCTAGTAAAACCGCTCTCGGCAGCGGTGCTGGCGACCGCGTTGACTCGGTTGCTGTCGCCACTTACTGCATTGGGCATTCGGATCGATGTTTTTGCGCAGCGACTCGCGCTCACGTTAAATGCAGTAACCACATTGCAAGAAGAATTGGCACAACGTGGCCAGCGAGATTGGCAGGCACGCTTTGGCAAGTTGATTTTGGCGATTGAACGGGATGACCTTGTTGTGGCAAGTCATGAAGATGGCGAGGTTTTGGTTTCGCCGATATGGCTGGATGGCTTGAGGTTTGCCTTGTATTCGCTGTTGTTTCTATTGGTTTCTCAACTGCCGAGGCTTGTTTAGCTGTGCCCAGAGTTGTCTTAGGTGTTGAATACGATGGCAGTGCCTATTGTGGCTGGCAGCTGCAAGACCATTCTCCATCCGTCCAAGCTGACCTCGAGAAGGCCTTGGCGGTTATTGCTGATGAGCCTATTCGTGTGCATTGTGCCGGCCGTACTGACACTGGCGTACATGCGCTGGAGCAAGTAGTACATTTTGATACTACTGCACAGCGAAAACCCTTCAATTGGATTCAGGGCACCAATACAAAAATGCCAGCGACGGTGAATGTGCATTGGGCGACTGAAGTGGATGAAAACTTCCATGCTCGCTTCAAGGCTTATGCGCGCCGTTATCAATACGTGATTTTGAATAGTCAGATGCGTTCTGCGCTAATGGCTAAGCGCGCCAATTGGCATCGCTATCCGTTAGACGCTGAGCGTATGCACAACGCGGCTCAACATTTACTGGGTGAGCATGATTTCAGTAGCTTCCGTGCCGCTCATTGCCAAGCTGCACACGCACGGCGTTTGGTGTCTGCAATTTCCGTTAGACGGCATGGCGATTATGTTGTCTTGGACCTGACCGCGAACGCTTTTCTGCACCATATGGTTCGAAATATCGCCGGCAGCTTAATGAAGGTCGGGCGAGGAGAGGCAGAGGTCGATTGGGTGGCCGATGTGCTGGCTCAGAAGGATCGCACTATTGCCGGCGTTACTGCCGAGCCTGACGGTCTATATTTTGTAAATGCCTTCTACCCTGAAGAGTTTACGCTGCCATACAGTGGTAGGGACGTTAGTCGTTTACTATTGCCAATCTAAAAGCCTGTTTTATGTGGCCCCGGCTGCTGACCGCGGTGTTGCAATGCAGTAAACTTAACCGCCTGTACTGACCTGCTGTTAGTGCTCAGCTATTAAGTCTTCGTTTGATCCAGTGACCAAAACACGCGTAAAAATTTGCGGTATTACTTCTGTTGCTCAAGCGCAATGGGCTGTGCAGGCGGGTGCCGATGCAATAGGCATAGTGTTCTATGCGCCTAGCCCACGCTCCGTGAATATCTCGTTGGCCCGTGAAATTGCTAACGCAGTCCCCGCATTCGTGACCGTAGTAGCGCTGTTTCGTAATCCTAGCGCCGGCCTCGTGCAACAAGTTTGTCAGCTGGTGCAGCCCGATATGTTGCAATTTCATGGCGATGAAAGCGCTGAGTTTTGCGAACAGTTTCAACGCCCGTGGCTGAAAGCGCTGGGAATGAGTGATGTCGCTGACCCGGCCGAAGTTGCCTGCGCGGCCGAGCCATTTGCTGGGGCTAGAGGCCTGTTGCTGGATTCGCACAGTGCCAGTAAAGCGGGAGGCAGTGGTAAAGCATTTGACTGGTCGTTGGTGCCAGACTCTTTGCGCGGCCGATTTATTTTGGCTGGTGGCTTAAACGCAGATAACGTTGCTGAAGCTGTTAACCGATTGCAGCCTTGGGCGGTCGACATCAGTAGCGGTGTTGAAACCAGCCCCGGCGTCAAAAACCAAGCAAAAATTGCTGCCTTTATGGCAGCGCTCTATCAAGCTGACTTGAGCTAGTGCTGAAGTCCTAACGAGTAATCATTTAGATGACTGCGAAAAACTTAGCGGATGGATTTGATCCCAATGTAAGCATGCCGGATGCGAACGGACATTTTGGCCCTTATGGTGGCCAGTTTGTTGCCGAAACGCTCATGGAGCCACTGGCAGAGCTGATGGACGCTTGGCAAAAGTACCGTCACGATCCGCAGTTTTTAGCGGAGTACGAAGATGACCTCAAGCATTACGTTGGTCGCCCATCAGCGCTGTATCTGGCGAAGCGATTGACCGAAGAAGCCGGTGGTGCCGAGATTTGGTTAAAGCGTGAAGATTTAAACCATACCGGCGCGCATAAGATTAATAACTGCATTGGTCAGGCGCTGCTAGCTAAGCGTATGGGCAAACAACGCATTATTGCTGAAACCGGCGCTGGCCAGCACGGTGTTGCGACCGCAACAGTAGCGGCCCGCCTAGGACTTGAGTGCGTTGTTTATATGGGCGCGGAAGACGTGGAGCGTCAGGCGCCTAACGTTTACCGAATGAAAATGCTGGGAGCCAAAGTTGTTCCCGTGACGTCTGGTACCGCAACGCTGAAAGATGCACTGAATGAGGCAATGCGTGATTGGGTAACCAATATTGATAACACGTTTTACATCATTGGTACCGTGGCTGGGCCGGCGCCGTACCCGGAAATGGTGCGTGAATTCCATACCGTTATTGGTAAAGAAGCACGCCGCCAGATGACTGAACAGGCTGGTGGTCTGCCAGATGCCGTGGTTGCCTGTATTGGCGGTGGCTCTAACGCCATTGGTATTTTTCATCCGTTCTTGGCGGATAGTGCCGTTGATTTATATGGTGTAGAAGCAGCCGGCGACGGCGTTGAAACCGGTCGTCATGCGGCGCCTTTATGTGCTGGACGCCCTGGCGTACTGCACGGTAACCGCACCTATTTAATGGAAGATGATGCGGGTCAGATTATCGGTACGCACTCCATTTCCGCCGGTTTAGATTACCCCGGAGTGGGTCCCGAGCATTCGTGGTTGAAGGATGTTGGTCGTGCGCGCTACGTGGCTGCGACTGACAAAGAGGCCTTAGCTGCATTTCACCAGCTAACACGCTGCGAGGGCATTGTGCCGGCTCTAGAGAGTAGCCACGCCATCGCATTTGCGACCAAGCTTGCCAGCGAACTGGGTAAAGGCCAGAAAATTTTGGTGAACTTGTCTGGCCGTGGCGACAAGGATGTGAATACCATTGCTCGTGTAGAAGGAATTGAACTATGAGCCGCCTGCAAACGCGTTTTGCTGCGTTAAAAGCCAGTGGCCGCAAAGCCCTGATTCCCTATGTGACCGCCGGCGATCCTGCGCCTGAACATACGGTTGCCATTATGCACGCTAGCGTAGCGGCTGGCGCCGACGTGTTAGAACTGGGTGTACCGTTTTCGGACCCTATGGCTGACGGCCCTGTAATTCAGGCAGCTTGTGAGCGCGCCTTAAAGCATAACGTTACCTTGACGGATGTACTGTCAATGGTGAGCAAGTTTCGTGAGCAAGACCAGGAGACACCAGTGGTGTTGATGGGGTATTGCAACCCGATTGAGGTTACTGGTTACGAGGCTTTCGCTAAAGCCGCTGCTGCGGCTGGTGTTGACGGCGTATTGACGGTAGATATGCCGCCAGAGGCGGGTAAATCTGCGTTTGCGGCTATGCGCGCAGAGGGCTTGGATCCTGTGTTTTTGATTGCGCCTACGAGCACGCCAGCCCGGTTGCAGTCTATTTGTGCGGAAGCGACCGGCTTTGTTTATTACGTCTCTCTCAAAGGTGTTACCGGATCCGCCGCCTTGGACGTGGACGCTGTGGCGAACAAAGTTGATCAAATTCGCGAATACACAGCGCTGCCAGTAGGTGTTGGTTTTGGTATTAGTGACGGCGCAACCGCAGCGGCGGTTGCTGGCGTTGCTGACGCGGTAATTATTGGCTCGGCGATGATTCAGAAGTTGCAGCAGGCGGAGCCTAATACGCCAGCGTTGGAAGCGGCGGCTAGTGAATTTTTGTCTGAGGTGCGGGCAGCACTCGACAACTAATCCAGCTATAGTAATTCCACTACAGGCAATCTCAGGTATATTCGTGGCATGAGTTGGTTTGAAAAACTTGTCCCTAAAATAGAAGCCACTGGACAGTCCAAATCTGTCCCAGAAGGCCTGTGGGTTAAATGCAAAGATTGCGATGAAATTCTCTACCGCGCAGAGCTAGAACGTAACTTAAATGTTTGCCCAAAATGTAACGGCCATCAGGCGGTTACCGGCCGCCAACGCCTAGAGCTGTTTTTAGACGAAGACAGCCGTGAAGAGTTGTTCGCCAACCTCGAAGCGGTTGATCCGCTGAAGTTTAAAGACAGCAAACGCTACAAAGACCGCCTAGTCGCGGCGCAAAAATCGACCACCGAGAAAGATGCCTTAGTTGTGATGCAGGGCCGCGTAAAAGGCTTAGAGGTAGTTGTCGCGGCATTCGATTTCCGCTTTATGGGCGGCAGCATGGGCAGTGTGGTCGGGGAGAAGTTTCTTCGTGCGGCTGAGGTTTGCTTGGCTAAAAAAATCCCCCTTATCTGTTTCTCTGCCAGCGGCGGGGCGCGCATGCAAGAAGCGCTTATGTCGTTGATGCAAATGGCTAAAACAAGTAGTGCTTTGGCGCGTTTAAGCGATGCTGGTGTGCCCTATGTTTCAGTGCTGTGTCATCCTACAACGGGCGGTGTTTCGGCGTCGTTCGCTATGCTTGGTGATGTCAATATCGCCGAGCCTAAAGCCACTATCGGCTTCGCCGGTAAGCGCGTGATTCAGCAAACGGTGAAACAAGAGCTGCCGAAGGGCTTTCAGAGCGCCGAGTTTCTACTTGAGCATGGCGCCATCGACATGATTGTTGATCGCCGCCAAATGCGTGACCGTATCCACGGCTTGCTTGCCAAGCTGATGCACCACGCTGCCTAGCTCCGTTTTTCTTACACTGTGGAAACCTTAACAGCCTGGGAACAGCGGCTGAATAGCCTCGACCCGAGTCGCATTGAGTTGGGTTTGGCGCGGGTAGAGCGCGTCCGCGCAGCGTTGTTTAGAACGCTTGAAATGCCGCCGGTAGTGCTCATCGCGGGCACTAATGGTAAGGGTAGTACAGTTGCTTTGTGCCAAGCGGCATTAATGGCCGGAGGCTACCAAGTGGCGGCCTATACCTCGCCGCATTTGTTGCGCTTGAATGAGCGTATCGCGATTAATCAGCAGCCAATCACGGATTCAGATTTTGTCGACGCCCTGAATGCAGTCGAGCAAGCTCGTGGCGACACTGCGTTGACATACTTTGAATTTATTACCTTGGCGGCGGCCTATTATTTCGCTACCCGGCAGGTCGACTTGGCGCTGTTGGAGGTCGGCTTGGGTGGGCGCCTAGATGCCGTTAATGTGTTTGATCCTATTGTGTCCATAGTGACCAATGTCGGACTCGACCATATGGATTGGCTCGGCGATACGCGGGAAGCCATTGGTCGTGAAAAGGCTGGTGTTTTTAGATCGCAGCGGCCAGCTATTTATGCCGACGACGACCCGGTTCAGACCGTCGTCGAGGTTGCGGCTGAATGCGGTGCCCGTTTGCGTTGTTACAACGCTGAGGAAGTGGCGGAAAAGACCCCTCAGCTTCATGGCGTGCCACATACTATTCGTTGGGGTGCGCAGGCACTGTTAGAGGCGTTGCCTGAAATCTTGCAAGTCAGTCCGGAACAGCGCGCTGAGGGGTTTGCTAATGTCAGTCTAGACGGCCGTTTTCAGACCTTGTCGACAACGCCGACGACGATTGTTGATGTCGCGCATAATGCGGAAGCAACTAACTTATTAGCGGCTAAGCTTCGTAGCCATAAGACGGTTCGCCGTTGGTCTGCCGTGTTTGCCGCGTATAGCGACAAGCCGATTGAAGCAGCTGTTTCGCCTTTGCTAGATGTGATCGATTCTTGGTATTGCTGTCAGCTAGACAGTCCAAGGGCAAAGCCTGTGGCCGAGCTGGCGGCAATTTTAGAGGCCGCCGGTGCCGAGGTGGCTGATAACGCCAAGTCGCCGGGGCTGGCGTGGAAGCGGGCGGTCGCGGACCAGCACGATGGTGACAGCGGTATCATTGTATTTGGCTCATTCGAGACGGTGTCTGCAGTCATGCAGGCGCATTTGCAGGAATAAAGATAATCATATGACAGACACGGTTGAACAAGACGCAGCGGCGAGCCGCTGGCAAAACTTGAGTGAAGAAAAGCTATTAATGTTGTTGCTACTTGGTTTGGGCGTTTTGCTGTTATTGATCTTGCTGTTTTGGAAGGCGGTGGATAGTGATGCAGAGAATGATCCAGTGCCGGTCGCCGAGGACAAGCGTAGTGTGTGGTTTGATAAGGACGGTCCGCGTTTAAGTGCCGATGGCGCGGCTCGGGCTCAACAGGAGACAGCGCCTGCTGCAGTAACGACGGATGCCGCTGAAGGCTTGCTGGTAGAAACGGTCGAGCTAGAAAATGTTGCTGCCCCAGAACGTAATGCAACGCCAGCTTACTGGATATTGTTGGCGACCTTTTCGCAAATAGAGAACGCCGATGGTTTGGCGAAGAAAGTTGCGCCCTCAGCGTCTCAGGTAGAAGTCTCTACATTGCAGCGCCAGTCAGGGCTGCTGTATTCGGTGCGTGTGCCCGCATACGGTAGTAAGCAACAAGCTCAGAAAGTCGCCGACAAGCTGGCGAATTCCTACGGGCTGCAACCGTTAGTGGTGAAAGCCACTAAATAGCTGCGGCTTGGGCGAAAAATCCGCGCGGATAAAACCCGCCAGCGACACAATCAAGTTAAAATACGCCGTATTAGTGCTTGAGTTACCAAAGTAGGTTCCCCTAGATCTATGGCCGTTATTGATTACGTCATTATCGCAGTTGTTGTTATTTCGGCTTTGGTTAGTTTTGCCCGCGGTTTCTTGCGCGAGGCGCTGTCTTTGATCGCTTGGACTGTGGCCATTATCGTGGCCTTCAAATTTGCCGGTGAAGCGGCTCCCTTTTTCGGCCAGTGGCTGGCAGACACAACGTTGCAATATTGGGCAGCGGTGGTCGTTTTATTCCTGATTACATTATTTGCCTGTGGTGTTGTGAATTGGTTGCTTAGCCAGTTCTTTAGCGAGTTCGGCACCAGCGGTACTGATCGCTCTCTAGGTATTTTGCTAGGCGGCGCGCGAGGCGCTGTGGTTGTGGCTTTGCTATTGCTTGGTGGCAAGGTGATTTCACTGCCGTTAGATCAATGGGGAAGTGAAGCTAAGGTATATCCTCATTTCGCTCAGTTCTCTGAGTGGCTCTGGCAAGTTGGTTCAGACATGACAGCTGGTTGGGGCGACAGCGTAGGGCCAAGTGCAGGCACCGAAGTCGCGGCCGAGCCAACAACGGGCGGTACTGAGGTATCTGTTACCGAGACGCCAGCGCCAGCTGATGAACCTGCGGGGGAGGCTGAGGCGACCCCTAATCCGCCGGTTGCTGAAACGTCTGAAACGCCGGCTAGCTAAGCCGCTAGATTAATTAGATAGGAAGTTATTATGTGTGGCATTGTCGGTCTTGTAAGCACGCAGCCGGTTAATCAGCTGTTGTACGACGGGCTTTCGGTACTGCAACACCGCGGTCAAGATGCTGGCGGTATGATGACTTGCGAGCCCGATGGCCGTCTGCATCTGCGTAAAGACAACGGCATGGTTAAAGACGTATTTAGCCAGGCCAATATGAACGAGCTTCAGGGTAACTATGGTATTGGCCACGTGCGTTACCCAACGGCGGGTTGCTCCAGCTCCGCTGAGGCGCAGCCGTTTTATGTAAATTCGCCCTATGGCATTTCCTTGGCCCATAACGGCAACTTAGTGAACGTGGACGAGTTGCGCGACGACCTGCGTAATAAAGACCTGCGTTACCTAAATACCACCTCAGACTCTGAGGTGTTGCTGAATATCTTTGCTGGTGAATTGCAAAAAGCCGGCACGCCAGCGTTAACGCCGGCGCATATTTTTGAAGCGGTCAGAGGCGTGCATCGTCGTTGCAATGGCGCTTATGCCGTGGTTGCCCTGATTCCTAATTTCGGTTTGGTGGCTTTTCGCGATCGTTTAGGTATTCGTCCGTTGGTGGTCGGTACACGTAAACGCGACGGCGGTCACGACGATGTCATGGTGGCATCAGAAAGCGTAGTGCTAGATTCGGTTGAGTTTGAGCTTTTGCGGGATGTTGCACCAGGTGAAGCCCTAGTGGTCACGCTTGATGGGCAAATGCACTTTAAGCAATGTGCTGACGACGCCAGCCTAGCGCCATGCTTGTTTGAATTTGTTTATATGGCGCGGCCGGACTCTATTATTGATGATATTTCGGTTTATAAAGCGCGCCTACGCATGGGTGACAACTTAGGCGAGCAGATCAAACAGGCGTGGCCGGATCATGATATTGACGTGGTGATGCCGATTCCTGATACCAGCCGTACATCGGCGGTGCAGGTGGCTTATCACTTAGGTGTGAAATACCGCGAAGGCTTTATTAAAAACCGTTATATCGGTCGCACCTTTATTATGCCGGGCCAGACCCAGCGTAAAAAATCCGTGCGTCAAAAGCTGAATGCGATTGATCTCGAGTTCCGTGGCAAGAACGTACTCTTAGTTGATGACTCGATTGTACGCGGTACAACCTCGCGGCAGATTATTCAGATGGCTCGTGAGGCCGGTGCCAAGAATGTGTATATGGCCTCTGCGGCGCCTGCGGTTCGCTACCCAAATGTTTACGGCATTGACATGCCAAGCGCATCAGAGCTGATCGCGCATGGCCGCAGCACCGAAGAAATCGCTGACTTAATTGGTGCCGATCGTCTGTTCTATCTCGAACTAGACGGTCTGAAGGACGCAGTTGCGGCAGGCAATAGTCTGATTAACCAGTTCGACACCTCGGTATTTGATGGCGAATATGTCACTGGTGGGGTCAGCAAAGAATATTTGGCGCAACTTGAGGCGGCTCGAAATGATGACGCCAAAGCAAAAACCAGCGCAGGCTTAAACAAAGACGCTACATTAGATATTCGTAACGTTAGTCACGCCTAAATAGATAGAGAAACATGGCAGAGCAAAAAGACATTTCAGATTGGGCTTTTAATACCCGCGCGGTGCGTGCGGGTTTGGCGCCGACTAATGAGGGCGAGCACTCAACGCCGATCTTTACGACCTCTAGCTTTCTATTTGATAGTGCCGAGCAGGCCGAAGCACGGTTTTCGGGTGATGAGCCGGGCAATATTTATTCGCGCTTCACGAATCCCTCAGTGCGTGTTTTTGAAGATCGTTTAACGGCGCTAGAGAATGGCGCTTGGTGCCAAGGCACCGCCAGCGGCATGGCAGCCGTTACTGGTTTGTGTCTGGCAGTATTACAGCAAGGCGACCACCTCGTTGCTTCGCGTAGTATTTTTGGCACCATCAATGTGCTGTTTGACAGCATTCTGCCGCGTTATGGAATTGAAGTGAGCTTTGTTGATTTGGCTGATGTGGCCGATTGGCAAGCCGCCATTAAAGACAATACCAAACTGCTGTTTTTAGAAACACCTTCAAACCCACAGACTGCCATAGGCGACTTGCGCGCCATTGCCGATATTGCGCATCAAGCGGGCGCTGAATTGGCAGTTGATAACTGTTTCTGTACGCCAGCCTTACAACGTCCGTTTGAGTTTGGTGCAGATTACGTTATTCATTCAGCCACTAAATATCTAGACGGGCAGGGGCGTTGTATCGGCGGCGCCATTTTGGGCAACAAGCCTGAGCAAGAAGAAACTATTCGTAAGTTTGTGCGTACCACCGGCCCAACCATGAGCCCATTTAATGCCTGGGTATTCACCAAAGGCTTAGAAATTCTCAGTTTGCGGATGAAAGGTCACTGTGAAAACGCACAGAAAGTGGCGGAGTTTTTAAACACGCAACCGAATGTAAAACAGGTGTTTTATCCGGGTCTAAGCTCGCATCCGCAACATGAATTAGCCAAGTCTCAACAAAGTGGTTTTGGTGCCATTGTCTCGTTTGAGGTCGAAGGTGGCCGTGAGGCTGCATGGAAAATCATTAACAACACCAGTATGTTGTCGATTACCGCCAACCTAGGTGATACGCGCACCACGATTACGCATCCAGCTACCACCACGCATGGCCGTGTTAGCGACGAAGAAAAAGCCAAAGCCGGTGTCACCGAAGGCTTGATCCGTATTGCTGTGGGCTTGGAAGACGCCGACGATATTATTGCTGATATTGTCCGTGGGCTAGCTTAGGCCTAGCCTAGGTCTGCCGAATCGGCGGCGCTAGCGCGTCGGCTACACTCCATGTTTGTAACGATCCATCAGGCCTTAATGTGTAATGACATTGAGGAAAAGATTGCCTTAGTCAAACAGTTACACCGCACAGCCCAAGTGGACGGTTTTAGCGCGGCTGACGCGGAACAGTCTCCAGTGCTTGCGGTGCCTGTTCCTGGGCGCCCGCCCAAACCCGAGCTGGTGCCACCGAGATTCACCAAAAACCGTGGTCTAAATACGCTTCGTGGGCGCAAAACACTACTGCACGCGGTTGCTCATATTGAATTTAATGCCATCAACTTAGCGTTGGATGCAGCTTGGCGTTTCCGTGATATGCCTGATCAGTATTACGTCGACTGGTTAAGCGTGGCCGACGATGAGGCTAAACATTTTCAATTGCTGCAAGGCCGTATGCGTGACTTGGGCATTGATTATGGCTATATCGACGCGCATAACGGCCTCTGGGAAGCCGCCTGCGACACTGATCATGATGTGATGGTGCGCATGGCCTTGGTGCCGCGAGTATTAGAGGCGCGTGGCCTAGACGTAACCCCGGGCATTATTGCCAAATTGACGGCGGCTGGTGACGAAGAGTCCGTTGCCGTGCTCAATGTGATTTTGGCGGAAGAAGTGCGGCATGTTGAAATCGGTAGTCGCTGGTTTCGTTACTGTTGTGAACAACGTGGTTTGGAAGCCGAGAGCACGTTTATTGAACTGTTACGCAAATACGCTAACGGTGCGGTGAGAGGGCCCTTTAATGAGTCAGCAAGATTGCAAAGTGGCTTTAGTGAGTGGGAGTTAGAACAACTTGCCTGCTTATAGTTAAGCGACAATAAAGCCAATAAAAAAGCCCGCTGCAGCGGGCTTTTTTATTATTTGAAGGGGAAGTTTCCACCACCGCCCATAGGAGGCATTCCGCCCCCCATGCCGGGAGGTAAGCCACCCCCGGGCGGCATACCCCCGCCCATGCCGCCGGGAGGCATTCCGCCGCCGCCCATGCCACGCATCATTTTGGCCATGCCGCCTTTGCCCATTTTTTTCATCATCTTTTCCATCTGCTTATGCTGTTTAAGCAGACGGTTCACGTCGGCAATTTGCAGGCCTGAGCCATTGGCAATACGGCGCTTGCGCGAGCCAGAGATAATCAACGGATTGCGGCGTTCTTTCGGCGTCATGCTATTAATAATGGCAATTTGACGGCGCATGTCCTTATTCATATTGGCATTGTTAATTTGTCCGGCCATTTGACCCATTCCGGGTAGTTTGCCGAGCATGCCAGCTAGATCGCCCATACCGGCTACCTGTTCAAGCTGCTCTTTCATATCAACCAAGGTAAAACCTTTACCCTTGCTGATTTTGCGGGCGAGTTTTTCGGCTTTTTGCTGATCAACTTTTTGCTCAACTTCTTCGATCAGCGACAAAACGTCGCCCATACCGAGAATGCGTGAGGCAAGACGGTCAGGGTGAAATGGCTCTAAAGCCTCGGCCTTTTCGCCAGTACCAATAAACTTGATTGGCTTGCCGGTAATAAAGCGAATCGATAGTGCAGCACCGCCACGGGCGTCGCCATCCGCTTTAGTCAGAATAACGCCGGTTAAGGGTAGGGCGTCATGGAAGGCTTTCGCGGTGTTGGCTGCATCTTGGCCGGTCATGCTGTCGACAACAAATAGCGTCTCTACCGGGTTGGCTGCTTTGTGAACGGCTTTGATTTCCGCCATCATCTCAGCATCAATCGCTAGGCGACCGGCGGTATCGACAATCACTACGTCAGCTGCGGTTTTGCGCGCATGTTTAATCGCTGCTTGAGCGATTTTGACCGGCTTTTGCTTAATCTGGGAAGGGAAGAACTCGGCGCCCACCTGGCCCGCTAAGGTTTCCAGTTGGTCGATCGCAGCAGGGCGATAAACGTCGGCGCTAACCAATAAGACTTTTTTCTTTTCTTTCTCGATTAGGTGCTTAGCCAACTTGGCGGTGCTGGTGGTTTTACCCGCACCTTGAAGGCCTGCCATCAAAATAACGGCTGGTGGCTGGGTCGCTAGGTTAAGGCTCTCATTCGCCTCACCCATTAGCTTGGTTAGCTCTTCATTAACAATCTTAATAAAGGTCTGGCCGGCTGAGAGGCTGGTGGCCACTTCGGTGCCGAGCGCGCGGGCCTTAACTTGATCAATAAAGGCCATTACTACCGGTAGCGCAACATCGGCTTCCAGTAGCGCCATGCGCACTTCGCGCAGGCTGTCGCTGATATTGGCTTCGGTGAGTTTGTTTTTGCCACCAATGGTCTTTAAAGCACCAGATAGGCGTTCGCTCAGATTGTTAAACATAGCGTTTTCGGAAGTCTGATTAATTCTAAAATTAGCCGCGCATTATAACTAAGGCCGCGGCTTTTGACGGACTAATGCGGCGCTGACTGAATAACTCTCTGAATAAGGCTTGGCGTAGGCAAACGCCTATGCCACCATTCGCCTATGATTCATCTAATTGTGACCCAGCTTCTATTTGCGAGCGCTGCTATAGCGGCTTGGCGTGCGGCTAAGTCCGCCGCGCCCGATTCATTGCCTGCATTAATGCTGGCGCTAGCCGTCGCCTCCGCGTTGTTGCTATGGCCGCAGGGTGCGCAGGACGCTTTTAGCAGCGCGGCGCTGGCAACCGTATTAACCAGTGCCTTGTGGTTGCCCCTTAATATGTGGCGTTCGGCGCCTATGGCCGGCGGCTTATCTGCGCTGGCCTCGTTTGTGACATTGTCGCCGCTTTATTTTATAGAGTCCGTCGGCGCTACAGTTGATCAGCCGTTGGCAGTCTCTACTGTGTTGCATATCGTTGCGGCCGGAGTCGCTTTCGCCGCGTTTACATTGGCTGCATTGCAGTCGGTAGTAGTGGTCTGGCTGTCGTTGCAGATCAAGCGGCACCGCTTAGGTAGTTACGCCGGCGCGGGTAGCTTGGAAGATAACGAACGGGCTTGGTTGGGTTTCACTCAGGTAGCTTGGTGGGCGGTATTGATTGCTATCGTTTCTGGCGTGCCGTCGGTGTATGACGTGCTGTCACAGCACCTAAGTCATAAAATATTCTTCGCCGTGCTGGCTTGGTTGCTGCTGTCCGCATTATTGCTTGGGCGACGTTTTCGCGGATGGCGCGAGAAAACGGCTGCACACTGGATTGTTGGCGGCTGGTTGGCTTTGTGGGTGGCCTGGTTGGGCACTAAATTGGTTCTGCAAAGCCTACAGACAACGGTCTAAATCTACCGCTCGACATTCGCTCCACTTGGGGGCTGAATAGGGCTTATTGCCAGCCTTGCTAAGGCCAAAGACCATATATAGCGCTTTAATCTTGTAATAAGGCACTATTTCTCTTTTATTTTCATTGGTTTTACGTACAATACGCGCCCTTATTGGCGCTGGTCGCCTTGTTTTTTATAGGTAAATAATCGCGATGGTTACCATTCGTTTGGCTCGTGGCGGCTCTTTGAAGCGCCCGTTTTATCACATTGTAGCGGCAGATAAGCGCAACCCGCGCGACGGTCGTTTTATTGAGCGTTTGGGTTACTTCAACCCAATGGCACGTGGTGCTGAGAAACGCATTGAAATTAAAGGCGATCGTTATGAGCACTGGATTGGCCAGGGCGCTCAGACTTCTGATCGTGTTAAAAAGCTGCACAAAGACTGGGTTGCTGCGGTAGCCGCTGCACCAGCAGAAAACGCTTAATGTTGGCAGCTTGTCCGCGGCTAAGCCAGGGGCAAGCAGCAGGCACGACAGATGACTGAACAACCCAATGATAAACCTATCATTGTTGGGAAAGTGTCTGGCGTGCACGGTGTTAAAGGCTGGATCAAGCTTTTTTCTTGGACCCAGCCACGCGACAACATTGTCAGCTACGACCCGCTTTGGATTGAGCTAAAGCCGGGACAATGGCAGGCACAAAAAGTGTTACAGGCAAGACCTCAGGGGCGCACCATTGTTGCCCAGTTTGAGGGCTTGGATGACCGTGACCAAGCCGCTGGCCTAATTGGTAAGCGTGTCGCGATCAAACCCGAGCAGTTACCGGAGTTGGATGAAGGCTGGTACTGGTCAGAACTGATTGGCCTGCAAGTCATTAACCAAGCCGGCGTTGAACTTGGCGCAGTGACTTCAATGCAAGAAACCGGTGCCAATGATGTATTAGTGATTGGGCAGGGCGCAGAGGCGGTATTGATTCCGTTTGTGACCGGGCCAATCGTAAAACAGGTTGATGTAGAGGCCGGAACGATTCTGGTCGACTGGGATCCTGAGTACTTGTAAGCGTATTGGTATCTCATGCGTCTCGATTTCATCAGCCTGTTTCCAGAGATGTTAAAACCAGCACTGAGTGTTGGCGTGGTCGGTAGAGCCGTGGATAAGGGTGCGATTGAGTCGCATTACTGGAACCCTCGGGACTACACCTCGAACAAACATCGCACGGTGGATGACCGCCCATTTGGCGGCGGACCGGGCATGTTAATGCTGCCGCAGCCGTTGGATGATTGCATTGTTGAAATGCAGCAGCAACAGCAGGCAGCGGGTGTGGAACAGTCACCCATTATTTACCTTAGCCCGCAGGGGCGACGCTTGGATCAAGCGTTGGTAAAAGAGTTATCGGCTTTGCCAGCCATAACGCTGTTATGTGGACGCTATGAAGGCGTTGATGAGCGTTTACTGGAAAAGCATGTGAGCATAGAAGTGTCGATTGGCGATTATGTGCTCAGCGGCGGCGAATTGCCCGCCTTAGTAGTAGCAGATGCAGTGGCAAGACAGCTGCCTGGCATATTGGGTCACGAAGACTCTGCGGAGCAAGACTCCTTCGCCAATGGTTTGTTGGATTGTCCGCACTACACCAGACCTGCTGAGTGGCAGGGGCGTGAAGTGCCACCGGTTCTGTTGTCAGGCGACCATGCAGCGATTGCTGAATGGCGTCAGGCGCAGTCAATAAAGCGAACGAATGAACGTCGCCCAGATTTGTTATCTACGGATAACCCATCGAAGCCGCGGTCCTCTGGTTCTGAATAGAAAACTTAGATAGAGGTATGCGAGATGAATCCGATCATTCGCGAGATTAATGAAGAGCAAATGCAGAAAGAAGTACCTGCATTCGGCCCTGGTGACACTGTTGTTGTTCAGGTTCGTGTAAAAGAGGGCACACGTGAGCGTCTACAGGCTTACGAAGGTGTGGTTATTGCTAAGCGTAACCGTGGCCTAAACTCTGCTTTTACCGTACGTAAAATTTCTAGTGGTGTAGGCGTGGAGCGTAGCTTCCAAACTTACAGCCCATTGGTAGATACCATTACCGTGAAGCGTCGTGGTGACGTTCGTCGCGCCAAGTTGTACTACTTGCGTGCACTGCGTGGTAAGAAAGCACGTATCAAAGAGAAGTTGGGCTAAAAATACACGTAATAAGCACGCTTCGTCACCTCTGGCGGCGTTGCGAATAAGCTGCGAGTGCTCATGTATAACTAATACACTGCGCGCTCGGCCTTATCCGCGCCTTGCCAGAGGCAACGAATCGCACTTTTTACGCGCGTTTTCCCCACAAAAAGCCGACCCCGCTGATTTTAAGGGTCGGTTTTTTTGTGCGTGATTCTTTTGTGTAAACTATCAATTATCAAACTTATATAGATAGGCCAGTATGAACCTTCGTGACCTCCGCTATTTAGCTGCACTAGCTCGCTACAAACACTTCGGCAAAGCGGCCGAGGCTTGTTTTGTGACGCAACCGACGCTGTCGGCGCAAATTAAAAAGCTTGAGCAATACTTGGGCGTGCCGCTAGTGGAGCGTAATCGCCGTAATGTGCGGCTGACGGAAGTGGGCGAGTTGATCGCACAACGTGCTGCTGCGATTGATGCCGAGGCAGACAGTTTGGTAGAGCTCGCTAAGCAGCATCAGGACCCTCTGCAAGGTCGTTTTCGTTTGGGCGTTATTCCAACTTCTGGGCCGTATCTATTGCCGCTGATTATGCGGCCGTTAGAGGCCGCTTTGCCTCGCGTGAATTGGATTATCGAGGAATCGCAGACCGCGGTATTGCTATCACGTTTGGCGAAAGGAGAGTTGGACGCCTGTGTATTGGCAACAGAAGCGCCTGATGGTTGCGATTCAGCGGCTATATTTGAAGAGCCATTCTGGCTGGCAATGCCTAAAGGTCATGCTCTAGCCGACAAAGCCAATATTAAGTTGGATAGCCTATCTAGTGAGCCGATGCTGCTGCTAGAGGAGGGTCACTGCCTGCGTGACCAAGCGCTAACGATTTGTGACAGCGCTGAGTTAAGAGAGCATCAGGAGTTCCGTGCGACTAGCTTAGAAACCCTAAGACATATGACGGCGGTAGGCGCGGGACTAACCTTACTGCCTGAGCTGGCGATTCGCGGCCCGTGGGCGGATTTGAGCGCGCAACTGGAAGTGAAGCCGCTGCGTGGTAATCCAAGCCGAGTGATGCGTTTGGTTTGGCGTAGCACTTCGCCGCGCACCGCGTTAATGCAGGCAGTGGTGGACGCGGTGGCAGCTGCGGTGGCTGAGCCGCTATCTGAAGCGGCAGCTTCGGCTTAAAGTTTACTCAAAACCTCTGCCGCAGCACGTTCGCCAGCCTGGATGGCGCCATCAAAATAGCCCATCCATTCACTGGCGGTTTCAGTACCAGCCCAGTGGATGCGTTGATGAGGTTTGCGTAGTTGTTCGCCGTATTGGCTGAGCAGGCCCGCTGGCATTAGGCCGGTATAACAGCCTTCCGTCCACTCGTCTGCGCACCAGTCTTTTTCAATATAGTCACTGGGCTGTTTAGCTTTGTCGCCAAAGTAAGCGGCTAATTGGTTAAGTACCGCAGCGCGTCTTTTTTCTGGCCCTTGTTCGCTCCAATGGCGAGCTTCTTTGCCGAGCATAAAGCCGACTAAGGCACCGTGAGTGGGCTCGCCGTTTTTACTATAGGGTGTTGCATCAAAACACATACGTAGCGGTTCGCGGTCACAGACCATTTCGCCGGACAGGCCTTGCTGTCGCCAAAATGCTGTTGGATAGATGGCGATGGTCTTAATTACCGAGCCCATGGGCATGTTTTTCATTAACCGCCGTTTTGCTATTGGTAGCGCCGGCTGCCAGTCAATACGGTTGGCGTCTCGCGGAGACATGGCAACGATTACGCGATGGACGCCGTAGACGTTATCGGCGGTAAGCACGCGAACATGGTCGGCTTTAAGGAATACCTTGGTCACTGGGCTGTTACGTAGAATCATGGCGCCATGTTGCTCAGCTTTTTCGGCTAATGCTTCAGCAACGTTGCTCATGCCGCCGACCACGCGGCTATCTTGCGCGCCATTTTCACTTTCTATCAGCGGCATCAGGCCACCGGCTGAGTTAACGTACTGCAAAAAGAACAGGAACGACATTTCCTCAGGCTCAGCGGCGAAAACGGCGTTAACGGCGGCCGTTAATACCGCGCGACTGGTTTTGCTAAAAACATGCCGCTGCATCCATCCGGCTACGGTGATGTTATCTAAAACGGCGAGTTTTTCGCTAATGTGAGTTTCGTTGGCATTGACTGAGCGTGCTAAACGATCCACTTTCCATATCACTCGTTGCAGGTCTAATAATGCTGCTGGGCCGATTTTAGGAATGCTGCCGGTAAACTGTGTTTGTCGGCCATTGATATCCAGTAGGTGTTTGCCTTGGGTGTATTGCTTGTAAGTCTCAATGTCGAGCTCTTTCAGCAATGCCAATATTTTATGTTGGCTTGGGCCTACCCATTGGCCGCCCACGTCGACGGTTGTGCCGTCATCACTGGTGACGGTAAAACCTCGACCGCCAATTCGGTCGCGGGCTTCTAAGACGATGACCCGTTGGCCGGTGCGGGCTAATTCGCGTGCAGCGGTTAGACCACTCAAGCCCGCGCCAATAACGCAAACATCGTATTCAGTGTCGTGGCGAGAAACGCTCATTATTCTATGTGGTCTTTTTTATTAAGGCGGCTCCAATAATACCCGTAGAGGCCGCCTTGCGTTAGCAGCGGCATATGTTCAGCTCTGGCGAGCTGGCGCTGCTGCCATTCCATGCAGTGTAAGTCCGCTTGGCTGAGTGCGGTGGTTAAGGTGGCTGCGGGGCTATCTAGCGCCTCAAACACCTTGGGCTGGCTTAAGCTGATATCGCCCCTTATGCTGTTCCTTAGGCTCTCGTTGAACAGTGCCCGGCGATGAATCCCCTCATGTTCATGCCAAAGGCTGTAATGGCCCTGGTGAGGCGCCTGTAGCACGCTCCAGTTGTCTGCCTCGAAGCTTAATGGCCGAAAGAGTGACAGGCAGGGGGCAGAAGTGCCGGTTGCCGCTAAGCGAATGTCGTCATTCTGGATCCGCGCAATCAGGCTCGCGGTTGTCTGACTCTGGCGAACCGGGCCGGCAGCGTGCATGCAGAGGTCGGCGTTAGAGCCGTCTGATGGGGCTCCCCCTGTTTGGGCGTGCGTTCTTAAAAGCGTGGCGAAATCAGACCAATTTAGCTCTTGGCTGTTAGCTGAGGATGCCAGACCTTGTAGTTGATTTTGCCCCTGTTGCTGGCGCTTCGCGGCGGCTGCCAGCCAAGGCAGTAACTTGCTGTCAAAAGCTTTGGCGAAGTTGAAAGCTTGTTTGCCATCCCACCAGTTTTTGTCTTTGGCGTAGTCTTGAATGCCTTCTGAGCTTCGCTCGAAATCGGTGCTAATGGTGTAGCGATTGGAAATGCTGACGCTCAGCTTGGCCCCGGCGCTACGTTGGTAATGCTTTGCGACCCAATGACGTCCCGCTGTTTCGAGTTTCCAGCAACGTTCGCTATCAACAATCAGAAAGCTGCTGTCGTAATGAAAACGCTTGTTACGGAAACCAGCGGGCCCGCCTTGGCCGTATTCGCTAAGTAGCTGAGTGATGATATTCAGAGCTTCGTTAGCCGAGGATGCACGCTGTAACGCCAGCCTGAGTAAGTCCATGCCGAGTAGGGCGGGCGTTAACGATTTTGTTTTGCTGAAAATGGCTTCGTTGCCAATGCCGACGCCTTTTTCATTAACGCCCATTTCGCCGCCCCAGAGCCAACTTGGTCGGCTCAGAAAATAGGCATGTCGATCAGCCACTTGGGCTACATCAATGTAACTACAGGTTTGCGCCTGAGCCTTGTCCCCGCGAACGCGAGGGTGGTATTCCATGTGTTGGGGTTCGCTGGGTTCGCGGTCACTGTTTTTCGCAAACCAGTTTCCCTGCGCGCTAAGAACGACGTGGGTGTCACACATGGCTAACGCACGGCGATTTCAATACCAGCGCTAATGACGTCTACCAGCTGGTCAATTTCAGACTCATTGATCACATAGGGGGGCATGAGGTAGATGACGTTGCCAAGCGGGCGAAGCAAAGCCTCATTTTCCAAGCCGTGTTTGAATACACGTAAACCGCGGCGCTCTTGCCAGGGGTACTCTGTTTGTCGGCTACCGTCCGGCGTCAATTCGATAGCCGCGACCATGCCGGTTTGGCGGATGTCAGCTACGTTTGGGTGGCTCTCAAAGCGGCTGAGTTTCTGACCCATATAGGCGGCTAACTGGCGGTTGTTCTGAATGGCATTGCGCTGTTCAAATTCCTTCAGGGTGGCCAACGCTGCTGCGCAACCGAGAGGATTGCCGGAGTAGCTGTGTGAGTGCAGGAATGCCTTCAACTGATCGTAGTCATCATAAAAAGCGTCGTAGACTTGGTCGGTAGTCAAAGTGACCGACAGAGGCATAAAGCCGCCAGTTAGGCCTTTAGATAAGCACATAAAGTCCGGGCTGATGTCGGCTTGTTCGCAGGCGAATAGGGTGCCTGTGCGACCAAAGCCCACGGCCACTTCGTCTGCAATAAGGTGCACGTTGTATTCATCGCATAGCGCGCGCAGTCGCCGCAAATACTGGGGCGAATACATGCGCATATAACCGGCGCATTGGATTAAAGGCTCGACAATTACGGCGCAGCAATCCTGTGCATGCTGCTCTAATAGCGCGGCCAAAGCATCCGCTTGGCGGTCAGCAAAGTCGTCGGCGCTTTCGCCAGATTCGCGTAAATAAGCGTCAGGTGACGGCGCGGTAATCGGCTTTAGTAGCAATGGGTCGTAGGTGTCTTTATATAGCCCTACGTCACCGACCGCTAAGGCACCTAAGGTCTCGCCATGATAAGAATTGGCGAGGTTAATAAAATACTGTTTTTGTTGATTGCCGTTCTTGTTTAACCAGTAGTGAAAGCTCATCTTCAACGCCACTTCGACGGCGGAAGAGCCGTTGTCACTATAAAAGCAGCGATTTAGACCCTTGGGAGTCAATGCAACCAGCTTTTCAGACAGCTCTACGATGGGTTCGTGAGTGAAACCAGCGAGGATGACATGCTCAAGGTTTTTGGCTTGCTGGCCGATAGCTTCTGCAATGGCTGGGTTGCTGTGGCCAAATAGATTCACCCACCAAGAACTGACTGCGTCAATGTAACGTCTACCGTCGAAGTCCTCCAGCCAAACGCCTTGCGCCGAGCGAATAGGGATAGGCGGTGCCTCGGCATGATCTTTCATTTGCGTGCAGGGGTGCCAAAGCACCGCTAGGTCACGTTCGGCAAGGCTTTGGTTGTGCTGAGAGGTCACGGTATTAGCGCCAGTTTTGATATTTGTGTTTGTCTACTTGGGCGATATGCCGGGTGTAATACAGCGTTAGGATTGGGCCGATAATGGCCACCAGGCAAATGATGGTGATAACAATCTCAAAGGGTTCCACGTGTGGATCCTCCCGCTTGTAGGGTTAGCTTATTGAACTAAGCTATTGAGGTTAAAGATTGGCAATAGGATTGCAAGCACAATTAATAGCACTAGGCCGCCCATGAGTAGGATGACGGCCGGTCCTAAAATACCCATAAAGGTATTCAGCGTACCTTCGAGTTCTTGTTCTTGGTTGTTTGAGGCTCGCGCCAACATTGCGTCGAGTTCGCCACTGGTTTCGCCGTTAGCGATTAAGTGGATCATCATCGGCGGAAAGTGACCAGACGCCGATAGCGCTTTATGAATCGGCTGTCCTTCGCGCACTCGGTCGGTTGCCGTTTCAATGCCCTTGCCAATGGGGATATTGGTGATCACTTGGCGACTCACATTCATGGCTTGAAGCACCGGCACACCGCTGGCACTGAGAATGCTTAAAGTGCTGCCAAACCGCGCCGCATTGAGGCCGCGAATGAGTTTTGAAATTAACGGTACGCGTAGATACTGCCGGTGTAACCAAGCTTTGGGGCCTGGCCGCGTAAAGGTCGCTCTAGCGGCGAGCAGGGCCAGTAAGAAGATGAGCAGTAACGCAACGCCGTTGTCGACTAAAAAATCGCTAAGGGCGATAACGATCGTGGTCAGCATGGGTAGCTCAGCGCCACGGCTGTCAAAGGTTTGCACCACCATTGGTACCACCGAGACCATCATGGCGATTACTACGGCAGTGGCAAAGGCTGTGAGAATGAGCGGATAGATTAAGGCGCCCATGGCTTGTTTACGCACCTTCTGCCGGTTTTCGGCGTAGTCGGCGAGACGCTCAAGCACAATGTCTAGGTGGCCGGACTGTTCGCCGGCATCGGTCGTAGCGCGATAAAGGTCACCAAAAACATGCGGGTATTCGGCCATGCCAGTGGCTAGGGAGTGGCCTTCCAATACTTTAGCGCGCATCGCTAAGACCATGTTTTTGACGTGGGCTTTCTCGGTCTGTTGCGCAACGGCGCTAAGCGATTCTTCGACTGGCATGCCGGACTGCACTAGGGTCGAAATTTGTCGCATTAACAACGACATATCGGCAACGCTAACACCTCTTTGGAATAGCGGTTTGCGTGCCGCTGTGCTGCCGCCACGAGACTTTTCTACGGTCTCCTCGACTTCCATGGGAACCAAGCCTTGCTCGCGCAGCATCTGCCTTGTTTGGCGAGCGCTATCGGCTTCTAAAACGCCTTTCTTGCGTTTGCCGCTGGCAGTTAAGGCAAGGTATTCGTATGCGGCCATGGTTTAGTTGGCGCGGGTAACGCGCAGCACTTCCTCTAAGGTCGTGTCGCCATTTAAGACCTTTTGATAGCCGTCTTCGGTCAGGCTTAAACCTTGTTGGCGGGCATGTTGCGTTAGCGCTTGTTCGGAGTCGCCGTCGTGAATGAGTTCACGCATCTTGTTGTCAATGGTGATCAACTCATAGATGCCGGAGCGGCCGTTATAGCCGCTGTGATTGCAATGTTCGCAGCCGCGGGCATGGTAGAGCGTCGGTGCCGTTGTCGCATCCACGCCTAAAATTTCGCATTCGCCTTTGGGGGCGGTATAGGGTTCGCGGCAGTGGTGGCAGACTTTGCGGACTAAGCGCTGCGCCAAAATTGAGACCAACGAAGAGGAGAGCAGAAATGGCTCGATACCCATGTCTCGCAAACGCGTAATCGCGCCGACGGCACTGTTGGTATGCAGGGTAGAAAACACCATATGGCCGGTTAACGAGGCCTGGACAGCGATTTCCGCTGTCTCAAGGTCACGTACTTCGCCGACCATAACAACATCAGGGTCCTGACGCAGAATCGCGCGTAAACCGCGGGCAAAGGTCATGTCCACCTTAGTGTTGACCTGGGTTTGCGCAACGCCATCCAGATAGTATTCGACCGGGTCTTCTACGGTCATGATGTTACGGCGTCGATCATTCAGTTCGGCTAACGCGGCGTATAGCGTTGTGGTTTTACCGGAACCAGTGGGCCCGGTAACCAAGACAATGCCATGCGGTTTTGCGATGGCGTCTCGCCAGCGGGGCAGGTCACGGTCATCTAGCCCTAAGTGGCTTAGATCAAGTCGTCCGGCTTGTTTATCTAACAAACGCATTACGACCCGTTCGCCGTGGGCAGACGGCATTGTTGATACACGCACGTCGACGGCGCGGCCGGCGATGCGTAGGCCGATGCGGCCGTCTTGTGGGATGCGTTTCTCGGCGATATCTAATCTCGCCATGACCTTAATCCGCGATACTAGTAGCGGCGCTACAGCGCGTCGCGGCTCTAAGACCTCGCGTAACACACCGTCGACCCGGAAACGCACCACTAGGCGATCTTCATAGGGTTCGATGTGGATGTCAGATGATCCGGCTTTAATAGCTTCGGTTAGTAGCGCGTTAATTAGACGGATAATCGGGGCATCGTCTTCGGCGTCTAGTAGGTCTTCTGGTTCGGGCAAATCTAGCACGGCTTGCTCGAGGCCCATATCGTCGTCTAGCCCAGCGGCCATTTGCATGGTGTCGTCGGTGCAGCCTTCGTAAGCTGCTTGTAGCTTGCGGTCAAAGTCGTCGGCATTTAGGCGCTCAAACTGGAAAGCTTGGCCAAGTGTGCGCTGTACTTCTGCTAACGCAGGCAGGCCAGTAGAGCTGTCACCGTAAACGGTGTAGCCGTCATCGTTAGCTTGTACTAAGACACGTTGGCGCCGACAAAAAGCAAACGAGGGCAGAGGGCCTGCAGCCTCGTTGTCGAGTTCTGTGCTGCTCATATCCGTCATGATTTACTTGCGCGGGCCAATACGGTGGTTGTTCTTATTGCCGCGATCCGCTGCCTCGCTAGGCGGTTGGTAAAGCGGAATGACGTCTTGTCTTTGACGCTTATCTGGAATCTGCGTGGCTGCGGTTTGGCCGTTAGGGAACTGCGGTAGCACGCCGCCTTTTACCTTGGCTGCTTCAAGCTGCAGCTTCTGCAGTAGCTTGTAACGATCCTCAGAGTAGCGACGGAGATCTTGGCCATCTTGCAACACGATTGGTCGGATAAAGACCATTAGATTACGCTTAGTCCGGGTGGTGTTCTTGCTTCTAAACAGTGCGCCAAGCAGCGGAATGTCGCCGAGTACCGGAATTTTGCTACGACTGTCAGTGGTGTCGTCTTGTAGCAGTCCGCCAAGCGCAATGATTTCGCCGTTATCTACAATCACGGTAGTGTCGATGGTGCGCTTGTTGGTGACGACGTCTGCGGTGCTTGTGGCACCCTGAACAACGCCAGAGATTTCTTGATAAATCTTCAGCTCAACGGTGCCGTTGTCGATAACGTGCGGCGTGATTTTGAGCGTAACGCCAACATCCTTACGTTCGATGGTTGTGAATGGGTTTACCGTATTGTTGCCGCCAGTATTACTAAACTGGCCGGTAATAAATGGTACTTCCTGGCCAATGCTGATTTCTGCTTCTTGGTTGTCCATGGCAAGCAAGCTAGGCGTTGAGATAACGTTGTTATCAGCGTCGGTAGCCACTGCACGTAATAGGCCCAGGAATTCAATATCGCCGTTTTTAATAGAAGCGCCGCCATAGGTTAGGCCGGGTAGCGATCCGAGTGCGGTGGCAGCGGTGCTTGGGTCGGCGATAGCGCCAGCTAAGGCGCCAGTGCTGAGTCCGCCAGCTTCCATAATAAAGCCACCGGTAGAACCGGCGCCGGCATAGTTAAAGCCAAGCTGGAAGGTTTTATCAATGCTGATTTCGGCGATGATGGCTTCTACCAGTACTTGTGCACGACGGATATCCAAGCGGTCAATGACGCCGCGGATTTCTTCGCCAAGACGTGGCGGTGCGGTAATGACCAAAGAGTTAGTGGCTTCGTCGGCAAAGATGGTGACGTCGCTAGCGGTTTTCTTGCCTTCGGCTTGGGCGTTTGCCTTGGCATAACCCTGCAGGATTTTGGCCAAATCGACAGCTTTGGCGTAACGCAAATAAACAACGTTAGTGTTGCCGCTATTGCTATCTGTGGGTGTGTCGAGGTGTTTGATTAGCTCGCGAATACGAATGCGGTCTGCTTTATCGCCAGAGACCAAAACTGAGTTGGTGCGCGGGTCGGCAATAAAACTAGTCGTCTCGGGGGCATTCTTGGCGCCAGAGGCTTTCTCTAGCGTTTGCAGCATTTTAACGACATCGCTGGCGCTGGCGTGCTGCAGGGTAACCACGTCGACTTCTGCGTCGCCTGGACGGTCGATACGTTGAACAATATCCAAAATTCGATCGACGTTTGCTTGGCGATCGGAAATGATCAAGATGTTGCTTGGCGCGTAGGCAGCCAAGTGGCCGTACTGAGGTAGTAGGGGTCTTAGAATCGGCACTAGCTGGGCGGCGGCAATATGCTGAATAGCGACGGCGCGGGTTACTAGGTCGTCTGAATAAGCTGTGCTGCTAGGGCCGCGGCCGAGTTGTTTGGCATCGTTTTGCGGCACGATTTTGGTGGTATCGCCAAATGGGATGGCGGCGAAGCCGTGCACTTCCAAAATGGATAGGAAGGTTTGATACAAACCGTTGCTATCCATCGGTTCGGCAGAGATAACGGTTACTTTGCCTTTTACCCGCGGGTCGACAATAAAATTACGGCCGGTTGTTTCACTCACGGTTTCGATAACAGTGTTGATATCCGCATCTTTAAAGTTCAGCGTAATGCTGTCGGCGTAAAGCGTGCTGCTTGCAATGAACAAAGTGGCAGCGGTGGCTGTTGCTAACCAGAGCGCGTGAAAGAAACCAGTAAATCGCTTAATCATGATGTCGTACTTGTTGGTTATTCGCTGCCAAGGTCTACAGAAACGGTTTCTGTGCGGCCTCGGCGTTGTAATTCTAAGGTGATGCTGCTGGCGCTGCTAAGCGTAGAGAGCATGCTAAAAGCTTGTTGCGGGTCATTTAATTGCTGTCCATTGATGGACTGCACTAGGTCGCCGGAACGCAGCCCGACCTTTCTAAATAAGGCACGGTCTTTGCCCGGATAAATTCGATAGCCGGTCAGGGCGCCCTTTGAGTAAACCGGGCGCACACGAATGAAGTCGCCGGCTTTGGAAGGGTCTTTTAGGATTTGCTCACGAACGGATTTAAGTTCGTTGGCAACGCCTTCGCCTGTAGTGCCGCGAGAGCTGGTCTGTGATGAGCTGCTGACACTAGCGGTGCGACTGCTGGCAGTTTGTTTTTGCAGTCTCAGGGTCTCGTAACGGCCGTTACGCTCGAGCACAACATGGTCAGCGTAGATCTCGTGAATAGAGGCACTAGCACCTTCAATAGGGTCGCCGACGGCATAGGACTTTTGTTTGCCATTGTTGTCGGCAATCAGCGCTCTAGAGAGATCTGGGTTTTCAGACAAAATTACGCCAGCCAGCTTGAGGTTGAGGCGGGTTTCTGGCGCATTGCTGGTGTCAGGTGCCGGTTTGGCGGTGGGTGCGGCCACTGCTTTGCCAAATAGCTGTTGATTGATAAGTTGGTTAACGTTGGCGCGCGGGCTGTCTGCCGCCGCTTGTGGTTTGATTTGTTGCGCTGGAGGTGGGGGCAACTCAGGGTGCGGGATCCAGCGCCAAATAATGCCAGCGACTAGCCATAGTGATAGGCCCATCAAGAAAAGCGTTACTAGTTTAGGCAGTCGCTGCTCGACATTGTTTAGGGCAGCTTTAGCGCTTGGGTTGTGGTTGAGTTGCTGTAGCAAGACGCCTTGTCCTTTTGGTTAGCTGGGGTGGCTAACCGGTCTCCATTTCTATTTGGGCTTGTTAGCTAGTTAGATTAGCAATAAGTCCTTTATTAGTCGCTCATCATACGGATTTATCTGACTAGCATGAAGCGCTTTATGCACTAAAAACGACGCATGTTTAACAGACAAATTGATTACACTGTGGTTCTGTACACTGAGTCATTTTCAGCAGCAAACCTAGGAAACTCGTTAAAGCACTTCGTATGCCACGTCCTTTCGTTCATTTAGCCGTTCATACCGAATATTCTTTGGTTGATAGTGTGGCGCGTATTAAGCCGCTACTGAAAGCTACTGCGCAAATGCAGATGCCAGCGATCGCGATGACTGACCACATCAACCTATTCGGGCTGGTTAAGTTCTATCGTGCCGCGCTGGGAACAGGTGTAAAACCGCTGGTTGGTGTTGATGTGCGTTTGTTAATGCCTAACGCTAAGCAATCAACTCGATTGACGCTGTTTGCAATGAATAACGACGGCTACCGGCATTTAGCGGAGCTTATTAGCCGCTGTTTTGTTGAAGGGCAGGATGTTGAGTTAACCCCCGTGCTGCGCTACGAATGGTTGGTTGAAAAACAAGCCGGTTTGATAGCCCTTAGTGGCGGCCTTGAGGGCGAGTTAGGGCAGCTGATTAACGCTGGTCACCTTGCCGCCGCAAGGGATGCTGCGCTGCGTTGGCAAACACTGCTGGGAGACCGCTTTTATATTCAGCTGCAGCGTACTGGCCAAGCTAACCAAGAGTCTTACATTCAAGCCGTAGCGCCGCTGGCGGCGGAATTGGGCATTCCGTTGGTTGCAACCAATGATGTGCGCTTTATTGAAGCCAGTGATTTTGAAACGCATGAAACTCGCGTCGCAATTCACGATGGCTATACGTTGGCCGATCCACGGCGGCCCAAAAACTATACCGAGCAGCAATACCTGCGCAGCCCAGAAGAAATGGATGCGTTGTTTGCTGATTTGCCCGAGGCCCTAGATAACACCGTTGCCATCGCTCAGCGTTGCAACGTGACCTTGCAGCTAGGCAAAAGCTTCCTGCCTGATTTTGAAGTGCCCGAAGGGCATACGGTTGCGACGTACTTGGTTGAACAGTCCGAGTTGGGATTGCAGGAGCGCTTAGCTCAGAAGTGGCAGTTGGATAAGCTCGAAGGCCGCGACTATGACGAAGATGAAGATCGTCGCGTCTACGCTGAACGTTTAAAGGTTGAGCTTGATGTGATCGTGGGTATGGATTTCCCCGGTTACTTCATGATCGTTGCCGACTTTATTCAGTGGGCTAAGGCGAATGATATTCCGGTAGGGCCGGGGCGTGGTTCTGGTGCTGGTTCACTGGTCGCTTATGTGCTGAAAATTACCGATCTCGATCCGCTCAAGTACGAGTTGCTGTTTGAGCGTTTCTTGAACCCTGAGCGGGTATCGATGCCCGACTTTGACGTCGACTTCTGTATGGAAGGCCGTGACCGCGTGATTGATTACGTAGCGCAAAAATATGGTCGTGAAAAGGTTTCTCAGATCATCACCTACGGCACCATGGCAGCGAAGGCGTCAATCCGTGATGTTGGCCGCGTGTTCGGTTTGCCGTTTGGCCAAGTAGATAAAGTTGCCAAAATGATCCCTAACGATGTTGGGATGACTTTGGACAAAGCGCTCGACGAAAACGAAGAGTTAAAACAGCGCATTGATGAAGACGACGAGGAAGTCGCGCCGCTTTATCACGGTGCTAAAGCCTTAGAGGGCATTGCCCGTAATGTCGGCAAACACGCCGGCGGCGTGGTTATTGCGCCTAGCAAGCTGACTGACTTTACACCGCTGTACTGTGAAGCTGGCACCGACCAATACGTTACTCAGTTTGATAAGGATGACGTTGAAGCCGCCGGTTTGGTGAAGTTCGATTTCTTGGGTCTGCGTACGCTAACCATTATCGACTGGGCTTTAAAGTCGATTAATGCACGTAAGGCGGCGCGTGACGAGGCACCCTTAGATATCAACACCGTCGGCCTCGGTGACGACGAAACCTATCAATTGCTACAAAGCGGCCGCACCACGGCAGTATTCCAATTGGAATCGGGTGGTATGCAACGGCTGCTAACGCAGCTAAAACCCGATAACTTTGAAGATATCGTCGCGCTAGTGGCGCTGTTCCGCCCGGGCCCGCTGGGTTCCGGCATGGTGGAAGACTTTGTGGCTTGTAAGCACGGCTTACAGGAAATTCAGTACCCACATCCCTCATTAACAGAAATTCTAAAGCCGACTTACGGTGTGATTTTGTATCAAGAGCAGGTGATGCAGATTGCGCAGGTCTTGTCCGGCTACACCTTGGGCGGCGCGGATATTTTGCGCCGGGCCATGGGTAAGAAAAAAGTCGAGGTGATGGAACAACAAAAAGCAATTTTTGTTGATGGCGCCGAAGAAAATGGTGTGCCGCGCGAAACCTCTGCCTATATTTTTGACCTGATTGAAAAATTTGCTGGTTACGGTTTTAACAAATCGCACTCGGCCGCCTATGCCTTGCTGACTTACCAAACGGCATGGCTGAAAAAGCACTACCCGTCGGAATTTATGGCCGCCGTAATGTCCGCCGATTTGGATAACACCGATAAAGTGGTATGGCTGATTCACGATGCCAATAGTTACGACTTGGAAGTGTTGCCGCCTGACGTTAACCAGTCGCAATACAAATTTACGCCGGTAGGTGATAGCCAAATCCTGTACGGCTTAGGCGCTATTAAAGGTGTCGGTTTGGCAGCGATTGAAGGGATTGTTCAAGAGCGTGACTTGAACGGGCCTTTCGAAGATATCTATCAACTTTGTGAGCGCATTGATCTTAAAAAGACCGGCCGTAAGGTTTTGGTTACGCTTATTGAGGCTGGCGCACTCGATCAGTTAGGCGCTAACCGTGCCACGCTGATGGAGCAGTTGCCGAAAGCCATTCATGCTGCTGAGCAGGCCGCCGCTAACGCTGCGGCAGGGCAGAATGACATGTTTGGTCTCGGCGAGGTGCGCGATATGGAAGCGCCAAAACGCGACGATGATATCCGCGAAGATTGGGGTGAGCGCGAACGCCTAGCGGCGGAGAAAGCGGCCTTGGGGCTGTATTTAACCGGTCACCCAATCTTAGAGTACGAGGCCGAGGCGGCTAAGTTGCGTACTGGCACCATTGCTCAATTGGTAGCACAGGTAGAAGCGCAACAACCGCAACAGCAACAGAAAGCGCGCGATGGCGAAGAGCGTAAATTCCGCCGGCCTAAGCGGGTGCCTGTGACCACCGTCGGCTGGGTGATTGGCGTTAAGTTGAAGCAAGGCAAACGCGCCACCCTGGTGCTGGATGATCGGACTGGGCGTATTGAAGTGCAGATGTTTTGGGAGGATTACCAAAAGCATGAGCAGTTTTTCGCCACCGATCAGCTCTTAGTAGTGACAGGGGGCATGGCCTATGATGACTTTATTAACGGTTACTCCGTATCTGCTGACCATATCTCCGATATCGATCAAGTTAGGTTTGAGCGCGTTCGGGGAATTGAAATCGATTGGCTTACTGACGCCAGCGAAGCCTCGCTCAAGCAGCAAAGACATTTTGTGTCGCGCTTACAAAACTGGTTAACGCCCTACACAGAGCATGGCGAAACGCCGATTCGTATTTGTTACCGAGGTATCTCGGCAACCGCCTCGGTTATGCTGGGCAAGGCTTGGCGCGTAAGACCAGAAGACGCATTGATTCATCAGCTACGTAAACATTTGGGCAATGACGCTGTGCGGGTCGCCTATGGTCGCAAAGTAGATGATGCTAGAGAACAGAAACGGTTTGAGGATAAAGCCGCATGAATTTGAATTTTCTCGATTTTGAAAAACCCATCGCAGAGCTCGAAGCTAAAATAGAAGAGTTGCGACGTGTTGGTGACGGCAGTGAGGTCAGCCTAAGCGAGGAAATTAGTCGGCTACAAGATAAGTGTCACCGCCTGACGGAAAGTATCTTTGCTGATCTCAGTCCGTGGCAGGTGACCCAGCTGGCTAGGCATCCGCGCCGGCCTTACACCTTGGATTACATTGAGCACGCCTTTAGCGACTTTGACGAGCTTCACGGTGATCGCGCTTTTCGGGATGACCCGGCCATCGTCTGCGGCGTTGCTCGTTTAAATGGCGAACCGGTCGCCGTCATTGGCCAGCAGAAAGGTCGCGAAACACGGGAAAAAATTCGTCGTAATTTTGGTATGCCTTATCCGGAGGGTTACCGTAAAGCACTGCGAATTATGAAAATGGCGGAACGCTTTAAGCTGCCGATTTTTACGTTTATTGATACTCCCGGTGCCTATCCCGGGATTGAAGCAGAGGAGCGCGGCCAGAGCGAGGCGATTGCGCGCAATTTGTTTGAAATGGCGCGTTTGGAAACTCCAATTATAGCCACGGTGATTGGTGAGGGCGGCTCTGGTGGTGCTTTGGCCATTGGCGTTGCAGACCATGTGATTATGTTGGGCTATAGCGTTTATTCGGTTATCTCTCCTGAGGGTTGCGCTTCTATTTTATGGAAAGACGCTAAACAGGCCGAAATTGCCGCCGAGGCGATGGGTATGACCGCCGGCAAGCTCAAGCAGCTGGGATTGGTTGACGAAATTGTTCCAGAGCCTTTGGGCGGAGCGCATCGTGACGCCCCGGCAATGGCGGCCACCTTGGCTGAGCGCCTAGAAATCGCCAAAAGCCGCTTGGTGAAAGTGCCAGTGGCGGACTTGGTTGAGTCGCGGCATCGGCGTTTTGCCAGCATGGGTAGCTTCACAGAGGCGTCCTAATCAAGATGGATGCTGGGGCTGATTTACAGTCTCGGGTGCTGGCGACCTTGCGGAGTCAGCTTCGGCAATTGGCGGCGAACGACCGGCCGCTATGGCTCGGGTTGAGCGGCGGTGCCGACTCTGTTGCGTTGCTACTAATGCTGGCGAACTCGCCATTCCTGAAGCAGTTGCGCGTCTTTCATATTAATCACCAGTTGCATACTGACAGTGCTCATTGGCAAGGCTTCTGCGAAGCCTTGTGTGAACGTGTTTCCGTGCCTTTTGTTGCTCAAAAGGTGACGCTGGATGGCGCTTCGCAAAAACGCATGGGACTTGAAGCAGCGGCTCGCGAAGCGCGTTATCTGGCGGGGGTATCGTTAATGAAAGACGACCACGTGCTCGTTACTGCGCACCATGCTGACGATCAGCTAGAAACCCTATTAATGCGCTTGGAAAGGGGCGCGGATCTGGTCGGGCTAGGTGGTATGAGAGCTTGTCTAGCGTCAGGCGAGAGCGCATGGGGCAGGGCTCATGTAAGGCCGTTACTGGCCGCGAAAAAGTCTGAGCTAGAAGCTTATTTGGATAGCAGTGGGCAGTCTTGGATAGAAGATCCGAGTAATAGCGATACGGGCTTAAAGCGGAATTATTACCGGCACCATGTCGTTCCGCAGTTACCGCAAGCGCTGGCTAATCAATTGCTAGAGGCTGCCACTAAAGCAACACAGAGCGTTGGGCTATTAGAGCACCAACTGGGCGTCGAATCGGCCGATGTCGAATCGGCCGATCACTATCTATGGCCAGGTCCGTCAGCGCCCACCGCGCTAGCCAGTTTTCGCTTGAAGCGATGGTTGGGGCGACAGGGTGTGGGGCTTCCTAAAAGCCGCTTTAACGAGTTGCTACGACAGTTGGAGCTCGGCACCGGTCGTGGTCAATCGGCTTTTTTTAGCGCGCCGAGCTACGCCCTCTGGGTAAAAGGGCGCAGGCTCAGCATTAAGCGGTAGCTTTAGTTCTGTGGCTAAGGTGCCGGTGCGGCGTTAACGGTAATAACGATTTCGGCTTCGCTGTCGTGCGTGTCACCGTTAGCCGTAACAAACTGATGCTTGGCTGTTACTGTTGCTGTGCCGGCAGCGAGTGCAGTCACTAAGCCGTCGGAGGTTAGGTTCTGCACGTTAACAAATTCGCTATCAGTGTTGTTAACCACCCAATTGGTTACGCCAGTCTGCAAAACAGAATCTTTGCCGGCAAAGGGCAGAAAGCTCTGAAGCTGTAGCGTCTCGCCAACCGTCATGGTCGCGGTTGTTTCCCGGGGTTCGTTCAGGTCGCCGTCAGCGTCAATCATGATGTTGCCGGGTTCTAGCTGGTGAACCTCGAGCGTAAAGCTAGGGATGTTGTTGCTAAAGCCAGCTTCTGTGCTGCCGGGCAAAAGGTCGGAGCTAATATTTATCGTGGCGCTGCTGATACTGCCTTCGCTGCTGGCGGACAAAATGCTGCCGGAGGCGGTCAGTAAATCGGCATTGCTAGCGTCATCCAGTACGAAGTTAGGATTCACTGGAAGCTCATAGGTTTCGTCGTCGCCGGTGTCGGCGGTGCCTTTGTCATCAACCAAGAGAGCGATAAAGCGTAGTACGCGAACCGTGTTATTGGTGAGCGAAACGGCAGGGTCAGTTGATGTGTCGATGGTCGCGCGGCTTTCGTCGCGAAGTTCGAAGCTCGGTGTTTGGTAATTAATATCGACAATATTCAGCGTCATTTTGTCTGTCACGCTAAGCGCAACGTCATCCAATGTGTTGAAACTGCCGTCGATAACCACTGTGCCAGCGGTACTGTTGGAAATATTGCCAAGACCATCAATAGTGGCGGCGCAGGCGTTGTCATCGTTACATTCGCCTTCGGTATCTGAGGCTGTCCAAGTAACCGAGCCGGCGCTGAGCTGGCGGGTAACACCATTAGGAAAGATTAATTGGCCAGCAATGCCAAAACTGGTGTCGGTTGGTAGACGGTAATCGATATTTTCATCGACGGTTTCGGCGCCTAAGCCGTTAAAGTTTTGCAAAATTTTCAGCTCTGCGTCGTCGCCAGCGTAGTGAGTGGCCTGCATTGTCGCGGTCTTGCGTAGCGTGTTGGCGCTGGCGTCGTCGCCGTCGAGGCGGGCGCAGAATGTTGCAGTGAATTCAGCTGAACCGGTAGTTTCAGTGCTGACTAGCTGTTGTTGGCCGGCAACGTTAATGCTGCCGACAGTAAATGCTGTTTCGTCATCCAGCTCTGAGGTGATGGCGCGCGCGGGGTTGTCGATAACAGTGCCGTCGCTAAGCGTAATAATCAGAGAAACGGCTTGGGTCTCGCCGGTAATAACGGCTGAGTTGGCGGGTTCGATTTGTAGGCTTTCTACGGAAATATCCGTGACCGAAATATCTCGAGTGGTGCTCAAATCAATATAGCTGGCGCTAACTGTAATGGTATCGCCCGCGGTGGTGTCTAGCGTGGGTACAATTTCGGCCGCCGTTGTGGTGCCAAAGCTGTTCTGGAGTTCCACTAAGCTGGCGTCGCCGCTAGCAATTGACCAGTCGACACGGTGCGTATAGGCCACCCGTTGCCCGTCGGTGAAGGTGGCAATGGCAGCAAGCAGCTTGCCCTCACACTGGTCAGCACGCATTTCATAGTCGGTACCGCCTTCAAATTCAACGATTTCTAGACTAACAATGCCATTCCCGTCGCCAATGTCACAGGCTGCAACAAGCAATGATAATCCGGCGGCGGTAAGGGCGCGCGTAAGCGTTCGCGTAGTGAAGCGCATGGGCTACTGTGTCTCCAAAAGAAATTCTTGTGTTGCTTATGAAATTAAGCAATTCACGCATTGTAACTTCGGACAAGGGCGCTGGATAGATGTTCCGTTAAAAGCACTTAAATTTATTGAGAAAAAGGGCCTAATCCGTTAGCATGTATGCCCGTCTTCACGGTGATTCTGTTTAGCGTTTTACGGCGGGTAACATCGCAATAATATTGCTCGAGTCAGCTTTCGTTTTCTATTTGGCGGTGTTTAATGACCCAGTTTGTTTTTGTTACCGGCGGTGTGGTTTCTTCTTTAGGGAAGGGCATTGCTGCGGCTTCGCTTGCGGCAGTACTTAAGGCGCGTGGTCTTAAGGTTACGATGATTAAGTTAGATCCTTATATCAACGTTGACCCGGGCACCATGAGCCCATTCCAGCACGGCGAAGTTTTTGTTACCGAAGACGGTGCAGAGACAGACTTAGACCTAGGTCACTACGAGCGCTTTGTGGGTTTCAAAACCACTAAAAACAACAATTTCACTACCGGCCAAATTTACGACGCAGTTATTCGCCGTGAACGCCGTGGTGATTATTTAGGCGGCACCGTCCAGGTTATTCCGCATATTACTGACCAAATTAAGGCCTTTATTAAGGCCGGCGCTGCTGACGCGGATGTCTGCATGGTGGAAATTGGCGGTACCGTTGGTGATATCGAGTCGTTGCCTTTCCTAGAAGCTATTCGCCAAATGCGTGTTGACTACGGTGCTCGTAATACCCTTTACGTGCATCTTACGCTGGTGCCTTATGTGCAAGCCTCTGGTGAAACCAAAACCAAACCCACTCAGCATTCAGCTAAAGAACTGCGTTCTATTGGTATTCAGCCAGATGTATTAATTTGTCGCTCTGAGGCTCAACTGCCTGCAGATGCGCGCCGCAAGATTGCTTTGTTCACCAATGTGGAAGAGCGCGCGGTAGTAACCGCACCGGACGTGAAAGACATTCACCAAATTCCGGAAGTGCTTAGTGAGCAGGGCTTGGATGATTTGGTATGTGACCATTTCAATTTAAACCCGCCGAAGCCTGACTTGTCACCGTGGCAAAAAATCGTTGATGCCGCGGCCAACCCTAGCGTCGAAATCAATCTGGCGATGGTGGGTAAGTATGTTGATTTAGCTGACGCCTATAAGTCGCTTAACGAAGCGGTTAAGCACGCCGGCACGCATACCGATTCGCGCGTCAATATCCACTACATTGACTCCGAGCAGCTAGAAGCCGATGGCGTTGGTGTGTTAGAAAGTATGGACGCCATTCTGGTGCCTGGCGGCTTCGGTTTGCGTGGCGTCGAAGGCAAAATTGCAGCGGCTAAATACGCCCGCGAAAATAACATTCCCTACCTAGGCATTTGCTTGGGTATGCAGGTGGCTGTGATTGAATACGCACGCCATATTGCCAATCTAGAAGGCGCCCACAGTACCGAATTTGTGGAAGACCCAGCGCATCCTGTAATCGCCTTGATTACTGAATGGCAAGACGAGCAAGGCCATATTCAAACGCGTGATGCTGACACAGACCTGGGCGGCAGCATGCGTCTAGGCGGTCAGGGCTGTCAATTGCAACAGGGCACGATTGCGCACGATTGCTACCAGTCTGACAGCATTGTTGAGCGTCACCGCCACCGTTACGAATTCAATAACAGCTATCGCGACACGCTGAGTGAGGCCGGTTTGGTTTTCTCTGGTTTGTCAGAAGACGGCAGTTTGGTAGAAATGGTCGAAGTGCCTAACCACCCGTGGTATGTGGCTTGCCAGTTCCACCCTGAATTCACCTCATCGCCACTTGACGGGCATCCGTTATTTGAAGGCTTTATTAAAGCGGCTCGGGCAACAGCGCAGGCAAATAAGGAAGCAGCATGAATTTATGTGGATTTGAAGTCGGCCTAGATAAGCCTCTATTTGTCATTGCCGGACCATGTGTGATCGAGTCAGAGCAAATGACTTTCGATACCGCCGGTACCTTAAAAGAAGTGACTGATAAATTAGGTATTCCTTTTATTTTTAAGTCTTCTTACGACAAAGCTAACCGCACCTCGATTGATAGTTATCGCGGCCCGGGTATTGAAGAAGGTCTGAAAATCCTCGAAAACGTCAAGAAAGAGCTCGGCGTGCCGGTGCTCACCGACGTGCATGAGGACACCCCAATGGAAGAAGTGGCGTCCGTAGTAGACGTGCTGCAGACTCCCGCATTTTTGTGCCGCCAAACCAACTTTATTTTACGCGCTTGTGCACCCGGCATTCCGGTAAATATTAAGAAAGGCCAGTTCCTGTCACCTCAGGAAATGAGTAATGTGGTGACTAAGGCCCGCAGCACCGGCAATGACAAGATCATGGTCTGTGAGCGCGGTTTTTCCTTTGGTTATAACAACCTTGTTTCTGATATGCGTAGCCTAGCGGTTATGCGCGAGAGCAACGCGCCGGTAGTCTTTGACGCCACCCATTCAGTGCAGCAGCCGGGCGGCCTAGGCGGCAAATCTGGCGGCGCTCGCCAGTTTGTGCCGGTGTTGGCTCGTGCAGCGGTTGCTAGCGGTGTTGCTGGTGTCTTTATGGAGACCCACCCAGATCCAAGCAAAGCCCTAAGCGATGGCCCCAATGCTTGGCCCTTGGCGTTGATGGAAGACCTATTAGGCACCATGAAGGAGCTGGATGCGATTGCGAAAGCATCTGGCTTCCCAGAACAAAACATCACGGCTTAAGCCATCTTTTACAAATTCTAACGTTAGATTACGGACTTATTCCTATGCCCACTATTGCTGATATTCGCGCCCGTGAAGTGATTGATTCACGTGGCAACCCAACCGTTGAAGCCGACGTTATCCTTGATAACGGCGTTCTTGGCCGAGCAGCGGTGCCATCAGGTGCTTCTACAGGCGAGCGTGAGGCGGTAGAGCTACGCGATGGTGATGCTAGCCGTTATATGGGCAAAGGCGTACTTAAGGCGGTTGCCAACGTTAATACTGAAATCAAAGATGCTTTGGTTGGTAAAGATATTGAAGACCAGCAAGGCATTGATGACGCCATGTTGGCGCTTGACGGCACTGACAACAAAGGTCGCCTTGGTGCGAACGCTTTGCTAGCGGTTTCAATGGCCGCCGTGCGCGCCGCTGCGAACCACAATCGTGTAGGCGTTTATCAACAACTCGGTGCCGGCGCCGAAGCGACATTGCCAGTACCGATGATGAACATCATTAACGGCGGTGCGCACGCTGACAACAGCGTTGATATCCAAGAATTTATGATTTTGCCAGTCGGCGCGCCTAGCTTTTCAGAAGCATTGCGCGCGGGCACCGAAGTTTTTCACGCATTGAAAAAAGTACTTAACAGCCGTGGTTTGAACACTGCAGTGGGTGATGAAGGTGGTTTCGCACCTGATCTGCCTTCTAACGAAGCTGCCTTGGAAGTGATTGCGGAAGCGGTTGAAAAGGCCGGTTATTCGCTAGGTAAAGATATGTTCCTAGGCTTGGATGTGGCTAGCTCTGAGTTCTGTGAAAACGGTGTTTATAACCTTGCCTCTGAAGGCAAGACCTTTAACTCAACTGAATTTGCTGAATATCTGGCTGGTTTGGTTGATCGTTATCCAATCATTTCTATTGAAGATGGTATGGACGAGAATGATTGGGATGGCTGGAAAACCTTGACCGAGATGTTGGGCGACCGTGTGCAGCTGGTAGGTGACGATCTATTTGTGACCAATACCAAAATCCTGCAAGAAGGTATCGACAAAAACATCGCCAACTCGATTCTGATTAAGCTGAACCAAATTGGTACCGTTTCTGAAACCTTAGCCGCGATCAGCATGGCTGATGCAGCTGGTTATACCGCTGTGACTTCGCATCGCTCTGGCGAGACTGAAGACGACTTTATTGCTGATCTAGCCGTTGCTAGCCAGTCGACCCAGATTAAAACTGGCTCACTGTGCCGCTCTGATCGGATGGCGAAGTACAACCAACTGCTACGTATTGAAGAAGCACTCGGCGACGGTGCTAAGTACGCTGGCGCTGCGGGCTTTAATATCAGTATGCCTGCCTAGTGTTGGCCAGGCCGCGTATTGTTAGCGATATAGCCAGCCCATGCGGCCTTTAATTATTCTGTTGGCATTGGCGTTAATTGGTTTGCAATGGCGCCTTTGGAATCGCGAAGGTGGTGTGCCAGAGGTACGCCACCTTGAGCAACAGATTGCCGAGCAAGAGTCGCACAATCGCGAACTCGAAGCGGATAACGCCGCCTTGGTGCACCAGATTGATGGCTTGAAAAACGACCCCGATGAAATAGAGCGTCGCGCACGCGAGGATTTGGGCTTAATTCATGCTGATGAAACTTGGGTAACGGTGGGCGAGTAGTGTCGCAACGGTGTTTCCATTTGGTAGTGCCAGCGGCCGGTATCGGCAGCCGTTTTGGTACACAGCAGCCTAAGCAATACGCGAGCATTGCTAATAAACCCATTATTCATCATGCCATTGAGGCTTGTCTTGCCGGAGGCCAGTGCCTGTCGGTGGCGGTAGCATTGGCGGCAGCTGACCAATATTGGCAATCGCCTAACGTCGATGTACCGCTGAACACGGTTACGGGCGGTGCTGAGCGTGCCGACTCCGTTTTCGCCGCTTTGCAGTCACTGCGCAGTAGTGGTGTAAGTGATGATGCCTTAGTGCTGGTACATGACGCCGCGCGTCCATATTTGCCAAAACAAGATGTTGCCGCCTTGCTGGAAAGCGTGCCTGACGATGGCGCGGCGATTCTAGCGGCCCCGGTGGCTGACACCATCAAGCAAGTGTCTGCTGACTCGCGGGTAGAAAAAACCGTTGATCGTAGTCAGTTATGGCGTGCCTTAACGCCGCAGGCTGCGCCCTTGGGTGTTCTACTGGCTGCTTTAGAGCATTGCCGCCAGCAAAGCGTGGTGGTGACCGATGAAGCCTCCGCTATTGAAGCCCGAGGGCTAGAGGTGGTCATCGTGCAGGGCAGTGCCGCTAATATCAAAGTAACTTTGCCGGAAGATTTAGTGGCAGTAGCCGCCTATATGGGACGTGTCTAAAAGCGCCCAACAACGTAATCGGAAACGTAATGGGAAGCGTAATGAGAGGCTTAAGAAGATGAATATTCGTATTGGTCAGGGTATTGATGTTCATGCCTTTGAAGCTGGTGACCATCTAATGCTATGTGGCGTTAAAGTTGATTTTAATCAAGGCTTTAAAGCGCATTCTGATGGTGATGTCGCGCTACATGCTTTGGCAGATGCCTTGCTCGGCGCCGCCGGGCTAGGCGATATTGGCCATTATTTCCCGGATACCGATAGTGCTTGGAAGGGCGCAGATAGTGCGGATCTACTGACTACTGTGGTTGAGCATGTGGCGAAAGCGGGCTGGAAAACGGGTAACTGTGATCTAACCATCGTCGCCCAGCAACCTAAATTGGCACCATATATTGCCGCCATGAAGGCGCGTGTGGCGGCCTTGCTCGATTTGCCAGCCAATGCCGTGAATATTAAAGCCACGACGAGTGAACACCTCGGCTTCACGGGTCGCAAAGAAGGTATCGCGGCCTTTGCCGTGTGCCTGCTTCAGGCGATTTAGTCTTTCCAGCCGACCCGTAAGCGTGTTTGTTTTCGACGCAATGGCAGCGTTGCCATACCGCCACGGCCGACCGCTGTCGAAAGGGCGTTTTAAAGCGCAGCTGGAAGACTTTAAAGTAACCGAGGTCCTGGGATACAAACCTCCTGTCGGTCAGCAGCAAGAGCATTTGTGGCTAGAACTGCAAAAGCAGGGCCAGAACACGACCTGGGTTGCTGGGCAACTAGCTCGACATTTTCGACGCCCTGGCGCTGACGTCAGTTACGCTGGCATGAAGGATCGCCAAGGCATTACTCAACAGTGGTTCTCAGTCCGCCTAGGAGCCGCTGAGCTTGCCGCCAAGCTGTCTATCCCCGGCGTCACGCTAATGAGCTATCAGCCCGCGGCTAAAAAGCTGCAAAGAGGCGCGCTGCAAGGCAACCGCTTTGAGATTCGTTTGCGTGATGTTGATGACCCCAATCTTTTGCAGAAGCGGTTTGTCGCGCTGTGCGCCGATGGTGTTCCGAATTACTTTGGCAGTCAACGGTTTGGACATGGCGCCGCTAATTTGTTGTTGGCTGAACGTTGGCGCCAGGGGCAGTATCGGCCGCGCAACCGCGCTGAGAAGGGATTTTTGATCAGTGCTTTAAGGGCTTGGTTGTTTAACCTGCAAGCCGCTGAGGCCGTTGACAAGCAGTTGGTAGCCGATGGGTTTTTGCTGGGTGCGATGCGATTTGATCCACCGGCCGAGCTGGCAACGCTGCTAACCCAGTATCAGGCCCAGAGTGACTGGCTGGTAAAGCAAGGCTGTAAGATGCAAAAACGGCCGTTACAATTGGCTTTAGAGGCACCGCAGCTGCTGTGGCAGGGTAGCGATGCGCTGTTAAGCTTTAGCTTGCCAGCAGGTAGTTATGCGACGGCGGTATTGAGAGAGCTGGTGCTTGTTTAGCCCTTAAATTTTGATCCTTAACGCGCTGTTTTTAACAACACGTAGATAGCGCCGGTGCCACCATCATGAGCTGGAGTGCTGGCAAAGGCCATCACATCCTTTCGCTTTACCAACCAGCCACCGATGGCCCTTTTTAAGACCGGGCCGTACTCTGAGCGATTCCCTTTACCATGCACAATACGAACACAGCTGTGGTGATGGTATGCGGCGTGGTTGAGAAAGCTTTGTACCGCGGTTTTGGCTTTGGTTTGGTTGAGACCGTGAAGGTCCAATTCGTCATGTGCCGTGTAGTGCCCGCGTCTAAGTTTGCGCAGCACGGTCTTCTGTATGCCATCACGGTGCCAACTGAGAATGTCGCCGGTTTCAATTTGGCTGAAATCTGGCGCGTTTAAGCTCTCTTCCAGTAGCGATTGTTGGTCGCGTTGGCTAAATACGGCTTTAGCTGCTGGTTTGGGTTTGTGGGGTACAACCCGTTGCGAGCGACGTAGGGGCTTTACATCGCTAATCAATTCCGCAAAAGGTTTGTCGCCATCGTTAGTCATTTGCCAATTCTGCATTGAAATTTCCCCGTAAGCCAGTAAACTGCGCGCCTCGCATTTGCCTAGGTGAGTGCCATAGCGGAGAGGTGCCGGAGTGGTTGAACGGGCTCGCCTGGAACGCGTGTAAAGGGTTAAACCTTTCGAGGGTTCGAATCCCTCTCTCTCCGCCAATTTTTAAGAAGCGGTTGCAAGCCGCTTATTAAAAATTTGTGTTAGTGATAGATTTGAACCCAAGGCTTTGCCTCTGGGTTTGGCCAATCGGCAGGATTGCCGATTGGGACCGCGTAGCGGCCGCGAAGCGGTTTGCGGCAGGACGCCGCAAATCAATCCCGTTCGTTTGCTTCTGCGCAATGCTCAATGGTGACCGGCGTCGGTCCCCTCGCAACGATAAGTTGTAAATCCCGCCAGGTCCGGAAGGAAGCAACGGTAGCAACTGACTCGGGTGCCGGGGTGCGGCTGGCGTCGGTTGCCACCCTTATCTTTTCGTCTGCTTATCCCCTCAAAAATGCTACAGTGACTGCTTGATTATTAGCAGTTTTACCCCATCTGTACCCTATGTCTTATCAGGTTTTTGCACGCAAAACGCGTCCGCGTAATTTTTCTGAAGTAGTTGGCCAGTCGCATGTGTTACAAGCGCTTGCTAACGGCCTGGATGCTAACCGTGTGCACCATGCGTTTTTATTCACCGGTACCCGCGGTGTTGGCAAAACCACCATTGCACGTATTTTCTCTAAAGCCTTAAATTGCGAGAAAGGGGTTAGTGCTAATCCTTGTGGTGAATGCGCGCATTGCGTCGACATTGATGCCGGCCGCTTTGTTGATCTAATCGAAATCGACGCCGCTTCTCGTACAGGTGTTGACGATATCCGTGAGTTGATTGAAAACGTCCAGTACGCGCCGACACGTGGCCGCCACAAGGTGTATCTAATCGATGAGGTCCACATGCTCTCAAACAGTGCCTTTAATGCGCTGTTAAAAACGCTTGAGGAGCCGCCTGAGCACGTTAAGTTTCTATTGGCGACGACTGATCCGCAAAAAATCCCGGTGACGGTGCTGTCGCGCTGCTTGCAGTTTAATTTACGCCGTTTAAGCGCCTCCGAGATCAAGGCGCATTTGGCCGCGGTATTAGACGCAGACGGTGTGAGTTATGAGTCACCGGCATTGAGTCTAATTGCACGCGCAGCAGACGGCTCGGTACGAGATTCATTAAGCCTGTTGGATCAAGCTCTGAATTTTGGTGCGGGCAAGTTGGCTGAAGCGGAAACACGTGCCATGTTGGGCACCGTAGACGAGTCTCGGGTCGTGGAATTGTTATCGACCATTATTAGTGGCGACGCGCCAGCCACGTTCGCACAAATCGAAAATTTGCAGAGCTTTGGCTTCGACTGGAAAGCTAGCCTGTCGGAATTGGCTTCGCTATGCCAACGCGCCGCAGTGTGTCAGCAAGCGCCACAAGCGCTGCCGGAAGATACCCCGGCGCTAGAAGCAGTTAAACAATTTGCTGCACAACTGTCGGCTGCGGATATTCAGTTGTATTACCAGATCGCCGTGGCCGGCCTACGTGATATGGATTTGGCACCAGAGCCTCGGGCCGGCTTTGAAATGGTTATGTTGCGCATGTTGGCATTTCAACCAGCGCAGACGGCAAGCGCGCCAGCGCCGGCAGAAAAAAAAACACCGCAAACTAGCCCCGCGAGTATAGCTGCAGGCAACGCCAGCCCAGTTAACGCGAGCCCAGGTAACGCAAATCCGGCAACGCCAGCTGTTGCTACGGCGGCCGCTACCGAATCAGAAACAGTAAATGATGAGTCGTTAGCAGAAGAACTAGCCGCAAAGACGACCGTAGAGGCGAATCCCGCGGCGCCAGCAAAAGCTTCAGCGACGCCTAAGGTAGAGCCCGCTGCGAGCTCGGCGCCAGAGCTTGAAACGCCTGCTAAAGCAATCGAAAAGCCAGCTGAACAAGCGCCAATGCAAGAGGGGTCGTATGTGGCTGAGCCGTCCGCGGCATCAGAAATGCATTCCGCTGCGATTGACTGGGCAGTGTTTGCGGCCGGTTTGCCGCTTAAAGGCATGTTGGTAGCGCTGGCTGAAAATACCGCCATTCTCCAACAAACAGAAAATCAACTGGTGCTGGGTGTCAGCCAAGAAATGGCCACCGTATGCCCGGATGGTGTACGACAGCGTTTGGTGGAAATTGTGCAGCAGCAGCTACCGGCGTTGCAGGTTGAGTTGCAGATTATGGGCGATAGCCATCAAGCGGCAACCCATACTCCTGCCGCGAAGGCCGCTAAGGCGGAAGAAACCCGTCAAGAAGACGCTGAGGCGTCGATAGAGAGAGATCCCAATGTGCGGCAGTTGCTGACCGAGTTTGATGGTCAGGTTGAGGCTGAAAGCATCAAGCCGGTATCGGCTTAACCCCTAAGGTAAGAATGGATATGAATACGCAAAACTTTGGCAACTTGTTTGAGCAAGTGCAAAAGAATATGAAAGACATGCAGGACAAAGTCAGTGCCATCGAAGTTGAAGGCGAGGCGGGTGCCGGTTTGGTCAAAGTGGTGGTAAATGCCCAGCACCAGGTTAAAAAAGTTAGCATCGACCCTAGTCTGCTAGCGGACGACAAAGACATGTTGGAAGACTTGGTGGCCGCCGCTATTAACAATGCCAACAGTAAAGTGCAGCAGACGGTGCAAGAGCAAATGGGCGGTTTGGCTGGCGGCCTCGGCGGCATGGATTTGTCGTCTATTTTTGGCGGCAAGTAACGTTATTAAATGCTTTCGCCACTACTAGAAAGGCTGATCGAGGATTTGCAGGTATTGCCGGGTGTGGGCCGCAAATCGGCCCAGCGGATGGCGCTACAGCTGCTTGAAAAGCGCAGAGCCGACGCTGTTAAGCTGAGCGAGACCTTGGCTGCGGCGGTGGAAAAAATGGGTCGCTGTGAAGGCTGTCGCACCCTCAGTGAAACGCCACTATGCCCGGTTTGCGAGTCGCCAAGGCGCGATAAGTCGTCTATCTGCGTAGTAGAGACGCCAGCAGAGATGTTGGCGGTTGAACAGGGCACGGATTACCGCGGTGGTTACTTCGTCTTGTTGGGCCGCTTATCGCCGCTTGATGGCATAGGCCCAGAGCAACTGGGCTTGGATCTGCTTGAAAAGCGTTTGGCGGCAGGTGAGTGCCAAGAGCTGATATTGGCGACCAATCCCACCGTTGAAGGTGAAGCTACAGCGCAATTTATTGCTCAAATGGCTCAGCCACATCAAGTTGCCACGAGCCGTATTGCTTATGGTGTACCGGTTGGCGGTGATCTGGATTTTGTTGACGGTGGCACTTTGAGCCACGCATTTAGTAGTCGCCAGCAATTGGCTAACTAAGCAGTTCTTTGGCCACAGCGTCTTGGTAGGCGCGATAGAGCAATTCTGGGATCTCACCGTTCTCCAATGCTGCTTTCACAGCGCAGTCCGGCTCTTGGTCGTGGCGGCAATTGTGAAAACGGCAGTTTTGCGCAACGTTTGTAATTTCGGGTAGCGCCGCTAACAACGTTTGTTCCGGCATCTGCCAAAGTCCAATATCGCGCATGCCGGGTGCGTCAATCAATGTCAGCTGGTGAGGCTTGGCAATATATTGTTGCGCAGTGGTAGTGGTGTGGCGCCCATGTCCTGTGGCGTCAGAAACGCTTTGGGTTTTAATCTGTTGGTCGCCAGTCAATTTGGCCACTAGGGTCGATTTGCCGACGCCCGATTGGCCGACGATGAGTGCGTTCTTGCCCTGAATTGACTGCAGCAGCAGCGATAAGCCTTCGCCATTTAAGGTGGAAATGGGGAACCAGGGAATATCGCAGTTCTTGGCAAAGCTTTGAGTACTGCTTAGGTGCGCAGGGGCTTCGCTGGGCATGGAGTCGGTTTTGCTTTGGATGATGACCAAAGATAAATTCTGCAAGCGCGCGACAATAAGCGCCCGAGCGGCGATTAGTTCATCGTTTGGTGGGCTATGGCTGGTGAGCCATATGAGGGTGTCGATATTCGCGGCGATGACTTTAGGACGGTGCCGGAAGTCAGGGCGAATATACTCGCTGTCACGGACGTCTATCCTGGCGATGCGCCGTTCGCAATCAACTTCCACAAGATCACCACAGACGGCTTTGCCGGCTTTGCGATTGGCGCTTATGAGGTAGGGGGCTTCACCATTATCCGCTTGAAATAGTGATTCTTTACCGTATGTGGCGATAACGCAGCCACGGGTTGTTTGAGTCGCCAAAGTTGCTAATCGTTGTCGAATAGTTGGTCGATTTTTGCAGCGCAAATAAAATCATTTTCGCTGAGTCCGCCAATGGCATGGGTAATCCAGGAAACATCAACCGTGTTATACGTCAACAAAATGTCGGGGTGGTGATCTTCGGTGTGTGCAATCCAGGCGGCGGCGTTAACAAAGGCCGTAGCCTGCCAATAATTGGAAAACGAAAACTGCCGTTTGATGCTGCCGTCGTCGCCTTTTGACCACGCTGGGTCTATGACGTCGAGGTAGCGTTGAATCTCCGATTTGTTTAGAGGTTCAACGCCGCCTTCGCAGGCTTTGCAATGTTTGGTGGCTAAGTTCGTCATGCTGATTATTTGTTTGGTTTCGCTAATGGTAAGGCTGAGGTTTGTTAAACTCCAGCGCAATCTTACAAAACTCTATGCTTGCTATGCGCACGGAAAATAATCTTATTTGGCTTGACTTAGAAATGACCGGCCTGGATTGCTTTAATGACACCATTATTGAAATCGCGACCGTTATTACAGACTCTGAGCTCAATGAACTCGCGGTTGGGCCTGTATTGGCGATTAGCCAGCCGCAGTCACGCCTAGACGCGATGGATGAGTGGAACCAGCGGCATCATGGTCGTTCAGGCTTAATTAAGCGTGTACAAGAAAGCAGCACCTCAATGTCAGAAGCGGAGCAGGCTACCCTCGACTTTGTGAGCGAATGGACCATCAAGGGCAAGTCGCCATTGTGCGGCAACAGCATCTGCCAAGACCGTCGGTTTATGGCGCGTGAAATGCCTCAATTGGAAGCTTGGTTCCATTACCGCCAAATAGATGTCAGCACGCTTAAAGAGTTGGCGCGCCGCTGGCAGCCGGAAGTGTACAAGGGTGTGACGAAGCAGGGTGCCCATTTGGCGCTCGAGGACATTCGAGAGTCTATTGAGGAGCTACGGTATTACCGTCAGCACCTGTTTGTTTAAATAGCAGTTAATTGTAGCCATAAAAAAAGCCGCATCGAAATGCGGCTTTTTTGTTTGCGGATGACGTCCGGCTTACTGGTCTAGTAAGCGAACCTCAACACGACGGTTTTGCTCACGACCTTCTTTGGTGTCGTTGCTAGCAGATGGATCTGCTTCGCCAACACCCTTGGCAATCAAGTTGGCGGTACGAACGCCGCGCTCGATCAAGTAGGTCTTAACGGCTTCAGCACGTTTACGAGATAGCGCAAGGTTGTACTGAGCAGTACCTGTGGTATCGGTGTAACCGGTAGCAACAGCAACAATGTACTTGCGTTCAACCATACGACTAGCAACGGTGCGTAGTTTGGCTTGTGCTGCTTCGCTCAGCTCGGCGCTGTTTAGGTCAAAGTGAACCACAACCAACTCAGGAGCTTGGCTAGCTTCAACTTGTGGGCAACCGTTGCGATCAACCGCAGTACCTTTGGCAGTGTTAGGGCACAGGTCTGCGCCATCGGCTACGCCATCTTGGTCGCTATCTAGTGGGCAGCCAGCTGCGTCAACGTGTACGCCAGCAGGTGTGCCTGGGCAGGCGTCTTTGCTGTCGATTACGCCGTCGTTGTCTGAGTCAAGCGGAGCGGCAACTACTTCGGCAACGTGTTGTTTGGCACCTAGCGGTACAACAAGGCCTAGTAGGGCGATAGTGTCGCTGTAGTCTTCTGTCGCGTCACCGTTGAAATCTACACGTTGACGAACATCACCACGCAGTGCAATGCCGTGCTCGTTTAGTTTGGCTTGCAAACCTAAACCAGCATCCAACACTAGAGAATCTTTGGTGCCTGATACTCCGGTTACGTCATTGTTGATCCAGCCTGCGCCAACGGTAAATAGTGGCGTGAAGGTTGTGTTGCGGCTTTTATACCAAGTGGCCTCAATACCTGCGCCGGTTTGCTCAAGGCTGTCGCCCATGTCCAAGTACTGGATGCGAAAATCAAGATCCATCTTTTCGCTAACAGCATTACCAATGTTAATTTGACCAACAGCGCCGTCGAAATCGGTGCCTCGGTCGTCATCGGCCCAAATGTAACCGGCCATTGGAGTGATGTGCCAACGGTTGTCTGTATGGTCAGCCATTGCGGTGGCCGAAAGCAATAGGGTGCCTGCGGCGGCTGCGAATTGCGAAAGTTTCATTTATAAATCCCTTATTTTTACTGCAAACAGTAACGAATTAAGCTGTGAACGGGTTAGTAGTGCAATGTTAACAAAAAGAAAGGCCATTCGCTGCAATAGCGAATGGCCTTTTTTAGTCGTATCGTCGCAACGTTTAGTTTACGTGGAACTCAACGCGTCGATTACGTTGGCGACCATCGTCAGTTGCGTTGCTGGCAACAGGGCGGCCTTCACCAATACCTTTCTGGTTCATTTGCGCAGCGTCAACGCCAGCATCAACCAAGTATTCAACAACTGCATCGGCACGCTTCATAGATAGCGTGTAGTTGTAGTCAGAAGGACCGGTATCGTCGGCGTGTCCAACTACAGAAACCACTAGGTCTGGGTGAGCGTTCAATACGGCCGCTACTTCATCTAGAGTCGCTCGTGCATTTCGAGTCAGTTGAGCTGAGTCAAGTGGGAAGGTGATCGCCGGCAGTACTAGTGGTGCGTCACTAGCGGCAGCTGGCATTGGATCGTCTTTGCCGCCCAGAGCAAACTGAGCACCAATTAGCGCAGTCCACTCGTAGAAAGTGTCGTCGTTGAACTCATCTTTGCCGTGATGGAAGTCCAAGCGATAGCGTAGTTCGCCACGAAGTGTGAAGGCATCAATCGCCGTGTTAATCAACGCACCGGCACCGAGCTCAATAGTTGGAGCTAGGTTGCTAGTGCCAGCAAAATCAACATCGGCTGCACCAATGCTGGCTAATGCAAACGGAGTGATGTCTGCGCCACGCTCTGACGGAAAGTAAACACCGGTAGCGTTGATAGCAATACGCTCGTAGTCGCCACTGTTGTTTACATCAAGCTCGCTGTAAGCGGCGCTTAGTTCAAGGTTCCACTTGTCGGACATCTGACGGCCGGCGCTTAGATAAACGCTAGGGCCGATATCTAAGTCGTCCTTATCGGCGAATACGATGCCCACAGCAGGGGTTACATACCAGTCTTCCGCCGTCGCTGCGGTGGTAACCGTCAATGCGCTGGCTGCAACAATGGCAACGCTAAACTTGTTCATTATTAATCCTCGGTCTGGTTGGCGTGCTACGCCGATATTTTTAAAAATCAGGTCTTAGAGACGAGCGGTAGCCGCTTGAAAGCGGCTACCGCTTTTTCGTTACTGAACTTCTAACTCAACGCGACGGTTTTCGGCGCGCCCAAGCTCTGTTTCGTTATCAGAGATTGGACGAGATTCGCCAAAGCCACGAGCTGATAGTTGCTCAGCAGGTACACCTTTTGATACCAAGTAGGCCTTAACCGAGTTGGCACGTTGCTGAGATAGCTGCAAGTTGTAGTCCGAAGGACCCATCCAGTCAGTGTGGCCAGCTACTTGCGCAGCTAGGTCAGGCTGTGATTCCCAAACGGCGGCAACGTCATCCAGAATGCGTTCAGCATGGTCGGTAAGTTGCGCCGAGTTGAACTCGAAGTTTACGCCTTTCAGAACGGCGGCCTGCGCCGCAACACAACCCTTCTCGTCGACTTCTAGGCCGGCTGGGGTGTCTGGGCATTCGTCAGTGTCGTTGTTAACACCGTCGCCGTCGTCATCTAATGGGCAACCGTTAGGGCCAACGGCTGTTCCTTCAGGTGTGCCTGGGCACTCGTCTTTAGAATCTTTAACGCCGTCGCCGTCGCTATCTTTATCAAGCGGACAACCACGTGCATCAACTTCTGTGCCCGCTGGCGTGTTAGGGCAAGCGTCTTGAGGGTCTATAACACCATCTTTATCAGAGTCTAATGGGCAGCCTTTTGAATCGACTGGTGTGCCACTAGGGGTGTTAGGGCATTGGTCATCTGGGTTTACAACGCCGTCGTTGTCGTCATCCGGAGGCGAAGGCGGTGCGCCAAACGGTACGTTCAGACCTAAGTTAAAGATGCCCGAATGCGTGTTTCGCGACGTTTGGTCTAGGTGAGCGGTGCGATAGCGCACATCGAAGCGTAAGCCTATGCGGTAGCTGGTAAAGCTGGTAAGGAAACCAAAGCCAGCGTCTACATAGTTGCCGTCGAAAGAATTCAGTGCGGCACCGTTTAGGGCTACATCAAGCTCGGTGATGCCGGCGCCGATAACGATAAACGGAGCAAACTCTGGGTTGCGGTGTTTATACATCAAAAGGTCGATACCGTAGCTGCTTTCTTCAGCCGTAAAGCCGCCACCCAGGTCGTAGTCGTCGTTCACGTCGGCATGAATTTCGGCGCTTAGAGTGCGGCTCAAAAACATACCTAGGCCAACGCGGTAACCAACTGAGTCGTCACCCGAAACGCCGAAGGACCGGTCTACTTGGCTGTACGATAGCCCCAAGTTGGCGTAGATGCGCTTGTCTTGCTCGCCTTCGTAGCTTGGGAACTCGTAGTCAGAACCTCGGTTTTCACCAAATGACTTAATAAAACCTAGGCTGGCGATATAGTCGGTGGAGGAGTTTTCGCCAAACAGATTTTGTTCATTATCGTGGTCATCGATACGGGCTTTTACTTCGCCCCTAATCATGCCGCTTACGAAACCAAGGCCAAGATCGTAGTAGGTATAGTCAAAGTTGTTGAAGGCGTTGCTTTTAACGTCAGTTTTACCAATCCCAGCGGTTGTGTACATGCCGTACTCGCGACCTAGCGGGTAGAACAAAATATTGACGCCATTGCTTGACAGTTTTGCTGAGTTGGCTCCCGATTCAAGCTTTACAAAGCTATGCGCAACCTCAGCTCCAAGATAGTGGTTGAAATGTTTACCGATACTGATGGTGTGGCCGGGCGAGTCGCCGTCAGCTCCCCAATTGCCATCAGCATTGTAAAAATTGTAGAGCGCACCTAAATACCAGCGGGTGTCCGCCGGGTCGTCGTTAGCAATTGCGCTAGCACTAAAGCTAGACGCTGCTAGCCCGGCGCATGCGGTAAGCAACGCTTTTTTAATCATTTTTATCTCCCCAAAAGGCCAAGGTATATCGATTTATTTTTACGTTATCGCTGTCGACGGCTTAGTCAATCCGAAGTTTAACCATGCCGTGTAGGTTGTTGTCACTAGCAACGGAACCGGTGTCAATTAGCAAGCGGTCGTCTGAGACCCCTTGTTTAAATAACCAAGTACGCATTGCTTGAGCACGTTTTTTGGCAAGTGCAGGTGATTCGCCAGAACCTGCGCCGCCAGAGATGTCAGCAATTAGTTCACGTCTGTGTAGTAGGGTTTTAACAATATCATCAAGCGTGCTAGCACCGGCGCTGGTAGGTGTTGCTGAACCCGGTACGAAAGCAATGCTGTATTCGCTGTGTTGATTTGCCGGCGCAGAGCTGGCTGGCGCAGGAGCGGGTACTGGCGCTTCTTCAACGATGCCATTTTGAGCGTCGCTGCAGCCATTAACGTCAACGGCTACGCCAATTTCAGTATTAGGGCACTGGTCAAGTGAGTCATCAACGCCGTCACTATCTTCATCACTGAAGCGTTGCGGAGCGGCTTCTTGGGCGGCTTGTGCTTGGCGACCTAAAGGAATGCTAACGCCGATATTGAAGATAATGTCGTCGTAGTCCGTAGTGCCAGTGCTGTCGTCATCGAAAAAGTCACGACGCAAACGGGCGTCGGCTTTGAAGAGTAGGCCAAAGTCGTTAAGTCGGTGGAAGAAACCAAGGCCGATATCGGCATAGTTGTTTTGTGCTTCGTCGCCAGAAGGGTCGATGTCGCTGCGTTGGTAACCGACGCCAGCTAGGACGTAAGGTGTTAGCTTGCCGCTTTTACGCAGTAACACTGCCAAATCTAGACCAGCATTAGTCTGGCTAAGCTTGTTGCCGGCATTGTCATCATATTCCAAGGTGCTGGCTTGCAGGCCAAGAACTAGGCGCTCATGAATCTTTTTCGAAACGTCAACGCGGAAACCAAAACCGGTGTGGTCGGTTGTTGCTCCACCTCGATCATTGTCAGCATCGGCAACAGTTAGGCCGACTGATAAAAGCGTTTGATCCGTGAAACCAGCATAAGCAACAGAACAGCTTGCAGCCAGTAATGAAGTGGAAAGTAGACGAAGCATGTTGCGCATTTTTTATAGTCCCGAGTCTCTTTGTGCTGAGGCAAACCAAAAATGTTGCCTAAAAGTTTTTGCGCATAGCCTATAGGTGCTGATGGCTAAGCGCAATTTGCATCCGCTTATTAAACGTCTTGTCGACGCGTTTAGCAAATAATATGAGGCAATAAGTGCATCTTTTTACCTGTTTTTTTCCTAAATCGGTAAACTCTGCGCGCCAATGACAGACCAGCCTGAAAATACTGAATTATCTAAGCTGCCGCTAGAGCTAAAGGCGTTGCTGCAGCGCGTCGAGCAATTGGCGGAATTTTACGCGCTCGATAGCAAGACGGAACGCTTGCAAGAGGTGCGTCGAGAGCTGGAATTACCAGACGTTTGGAATGACGCAACACGAGCGCAAGCCTTAGGCCGTGAACGGGGTGCTCTGGAAACGGTTGTTGAACCGCTGACAAGCATGCTCGGCAGCTTGGCCGACAACTGTGAGCTGGTAGAGATTTTGGCGGAAGAGGCCGACGAGGCAGGTTTGCGCGAAGTGGCTGCGGAGCTGGCTGACTATGTTGTCGTGGTCGATAAGCTAGAGTTTCAACGGATGTTTTCCGGTGAAGCGGACATTAATAATGCCTTTGTTGATATTCAATCTGGCTCTGGCGGCACCGAAGCCCAGGATTGGGCCGAAATGCTCTTGCGTCAGTATTTGCGCTGGGGCGAGAAGCGTGGTTTTAAAACGGAGCTAATTGAAGCTTCTGCGGGTGATGTCGCCGGCATTAAGAGCGCCACCATCAAATTTGAGGGCGAGTATGCTTATGGCTGGCTGCGTACGGAAACAGGTGTGCACCGTTTAGTACGTAAATCACCATTTGATAGCGGCAACCGTCGTCATACTTCGTTTGCCTCGTTGTTTGTATCGCCAGAAATAGACGACAATATAGACATTGATATTAATCCCGCCGATTTGCGGATTGATGTATACCGTGCCAGTGGCGCCGGTGGTCAGCACGTTAATAAAACCGAGTCTGCGGTGCGTATTACTCATGCGCCCAGCGGCATAGTGGTGCAGTGTCAGAACCAACGTTCGCAGCACCAGAATAAAGACAATTGCATGAAGCAGTTACGCGCCAAGCTATATGAGCTTGAAATGCATAAGCGACGAGCAGAGCAGGATGCGTTGGAAGCGACTAAGTCAGATATTGGCTGGGGCAGTCAGATTCGCTCCTATGTATTAGACCAGTCACGAATTAAAGATTTACGTACCGGTTATGAAACCGGCAATACGCAAGCCGTGCTAGACGGCGATTTAGATAAATTTATTGAAGCCAGCCTGAAGCAGGGCCTTTAGGCCTAGGGCGCAAACGCAAACCGAAAAAGTTAGATCCAGAAAAGTTAGATCCGGAAAAGTTAAACCCATGAGTCAAGCCACCCCACAAGACGAAAATCAGTTAATTGCATTGCGTCGCGAGAAGCTAAGCCAGCTGCGTGAGCAAGGCGTCGCATTCCCGAATGATTTTCAACCAAGTGATAAAGCCGTCAGCTTGCAGGCTGAGTTGGGTGAATTCGAAAAAGCTGAACTAGAAGCTAAACACCGCGTCGCTAGTGTTGCTGGCCGCTTAATGGCCAAGCGCGGGCCGTTTTTGGTGCTGCAAGATGTGAGTAGTCGCATTCAGCTATATTTAGACAAAAAAGCGCTCCCAGAAGAATTGGTTGAGCACGTTAAGTCTTGGGATATTGGCGATATTGTTGGCGCTACTGGCCCCGTGCACAAATCAGGCAAAGGTGATTTGTACATCTATATAGAGCAGGGCAAGTTGCTGACTAAATCGCTGCGCCCGCTGCCAGAAAAGTTTCATGGCTTAACTGATGCCGAGACGCGCTATCGTCAGCGTTACGTTGACCTGATTATGAACCAGGACGTGCGTAGCAAGTTTCAGCAGCGCCAGCAGATTATTGACTTTATCCGTGACTTCCTCCGTCAGCGTGATTTTATGGAAGTAGAGACGCCAATGATGCAGGTGATTCCAGGCGGCGCCACAGCGCGACCTTTTGTGACGCACCACAATGCCTTGGATATGCCACTTTATTTGCGTATTGCGCCAGAGTTGTATTTAAAGCGTTTGGTTGTCGGGGGCTTTGATCGAGTCTTTGAGATTAACCGTAACTTCCGTAACGAAGGGCTTTCAACACGCCACAACCCTGAGTTTACGATGTTGGAGTTCTATCAAGCCTACGCCGACTACAATGATCTAATGGACTTAACCGAGGGCATGCTGCGCGGCATTGCTGAGTCGGTGATTGGCAACACCACCATTACCTACCAAGAAGCCGAGTATGACCTTTCGCAGCCGTTTAAGCGCCTGTCGGTAGAGCAGAGTATTCTCGAATTCAACCCAGAAATGGACGCCTCCCGTTTGCGTGACGGTGCTTATTTGCGCGAGCAGTGTGACCGCCTAGGTATCCCGCATAAGCCAAGCTATGGCGAAGGCAAGCTGCAGATCGAAATTTTCGAAAAGACGGTTGAAGAGCGTCTTGATCAGCCGACCTTTATTACTGAATATCCGGCTGAGATTTCACCGCTAGCGAGACGTAGCGATAGTGATCCGTTTGTGACTGATCGGTTTGAGTTCTTCTTGGCGGGCCGTGAAATTGCTAACGGTTTTTCGGAGCTAAATGATTCTGAAGACCAAGCTGAGCGTTTCCAAGCGCAGGTATCTGAAAAAGACGCTGGCGATGACGAAGCTATGCACTTTGATGCGGACTATATCCGCGCATTGGAATATGGCTTGCCGCCGACGGCCGGGCAGGGGATCGGTATTGATCGTCTAGTGATGTTCTTTACTGACGCCGCCAGCATTCGTGAAGTGATTCTATTTCCACATATGCGGCCTGAGTAGTCGCGAACAGTCGCCTAGGCGGCTATTCGCCGGCTAACTCAGGGATGGCATAGGGTAGCTCTAAAATTTGAGCCGCCTTGCCATCGCTGTCTTTAAGTCCATCAGCCAGCTTCTCTAGCCTAACTACTGCTAGGCATTGGCCGTCTGCGCTAAGTATTACCGTGCCGGCTTTGCTGTCGTCTGCAGCATAAAGACTGTCACCGGCTGCAGCGCTACTCTCTAGGCGTAACATCCGTTGCTTAAGCTTGCCGCGGAAATGGGTCCGGGCCACAATTTCTTGGCCTGGATAGCAGCCCTTGGCAAAGCTCAATCCCTGCAATAAGTCCAAGTTGAGCATCTGGGGCAGGTAAGTTTCGCAAGCTTCTGATTCTAAATAAGGTATACCGTTCTTCACTAAGTGTGCCTGGCTGGCTGTATCGTCAGCTGTATCGTCAGTTGTATCGTCAGTTGTATCGTCAGTTGTATCAGTGAGCTTGCCGCTCGCATCAATGCTAGCTGAATGGTTTTGTGGTTCCGAAATTTGCACATCGTCACGCAATACAAACATCTTAAAGCGGGGCATTAGCTGGCTGTAGTTGTCTGTTGGAATATCCAAGACCCACTGCGTCGCAGTTTTAGTTAGCCAAAACAGGCACAGCACGCGCCCCTGGATGTTGCACCAAGCCGTTAGGCGCTGTTCGCCGTCAGCAAAGCTATCCAGGTCGGCGGTGAGTTGGCGCTGTAAGAAGGCGGCACTGTCAGAGCCGCTGATAAAAAGGCGATTAAGCTGCATAACGGTGTGGACTATTAAGAATTTGGCGCATTCTAAGCCAGCCAAATGATTTAGGTGATAATTTACGCCTAAAAGGGCGCTAGTCGCTTGCCCGGATAAGGGCTTTGGGCGACAATACGCGCCGTTCCAACCGGCCATTAGGAGTGGCTCGTGACAGCTAGTTCACACGAGACGCAAAAACTTTCTACACAGCAACCTGAAAACCATCAGGCAGCCAGCGCGCCGGACACTTCTTCTATATCTACTGATTCGTCTACTAAAGAGCTAGGCGGCCCCAAAGGTCCTGAGCCAACCCGTTTTGGTGATTGGGAACGCAAAGGCCGTTGCGTCGATTTTTAGTCACACGATTTGATAGCTGAATAAGCCCATACGTAAGCCAATAAAGGATTTTTCCTGATGAGCCAATCGCAACCTTCTACTAATCGGCCAATGTCGCCACACCTACAGGTGTATCGCTGGCAGATTACGATGACCTTATCCATCTTGCACCGGGCTACCGGCGTAGCGCTAACTTTTGGCGCTTTTGCTCTAGTCGCTTGGTTGGCAGCTGTAGCAGCTGGCCCTGAGGCCTTTGCAACGGCACAAGCTTGCCTACACTCGCCAGTGGGCGCGGTCTTGGCATTTGGCTGGTCATTCTCGTTGTACTACCACCTTTGTAATGGCATTCGTCACCTAGTCTGGGACGCGGGTAGTGGTTACAGCATGAAAGGTCTGTACACCGGCGGTTATATCGTTGTTGCGGTTTCCGTATTACTGACAGCAGTCACTTGGGCTGTGCTACTTGGAGGTGCAGCCTAATGAGTATGCAATCACCATTATCGCGCGCTAAGGGCCTTGGCTCGGCGAAAGAAGGTTTGCACCACTGGATTGTGCAACGTTTTACCGGTATTGCCTTGGTGCCACTTAGCCTTTGGTTTATGTGGGCAATGGTTTGCTTGGCCGGCGCTGAGCACGCCGAAGTAGTGGCTTGGATGAAATCTCCTGCCAATGCCGTATCTCTATGCCTATTTGTTGGTGTTGCTCTGTATCACTCAGCTCTGGGTGTGCAAGTAGTGCTAGAAGACTACATCTCACATGAGGGTTTCCGCATGGTGAAGATGATTGGCCAAAAATTTGTACATTATTTCCTCGCGGCGCTAGGCATTTTTTGCGTGCTGCAAGTGGCGTTTGGAGCCTAATTAAATGACTGCTGCATATAAGATTATTGATCACACATACGACGTTGTTGTTGTAGGTGCGGGCGGTGCCGGTTTGCGCGCCACCTTAGGTTTGGTAGAGCAAGGTTTCTCTACTGCCAATATCACTAAAGTATTTCCAACTCGCTCACATACCGTAGCGGCGCAGGGTGGTATCTCTGCTTCCTTAGGCAATATGGGTGAAGATAACTGGCGCTGGCATATGTACGACACCGTTAAAGGGTCGGACTGGCTAGGTGACCAAGACGCCATTGAGTACATGACCAAAGAAGCGCCTAAAGCCATTATTGAGCTTGAGCATTACGGCGTACCCTTCTCGCGTACTGACGAAGGCAAAATTTACCAGCGTCCATTTGGTGGCATGACCACTAACTTTGGTGAAGGCACTGCACAACGGACTTGTGCGGCGGCTGACCGTACTGGTCACGCCATGTTGCACGCGCTTTACCAGCAATCTATTCGCCACAAGGCAGAGTTCTACATCGAGTACTTCGCACTGGACTTGATTATGGATAGCGACGGCCAATGCCGCGGCGTAATCGCCATGGACATGGCCACCGGCGATATTCACCGCTTCCGTTCGCAGCAAGTCATCTTGGCCACTGGTGGTTACGGTCGTGCATACTTCTCTTGCACCTCTGCTCACACCTGTACTGGTGATGGCGGCGGCATGGTTCTGCGTACTGGCAACCCGCTACAGGATTTGGAATTCGTACAGTTCCACCCAACTGGCATTTACGGCTCAGGCTGTTTAATTACCGAGGGCGCACGAGGCGAGGGCGGTTACCTAACCAACTCTAAAGGCGAGCGCTTTATGGAGCGCTACGCACCGAACGCTAAAGACTTGGCTTCTCGTGACGTGGTTTCTCGCTCAATGACAGTTGAGATTAACGAAGGTCGCGGTATCGGTGCTGATGCTGACCATATTCACTTGCATCTACACCACTTAGGTGCGGATACTTTGGCGGAACGTCTGCCGGGTATCTCAGAAACGGCGAAAATCTTTGCTGGCGTTGACGTCACCAAAGAGCCGATTCCAGTATTGCCAACGGTTCACTACAACATGGGCGGTATCCCGACCCAGATTGGCGGTGAAGTGGTAACTAAGCGCGGTGACGACACCGACGCGGTTGTGCCCGGCCTAATGGCTGTGGGCGAGGCTGCTTGTGTATCGGTACACGGTGCTAACCGTCTTGGTTCTAACTCACTATTGGATTTGGTGGTGTTTGGTCGCTCAGCTGCACAACGTTGTGGCGAGCTGCTGAAAGCCGGCGCTAACCAACCGGAACTACCAGAGAGCGAAACCGACAAAGCACTTTCTCGCTTAGACAAGTTCCGCTTTGCTGACGGTGACAGCTCAACTGCTGATGTGCGCCTAGATATGCAGCGCACCATGCAGAAGCACGCTGCGGTATTCCGTACCGGCGAAAGCATGAAAGAGGGTATCGAGAAGATGAAAGCCGTGCATGGCCGCATGGAAGACATCAAAGTGACCGACCGTTCCTTGGTGTGGAATTCAGACCTGATCGAAACGCTCGAGCTAGACAACTTGATGGGCCAAGCGATTGTGACCATCAACTGCGCCGATAACCGCGAAGAATCTCGTGGTGCGCATGCCCGTGACGATATCCAAGATCGTGATGACGAGAACTGGATGAAGCACAGTATTGGCTGGTACGACACTGAAAGTGGCAAAGTCGATATCGACTACCGCCCAGTGCATGACTACACGCTTACAGACGACTGTGAGTACGTGAAACCTAAAGCACGTGTTTACTAAGGAGAGTTCAGATGGCCCAATTTAGACTTCCTGCTAACTCTCGTATTGGTAAAGGCAAGGTATTTGAAGCCCCAGCCGGCGCCACTAACGTTAAGCAATTTAAAATCTATCGCTGGAACCCAGACGACGGTAAAAACCCTAGCGTAGATACCTACAACATCGACATGGATAACTGTGGCCCGATGGTGTTAGACGCTCTCATTAAGATTAAAAATGAGATTGATCCAACGCTAACGTTCCGTCGCTCATGCCGTGAAGGTATCTGTGGCTCGTGCGCGATGAATATCGACGGCACTAACACCTTGGCTTGTACTAAAGCCATTGATGAGGTGAAGGGCGCTGTCGGCGTTTATCCGTTGCCGCATATGGACGTGGTTAAAGATTTGGTTCCTGATCTAACCAACTTCTACGCTCAGTACGCTTCAGTAGAGCCTTGGTTGAAGAACGACAACGCCACTACACAAGATGCCGAGCGTCTGCAGTCTAAAGAAGAGCGCGCCAAGCTAGATGGCTTGTACGAATGCATTCTTTGCGCTTGCTGCTCAACCTCTTGCCCAAGTTACTGGTGGAACGGTGATAAGTACCTCGGCCCAGCTGCCTTGTTACAGGCTTACCGCTTCTTGGCAGATAGCCGTGACGAGTCAACCGGTGAGCGCCTTGACGCATTGGAAGATCCGTTCAAGCTTTATCGCTGCCATACCATCATGAACTGCTCGCGGACTTGCCCTAAAGGTTTGAACCCGGCGCAGGCCATTGGTGAAATCAAAAAAATGTTAGTGCAACGCGCTGGCTAATTAACTTTATGAGCCCTAGCGCAAGGTTAGGGCTCTTTGGTTCTTTATATGACCACTGAAGCCGAATTAATGCCTATGGGCAAGCTGCGTTGGCGCTGCCGTAGAGGCATGCGTGAACTGGATGTAACGCTGCTCAAGTTTCTAGAACTACGTTATGAAGGCTTAAGCCAAGCTCAAAAAGAAACCTTTGAGGCGGTTTTGCAATTACAGGATCCCGACCTCTACGCCATGTTGACTGGCAAACTGGTGGCAGAGTCGAGCGAAGTTCAGCAAATGATTGGCATGCTGCTGGAAGTTTCTAGCGAGCAGGTAAGCGTCGGCTAACTAGCCCGGTCAGCTAGCCGCGGGGCCAGTGCCATGCCGCATCCTCAGCCTCAACCTTATCATTGGAAATTCGCTACTAGCCGCCAGTATCGGCGCTGTTTTCTAGCTATCAATGCGCTGTTAGCTGCAGGTATCGCCATTGCCTTACCCACTGCATTCGCTACCGCGGCAATACTTATCCTGTTGCCGATATCCACCTATATTTATTCTCAACACCATGCTTTGGCAGGCCCTAAGGTCGAGCTGCGGTTTAATAGTGGACAGCTACTGAAGTTAAGGCACCAAGCAGACGGCAGTGCTGAGACGCAAGCATTCGTTATAACGGCTTGTCGCTGGCTAGGGAACGAATGCGTAGTTGCCAGCGGGCGTTTGCGAGAGGAGCGGTTAGGCTTTTTAGAAAGCCATTATTTGCTGCTAACGGCGGATAACAGCAGCGAAGCGGATCGCCACCGGCTCGCCATGTATTACCAACTTGGACTGTTGTCGTAACTGGCAGAATTTGGCGGCGTTAGCACCGTAGCGCGGGCGCCGTCTCGCTTATGCGGGTAATCTCGGTTGTAATGCAGGCCGCGGCTTTCCTTTCGAAGAGTGGCGCTTTTTACAATCAAATCAGCCACTTGCATCAGGTTTCTTAACTCAATAAAGTCTGGGCTCACATGGTAGCTGGCGTAATATTCTTCGATTTCTTTATGCAATAAGGCGAGACGATTCTGAGCGCGCTCGAGGCGGTTGTTGCTGCGAACAATGCCGACATAATCCCACATCAATTTCCGCAGCTCATGCCAGTTATGTGAGACCACGACCGCCTCATCCTCTTCGGTGACGCGGCTGTCATCCCATTGCGGCAGGGCTTGTGTTAACGGCTGTTGTGGTCGTCGGCTAATGTCCTGCGCGCTAGCGCGGCCGTAGACAATACATTCGAGTAAGGAATTGCTAGCCATACGGTTGGCGCCGTGTAGGCCGGTGCTTGCCGTTTCGCCAATGGCATACAGCTGTGGCAGGTCGGTGCGGCCTTGCAAATCCGTCAAGACGCCGCCACAGGTGTAATGCGCGGCAGGCACTACCGGTAGCGGTTCTTTAGTCATATCTAAGCCCAATTCCATGCAGCGCTCGTAAACGCCTGGGAAGTGGCTACGAATAAAGTCGGCGTCGCGATGCGAAATATCCAACCAAATATGTTCATCACCGGCTTTTTTCATTTCAGCGTCGATCGCGCGGGCAACAATATCTCGCGGCGCCAATTCCGCTTGCGGATGATAGGCATCCATAAAGCGCTGACCGTTACTCAACAAAAGCTTACCGCCTTCGCCGCGAATCGCCTCGGTTAGCAAGAACCCTCGGGCCGACGGGTGGTACAGGCAAGTAGGGTGGAACTGCATAAATTCCATATTGGCAATACGACAGCCTGCTCGCCACGCCATCGCAATGCCATCGCCGGTCGAGCTATGTGGATTACTGGAATAGCGATACACCATATTGGCACCGCCGCAGGCCAAGACAGTGGCATTGGCTGCGACAGTGGTGACCACGCCGGATTGCCGGTCTAACAACCAAGCCCCAAGGCATTTGTTGTCAATGTCGTTGTCATCAACGATTAGATCAATCGCTAGGTGGTGTTCAAAGACATGAATATTGCTGGCAGCGCGCGTTAGCGCCTCAAGAGTCGTCTCAACGGCCTTGCCGGTGCGGTCTTCTGCGTGAATGACACGGCGATGTGAATGGCCGCCTTCGCGGGTTAAGTGCAGGCCTTGGCTTTGGCTATTATCAGCGGAGGTGAACGGCACGCCTTGATTAATCAACCAGCGAACGGCCTCGGGACCTTCGGTAACCGCGAATTCTACTGCCTTGGCACAGCAGAGGCCGTCGCCAGCCGCCAACGTATCGGCAATATGACTAGCGAGGCTATCGCCTTGGTCTAGCACCGCAGAAATACCGCCTTGCGCGTAAAGCGTACTACCCCCAGCCAATTCACCTTTTGAGACAACGGCTACCTGTAGGTGGTCTGGCAGGTGCAAGGCACAGGTTAAACCGGCGGCACCGCTGCCAATAATGAGTACGTCGAAAGACTTATTGAGTGATGAAGAAGTTGGCGCCGTAGCCATTTTTACTTACTTACCTAAAGGAGGTTTAAAATTCACGCAGTTGGGTGCTTGCAAGGCGGAGCGAAGCTTTGCATATTCTACCTGCTAACGTAATCTGTATTTTTATCTGTCGGCCGGAACTTTATGGTGACAGTGCGCGTCTCACTGAGCAGTGAACACCACTGATAATAAAGAGGTCGTCAAAATGACTGTTGGAGCGAATGTTGCTGCTATGCCTTCACTGGGTTTTGGTTCCCAGCTTGCCGTCAAGAAGCGGAGCAAGCCTGTGACCGAAACTGCTAAAAATGAAATTACTGATGACCTGCTAGTTAAGCGGGTTCAGGCGGGGGATTCTGCCGCCTTTGATCTATTAGTTAAGCGCTACCAAAACCGCGTGGTGTCGCTGGTGGGACGTTACATTAATGATTATGAAGAAGCCCTCGATGTGGCGCAGGAGTCTTTTGTTAAGGCCTGGCGGGCAATGGGTAACTTCCGTGGCGACAGCCAGTTTTACACTTGGCTGTACCGCATTGCGATTAATACCGCGAAGAATTTCCTAGCGTCGCGTAATCGCCGCGCTTATGACAATCGGATTGATATTCACGATAGTGAAGATCCTTCCTTAGAGGCGCGTATTCAAGATGTTGATTCACCCGACGCGCTAGCGGAAAGCGGTGAAGTTAAAAGCGCCGTGCTGCGAGCTGTTGAAGGCCTGCCGGAAGATCTACGTACCGCCATTACTTTGCGCGAAGTCGAAGGTATGAGTTACGACGATATTGCCGAGCAAATGGGTTGCCCCATTGGCACCGTACGTTCACGACTGTTTCGTGCGCGTGATTATATTGAGAAAGAAATCGCGGCACTAGAAGACGCGTCCGAAGTGGCAGAAGCACTATAACTGCCGGAATAACAAGGTTCACATTATGCGTAGAAACGAACAACTATCCGCCTTAATGGATAACGAGCTCAGCAAAGATGAGCTGCGTTTTTTGTTAAAGGGTTTAGAAACAGACAGTGAAGGTCGTGATACCTGGCGCCGTTACCATGACATTGGTGACGCCATGCGTGACGAGCCCGCATCTTCTTTAAATGTTGATTTGTCGGCCCGAGTCATGGCTGCTATCGCCGAAGAAGAAAAGGCGCTTGGTATTGCTGAAAAAGACCAGGCTGGCGCGCAAGATCCTACATGGATGAAGCGAGTAGTTAGTTTTGCGGTGGCCGCTTCGGTAGCAACAGTGGCCGTATTCGTTGCTAATGATCGTGGTTTGATCGGAGCAGCGGACAATTCGCTTGCGGTGACCACGCCGGGCGCCATTACTGCCAGCGCCTCACCGGCGGCGCGTCAAAGTGACGTTGCCGAGTGGGAGCAGGTTTCGCCAGAGTTGCAGGATCGGATCAATCGGTTCCTGGGCACTGAAGAGGGTATTGCAGGTGAGCCTGAGCTAGGATCGCAAATTCGCTTGGTTGGACATCGTGAAGACGACGCTGACGCAGACAAAGACGAGACAGGGATGGCAGAGCCAGCGCTTGACGAAGTCAACGAGCCGTCGGCACCATAAATATTAGCCCCATCCATATAAAGGCCAGCGTTATGCTGGCTTTTTTATTTTTGGCTTGAATTTATTCCAGTCCGCCCCGATTGTTAAAGCCATGATTGAAGAAACTGTTCAGCTTGCCGAAATAGAAAGTGACAGCGCTGTTTGGGTGCGTACGCAGCGGCAGTCCACTTGCGGGCAGTGCGCTATGAAATCAGGCTGTGGCACTAAAGTGCTATCCGATTACATAGGCGACAAATTGCTTGATGTGCGAGCGTTGCTGTCTAGTAATGTTGATGTGAATCAATTGCAAGTAGGAGACGCTTTAGTGATTGGTTTGCCGGAACAGCAAATGCTGAAAGGCACGATAGTTAGTTACGGCCTGCCGCTATTGGCGTTGTTTTTGGTTGCCATTCCTCTGTCGCTTGCTGGAGCCCCTGATGCCACGGTGGCCTTAGCCAGTATCGCTGGCTTGCTCGTTGGACTGCTTGGGGTGAAAAAATTCGCTTCTAAAATTCAGAACTTATCCGAGTGGCAACCTGTCGTACTCCGTAAGGTTGAGCTAAGTCAGCCGTTACGATTTGTCGCTTCACCACGTAAGCCGACAGAGCAATAATTCCGTTAACGTTCTTATCGATAAAAAGATGATACCGCAATGAAATCAATGGCTTTTCAATATCCATATCGTTTAACAAATACATTTTTGCTGGTGGCTACGTTGTTGCTGCCAGCGCTGGCTAACGCCAAGTTGGTAACGGGTCTACCCGATTTTTCGGAGCTGGTTGAACAGACCAGTCCTGCCGTGGTTAATATTTCTACCACCCAGACCGTCGAACGTCGTAACCCGTGGCTGCGAGAGCGTGGTGAAGGCGGCCAACCCGGTACGCCATTTGATGATTTTTTCCGTCATTTCTTTGGCATGCCTTATGAAGGCGGCCCGCAGCCGGAGCAAAAAACTAGCTCATTAGGTTCAGGCTTTATCATTTCCGAAGATGGCTACATTCTGACCAATCACCACGTCGTTGATGGTGCAGATGAAATCATCGTTAAGCTAAACGATCAGCGCGAGTTGGAAGCCGAGATTATCGGCTCAGATAAACGTAGCGATGTTGCCTTAATTAAAGTTGATGCCGAAGGTTTGCCCATTGCGCGCCTTGGTGATCCAGAAAAAACCACTCCGGGCCAATGGGTTGTTGCCATCGGCTCGCCATTTGGCTTCGATGCGACGGTGACGGCTGGCATCGTTTCCGCCAAAGGTCGTGTACTGGGCAGCCAGCAATACGTGCCTTTGATCCAGACCGACGTAGCGATCAACCCTGGCAACTCTGGCGGCCCGCTATTTAATCTAGATGGCGAAGTGATTGGAATTAACTCCATGATCTATAGCCGCTCAGGTGGTTATATGGGTTTGTCATTTGCCATTCCAATTGATTTGGCAATGAATGTGGTTGATCAGTTGCGCGAAGACGGAGCAGTTGCGCGTGGCTGGTTGGGTGTGTCACTGCAACCTGTTGATCGCGAACTGGCGCAGTCGTTTGGGCTGGAAAAACCCAAAGGCGCGTTGATTAACGAGGTCTTTGACAACAGCCCTGCCTCCGAAGCCGGTGTTGAGCCCGGTGACATTGTGATTCGCTACGACGGCAAGGCTGTCGATAGTATTGAAGCTTTGCCGCCGATGGTGGGGCAGACGCCAGTTGGCGACAGCGTAGACGTTGTTGTGGTGCGCGATCGTAAAGAAAAGACGCTCAAGGTCACTATTGGGCGCCTAGAAGACGAACAGCAGGTAGCCGAAGCAGCTGATAGCAACGACAAAGGGCCTCAAATTGAGCGCCTAGGGATTATTGTTGGTCAACTGACGGCGGCGCAACGCAAGCAGCTTGATTTGCCTGAATCTGGCGTTGTGGTTCGTCACGTGCAGCGGGGAAGTTCCGCCGCGCAAGCAGGTGTGCAGGCTGGTGATATTATTTTGCGTTTTGCTGGCAAAAAAGTAGATACCGAAGCCCAGCTTGGGAAATTAGCAGATGCGGTACCGGACGGGCGCTCTGTACCTGCGCTGGTGTTGCGTGACGGCCGTGCTCAGTACTTGGCAATGGCGCCTGCTAAGCCTCGCTAATATGGCGCGTTATCAACTATATAGCCGCCAAGGCTGCGGGCTTTGCGACGAGATGTTTGAGGAGCTTTTGAGCCTTGGAATCTCGCAAGACGCTATCGAGTTAATTGATATCGATCAACGCCCAGAGTTACGTGCGCTCTATGGAAACAAAATTCCAGTATTGGAAGCGCAGGGCGGTGAGTTAGCCAGTGGCCGCCTGAGCGACGAAAGTCGTCGCGCAGTACGACCGTAAATCGCTTTGATGCTGTAGAATAAGCAGCATAATTCGCATCTAAAGGCCGCCGCTAGTGCGGCCTTCTTTGTGTTCTTACTGATTACTTTTTTGGCGCTCCATGAAGCATATTCGCAACTTTTCCATCATCGCCCACATTGATCACGGTAAATCGACCATTGCTGATCGCTTTATCCATACCTGTGGCGGTCTGTCTGATCGCGAAATGGAAGCTCAGGTATTGGACTCAATGGACCTTGAGCGAGAGCGTGGTATTACCATTAAGGCCCAAAGCGTGTCTTTGGACTACAAAGCCCAAGACGGCGAAACCTACCAGCTGAACTTTATTGATACCCCCGGCCACGTTGACTTCTCTTACGAAGTTTCGCGCTCACTAGCCGCTTGCGAAGGCGCCTTGCTAGTGGTCGATGCTGCGCAGGGCGTTGAGGCTCAAAGTGTCGCCAACTGCTATACCGCTATCGAGCAAGACCTCGAAGTGATGCCAGTGCTTAACAAAATTGATTTGCCCTCCGCTGAGCCAGAACGCGTGATTGAGGAAATCGAAAACATTATTGGCATTGAAGCCATGGAAGCCGTGCGCTGCTCCGCCAAAACCGGCGTTGGCATTACCGATGTTTTAGAAACCTTGGTCAAGACTATTCCGGCGCCTGAGGGCGACCCTGACGGCCCGTTGCAGGCGTTGATTATCGACTCTTGGTTCGACAATTATCTTGGCGTAGTGTCCTTGGTGCGTATTTTTAATGGCGAGCTGCGTAAAGGCCAGAAGATTAAGGTGATGTCGACCGACAAGGTATGGCCGGCCGACCAGGTGGGTATTTTTACGCCCAAAAGAACGCCCACCGAAGTGCTTAAGACAGGCGAGGTAGGCTATCTCGTTGCCGGTATTAAAGACGTACTCGGTGCGCCAGTGGGGGATACCATTACTGGTGACAAAAACCCTTGTGATCAAGCCGTGCCAGGTTTCCAAGAAGTTCAGCCACGTGTATTTGCCGGCCTATTCCCAATCGCCTCAGACGATTATGAAGACCTGCGTGAGGCGCTGCAGAAGCTAGCCCTGAACGACGCCGCTTTGGCGTTTGAGCCAGAAACGTCTAACGCACTTGGCTTCGGTTTTCGCTGCGGTTTCTTGGGGCTATTGCACATGGAGATTGTGCAAGAGCGATTAGAGCGCGAATACAACATTGACCTAATCACCACAGCGCCGACTGTGGTCTATGAAGTCGAATCAACCAAGGGTGAGCGCTTTAAGATTGAAAACCCGGCCGACCTGCCGCCGGTTAATGAAATCGAAGATGTATTTGAGCCAATTATTTCTGCCAATATTCTCGTGCCGCAGGAATACGTTGGTGCTGTGATTACATTGTGTGTAGAGAAACGTGGCGTACAGAAGAACATGCAGTATCTGGGGCAACAGGTGCAGCTTAGCTATGAAATGCCAATGGCCGAGGTAGTCGTTGATTTCTTTGATCGGCTTAAATCTGTCAGCCGCGGCTTTGCCTCTTTTGATTATGAATTCTTACGTTTCCAAGCAGCGCCAATGGTGAAGCTGGATGTCATGATTAATGGCGACCGCGTTGATGCGTTGTCGATGATTGTGCACAAAGACCATGCGCAATCGAAAGGCCGCGCATTGGTTGAAACCATGAAAGAGCTGATTCCTCGACAAATGTTTGAGATCGCCATTCAGGCGGCCGTTGGTTCTCATATTATCGCTCGCGCAAACGTTAAAGCGATGCGTAAGAACGTACTCGCCAAATGTTATGGCGGTGATATTACGCGTAAGAAAAAGCTCTTAGAAAAACAGAAGGCCGGCAAAAAACGCATGAAGTCGCTAGGTAAAGTCGACGTTCCGCAGGAAGCCTTCCTCGCTGTTCTTAAGTCGAGTAATTAAGATGACCATGCCTAACGATATCCATTGGGATTTTTCGGCCCTGTTGCTGGTGTTAGCCATTGGCACAGGCTTGGTCACCTGGTGGTGGAAGCGTAAACACGGCGATCAACGCAACCAAGTTAAGCAGGGTTTTTTTGTTGAAAATTGCCGCGGCTTTTTCCCCGTAATTTTGATTGTGCTGGTGCTGCGTTCCTTTGTTATCGAACCGTTCCGTATCCCTTCTGGCAGCATGCTACCCACGCTTAATGTCGGTGATTTTATCGTCGTTAACAAGTTTTCTTACGGCTTACGGCTACCAGTTTTTCACAATAAGTTTTTGTCGATTGGTGAGCCCGAAGTCGGCGATGTTGCCGTGTTTCGTTATCCTCCGGAGCCTGCGAAAGACTACATTAAGCGCATCATCGGTAAGCCCGGCGACACGATTAGGTATGTAAACAAGCGCCTGACCATTAATGGTGAAGAGCTGGCCTACCAATATCGCCGCCAATACGATGAAGCTATAAGCTTCATCATGCGAGAGGCCGAGGTGCGCACCGAGCGGTTAGGTGATGTTGAGCACGACATATTAGTACTGGCGCGGGCGTTTGACCAAGGCGGCGAGGTAACCGTCCCTGAAGGTCACTATTTCGTTATGGGTGACAACCGAGACAATAGTGAAGATAGCCGCCGCTGGGGATTTGTGCCCGAGCGCAACTTAGTGGGTAAAGCAGTCTATATTTGGATGAACTGGGATAGCACCCTCGGTCATCCAGATTGGGGCAGAATAGGCACTACCATTCGATAATTTGAGTAGGGGTAATCAATATGCGAATGCGCGGTAAACAAACTGGTTTGGGCAGCTTAGGTCTAATTATTTTAGTGCTGCTGTTGGCGAGCTTGGTATTTGTCGGCTTTAAAGTGACACCGGCTTTGCTAGAGCAAAAGAAAGTTTTAATGGCGCAAGAAAGTGTTGCCGCTCAGCCCGAAGCTGGTAAAAAGACACGTGGCCAACTCGAGCAAGATTTACTCAAACGCCTGCAGATTGACGATGTCGACGGCATTACCCGTAAGCAACTCTACATTACCAAAGAGGGCGGTCAGTGGCATATTCGAGTTGCTTATCAGCGCGATGTTTCACTGCTTGAAATGACCGATATCGTTCTGAAATACGACGAAACCGTAGCGGTGCCGCGTTAAACTAGTTTTTATGAGTCATCGCAGCGCCATTAACGTCCCGGAATTACAGCTTCGACAGCTAGAAAAGCAGCTCGATTACCGCTTTTTAAAGCCTGAGCTGTTACTACAGGCATTAACGCATCGTAGTGTAGGTGCCGTAAACAACGAACGCCTCGAGTTTCTCGGTGATTCGATTCTTAACTTTACCGCAGCCGCCGCCCTCTACGAAGTCATGGCGGATGCTGATGAAGGCACCCTAAGTCGCTATCGGGCTTTGCTGGTCAAAGGCGACACCCTGGCAGAAATTGCCAATGAGCTCGGTCTGTTTGATTTGCTTATTCTCGGTGAAGGCGAATTAAAATCAGGCGGTCATCGGCGTAAATCAACCTTGGCTGACAGTGTCGAGGCGATTATTGGGGCCGTCTATTTAGACAGCGGCATGGAGCCAGCGACACGCTTGGTTAATAAGCTATTGGCGTCACGTTTGGCCAACCTGCCCAAACCAGATGAACTCAAAGACCCGAAAACCCGCCTGCAGGAATACATGCAAAAAGAAGGGCTAGAGTTACCCGTATACGAACTCATTGGCACCTATGGCAAAGCGCATGAGCAGCAATTTGAAGTTAGTTGCCTAGTTGCCGACCAACAACTCACGAAAGGCATTGGTAGCAGCCGCCGTCGCGCGGAGCAAGAAGCCGCTGCCAAAATGCTGAATCAGCTTTCTTAAATGGCTTGTTAGCCGTTATCGAGTAAAAACTTGAGCGATCCAAACGATAAATCCGAAAACGACATTCATCCGCTAGAAGGTAAAAAGCTGGATGTCGAGTCGTTCCTTAATCAGCCACTACAGGCGGCTGACACCAACCCCAATCATCGCAGTGGTTTTGTTGCCATCGTGGGCCGTCCCAATGTCGGCAAATCAACGCTAATGAACTATTTGTTGGGTGAAAAACTCAGCATTACCTCTGACAAACCACAAACCACCCGTCACAGCATTTTAGGTATCTGTACTAAGGGTGATTACCAAGCAGTGTTTGTGGACACCCCAGGTCTGCACGGCAAAGAGCCACGTAGCTTAAACCGCTATATGAACCGTGCGGCTCGAGCCAGCGCCGCTGAGGCGGACTTCGCCATTCTGGTGATTGAAGCAATGAAATTCACCGGCGGCGACCGCAAAGCGTTACAAACGGTTGCGCAAAGCGGTATTCCCTTTGGATTGGTAATCAACAAAGTTGACCAAGTAACTGACCGTAAAAAGCTTCTGCCTTGGCTGCAGTCGGAAATTCAAGGTCTAGAGCAAGACTTTGAATTTATTGTGCCGGTATCGGCGCAGAAGGGTGACAACCTTGATGCGCTTTGGGGTGAGATTGGTCAACGTCTGGCTTTGCAGCCCTGGATTTTCCCGGCCGAACAAATTACCGATAAAAGCGAGCGTTTTATCGCCGCTGAAATTATCCGTGAAAAGTTGATTCGCACCTTGCACCAAGAGTTACCGTATTCGACCACGGTAGAAATTGATTTCTTTCGTGAAGAAGAAAAAGCCACCCATATTGGCGCCACGATTTATGTAGAACGTGCCGGCCAAAAGGGCATTGTGATTGGAAAGCAAGGCAAAGTGTTAAAAGCTGTGGGCGAAAAGTCTCGGATCGAAATTGAGCGCATGCTGGGCCGTAAAGTATGGCTAGAAACCTGGGTAAAAGTCCGCGACAACTGGACCGATAACGAAAGGGCGTTACGGGACTTTGGGTTCGAATAGCGACTGGCAACCCGCTTGGATTTTGCATCAATACGAGTATCGTGACAGTAGTCGGATTCTCGAATGCTTTACGCCACATCAGGGCCGCATAGGCGTTCTTGCGCTTGGTCTAAAGCGGCCGAAATCGCCTTGGAGAGGCATTGCGCAACCGTTCCGGCCACTTCGGCTACAGCATAATCAAAAAGGCGAGTTACACAGACTGACCGGGCTCGAGTCCAGTGGTCCCGCACAACAACCTCAAGGCGATGCGCTATACGCCGCGTTTTATCTAAACGAGTTACTGATACGGCTCTTACGCCGCCAAGATCCGTATCCAGAGCTGTTTGCGCTCTACAGCCGTAGCATTGCCGCATTAGCAGCAGATATGCCGCTAGAGCCGGTCTTACGCTTATTTGAGCTGCAGGCGCTTAACTATGTCGGCTACGGCCTAGACTTCGCCAATGACTACAAGCGGCATTGCGCCGTCGATGCGCGCCAGTACTATGCTGTCGATGCGCAGCAGGGGGTTTATCAAAGCCAATCGGCTGATTTGCTGCTCAAGGGCGAGTGGTTGCAAGCTCTTGCTAATGGCCAGATCCCAGCTGGCGACGAGGCACGTAAAGCGGTAAATGCACTAATGCGACAGTTAATTCGCCATCATATTGGTGATAAACCATTAAATAGTCGCGAGTTATTGATCGCCTCGCGTAAAATTCAGTCTTAAATCGCTTTATTCAGAAACCAACCATGCAAACAGCACTCCGACTCGGCGTTAATATCGATCACATTGCGACTCTGCGCCAAGCGCGGGGCACTTGGTATCCAGATCCCGTACAGGCCGCCGGCATCGCCGAACGCGCCGGAGCTGACGGCATTACCGTGCATTTGCGTGAAGATCGCCGCCATATCAGTGATCGCGATGTGCGCGTGCTTAGGGAAACCATTGGCACGCATTTGAACCTAGAAATGGCTGTGACCGATGAAATGATTGCCATCGGTTGCGAGTTAAAGCCTGACGCCGCCTGCCTGGTGCCTGAAAAACGCGAAGAGCTGACCACTGAGGGTGGCTTGGATGTGGTCGGCAACGCTGATCGTGTTGAAAGCGCATGCAGCAAATTGGCGGCGGCGGGAGTACGCGTGTCGCTGTTTATCGACCCCGACGAGGATCAGGTCCGTGCCGCCGCAGCCGTCGGCGCGCCGGTCATTGAGCTGCATACTGGCGCTTATGCCGATACCGAAGATAAGGCGCAGCAACAGCATGAGCTAGAGAGAATCCGCCATGCCGCTGCCTTTGCTGCGGCCCAAGGCCTAGAAGTACATGCGGGCCATGGCTTGCATTATCACAACGTTAAACCCATCGCCGCCATCCCACAGTTGGCGGAGTTGAATATTGGCCATGCTATTGTCGCCCGTGCTGTACTTGAAGGCTTGGATAGTGCGGTTCGCGATATGAACACGCTTATGAAAGAAGGTCGTTCTGGCGTCTAGCCGGACCAGTAGGCATGAGCATTTTGGGTGTCGGCACCGACATTATTTCGGTGCCACGCATAGAGAAATCTTGGCAGCGCTACGGTGCTAAGTTTGGTGAGCAAATTTTGCACCCCAATGAAATGTTGGCGCTAAGCGCGCAGACCAATCCGGTGGCTTTTTTAGCGAAACGTTTTGCCGCTAAAGAGGCCGTCAGTAAGGCGCTTGGCACCGGCTTGGCTACCGGCGTAACTGCTGCGAATATAGAAATTACTCATAATGACAACGGCGCACCGCTAGTGGTGCTGCATGGCGGCGCGCTGGAGCGCTTTCAGCAGCTTGGCGCTAAGCAGTGCCAACTGAGTATTAGTGATGAAAAGGCTTACGCCGTCGCCTTTGCCGTGTTGAGCTAATGGCGACGCTAACCACGAGAATTTAATGACCACATTTCCAACCATCGATGCCTTTGTTGGCAACACGCCTTTAGTCCGCCTACAGCGTTTGGTTCCGACTGAACGTGGCAATGTTGTTTTAGTGAAGCTGGAAGGCAACAACCCAGCCGGCTCTGTAAAAGACCGACCAGCCCTAAGCATGATTACCGAGGCCGAGGCCCGCGGCGAGCTAAAGCCGGGCGATGCCCTGGTTGAGGCCACCAGTGGCAATACCGGTATCGCCTTAGCCATGGCGGCAGCGATTAAAGGCTACCAAATGATCCTAATCATGCCCGCCAATGCCAGCGTAGAGCGCATTGCGACCATGAAAGCCTTTGGTGCCGAGGTGATCTTGGTGACCAAAGAGGAGGGCATGGAAGGCGCGCGTGACCTAGCCCTACAGATGCAGGCAGAAGGCAAAGGTCGCGTATTAAACCAATTCGCCAACCCGGATAACCCCTTGGCGCATTACGGCGGTACCGGCGAAGAAATTTGGCGTGACACCGATGGCAAAGTGACTCACTTCGTCAGCGCCATGGGTACCACCGGTACCATTATGGGCACTTCTAAAGTACTCAAAGAGAAAAACCCCAATATCCAGATCGTCGGCGTACAGCCTGATGGCGAGTCATCAATTCCTGGCATCCGTCGTTGGCCAGAAGAGTATTTGCCAGATATTTTTGATGCCAGCCGCGTTGACCGTGTTATTGATATGGATCAGCCAACCGCAGAAGAGATGACGCGCCAACTGGCAGCTCAAGAGGGCATTTTCTGCGGTATTTCATCAGGCGGCGCTGTCGCTGCGGCTTTACGTTTAGAACAAGAGCTAGAGAACGCCGTAATTACCGCCATTATTTGCGACCGCGGCGACCGCTATCTTTCCACCGGTGTATTTCCGGCCTAAATCAACTAAACAAGATTTCTTACCCAAATGGCAAAGAGAAAACGTGCCAAGCGTTTAGACGTAGAACCGTTAGCGGTTCAAATTGAAGACTTAACCCACGAAGGTGATGGCGTTGCCCGTATTGATGGCAAAGCCACCTTTGTACACGGTGCTTTGCCCGGCGAAACCGTGATGGCCAAACCTGTGCGCCGCTTCCGTAGCTACGATGAAGCCGACTTGGTGGAAGTCATTGAGGCTAGCGAAGAGCGCGTAGAACCCCGTTGCGAGGTGTTTGGCACCTGCGGTGGTTGCAGCCTGCAACATTTAGCCGAAGATAAACAAATCGCCCGTAAGCAACAAATATTGCTGGATAACTTGGAACGCCTTGGCAAAGTTCAGCCACAAACGGTATTGCCGCCGCTACGCGGTTCCGCCTGGGGTTATCGCCGCAAAGCACGTTTGGGGGTCAAATCGGTATTTGGTAAAGGCCGCGTTTTAGTGGGTTTCCGCGAGCGTAGTGCGCCTTATATTACCGATACTAAACAGTGCGAAATTTTGGCAGAACCCGTTGGTCAGTTGCTGATGCCACTGTCGGAGATGATCGAAAAACTCAGCATTGCCCAGCGGCTACCGCAAATTGAAGTCGCCATCGGCGATAACGCCACGGCGTTGGTATTTCGCATCTTGGAAGAGCTTAGCGAAGCCGATCGCGAAGTACTGCTAGCCTTTGGTAAGCAGCACGAGGTGCAAATGTGGTTGCAAACCAAGGGCCCTGATACCGTGCATCCAATGCCAGAGCAGGGCGAGCTAGAGCCGCTGTACTACGAAATTCCGGCGTTTGATGTCCGAGTTGAGTTTCTACCCAGCGACTTTACCCAAATCAACCCTGAAATTAATCGCCAAATGGTGCCGAAGGCACTGGAACTGCTGCAGGTAGAACCTGAGCACAATGTTCTAGAGCTGTTTTCAGGTCTTGGCAACTTCACCTTACCGTTAGCCAAACAAGCCGCAAAAGTGGTCACCGTTGAGGGCGATGACGGCCTAGTGAAACGAGCGCATGAAAACGCCTTACGCCAGGGCTTTGATAACGTTAAAACGCATGTCGGCAACCTGTTCGAAGACCAAAGCGACATGGCTTGGAGTAAAGCTAAGTACGATCGCGTCTTGATTGATCCGGCGCGCTCTGGCGCGATCGAAATATTGCCCACTATCGCCGCCACCGGCGCTGAGCGGATTGTTTATGTGTCTTGCCACCCGGGCACGCTGTCGCGTGATGCCGGTATTTTGGTTAGTGAATTTGGCTATACCCTAGAAGCCGCGGGCGTAATGGATATGTTCCCGCATACGGCCCATGTTGAATCAATTGCTTTGTTTACACGCGCTTCCGGAGAACGCAGCTAGCAGCGTTGCAAAGTCACGTTATCTTGCTCATGTACGATCAGTACACTGCGCCAATAACGAAACTTCGCGCCTTGCTAGCCACGCTCTCCGAAACCGCTTTGGATTGATTAATGGGAATAGAAATAGAACGCAAGCTACTGATTAAAAACGACTCTTGGCGTGATTCAGTGGCCCGCAGTGAACGCATTACGCAAGGCTATTTGAATCAGTACGACCCCGCTATTGAAGGCCCACAAAGCTCGGTGCGAGTGCGTATTGGCGGTGAGATAGGGCAACCCAAAGCCTGGCTGAATATTAAAAGTGCGACGCTAGGCATCGAGCGCCAAGAATACGAATCTCAAATCCCGGTGGCTGACGCTGAGGTCATGCTGGCAACGCTGTGTAAACGCCCGCAGATAGATAAAACACGCCATTACGTCACCGTAGGCCAGCATCTTTGGGAAATTGACGAGTTTCATGGCGATAATCAAGGCCTGATCGTGGCCGAAATCGAGCTCGGCAGCGCTGATGAAAGCTTTGAAATGCCGAGCTGGGCAGGCGAGGACGTTTCCACCGACCCGCGCTATTACAACTCAGAGTTAATCAAACATCCTTATACGGCTTGGTAAAGCCTTAGTCGGCGCCAAACAACTCAAACATCTGCTGGCCAGTTAAGCACTTAGTGTCTTCGCGAAAGCTATAAAAGTCAGGCTTTTGGTCAATAAAAACCTCAAGTTTGAGGGCGGCATTCTCAATCTTGCCCAATAAACCGGCAGGCAGGGTATAAAAGGGTTTGTGCTTGAGCCGATAAAACAGATGCGTACCGCATTGCTTGCAAAAGCCACGCTCAGCCCAATCAGAAGAGCTAAAAACACCGATATTGTCTTCGCCATCAAAGCTCACCGGACCGTGCGTATCTGCCGTCATTAATGGGCCGCCGCCCCATTGTCGGCAGGTATCACAGTGGCAAGCGCCAATATCGCTATCAACCGCGTTGGCTGTCACTGTTACGGCGCCACAAAGGCATTGGCCAGTTAACGTTGCGTTCGCCATCGTGCTACCTATATCTGATGTTTTTCCTTCCATTCACTATAGGGCATGCCATAAACGTATTCACGAGCCTCATCGTAACTTACCGTCTCACCGCGGCTTTCGGCTTCGGCGGCATACCATTTAGATAAGCAGTTGCGGCAAAAACCGGCCAAGTTCATTAGATCGATATTTTGTACGTCTTTGCGGCTATCTAAATGCGCCAGTAAGCGCCGAAAAGCGGCTGCTTCAACTTCAATTTGGGTGCTTTGATCCATGTTCTTACGACTTATTTAAGGGAAGTCGGTATTATGGCAAAACCTTGTCACCCTTGTGTTCTCTGTCGACTCGATGCCAATCATAGAAATCCAGATTTCGAGCCAATTGCTGTTATTGCGTGATGCAAAGGGCGTTAAACAGCGCTACTCCATTTCTACGGCTAAAAATGGCGCCGGTGAGCTGGAAGGCAGCGAATGCACGCCACGCGGCAAGCACCGTATTGCCGCCAAGATTGGCGGTGGATTACCTGCCGGGGCGGCGCTAACGGGTCGTCGTGCGACTGGCGAGATATGTGATGCTGCCAGCTACCAAACTGCTCCACAGCGAGATTGGATTCTCAGTCGAATTCTGTGGCTGGAAGGCTGTGAACCTGGGCGTAACAGAGGTGTGGATACTGAAGGGCGGTCTGTCGATAGTATGTCGCGGTATATTTATATCCACGGCACACCCGATGCTGAGCCAATGGGTCAGCCCAAATCGCATGGCTGTATTCGCATGCGCAACCAAGACGTTATCGCGTTATATAACGCGATTGAACCCGGCACCGAAGTGCTGATTACCGAATAAGGATTTTTTATGGCGATGCCATTAGGCCCTGTCATGCTCGATGTCGAAGGCCACGAGCTAACGGCAGAAGATAAAGAATTATTGGCGCACCCGGCGGTAGGCGGGCTAATTTTGTTTGCCCGTAATTTTGATTCCGTCGAGCAAGTCACGCAGCTGGTAAAGGCTATTCGTGGCGCCCGCAACGGCGAATTAATTATCGCCGTGGACCACGAAGGTGGCCGAGTGCAGCGTTTTCGTGAAGGATTTACTCGACTGCCAACGGCACAGGCCATTGGTTGCCAGTACGCAGATGACGCCAAACAATCGCGCGAGAAAGCCAAAGCCCTAGGCCTTTTGTTGGCGCTAGAGCTACGCAGTATCGATATCGATTTAGCCTTTGCTCCGGTGTTGGACTTGGATTACGGCTGCAGCTCGGTGATAGGCGATCGCGCCTGGCATCAAGATCCAACTGCATTAATTGCCTTAACCAAAGCAACCATGGCCGGTATGCGCGCCGCCGGGATGGCAGCCACTGGCAAGCATTATCCTGGGCATGGCGGCATCGAGGCCGACTCGCATTTAGAACTGCCGATAGATAATCGTAGTTTTGCCGAGCTACACCGTGACATTCAGCCCTTTAGAGCGCTAATTGAAGATGGTTTAGAGTCAATTATGCCGGCGCATGTGTTGTACCCACAGGTGGATGCGGAGCAACCCGCTGGCTTTTCGCCGGTGTGGACCAAACAAATTTTGCGTAAAGAGCTGGGTTTTGATGGCGTAGTCTTTTCTGACGACCTGTCGATGGCTGGCGCAGCTGCCAGCGGCAATCACGCTGACCGCGCACGACTCGCACTAGAGGCAGATTGTGATGTTGCCCTAGTCTGCAATGACCGTGCCGGCACCATCGAAATTATTGATAGCTTAGGCGCAGCTTGCGCGCCGTCAAAACGCTTTGCAGCGGTACGCGGCAAGGGCCAGGTCTGCGACTTGGCAACTATCCAACAAACTCAAAACTGGCAAACCGCACGTAACACCTTGGGGGATTTAATCGATGCGTGAGAACTTATTAGGCCTGCTTTCTAGCATTGGCATCAATATCGATGAGCGCTGGCAGTGGGCGACCGAGTTATTTGTCGTGGTCACCATTGTCTTAGTCATCAATTTGGCGGTTCGCGTGGTCTTGGGCTATATGGAGCGGGGCGCCAAACATAGTAAGAATGTGTGGGATGACGCTCTGATCAATGCCGCCGGGGCGCCAATTCGTCTAGCGGTTTGGATCATTGGTCTGGTGGTTGCTGGCCGCTTAGCGGCCCAGCAAAGCGAGGCAGCGCAAATTCTAGAATGGTTAAGCACTAGTCGCGGCGTGGGCTTAACGTTGTGCTTTGCGTGGTTCTTAATTCGCTTAATTCGCGAGATCGAACAGGCTGTCTGGGAGCGCAATCGTCACAAAACCGGTGATGACGCCATGGACAAGCACAGCATGGAAGCCATCTCTAAACTCGTTCGCGCCGCGGTGATGATCACCACCGTTTTAGTCGTACTGCAAACTCTGGGCTTCAGTGTCTCCGGTGTATTGGCCTTTGGTGGCATTGGCGGCATTGCCGTTGGTTTTGCTGCCAAAGATATTCTGGCTAACTTTTTTGGCGGCCTGTTTATCTATTTAGATAAGCCATTTGTGGTCGGCGATTGGATTAAATCACCGGATCAGGATATTGAAGGCACCGTTGAGAATATTGGCTGGCGGCGTACCGTGGTGCGCCGTTTTGATAAACGCCCGCTGTATGTTCCTAACGGTACCTTTAACAATATTTCGGTTGAAAATCCATCACGTATGACCAACCGCCGTATCTATGAAACCATTGGTGTGCGTTATTGCGACCATGAGGCCGTGACCCTTATCGTTGATGAAATTCGTAGCTATTTGGAAAATCACGAAGAGATTGATAGCGGCCAAACTCTGATTGTTAACTTCAATGCCTTTAACGACTGCAGCCTCGATTTCTTTATTTACACCTTTACCAAAACTACCGCTTGGGTTGAGTATCACAAAGTCAAACACGCGATCTTGCTAGACGTCTACGAGATTATTCGTAAACGCGGTGGCGATATGGCATTCCCAACTACCACCTTGGATATTCCACAGCCGTTAGTTACCCAGGGCCAATGATCTCGACAGCGGAATTAGAGCGCGTACACGCCAACGCTGACTGCCTCTATGCGGAGGCAGTGGTGGAAAAGGCGATCACCAAGTGCGCGGAGCAAACGGCGGCTGAGATTGCATCTCAGTCGCCCGTGGTGTTGCCGGTAATGAATGGCGGACTAAGCTTTGCCGACCGGTTGCTGGCGCATTGGGATTTCCCTCTAGAGCTGGATTACATTCACTTTAGTCGTTACCGCGGCGCGCTTAGCGGCGGCCCAAACAAACAAATCGCGGAACCACAGACAGCAATCGAAGGCCGCCACGTAGTGGTGGTCGACGACATTTTTGATGAAGGCCTGACCTTGGCAGCGATCGTCGACTGGGCCAAGGCTAAGGGCGCTAGCGGCGTTACTACAGTGATCTTGGCCGACAAACAACACCAACGTAAACAAACAAGCTATCGGCCTGACTATGTTGCGCTGACGGTGCCAGACCGTTACGTCTATGGCTTTGGCATGGATTACAAAGGTTGGTTAAGGAATAAACGCGGCATCTATGCCTTGGCAGAACAAGTCTAGCTAAGTAGGTGGCGACAAAACTCATGGCATTAAAAGATAAAACCCCAGAACCTGCCTTAGGCATTATCGGCGGCACCGGCATAGAGGAGCTGGCGGGTTTTGAGCTGCAACAGCGGCTTCAGCCTAAAACGCCATTTGGAGCGATTTCCGGCTCCATTTTGCTGGGCACCTTACATGGTGTGGATGTTGCCTTACTGAATCGTCACGGCTTGCTAAAAGGCGAAGCAGGACAGCATATTCCGCCTCATGCGGTGAATTACCGCGCCAACATATGGGCCTTAGCGCAGCTATCAGTAAAGCGGGTGCTGGCCTTAAATGCCGTCGGCGGCATTAGCTCTAACTGGCCACCGGGGCAGCTCGGTTTGCCACATGACTTAATCGACTATAGCCATGGTCGTGCGCATAGTTATTTTGATCCGGATTCGGCCTTGGGTTATCACCATCATGTCGAGATGAGTGAGCCATTCTCAGCCGATCTCGGCCAGCTAATTGCTGCTGCCGCTCAAGCAGCGAATGTTTCATTACAAACCAGCGGCGTTGTTGCCGTTACTCAGGGCCCACGCCTAGAAACGCCGGCAGAAATTAAGCGACTGGAACAAGATGGCTGTGATTTGGTAGGCATGACGTCAATGCCAGAAGCGGCATTAGCGGCAGAGCTGCAGCTCCAATACAGCAGCCTAGCGTTTAGCGTGAACTGGGCGGCAGGTAAGGCGCCAGATGCACAGCAGGGCATTCATGATGAGATCGCTGCCACCATTGAGCATTGTCAGACGCAGCTCAGCCAGTTGCTTGCTCAGCTAGTAAAACGCTTATAAGCAAATCTTGTAGAAGGGCTTAGGGTTCTAAACGACGCACATGTGCCAACACGGCAAAGCCGGGATGGTCAAAGTACTGCGTTTCTTCGGTTTTGATGCGACGACTTTCTTGTAGATGAAAGTGTTTTAGCGGCGCTTGATTGACACTGCTTAAGCCAAGTTGCTCGGCACTGCTGCCGATAGCAGATTGGCTTTGCCAATTGCCTTGCCAACTGCTTTGACTAGGGTTGCTGTGTTCGCTCATGAGTAAATCAATACTGAAATGCAGGTAACGCGCTTTACCAAACGCCACTGTGCCGATCAGGCCGGCGCCGTCGGTGCTGCCAGCGTTTTGCAATGCATTACTGTAAACGTAGCCCGTGTTCGAATAAGCAATATTGGAACCGGTCGTGGCGACTTCGGTTGGCAAATTGCGCTCATCAAACGCTAGTTTCACCACATAAGGCACGGCATTTTCGCGAGGCGTTGCTTGTTGACGCCAAGAGCGATGCATCAAGACCTCGTAGGCGCCACTTTCTTGTAAGCGCCTGAGTGTATTCGGGAAATCCCACTCCGCTTCTGCAACCCAACTAAAATCGGGCGTTGACTCTAGCGGCTGCTCGGCGGCGTAGTCGCCCGCCGTCAAAGCGTCACTAGCGAGCTCTGGGCGGATATTTGGCCAATCCTCTGCCTGTAGATCCTCGCGGTGGCGAGGGCGCACGACAATAAACTGAACTTGATAAATAGGCTCTGCAGCAACGTCGGCCGCTGGCGCTGCCGCGAGGGGCTCGGCCCTGGTTTCGGCATGGGCCATGCCCGTCAGTAGTGCGACGACAGATACGAACGTCAAGCGAAGTAATCGTGTTTGCAAAACAACCCCCAATGGCTGAGCTGAGTGAGTCGAGTTTATTTGTCCGGCCCAGCCAATACGTTTAACAATTTCTGTGCCGAATCTAAGCGCTGTTCTGGCTCCGGCATATCCTTGCTGCAGTGTAATGTATCTGTGCCGTTAAAGCGGTACAGATTGGGCTGCTTTTGGATCATTTGAATCAGCCGCATTGGGTCTACGTTAGGGCGCTCGGTAAAGACGACACGCAAACCGCCTGCATGGCCATCTAGTTTGCGAATGCCTATCTCTGCCGCTTGTTGTTTTAGCGCACTAATCTCAAACAGCATTTTGGCAGCATCTGGTAACAGCCCGAAACGGTCAATCAGCTCAACCTGAAGCTCTTTAAGGCCATTGGCATCACTGGCGCTGGCAATGCGTTTATATAGCACCAAACGTTGGTGTACATCGTGGATATAGTCGTCAGGCAATACCGCTGGGACCTTTAAGTCGACCTCAGGGCCGCGATCCAAATCCATCGCCAGCTCCGGGTTGTTGCCAGATTTCAGCGCTTTCACAGCCCGTTCTAAGAGCTCCATATACATGGAAAATCCGATTTCCTGAATTTGGCCGCTTTGCTCGTCTCCCAGCAGCTCGCCAGCGCCACGAATTTCCATATCGTGGGTTGCCAAAGAGAAGCCGGCACCCAAATCTTCAAGTGATTCAATGGCTTGCAGGCGCTTTTCGGCATTAGCTGTTAACAACTTAGGCGGCGGGGTAATTAAATAGCAATAACCCCGCAAATGCGAACGGCCAACGCGGCCACGGATTTGGTGGAGCTGCGCCAAACCCAGCTTATCGGCACGGTTAATGATAATGGTGTTGGCGTTAGGCACGTCAATGCCGGATTCGATGATGGTGGTTGCTACTAAAACATCAAAGCGGCGGTGGCTGAAGTCGAGCATGGTTTGCTCAAGTTCCTGCTCACGCATTTGCCCGTGGGCATGGCGGATACGTGCGTCGGGCAGCAGTTCTTGGAGGTCTTTCTCGGTTTTCTCAATGGTTTCAACATTGTTATGCAGAAAATAGACCTGGCCACCACGGCGTAATTCACGCATACAGGCTTCGCTAACCACCGCCGAATCCCATTGTGAGACAAAGGTTTTAACCGCTTGGCGGTTAGCCGGCGGAGTCGCAATGATCGACAAGTCACGCATACCGGCAAGGCCCATGTTTAGGGTCCGCGGGATCGGCGTCGCTGTCATCGTTAGGATATCGACCTCGGCCCTCAGCTTCTTCATCTGCTCTTTGTGGCGCACGCCAAAGCGATGTTCTTCGTCGATAATCACCAAACCTAGGCGTTTAAAGTCTGTGCGCGCGGACAGCAGGGCGTGAGTGCCGATGACGATATCAATGGCGCCACTCTTAAGTTGGCCCATGATCTTGGTTTTCTGCGCCGCGGTGCGAAAACGCGACAGCTGCTCAATTTTGACCGGCCACTGCGCAAAACGGTCGAGGAAGTTTTGGTAATGCTGTTGCGCTAAGAGGGTAGTAGGCACTAATACAGCAACTTGTTGGCCACTTTGGGCGGCAACAAAAGCCGCGCGCATGGCAACCTCTGTTTTACCAAAGCCAACATCACCACAGACCACTCGATCCATCGGTTTATCGCTACGTAGGTCGGCAATAATGGCGTTAATGGTGTCGCTTTGATCTTCGGTTTCGTCAAACGGGAAACTAGCGGCAAAAGCGGCGTACTCGGCATCGTCAATTTGATGCGCGTGGCCACTGCGAGCGGCACGCTTGGCATGGATGTCCAGAAGCTCAGCGGCGACATCGCGGGCTTTCTGCGCAGCTTTCTTGCGGGCTTTATCCCACTGGCCGCTACCCAACCGGTGTAACGGCGCTGCTTCTGGATCAGTGCCGGTATAGCGGCTAATTAAATGCAATGCATGCACTGGCACATAGAGCTTGTTGTCTTCAGCGTATTCCAGGGTTAGAAATTCGCCGCTAACGCCGCCAATTTCTAATGTTTCCAAGCCTAAATAACGGCCAATGCCGTGATCTTCATGCACCACCGGTGCGCCGATGGTGAGATCGGTTAATTCTTTAACCACCGATTGCGGATCACGGCCACGGCGTTTGCGCTTACGCATTTGCTGCGCACGGCCACCAAACAGCTGCGACTCGGCAATAATCGCGACTTTAGGCGAGTTTAAGAGCAGCCCATGCTGTAACTGGCCGAGTGTAATACCAACCACAGGGCCGTCATTTTCGCTCTTAACAAAACCATGCCAATGCTCGAATTCGGTTACCGGAATGTGGTGGCCGCGCAAAATGCCTTGTAGGGTTTCGCGCCGGCCTTCACTTTCAGCAACCAGCAATACACGCCCATCAAAGCCTTTAAGAAAGTTAATCAGGGCCTCGGCCGGCTCTTCAGCGCGCGCATCCATTTGTAACGACGGCGGCTCGGCGGTGAAAAAGTTATGCGCAGAGGCGCTGGTTTGCATCAATTCAAAACGCTGCGCGTCAGCAACAGGGTAAGCGGCAAAACGTTGCTCAATTTCTAGCGGTGGCAACCAGAGCTGTTCCGGATGCGGCAATACTTCTTCTTGCTCGTCGCAACGTTGCCGATAACGCTCACTAATCTGCTGCCATTCGTGCGCCCAAGCGTCTTCGCATTGGCCGTAGCGAACCACGGTGACGTTGGCGGGTAGATAATCAAACAGGGTCGCGGTGTCTTCAAAAAACAGCGGTAGAAAGTATTCAATACCGCCAACCAACTCGCCTTTTCCAGACTCCAAGTAGGCCATGCTATTGCCGACTTGCTCTGAGAACTGCTCGCGAAAACGACGTCGGAATTCACTGATTGCTTGAGGCGTGGTCGGAATTTCACGACCAGGCAGAAACTGCACGCGCTTAACGCTGTTTTCAGAACGCTGCGTCTCTGGATCAAAGGTTTTAATGCTTTCGATTTCGTCATCGAACAGATCAAAACGGTAGGGGCTAGAGCTACCCATTGGGAAGACGTCAAACAGCGCGCCGCGCACGGCGTACTGGCCATGTTCTACTACTTGTTCGACCGCACTGTAACCCGCCGTCTGTAGTCGCTCACGGGTGCTACTGATATCGAGCGTTTCGCCAGTGCTGAACATAAAAGCCGAGCCATCAAGAAAGCTCGGCGGACAGAGCCGCTGTAGAATGCCGGCGGCGGTGGTAATAATAAAACCACGTTTAATATTGCGGATATTCCAGAGCGTGGCCAGACGCGAGGAAACAACTTCTTGCTGCGGCGAAAAAACATCGTAGGGCAGGGTTTCCCAATCGCGGAAATGCCACACCGGCAACTGCTGATTGGCACCAAAAAACTGTAGCTCAGCTTCTAGCCACCAAGCCTGCTGTTCGTCAGGCACTACCACCAATAGAGGCCCCGAGGCCTTGTTGGCGGCAGTAACCAAAGCCAAAGCACCAGCGCTGCCGTAAAGTTTGCCCCATTGTTGGGGTTGATTAACTTGCGGTAACGGTGGCGCGAATACGTCTGAATAAGCCGTAGAGGAATCGGGCATCTGGCGGGTTCTTAAGCTCGGGTAATTAAACGTTGATAGGCATCAATCCGGCGATCCCGGAAAAACGGCCAGATGCGACGCAGGTCTTCTGTGCGTTGGCGGTTTATCTCAGCGTAAAGCAGCTCAGGGTTGCCACTGGGGTCGCTAGCCGCTTCTGCGATTAACTCGCCTTGTGGGCCGTAGATAAAGCTACGCCCCCAAAAGGGAATGTTCTGGCTAGCTTGTTGTGGGTTGCTTTCCACACCAATACGGTTGGCAGTTAACACCGGCAAATGATTAGCCACGGCATGGCCGCGTTGTACCGCTTGCCAAGCGTCTATTTGTCTTTGCTGCTCAGCGGCATCATCGGCGGGATCCCAGCCAATGGCGGTGGGGTAAAGCAGCAACTCGGCGCCAGCCAAAGCCATCAGACGAGCCGCTTCTGGATACCATTGGTCCCAGCAAACCAGCACTCCCAGTTTGCCGATAGAGGTCTGTATCGGCTGAAAGCCCGGCTCAGCATCACCCGGCGTAAAATAGAATTTTTCGTAGTAGCCAGGGTCGTCAGGGATATGCATTTTTCGATAGCAACCCGCTAGGCTGCCGTCGCTATCTAGCACCACGGCGGTATTGTGATAAACACCGGCCAACCGTTTTTCAAATACCGAACCGACAATGACTAACTGCAATTCCTTTGCCAGTGCCGAGAGCTTTTCTGTGGTGGGGCCGGGAATAGCTTCAGCGCGATCAAATTCAGCGCTGTCGGCTTCTTGGCAGAAATAATGGCCGTTGTGTAACTCTGGCAACAGGGCTAGCTGGGCGCCATTGGCGGCCGCTTGTCGCAGGCAGTCCTCAGACAAAGCCATAGCCTCGCCAGCTGTATCGGCGCAGGGTTGTTGGATGACGGCAACTTTAATGGTTTGGCTCATGGCACACTTAGCCGTCTACGGCGGCTGGTACAAGTCAAAAATGGGCCGCTATTTTAAAGAATTCAGGAGCGTAACGTGCCGAAATCAGCAGAGATTCTTCACCAAGGTAAATTTGCCCGTTTAGTGGGGCGTGATGGCTGGGAGTATGTAGAACGTGTGAACGCATCCGGCGTCGCGGTGTTGATTCCGATTACCGAGCAACAAGAAGTGGTGTTGGTAGAGCAATTTCGGGTGCCGGTGCAAAAGCAAGTAATGGAGTTGCCTGCTGGCCTGGTCGGGGATCAAGCCGACAATCCAGATGAACCGGCAATAGAAACAGCACGCCGAGAGTTAATCGAAGAAACCGGTTATGACTGCAGCCAGATACAAAAGGTTTTTTCCGGGCCGAGCTCTCCGGGCATTGTTGCCGAGGTGCCGGATTTCTATTTGGCCACGGGACTCACCAAAGTAGCCGAGGGCGGCGGTGTTGATGGCGAAAATATTATTACGCATGTAGTGCCTTTTCGAGAGACCCACGCTTGGTTGGAAGAGAAGCAAAAACAAGGCTTGCTGGTCGACGCCAAGCTTTATATGGGCTTATGGTTTGCGCAGCAGCTATTAGCGCTATAAGTGGCTTTATGCAGCCACCTGCATGGTGGCGCAATGTAGGCTGCCATATTGCTGAATTAAGGCTTCACAATTAATACTGAGGGCTTGCCGCCCGGGAAAACAGCCGGCAATCAGCGCCAAAGCGGTCGCGTCTTGTTCGCAGTTATAACTGGGCACCAGTACCTGCTGGTTGGTCACTAAAAAATTAGCGTAGGAAGCAGGCAGACGATCCTGCTCCGCGTCATAACGAGCAGCGGGCAGCGGTAGCTCAATCAAGTGGTAAGCCTCGCCATCGATATTACGCAAGCCCGACAATTCGGCTTTTAAGGCTTGTAGAGGCTGGTAGTGTTCGTCTTCGCGGTTATCACAGCCTTGAAATAGCAAGTGATTATCGGGTGCAAAACGCGCCAACATATCTACGTGGCTGTCGGTGTCATCGCCGGCCAACCAGCCGTGATCTAACCAAAACACCTGGCGAATACCCATATGCGTGGCGAAAAACCGTTCGTATTCAGCCTTGCTCATGCCGGTATTACGGTTGGGGTTCAGCAAACAGGCGGTGGTGGTGATCAGGCTACCGTTACCGTCATAGTCAATCGCGCCGCCTTCTAAGATCAATTCAAATGATTTAACGGGCGGGTAGATACCGGCGTTGACTAAGTTCTGCGTCGCCGCGTTGTCGAGTTGCGCCGGAAACTTGCCACCCCAGCCGGTAAATTGGAAATTGAGTAACTGACCGTCGCTCAGACTAATTGGGCCGTAATCTCGGCACCAAATATCGTTATTGGCTTGCGCAACCAAGCTAAGGTTTTCTAACCGTGCGTTTGCATTGCTTAATTGCTGACGAATATCGTCGATATCGCAACTAGGCGAGTGCAACAGTAATACCGGCTGAGTTTGACTAACCGCAGCAATAATTTGGCAATGTGTTTTTTGAGCGTCTGCTAAGCCTTGACCCCAATATTCGGTTTGGCTCGGCCAGCAGAGTTGGACTAAGCGCTGAGTGGCCCACTCAGGCAATAAACAAGATGGCATATAGGTTTGGCTTGAATTACGGGGCGGCAACTACTTCGGGTGGATATTGCGGGCTAACGGTATGAATGACTTTATCGCGCTCAAACACCACTGAAAACGTTGCATAGTCCCAGCGGTTAATTGGCGGGCGTTGTTTGGTGCCCGGATCTGAAACCGTTTGATGACGATGCTGTGGCTCACCCCAAGCCTGCAAGACTTGCTGCATCGACATGCCCGTACTCGGCTGATTAGCGTTCGCGGTCGGTGGCGCCGGCAAATCCAATACGTCCGCCGTGGCTAAATTTAGCCAAAACAACGGCACTAAAGCCAAAACCAATGTCTTAAGACAAACCTGTAGACCGCTAAATGTGATTAAATCGCGCACCATGTTTAAACCCTTTCCCCTTTATGTAGGTTTGCGGTATCTCCGCAACCGCCGACGCAACCATTTTGCGTCTTTTATCACCATTGTGTCGACCCTTGGCATCGCTTTGGGTAGCACCGTATTAATCACAGTATTATCGGTGATGAATGGTTTTGAAACCCAATTACGCGAACGAATTTTGGGTATGACCGCACACGCCATGGTTTTACCGTTCTCAGAAATGCTCGATAACTGGCCACAAGTACAGAGCCAGTTAGAAGGCCATCCGCGCATTGTTGGTACCGCGCCATTTATTGAAGGCGAGGGCATGCTACGGAACGGCAGCCTCTTTAGCGGTGTGCAAATTCGTGGCGTAGACCCGGCGCAAGAAGTCAACGTCTCCCGCGTCGGCGAGTTTATGCAGCAGAATCAGCTGACTGATTTACAAGCCGGTGAATACGGCATTGTGCTTGGTGACAAGTTAGCTGCCGCGTTAGCCGTTGGTGTTGGCGAAAAAGTCGATTTAATGATTCCTAAAGCCAGCCTAACGCCAGCTGGCGTAGTGCCGCGTTTCCGCCGCTTTAAGGTGACCGGTATTTTTAGTGCGGATATGTATGAGTACGATCGCTCGTTGGCCTTGGTCCACCTTGGCGATGCGCAAAAGTTATACCGCGTAGGCAGCCAAGTAACCGGGCTGCGCCTACAGTTCGACGACATGTTCTCGGCGCCAAAACTGCGGCAAGAGATTGAACAGCAGCTACAAGGCCCTTGGTTTGTCTCTGACTGGACGCGCCAACATAAGAACTTCTTCCAAGCCATTGCCACGGAAAAAACCGTAATGTTTTTTATCTTGGTTTTAATCATCGCCGTGGCAGCGTTCAACATTGTTTCTGCGCTGGTGATGGTGGTGACCGATAAACAGGGTGATATCGCCGTGCTACGCACGCTAGGCGCTACCCCGGGCACCATCATGCGCATATTTATGGTACAGGGCTTTGTGATTGGCGCCTTGGGCACGGTGCTGGGCGTATTAGGCGGTGTCGCCTTGGCGTTAAATGTGGATGTAGTCGTGCCATTTATTGAGCGCCTAGCAGGCCGCGATTTACTCGCCAGCGATGTTTACGTGATTAGCGAACTGAATGGCGAGTTGCACGCCGCCGATGTCTGGCGCACAGCAGTCATGGCCTTTTTCTTAAGCTGGCTGTCGACGCTGTATCCGGCCTGGAAGGCCTCCCGCATTCAACCAGCGGAGGCGCTGCGCTATGAATAACGACGCAACCAACCAAGCTATTGGTAAAGCCGTCTTAATCGCTGAAAATCTCAGCAAAAGCTATGACGACGCCGGCAAACGTTTGCAGGTCTTGGAGCAAATTAACTTTACCGTCGAAGCAGGGGATACCCTCGCAATCGTGGGCGCCTCTGGTTCTGGCAAGTCGACCTTGTTGCAGTTGCTGGCGGGCCTAGACAAACCAGACCACGGCAGCGTGACTGTGGCCGGTACAGAAGTTAACGCTTTATCTGCCGCCAAATTGGGCCGCTTGCGCAACCAACATATGGGCTTTGTGTACCAATTCCACCACCTATTGCCCGAATTCGACGCGCAAGAGAATGTCGCGATGCCGCTATTGCTGGGAGGCTGCTCTCCCCAAGAAGCGGCGGAGCGCGCCGCTGATATGCTGGTAAAGGTCGGGCTTGGCGAACGTTTAAAGCATCGCCCAGCGGAGCTATCCGGCGGCGAGCGTCAACGAGCTGCAGTTGCTCGAGCCTTGGTGTCTAAGCCGTCAGTGATACTGGCCGACGAGCCTACCGGCAACTTAGACCAACGCAACGCCCAACAGGTGTTTGAGTTAATGCTGGAGTTAAATCAGCAAACCGGTACGGCTATTGTGCTGGTGACCCATGACGAGCATTTAGCTGCGCGTATGCCGACGCAATACCACCTCAGCAACGGCCAGCTTGTACAAGGCTAGCGCATGCGGCCAGCTTGGTTAGCATGGTGTCTAACACCCGTTTTAGGGGCGATGGCGGCAGCACTGTGGCCGCAAAACTGGCTAGACCTAGCTAACCCGGTACTCGCAGTTGTCGTGGTCGTGGTCGCATTCGTGGCCATCTTCGCTTGCTACAAAACCAGCACGCGATCACTCTGCATTAGCTTGCTCGCTGGGCTCGCTGGCGCTGGCCTGTTTATTGAAGCAGTGACTAGGCAGCAAGCGAACATGCTGTCCGCGGGCTGCGATAACCAAACCATTACTGCTGAGTTCAAGATTACCCGCTTGCCAGAGCAGAAAGGGAGGCAGCAACGCCTGTGGGTATCCTCAGATTCCGACAGCCTCAAGCATTGCTTTAAAACACTTCCAGCGTCGATACGACTGTCGTACTGGCAGCCCCAACAGGATTTGCAGCAACCATTACGGCAAGGCGACACATTCACCGCTAGCGTTAAACTCCGGCGGCCTCACAGCAATAGCAACCCCGGTGGCTTTGACTACGTTGCGTGGCTATGGCGCAAAGGCGTTAGCGCCGGCGGCTATATCAAAAGCTTAGAGTCCGTGGCTCCCGCCGATTCAATGTCCTTACGCGATCGGCTACGCCAACAAATCGACAGAGTGCTAGCGGGGCATCCTGCTAAAGGCTGGGTAGAAGCACTGAGTTTTGGATATCGCGCTAACGTCACGCCGCCGCAATGGCAACAGGCGCGCGAAACCGGTTTGGCGCATTTATTGGCTATATCCGGTTTGCACCTCGGTTTGGTGGCCGGCGCTTTACTGTTACTAATGGCGCTAGTCGCCAAAATCATTCCAAGAGACCAGCCTTGGCCCAGTCTGGTGCTTTTTGCGCCAGCTCTAGTTGGCACCGCTTTCTACGCCACTTTGGCGGGTTGGCCGCTTTCTACGCAACGCGCATGGCTAATGTTGTGCTTGTTTGTATTCGCGGCGATTGTGAACTGGCGACTACCTAAGTTTATGGCTTGGGCTGTCGCCGCCTTGCTGTGCCTTATGTGGCAACCACTGAATGTCATCGACGCAGGTTTCTACCTGTCGTTTGCGGCGGTTTGGGTATTGCTTTGGTTCAGCCAAGCGGCGCAAACGCTAGGCGGCAAACTCTGGCTGGCCTGTAAGCTGCAATTCGCGCTGTTGCTTGGCATGTTGCCCTTGCAACTATGGTTCTTTGGCGGTTTTAGTCTGCTATCCGTGCCTATGAACTTAGTCTTCGTGCCGCTATTAGCATTGCTGCTGTTGCCCGCGCTGCTAATCGTCTGTGCTGGCTTATTAGTTAATCTTGCGATTGCCGATATCGGCCTGATCTGGATCGCCGACAGCTTATATTTATTCCAGCAGTTGCTGGAGTGGGTTCATCAAGCTACGGCTGGTTACTGGTTTGCATGGCAAGCCCTAGGCCGTCCACCGGCTGTTTTGTGGCTGTTGATCTTGGCGGCCACGCTCATTGCTATGCTGCCGCGCGGCTTGGGATTACGAATACCCGCAAGCGTAGCCTTGATTGCGGCCTTAATTGGTCTCTTCAAACCATCGGCAAAGCTAACAGAAGGCGAGTTTTCAATTACCGCGTTTGATGCCGGCCAAGGCACTACACTGCTAGTGCAAACCCATTCGCAAAATATCATTTACGACACCGGTGCAGGTTGGCGTAGCGGCGGAAGCGCGATGCAAAGCATGATTCTGCCGGCGCTGTCTGCCTTGGGCGTCAAGCAGGTCGACTTGATCGTTATCTCGCACAGCGACAATGATCACGCCGGTGGCTTAAGCGCTTTACTTGAGCAATATCCCGGCACTGAAGTCATTGGCGGCGAAACGCGCCATTGCGGCCTTGGTCTTAAGAGACAAGTCGACAAGGTGCAGATCGACGCAGTATGGCCGTTGCAAGGCACTAACAAGGACAATGATGATTCCTGTGTGCTCAAGATTAGCAGCCCGTACGGCAGCGCCTTGCTTACCGGCGATATCAGCCGGGCAGTAGAAGCCAAATTACTGCAACAACCCGTAAATGTCGTGGCCGATTGGTTACTGGTGCCGCACCATGGCAGTAAAACTTCTTCTTCAAAGGCCTTTATTAAGGCTGTGCGCCCGTCAGTGGCAGTGATAACATCCGGCTATAACAACCGCTACCAGCTGCCAGCAAGCGAAGTAACCGAGCGTTACCAACAGCTATTGCCGGGACTAAAGCTGCTAAACACCGGTGATAGCGGGGCGGTTACAACCCAATTCAGCCTCCAATGTCGGCCTTGTGTAACTACTCAGCGCCAACAAAGACGTTGGTGGCAATAGATAAGGAATATGCTGTAAATGCTTGAATTAATTCGCGCAGGCGGTTGGATGATGCTTCCAATTTTGCTGTGCTCGCTGGTATTTGTCGCCGTATTGTTAGAGCGCAGCTGGAACTTACGCCAGCAAAGAGTCCTGCCCAACGGATTAACTGACGTCATTTGGAAGAAGTGGCATCAAGGCGACTGCCGCGAAACAGACCTTGCCGAATATGCGCGCCAATCTCCTTTGGGCGCGGTTTTGGCAGCGGTTATACGTCATGCCGATGCACCGGGCGAACGGCGTTCATTGATTGAAGAAACAGGACGTCATGTCGCGCACCGGCTGGAACGCTACCTGAGCACCGTTGGTGTGATTGCCGAAATCGCGCCGTTACTAGGATTGCTTGGCACCGTCATCGGCATGATTAAGGTGTTTTTGGTCATTACGGAAGCAGGCGCCGGCGATGCCGCACTGCTTGCAGGTGGCATCTCAGAAGCTCTAATCAGTACAGCTAGCGGCCTTTTGGTGGCCATTCCGGCATTTATCGCTCATCGTGGACTACGACGTCGAATTGATGGCTTTGTGGTTAGCATGGAAGCAGAAGCTAGTCGTTTGCTCGACGCAATTGATGCCGCCCAAAGCGCTACAGCCACTAAAAACACCCCAAGCTAATGCGTTTCCTGCCACCACAACAAGACAGCCCTAGGGTTAACCTGACACCGCTGATTGATGTGGTATTCCTATTGCTGATATTTCTGATGGTGTCGACTAGCTTTGTCGATAACAGCACTTTGAATATCGACCTCCCTCAAGCAAGTGAACAGGCGCCGCCGACCGAAGCCGCGTTTACGCTTAGCGTCAGCCGCGAAGGGGAGTACTTTCTTGACGGTGAAAAGCTAGATCCCGTTGGTTTGTATCCTCGGTTGGAGCGTTTCGCACTAGATCAGCTGGCGCTTGGTATCAGCCTAGAAGCGCTGCATGCTGAGTTACAAGCGGACGCTGCTGCGCCTCACGGCGCCGTGGTTAAGGCGATGGATAGCTTGTCTCGAGCAGGATTTGGCAGCGTTGGCATCGCCACGCTGTACAATGGCGTAAACCTATAAATAAAAAGCAGTTTGCATGACTGAACAGGCAACTCCAAACAAGTCACCACAACCCGGCGTAGAGAGCTCTTGGGCCGAAGCGGGCTCTTGGGAAGTTTACCGCCGATTGCTTGGCTACAGCCTTAACTATTGGCAACGTTTCACGCTGGCAATCGTCGGTATGGTGGCCTATGCCGCCGCTGACAGTAGCTTTATGTGGCTAATCAAACCGCTATTAGACGGCAGTTTCGTGGAGCGCGACCCTGAGGTTATTCGTTGGATGCCGCTAGCGATATTGGTACTTTTTATAGTGCGTGGCACTGGCGGATTTTTGACCACTTACTTTATGACCAGCGTCGCCCAACGCGTGGTCCGCAAGATGCGCAATGAAATATTCCAGCACTATATGCGCATGCCCAGCAGCTTTTTCGAAGGCACCTCCAGCGGCCAGTTGCTGGCTAAATTGACCTTTCATGTCGAGCAAGTTGCACAGGCCGCCACCAGTGCCGTTACCACAATAATCCGCGACAGCTTAACGGCGCTCGGCTTGATCATCGTGATGTTCATCATGAGTTGGAAACTCAGCCTATTTGTGTTGATCGTCGGGCCGATAATCGCGACGATTATTGGTGTCGTCTCCAAGCACTTCCGCCGTTATGCAAAACGTATTCAATCAGCCATGGGAGACTTAACCACGGTTGCCAACGAGTCCATTTCTGCACAGCGCGAAATAAAAGTGTTCTCTGGTCAAAAGATGGCTACCGAGACCTTCCAAAACGCCACGGACAAAACCATGTTGCTAAACATGAAAGTCGCGTTTGTCGAGTCTCTGAATAGCCCCATGATTCAGTTTATCGGCGCTTGGAGCGTGGCTGGCATTATCTATTTCGCCACGTCCGGTGACGGCGAGTCACAAATGAGCGCAGGTACCTTTGTCGCCTTTTTAGGCGCCACAATTGGCTTGCTAGGACCAATTAAACGCCTCAGCAACGTTAATGTATCCCTGCAGAAGGGTATTGCCGCCGCTGGCGACGTTTTTGAATTGCTGGCCTTGCCTAGCGAGCAAGATACCGGCAGTCGTTGCTTGAGCGAGACCAAAGGGCATCTGAAAATTGAAAGCCTAAGCTTCCGCTATGCCGGAGCAGACGAAAACGCCCTAAACAATATCAATTTAGACATCCGACCTGGCGAAACAGTGGCTCTGGTTGGCCAGTCAGGCAGCGGCAAAACCACGTTGGTCAGCCTAGTGCCGCGTTTTTATGATGCGACCGAAGGCCGCGTTACGCTTGATGGCATCGACATTAAAGAGTTGCAGCTAGCCAACCTGCGCCAGCACATGGCGGCGGTAAGTCAGCAGGTCATGCTGTTCAATGACAGCATTCGCAACAATATCGCCTACGGCAAACAAGGCCAAGCCACCGACAGCGAAATTGAAACCGCAGCTAGGGCTGCCAACGCTTGGGACTTTATTCAGGACCTACCGCAAGGCATGGATACCCAAGCCGGCGAAGATGGCGTCATGCTATCCGGCGGCCAAAGACAACGTATTGCTATCGCAAGAGCCTTGTTAAAAGACGCACCGATCTTGATTTTGGATGAAGCGACTTCGGCGCTTGATACCGAAAGCGAACGCAAAATCCAGGATGCTTTAGAAAGCCTCATGCAAAACCGCACAACACTGGTTGTGGCTCATCGCTTATCGACTATTGAAAACGCCGATAAGATAGTGGTGATGGAGAAAGGCGCCATTCTGGAAGCAGGAACACATCAAGAGCTGGTAGCGGCCGATGGCCATTATGCGCACCTGTATAAGCTGCAATTTTCTGAGCAAAACACCAACCGCGGCTAAGCATGCAGCAGGTAGTTAGTGAATGGGTAGAGCGCAGCTGGTATAGCCGCTGGCCGTTATGGCTGTTGCTGCCGCTACAGCCTGTCTACGTCTTGTACGGCTGGCTACGCCGCTTGGCTTACAGGCTAGGAGCCAAACAGGCGTGGCAAGCCCCTGTGCCGGTATTAGTAGTTGGCAATATCAGCGTCGGCGGCACTGGCAAAACACCGCTAACGATCGCGCTCATCGAAGCCGCTCAAGCCCTGCAACTTAGAGTAGGGGTTGTTTCTCGGGGTTATGGGCGCAACAACGACGATACCATTCTCATCGGCGAGCAACACGGTCCAGCCGAAGTAGGTGACGAGCCCTTATTAATTCAGCGTCGAACTGGCGCAGCGGTAGCAGTGGCGCCCAAAAGACGCGATGCCGTGCAATGCTTATTAGCGCAAACCGACGTTAATTTTATTATTGCCGATGATGGACTTCAGCACTACGCCCTTGATCGCGATGCAGAGGTTGTCGTGGTCGATAGCCAACGAGGCCTCGGCAACGGCTGGCAGCTGCCTTGTGGGCCGCTACGAGAGCCGGCAAGCCGCTTATCGAATGCTGACGCCGTGGTGATTAATCAACGCGGCGGAGCATTTACACTCGAGTCGCAACCGGCCCTGCAATCCTCGATGCAGCTAGAGGGCCAGACATTACTTAACTTGGTAACCGACGAAAGCGCGCCACTGTCGGCATTCTCTAGCAAAACCGTCACGGCAATCGCTGGAATTGGTAATCCGGCGGTGTTCTACCGTCAGCTAGAAACCCAGGGGCTGTCCGTTAAGCCGATTTTTTTTGCGGATCATCACGCCTTTAGCGCCGACGATTTACCGAATAATGGCGAGTGCGTCATCATGACCGAAAAGGACGCTATTAAATTGGCTCCTATTGCAGCGACGCAAGATCATCGGGACTGCTGGTATTTACCCGTTAGCGCCAACTTGGCTCCAGGCTTTGCAGCGCAACTGATTCAAACAACCCAAACGGCGTTTGAGAAACGTCGCAGCGCCTAGTGGCATTTTATAAGGTCTCGTTATGACTGATTTTTGCATTGTTATTCCAGCTCGCTGGCAATCCTCTCGCTTGCCCGGCAAGCCGCTGCTAGACATCGCTGGCAAAGCCTTGTTACTGAGAGTTTGCGAACAAGCTTCTCGTGCACAGCCAAAACAGCTAGTAGTTGCGACTGATGACGAACGCATCGAGCAGGCGGTTAAAAGCTGGGGCTATGACGTTGTGATGACGGCGGTAGAACATGAGTCGGGCAGTGACCGCGTCGCCGAAGTGGCCGACAAGATGCAGTGGCAGGACGAGCAGATCATCGTCAATGTACAAGGCGACGAGCCACTGATTGATCCGCGCGCGATCCAACAAGTGGCGAGCAACCTCGCCGCACATGCCGACGCCGGCATTGCCACCTTATCTAGCCCCTTAGCCGAGCCATCTGAGTTGGCTGACCCCAATGCCGTTAAGGTGGTGACTGATAATCGCGGACTGGCTTTATATTTTAGTCGCGCCCCCATTCCTTGGTGCCGGGACTCTGGCTCTGGGAACTTGGAGCAAGCTCGTCGCCATATCGGTATTTATGCTTACCGGGTTGGCGCGCTGCGGGCGATTACTCAGTTACCTGTCGCCGATATCGAGCGTAGCGAATCATTAGAACAGCTACGTGCGATGGCTGCGGGCATTCGAATTCACGTTGAGGATGCCTGCGCCGACACTGGCCCAGGAGTCGACACTCAAGCGGATCTGCTTTCGGTGGCAGCGATACTAGAAAGCGGCAACCTTTAGTTCGAGTTAGCTGGCTCTGATTAGCTTCTCGAGGAACGCGATAGGGCGTTGGTTTTTATCTAAGGCCGGAACAGTAAAGGTTTCCGGCGTACGACGATGAGCTTCACCAAATTGATTCGGCTGAATGGGGTTGCGGCTATCTTGTGAGGCATCGGCGGCCGGATCATAGTCTAGGTTGCGCAGCACTAACTGCGGACCATCTTCCAATACTTCAATAATTTCGCATTGGTGGCCTTTGTAATTCAGCTGCTTACCCATAATGTGACGTAAATCGTCGCAAGTCATAGCCAAGTATCCTTTGCCCAATGTTTAGCGGATTGCTGTATTCAATGTAACAAAAACCCAAGCACAAACAAGCAAAAAAAAGCCCGCTTAACTGAGCGGGCTTTTTTGATTTAGAGCAGGACTCAGGCTATTCAAAGAACGGCTGGCGAGGTGGCTCTTTAGGTTTCGCAGCAGCCGCTGGCTCTTTGCTCTCAGCTTGAGCTTTGGGCTTAGGCTTTTCCGCTGCAGCTTCTGGCTTTGCCGGCACGCTTGGTTCAGCCGTCTGCTTGGCAGCTTGCGGTTTTTCAGCCTGCGCTGGCGTTTTTGGCTCATCAGCCTTAGGCGCTGGCTTGGCGGCTTTTTCGCCTTTTTCCACCGCGCTGGCTTTCTCAGACTTTGTAGCCGGCTTGTCGCTTTTAGGCGCTGCTGAACGAGGTTTTTCCGCCGCAGGCTTATCAGCCGCCACCGGCACTTCAATCACCAATTCTTTCTGTGCAGGTGCAGCCTTGTTGCCATCAGCGTCAGCGCTCGGCTTCGACTCAGGCGCTGCTACGTTACCGTTCACCTCTGTTTGACCGGCTTCGGCTTGGCCTTCTGCCGGCCGACGACGACGGCGACCACCGCGACGGCTACGACGGGCGCGTTGCTGATTCTGAGCATTCTCATCACTAGCTTCGGTCGCTGGTCCGTTACCGCTGTTGGTTTGGCTTTGAGCTTTGCTATTCGCCGCAGTCTCTGCAGCCGCGTTTTCGGCTTTAGGTGCTACTGGTTTGTTAGCGTCTGCCTCAGTCCGCTGGCTATTGCCACTGCGTGACTTATTACCAGTCGCTTGTGAGCCAGTGGACTCAGCCTTACTACGGTCTGTACGGGCCTTACTGCTGGTGCTGCGGCTTTGAGAACGACGGCTATCGCTGCGTTCCTGCTTCTGCGCATTAGCATCCGCTGCTTGGTCTTTCTTGGCAGTTTGTGGGCGCGAGTCTTTGCTGCGGCGATTGTCAGTGCTGCGTTTTGCGTTGCTACTGCTACTACTGTTGTTACTGCGGCTTTGGCTGCTGCGCTGTCCACGTCTACTATTTTGCGAGCCACGCTGGTCACGGCCACGGCTTGACTGGCTGCGACGGCGGCTGTTGTTACGGCTACGGCTGTTGCTACTCTTGTTCTTTTTGGTTTTCTTCTTGTCTTCGCCAAGACCAAACAAGTTCTTAAAGAAGGTTAACAAGCCAGCGATAAGTCCAGCACCTGCCACGGCCTTTTTACCTTCTGGCTTAGGCGCCTGAGGCTTGATCGACTGCACGGCAGCCTGCTCAACGTTAGCCGGGTTGGTTTTGGCTGGGCCGCCAATCGGTGTTTCCACATCCGAAATTTCGGTTTTCTCTAAGCGATAACTGCGTGACTTAGGGCCTTCCAGCACTTCGCCGTCGCGCTTGCGATCAATAATAAAGTGAGGGGTTTCAAGCTGCTCATTAGGAACAATTAGCAAGCCAACACCACAACGCGCTTCCACTTCAGCCAACATTTGGCGCTTTTCATTCAGTAGGAAGGTCGCAGCCGGTACTGGCAACTGGCAGATTACCTGGCCAGTGTTTTCCTTCATCGACTCTTCTTCCATCAAGCGCAAGACAGACAGCGACAAAGATTCAACACTGCGGATGTTACCTTGGCCACTGCAACGCGGGCAGATCACATGCGCGGATTCACCAAGAGAAGGGCGCAGACGCTGACGCGAAAGCTCTAGCAGACCAAAACGAGAGATCTTGCCAATTTGAATACGGGCACGATCCATACGCACAGCATCACGTAAACGCTCTTCAACCGCGCGTTGATTACGGTTGCTATGCATATCAATAAAGTCGACCACCACCAGGCCGCCGGTATCGCGGATACGCAGTTGGCGCGCAATCTCGTCAGCCGCTTCTAGGTTGGTATTGGTGGCAGTTTCTTCAATGTCCGCGCCTTTGGTGGCACGGGCAGAGTTAATATCAATCGCCGTTAGGGCTTCGGTCACGTCAATCACAATCGAGCCACCCGAAGGTAGCTGCACTTCGCGTTGGAACGCTGACTGGATCTGACCTTCAATTTGGAAACGACTAAATAGCGGCGTTTCGTCTTGGTAGAACTTCAACTTAGGCAGGTTATTCGGCATAACCTGTTCCATAAATTCACGCGCTTGATCGTAGACCACCTGGTCATCAACTAAGATTTCGCCAACGTCAGGGTTGTAGTAATCACGCAGCGCACGCACAATTAGGCGGCTTTCTTCATAAACCAAGAAGGGCGCTTTTTTATCGGCTGAAGCGGTTTCAATGGCGTGCCATAGTTGGATAAGGTAGTCCAAATCCCATTGCAGCTCTTCGGCAGTACGGCCCACACCGGCGGTACGAGCAATTACGCCCATACCGTTAGGTGCTTGTAGATCCTTCATGGCATCACGTAACTCATTACGATCAGCACCATCGATACGACGAGAAACACCACCAGCACGTGGGTTGTTAGGCATGAGCACCAAAAAGCGACCCGCCAAGCTTACAAACGTTGTTAACGCGGCACCTTTATTGCCACGCTCTTCTTTCTCTACTTGGACTAAAACCTCGGTGCCTTCAGCAACTAGGTCTTTAATGCTTTTCTTTTCACGTAGATCAACACCTTCTTTGAAGTATTGGCGTGAAATTTCTTTTAGCGGCAAAAAGCCATGACGCTGCGAACCATAGTCCACAAAGCAAGCTTCTAAGCTGGGCTCTACGCGAGTAATTTTGCCTTTGTAAAGATTGGCCTTGCGGGAACGGCGGCCGGGGTGCTCGATATCGAGGTCATAGATACGTTGGCCATCAACCAACGCTAAGCGCAACTCTTCAGGTTGAGTTGCGTTCACTAGCATACGCTTCATATTGTATATCTCTCCACGCGCTCCACCGGTGCAACAGGTAGAGAACCGGCTAGTGCGGCCCAACTTTAGAGTAGGGTCGTATAAGCCTTCGGGAAACGGAACAGAACAGCGTTGTTTTAATAATGCTTTATCTGTGTAGGTTGCCAGCGAGCGCTGCTGCTACTTATGGCTAAACTAACTAGTTGCCTGTAGCGCGCGGCTCTAGCCGAGCATCCACCGTTAAACGCCGGGAGCGCGTAATTTGTTTTGCAAGCTCGCACCCTGCGAACTCACGATTAACTATTGCTGCCTTCGCCTAAAACCTTTCAGAGGCCCCGCGATTGTCCTGCAGCATTCCGATAAGTGCTAATAGCGCCTTTTTAGGCGGTTTTGAGCAACTTGGCCCGCAATATAACAACCTCATTGCCTCGCAGCAATCTAAAATGCACAAATGTCAGAAACAACTTCATCCCAATCCAGTGGCGCTGTCAGCAAAAACATTGTGGTCGCGACTGAGAATGCAAAAAACCAGCGCTTAGATAACTTTGTCAGGAAGCAATTAGGGCTACCGCTAACGGCTATTTACCGGCTTATTCGAAAGGGCCAGGTACGTGTTAATGGTGGCCGCAAGAAACCCGACTATCGCCTCCAAGCTGGGGATGAAGTGCGCCTACCACCACAGGCTCGCAAGGGCGGGGGCAAGTTGCTCGATATCCCGCCGCGCGTCAGCCAGCGCCTCAGTGAGGCCTGCTTGCTTGAGACCGAAGACTTTATGATCGTCAACAAACCCGCAGGCATGGCCGTACATGGCGGCAGCGGGCTTGCTTGGGGCTTGATTGAAGTGATTAAACAACTTAACCCTCAATTGCCCGACCTTGAGCTAGCACATCGGCTAGACCGCGATACCAGCGGTTGTTTATTTCTGGCAAAGAACCGCCGCGCTGCACAGCAGTTCCAGCAAATTCAGAAGCAGAAAGACTTTCAAAAAATTTATCGCGCCTTGCTGCTGGGCCGGTGGCGCAAAACCAGAACCATCACCCATGCCTTAGATATCAATAACCGCGAAGATGGCGAACGGCATGTAGTGGTCAGCGAAGCCGGGAAAGAAGCGGTTAGTCACTTCAAACCACTAAATATTGGCAGCTTGGCCAACGGTATTAGCCTAACTGACTGCGAAATCCGCTTAGATACCGGTCGCACGCACCAAATTCGCGTACACGCCGCCGCCGAAGACCATCCGATTGTAGGTGACAACCGCTACGGCAACGATAGTGCTAACCAGCAGGCCGCGGATGTTGGCCTCAAACGCTTGCAACTGCATGCCTGGCAACTGAAGTTTGTCTGGCGTTACCCTAGTGGGGACAAAGAAGACGTGATCGTTACCGCGCCGCTCGATGAGCAATACCTAAACGCACTAAAGGAATCCGAATGAACGCACACAATGCCAAATTAGTTATTTTTGACTGGGACGGCACCTTATACGACTCAGCCGACCGCATTGTGCAAAGTGTGTTTTCCGCGGCAGACGAGGTTGGCAAACCGCGGCCAGACGCACAACGTATACGCCAAGTGATTGGTCTAGGCTTGGACGAAGCGATGAAACGCGCCTTCGATATCCAAGACATTATGGAAATTCTGAAGTATACCGACGTCTATAAGCGCCACTATCACACCACGTGGGCGGGGCATTCGGCCTTGTTCAACGGCGTTAAGGCGCTATTGGACGACCTTAATGCGGCCGGCAAAATTGTCACCATTGCCACTGGCAAGAGCCGATCCGGGCTCGAGCAGGCAATGCAAGAACAGGGCGTAAAGCACTGTTTTGATTACACAATCACCGGACCGGAAACCGTTTCCAAGCCAGACCCCACCATGCTTAATATGACCTTAGCCGAGTTTGATGCCCAAGCTGATGAGGCGGTAATGATTGGCGACACCAGCTTTGATATGGAAATGGCCGCCAATATTGATATGCCACGCATCGGCGTCAATTGGGGCGTACACACCGACGAAGAAATGCTGGCCCACAAGCCTATTGGCGTAATGGCCAATATACCGGCATTGAGAGCCGCTCTGCTCGCTGACTAGCGCTTAGGGCAGGACCCACGGCAGGATCTAGGGCAGAAGATAGCCGCAGCGGCGCAGGAATTCGGCCGTTTTAATAAGCGGCAAACCCTCTAAGGCGGTTAAATCGTCGCTTGCAACGCTGCTAAACAGCGTTATACCTAAGGCCTCAGACTTAAAGCTACCGGCGCAGTCCAAGGGCTGGTCGGCAGCAATATAGCGGTGTATTTCGTCGTCTGACAGCTCGCGAAACTGCACTTTGATTTCAGCAACAGCCTCATGCGCCGCGCCATCGGCATCCAGCACACAGAGACTGGTAAGAAAACTCACTGCCTTGCCGGATGCGGCCTTTAGCTGCTCAAATGCCGCAGCCTCGGTATGTGGCTTGCCCAATATACGTTCGCCATTAATACAAACCTGATCAGAACCAACCACCACGCTACCCGGGTTTTCACGCGCCACGGCCTCAGCTTTTTGTTTAGCCAAGCGTTGCACCAAGCGAAGCGCGCTTTCTCCAGGCAGCGGGGATTCATCAATATCGGGCGAACAACACTCAAACGGCAACCGCAAACGCTCTAATAGCGCTTTGCGATATCGCGAGGAAGAACCCAAAACCAGCGGTTTGACAGCATTGTTCATAAGAAACCAGTTACTCAAAAAGTTAGCCAGAAGCCAGCCGGGCAGTTACCGACGGCATGCCCCAAAAGCGGCGCCATTACACCCGGTCTAGGCCATAAATTCCAGAGCTGCCGCCAATATTCCCCAATATATTGAAATAAAGGCCATTTTATAGCCAAAAACACCGCTTTTACTTTGACTTCATAAGGCTGCATCCGTACCATTGCGCCGCTTACGCAACAGGCTATTTCTATATCGGCATTGAGCTGATGTTAGAAAGTGGAGCATAGGTCTATGGCACGTCGCTTTTCACCTTGGAATTTGGTGGACAGAAATGCCTCTTTGGAAGGGCAGTTAAGTCTCACAGACCTACCACAGCTGCAGGATGTCGCGTTATCGCTGCAAGAGCTGGAATATCAAATCGCGGGACTTAAAGACCCATTTGGTACACCTGCACTAAGCATCGTTATCAAAGGCAAACTGCAGATTAGCTGCGAACGGTGCATACAAGGCATGTCGTTTACCGTTGATTGCAATAGTGATTTGGCCATTAAAACGCCAGTCCAAGCCGCTACTCGTAGCGGCGAGCACGAATTGACCGACGACTGTGATGTATTGATCGTAGAGCGCGACGAAAAGCTGGACGCTTTTGACCTGTTGCAAGATGAAATTTTACTGGCCTTGCCGCTAGTAGCTGCACACTCAAACATTGAGGACTGCGGCGAAAAAGTGGTTTCTGTTTTAGCACCGTTGCCGGCGCTAGAAGAGAAAGCACAAACTAGCGACGCGGCTGAACAAACCAATAAGCCTTTTGCCGATTTGGCTAATCTACTCGGCAAGGCTGACTGAATTTGACTTTAAGAGGCTTTAGCCATGGCTGTACAACAGAACCGTAAAACTCCTTCTAAGCGTGGCATGCGCCGTTCACACGACGCCATTTCAGGCCCAACGCTGTCTCAAGATCCAACTACTGGCACCGTACACCGTCGCCACAACGTAGCTGCTGATGGCTACTACAAAGGCCGCCAGGTTGTAGTACCTAAGAATGCCGCCGCTGAAGACGACAGCGACGAGGACTAAGCAATCTACGCTTAGGCTCTAACGCCGGCTTTTTAGCCGGCGTTTTTGTATTCAGATTCAACAGAAATTAGCTAACGAATCCCATTCGGTACTGCTATAGTCACGACCCCTTATCGGAGACTTAAGAAAAGATGTCAAAACGCGTCACAAAAGCCGTTTTTCCTGTAGCTGGCATGGGCACCCGATTTTTGCCTGCAACCAAAGCCAGCCCTAAAGAAATGTTGCCGGTGGTAGATAAACCGCTGATCCAATATGCTGCCGAAGAAGCCATTGAAGCTGGCATCGATACCTTAATTTTTGTGACCGGTCGCCATAAGCGAGCTATTGCTGACCACTTTGATAAGGCCTACGAGCTGGAACACCAGCTTGAAATGAAGAAAAAGGACAAGCTGCTGGAAGAGATTCGCAGCATCATTCCTAAAGGCATTAACGTTGTTCACACTCGCCAAGCTGAGGCGCTAGGCCTAGGGCACGCCGTACTGTGCTCTAAACCTATTGTTGGTGACGAACCATTTGCGGTGATTCTGGCAGATGACTTGGTATACGACAAAGACGCCCACACGATTGAGCAAATGCAGCCAATTTTCAGCGAATACGGCCACAGCATTTTAGCGACCGAGACCGTACCGCACGATCAAACCGACCAGTACGGCATCATCTCCACCGTACCTATGGGTGACCGCATTGGCGAGTTACAAGGCATTGTTGAAAAACCAGATCCAGCTGACGCACCGAGTGACCAAGCGGTAATCGGGCGCTACATCCTTACACCACGAATCTACCATCACCTAGAAAACCTCACCCCAGGCGCAGGCGGAGAGCTACAGCTGACTGACGCTATTGCTGCCTTGATGGCAGAAGAGAAGGTGATGTCGTACAACTTTCGCGGCAAACGTTATGACTGTGGCAGCAAACTAGGCTACTTAGAAGCCAACGTCGAATACGGCTTGCGCCATAAATCACTATCAGCTGATTTTCGCGCCTACTTAAAGGCCCTAGATATCTAGACCTTTAAGGAATCTAGACTAGACAAAGCGGCCTAGGAAGCAGTTGCTAGGCCGGTTAATACCAACACAGCCCATAGCACTTTGCAGGCAATATGCAGAGCTTGGTCGGTATGAAAGCCAAAGCGGTTATCGCTTTTTAGGTAATCAATCACCATGTGGGCCAAGGTTTCTAACAAACCCAACCACCAAACACCGGTAATCAGCGCGACTAGGCCGCCGTGTATTAAGCAATGGGCGCCCAACACGTGTATCCAAATTAAATCCGGCCGCTGACTGCGAGCACTTGCCACCTTGACCTTGTGGCTTTTATGACGAGCAATCCAGTCACCCTGAAGCCCAAAATCTCCAAGTGCGTGTCCTGCTAGCAATAAAAAGAATAATTCCAATGTCTCGCCCTAGTGCGCGTTTGTTATGGTGCCTATTGTTGGCTAAATTGGCCGCAATTACAAAGCCAAGTCTATTTTTATGAAAAAAGTGCTGTTCGTCTGCATGGGCAATATTTGTCGCTCACCAACCGCCGAAGCCGTGTTCCGGAAACTAGTACAACAAACCAGCCAAGAAAATGACTGGCAAATAGACTCGGCAGGCACCCATGCTTATCACGTTGGCGAGAAACCCGATCAACGCTCCCGGCAAGCGGCGCGGCAACGCGCCTATAACTTAGAAGGCATTCGCGCCCGACAAGTTCACGCTGATGACTTCTTTAAATTTGACTGGATACTCGCCGCAGACAAACAAAACCTCCACGCCTTGCAAAGCATTCAGCCCCCAAATGGCCGCGCCCAGCTAGCACTGATGCAAGACTTCGCCAGCAAGCCAGAGTGGCGGGGCAGTGATGTGCCCGATCCTTACTACGGCGGCGTCAGTGGCTTTGACGATGTACTAAATCGCTTAGAAGACGCCTGCCAAGGATTTCTACAACACTCCGCCTAGCTGCTCTAGCCGCTCTTGGTCCCGGCCGCCTCTTGCCTTAAACGATTACGCACCGCCTCTAGCACTTGTCCGTAACCGTTCTCGCCACGCCCATCGCGGCCCACGCCCCAAAAGTAGTCAAACTGACTAACATCAATAATAGGGTTGTCCGCCGTAGCCAATAGGGCCGCCGCGACATCATCGTGGGTACGGCATTTGGTATACACCGCCCGGGTCATCATCACTAAGCGCTTTTCTTGCCAGCCCGCTTTTTTGCGCTTAAACCACTTCTCGCCAAGCTTGGTTGCCATTTCCGGATGGCTCGCGTCACGTATTTGGTCTCGATAGCGGCCAGCCTCATACTTGCTGGCCTGATAGTAATGTTCAACCGAAGCCCAGAAATCACCATCCAACTCAAAGCCGTGCTTAGAGTAAGCCGCTAACGGCTCATTGACATCAAAGCGCGCCAGTCGAACCGCGTCATTATCTTGTGGTTGTTGTTCAAATAACATCGTTATACAGGGGGTGAGTTTTGTTGTTGGCTAGCTTAGCCGCAGAGGTATACTGCGTGCATTAATTAGCGGAGCTTTTTCTTGGACACCGTAGCGGTCACCACCATTCCATTTAACCTTATTGGACTACTGTCGATAGGACTCGGGTCGGCATTTTATTGGCTCGACCGCGACGAACGCACCAGCCAAATGCTGGGCCTATTTTTAGGCAGTATTGGTTTCTCTGTTGTCGCCGGCGCCAATTTTTTACGTGTTGCGGAAGATCACCTGCTATTTCACACTGCCTTAATGGCCGTGCCTACCGCCGCGTCTTTTATATTTGGCCCCGAGTGGATCAGGGCGGTACGCGCAAGAATTCCGGCCGGCAAATACAACACCGACTTTGGTGACAATTTGTTGCGCCTAGCCCAAGGGTTTGGCTTGATATACCTAGGCCTAGCGCTAGCATTCCCGCTGCAACACCAAACCCTGTTTAACCTCGGCATATCGGGCGACATTACCAGTACCCAAAATTTAAAACTGTTGATGATTGGTGTGCCATTGGTGCTTTCGTTACCAGCATCCGCTTTAGCACTAGCTATTACCTTTCGCAGACAAGTGCCATTGGGAGAAAAAAGGCGTCTAGCGGCTTTTGGCATCGCGGTTCCGTTTTTGGGTACCGGCTTGGTCGTTGGCCCTGAGCATGCCGCCTACGTAATGCTAATAGGGCAGCTATTTTTGGTTGTGGGCGCAATTCAGTACCACATACTGCAATCTCAGCGTGGCGACTTTATGCAGCGCTTTCTGCCCAGCCAAGTGGTCCAAGCCATGGATGGCGACAACAAGCAGTTAAATCTAGAAACTGGTCGCCAAAACATCACTGTGGTTGCCTGCGATCTGCGCAAATTCACCCCTTACGCTGAAAAGCATGATTCTGAACACATCATCGGCCTATTACGTGACTATTACCAAATGGTTGGCGAGGCCGCTGCCGAGCATGGCGCAACCATTAAAGACTATGCCGGCGACGGTGTACTAATGCTGGTTGGCGCGCCTTTAGCCTATAGCGACCACGCTGACCGCGGCATACAGCTAGCCAAAACCATTCAGGAGCGCAGCCGTGACTTCTTACAAAAGTGGAATGACAGCAGCGCCAACATGGGCTTAGGCATTGGAGTGTCGACTGGCGACGCCAGTGTTGGTGTAGTCGGAGATGAACGTCTCGAATACGCTGCCGTTGGCCCGGCCATCAACCGCGCATCGCGTTTATGCGACAAAGCCAAGGACGGTGAAGTCTTGATCGACGAACTAACCGCTAACGCCGCCTCCTCGCGCAAAGAACTCGAAAAAGGCAGTGATTACATCCTTAAAGGTATGAGCAATACCGTGCAAACTTGGGTGTTTTCCAGCTAACAAAAAATCTTTTCAAATTTGTTGCGCTTCGCTCTTGCCGTTCCTCGTAACGGTCTGTATTCTACGCCGCCTGTTGCTACTCCAAAGCCTTCTAAGGCGGGGCTTGCAGCAAGCAAACAATTCGGAGAAGTGGGTGAGTGGCTGAAACCAGTTCCCTGCTAAGGAACCATACGTTAACGCGTATCGCGGGTTCGAATCCCGCCTTCTCCGCCAGATACCAAAACACCGGCTACAAGCCGGTGTTTTGGTATCTGGACGCCGAAAACGTGTTCTAACTCTCCAAAGATCAGGGTTCGCTCCGAGCGATAGCGAGCCCCGCGACCAACGGGAGCGAATCCCGCCGGCAGCCGGCACTTTGTATCCGAGGTTAAAAAGCAATTTCAACTCTCCCCAGATCCGGGTTCGATCGCGACCGCAGGGAGCAACCGCGACTGAAAGGAGCGCATCCCGCCGACATCTAAAGCGCAGCAAGCCCCATCCAAACCGCCAAAGCCCCAGCCACAATCAACACCCCCAACGTCAAAGCAGTGCCACCAGTCCGTCCAATCGGAAAATACTCAGAAAATCCAAACGCATAGCCATGCAAAACCCGGCCTAGCAATAGACTAGCGCCCAGGCCATGTACCCAAGCGGCACCTAGTCCTTGCAACTCCAAAGCAGCAATCAACACTAAGCTTAACGGCACATACTCAGCAAAATTAGCATGACCTCGCATGATGCGAATCATGACCTCGTTGCCACCATCGCCAAGGTTAACGCCGGTTTGGCCGCGGCGTTGAATCGCTCGAGCCGACAAAATAACAAACACCAACGCTAAACAGCCTGCGTAAAACAAAGTAATAGGCATTAAAATCTCCACTGTTTTTTATGTTTCAGCCAGATTAACAGCAAGTTATGCCCACGCCCATTCTTTACTCCTTTCGTCGCTGTCCTTACGCCATGCGCGCACGTATGGCGATCGCTGCCGCCTCCATCAACGTGGAGCTACGAGAAGTTGTTCTGCGCGACAAACCGGCGGAGATGCTAGCGGCCTCAGCCAAAGGCACGGTACCGGTGTTAGTGCTAGAAAACGGCGAGGTAATCGATGAAAGCCTAGATATTATGGTTTGGGCTTTAGCACAAGCCGACCCACTGAAACTCGGCACCGTCGCGGCAGAAACAACCGCCGAATTAATTGCCAATAACGATGGCGACTTTAAGCACTGGCTAGACCGCTATAAATACGCTGACCGTTTTCCTGAGCACTCAGAAAGTTATTACCGCGACAAAGGCTGTGAAACCCTAGAGAAACTAGAAGCATTGCTCAGCAAACAACAGGGAAGGGCTTTATTAGCTGAACAAGACAGCTTGGCGGATTACGCCTTATTTCCATTTGTGCGTCAGTTTGCGCGGGTTAATGAAGCTTGGTTTTTAGCATCGAGCTACCCGCAGTTAATCGCTTGGTACCAACGCTGGTCAGAAAACTCAGCCTTTACCGGCGTAATGAAGAAATATCCCCAGTGGCAAAGCGGCGACAGCGGCCAAACCTTTCCTATTTGGACCAGCGGGGGCATTTGAACGAAAACCTACGGTTTTGAGTCCCGCGACCACATCGTAACCGCAGGTTTCCGTCCAATAGCCTCTATCCACGTAATTTAGAGGTCCGGCCAGTTAAACGGCCAAATTTAGCCGCTTCAACTATAACCGATTGATCTTATTAGAATTATTTAAAGTTACGCGCAATTACGCATGATATGCGTAATCAGGAATACCGCCGACTCCTAGGGGGCCTGTGGAAGAACCGACAAATTTGACAAGTTTGGCTCTTACGAGATCACAGCGAGTCCTGTAGTTGCTTGAATTGCCCCTGGATCAACGCCTTTTCCTGAAGTATTACCTTGTTTTCGTCTGTCAGAAATGCAATCTTGTCCTGGCTGGCTTTTCGTTCGGCTTTGGCGGTCTCCAATGCTTGGGATAACACAGCCACTTGCTTATCGACATCTACTTTCTGAGTGGTGATCACTGCCATGTTTTCCACCAATTGTTCATTTTTATGCTGGAAATCCCGATACTTCGTCACGGCATCTTCAAGATCGCGCTTCAGATCCTGGATATCTTCTATCTTACCGTTTAGCTCCCTGTTTAGCGTTACATTGGCCTGTTCAAGTTTGCCGGCGTTGCTGTGTAACTGTGCATTGGCTTCAGATAATTCGGACGCTTTAGACTCGGCCTGGGTGAGCCGGTGTTGCAGATCTCGAACCTGGTCCTTTAATCCCTGAGTAATTGTACGAAACTGTTCGCGCTCCTGCTGACGGTCTTCCGCAGTGCGTTGCTGATAGTGTTCAAAGTGCTCCCGAATATCCTTGTTTTCCTGCTTGAGTTCAGCAACGCTTCCCTTCAGTTCAGTGGTCCTCGCAATCGCTTCGTCTCGTTGGGACTCGGCTTTAACCAGGCTGACACGCGCATCCTCCAGAGACTTTTCTGCCTCACCTTTTTCTTTGTTTTGCCGCTCAATCTGGCTATCAAGGTCTTGTTGTCGGGCAGTTAGCTGCACGATGGTGTTTTTGGCATCGGTCAACTCTTTGCGAAGCTCTTGATTGAAACCTTCAAATTCCTGACGGGCCTGCTCGATACGATGGTCGGCCATTTGTTGTACCCGCTCATGCAGCGACTTTACCACTTCGATCAAATCGTTCGGTAACCCGCCGGTATCGACCGCCTCTCCGTTATCGGATCGCCAACGTTTGAGCAGTGGCGCGATGGTGCTTTTGCTGCCGGTGCCGAGGTGTTCACGCACCCGGTCTACAGTAGGTTCTTGGCGCTGACTTTTGATGGCCTCAGCGGCTTTGGCAACGTCGTGGTAAGTGACACCGGCACGGGCCATGGTGAATTCCTCATAGATTATTTAATAACGTAATACGTATCTCGTAATATAACATTATATTAATGTTTTTCAAGCGCACTTGAATTTCAAATATTAACCACCGATAATGACCATTATCGTAGGTTATAGCAATCAGACAGAAATTTTACACTTGTAACGCCGGTACATAGCTGGCTTTTGAGCGACTCCAGTAGGAATTCGATGCATGAACAATAAACCGCCCAAATTAGCCACAGACCTATCGTTACGTAATGAGGAGTCAGGCCAGGTTGCCCACCAAGGCTCCGAAGTGCTGCGTCATTACCTCCAGGCAGCCACCTCCGACAACACCCGCAAGGCGTATCGGTCGGCCATCCGGCAGTTTGAAAAATGGGGTGGGCGTCTGCCGACAGATCGGGATACGGTGGTTCGCTACCTGTTAGCCCGTGCCGACTCGCTCAACTCTCGAACCCTGGATCTCCATCTGACGGCCATCGGCCAGTGGCACCACTACCAGGGCATCGTTGACCCCGTGAAAGATCCCTTGGTCCGCAAAACGATGGAAGGAATTCGGCGCACCCATGGCCAGCCGAAACGCAAAGCCAAGGCACTGCGCCTGGAGCACATTGCTCAGATGGTGAATCACCTGCGGCACCTGCCCGACAGCAAAAAGAAGCAACGGGACATTGCAGTGCTGTTAACTGGCTTTTTTGGGGCCTTTCGTCGTAGCGAACTGGTCGCCATTCAAGTGAGCGATCTGGTGTGGGAGCCGGAGGGACTGATTATTCGGTTACCTCGCTCTAAAACGGACCAGCAAGCAACAGGGCTGGCCCGTGCGCTGCCCTTTGGGGCCTCCAGTTGTTGTCCTGCCAAGGCTGTCAAAATGTGGCTGGAAAGAGCAGACATCGCAAGTGGTCCGCTTTTCCGGCCGGTAAATCGTTGGGATCAGGTTCAGGAAAAACCTCTGAATCCGGGCGCTATTAATGATCTCCTGAAAGCACTGGGCGACGCTTGCCAGTTCGACTTTGTGCCTGACCTGAGTAGCCACAGTTTCCGACGAGGCTTGTCCACTTCGGCGGCGCGGGAACGGGTCGATTTTGAGCTGATCAAGAAACAAGGTGGTTGGAAAAATGACGCCACGGTTTGGGAATATATCGAGGAAGGCCAACAGCTTTCGAACAATGCTTCGTTGGTATTAATGGAAAAATTGGATGTCTTGATGGATAAGGGCTGAAAATCGCTCCGAAACGCCCATAGGTTCTTGACTTGGAGTCAACTCCAGGTTGTAGGATGATTCCTAAGTGATAGTCATTTGAGGATCAGTTTGTGGCAACGAAAATACATCCGCTGATGTTCGCCGTATTCTTCGCGGCAACATTCATGTCATATCCCGCCTCAGCACATGACCCCGTTTTCGGGTTGGGACCTCACACTTTATATAAAGGTGGAGTTGAGCTTCATGCCGGGGGGCATAGCGAAAAATCAGGCAATGCGTCTGAGAAAGAGGCTGAGCTTCAGTTTAAATACGGATTGACCAGCGATTGGGTGATTGGCGTCGGAGTGCCTTATGAGTTCGGGGACGATGAAGGCTCACATCGCGGCTCAACCAGCCTGTCCACTAAATACCGTTTTTGGCGCCAGGACCGCTTTGCGGTACAGGAATCTATGGCGCTGATGGCGAAAGTGATATTCGATGATGCAGAAGATCATGGCGATGTTGAACAGAACGGTAACGACTATTTATTGGGCATCACCTACGGATACGAAGGGCGAAAATGGTATCGCTGGGCGTCCGTCCGCCATCGGATCAATGCGGAAACGACAACTGGGTTGGCGCGACCGGACGTCTGGTTAGTGGATCTGGTGGGCGGCATTCGTTTTTCACCCACGGAATATCATGAACCCGACTGGGTATGGATGCTGGAATTAAATGGTGAGTTGATTGAAAACGTCACTCAAGGCGTGGGAAGTGTGAAAAAGCAACTGGGTGGCAACCAGTGGTTTCTGTCACCCGGTTTGATGTGGACCCATCGAAATTTTGCCTTAAAAGCAGGTGTACAACTGCCCGTGATCGATGATCTGTCGGTCGATCAGGAGCAAGACGACTACCGTGCCAAAATTGAGCTGGAATGGCACCTGTAACGAGACAACAGATTTAGGAGTTTAACCATGAGACGGTGTTTATTTATTGCAGCATTAATGATGCTTTCATTTATGGCGCAGGCGGCTGAAAGACGCTATGAGCTGCATGTTGATGGCATGGCCTGTCCTTATTGTGCCTACGGGATCGAAAAGAAAATCAAAGCGCTCGATGGCGTAGATACATCCAGTGTGGAAATCAAATTGAACGATGGGCTAGTGATCTTTGGAGCGGATACGCCAGAACCCATGGATCAAGCATCGCTTAAAACCTTGATCAACGATTCCGGTTTTACCTTACGCCAATTTCAGGTGCAACCCATAAATCCCAAACAAGAGTGATTACAGTGATTCTATTTCGATGAACACAGAGCAAATGAAAACCGATACCTCTTTATTCAGCGGCCTGGGGCTTGCCATTATCGGTACCACCTGTTGCGCACTGCCGATTGTATTGGTCGCGCTTGGGCTCGGAAGCGCTGTGGCTTCGATGGTTGCCGTGGTGCCGTGGTTAACGACATTGTCGCAGTATAAAGTCATCACTTTTTCATTAACTGCCGCCATATTGATTTATAGCTACTGGCGATTGCATCGGATCAAGGTCTGCTCTCTGGCGGACAAAAGCCGCTTGCGATGGCAAAAGGCAATATTGTGGGCGAGCACCGTGATACTTCTGCTTTCCCTTGTTGCAGCTTACGCTTTGCTGCCACTCACCTTGTGGTGGGAAAGTCTGTCATGAGCGTAGAAACGGAAAGCCAATCGGTCTTAGTGGAAGTATTGACGGCTTCCGGATGCGGTCGTTGCCAAAAGATCAAAGTGCTAACAAAAGGGGTGATCGCCGAATTGAACGACGACAGGGTGCGCTATCAAGAGATCAATGTCGTCGATGACATCGATTATGCGGTTCGCCTCGGCGTAATGAGTACACCCGCCATCGCATTGAATGGTGAATTGGAATTTTCGGGGCCACCCTCAAAGGCCAAACTGCGTCAAGCGATTCTGAAGCGATTGGTGGAACCTTCAGCCCCTCAAGGTAAAGCGAACTGATGGATACCACGGCCTGGATGCAAATGGGCGGAGTTGCCGGTTTGGGTGCAGCCTTTTTGGCTGGTTTTCTGTTCAGCGTTACGCCGGTGGCTTTCGCCTCCATTCCTGTTGTACTGGCCTACGTCACTCGCGCACGCGCTTTCCGCGAGGCGGTCAGTTATGGCCTGGCCTTTGCCGCCGGGCTCATACTCACCCATGTGGCGTTAGGTATCGGTGCAGCGCTAGGTGGTGCCTGGGCGCAATCGCTCCTCAGTCGGCAATGGGGCGTCATTCTCGGGCCGGTTTTGATCTTGCTGGGGTTGCTCTGGACGGGTTGGTTGAAAATTCCATTGCCCTGGTTGCCATTGCGGGGAAAACGAGCGGCGACGCTCTGGGGCGCTTTCTTATTGGGTATGCCGTTTACGGTCGGGATCTGTCCGGTCTGTTCGCCGGGGTTATGGATCGGACTCGGTGTGAGTGCCTCGATCGGGTCGGTCATGTATGGTGGTTTGTTGATGTTAGCATTTGCGCTTGGACGAGTGATCCCGCTTGCCGTGGGCGCTGTTAGCATCGGCTGGTTGGAAAACCTGAAAACCATCGAGCGTTGGCGTCGTGGTTTTGAGATTGCTGGTGGCATCACCTTAATGACCGTTGGGGTTTACCTGCTCAATGAATACTATTTTTGGTTATAAATCATGATGCGAATTGGTGAAGTGGTCGCAACATTGGAGATCAGTGCAGATACCTTGCGTTATTATGAAAAAATCAAACTGGTGCCCAAAGTACATCGCAATGAAGCCGGAGTCCGGCTGTATTCCGATAAAGATGTCTCACGACTGCGCTTTATCAAGCGGGCACAAAAGATGGGATTCAGTCTGGATGAAATTAAGCTGCTACTTCAGTTTCGGGAAAGCCCGCAAAAAGCCAAGCCCAAAGTCCGGGAACTGGCGCATCACAAGCTGGAAGACATTCAGCATCATCTGGGAGGAATTGACCACACTGCGGGACGAACTGCGACTGCTAACCAATCTGTGTGGTTCCAGCGACAAGGGTTGTCCGATCCTGGAGTCTTTCGACGGGGAAACGGGTGAGCGATGAGAGAAAAGCTCAGACACTTTGCCCGGCAAATGAAAAACCATGTCCGCGCCCTTTATCTGGCCGCTCGCGACCCCAGAACACCGATAGTAACGAAATGCCTCGTGGGTTTCGTCGTGGCCTATGCGCTGAGTCCGATTGATCTTATCCCTGATTTTATTCCGATCATTGGCTATTTGGACGACGCCCTCATTCTGCCGCTCGGAATTTACCTGGCGATCAAGAGCCTCCCGGAGGAGGTGTGGCATGACTGTTTAAAGCGCGTTGAACAAACGTCATTTCAGCCTACCCGAAATTGGTGGGCGGCTGGAGTGATTATACTCATCTGGCTAACGTTGGCATTTGGCATAGGGTATTACTGTAGGTATATCATCGGGGATCTGAGTGTTTCGATCTATGTTTTAGGAGGCTCTAATGGGCACTAAGCAACACTGGGAGACGGTTTATTCTGATAAGTCGGCTGATGCTGTGAGCTGGTTCCAGCCCCACGCTATCCGTTCGTTGAAATTTATTCAGCGACTGATTGTGGGTAAAACAGCACACATCATCGATATGGGAGGTAGCGCCTCAACACTGGTTGATGATTTACTGGAACAGGATTACAACAATATATCCAAGGGGGGGTTGGAGAAGCGATGCCACCGTCTGGGAATATATTGAAGAAGGTCAGCAGCTATCCGAAAACGCATCCGTGATCCTGATGGAGAATATGGCGAGTTTTATGAATGTCGATTAGCTGCTTCATGCAGTTCTTATCGGTAAAGGTGTTGTACTACCGGTAGTATAGAGTTAGACGACGCATTTATTTTTTTGGTTTTTCGTCTCGAAGTGCGGTCAATGCCTCATTTAATAAGATTTCCATCTCTGCAAACGTTTTTTTGCCGCGTACAAGCTTGCCGTTTATCAAAAATGTCGGCGTACCCAATACAGCAAACCTGGTTTTAGCGTCTTGTTGTTCTTTGCTGACGACGACGTGTTGGCGAGTATCATTGAGGCAGTGAAGAAACGGTTTCTTCTTTAAGCCAATAGAGGTAGCTTGATGCGCCAATGCCGCATCAACGTCTCTCGACAGCGACCATCTTCCGACCTCCGTAAAAAGGATCTCCAGCATTTTGTAATATTGGTCGCCGGCACAGCGGGCGGCTACGGCTCCTCGATGCGCGTTCTCGCTGGTCGGGAAATCGCGGAAAACAAAGCGCACGCGTCCGGTCTCAATATATTGTGACGATATATGGGGTAAAACTTCTCTGTGAAAGTGTATGCAATAATCGCAGGTCAATGACCCATACTCGATAAGGGTCACCGGTGCGTGCTCGCTACCCAGTGCCAATTCATCCTTCGCAGCCGCCATTAGCGGTAATGCTCCTACAATGCCAAAGATCAATAAATGCTTCCTGAGGGCGTGAATGTGTTGCAGCAAAGGCTTCATAGCGTTGTTTTTGCTCCCAATTGGCCTGAGTTTATCGTTGTACAGCGTAATTTGACTGATGGAAATGGACATAGTATCATTTTCGCAACTATCGAAATGAGAAGTCAACTATGAAAAAGGTCGCCGCATTGCCGACGAAGGCCGACGTTTGTAATGTCCCCTGTTTTGACCATAACAAGGTCGGACAGATCAAGGCAGCTCTGGCGAAAGAAGAGAAAAAGCTTCCCGAACTCGCAGAATTTTACAAGCTCCTCGGCAACACCACCCGGCTCAAGATCCTGCTGGCCCTGGCCCAGGGGGAGCTCTGTGTATGCGATATCGCCCATGTGCTGCAATTAAGCACGGCAGCCACGTCGCATCAATTGAAGCTGTTGCGCAACCAGGGGTGGTTGAGCAAGCGTGATGACGGCAAGATGGTCTATTACCGACTCCATAGCCAAGATTTATTAAAAGCATTGAAGGGCGACCTGAAAATGTTGGAGGAACGCCTGGGATGAGCGGTTTTTTATTGCCCTTACATTTCGATGTTTTCGAAAATGATAAATGGTCATTTCCGCATCGCTTATTGCGGGGTGCTTTTCTGACGTCCCTTGTGATGGCCCTGTTTCTCGTGGCCAATGCGCCCGCCCAGGCGGATGCAACCCAGATTTCCGGCGGACTCGATGGGCGTGCTATGTCACAAGATCCACTTTGGGGTGCAGGCGAAGAAGGCATCCGGTTACACGGTGCCTTTCTCAACCTGCGCCATGTGATCAGTGATAAAAGTGGCGATCGATACATCCTTGTGGGTCAGGTAGATGCCAATAACAACCTGAAAGAACTGGAAGCCTATCAAGTCTATGCCCAGGTAAAAGGACCGCTGGGTCGCATTAATCTACGCGCGGGCCGCTACATCTTACCCTTTGGCTTATTAGCAAATCTGGATACGGAACGACAACTAATCCAGACCCAGGAGGCTGTGACACTGGGCATTAAACTGGATACCGGTGTGCAGGTGTTCGGGTACACCGGTCCCTTTGATTATGCCGTGTCGGTCTCCCAGGGTACAGGAGAACTCGATGACCAGGACAGCAACAAGCTGCTGGTTGCTCGGCTTGGAATGCAGAATGAGGATTGGCGTTGGGGCTTGTCCTATATGGACGGCCAAGTGGTAACAGATGACGACGTCTTTCTTCAACAAGGCAGTTTTGACCGTCAGCGGTTGGCACTGGATATGGAAGTTGATTGGGTGCCCTGGTTGCTACGCGGTGAACTCATTGCCGGGGAAGATGATGGCCGTTCAGTCTACGGTGCCACGCTGATGGCTGATTACGATATAAACGCAAAACTTTCGATCAATACAGTGCTCGCTGGATGGAATAGTACCAACAATTCCCGGGAAGTCGCGCTAGGCCTTACCTATCGGCTACCCAAAAATTTCATTCTGCGCGTGGCGGATACCTATCAACGCTTGAATGGTGCCGGGGAACACAGCCTGGCGCTGCAACTCTATTGGGAGTTTTAACATGCCTTGTAAATCCAATGTAACTAGATTTCTTTTTATCAGCCTGTTGTTGCTGTCTTCACTAGCACAGGCCGATGTGTGTGTCTGGCGTGACCCTGAGCGCACCATGGTCAGGCTGTTCCCGGAAGCCAAAGATTATAAAACCGAAGTGTACAAGCTCAAACCGGAGCAGATCGAACGTATCGAGGCGCTGGCCGGCGAGCCGCTGCATCCTACCGAGAAAGTGGAATACAACCTCTACGCGATCACGGCCGACGGCCGCACCCTTGGCTGGGTGCTGGCACTCGCGGGTACGGGCGAGTATGGCGTCATCGAAACCGTGGTTGGAATGGATGCCGATCGCCGTATCCGTGGTGTCTACCTGCAACGGGTACGTGAGCGAGAACGCAAGGCACTCAAGAGCGATGACTTTCTCGGTCAGTTCCGGGGCAAGACCCAAAAGGATTCGCTGAATATCCAGCCCGTGGCAGGCGCTGAAAAAGCCTCCGCCGAAATCGCCCGTTTAGTCAAAAAGATGCTTGCCTACGAGGCGGTGCTGAATACCGATTCCGAAACTAACTCTAACGCTTTCCCTAAAGGAGAATAACTATGAAATCTCTCTCACTAATGACAATCATCTTTTCACTCAGCCTCGGATTTGTCACCGGTTGCTCCGACAAGGACACCCAGCAGGCAAAACTCGATCCCAATTTACCTGTTATCGCGATGAGCGATCTAGTGAAACAGGCTTACAATTACACAGGCAAAACGATTACAGTCACCGGCCGCTTTGGCGGCATGTGTGCAGACGGAGAAGACTTTTATTTCAAAGATAAGCTCGTGATGATCGAAGTTATCCCTCCGGTGGAGGGTATGCCCTCTGATATTACCATCGGCACACCGTTGAAGGTTCAAGGCGTCGTGTTATCTCAAAATGAACACGAAGAAGAAGGCGAAGAAAAACATGACGAAGGCGACGAATCGGAATCGGAAGTGAAAATCCAGGCGACCGTCATTCTCACCAATCGGTCGTAGGGACACTGCCATGAACCTGCTAACCCTCAGTATAAAGAATTTACAACGGCGCAAGCTGCGAACCGGCCTGTCCATGGCAGGCGTCGCCATCGCCACAGCAGCCCTGTTCAGCCTGTTGTCGTTCAACACCGGCTTTGATCGTGCACTGCAAGAAGAAATGGCCAACTCAGGCATCCACATGATGGCTTCAACTGAAGGCTGCCCCTTGGAAGCGGCTTCGCTGGCCCTCCACGGTGGCGAGATCCCCAAGTTTCTTGATGCCCGTCGCCTCACGGAAATCGGTGACATACCCGGCATTCGTACCGCTGCCGGCATGCTGATCTTTTCGCTTATCGAAGATGAGGGTAAGGCAATCTTCTTCTACGGTGTGGGCGATAATTATCGTGACCTGAAACCGCACTGGCAAATTCGCGGCGAGTGGTTCAGCGGGCCGAACTCCATCATCCTAGGTGCCGAAGCGGCCCGGGTGGAAAAACGCGAGGTCGGTGACAAGGTCTATTTTCCGGACATCGACGCCGAGTTCACGGTCTCCGGCATTGTGGAACGCACCGGTAGCGAGGACGATGGGTTCTTTTTCCTGCCTTTGGAGACCGCGCAGAAGGTATTCGAGAAACAAGGCAAGCTGACCGCTGTCGGTATCAGCCTGGCTAACGTGGAAGAGTTTGAACAGGTTAAAGGCAAGATTGAAACCCTGCCGGATGTCTATGTGGTGACTAAAGATCAAATCATGCAACAGATTTCCTCGCTCACTGGCTCCAGCAAAACGCTAATGGCCGCCGTGCTTGTCGTGGCATTAGTCGTGAGCTTTCTCGGTGTGATCAATACAGTATTAATGAGCGTGTTCGAGATGTTGCGCGAGTTTGGTTATATGCGCTGTATCGGTGCCTCGCCAAGTCACATCTTCCGCATCGTGCTGTTTGAAACACTGCTGCTGTGTCTCGGAGGCGGTGTGACCGGTGTTGTCTTCGGTATGATCTTTGCCTCGGTTACCGATGAGTGGCTACACAATCTATTGCCCTATGCTCCGGCTGGCCGCTTTATCCTGTTTGATCCTTTAGTCATTGCCGCTTCGGTACTGTTCGCCGCACTGGCCGGTGGTTTGGCGGGCATTATCCCCGGCCTGAAGGCCGCTCACGCATCCCCGATGGAGGCCGTACGCAATGTCTGATGTGATAACACTTAACAACGTGAACAAAACCTATCGCCGGGGCCGGGAGCAGGTGCATGCCCTGGACGGTATCGATTTGACGATTCAACAAGGGGAGTTTGTCGCCGTGGTGGGGCCATCGGGTTCCGGCAAGAGCACGCTGCTGAACATCATCGGCGCGATGGATCAGCCAGACACCGGTCAGGTCACGATCGCGGGCCAGGAAACCACCACCCTGAAAGAACAGGGCCTCACCCGCCTGCGCGCCGATACCATCGGTTTTGTGTTTCAACAGTTTTTCTTGCAACCCACGTTGACCGCCCGGGAAAACGTACTGCTGCCCACGCTGTTCGCCCGGCAAAAGCATCTCGCGTCCAGAGCCGATGAACTGCTGGCACGCGTCGGTCTGGCGGAGCGCGCTAATCATTTGCCAGATGAATTGTCCGGTGGCGAGATGCAGCGCGTGGCCATTGCTCGGGCACTGATTAACAAACCCAAAGTGTTACTGGCCGATGAACCCACCGGCAATCTGGATAGCCAGAATGCTCGGGCTATTTTTGCGTTGCTGGATGAATTGCATGACGACGGTCTCACCCTAATCACGGTCACTCATAGTGAGGCGCTGACATCACGCGCCGAGCGCCGCATTCATCTGCTCGACGGCCGTATCAGTGACGACTAGGCGCAAGGCAAAACGAGGGTAGCATGATGGACAAGGATACATCGCTTTCGACAGTTTGCCCGCCCAAGGAAGATGACAAAAAGCCGCCATCATCCGCGTGGCTGTTGCTCGCTTTGGCGGTCTGTTTTGAAATTACTGGTGCGCTGGGGCTGCGCTTTAGTGAAGGATTTACTTTGCCGTTGCCCACCAGTATCGCGCTCGCCGCCTTCACACTGGCGCTATATCTCGTCAGCCAGGTAATGAAAAAACTGCCGGTCAGTGTGGCTTATCCCATCTGGGCAGGCGGCGGTACAGCGGGTGTTGCGTTACTCGGTGTCGTCGCACTGGGTGAAAGCATTAATCTGTTGAAGCTGGTTGGTATCACACTGGTCGTCATCGGTGTCATTGCGATCAACCGGGTTTCCGAAAAAACGTCAGGCTGTTGAGTGAAGGAGATACAACATGTCCTATGACTGGTTATTGGTGGCGTTGGCCATCGTTGCGGAAATTACCGCAGCGTTGGCGTTGCGTTTCAGTCAGGGCTTTAGCAAACCTTTGCCCACGGTGGTGGCGCTCGCCGCATTCGGTTTGGCTTTTTATGCCGTCAGTCTGGCGCTGGTGTCTTTGCCGGTCAGTACCGTCTATCCCATCTGGGCGGGCGGTGGCACCGCCGGGGTCGCCTTGCTGGGTGTGCTGGCCTTGCACGAGAAGGCCGGTCTTTGGAAAGGCATGGGTGTTGTCATGGTGGTGGCCGGTATTGTTGTGTTGAATATCGCATCGACAGGACCGGGTGCATGAAACGTCTTATATCATTAATGGTTATCAGCTTAACCCTGGCGTCCTGCAACCCGTCCGACTCATCCAAATTAGAGGGGGGCACCAGTAAAACCCAAACGCCCCAACAAGCCATTGAATTCACACTGCCCGATCTGGCAGGAAAACCCCAACGATTGAGTGAATATCTTGCGAAAGGTCCGGTGATACTGGTGTATTTCACCACCTGGTGTCCCTATTGCAAAAAGTCGATTCCGACACTGAAGCAGGTTTACCGAGAATACGGCTCAAAGGGTTTACAACTGGTGGCCATCAACGCCGGGCTGGCCGACAGCCTGGAAAATGCAAAGCGTTATGCACTGCAACACAGGCTACCTTATGCGGTGCTCTACGATGCGGATGGTAATACGGCCAATCTCTATGGCGTGAGTGCCGTGCCGCTTGTTTTCTATATACATAAGGATGGGCGCATCACACACACATCAAGGCATGTGAGTCCGCAAGCAATAGAGAATTTGTTGAGAACGCAGGGATAAATGCTTTGGCTTCGATGAATTCACACATAATGAGACCGACAACATCATGGAAAAGGCACGAATACCGTTAGCCAAGATTGAACAAGAACTTCGCCATGCCATGGCCGCGAAGAAATGCTGGCGTTGCGGTTGTTTCCAGGACACGGTAAACACACTAAAAGCGTCTGATACGATCAATGCGACATTAGGCTCACAACTAGAAGAAGCTCACGCTCTGTTTGAACCAATACGCTACGAGTGTTTGGGCTGCGAGGTGTGTTGGCCTGCCGGCGCACAGAACCTGGCGGCCGAACTCGACCCTGCCGTCGCTGAAGGCGCTCATTGCGCCAGGGAAGAACCCGAACCACGTGAGGGTTGGCCGCCCTTGCCCGGCGATTATCGGGTCGTTCGTTTTCAGGCGCCGGTGGCCGTGTGCACGCTCAATTCCGATCACCTGGTCACGGCACTGAGCGATGCCGATATTGAAGGCTTGTCTATGGTCGGTAGCCTGCATACAGAAAATCTTGGTATCGAACACCTGATCCGCAACACCCTGGCGAATCCCCACATCCGTTTCCTGATCATCTGCGGTGAAGACACACGTAAGGCGATAGGCCATCTGCCAGGGCAGTCGTTGTTTGCACTCGCTGAGCAGGGTGTTAACGAAAACATGCGCATCATCGACGCCAAGGGCAAACGTCCTCTGCTGAAGAATATTCGACCTGAACAGGTTGAGGCGTTTCGCAGGCAGGTGAAAGTGATCGCGCAAGTCGGCAATGACGATGTGTCGGCCCTGCGGAAATTGATTGTCGAGTCTGCGGGTAACGATCCCGGCCCATTTGCCGACGCGCCTTCTGATGTGATCCCGATACCGATTAAAGCGGCAAAGGAACCTGGGAAGCTGGTATTAGATCCAGCCGGTTATTTTGTTGTCTACCTTGATCGGATACACCAACGACTAGTACTCGAACATTATAGTAACAAGGGCGTACTGGACCGAATGTTCACCGCAAGTTCGGCCGCAGCCTTGTATGTAAGTGTTATTGAGGCCGAGCTGATAAGTCGTCTGGATCACGCGGCCTATTTTGGGCGCGAATTGGCACGTGCGGAACACGCGCTGCAATGCGGTGAAGACTATGTACAGGATCGCGCCCCCGGTGAGGCAGGTCCCGAGTCAGACGCCAACGCTCAGTAGATAACATTGGTTGAGTGTCACTCCACCAAAGGTGAATAAGGCCTGGAGAGGCAGATTCAGAACATCAAAGGGGAAAATATGTCAGGTTGTGGTTGTGAAGTCGAGATAAACAACAAAGAACAAAGTCGTGTGTTAATGATCCTCCTTGGCATCAACGCGTTCATGTTTTTGGTGGAGATAACGCTCGGCATTCTCAGTGAATCGACAGCGTTAATCGCGGACTCGCTCGATATGCTGGCCGATGCAACCGTTTACGGGATTGGACTGTACGCCGTAGGCAGGCCATTGTCAGCCAAAATCAGAGCGGCTCACATCAGTGGGATATTTCAAATAATACTTGGAGCCTCTGTATTTGTTGACGTCTTTCGCCGTTTCGTTTGGGGCAGCGAGCCGGAGTCGTTGTTCATGATTGCCGTCGGGACAGCAGCGCTCGTCGCAAACGTTATTTGCCTCCAACTGATTGCCAAGCACAAAGAAGGTGAAGTCCACATGAGGGCCAGTTGGATTTTTTCAAAGAATGACGTCATAGCAAACCTTGGGATCATCATTGGCGGCGTGTTGGTATACACGCTCGAATCACGATATCCCGATCTTCTAATTGGTCTGGCAATTTCAATCATCGTTATTCGCGGGGGAATAGACATCATCAAGGATGCGAGTAATGAAAAATGCAAGTGACATCACCAGAGTAAAATGAGCCCCGATGACAGCCAAAGAAAAGTTCCTGACGAATCAGCAACGCTACCAGCCGTTGATGTTGCCGCAACGCTTTTCCGACGAGGAAATGGTGCGCGACTGGACCCTGAATCGGCGCGATTGCCAGGTGGTCAACAAATACCGAAAACAATACCGCTTAGGCATTGCCATCCAACTCTGTGCTATGCGTCTCTATGGCCGGTTTCTGAACCAGCTTAATGACCTGTCGCCTCGGGTGATCAGCTACCTGAGTAGTCAACTTGAGCTGCCACCGACACTCACCGTGGAAGTGCCCGAACGGGAAGCCACCTTATTGGAACACCGCAATAATATCCTCAAATACCTGGGGTTTAGGCGCTTTGATGAAAAAGTGGAAGCCGATCTGGATCGCTGGGTAGAAGCACACGCACGACAGGGACTTCTGCCGGATGAACTCTTTCATCGAGCAGAGCGCTACCTGTTGTTGAACCGAATTGTTTTACCGGGACCTACGACCATTGAGCGGCAAATCATTCGCATCTGCAACCAGGTGCACGCTCAGCTCTTTGAGCAAGTGTTTGAGCAGATGTCGCCAGAACTGCGGAGTGCCATCGATGATCTGCTGCAAACCTCTGGCGGGAATCAACGTACCTATTTCAATCAACTCAAGGAATATCCACCCGCCGCAAAAATTTCATCGCTGAAACGCTATTTGGAACGCTACAGCAACCTGGTGGCCACTGGCATTAATGAATTTGAAGAAAAGGTTATCGATACCGCCTTCCTTCATTACCTGTACCGGTTAACCAAGCGCTACAGCGCCAAGGATATGAAACGCTTCAAGGATCACAAGCGTTATGCCCTGATGGTGTGTTTCCTGCTGGAATCCCGAAAGATATTGCTCGATCACCTGGTAAAAATGCACGATCAGTACATGACGGAGCTGTGTCGGCAAACCAAAAACAGTCACGACAAGAAGCACAAGGAATTTCGCAAACGGCAAAAGAAAGCGATTGATGCGGTACTTGATACCACCCATGTGCTGCTGGAATGGCCCAATGAGCAGCCGTTATACAAGCGTGACCTGTGGCAGCGCGTTGACGAGAAACACTTGCTCGCCTCCATTGACGATTTGCATATCTTCAAGCGCCTGGAGGAACGTGGTTACTGCGATTTGTTGTTGACCCGATATCCCAGTTTACGGAAGTATTTTGCCGACTTTATCCGCTTACCCTTTGAAGTAGCGAAAGGTTCCGGGCCACTGATCAAGGCCATCCAGATCGTCCAGCAGTTGGATAGTGGAGAACTCAAGAAGCTACCAGAGACGACACCGATAGCCTTCATTCCCCGCGAATTGCGCCGCAGCCTCAAAGATCAAAGCGGCAACATCAATCGCAACGTTTGGGAAATGGGCCTTGCGCTGGCGATGAAAGACGCCTTGCGCTCCGGTGATCTCTATTTGCCGCAAAGCAAGCAACATGTTTCATTCTGGGACCTGACCTTGAACGAGCCTAACTGGGATGAAACCCGGCAAACCGTCTATACCGAGCTGCAACAACCACCTCCGCACGAAGTCCGCGCCGCCATTTCAATCCAGTTCCACGAAGCCGTGTCCGAAGCGAAAAAAAGGTTTGGGCTGGATAACTTCGCCGAGATTACAAATGGCCGGCTGAAACTCAAGCGCGACGACAAGCTGGATGTGCCGGATAAAGTCAGCCGACTGCAAAAAGTGATTGATGCGCACATGCCGACCATCCGCATCGAACAACTTCTCATGGAAGTGGATCAAATGACGCACTACAGCCGTCACTTTGTTCCCATTCAGCACCACCAATCGCGACCAAAAGCCTTTTATAAAAGCCTGATGGCCGCCATCATTTCACAGGCCACTAACCTGGGTGTTGTGTCGATGAGCGCCAGCGTGAAGGGTGTGACCGTCGATATGCTCAGGCACATCCTGCAATATTATATTCGCGAGGAAACCCTCATCGACGCCAGCGCTGAAATCGTGAATCAGCACCACGAGCTGCCGCTCAGTGCCGTACATGGTAGTGGCACCTTGTCTTCATCGGATGCACAACGTTTTAAGATTCGGGCTGACAGCCTGCTGGCATCTTATTATCCCCGATACTACGGCTATTATGAGAAGGCGATCGGGATCTATACCCATGTGTCCGATCAATATTCCGTATTCAGCACCAAGATCATTTCCTGTAGTCCCCGTGAAGCGCTGTATGTGCTGGATGGATTACTGGAAAACAATACTGTCCTGAAAATCCGGGAACATACCACCGATACCCACGGATATACGGAAATCGTTTTCGCTCTCTGCCATTTGCTCGGCTTCTACTTTATGCCGCGCATTCGGGATTTAAAGGATCAACAACTCTACCGTATCGACAAATCCGTCGATTACGGCGACCTCAACCATTTGCTCACCAAAACTGCTGATCTGGCCATCGTTGAGGAGCAATGGGAGTACATGATGCGAGTGGCCATTTCCCTGAAACAGAAAACGGCACCAGCGCATGTAATCGTTCAGCGATTGACCAATAGCTCACCATCGGATCGCCTCACTAAAGCCTTCACCAATCTCGGACGGATCATAAAGACTGAATACATTCTGCGCTACCTGACGAATCAGGAATTGCGTCGAACCGTCCAGCGGCAATTGAATAAAGGAGAATACAGGCACAAGCTGCCGCGCTGGATCTTTTTTGCCGACCAGGGTGAGTTCACTACCGGTGATTATGAGGAAATCATGAATAAGGCCAGCAGTCTTAGTTTTGTGTCGAACGCCATTCTTTACTGGAACACGATCAAGATAAATGACATTGTGGAACAGCTCCGGCAGCAGGGGGAGGACATCGATGACGAGACCCTGTCCCATATCTCGCTATTGCCCTATAAACATGTGCTACCCAATGGCACGTACTTTATTGAAGATGAAGAGGAGAAGGGGTAAATCAGCAGAAACCTACGGTTACGACGTGGTCTCGGGATTCAAAACCGTAGGTTTTCGTTCAAATGCCCCCGCTGGTCCTATTTCTTCTTAGCCCTTAACGCCGCCTCGTAGGCTAGACGCGCCCATTGCAGGGCGTCATCAGGGTCATCGTAAATACTTTCAGGCGCTAGCCGGTAAGACATGGCAAAGGTTTTGCCGTTTTTCTCGTATTCAAAGGCCGGCAAGTCCAAGCCAATAAACTCGCCTTCGGTCTGTTTATCGACTTTTAGATAGAGACTGTCATCAGCAACAAGGCCAATCATCACGCCGTCATAAAAGATGCCGTGGCCGCCGAACATTTTGCGCGGCTGCACCGCGCCTAACGGCGCCAATACTTCTTTTAAATAATTAACGTATTCAGACACTTAAAAGCACTATGCACGCTGGCGCGTTAAGAAGACCCAACCAAAGAACAACATAAATAGAATGTCGTTAATGCCGTAAATGCTGTAGAAAACGCCAGCTTGAAAATCCAGGGTGTAAGCATCTGCCAAGGTGTTGTTTAACTGCCACTGAATCCACACGGCGCTATAAATGGCTTTCTCAATGCAAAATACCGCCGTTAACATCGGTACCGCCGCATGGTTTTTGGCGACGGCAATATAAGCCGCACCCCAGACCAAAATCATGGTTAAACCAAAGTTCGACATCACTACCGGATCAAGCTGGTTAATAGCGTCATTAGTTAAGAAGCGCGAGCTGCCAAGCACACCAATAATGTTGGCCAAGCCGGCGGCAATAAAGCCATTACGTTTAATATCATCTACCGTCATTACGGTGTCTCCTGCATGAGTGAACGGTTCTGTTTAATAAAACGCAGCATATCCTGCACATAGGCTTTGCCACGTTCGCTGTATTTATCGAGCGTAAGTGCTAGGGCTCTCGCTGTCACTGGTTGTTGCGCCTGCCTCAACGCGGCGCGACGGATCCTAAGCGGCTGATAGGCACGATGACTATTTAGATTACGCAAATAGGCCCTCACGCTGTCTTCCGTGCTTTCAAAGCGCTTAACCTCATGGGTAGCGCCAGCCGCACGGCGTAACGGCACAATGCCGCAGCCGGCCTTGCGGCACCACTGCCCAAATAGGTTGTTGCCTAGGCGCGCAAAGCGGGACGTACCCCAAGCCGACTCTATCGCTGCCTGGGTTAACGCTAACTCTATGGGTACGGTATCTACGCGCCGCAAGAGGGCAGCAAAGTCTATTTCATCGGCCTGGTAGTTCACACGGTATTGCTGGCTCAACTGTTTAAGCCACTGCCGATCTACTGCTGTTAATTCGTCGCCCCGAGAAAGCGCCAACAACAATGCTCGCTGCTCTAAAACAGCTTGATTGGCTTGCTCAACCTGCGGTCGTAAATAGTTAAAAAAGGCCTGTTTCTTCTCAACACCGCTGTACTGAGTGAAGTCGGGCAAAACTTGAATTTGCTCAGCCTCGCAAGCCGAAGCCAGCAGCAACACTAGCGCGGCGCCCATTAGCCTTAGCAAGACCTCAAGCCTCTGCTCGCAAGTTATTCCACAAACCCCAGACAATTAAAGCCGCTCCAATCACACCTGCACCAGCGCCGATGGTAATAATCGTCTCAGTCAGCAACTCGGCGCTGGCGGAACCCTGAAAACCAGCGCCCGCAATTGGCGTGGCTTTGCTGGTGCCTAAAATGCCCGCTAGCGTTAAACCTAGCCAAACCACATACATACTAAAAATAGAGGCCCACGCCGCTAATTTAGCCAAGCCATCACTAAGGCTGACATAGTTCCAGATGGCGCCAAACACCATTAAGGCCATAGCGCTTTGTACTGCTGCCAAATGCGCCGACAAGCCCATACGGGTATTAGTGAAGTAGGGAATCACCACACCTTCCAATAACCCCAACAGAAAGAGCAGGGCGCCGGAAAACATCAATTGCTTGTTCAACATAGCTGGTTCCTTATCGTTATCGCCATATCTTGCGCGCTTATAATGCGCCTATGCAAACGCCGATTCGCTATCAACGTAAACCCCATATAGTGCCACCCTGCAAAGCCGACTATCTGTGCATATACGAAGACGAGCATATGGTGGTAGTGAATAAACCGGCAGGCTTGTTATCACAGCCAGGCAAACATAAATTCAACCAAGATAGCCTGCTAACCCGCTTGAAGGATAGTTACGCTACGCCGTATTTGGTGCACCGTTTAGATTTAGACACGTCCGGCGTGATGGTGGTCGCCCTCACCAAAGAGGCCGCCGCCAAACTAGGGCGGTTATTTGAGCGCCGAGAAGTGGAAAAACACTATATCGCCCTAGTGGATGGCCTTGTTGAACAAGACCACGGCGTAATTGAGCTACCGCTCACCGTCGACTGGCCGAAACGGCCAATGCAGAAAGTTTGCTTTGAAAGCGGCAAACCATCAAAAACAGAATATAAGGTCTTACAACGGGATATCGAAAATAACCGTAGCCGAGTGCAACTGCTGCCGCATACCGGCCGTACGCACCAGTTGCGGCTGCATATGGCGTCGATAGGGCATGCCATTATTGGTTGCGATATGTATGCTGGCGACCGCGTTTGCTACGCTGGCGAGAGACTTTTTCTGCATGCAGAACGGATTAGCGTCACCCATCCTTCCAGCCAACTTACCGTTAGCTTTGAAGCGCCGGCTTTGTTTTAACGCTTAAGCACGCAAACGGTCTAGCTCATTAGACGCCAAGAAGGCTACCAGCGCCTCCAGCTCCAGCGGGGCGGAAATGCCGAAGCCTTGAGCATAGGTAACGCCGATTTCTCTTAACATCATGTAAATATCATCTGTTTCAACAAACTCACCAATGGTTTCTAGCCCCATTAGGTTGCTGATGTCGCAAATAGATTTGATAAAGGCTTTTTGCACTTCGTCTTCTGTAATATTTTTCACAAAGTAGCCGTCTATCTTAATGTGGTCGATCGGTAGTTCACGCAGATAACTATAAGAAGACATTCCGGTACCGAAATCATCCAAAGCCACTTGGCAACCCAGTTGACGTAACGCTTCCAAACCCTTTTTGGCTTGGTCCAGATTGGTCATCAATTGATTTTCGGTAATCTCAAAACATATTTTTTCTGGTGGCAATTGATAACGCGCCAACAGCTGCTGAATAGTGGAGAGCATATCTGCCTGACAAATAAACGAAGCCGACAGATTGATTGAACAGAACCGTAACGAGTCTAACAACTTAGGCTGCGAAGCCAGCCGTTGCATGGTGTGATTAATCATCCAACGATCAACATTCGCAACCGCACCGTAACGTTCTGCCGCTGGCATGAACGCGCCAGGCGGTACTATGGAGCCATCGGGCTTTCTCAGCCGTATTAAGGCCTCAACACCCGGCAACTTGTCCCGTTTGTCACTGGTTGGCCAAATCGGTTGAAACACTGCAAAAAACAGGTCCTGCTCTAAAGCCTCATTGATTTGCGCCAGCCAGTTCATTTCTCCTTCTCTTTTCTCAATTACCCCAGTATCTGGCGCATACATATACCAACCGTTGCGGCCCGCATCCTTGGCTGTATAGCAAGCGTTGTCGACATATCGCATGGCGGTTACAGCGTCTTTATCGACATCCGCAAGGTGCACAATGCCAATACTGCAGGTCACCGGAAACGATTTGCCCGCCCAGTCAAATTGAAGATCGCCCACAGCCTTGATAATGGTTTCGGCATAGTCGCCAGTTTGCTTATGCTTTACGTCATGCAAAACGAAGGCGAACTCATCACCTCCAATGCGCGCTATCAAATCATCAGGCCGGACATATAAACTTAAGCACTTGGCCACTTTAATCAGCAGCTGGTCACCCGCTAAATGTCCGCAGGTGTCGTTAATCACCTTGAATTGATCCAAATCCAAATAGAGCAGGGCGCAGCCGTTCCACTTTTTAGTATCAATAAGCTGCTGTAAGCGGCGCTCAAACTGACGCCGACTAGTTAGTCCCGTGAGATAGTCAAAATTAGCCTCATGAGTTAGCTCGCTGTTCACCGAAGACAGCTTACGCAGCGTTTCAGAAAGCTCTTCGGTTTTACGGTTATACCAATATGCCAATTGGCCTAGCTCATCTGCACGGCTCTCATCCAACCGCATCCGATGTGAATGGCTATCCTTAGCTGAAGCTTTCAAAACCTTAGTGATAGCCCGCAATGGCCGAATAAGCACATAACGCATCAGCAAGAAGGCCAGCACCATAATAGTCAGCAGCGGTAACAGGGTGACCCACAAAGTGTTGGCAATAAAAGCCCCTACAGCCTGAAACAGCGGGCTATTCTTCGTGACAACAACCACCTTCCAATAAGCCTCTGGCACATGGAACACATGGGCCGTTACGGACTCATTGAAGACCAAGTCTTGATCTAAAGTTAACTCAGCCAAGGAGTTGCCAGAAACGCTCTCGTTAATACCGAGCAGGGCAGTTGCCATCATCTCTGCTTGGCTAGAATCCACCTGGTAACTCGCCGCCTCAAGCTTCGTCGCGAGCACCTGCGCCTCTTCTACTAAGGCTCGCGAGGCCGCAGTTTGCCGCTCTCTAAGGGTCGCCAAGCTATCTGCCAATGACGCAAAGTCGTTATTTAATTGACCCAACTGCTTGCTGGTTAAACGCCCACCGGCGTCATCGCGAATCAGTTCGCTACGAGGGTAGGTAATAAATCGATTATGCTGATCCACCAAGAAGGCATAACTATCAGAACCTTGCGTCAGATTCTCAATAAACTCTTCTAATCCTTCTAAGCGCAAATCCACTGTCGCCGCACCGACGAATGCTCCCTCTGAACGGACGGCGACCGTACAGGTCACCATTGGCTGCCCCGAGTAAGTATCCGTATAGGACTGCGACCAATAGCAGCGCCCATCTTGCAAATACTGGGCAGGCACGTACCACTCTTCATTGTGGTAGCCAGGGCCGCTGCTTACGTTGTAGTCATCGTAAAACGTTAACTTGCCATCCGCATCACGGCCCCAAAATAGACTTGCTCGCTCTTTAAGCGGATCAAGCACATAGGGCTCAGGCCAATAACCGCCGCCGGCGATAAACCGTTCTGAACCAGATAAATTGACGATTTTTGGGAAACCCTTGCTAATGAGCGCAGTATCGCCATTTGTTGTTTTGGCAAAACTTGCGAGAGACTGCGTCAAGGTATGCACCAGCGTTTGACGCCGTTGCAACTCAGCAACAATAGCCGCGCCTTTAGACTCCACCGCCTCCAATGTTTGTTTCTCTAGCAGATCTTCTAGGCGGTTCTGAATAGCGAACGACAACGCAACCACCATAGCCAGCAGAATAATGCTGTATCCCAACGTCAACTTAAATTGAAGCGTTGATATCAGTTGTTTCATGCAAGCGTCTTCTTATATTGATGCCATTTCTCTTTACTCCACTTTTCAAAGCAAAGCAGCGAACCCGTCTCCTTTGCTAGGTATAGCAGACAAAGCAATGACTAACAAAACACCGAACTACCGGTTAGCACAGAGCGCACCGGGTGAGATCGTAATCGCCATACATGGCGGGGTGCCTGAAGGATTAACAGACACACTCAACAACTCCGCGGCATCCTCTTTGCCGAAGGAAATGCGCTTAGCTCCTAAGCAGCCAAGCAAAAACGGTAGTCATTTGGGCGACATGCTCAGGGCGGTCAATTTCTGGACACTATATCCGTCGTTTGCTAGCTTTGAATAAAACTAAACGAAAAGAATGTCCATGCACATATATAGAAAGACAATTACTGGGTTAGGTTTTCTACTAGTCCCGCTGACAGTGCTTGGTGGCGGTCACGATTGCTCTCTGCTCGAGGGCACTTGGACAGGGGAAGTGTACAACTATGAAGAGGGATACTACTCAGCATTTAGTTGTGAAAACTCTAGTCACGAGACCAGTTGCCATTTCAAATATTCATTTCTAGATGGCACCGAAACCGACATATTGAGTAACAACAGCGGCAGGCGAGATTGTGACGGCGAATTTGAAACCATTACCTACTTGGAAGACGACGGTGTAGCCATTGCTCCGGTCGTCAAGGTCTATCGCATACTTGAACTTACTGAGAGTTACTTCCGCTACATTACGGTAGTAGGCCATTACCCTGGGGTCGAATACGAGGCATATAAGCGGTAAGAGTTTGTCACTTACTGGTCATGAATAAAAAGGGCTGCCATTGGCAGCCCTTTTCTAAGCGTGATGTAACCGCTTATACCAACTAGTCCCAGCTTAGCGTGCCGCCGGCTTGGTATTCGATCACGCGGGTTTCGAAGAAGTTTTTCTCTTTCTTCAAGTCCATCATTTCTGACATCCACGGGAACGGGTTGGTGGCACCTGGGTATTGCTCGGCAATGCCAATTTGCTGACAGCGACGGTTAGCAATAAATTTCAGGTATTCGTTAAACATGTTGGCGTTTAGACCCAACACGCCGCGAGGCATGGTGTCGTGGGCGTAACGAATTTCTAGCTCGGTAGCTTCACGAATCATCTGTGCGATTTCTTCTTGGAACTCGTCAGTCCATGTGCCTGGGTTTTCGATTTTGATCTGGTTGATCACGTCGATACCAAAGTTCATGTGCATAGACTCGTCGCGCATGATGTATTGGATCTGCTCAGAGATACCGGTCATCTTGTTACGACGGCCAAAGCTCAGCAGCTGTACAAAGCCCACGTAGAAGAAGATGCCTTCGAAAACCACGTAGAAGGCGATCATGTCACGCAAGAAGCGCTGGTTGTCTTCTACTGAACCGGTTTGGAAGTTAGGGTCAGCTAGTGACTGGGTGTATGGCAGCGCCCAAGCGGCTTTGTCGTGAATCGATGGGATTTCACGGTACATATTGAATACTTCAGCTTCATCCAAGCCTAGTGACTCAATGCAGTACTGGTAAGCGTGGGTGTGCAGCGCTTCTTCGAAGGCCTGGCGCAATAGGTACTGGCGGCACTCTGGGTTGGTTAGGTGACGGTATACCGCCAATACCAAGTTGTTCGCTACCAATGAGTCAGCGGTAGAGAAGAAACCTAAAGAGCGTTTGATGATGTCGCGCTCGTCGTCGGTTAGACCATTGGGATCTTTCCACGTGGCAACGTCTTTGGCCATGTTGATTTCATTCGGCATCCAGTGGTTAGCACAACCGTCTAGATACTTTTCCCAAGCCCATTTGTACTTAAACGGTACTAGCTGGTTTAGGTCAGCGTGGCAGTTAATGATTTTCTTGTCGTCTACGCGAATGCGTGACGCGCCCATTTCTACGTCTTCAAGACCGGTAGCAGCACCTTGGCTGTCGGCGCTAGTTTCTGGCGCGGTCAAGATAGGGTTAGGGTGGGCTTCACCTTCTGGGTTTAAGGCCGTTGTTTTGGCGGCTTTTTCTTCGTTCCAATCAAGCATCATCTTTATCTCTATAGTCGTTGCTAGCTAGGGAAGGGGACACCTTCCCTTGGCTTGATAATGTGCGGTTACTTACTACTGGCAGGCTTCGCAGTCTGGGTCGTCAAGCGAGCAGGCTTTTGGCGCTGCGCTACCCACTGGTTGCGGCGCTGGCGAACCTTGGACGGCATTAAGTTTGCTGTCGCTGATCGTACTTTTCTCTGCATGAGTCGCTCCCATGGTGCGGAGGTAGTAAGTGGTTTTTAGGCCTTTAGTCCAAGCCAATTTGTATAGCTGATCCAATTTAGGACCGTTAGCTTGCGCTAGGTACAGGTTCAAAGATTGAGCCTGGTCAATCCATTTTTGGCGGCGTGAACCGGCTTCTACCAACCAGCTAGCGTCGATTTCAAAGGCACATTTGTAGAGTGCTTTGATGTCTTCTGGCACACGGTCGATAGGCTGTACAGAACCGTCGTAGTACTTCAGGTCGTGCGCCATGACTGGATCCCATAGGCCACGGTCTTTCAGATCGTGTACTAGATGCGGGTTAACCACGGTGAACTCGCCCGATAGGTTCGATTTCACGTATAGGTTTTGGTAAGTCGGCTCAATTGACTGTGACACACCGGTGATATTGGCAATGGTTGCAGTCGGTGCAATCGCCATGGTGTTGCTGTTACGCATGCCCACAGTTTGTACACGCTGGCGCAAGGTATCCCAATCCAAACGGATCGTGCGGTCTACGTCTAGGTAGCCACCACGGTTTTCGTCAAGAATGTTCAGCGAGTCGTAAGGCAGGATGCCTTGATCCCATAGTGAACCTTTAAAGGTGTCGTAAGCGCCACGCTCATCAGCCAAGTCGGTAGAGGCTTTAATGGCGTAGTAGCTAACATGCTCTTGAGCCACATCGGCAAACTCAACCGCAGCTTCTGAATCATAAGCAATACGTTGCTTATACAGCGCATCTTGGAAGCCCATGATGCCCAGGCCAACCGGGCGGTGACGTAGGTTAGAACGACGTGCTTGCGGCACGCTGTAGTAGTTAATGTCGATCACGTTATCCAGCATGCGCATGGCCACGTTAATGGTTTGCTCTAGCTTGTTGGTGTCGAGATTGCCTTCGGAATCAATATGCTGGGGCAAGTTGACCGAGCCGAGGTTACACACGGCGATTTCTTTGTCCGAAGTATTAAGTGTGATCTCAGTGCAAAGGTTTGAACTGTGAACCACACCGGCGTGCTGTTGTGGACTGCGGAGGTTGCATGGATCCTTAAACGTCATCCATGGGTGGCCAGTCTCGAACAACATGCCCAGCATTTTGCGCCATAGCTGTACGGCAGAGATCTTCTTGAACAGTTTGATCTCGCCACGCTCAGCTTTGGCTTCGCATTCTTCATAAGCAGCTTTGAACTCTTGGCCACATAGGTCGTGCAGCATTGGAGCATCAGCAGGAGAGAATAGCGTCCATTCTTTGTCTTCATGTACACGCTGCAAGAACAGGTCTGGAATCCAGTTCGCGGTGTTCATGTCGTGCGTACGGCGGCGCTCGTCACCGGTGTTCTTACGTAGGTCTAGGTACTCTTCAATATCCAAGTGCCAGGTTTCCAGGTAAGAGCAAACCGCGCCTTTACGCTTGCCGCCTTGGTTAACCGCTACGGCGGTGTCGTTAGCCACTTTTAGGAATGGAACCACGCCCTGTGATTTGCCGTTGGTGCCTTTAATGTAGGCGCCCATTGAGCGTACACGGGTCCAGTCATTGCCTAGGCCGCCAGCGAATTTAGACAACAAAGCGTTGTCGCGCATGGCGTTGTAGATGCCTTCTAGTTCATCGGGCACAGTCGTCAGGTAGCAAGACGAGAGCTGCGGGCGCAGGGTGCCTGAGTTAAATAGGGTAGGCGTTGAACTCATGAAGTCGAACTTCGACAACACGTTGTAGAACTCAATGGCGCGAGCCTCGCGGTCTACTTCGTTCAGCGCCAGCCCCATTGCTACGCGCATAAAAAAGGCTTGCGGTAATTCGAAACGGGTATCTTCTTTGTGGATAAAGTACCGGTCATACAGCGTTTGCAAGCCAAGGTAGGTGAACTGGCGATCGCGCTCAGGAGCAAGCGCGGCACCAAGCTGATCTAGGTCGTATTGGCCTAGTTTGGAATCAATCAGTTCAAAGTTGATTCCTGCTTGGAGGTAGTCTTTAAAGTAATCAGCATACAACTCAGACATTTCTGCTTGAGTGGCCGAGTGTTTTTCACAGCCTAGGAAGGTCAATGCTTCGGTACGCGCGCTATCCAGTAGCAGACGAGCAGAGGCATAAGTGTAGTTAGGCTCTTCTTCAATCAAAGCGCGAGCCGACAGCACCATCGCTTGGGCTAGCTCGTCTTCGGTAATACCGTCGTATAGGTTACGCATTACGTCGGTAATGATTTTTTCAGCGTCGACGCCCTGCAGGCCTTCGCAAGCTTCATTAATCAGATAGGTCACACGATCGCTATCTAGCGGAGTAGTGCTGCCGTTCTTAAGCGTTACGTTTAACGCTGGTGCTGCAGCTTTCTCTTCTGCCGGTGCTTCAGCAGCACGTTTAGCGGTTTGGCTCTCGCGGTATAAAACGTAGTCACGAGCCACTTTGTGCTCGCCGGCACGCATTAGCGCAAGCTCTACCGCATCTTGAATATCTTCAATATGTACCGTGCCACTACCACCAGGTAGTGAGCGGGTCACCATTTTAGAAACTGATGCGCTTAAGGCTTTAACCGTTTCATGTACACGTGAGCTAGCCGCCGCAGTGCCGCCTTCAACCGCCAAAAAGGCTTTAGTTAAGGCAACTTCAATTTTGCTAGCGTCAAACGGGGTGATTTTGCCGTTACGACGAATAACACGAACCTGGCCAGGCTCGTTAGCTTGAATTTGGGCATTGGTTTCAGCTGATACTTCAGGCATATCAGCGGCGGTGATGGATGGGTCTGTAGCTGAGCTAACTTGTGATTCCATGGTGCCTCCGGGTGGCAATAGTAAGGTGCAGGGCTTGGCTTTAATTTTCAGCGCGCTTGGGAAAGCCTTATTCAACCCGGTTGTCGACATTAGTTATCGACACACCCATAACTTGTGTTTAATTATTCTTGGTAGACACAAGATATTGGGTCGCGCTCAATAAGGCACAAGATAAAGGGGTCTAAACAGCAACGCAAGCACTATATGTAGTGGGCCTGTTATTTAAGCTGTGGATAAGATGTGAAAAGCTTGTTAGAGGCCGCAATAGGGGGTTATCAAATTAATTCACAACCGTTCGTCGATTCACAACAGCTGCTTGATGGTTATCCAAAAAGTTGCGCGACGCACTGCAACAAAACATTTAATATCAATAACTTAATATTACTATCAGCATTCGCAAAACAGGCGAACCAGCGCCCAACCTTGACCCCAACTAACTACAACTGGTTACACAGCGACGAAAACGAAGATTTTTTGAGACAGCCTGGCCGTCAACAGACGAAGCAGTAAAGCTTGCGCAACCAATAACGCCGCTTAAACCGTATTTAGTCGTTTTTTAAAGGCCTGAGAAATAGGGGGCTTAGTCCTCTAGCGTGACATAGCGCAAAACTTCGACCACTTGCTGTGGCGTTTGCGCCCAAGCCATTGCTGCGCCGTCAACTTCCTTTAAAGGATGCACAATATTTTCATCATGCAGGGTGATATAAGGCTTGCCCAAGGCGGCGCATTGACCAGCATCAAAGGCAGCATTCCATTGTTTGTATTTGTCTCCGAAACGAATCACCGCTAAGTCACATTGCTCAATTAGTGTTTTGGTGCGTATAGCGTTTACTTTGGCAGATTGGTGATCACGCCAGAAAGCAACAGGCTGCTCACCAAGCACGTCGCCAGCAGCGTCGCTGCTTTCGTGATCAGTATTGGCCGAACTGAATGTTACTGGGAGCTTAAGGTCTGCAGCCGCAGATTGAATCTGCTGACGCCAGTCACTGTGAATTTCACCAGACAAATAAACTTTCCACATCATCAAGATTTCCTTTAAGCGCCGTTACGTAAACGGGAGGCATCGTAACAACTATGGTCGCAGTTGGGAGATGGAAGTGGACTGCTTATGCTGAACCCGCACAAATAAATATGCGCATAATATATATTATGTTAAATAATAATTTTATATAGGCGAATAAGTGACGCTAGAGCGCTTGTTTGGCAACATAAACCCCAAGCAAAAGCCCAACAAGCGCCACACCATGCAAGCAGAGCTATTATTTCGACCAAGCGGTGTATTGCGTCACCCGCACGCACAATCCATGCTCGCCAGCTTTAAACCTCGACGTTGGTTGATCTTCAAGCAATGTCCGGCACTAAAGTCGCCGCAGCGCATTATTCTTGAAACCAGCGAAGGAAAACTTGCGGCCGACATTAACGAACACCCCAACCCCAAAGGTCACGCGGTTTTACTGCATGGCTGGGAAGGATGCTCTAAGTCAGTCTATTTAGTCGCCCTTAGCGCCTACTTGTACAAACGCGGCTATAGCGTCTCTCGACTCAATCTTCGCGACCACGGTGATACTTACCATCTAAACAAAGACCCTTTTCACGGCTTTCTGATTAACGAAGTCGCCGAAGCAACCAAACAACTCTGCGAGCACTACGGCAAAACCCAGCCCAATTTATTAGCCGGCTTTTCAATGGGTGGGAATTTCGCTCTGCGAGTTGCCGCATTGGCGCCGACATTGGGCATCCCCTTAGACGCCACATTTGCCGTAAGCCCCGCCGTAAGGCCGTTTTCGACCATGCAGGCGTTAGCAAAAGGCCCCAAGCTCTATCACCATTATTTCCGCAAAAAATGGCGCAAATCGATCCGTGCAAAACAAGCCGCCTGGGCCGGTCTATATGACTTTGAAGCCGCGCTAAAACTCGAAACACTGGATGAAATGACAGACTTTTTCATTCAATCGGGCCTTTTACCTGCCAACAACGCTAAAAGCTACCTAGAAGGCTACCGAGTAAGCGACGAGACGATTAACAGTATCAAAACCCCTACTTTTATCCTTAGCGCCAGCGATGATCCCGTTATTCCCATTAGCGATATCACTGCGCTACCTAAGTCGCCCACCCTGAACACCACTATCGTTAAGCACGGCGGCCACTGCGGCTTTATTCAAAATGACCGCAGAAGCTACATAAACCAATGGATTTTCAGCAACTTAGAACGAATTATTAATAATAAAAATGAAGAAATTGACCCTTAGCTGGAGCATTTTGGCGGCGAGTTTCAACGCCATAGCAGCCGGCCAGCAACAGTGCGTGACGCTGGACAGCGGCAACCAACGCCCTCTTGCCGCTATCCACTTACAACCCGCCACACTCAGTACCGCCCAGTGCGGCAACAAGGCGTCGATACGTCTTTCCGCCAGCAACACCTCATTAGAACGCCAACAAGGCAACGAAAGCCTACTTATTGACGGCGAAGCGGCTCGCCTAGAGTTAACGCTACAGAAACAAGTTAAGACCGTCAGCTGGTTAGACAGCCTCAGCATCTCGCTGCCCTATTATCGGCATTCCGCAGGCTTTTTAGACTCGACTATCGACGGCTGGCATGACCTGACCGGTTTACCGGAGGGCAATCGCCAACAAAGACCAGAAAATACGCTGCATTATCGCTACCAACGTAACGGCACCAGCTTGATTGATATTAACGAAAGCCAACAAGGCCTAGGAGACATCACCGTCGCAGCCCACATCGGGCCTTACAACCTAGCCATCAAATTACCCACCGGTGACGAGGACAAATTGACCGGTTCAGGCGGCAGCGAGCTAGGCCTAAGCTACAGCAGCGCCCTGCCCGAGGCTGGTTTTAGCGGCTTTGCAGCGACTATTGGAGCTACCTACATAATCGACAACAAAGTCTTACCCGAGCAAAGCCAAGCAGCCACCGTCGCTGGCGCAATACTGGCGGCGTACAACATTAGCAACCGCGTCAACCTCTTTATTAGCGGCAGCTGGCAAAGTGCTTGGTATAACAGTGAAATTAGCACCTTAGGCGGTGCCAGCGGCAATATTGGCATTGGCGCTTACGGCGAGACGGCTAAAGGATTTTGGAGCGCTAGAATTACCGAGGATCTACCGACCGAAACAGCCCCCGATTTTGGTATCAGTTTCGACTACAGCATTAAGCTATAAAAAAGCCCGCAATTAAGCGGGCTTTCCAATAAGCAACGGCCTAAAGCACCGCTACCATTTAATTTTGCCGGTCAAAATATCTTTGTACATCACCCAGTCGCCAACAAAGCTATAAAGCGGCTGCTTAAAAGACGCGGGCTTGTTGTGCTCAAAGAAAAAGTGCCCAACCCAAGCCCAAGCATAACCCTGCACAATTGCCAGCACCGCCAACCAAGCATTAGCCGTGATGACCGCTATTGCAATCAAAAGCAAGGCAATAGAACTACCAACAAAATGCATACGCCGACAGGTGGTATTGCTATGTTCCGACAAGTAGAACGGATAAAACTCTTCAAATGTGTCGTATTTCTGCGCCATGATCGCCCTCTTCCTAATGCCCGCATCGGCGGTTTTATTGTTTATGCCGCTAAGTTTATCGTTATTTTACGCTTTCGCTTGTACTTAACTGCTATGTGGAACTGCTATGTGGAACCACCACCTAGTACTACCACATAAAAAAGGCCCCGATAAACGGGGCCTCTTATGATTCCGCCTTCAGCAGCGTCTTACTCGTCGCTACCCAAGCTAGTTAGCAGGCTTAGCAAGTTCATAAACAAGATATAGATGTTTAGGTACAAGCTAACCGTTGCCATCACGTAGTTGGTTTCACCACCGTGAATAATGCGGCTGGTATCAAACAAGATCAGGCCACTAGCAATCAGAACAAAGGCCGCAGGGATTACCAACTGCAGCACTGGAATTTGCAGCCAAATATTGGCGATCGAAGCGATAATCGCCACAATCAAACCGACAAACAGAAAGCCACCCATAAAGCTGAAATCTTTCTGTGTACGCAAGGTGTAAGCAGATAGCGCAAAGAACACCAAAGCCGTACCGCCTAGCGCCTGCATAATCACCTCAGAGCCGTTAGCGATCTGCATATAAATGCTCAGAATCGGCCCCAATGAAAGCCCAATCCAGCCGGTAAAGGCAAACACCAATGGTAGCGCCATCACGCTATTACGCTGCCAGTTAACGGCAAACAACAGGCCAAAGGTGACCACCAAGTCCAAAATCCAGTTAACCGGCTTGTTAAACACCGCCATACCTAAGAAGGCGGTCGCCGCACTAAACATCAAGGTCATTGCCAACAACATATAAGTTTGGCGCAGCACCTTATTGGTTTCTAGCAAAGAAGGCTGGCCACGGCTTACTACCGCGTCCTGAGCATTCGAATAACGACGATCAAAATCCTGATTCATGGTCTTAGGTCTCCTTTTGACCCGAGGAATGAATAAATAAGCAGGCATAAGCCTAGCAAGAAATATGTGGGGATAAATAGACTATTTTCAAGCAAATTAGCGCTGATAGATCCAAACATACGACCTTATGCTTCGATTTAAGCAAGGGCTAGAAAGTTTCTATAAAAAACCGCAATTTTTACTGGCACTATGCGTCAAAAATCGGTATCTTTGCGCGCTCAAATTTGCCGCACAGCAAATACATCCGGAGGGGTGGCAGAGCGGTTGAATGCACTGGTCTTGAAAACCAGCAAGGGTTAATAGCCCTTCGAGGGTTCGAATCCCTCCTCCTCCGCCAAATACAAAAAAGGCCCGTCAAAGACGGGCCTTTTTTGTATTTGCGCTGGACGGGTTTTAAAGCCAAAACCGCGGTTCGATCAAACGCCCCAAGCGTTTGACGGCGACCGCAGGGAGCCAATCCCGACGTTTAGCACCAGAGCCCAATCACCGACCAACCTTTTTCGTATTTACACTTCGGCGTCGAACTTCGAACCAATGGCAACGCCATCCGGTTCGATTAAGTGCGGAGCACTTAACCGCGACCGTAGGGAGCGCATCCCTTAACGATTGAGTTTATCCAAGCTTGTAACCATCCCGATCATAGCAAGCCAACCCCTACTCTGGCCCAGCTAGACCTACTCCACCAAAGTATCAATCCCAATCGCCACAGCATCCTGGCCCTTTGAAATCACTTTTGAACCAAACCAGTCGCCGGGCTGAGGAATCGCATCACCCGTAAAGCTCACCCGAGCAACCACCTCTAGCTCGTCATAAGTTCCCAGCTGAGTGCCCTGCACCATTGCCATGCTGTCGTTTAGCGCTAGGGTTAGCGGGAAAATAGGTGACTCATAGCGGCGTACGGCGAGCGGCATCTTCGGACCATTAGCCGCACGCGCATAAACAAACAAGGTTGCCGAGTTGGTATTACCCACATCGGTACCCGGTGGAATATCAACTGAAACCGCAATCTCGCGACTACTCACGGACGACGACGGTTCTTTGACCTCGTCCTGTGCCGCTTTCCAACCCGCCAATTGCTGCGTTAAGGCAGCGCGAATTTGCTCAGGTGGATTCAGTGACAACAAGGTTTCGACGCGTTCAATCGCCACATTACGTTGTCCAGCCTGCTCAGCCAACATCGAGCCATACCACAGAGCACGCGGATGCTCAGGGTATCGCCCCAACACTTCATTGACCACCACAAGCGCCATTGGCGGAATGGCCGTGCCGTTGCGCTCAGCGTGTAAGGCAAAGGTTTCTACCATTTCTAGCTGCAACTCGGTTTTATCACTGTCGTTAGTGGCCAGCATGGCGGCATGTTGGTAGCTCCGGGTGGCATCAGCCGTTTGCCCCAAACGGCGCTCTAAACGGGCCAATTCGGCCCAAGCCACGGCATTCTGGGCATTGATTTCTAATTGCTGACGTAGCTGCAACACGCGTCGCTTCGCGGCATCAGGGTCAAATTCACCTGCGGTTTCAACTGCCGCGGGTTCTGCTGATTCAGCAATTAAGTTTGGCTTACCTAAATCAAGATATAGCCCGGCGCTCAAGGCCACCACAAACAAAGCTAGCACCGCAAATAACACACTCTGGGGCGCACCAGTCGCCGCAATAGACTGGCTCTCAACTTTGACTTCTTCCAGCAAACGCCGAGCAAGCTCTTGTTCGGTTTCTTTAAAGGCAGCCTCATCAATGCGGCCAGCTTCAAATTCCGCCTGCGCTTCGCTTAGCTGCTCTTCTAAGGCTGCACGGTTAGCGCTTTGCTGGTTTTCGGGCGCATTGTTACTCGCCAACGCGCTCAACAAAGGACGGCCAAGCCACCAAAGTGTGGCGGCGATTAAGGCAGCCGCGCTTAGTAAAAATAGAGTCATGGCACTAGGAGTTTTTTTGTTTCTTTAAATCGGCTAAGGCGGCAGCCACTTGCTCGTCATTGGCGGTAGCTGTTTCTGTTTGACGACCACGCCGCCAGAGCATCAATACGACAAGCCCAAGCACGGAGACAGCAATCAGCGGCGCCAACCATAAAAACGCCGTGGCGCTATTCACCGGGGGGCGATACAACACAAAATCACCGTAACGCGCGACTAAAAATTCGCGAATTTGCTCATCGTTTTTACCGGCTTGCAGCAGTTCGACCAACTCGATTTTGAGGTCTTTCGCCAGCTCCGCATTCGAGTCTGCCAAGTTCTGGTTTTGGCATACCAGGCAGCGAAACTCTTCCGACAAGGCTTGGTAACGAGCCAATAACTGCGGGTCTTCAGGTAGCTGAAAGCTATCAATCGCCCAAGCGGGCGACGCAATCAAGAACAAAAATAATAAAGCTTTAACCACGCGGCGCACCCGTTAACAGTTGCTGATATTTCGGCGCAATCACTTCAGCCCAATCCTGCCAAGTAATGGCCCCGGTATGTTTATATTGAATAACGCCATTGGCATCCACCAAGAAGGTTTCCGGTGTCGCAATCACGCCCCAATCAATACGTGAGCGACCGTCGTAATCCACCAATACCACGCGGTAAGGGTCACCGCCCTTCTCCAACACCGCGATAGCGTCGGCGCGCTCATCTTCAATATTCAAACCAACAATATTCACGCCACGCTCAGCCAACTGCATCAGCAAGGGGTGTTCCTGATAACAGGTCGGGCACCAGCTGGCCCAAACATTGAAGAGGTACGGCTGACCTTTTAGATCGCGATCGCTGACTCTAAATTCAGGGTCCGCCAAGGTCGGCAACGTGAATTCAGGTACTGGCTTACCAATTAACGGCGACGGCACTTCGCGCGGGTTTAGACCTAACCCTGCTGCCAGCAAGGTCACCAAACCGGCTAAAAATACAAACGGCAGAATAAAACGCTTCATTACGCAGCCTTCCGCTTAGCTTGTCGGCGGTAACGGGGGTCACATACGGCCAGCAAGCCGCCAATCGCCATAAAGATGGTACCTAGCCAAATCCAACGTACTAAGGGCTTAACCTGCATGCGGAAGCTCCAGCTGTCGTTACCAACCGGCTCACCGAGCGAGATATAAACATCGCGGGTAAAGCCGGCATCAATGCCAGCCTCTGTCATCGGGCTGGTTTGCACGCGGTAAATACGTTTTTCGGGATACAACCAAGCCACGTGCTCGCGACCTTGGTTCACCTTAATGCTGGCGCGGGTAGCGTCGTAGTTCGGACCAGCCACCTCTTCGATATTCATAAACTGGAATTCATAACCACCGACAGTGGCGGAATTGCCGCGTTTAATCACCTCATCCGCCATCGCGCTATCGGCACTAGTCACCGCAATCCCTAGGGCGGTAATGGCTAGACCAATATGCGCGACCACCATGCCATGCAAATGCAACGGCAAGCTTTTAATGCCAGCAGCCACACTGCCCTTGCTGCGAATGCGCTGAATAGGCTCACGTGCGGCGGTTACCAAGACCCAGAAGGCCAAAAATACCGATACTGCGATCAGTACGCTATTGTTCTCAACCACCACCAAATTGAACAACAAGCCTAATGCCGCTGCTACTGCAGAGGCCACAGCCAAACGGTTTAGCAGTTGACGGCTATCGCGTTTCCAACGCGAAGCCACGCCGAAGCCCATTGCCAGCATTAGCGGCAACATTAGCGGTACAAAGGTGGCATTAAAGTACGGCGGGCCGACCGAGATTTTGCCGACTTTGAGCCAATCTAAGGCAATCGGGTACAAGGTGCCCGTTAACACGGTAATCGCCGCTACTACCAGCAATACATTGTTCACCAACAGCAACGACTCACGGCTGAGCCAGTTAAATTTACCCACCGAAGTAATGTAGGGCGCACGCCAAGCGTAGAGGAACAAACCCACGCTGACGAAAATCGTCATCATCGCCAAAATCCATGCGCCCCGCTCTGGGTCGGTAGCAAAGGCATGCACCGAAACCAATACGCCCGAACGCACCAAGAAGGTACCCAGCAAACTTAAGCTAAAGGTAAAAATAGCCAGCAATACGGTCCAGTTCTTAAAGGTGGCCCGTTTCTCAGTCACCGCCAGCGAGTGAATTAAGGCCGTACCCATTAACCACGGCATAAACGAGGCGTTTTCAACCGGGTCCCAGAACCACCAGCCACCCCAGCCTAGCTCGTAATAAGCCCACCAGCTGCCCAGAGAGATACCGATGGTTAGGAATAACCAAGCCACGGTGGTCCAAGGCCGCGACCAGCGCGCCCAAGTGCTATCTAAGGTGCCGCCCAATAAGGCCGCAACCGCAAAGGCCCAGGCAACGGAAAAGCCGACATAACCCATGTAGAGCATCGGCGGGTGAATCACCAGCGCCGGATCCTGCAATAAGGGATTTAAATCACGCCCTTCTAAAGCGGCGGGAATCAAACGCTCGAAAGGATTCGAGGTAAATAGCAGAAAGCTTAAAAAGCCCAAGGTGACCCAGCTCAGCAAAGCCAATACTCGGGTTTTCATCACCACCGGCAAAGACTGGCTAAAAATGCTCACGGCCAAAGCCCAGCCAGCCAGAATTAGCACCCACAACAGCAGTGAGCCTTCATGTGCACCCCATACCGCGGCAATGCGGTACGCAAACGGCAAAGCTGTATTGGAGTTTTCAGCTACGTATAAGACTGAAAAATCGTTGTCGATAAACGCAGCTACCAAGGCCGCAAAACCAACGGCAATCAGCACAAACTGTCCGCGCACCGCCGGCACCGCCAAGGCCATTAAACGCGCATCGGCTTTATGTGCGCCCCACAACGGAATCGTGGATGCCACGATAGATAGGGCAAAGGCTAAAACAACGGCAAAATGGCCGACTTCAATAAACATAGCGTGATGACTTAGTTTGGGGCTTATAGGGTTGTGGCGCTCGTCGGCCTAAGGCTTCTGGCGTTGATACTCTTCAGGATCGCCTTTGGTTGGGTCGTGTCCGGCGGCTTTAAGCGCCTCAACCACTTCTGGCGACATATAGTTCTCGTCGTGTTTAGCTAACACTTCGTCAGCTTCAAACACGCCATCTGCACGCATACGACCATGCGCCACGATGCCCTGCCCCTCACGGAACAAATCCGGCAGGATGCCTGAGAAACTCACTGGAATCTGCGCTTGGGTATCCGTCAGTACAAACCGGGCTTCGATGCTGCCAGCTTCCCGCTCTACCGAGCCAGTTAGTACCAAACCACCTAAGCGGTAACGCGCGCCAACCGGCGCTTCGCCGGCCTCAACCTGCGTTGGGCTATAGAAAAACATTAAGTTTTCCCGCATTGCTTGTGAGGCGAAAAACACCGAGGCACCAACACCCGCTAGCAGCAGAACCACATACATCAAACGTTTACGGCGAATCGGTGTCATGCTGCTGTTCCCCTTTGAGGGCTCTCTTTTAGCGCCGCTCGGCGTTGTTGAGCAGCCAACTGCTGCAAAGCTTTGTTGCGACCAATAAAGGTACCGCCAACCAGCCAGGCAAAACCTAGCGCCCACAGAGCGTAGGCACTCCAAACAAAGGCAGCGTAACCGCCCATATTCAACCAATTAGATAAACTTTCCATATCGCGAAATCGGGGACAGACCCCACCCAATAAATTCTTTCATACTCAAACGCTTGGCCATTATTTTAAAAGCGGGGTCTGTCCCCACTTAGCATCGCACCGACCCATTTTGAGCGCGCTTCTTTTAACAACACCACCGTCTGACTGCGACGGAACAAGGCCCAGAAAAACAACAGCTGGAATCCAGCCATTGTGGTTAATAACGGCCACACCATTTCAGGCTGTAATGACCAACCCTTTTTCAAATCCAATAACGGCCCTTGATGTAGCGAATGCCACCATTCCACCGAGAAATGAATAATGGGGATATTCACCACGCCGACCAAGGCCAAAATACCGGCGGCACGGGCTGCCGTACGCTCATCTTCCATGGCGTTATAGAGGGCGATATAGCCCAAGTATAAAAACAGCAAAATCAATTCAGACGTCAAACGCGCGTCCCAAACCCACCAAGTACCCCACGTGGGTTTGCCCCAGATAGAGCCGGTCGCCAAGGCTAACGCGGTAAACATCGCTCCAATCGGTGCTGCTACTAGCGCCATGGTATCGGCGATCTTCAAACGCCAAATAATGCCCACCGCCGCCATGCTGGCCATAAACATATAGACAAACAAAGACATCCACGCAGCCGGCACATGGATATAGATGATGCGATAGCTTTCACCCTGCTGATAATCCGTCGGCGCCAGTACTAAGCCGCCATACAAGCCAACCACCAAGGCAGCCAAACTCGCCCAACCCAACCACGGCGACCAACGCTCGGCCATGCCGTAAAACACCGGCGGCGAGCCTTTCTTATGTAGCCATGTCCAAAACCGTGAAGCCATGCCTTCCTCTTTTTAATCCACCAACTGCAATCGCAATGCAGCGGTAACGGCCAAGGGGCCTAATGTAATCGACAGCATACTTAATGCTGCTAGCAACCAATATTGCCCATCAACGGGCAAACCATCGGCGTGTAGGCGCACAATACCTGCACCAAATATCAACAGCGGCACCAATAGCGGCAGTACCAACAACGGCGCCAGTGCCGCCGCTCGACCGATACCTAAGGTTAGGGCCGCGCCTAGAGCGGTAAATATCAATAACGCTGGACTCGCGAGCAGCAACGCTAACAACAACGCCATCGCGCTCGCGGACGGCAGCCCTAACATCATCGCCGCCAAGGGCGACAATAAAACCAATGGCAAAAAGCCCAGTAACCACCAGGCCGCTAGCCTTGCCAACACCAACACCGTCGCCGGACTGGGTGATAAAAATATCTGCTTTAACCAACCGGTACGCCAGTCATCGGCAAACAAGGCACTGCCCGTTAGCTGCGCGCCTAATAGCAGCGCCAGCCAAGCAAAACCGGCCGCAACCTCAGCCAACAACCGCGGTGAAGGCTCCAAGGCCAAAGGCGCCAAACTGATAATGATGGCCATAAAAATTAATGGATTTAAGACATCCATTTTCTGCCGCCAAGCAATACGGCACTCGCGCTCAAAGCTCGCTAGAAAGGCGTTCATTCAGCCACCTCTAACGTCAGCGTTCTGAGACCGTCTAACTCTACCGTTTGATGCGAAGTCAGCAAGACCAAACCACCGCGGGCAACGTGCTGCTTAAGCAAATCAAATACTAGGGACTGCGCCTGCTTATCTAAGCTGGTGAGCGGCTCGTCTAATAGCCACAGGAGTTCAGACTGCAACATACGCAGCGAAAGCACTAAACGCGCCAGCCAAATACGGCGCTGCTGCCCGGCTGACAAACTGCCGGCAGCCTGCTCGGCCTGATCCAATAAATCTACTGCCAGCAAGGCTTCATCAATCTGGCTAAGCGAGGGTTTTAGGCCTTTTAGCGCCAAACTGTCGCGCAACACTTCCACCGGCGTTAACACCGGATGTGCTGGCAATTTATGCGGCAGGAAGAACAGACTGCGATGCCAAGCCTCAAGGTCGGCTTCAATAGGCTGCGCCTGCCAATGCAACTCACCGGCATCTGCTTCCAGCAGCCCTGCCACAGCATGTAAAACCGTTGATTTGCCGACGCCATTGGGGCCCAGCAATTGCAACACCTCGCCTGCTTGTAGCGAGAACGACAAGTCTTGCTGAATTAAGCGGCCACCTCGGCCTAGCGACAGTTGCGCAACGTTAAGCATGGCTAAGGTTTGTATTAGGGAGCCAACACTTCCAGACCACCCATATAAGGGCGCAAAGCCTCAGGAATCACCACCGAGCCATCGGCTTGTTGGTGGTTTTCCAATACCGCAACCAAGGTGCGACCTACCGCCAAACCTGAGCCATTTAGCGTATGTGGCGGCTCCGGCTTATTGGTTTCCGGGTTACGCCAACGCGCCTGCATACGGCGCGCTTGGAAGGACTCAAAGTTACTGCAAGAAGAAATTTCGCGGTAAGCCTGCTGACCCGGCAGCCACACTTCTAGGTCATAGGTTTTAGCGGCAGAAAAACCCAAATCACCACCGCAAAGAATCACTTTGCGATATGGCAGTTCTAGTTTTTGCAGCACTGCCTCAGCATGGCCAGTCAGCTCTTCTAGAGCTGCCCAAGAATCTTGAGGACGTACCAGCTGCACCAACTCAACTTTTTCAAACTGATGCTGGCGAATCAAACCACGGGTATCACGACCATAAGAACCGGCTTCAGAACGGAAGCAAGGTGTGTGGGCCACCATTTTTACTGGCAGCTCTTTGTCTTCCACAATCTTGCCACGCACCATGTTGGTTACTGGCACTTCAGCGGTAGGAATCAAATAAAACGGCACTTCGTCTTCGCCACGGCGAATCGCGAACAAATCTTCTTCGAACTTCGGCAACTGGCCGGTGCCACGCAGGCTATCGGCATTGGCGATATATGGCACATAAACTTCGGTATAACCGTGTTCAGCGCCGTGGGTATCCAACATAAACTGCGTCAAGGCACGTTGCAGCCGCGCCAAACCACCTTTCAAAACAGCAAATCGTGCTGAGGCAATATTGGCAGCGGTTTCGGTATCCAGCCCCAGTTGCTCACCCAAATCGACATGATCTTTAGGTTCAAAATCAAAGGCGGTAGGCTCGCCCCACTTCATCACTTCAACATTGTCGTCTTCGTCGTTACCCGCTGGCACATCGTCAGCCGGCACATTCGGCGTGCCCATCAAAATCTCATCGATCTGACTTTGCACGGCCGCCTGTTTGGCTTCGGCTTCCGCCAATTGAGCTTTTAATGACTCGACTTCAGCCAACAAGGGAGCAATATCCTCGCCCTGCGCCTTCGCCTTACCAATGCCTTTGGACTTTACGTTGCGGGTGTTTTGCAGTTCCTGCATATCCACCGTTAAGGCTTTGCGCTGCTCATCTAGGGCAAGAAAGGCAGCCACATCAAACTGCACGCCTTTTACCGCTAGGCGCTTAGCAATGCTTTCTGGGTCTTGGCGAAGTAGTTTTGCGTCAAGCATGTCGACTCTATTAATTCAGTTAAATCAATCAGTTAAATAAAGAGTTTGCGGCCCATTGAAAGCGCCACATACGTCAAAAACACACAACCAATCACATTGGCCGTTAAAAAACCGCTGGCCGCTAGCCAACGTTGGTGCTGTAACAAGTACACCACGTCTAAAGAAAACGTCGAAAACGTTGTTAGCGCCCCCAGCAAACCAGTCACTAAAAACAACCGTAGTGTTGGTTCCAATAGGGCCGATTCGGCCGCTGCCCAAACCACACCAATCGCAAAACTGCCGCTCAAGTTGGCGACCAATACCGGCCACGGAAAAGTCGCCGCCGGTAATAGCAGAGTCAGCGCCCATCGCAAGCTAGCACCTAGGGCACCACCTAGAGCTACCGCAAGTAATTGCATAGTGTTGGCTGTTGGTTAAAAACAGCGCGCATTATAGCGGCTTTAACCGCTTTATTGCGGCCTCGCCTGCATTGATCGGCCATCAGCGGCTTTGCTCATCTAGCGCTTTCAGGCGCGCCAACTTTTCGCCAATTTTAATTTCCAAACCTCGCGGCACCGGGGTATACCAGCTGGCGTCCTGCAGCTCGTCAGGCAGGTATTGCTCACCTGCTGCATAAGCTTCAGGTTCGTCATGCGCATAGCGATAGGCCTTGCCGTAGCCCTGCGCTTTCATCAGTTTGGTCGGCGCGTTACGCAAATGCAGTGGCACTTCTAACGATCCGGTTTGGGCAACCGCTTGGCCGACTGCTTTCCAAGCCATATAAACGGCGTTACTTTTAGGCGCACTAGCCAAATACACCGCCGCCTGCGCCAGCGCCAAATCCCCTTCTGGGCTGCCTAGGCGCAAATAGCTTTCCCAGGCATTGATGCAAATTTCCAAGGCCCGTGGATCGGCATTGCCAATATCCTCAGAAGCCATACGCACTAAACGTCGCGCCAAATAACCACCATCAGCGCCGCCATCCAACATACGGCGCAACCAATACAAAGCGCCGTCTGGCGAAGAGCCTCGAACCGACTTATGCAAGGCCGAAATTTGGTCGTAAAAATTGTCGCCGCCTTTATCAAAACGGCGCAATGAGCCTTCTAACAAGACTGCAAAGGCTTGGTCGTCTAAGGCCCCATCGCGCGCCTGCTGGCTATATAGCTCCAGCAAATTCAATGTGCGCCGCGCATCGCCATCGGCCGCTTGCGCTAACTGCTGACAATGCTCAGCGCTGATTTCAAAGCCCTGTTGCGCAGCAGCCTGCTCAATCACCCGCTCTAAATCCGTCGCCTTTAAGGCTTCAAGCCGATAAACCCGCGCCCGCGATAACAAAGCGTTATTGACCTCAAACGAAGGGTTTTCAGTCGTCGCGCCGACAAACAAAATGGTGCCGTCTTCTACAAACGGTAAAAACGCATCCTGTTGGCTTTTATTGAAACGATGCACCTCATCGACAAACACCAAGGTGCCGCGTTGTTCATCCGTATGGCGTTGCTTAGCTTCTGCCACCACAGCGCGCACATCTTTAACGCCAGCCAGCACCGCTGACAGCATCACAAATTCACAATCACTGGCGTTTGCCAACAAACGCGCCAAGGTGGTTTTGCCACAACCCGGCGGCCCCCAGAGGATCATTGAATGCAACTGACCTTGGGTAATCGCGGCGTGCAGCGGCCGCCCTTCAGCGAGCAAATGCTGCTGACCAACAAAAGAAGCCAGATCACTGGGTCTGGCTTTTTCGGCTAATGGCGTAGTGCTATAGGACAAAGTAGATAGGGATGAAACAGCAGCTAGGAGGCTTAAAAATCGTCCTCGCCGCCAATGATTTCGGTGCCTTCTGGCGGCACAAATACAAAGGTCTCAGCCGCAAATTCAGCTTCAGTATTAATCCGGTCAAAGACCACATGCGTGGTTTGGTCAAATTGATCAACCAATTTCATACCAGCAAGCAGCTCACCTTCAAAACGCAAGGCAATTGACTGAAACGGCAGGTCATTGTCTTTAGGCTTTAAGGTTAGCCAAACATCATCTTCGCTAATCAGCCAGTCATCCAGCAGCAAACCACCCACCAGCAATTCAGCCGGCGTGCCAGCCAAGCTTTCTTGCATTGGGCGTTTGGTGGCTTGTTCTAAATCGGCGTCGTACTGCCAAAGCGTTTCACCGTCACCAACAATGATTTGCTCCCAAGGCTCTTGATATTGCCATCGGAACTGGCCACTACCCGGCTGATTATTTTGACCACGTTTTAGCGACATCTGACCGCTACTAATAGCCGTGACTTCGCCCGACTCATCCACCGTGCGTTGTAGAAAATCCGCTTGGTAAGCTTGGGTGTCTGCCAAAAATCGCTCTAATACGGCTGGAGCAGCGCTTACCAAACTCGGCAACAGCAGCATAGACGGCAACATGGCTAGCAAAAATAGAATCTTTTTCATCAATATCGATCTCTGAAATTTTTAATCAGAGAGAGGCGGCGGCGCTAATACATCACGCATACCGTTATTCTTCGGAGGCCCCACCACGCCAGCCGCTTCCATGGCTTCAACCAGCCTTGCAGCGCGGTTGTAACCAATTCGCAAACGGCGCTGCACCCCAGAAACCGAAGCCCGACGCGTTTCCGTTACTACTTTCACGGCTTCGTCGTATAGAGGGTCTGTTTCCGCATCTCCGCCAGCCCCGCCGCCAGATTCAACACCGGGGATGCCAGATAGTCCGCTTTCCGCCATCATCTCTGCAGGATCAGACAATATCGACTCGTCGTAGTTCGGCTCACCATGCTGCTTGATCCAAGAAACCACATTATGAACTTCATGGTCGTCAACAAAGGCGCCATGCACCCGCGTCGGCGTAATACTGCCGGCCAAACTAAAGAGCATGTCACCCATACCGAGCAAGGTTTCAGCGCCGGATTGATCCAAAATCGTGCGTGAATCGATCTTCGACGCCACTTGGAAAGCTACACGGCTAGGGATATTGGCTCGAATCAAGCCGGTAATCACGTCTACCGACGGGCGTTGTGTGGCCAAAATCAAATGAATACCGGCAGCACGGGCTTTCTGCGCCAAACGCAAAATTAGCTCTTCCACCTTTTTGCCCACGGTCAGCATCAGGTCCGCCATTTCATCAATCACAATGGCGATATACGGCAAGGTTTCTAAGCGCGGCACTTCTTCTGGGTTTTCTTCACCGGCAAACGCCATCGCGGCATTAGGGTTCATTTGATAGAGCGGATCCGCCAGCGGCTCGCCCGCTTCTTCCGCGTCTTTAACCTTCTTGTTAAAGCCAGCCACATTTCGCACACCCACCGCCGACATCAACTTGTAGCGACGCTCCATCTCGACCACCGCCCAGCGCAAAGCGTTAGCAGCGTCTGACATATCCGTCACCACCGGCGTTAACAAATGCGGAATGCCCTCATAAACCGACAGTTCCAGCATTTTCGGATCCACCAGAATCATGCGTAGCTCTTCCGGCGAAGCTTTAAACAGCAGGCTCAGCAGCATGACGTTAACGGCAACCGATTTACCAGCACCGGTGGTACCAGCCACCAATACATGCGGCATTTTGCCGAGGTTGGTGATTTCTGGCTGGCCGGCAATACCTTTACCCAAGGCCATAGTGAGTGGCGATGTGGACTCGCTATATTCTTTACTCTGTAGCACGTCGCGCATGGAAACGATTTCACGCTTCACGTTCGGCACTTCCAAACCCACATAAGGTTTACCAGGAATCACCTCAACCACGCGCACACTGATAACCGACAAAGAACGCGCCAAATCTTTGGCCAGATTTAAAATCTGGCTACCTTTAATCCCGGCCGCCAGCTCTAGTTCAAAACGGGTAATGACCGGGCCGGTATTGGCCGAAACAATCTTTACCGCAACATTGAAATCAGCCAGTGCCTCTTCAACCCGCTTTGCCATATCTTGCAAGGCTTCAGGGCTATAACCGTTCGACTGCGCCACTGGCAGGTCTAACAAGTCTAAAGAAGGCAAACCGGCACTGGTGCCGCGCACCTTATCGGCACGTTTGGCCTTTTTCTTCACGTCATGAACTAGAACCGGTTCGATAGGTTCACTCGGCCCATCACCGGTTACTTTGGCAGCCACTTTCGCGACTGACTGCTTAACGGCACCGGGCAAGCTCGCCTTAACAGCTACCGGCTCAGGTTCAATCACAGTTGGTTGACTATGAACCACAATTTCACGTGCCTTAGCCGCACGTTCCTCTGCTTCGGCGGCGGCCTTTTCTTCAGCCTTCTGCGCCTTAACCTCGGCGCGGCGCTCACGCCAAGCTTCAAACCAATCTTCTAGGCGCTCACGCAGATTAACGCCCGCACTCACCACCAAGCCAGCAATACCAGATAGCAACTCAAGCCACAGCAAACCGGCAGACAAGGTACCGCCCACCAAGATCAAGGTAATTAATAGAATACTGCCACCGGCAATATCGAGCTGCTGGCCCAGCGCCGTCGCAATCGTTTCGCCCAACACACCGCCAGCGTTACGCACCGGCAAATAGCTGGCCACGCTCGGGAAATGTAGCCCCACTAATCCGCACAACGACGGCAGTGCCAAGATCACGCCGAATATGCGCACGCCCCAATGAAAACCACTACTGGCACCCGCACCACTAAACCAGCGCCACAGCCCTACCACAGCGGCCAGCGGAATTAACCAAGCAACAAATCCCAAGGCAAACAGCAACGTGTCGGCCAACCAGGCACCCACGCTGCCGCCTAAATTATTGACGTTGTCGCTGCTGGCGTAGTTGGTCCAAGCACTATCGGCTTGGTCATAACTCAGCAACGCAAGCAGTAAAAATAGCGTTAAAGCACCGCAAACAAGCAGCGCAATTTCACGTAATCCGCGCTGGGCGTGCAGGTTTACCGCTGGTGAAGTGGTTTTTGGGGATTTTTTTTGACTCAAAACGACAGCTGCTTTGTATCTTAATTACTTGATATTTAACGACTTTTAATAATATCTATTAGTCGCATTGACGACTTTAGCTTTTAGCCCAGTTTGCCAATTCGTTACCATACGCGCCAGTCCTAATTTCCATTGTTATCTCGGAGTAAAAAATGAGTGAAGTTCAGCATCGCCGTTTAATCATTTTGGGTTCTGGCCCAGCCGGCTATACCGCCGCTGTTTATGCCGCACGTGCCAACCTAAATCCGATGCTGATCACTGGCCTACAACAAGGCGGCCAGCTGACCACTACGACCGACGTTGATAACTGGCCGGGCGACGTTGAAGGCCTACAAGGCCCAGACCTAATGGTACGTATGCAGCAGCACGCTGAACGCTTTGACACCGAAATGGTGTTTGACCACATCAACGACGTTGACCTACAACAGCGCCCTTTCACCCTTAAAGGCGACAGCGGCACTTACACTTGTGATTCATTAATCATTTGCACCGGCGCTAGCGCTCAATACCTAGGCCTTGAGTCTGAAGAAGCCTTTAAAGGTAAAGGCGTTTCTGCCTGTGCTACCTGTGATGGTTTCTTCTACCGTGGCAAAAAGGTTGCCGTGATTGGTGGTGGCAATACCGCTGTTGAAGAAGCGTTATACCTTGCCAATATCGCTGAGCACGTCACCTTGGTGCACCGCCGCGACAAGCTGCGCTCTGAAAAAATCTTGCAAGACAAGATTCTAGAGAAAGCTGCTAACGGCAACATCAGCATTGAATGGGATCACCAGCTAGACGAAGTGCTGGGTGACGATATGGGCGTGACTGGCATGCGCATTAAAAGCACCAAAGATGGCAGCACCAAAGACCTCGACCTTGCCGGCGTCTTTATTGCCATTGGCCACAAGCCAAACACCGACATCTTTGCTGGCCAGCTGGATATGAAAGACGGCTACCTAACCGTTGAATCTGGCAGCAACGGCAATGCTACGCAAACTAGTGTTAAGGGTGTTTTTGCTGCTGGCGATGTGTCTGACCACATTTACCGCCAAGCGATTACCTCTGCTGGCACCGGCTGCATGGCCGCATTAGACGCAGAACGCTTCCTAGACGACCTAGAAGTTTAAAGGCAATAGCCACGAAACCCACTAAATCCACGAAAAGTCATTTCAAAAGTTTTCGTAGGTTTCGCAGGTTTCGTGGCCAATAAACCCGCATGCCCAGCTTAGTCTGGATACCTGAAGATTCACCGGCGGATAGTTTTCCGCCGGCCGCGCAAGCCTTAGAACAACCCAACGGCCTACTCTGTGCTGGCGGCGACCTTTCCGCACCGAGACTGCTACAGGCCTATCGCCAAGGCATTTTCCCCTGGTATGGCGAAGACGAACCCTTGCTGTGGTGGTCACCCAATCCACGCACATTAATTAGCAGCGAAAGCTTCCACCTGTCGCGCTCTATGCAGCGCTTTCTAAAGCAACACCCCTACACCCTCAGTATCGACCGTGATTTTCACGCCGTAACTGATGCCTGCGCCGCGCCACGCGCCAGCAGCCCAGAAACATGGATTACCGCCGAGATGCGCGAGGCCTATTCAGCGCTGCATTACCACGGCTACGCACACTCACTGGAAGTCTGGGAAAACGAAGAACTGGTGGGCGGCATATACGGCGTTAATGTGGGTGCTGCGTTTTGTGGCGAATCGATGTTCTCGCGCCGCAGCAACACTTCTAAACTGGCGCTGTGGACCTTGCTACAACAGTTGCAGCGCTGGCAGTTCAGCTTATTCGACTGCCAGCTATGGAACGACCATCTGGCTTCACTGGGCGCATACGAAGTCAGTCGCGACCATTACTTGCAACAACTGCAGCGGGCGCAGCAAAGCCATGTTACGGCCAACTGGCAGTTAGATGATGATTTAGTGCACAATCAAAGCCATGTCAGCGCCGAATGAAAACACCGACCGCATACGGCTCTTTTTAGCGCAGCCAAGCGATTGCGGTTATCTGCCGAAACGGGTTTCGCGCAACTTGGTTTGCGACCCGCAGTTCGAATACAACAAAAGCACCCATACAGCGCTCTCGCAACAGGGTTTCCGCCGCAGCGGTAGTTTTCTTTACCGACCACAATGTCCAAACTGCAACGCCTGCATTCCCGTTCGGGTTAACGTTGAGCATTTCGTGCCTGGGCGCGGCGATCGACGCTGCATCAACGCAAATCGTGATCTAAAAGTTATCCCACGGCCGGCCCGCTTTAGCGCCGAACATTACGCACTCTATTCTCAATACCTGCAAGCCCGACACCCCGAAGGCGGCATGGAAGACCAAGGCCCAGAAGCCTACGAACAGTTTTTTATTAGCGACTGGGCCGACACAGTATTTTATGAGTTCCGCTTAGGGCGACAGTTGGTCGGCGTAGCGGTAACCGATCGCTTAGACGATGGTCTCTCAGCTATGTACAGCTTCTACGACCACCGGCATGCCAAACGCAGCCTTGGCCGCTTCGCAATTCTTTGGCAGCTACAACATGCCCGAGAACAAGGCTTGGACTGGCTTTATCTGGGTTACTGGATCGACGGCTGTCGCAAGATGCAGTACAAAGAACGCTTTCAGCCAGCCGAATATTTTATCAATGGCTCGTGGTGCCAAGCCTGGGGCAGCACTGCCGTAGAACCCAACATGAGCAAAAGCCATGTCAAATAAACACTTTCTAAAACACTTAAGCGGCCTTGCCGCCCTGCTACTGGCTTTCAGCAACCAAAGCCACGCTGAAGAAGCCGGCTTGCCAGTATGGGAAGTAGGCGCCGGCGTTGGCGCATTATCATTGCCCCACTACCCAGGTGCTGACCAAAGCCAAACCTTAGTCGTACCTTTCCCGTTGCTGATCTACCGTGGTGAAACGGTACGTGCCGGTCGCGGCGCTATTCGCGGTATTTTGTATGAGCAAGACAACACTCGCATCGACATCAGTATCCGCGGATCACTGCCGGTAAATAGCGAAGATAACCGAGCGCGCCAAGGCATGGACGATCTCGACCCGACATTAGAGATCGGCCCACAAATCGCTTGGACCGCCCACCAAGGCCTAAAAAACAACGTCCAACTAAGGCTACCCGCTCGCGCGGTGATTAGCGTTGGTAGCAATGGCATCAAACACCAAGGCAATGTGCTCAATCCCAATATTCGTTGGGATCATCAATTCACCGGCAATTTCCGCATTACCGCACGGCTAAGCGCACGCTTTGGTGACAGCCAGTGGCACGATTACTTCTATGCGGTTAGCGCAGCCGACGCCCTAGTTGATCGCCCGCAATACAACCCGGGCGGCGGCTATAGCGGCAGCAGTCTAGGCACCACCTTTTCTTACCAACACAACGACTGGCGCATTGGCGGTGGCTTGGGCATTGAATGGCTTGATGGCGCGAGCTTTGAAGACAGCCCCTTGGTAAAAGAGTCACGTAGCTATTTTGTAGGTTTTGCCGTTAGCAAGGCGCTGTGGAAGTCCGAACGCAAAACGCAGCGGCGGCTCGATTCAGACAACTAGACTGGCAGCTAGCCACCGGATCAGGCCTGCGTAAAATGGCGCAGGCTTGCTAAGCGCGCGCCCCTGCGGCAGAATGCGCGCCTTATTCAACCCAGAGCACTTATTTGGAATGGCGAAAGAAGATCATATTGAGCTAGAAGGCACCGTAATCGATTCACTACCTAACACCACGTTCAAGGTAGAGCTAGAAAACGGACACAAAGTTATTGCCCACATTTCTGGCCGTATGCGTAAACACTACATTCGTATTCTGACTGGTGACAAAGTTCGCGTAGAACTTACCCCTTACGACCTCAGCAAGGGTCGCATTGTCTACCGCGCTAAATAAGTCGCGCTAAACAGAATTCTCTAGCCATCCGCTAGAAACAAAAAAGGCCTCTTAAAGAGGCCTTTTTTATACGCCGATATTTGGCATTAGTCAGCGGCCGCAGCCTCAGCGTCTTTGGCTTTATGCGCTCTGGTTTTAATATCCAGCTCACCGGCTTTAGTGGCCACGGTAACAACGCCGCCATTGGCAAGCTCACCAAACAGCATATGTTCAGCCAGAGGCTTCTTAACCTTATCTTGGATTAAGCGTGCTATTGGCCGCGCACCCATCATTTCGTCTACGCCGTTCTCTGCCAACCATTTACGCGCTGACTCTTTAATCTCAAGAATGATATTGCGCGCTTCTAGCTGAGCTTCTAACTCCAGCAAAAGCTTATCCACTACAGAACTAATGGTGCGTTTACCCAACGGCGCAAACTGCACAATCGCGTCTAAACGATTGCGGAATTCCGGCGTGAACTGGCGGTTAATCGCTTCCATATTGTCGTGACTATTGTCCTGCTCAATCAGACCAATCGAGCGACGCTGCACGTCCTGCGCGCCACAGTTGGTAGTCATGATAAAGATCACATTACGGAAGTCGGCTTTGCGGCCGTTATTGTCCGTTAGCGTGCCATGATCCATCACCTGCAACAGCAAGTTAAAGACTTCCGGGTGGGCCTTCTCAATCTCATCGAGCAGCACCACTGCATGCGGGTTTTTCAGTACGGAATCGGTTAGCAGGCCGCCTTGATCAAAACCGACATAACCTGGCGGTGCGCCAATCAACCGCGACACCGTATGTCGTTCCATATATTCCGACATATCGAAACGCAGCAGCTCGATACCGAGGAACTTGGCCAACTGCTTGGTCAGCTCGGTTTTACCAACACCGGTTGGGCCGGCGAACAAGAAGCTGCCAATCGGCTTATCACCGCTGCGCAGGCCCGATCGTGCCAATTTAATCGCGGTAGAAACCTGACCCACAGCATCGTCTTGGCCAAAAATCACCAACTTCAGGTCACGCTCAAGGTTTTGTAATACACGCTTATCGTCACGCGATACTGACTTAGGCGGTATCCGTGCGATTTTGGCAATAACTGACTCAATATCACCCGCCGTAATGGTCTTGCGCCGGCGCGACTCTGGGCGCAAACGCATATTGGCACCCGCTTCATCGACCACATCAATCGCCTTATCCGGCAAGTGACGGTCATTGATATAGCGCTCTGACAGCTCAGCCGCGGCTTTTAGCGCACCGTCGGTATAGCGAATATCGTGGTGTTCTTCAAAACGACTTTTTAGGCCGCGTAGAATTTTCACGGTGTCCTCAACGCTGGGCTCTTCCACCTCAATTTTCTGGAAACGGCGAGCCAAGGCACGGTCTTTCTCAAACACACCGCGATATTCATTCCAGGTGGTTGCGCCAATGCAACGCAACTTGCCACTGCCTAACATTGGCTTCAGCAAGTTAGAGGCATCCATCACCCCGCCAGAGGCCGCGCCGGCACCAATCAACGTATGGATTTCATCAATAAAAAGAACAGCATGCGGCTGACTCTTTAATTCTTTTAACACTGCTTTAAGGCGTTTTTCAAAGTCGCCGCGATACTTGGTGCCAGCCAACAAAGCGCCCAGGTCTAATGACCAAACCACCGCATCAGCCAACACTTCAGGCACCGACTCTTCCACGATTAAGCGCGCCAAACCTTCAGCAATCGCGGTTTTACCGACACCGGCCTCGCCCACCAACAAGGGATTATTCTTGCGGCGGCGACAAAGGATTTGCACACAGCGCTCAACTTCCATGGCACGGCCAATCAGCGGATCAATTTCCTCCGCTTTGGCGGACTCATTTAGATTGGTGGCGTATTTTTCTAGCGCTGATTCACGATCAGATTCAGGCTCGCCGTCCTCGTTTAAGACCGCCTCACCATCAAATTCGTCTTCATCTTCACGGCCAATGCCGTGCGTGATGTACTGGATCACGTCAACGCGCGTAACGTCGTACTTATCCAGCAAAAATACCGCGTAAGACTCGGCCTCGGCAAAAATGGCTACGAGCACGTTAATCGGCGTGACTTCATCTTTGCCAGAGCTCTGCACGTGGGCAATCGCTCGCTGCAATGCACGCTGAAAGCTCACCGTCGGCTGCACCAAGTTATCTTTATCGTCTTTACTAACTTCCTCGGCTAGCGCCTCAGCGTCGTTAGACGGTGGGATAATGGGTGTGTTTTCCTCAATAAATTGCTGCAACTCGCGCGTTAGCAAGTCAACACTGGCGCCACAGGCTTCCAGCACCTCCACAACGGTTAGATGATCCAACAGGGCCAACAGCAAATGTTCGAGCGTTAGATACTCGTGCCGCTGCTCACGTGCCAGCATGTAAACCTGATTGAGCGAATACTCCAACTCTTTGCTTAACATGATGTTTCCTTTGTGAAACCGTTGTCTAAATAGGACGCCATTACGCCGGTTCTACCACACACAATAGCGGATGCTGATGCTCGCGTGAATAGTCGTTAACCTGCGCCGTTTTGGTCTCGGCAATATCGCGTGTATAGGTGCCGCAAACCGCCTTACCCTTGGTATGCACCTCGAGCATAATCTGCGTCGCCTTGGGGCGGTCATGGCGGAAGAAGATACGCAGCACGTCAACCACAAACTCCATTGGCGTGTAATCGTCGTTCATCAGCATAACGTTATAGCGCGGCGGTTTTTTCAGCTTTGGGCGCTCCGCCAACAGCGCAGCGCCGTCGCCATAATCATCGCTGTGATTAGGCTCGTTTGTGGCCGGATTTCGAGGTTTATTAGGCATATCTAAATTCTGTTGTATCTGCTTATAAGTATAGGCGTTTTGCCGGCTTTCAAGCTGCGGACTTGTGCCCACACATCTGCTAAAATGCGCCGCCTTCTGACGCCCCACAGAAATATTTTGGCGTCTTCCACACTACGGAAACCCCACATGGAACTGAATTCGTTAACCGCCCTCTCTCCTATCGACGGCCGCTACGCCGATAAAACTTGGGAGCTACGTGAAATCTTTAGTGAATACGGCCTCGTACGTTACCGCGTACAAGTGGAAGTTCGCTGGCTACAAGCCCTAGCGCGCCACAGCCAAATTCAAGAAGTACCCGAATTTGATGACGAAGCTAACGCCGCGCTAGATCGCATCGTTGACAGCTTCAACCTAGAACACGCTCAACGCGTAAAAGCGATCGAAAGCACCACCAACCACGACGTAAAAGCGGTTGAGTACTTTCTAAAAGAGAAAGTTGTTAATAACGATAGCCTCAATGCAATCCGCGAATTCTTCCACTTCGCCTGCACCTCAGAAGACATCAACAACCTGTCTCACGCATTGATGCTGCGCGACGCGCGCACCGTACTGTTGAAGCAAGTTGACGACGTGATTGAAGCCATTCGCCAGCTAGCACATGAGCAAGCTGAGCAGCCTATGTTGTCTCGTACTCACGGCCAGCCAGCATCGCCTTCTACCCTGGGTAAAGAAATGGCCAACGTGGTTGCACGCCTTAAGCGTCAACGCGAGCAACTAGCGGCAGTACCGCTACTTGGCAAAATTAATGGTGCCGTTGGTAACTACAACGCCCATATCGCCGCTTATCCAGAAGTCGACTGGTCAGCGCTGGCTTGCGGCTTTGTAGAAGGTTTAGGTCTTAACTGGAACCCCTACACCACCCAAATTGAGCCGCATGATTACATCGCTGAGTACTTCCACGCACTTGAGCGCATCAACACCATCTTGATCGACTTCGCACGTGACATTTGGGGCTACATCTCTGTTGGTTACTTCAAGCAGAAAGTGGTTAAAGGCGAAGTTGGCTCATCAACAATGCCACACAAAGTTAACCCGATTGACTTCGAAAACGCTGAAGGCAACTTTGGCATTGCCAACGCTATTTTGCAGCACCTAGGCATGAAGCTACCGATCTCTCGCTGGCAGCGCGACCTAACCGACAGCACCGTGTTGCGTAACCTTGGCGTTGGCGCCGGTCACTCGCTATTGGCGTACAAGAGCTTGATGAAAGGCATCGGCAAACTAGAGCCAAATGCCGCTGCTCTAAATGCCGACCTAGACGACAACTGGGAAGTATTGGCCGAGCCAATCCAAACCGTAATGCGTCGCTACGGCATCGAAAACCCGTACGAGAAGCTAAAAGAGCTAACTCGTGGCGAAAAGGTTAACGCCGAAGTCATGCGTGAGTTTGTTGGCAAACTGGAAATTCCAGAAGCCGCCAAACAAACTCTGCTGGATATGACGCCGCATAGCTATATCGGCAACGCCGTTGAGCAGGCCAAACGCGTTTAAGGTCGCACTGCTCAATCGCCCTTCGACCAAGCTCAGGGCTAACGGTATATAGGCCGCTCGTCCTGAGCCTGTCGAAGGACAAACACTAGGCGACGTAACAAGTACAACAATGTCTGTTTCTAATGCATTAAAACAGCGGCGGTCGGTCAAACATTTTGACCCCGCCCACAAAATGACCAATGAGGAATTTAAACACCTTATCGATCACGCCATTTTGTCGCCTAGCGCCTTTAACTTGCAGCACTGGCGCATTGTTCGCGTTAGCGACCCTGCTCAGCGCCAGGCCGTGCGCGAAGCCGCCTACGACCAACCGCAAATGACCGACGCCTCTGAGGTGTTGGTGTTGTGCATGGACCTAAAAACTTGGGACAAAGAACCGGCCCAGTATTGGAACCATACCGGCCCAGAAGTCACCGACTTTATGGTGCAGTCCATTACCGGCTACTACCAAGAAAACCTGCAGGCCCAGCGCGACGAAGGCATGCGCTCATGCTCCATCCTATCCATGGCGCTAATGCTGATGGCGCAAGAAATGGGTTACGACAGCTGCCCGATGGACGGTTTTGATTTTGCCAAGGTCGGCCAGATTATTAACATGCCGCAAGACCATGAAATCTGCCTTATCCTCACCATTGGCAAAGCCCTACAGGCACCGCACCCTAAAGGTGGCCAGCTGAGCTTAGACGACGTGGTGTTAACAGACCGCTTCTAAAGCCTTTCAGTAGTCACCAAAAAAGCCCGCTTGGTGAAACACCGAGCGGGCTTTTTTATTGCCTAGCTTAAGTCCTACTCGCTCAGCGGCACCACTGGCACTACCACGCTAGACGGATACTCGGCACTCGACAAAATCGTCACCGGCGCTAGCAGCTGCTCCAGCTGCTGATTGACCGGCGCGGCCGCATGCGGAAAGTCGCTCGGCCCCACCGAAATACGCAGACTATGCCCAGCCGGAATCACCGCCGAGGTTGGGAAAATTTCCACCGCCACTTCGGTTGGCTCCATCGCCAACGGCGACAACAGCTGTTCTGCCTCTTTGGTAAATGGGTGGTAAGGCTGAATCATTTGGCCATCTAAATAACGCGAGCGGCTTTCATCGACTGCGCGGTGGCGCACAGCCATAATGCCGTCGGTTAGTTCAAACGACGCACCATCTGGCGATACCGATGTAACACGCACCACCACATTGGCGTCTTGCTGTGGCGTGGTTAGCCAGATATCCGCCTGAATGGGGCCGTTAATGTAATAGTCCTCAGCAAATGGAGCTGAGGTATAGGTGATTTCAGTAATCTCAGTTAGACGGTTATCCGTTTGGCATGGCGTCCCCTCCAAAACACCCAATAGCCATTGGCTAGTGCTACCAGAGCAAATACCATTCACCGGCTGCTGAATATAGGGTGGCTGACTGGCCTCGCCCGATTCAGGACTCGCTTCGGTTAGCTCACCATTACCACGCAAATACCAACGCTCAGCCGCCGCATCAGGGTTAGGCCAATCCGCCTCGGTTTTATATCGCTCCAAGCCATAAACGTATTGGGTGACATCAGGCTGCGCACTAGCGCCGTTATCCATACCTTTTAAATGCTGATCAAACCACTGCAAAGCAATATTGTTCAATGACGGCACGCCATCGGCCGGCAAACCAGCACCGGTCGAACCGCCAATATGCGCCCAAGGGCCAATCAGTAATTTTGCTTCCGTGTTTTGTTTCAGCACTTCGTAAAGCAAAGGTTCGCCACGCTGAAAAATATCTTGCAAACCACCCACAACAAACACCGGAATACGAATTTGATCAGCGGTATAAATGGTCGAGCGGGTACGCCAAAAGTCGCCGTCATAGGCCACATCTTCAGCCCCAATCACGGCATCCAAAATTACCGGCAATTGGAACTGCGTGACACCCAATAACGTCGACAAAAACGCGCTTAAGGACATCTCAGGATTATCAAAGGCGCCCGTTTGCGGCAGACCCAAGCCGGTCACAATACCCATCCACAAAGGGATAAAGGCCGTATTCACGGAGCCGCCAGCAAAAACGATATCGCGATAGGCATCACCCATCGGCACAATCGGAAACATCGCTTTATGATTTGGATGCTGCTGCGCGCCGAGGAACATTTGCGTAATGCCCATAAACGACGGGCCCCAAGTGCCAATGTCGCAGCCATTACAAAAGTCTTGCTCGGCCACCCAATCCAAGATCAGCGGGTAATCCGCCTTCTCACGCTCGTCAAAGGCCATCCAAGTGCCTTCAGAACCACCAGTGCCGCGCACGTCAACCGACACGTGAACATAACCACGCTGTACAAAGTGGGCATTTAAACCACCGATAGCACCCGCGCCGGAGTTATAGCCAGTAATGGTGACAATGGTTGGAAACGAGCCAGACACCTCATTGCCCGCCTCATCCGCAGGCAACATGACCGCGGCTGACAAGCGAACCCCATCATCCATGGTAATAACCTGCGCAGAACGCGACGCTGTATTCGGATACTCCGCCTCACGTTCATAGGCTTGCCACTCCCGATTACTGGTTTTAGAACCGCCGTCATCAGTACCCGCCCCACTTTCAGAACCGGCACCGCCACCACAGGCTGTTAGCAAAGCAAAAAGCGCCACCAACGCCGCCATTAGATACGCGCGCATAAAAGTCTCCTTATTAGATTAGTAAAATCTAACGCACGTTTAACTTATTTGGAACCTAAATGCGACGAAAGGCTAAGAAAATTAGATAACAACGCTAACTAGACACCAGCACCACCGCGACTACAGCCAGGCCAACCCCAAGCATCTGCTTTGCCGTCAATGGCTCATTCAGCAGCAACACCCCTAATAGCACCGTAATCACCGGATAAAGCGCCGTAACGCCCACCAGCTGCGACACATTGCCCCGATCTGCCGCAACCAAATACCAATACACACCTAAGCCGCCAAATACACCCGCCAACAAGGCAAATGACGAGCCTTTTAAATGCAATTCCGGACGGCTAAAACCGAAACCCAGCAAGATAACCGCAACCACAATCACCTCGCCCAACACCTCAAAGGTTAGAGCGCTTTTGGGATCAATATGATTAGTCGCCAGCTTAGGGAACAAACGGCTAAAGCCCCATGCCACCATGCACAGCACTGCGGGAATTAGCCAAGATTGAGCGGCCATATTGTTACGCCTTAAAAAGTTGGTACGCCAGCATGCCTAACAACAACCAAAACGCAAAGCCCACCGTAATAACCAGAAAACCATCAGGCTTTACATCTTTATTAAACGGCCGACACAAGTAATAACCCGCGCCCTGCACCAATATCTCAAATAGAAAATGAAGAATGACCTCTTCAAAGACAAAACGAAACAGCGGCTTTAATAAACCTACAACCGCCTCGCCAAAAACCTCACCTGCCATCGCTCGCCCTAATTTCTAGTTAAAGGGCTTTGACCCGTTTAACTTTTTAGCGCGTTAAAGCGCTCCTCTCCGTCCACCAGAGCGAACAGAACCAAAACCGACCATTTATCGCCAATCTGTGCCACCACAGAAACGGCTTTATTCTAGTCATCTAGGTTAAAGGGCTCTGACCCGTTTAACCCGGTAGCATAAAAATATTATTCTGATCAGCTCAGCCCACCCTAATCAATTCCACAGTCAGCTTATTGGGGCAACTTAGAATTCGTTACCAGATACTTGGACATAGGCAGCTTAGCCCACTCGTATTCACTCTCTATATAACCAATGCCAAATAGAGTGATTACTACTAACGCCGAGCCAAGGATACGAAAAAAGAACAATCGCGCCTTTGCTCGCCAGTCATAACTCGCCTCGAGCTTCAACTCCTTCTCCTTTAGAACAACCTTTCTCGATTCATCTAAATTCAAATTCTCGAAAGCATCGTAATATCGAATAAACTTAGCGAGTGAGTCTTCTATATCGTCCTTCAGAAGCATGATGTCTTCTGAAGAATATGCTTCTGAAACTTTATTCTTTAAAGCCTCTATTGCCTTCTTATCAAGGGCTTTTAACTTTTTATCATAGTCTTCCCGGACTTCTGAACGAGTTCTTTTATCCTGTATCAAGGGCGCTGGCATGTCGACTTGCCCCTTAGTCAAAGAGTCCAACTGATTTGCAACGCTTGAGAAATCAAATCTCCCAGCCATGAGCTACCTCCTCCTTTTCGGCAGAGCAATAGTTAACAGGCTCCGCCCCGTTTAACTTCAAGCCCTGACCACGTCAATTCGGCATATTAGCTACTAACATTCATTAGCCACTTAATACACTGAAAAATTTAACCAATGTCCACCCATCCCGCCAAGCCACCCCGCCAGCAATAGCAAATAGTAGTGAAGCAATTGAAGATAATAGCGCTAAGTACAAGCGCCCTACGTCTTTTCCCGGAGCATCGCTAGAAAAAATCTTATAGTGCATCTGGCTTTTTACAGTGATCCACGCAACCATAGAAATGGCGGCCCCTGATAAGTCTGTCGCTATAATAACGGTAAAGAAAAAACGTTCCACCACTCCAGTTAGCACACCAGTCACCCAGTGGTCTTGATCAAAAACCTCTTTCCCACTCCCGCACCCAACAGTCAGCTTACTAAGCAGCCAATACCACCCGGCCGATCCCAAAGCACCAATTATGCCGGACACCAGAATTAGCCCAAAAAACCATTCCGATTCCCACATGACGGCTCCCTCCTAGCCTAGCGCCAACTATCCGGAAAACTTCTATATAACCCGCACATGGCACGCTAGGCAGAAATCACCTTCGCATTCTGCAACTCTTTCACAAACAACTTCTGAATCACTTTCTCTTGGAAGTTTTGTGGGTTGGTGAGTTGCATACGCTCTAGCCACGGCTGGGCTTCGGCTGGGATGCTTTTAACTTTGAAGGCTTCCCATAGTGTTTTTAGCTTGCCGTCGTCTTTACGTGCGGCTAGGCCTTTTAGGGCTTTAGCAAGCTGTAGCTCGTCGTCTTCTAGGTCTACGCCGAATGGGAATGGGCCGAATAGGTCATTCTTACGCGCTTCGGCAAGGTCTTGCTCTAAGCGCTCTGGGGTGTTGTTGGTGTATTGGGCTGGGATTTCGTAATCCTG
>JAUHZK010000012.1 GCA_030425645.1 Gammaproteobacteria bacterium | reverse complement strand
GACTACCTGATTGACTGCTTCCTGTTTAAACTCGGCAGAGTAACGAATCCCTTTGCCCATTTTTACCTCTCATAGTTAGATACATTATTTACTATGAAAAGTGTCGCGAAAACCTAGGCCTTACCATTCACCGCTTTTATCAGGGCAAATATGGGACAGGGTTGATATGGATGTTTACAGGCGGCTGTTTTGCTGTAGGCGCCGTTATTGATTTGTTTACTCTTGGCGGGCAGATTGATCAATTCAATACGAGTGAAGAGCTAAAAACCATCCGGGCTTCGGCAACCGCAGCGCACGTGGACGGGCCTTCGTAGGATTTTTAAGCCTAACCAATTTTTCTGGTTGAAGTCCTGATGCTGAGCACGCTGCAGTTTAATTGGCTGAAGCGTGCAACTCGTCTAGTAGGGAAGAGAGTTTCAGCGTTATGCTCCCGGAAGTGGATGTAGGTATCCAAGGCGATACCTTAAGGTAAATGGTGTTTGTGTCCTTGGGGTGTTTTGAAGAATAAGCTACGTATAGCACCTCTGCTTCCCTAGAGCTAAACACGCTAAGACCACGCACCCTGAAACAGAGAACTTGATTGAACTTTCTATTGAGCTGTGAAGTTACTGTGTTGTTAAGTTTTAGCGGCGTTATCGAACCGCGAGAAAGTTGGTTTTTGGTCTTGTTTAACGCTTTCGAAAGTAACTTGCTGGTGGGGGCTGTCGCGAGCTTAAGCGTTAAATTGAGTTCTGCAGAGCTAGGTATGTTTGTAGTTGTTGGCCGGCATAAAAGCTTTTTCATAAGTTGCCTCGTCTAACTTTTCTATTGAAATTAACTAAAATTAATAGCTAACAGAGGCTGTTGCTGCCGTCCACATGGACGGCAGCATTGAGCTGTTATCGTTGATCCTGTTCTACTAATCCTTGCTGACGAAGCCAGTCATTGAGGTGTGGTTTAAATAAGCAGACTTCTCCCGTTCCATTTCCAAATGTGTTGATGCCAGGGCGAACCATTTTCCATCGTTTGGTGTTGCCGGGGCTTTTTTTATCCAAAGGCTGTAACGCCTCCAGCATATGGGTGATGGTCGGCGTGAAACGAAGTTGATCGCTCACATATTCGATATCAAATGGCATTGCCTCGAAGTTGTTGAGTTGCCCTAAAAGTTCTAACGGCACGCTTTTCTTTAAGTTTCGTGCTTGCTTTGGCGGGTACCCTCGCGACACTTCTTCAGCTATTTGTTTAAAAAGCTCTTGGTAGTTACTGGTTATTGGACAAAACTGGGCCATAGTTTTGGGTACTTGCAAAACGGTTATGTCTCGCGTGTCTATGACATGTGTTTTTGCCAGTATATGTTCCATAGCAAGAATTAACTCTTTACGGAAGCTACGAAGCGGTATTTGACGTTTTTTTAATACGTATTCGATACGACGAATGCGTTGCTCGCCGAATACCTTTGTATAACTGCGTATAAACCAGCTTGAATTGAAGCTACCCCAATATTGTGTAGTGTCGCCGGTTTCATCGTTTACCTTCTCCCGGCAATTGTTAATACCGTCAACATATATAGCGTAATCGGCACTAGGAAATTCATCTTCAAGAAAATCAATCGCGATGTCTGCCCGTGTAGCATGTGCCTTACGGACGCTTAAAGAAAATTCTTTTCCCAAAGCTGATACTAGCAGTTTTCTCAATGCCCCCAACTGAGAAGGCGCCCAGCGGGAAGGGTTAAGCTCTATACGAAGATAACCATCATATGCGGCACTTTTCGAGTTTTTTATGTACGGCTTGGGTTTCCAAGAGAAATTAATGTGGGGGCCAGATTTATCTCCACCGTCTAGGGTAACGCTAATCGAATGGTAATAAGTACGACGCATATTCGTTGCTTGACTATCAGTGAAGCAACGAATGTTCTCCCCAAGATATTTTTGAAGTCGCTTCGGGCTAGACAAGTACTCATCAATTCTAGCTTTAACTAAATCGTTTTCTACTGGAAAAATACCTGCAAACTTGTCTAGCATATACCTGAGGCTTACTACGATGGGTTTGTCGGGTATTGGGCTATGGGGTTTATTACCTTTGGTATATGTTGCTATATGTGGTTCTGGGGTGGCTATTAGTGGCTTGGATAAATCAAGCTCCATCTGCTCGCCGCGAGACGTTTCAAAATTACGCATTTGAGCCTCCCACGACTTGATCTCGGAACCAGTTCGTAAAAAGCTGGTCGTCAATATAGATGTTCCGGCCAATTTTGGTATAGACGCTCGAAAAGCCGTTCTGGTCGCTTGCGATCCAGTATCGAACTGTGTTCTCTGAGATTTCTGGGTAACGGGCGCAGAAGCCTTTTATCGTTAAAGGCTTAATAGCAATGGGCAGGGTATTAGCTCGAAGTAGGCCTATGAGTACATCAATGTTCGATGTAAGGCGTTCAATAAGCTGAAAAAATTCAATCATGTGGTTCCTCCTAATGAAGGTAACAGTAATTTCGCTACCTCCACGGAACCACCCATAGCGAAATCTGGCTAAACTTTTAAACTTGACTAGGTCAGCCTAGAACAAGTGGTTTAATCGCAGATTTCGCTGCACCACTTAGCACGAAGTTAATTCCCGTACTAAGCGAGCGCCAAAACCACCGTTGGTGGGGAACGCGGTTGCTAATAAACTGATGTAACTACAGTTTGCCGAAGTTACTTAAAGATCTATTAAGCCTGTTCATCGCTCAACTATCGTGGCTGGCAATCGCCTTAAGAGCTTTTGGAGACCGGGGATTAGAACCGGGTGGATAGGTCTTTGTCAACTATATTTTCAAAAATTTTTCGTGCATCGTTGAAAGGGCGGCCGCTTGATAGGGGGCGGAAACGTGTTGATACCTATCTGAGGCGCTAAGACTTTTATGGCCCATGGTGCTCGCGGTTATTTTGCCGCTTGCTCCTGATAGAACCAAATACGTAGCGGCTGTGTGCCTAAGGTCGTGAAAACGGAAGTTATCAATGTTGGCTTGCATAAGTGCCTGTTTCCAGACGTGTGAGAAGTCTCCTATTGGAGCATCCAGCAACTGATCAGTATGTTTGCTGACGCTTGGAAATATGTATTGCGATCTTCCTGAGTGGCTGTTTGCCCAGTCTTTTTGGCTTGCGAATAGCTTTCTAAGTTGGGGGGTAATGTGGATTAGGTGAACATCGCCATTCTTGGTTTCAGGCACTCTTAGTGTGTCGTTATTGATATCTGACCAGCGAGCATTTTTTATTTCACCAAGACGCATGCCTGTCAATACTGCAAACAGGATTATATTGTGAAGCTGGGGGTTGCGAGATGTACTTGCTTGCACGAGCACCCGTTGTAGTTCTTCGGGTCGTAACCAGCGGTCCCGCTTGTTGTTTTCTGGAGGGCGACTAACTTTTTCAGCGGGGTTAAAGGTTAGCCATCCTTGCTCGATGCCCCAGTTAAAGCAGTGGGATAGAGCGGCTAGGTAGCGAACAACGGTGGCGGGAGCATAGATCTTCCCGGCGGACGTGGTTGATCTGCTTAGCTTCTTGGTCTCCTGAGAGATCATCGGGGTTGTTAGTTCGTGCATTTTTTTGTTGCCGAACTTTGATGACCAATAGGCGAGCTGTTTTTTCTTCTTATCGGCGTTTTTGGGGTTGTCTGCTAGGTATTCAGCAACAAGTTCTCGAAAGGGGCGGTTTATGTGGTCGTACCCTTTTGCCGCTTCTAGTTCTTTTTGCTTGTCTGTTGCCCATTTGCGAGCATCAGATTTGCGGCCGAATGTTTTTGTGGACGGTTTCCCGCTGACGACAACTTTTGCGCGATAGCGAGTGCCCTTGGTTTTGCTCTGTAGAGGGGTAACAGTGATGGCCATGCTAATAGCTCCAAATCATAAAAAACCATAAAAATGGTACTATTTTTGGTACTAAAAGCTAGTTTTGAAAGATCTATGCGTTACGCGCAATCAGGAGATTGCGCGTAACCCATTGATTTTTATATGGTACCAGAGGCCGGACTCGAACCGGCACGCTTTTTACGGCGGGGGATTTTGAATCCCCTGTGTCTACCAATTTCACCACTCTGGCATTACTGCGTTTGGGTATCGCTGCAGTCTGCGAAGGCCGCGCATTATAGGCAAGCGCAGCGGCTTGTCCAAGTGTTTTCTGGCGATTTGTAGCATTCAGCCATGATAATATCGCGCGCCTTTGTTGTTCCTAATTATTGTTCTGCTTGTTATGCGCCGCAGCGACTTCCGTTTTGACCTACCTGAAACCCTGATTGCCCAGCAACCATTGGCTGAGCGTACAGCGAGCCGTTTGCTGTGTTGTGATCGTGTCAGCGGTGAATTGGCGGACCGGCAGTTCGCTGATATTGAGGAGCTGCTGCAGCCGAATGACCTCTTGGTGCTGAACAACACCAAGGTTATTAAAGCGCGTTTATTCGGCCAGAAAGCCACCGGTGGCAAGCTGGAGGTGTTGGTAGAGCGGGTGATTAATGAGCAGGAAGTGCTAGCGCATCTACGTTCTAGCAAATCGCCTAAAGAAGGTGCTGAGCTGACTTTGGAAGGGCAAGTGTCGGTCACGATGCTGGGCCGAGAAGGCGAGCTATTCCGGCTGCGTTTTGATTCACACCCGGTATTTGAAGCGCTAGAACAATACGGCCATATGCCGTTGCCGCCCTATATTGATCGGGCCGATACCCAAGAAGATGCAGACCGCTATCAAACCGTTTTTGGCGAAGTACCGGGTGCGGTAGCAGCGCCAACCGCCAGCCTGCATTTTGACGAGGCCTTGTTGCAGCGTTTACAGGACAAGGGTGTGAACACTGCTACAGTCACCTTGCATGTGGGCGCGGGCACGTTTCAGCCTGTGCGGGCTGAGGATATTCGTGACCACCATATGCATGCGGAATGGTTGCGCGTCGATCAGGCCGTAGTCGATGCTGTCGCCGCCACTAAAGCTAAAGGTGGCCGAGTGATCGCGGTCGGTACTACGGCTATTCGTAGTTTAGAGAGCGCCGCGCAGGCGACTGGCGAGCTACAGCCCTTCACTGGCGAAACCCGCTTATTTTGTTACCCGGGTTATGAATTTAAAGCGGTTGATGCTTTGATTACTAATTTCCACCTGCCGGAAAGTACCTTGCTGATGCTGGTCTGTGCGCTGGGTGGTTATGAACATATCATGGATGCTTACCGGCACGCGGTTGCCGAGCAGTACCGCTTCTTTAGTTATGGCGACGCCATGTTTATTGCTTAAGTCAGGGAACCTGTGTCGCAATGAGTCATATGCAGTTTGAATTAGATAACACCGACGGCCAGGCCCGTCGTGGCCGCTTGAAGTTTCCCCGTGGTGTGGTCGAAACCCCAGCCTTTATGCCGGTAGGCACCTACGGCAGTGTTAAAACCATGACCCCGGAAGAGGTTGAGGCAATTGGTGCCGAAATTATTTTGGGCAACACCTTTCACCTGATGCTGCGTCCCGGTACCGAGGTGGTGCAGGCGCATGGTGACTTACACGACTTTATGCGCTGGCAAGGCCCCATTCTGACTGATTCGGGTGGTTTCCAAGTTTTTAGTTTGGCGGAGCTGCGTAATATCAGTGAAGACGGCGTGCGCTTTAAGTCGCCGGTAGACGGTTCGCAGATTTTCCTCGACCCCGAGAAATCAATTGAAGTGCAGCACAAGCTGGGCTCCGACATCATTATGATTTTCGACGAATGCACACCGTATCCGGCGACTGAAAAAGAAGCCGCCGACTCTATGCGCTTATCACTGAAATGGGCCAAACGCAGTAAAGATGCACATGCTGACCATCCCTCAGCCCTATTTGGCATTGTGCAGGGTGGTATGTATGAAAGCCTGCGCAGTGAATCGGCCGAGGCGCTGATTGATATTGGCTTTGACGGCTATGCCATAGGAGGCCTATCTGTTGGCGAACCTAAGGACGACCGTGACCGTGTGCTTAGCCACACCACGCCTAAGCTGCCAGCCGACAAACCCCGTTATTTAATGGGCGTGGGCAAGCCGGAAGATATTGTGGAAGCGGTGCGCCGCGGCGTAGATATGTTTGATTGCGTGATGCCAACCCGCAACGCGCGTAATGGTGATCTATTCACCGAAACCGGCAAAGTGCGCCTACGCAACGCCAAGAACTTGCTGGAAACCGGCCCGATTGAAGCAGGCTGTGATTGTTATACCTGCCAGAACTACAGCGTGTCTTATCTCAAACATCTAGACCGCTGTGGCGAGGTGCAGGGCTTGCGTCTGAATACCATTCATAACCTACGTTATTACCAACGTTTGATGCAGGGCCTGCGTGATGCCATTGCCGCGAACGCTTTGGAAGATTTTGTGTCTGAGTTTTACGCTAAGCGGAACCTGCCAGTGCCGCCTTTAGCAAGCTGATGGCCCGCTAACGAGCATTAAGCCTATGGCATAATGCCGCCCTTGTTTTTTTGGCAACCGCCCTCAATAAAAAGGGCAGTCGCATTAATACTAACTTTTGTTTGAACTGATACCACTATGAACGCTTTACGTCTTTCTCTACTAGCAGCTGCGGTTGCACTTGTTTCATCTCCTGCTATGGCAGCGCCAGCTCAAGAGCCAAGTGCGTTAATGACCTTCGGCCCGCTAGTGGTTTTGTTTGTAGTTTTCTACTTCTTGCTAATCCGCCCACAGCAAAAGCGCCAGAAAGAGCATAAAAACATGCTTGACGCTTTGAACCGTGGCGACGAAGTAGTTACCCAGGGTGGCGTGGCTGGCAAAGTCACCGACTTGGATGACAGCTTTGTAAGCGTTGAGATTGCCGCTAATACCGTGGTTAAAGTTCAGCGCCACGCAATCGGCAATGTGCTGCCTAAAGGCACCCTAAGCGCCAAACCTGGCAAATAGTTTTTATGATCTAACGGCTCCGATAACGGGGCCGTTTTTTGCTGTACTCAGCGGTTTAATATCATGCTTAATCAAAACCCACTGTATCGGTGGCTGCTTTTCTTATCGGTTGTGCTAACGGGTTCGCTATATGCTTTACCCAATGTGTTTGGCGAGCAACCGGCTATTCAGGTTTCACGTGCTGGCGGGGCCAATGAACGCCTTGTTGAGCAGGTTAATCAAATTGTTAGCCAAGCCGGTTATGAAGCCAGCTCCGTGGCTCTAGAAGACGGCTTACTACTGGCACGTTTTGAAAATACAGATCAGCAGCTAGCAGCGGCCGATGTATTGCGTGAAGAATTAAGCCGTGACCATGTGGTAGCGCTAAATATGGCGCCGCGTACGCCAGAGTGGCTACGTGGTTTTGGCGCTGAGCCAATGTCACTCGGCTTAGATTTGCGCGGTGGTGTGCACTTCCTTATGGAAGTGGATATGGATGAAGCCATTGACCGCGCCATGGAAAAGGCCGAGCCAGACTTCAAGAAAGCTCTACGTGAGGCGCGTATTCGCTACCGCAAAGTCGAGAAAGAAAAGAACAGCCAGGGTTTTTATCTACAGGTTGAACTGCGAGACGAGGCTGACTGGGAGCAAGCCAGCGCTTTGTTGGAAGAAGAGTTTCCTGTGTTTGTGCAGCCTGCTGCAGAGCAAGCGCGTGACCTAGGTCTATCTAATCAAGGCAACGTCTTTATCCTTTCTGTAGAAGAGCAAGAGCGCCTAAGAAAAATGGCGATTGAGCAGAACGTCACCACGCTGCGTAATCGTGTTAATGAGTTGGGTGTTTCTGAGCCATTGGTACAACAGCAGGGCAAAAACCGCATCGTGGTTGAGCTGCCGGGCGTACAAGATACAGCACAGGCTAAAGACCTGTTGAAAGCTACGGCGACCTTAGAGTTCCGCATGGTGGATGAAGATCATGACGCAGCCACGGCGGCGCGTCGCGGACGCGCGCCAGCGGGGACTAAGCTCTACGAAACCCGTTGGGGTGCACCGATTCTATTAAAGCGTGATGTGATTGTTGACGGTACTCAGCTGACTGACGCTGCGGCCACCATCGAGCAAGACAGTGGCCGCCCAGCAGTACGCGTTACCTTAGACAGTAGCGGTGCCAAGGAAATGGGCAAAACCACTAAAGACAACGTCGGCAATCGTATGGCCGTGGTCTTTATTGAGTACAAGTCTGAAATCCGCGAGCGCAATGGCGAGAAGCAACGCTTTAAGACCAAAGAAGAAGAGGTCATCAATGCCGCCAGCATTCGTGAGCCGTTTTCTAAGAACTTTATTATTACCGGCTTAGAGCACGCTGAAGCTAGCAACTTGGCGCGACTACTACGTGCCGGTGCCTTGGCAGCGCCGATTTATATTGTTGAAGAACGCACCGTTGGGCCGAGCCTTGGCGCGGAAAACGTTAAGCAAGGCTTTACCGCTGTGGCCATTGGCTTTTTGCTAGTGGTGATCTTTATGGTGATTTACTACCGTGCCTTCGGTTTGATCGCCAACATGGCCTTGTTTATTAACTTGGTGATGATTATTGGTGTGATGTCGCTAATGCAAGCGACACTAACGTTGCCGGGTATTGCCGGTATCGTTTTAACCGTTGGTATGGCGGTAGATGCCAACGTGCTCATCTTTGAGCGTATCCGCGAAGAGATCCGAGCGGGTACCGCCGTACAAACCGCCATACACGCCGGTTATGAAAAAGCCTTTTCAACCATTGCCGATGCCAACGTCACCACGCTGATTGCGGCGGTGGTGTTATTTGCCATGGGTAGTGGGCCTATTAAGGGCTTTGCCGTGACTTTGGCGATTGGTATCGCGACTTCAATGTTTACCGCCATCGTTGGTACTCGCCTCGTAGTGAATGCCGTTTATGGTGGTCGCGACAAACAAACTTTGCCGGTGTAGTGGAGCCTAGATATGCAATTTTTTAATAAAGAAACTCGTATCGACTTCATGAGTAAACGCAAGATTGCGTTGGTAGTGTCGGCGATTGTGTTACTGGTCAGTGTTGGTTCTTTAGCTACGCGTGGCCTGAACTTTGGTATCGACTTTACCGGCGGCACCTTGGTGGAAGTGGGTTACGACAGTGCGGTGGAGCTGAATCCGGTGCGCGGCCATTTGGCCGAGGTTGGTTTTGATGACGCCATTGTGCAGCACTTTGGTACCGCCAAAGACGTGCTAGTGCGTTTGCCGCCACGCGAAGGCGAAAGCACCGCGGAAATTAGCACCCGTGCTTTGAGCGCTTTGGACCAAGTCGCGGAAGGTATGACCATGCGTCGTGTTGAGTTCGTCGGTCCGCAGGTCGGTGAAGAGCTGACTGAGCAGGGTGGTCTAGCCGTGTTATTTGCCCTAGGCGCAATTCTGATTTACGTCGCCCTACGCTTTGAATGGCGTTTTGCGATGGGTTCGGTAGCGGCTTTGGCGCACGATGTGATGATTACGCTGGGCGTATTTTCGCTGCTTCAGGTCGAGTTTGATCTGTCGGTATTGGCCGCCGTGCTAGCCGTAATTGGTTACTCGCTGAACGATACTATTGTTGTGTTTGACCGCATTCGTGAGCGTTTTCGTGAAATGCTTAAGTCGAAGACGATTGATGTTATGAACCTGTCCATTAACCAGACCCTAGGTCGTACCATCATGACCTCGTTAACCACCTTGCTGGTGTTGCTGGCGTTGTTCTTCCTTGGTGGCGAAGTGATTCACGGCTTTAGTGTGGCCTTGTTGGTGGGTGTGGTTGTTGGTACTTACTCATCCATCTTTGTGGCTTCAACCACGGCCCTAGCCTTGGGTGTGACCCAAGAGAACTTAATGCCGGTAGAAGTGGAAGGTCGCGAGTTTGATTTGGATCAAATGCCTTAAGCGATTGCCTTAGGTGATAAGGGCCCTAGGCATAAAAAAGCCCCGCTCAAGTTTCTTGAGCGGGGCTTTTTTGTGTGGTGTCTTGGTGCTTAGCGCAACTCGGCCGGTACATGAGGGCCGATCATTTTCATCAGCGCGGCAAGCGTACGGGCGTTACCGGCGACAATATGGCCGCGTTCTAGGTCGAGGCTGCTACCGCTAATATCGGCAACCATGCCGCCGGCTTCTTTAATCATTAAGGCGCCGGCAGCAATATCCCAAGGTTTGAGGTTTAGCTCCCAGAAGGCGTCTAGGCGGCCAGCGGCCATCCATGCCAAGTCCAACGCGGCAGAGCCAGGGCGACGTACGCCAGCGGTGTTCTTAATCACCTTTTTCAACATCGCCATATAGGCATCAAGGTGTTCAAAGTCGCTATAAGGAAAACCGGTGCCGACTAAGCCGTTTTCTAGGTCACGTGCTTGGGTAACGCGAATGCGCTTGCCATCAAGCAGGGCGCCTTGGCCGCGCTCAGCGGTAAATAACTCTTGGCGCAGTGGGTCGTAAATCACGCCAATCTCTAAAGTGCCGCGATAGCGCATCGCGATTGACACTGCAAACTGCGGGTTGTCGTGAATAAAGTTAGTGGTGCCGTCGAGCGGGTCAATAATCCACTCGTAGTCGCTCTCGCTGTTACCGGAGCGGCCGTACTCTTCGCCAAGAATGGCGTGGTCGGGATAGGCTTGAATGATTTGATCAACAATCACTTGCTCAGCCGCGCGGTCGACTTGGGTGACGAAGTCGTTACTGCCTTTTTGGGCTACTTTAATGGTTTCACCACGCGCCATATGGCGCATCATCAAATCACCTGCTGCACGGGCTGCCCGTACGGCAATGTTTAGCTGAGCTCGCATTTAGGAACCTCTGATTGGAACGAGTATGTCTCTGGCTTAATGAGGGCTGTGGCTTCAAGGCGGCGACTTGCCGCCTTAGTCATTCTAAGGCCAAAGGCGCTAACGCAGAAGCCGGAGCCCTCATTAAGCCCCTTCGGGCTTCATTCTGCGGTAGCTTGAGCTGCGTTGCAGCCCTTGCCAAGGTAGGAACATTGGCTGCGAACTGCGCCTTGTCAAACTACCGCAGAATGCAGCAGAGCGCATATTCGTTCCAGTCAGAGGTTCCGACAGATCTCTAATAATGGAAAAGAGCCGCACAATCTGTGTTTCGGCTTTATTAGTGGGCCGTATTCTATCAAAATGCGCGGCCAATTATCTGAGAACCGTACGAGTAATGGATTCTGCGCCGCAATTACAGCCTGTCAACGTTCGCATTGTTTTAGTGGAAACCACCCATGCCGGCAATATTGGTGCCGTGGCACGAGCCATGCGCAATATGTGTGTGACCGAGCTGGTGTTAGTTAATCCGAAGAAGTTTCCGCACCCTGATGCGGTGGCGCGGGCATCAGGTGCCCTGGCTGAACTCGATAACGCCAAGGTCGTAGCAACGCTGGAAGAGGCCGTGGCTGGTTGCAACTACGTGTTCGGCACTACCGCACGTGAGCGCGGCCTAGATTGGCAGCCGGATACGCCACAGAGCACCGCTGAGAAGATTGTCGCTGCTGGTGCCGAGGCACCCTGTGCGATTGTGTTTGGCCGTGAGCGTTCAGGGCTGACCAATGAAGAAGTGGAAATGTGTACGCATACGGTAAACATTCCTACTAACCCTAAATTCAGCTCTCTAAATTTGGGTATGGCGGTGCAGGTGCTGACCTATGAGTTGATGAAAGCTCGCGGCGGTCAAGTTGCCACTAAGGCGGTAGATGAAGAGGCCAATGCCTTGCCTGCGCCAGCAGACGCCTTTGAGGCCATGATTAAGCATATGGAAGAAGCGATGACACATAGCGGCTTCTACGATCCTAATGATCCACGCATGACCCAGCGCCGGATGCGGCAGATATTCCGGCAGGCGAATTTGGATGCGGCGCAGGTGAATATGCTGCGAGGTATGTGGAATTCGGTGCTGCAGTTACCTAAAGGCCCGCACAGCAAGAGCTAGGGGTATAATCGCCCCAGTTTAAATAATTGAATTGATTATGTTTTCTCGACTTCGCGAAGATATCAGCTGCGTTTTTGACCGCGACCCGGCCGCTCGTACGGCGTGGGAGGTATTTACCTGCTATCCCGGCCTGCATGCGTTGTTGATGCATCGCCTAGCGCACAAACTATGGGGTGTTGGCCTGAAATGGTTGGCACGCTTGGTGTCGCACCTGTCGCGCTGGTTTACGGGTATTGAGATTCACCCCGGCGCCACGATTGGCAGTCGCTTCTTTATTGATCATGGCATGGGCGTGGTGATCGGTGAGACCGCCGAAATTGGTAACGATGTCACGCTTTATCATGGTGTCACGCTAGGTGGCACTAGCTGGGATAAAGGCAAACGCCACCCAACCCTAGAAGACGGTGTGGTGATTGGCGCGGGTGCCAAAGTACTGGGCCCGATTACCGTGCATAAGGGTGCGCGTGTTGGTTCTAATTCGGTAGTCAATAAAGATGTACCAGAGGAAGCCACAGTGGTCGGCATTCCTGGCCGTATTGTAAAAACCGAAGTGGTTGTAGCAGAGCGTCACCAAAAAATGGCCGCGCGCATGGGCTTTGATGCCTACGGTTTAACCAAAGACGCGCCAGACCCCGTTTCTAATGCCATTCATAGCATGCTCGACCATATCCAAGCCTTGGACGAGCGCGTTGATACCATGTGCAAAGCCATGCAGTCGATGGGGCAGCAAATCCCAGATGCCGAATTGCCGGATCTCAGCGATTGCGAACTAGAAGATGGTTCGGACGCTAACCCCGGTTGGGACCCAAACAAGGTAGACCGTTAAAGTCCCTCGCCCTTGAGGGAGAGGGATTTAGGGAGAGGGTGCCTTTTAAGTCATGCCCATTTATTTAGACAACAACGCGACCACGCAGCTTGATGTTCGCGTGCTTGAGGCAATGACGCCGTGGTTGTCTGGCCCTTTTGGTAACCCTTCTAGTGTGCATGGTTTCGGGCGTTTGGCGCGCGGCGCGATTGATACCGCACGCCAGCAAGTGGCCGTTTTAGTTGGTGTTTCGCCTGATCAAGTTACCTTTACCAGCGGCGGCACTGAGGCCAATAACATTGCCTTACAAGGCGTACTGGCAGCATCGCCCGTAAAGCGTTTGGTAGTTAGCCCAACGGATCATCCCTGTGTGGTTGAGCCAGCAGAAATGCTAGCCGAGCGTGGTGCTGAGCTTGACTGGTTGCCAGTTTCAGAGAGCGGCGTGGTCAACGAAGCGGATTTCGCGGCAAGCCTAAGTAAGCCGGCTGCCTTGGTTTCCATCATGCTCGCCAATAACGAAACCGGATTGATTCAGGATATTCCAACGTTAGCCGCCATCGCCCGTGAACGCGGCGCGCCAATGCATTGCGATGCTGTACAGGCGGCGGGCAAGATTCCCGTCAGCTTTAACGAGCTTGGTGTGCAATTAATGTCGCTATCGGCGCACAAAATATACGGCCCCAAAGGCGTCGGCGCTTTGGTGCTAGACAAGGCCGTTGATATCAAACCCGTTGTGCAAGGTGGCGGTCAAGAACGTGGCTTACGTGCAGGTACCGAAAACGTTGCCGCCATTGTCGGCTTTGGTGCAGCAGCAGAATTAGCTTTGGCCGAATTAGACCAGCGAAGTGCTGCATCGCAAACCTTAATCGATCAGCTAGATGCCGGTTTGGCAGTCATGCCACAGATCACCGTGTTTGCTGACGGTGAAATGCGTTTGCCTAACACACGCCAGTTCGCATTAGCTGGCTGGGAAGGTGAGGCCTTGTTAATGGAATTAGATCGCCGCGGTATTGCCGTATCGAGCGGCTCTGCTTGCCATAGCGGCACAGGCGAACCAAGCCATGTGCTGATGGCGATGGGTATTGATCGCGATGTGGCTTACGGCGCTATTCGCGTTTCGCTAGGTGTTCACAATACCTCTGCTGAAATCGATACCTTATTGCAAACCTTACAAGAGCTAGTGCGATGAATAGCGCGAGCCCCAAGCAACAACCAATCTATTTGGATTACGCCGCGACTACACCAGTGGCGTCGGAAGTCGCGCAGGCGATGAATGCCTGCCTAACGGCTGATGGCTTGTTTGCTAACCCGGCGTCGGATCACGCATTTGGCGATTTAGCGAAAGGCGCGGTGGCGAAAGCCGCGAATGCGCTAGCCAAATTGCTGAACTGTAATAGCGATGAGTTGGTATTTACCTCGGGTGCTACCGAATCCAACAACCTAGCCATTAAAGGTGCCTTTGAGTTTTACGGCGCAAGGTTGGAGCGTCCGCACTTTATTACCAGCAAAATCGAACACAAAGCGGTGTTGGATGTGGCTGACTGGCTCGAGCAGCGGGGCGTATTAGTCACTCGCTTGGAGCCAGATAGTAATGGCTTGGTTTCAGCTCAGCAGATCGCACAAGCGCTTACGGAAGATACCGTGCTGGTGTCGATTCAGCATGTGAATAACGAGCTTGGCTGTATTCAGCCAATCGCAGAAATTGCCAAGGTCTTGGATACTCACAATGCTCGTCTGCATGTGGATGCCGCCCAAAGCGTAGGCAAAATACCGGTCAATGTGGTCGAGCTGGGCGTTGATTATCTATCTTTGTCTGCCCATAAGTTTTACGGCCCCAAAGGCGCTGGCGCGCTGTATGTGCGTAGCCAGCCAAGAGCGCGTTTACGTCCGCAGCAACATGGTGGTTTGCAGCAGCAAGGCCTGCGTTCTGGCACCTTGCCAGTGCATCAAATTGTAGGTTTGGGTAAAGCCGCGGAAGTCGCCAACGAATCGCTTGTTGCTGATATGGAAATGATTGGCGCATTAAGAGGCCGGCTGGAACAGGTCTTACGTGAACTAGACGGCGTAACGATTAATGCCGCTGGCGCAGAGCGTGTTGCCGGTATTTGTAATATCAGCTTTGAAGGTGTCGCCGGTGACAGCCTTTTTACTGGCTTGCCGCATATCATGCTTTCCAGCGGTTCGGCCTGCACCTCAGATAATGGCGAGCCATCCTATGTGTTGCGAGCGCTAGGGCATGATGACCGCAGTGCAGAAGCGAGTTTGCGTATTAGCATCGGCCGCTTTACCTCGGCAGCGGATATCGAAGCCGCAGCAGCTGATATTAGCCAGCTAGTGACGCAACTGCGTGCCGTCTCACCTTGGTGGCAGTTGGACGAAAGTGCGGTGCTTGCAACCGCGATGTCTCCAGCTTGGGGCGATGAAGCTAAGTTACTAAGAAATTCGGACGGCAGCCTAAGCTGGAAAGCAGCGGGGCGGGGTGAGTTATTGGCAATGTTGCCTATCGCGTTAGCGTTTTATGAACAACATGGCTCAGTAGATGGCCTTGTTGCCGCTATCGAGGCAGACCTTGAAATCGCCACAGATCGTCGCTATCTACTATTATTAGTTGAAGACCTTTTTAGAGAATTAGACGCCCAATGATTACCCTGACCGACAATGCCGCCACTCGCGTACTTAACCACCTAGAAAAGCGTGGTAAAGGCCTAGGCTTGCGTTTGGGTGTGACTACCACAGGTTGTTCTGGCTACGCCTATAAAGTCGGCTTCGCCGATGAAAGCAGCGACGATGACGTGGTGTTTGAATCTAAAGGCGTCACCGTCTATGTCGACGCCGATGCCATCGAGCTAATCGACGGCACCGAAGTCGACTTCGTTAAACAAGGCCTTAACGAAGCATTTAAATTCAACAACCCGCAATCCAAAGGTGAATGCGGTTGCGGCGAGTCTTTCACCGCTTAGGCGCGTTTAATGGTTAGCTAAATAGCTGGCGCAAGTAAGGGTTGAGCATCGTGCCTTTGGGGTCTAGCTCGGCACGCAATTTCATAAACTCATTCCATTTCGGGTAAAGCCTAGCAAAGTCGGCTTTGTCTAGCGTATTCATCTTGCCCCAGTGTGGGCGCCCGCCAATGGCTTTGAAAAAAGGCTCGGTGCTTTGGAATAGCGGTAGCGGGTCTTCTTTGAAATAGCGGTGAATGGCGATGGATGCCGAGGCGTGTTTATAAAAAGGGCTCAGCCAAGCGTTATCTTGTTCCCCGTTGACCACCCTGACTTCTATTGGATAGAAAACTTCATGGTGATGTTTCTCGATATGGGTAATCACTTTTTTTAGCGTTGGAATCACGTGCTCTCTGTCGAAGTGGTATTCCATTTCGTTGTTGCGAACGGCGCGCTCTGAAGGGAATATTCGATACCAGTGGTCGACATTTTCCTCCGTGGCGTATGAGCTTGTGGCGAAGTCAATCGCTCGGCGCCGTGCGCCCGGCCACCAGCCGGTTAGGTCGCGAGCCATTTTTAGGTCGAGTAATGCGTTGTTGTCTGGGTCTTCGCCACGGGGCGAGAGCGGTTCGTCCGTTGGGTTTATGGCAATGCCCAGTGCGTAACTCATATGTGGCGCGAGATACATTTCAAAGCTGTGGTTAGTCGCGCAATTTTGATCAAACTCTTCAAACGCTTGCTCTAAAGGCATTAGCCATGTGCGACGCTTCATTTTTGTGGCGACTACGTTTTGCATGGTGCATTGGGTAATTACCCCTAGTGACCCTATCGAAACGCGGGCGGCATCAAATAGGTCGGCATTGTTATCTCTGCTGCAGTCGATTATTTCGCCTGTTGGGGTGACCAAGCGCAAACCAGCTAGATAACTGTGCAATGCACCAAGCTTTTCGCCTGTGCCGTGCGTTCCTGTAGACATCGCTCCCGCTAAAGTTTGTTCATCAACATCAGGCATGTTGGCGAGCGCTTGGCCGATTTTATTGAGGGGCTCTCCGACCTGTGAGAGTTTAGTGCCAGCGCCAAACGTAGCTGTAAGTTTGTCGCTGTCATAGCTCTGAAGGCCATTGAAGTGGCGCAAGGAAATTATTTGGCCTTCGGTGGGAACTAGTTCAGAGAAGGAATGGCCCGCGCCGACGGGTCTGACTGTGCTCTTGGCGTTCTTCAGCAGTGTGGCTAGGGACTCCTCGTCTTTAGGTGCGGAACGCCCAGAAGGTAGGCAGTGACGATAGCCAGACCAGTTTTGCCATGGGATGATACGTTTCCCATCGGGCCCAATGGGTGCTTCGGGTGCAGGGTTGGGCATGCTCTCGCTGTCGGCGCAGCCGGTTACAGATAAGCCGGCGGCCGAGGTAGCGGCAACGGCTGAGGCGCCTTTGATGAATTCGCGTCTTTTCATGCTTCACTCCAGAATTAATATCCAAATTACAGCAGAGAAATTTGTGTTGATATTGACCTGTAGCGAGGTCTTTTTAACTTGAGTGACCTTTGCGCTTGGAAAGCGCTAGGCATTAGCCTGTGTAACGAGCCCCATTAACCGTTAGCAATGGCGCTAAAGCCCCAAAATCCGTACAATACGCCGGTTTTTCTGGTCGCCAACCGCGAATCATCGGCGGGGCGGCCTTTCTTGTATTTACTTACTTTAGAGATTTAGATCATGGCGATTGAACGCACTATTTCTATCATCAAGCCTGATGCCGTTGCTAAAAACGTAATTGGCGACATTTACAGCCGTTTTGAAAACGCTGGCTTGAAAATTGTTGAAGCTAAAATGAAGCAGTTGACCAAAGAAGAAGCTGAAGGCTTTTACGCGGTTCACGCTGAGCGTCCTTTCTTCAATGACCTTGTGTCTTTCATGATTTCTGGCCCGGTTATGATTCAGGTTCTAGAAGGCGAAAACGCCATCCTGAAAAACCGTGAGCTAATGGGTGCGACTAACCCAGCAGAAGCAGCGCCAGGCACTATCCGTGCTGACCACGCTGATTCAATTGACGCTAACGCTGTTCACGGTTCTGATGGCCCTGACACAGCTAAAGAAGAAATCGCGTATTTCTTCGGCTAGTCTGTAAGAGACTGTTTGCTCGCCATTAAGGGCGAGCAAATATAACCGCCATGTCAGCAACAGAAAGCACTGCAGCACCGCAGAAGACCAATCTGTTCGGCCTTGATAGAGCCGGCATGGCGGACTTCTTTGTCTCGTTGGGGGAGAAACCATTTCGCGCCCAGCAGATGATGAAGTGGATTTACAACGAGATGGTCTTGGACTTTGATGCCATGACCAATATCAGCAAAGACTTACGTGCTCGCTTGAAAGAAGTGGCGGTAGTCTCTGCGCCGGAACAGATTACTGTTCAGAAATCAAAAGACGGCACCCGCAAGTGGCTGCTGCGTGTAGATGGCAATAACGCTATCGAAACCGTATTTATTCCCACCGACAACCGCGGCACGCTATGTGTGTCATCACAGGTTGGTTGCACGCTGGATTGCACTTTCTGCTCTACTGCGCAGCAGGGCTTTAACCGCAATTTAAGCGCCGGTGAGATTGTTGGCCAGCTTTGGTATGCCAACAAAACCCTTAAAGACGAAGGCTTTAACGAGCAGTCGCGTAAAAAAATCATCAGTAATGTGGTGATGATGGGCATGGGTGAGCCGCTGTCGAATTACGACAATGTGGTGACCGCCATGCGCATTATGTTGGATGATTTTGGTTTCGGGCTTTCGAAGCGCCGAGTGACCCTGTCAACCTCCGGCATTGTGCCGCGCATTGATAAATTGCGTGAAGATTGCAGCGTGGTATTGGCGGTGTCGTTACACGCGCCGAACGATGAGCTTCGCGACCAGTTGGTGCCGATTAATAAGCGTTACCCCATTGCCGAATTGCTAGCGGCCTGCGAGCGCTACTTGGAAGTGCAACCGAATAACTCACGTATTACCTGGGAATACGTGATGATCGACGGTGTGAATGACCAAGATGAACACGCCCGGCAATTAGCTAAATTGCTGAAGCATATTCCTAGCAAAATTAATCTGATCCCATTTAACCCGTTCCCGGGTACGGACTTTAAGCGCTCTAAGGCTGACCGCATTGAGCGCTTTGGCCGTATTTTGTATAAAGCCGGCTTTACCGCCACCGTGCGCCGTACCCGTGGTGATGATATTGACGCTGCCTGTGGTCAACTGGCCGGCAAAGTAATGGATAAAACCAAACGTACGGATGCTGGCCAAGCGCGTTTGGCGCAGCGGCGTGCCGCGGTCCCTGTGAAGCCGATTTCGGTACCGGGGCGCAAGGGCACGCGGGTTGCTCCAGGGGTGGGCTCTTAGGTGTTGCGGCTAGGTCTAGCCCTGCTATTGGCAACGCTGTTGCTGGGCTGCCAGTCGGTGCCCGTTGACTCGTCGGCGAAAGCAGTTGATGCCAATGCTGAGGCCTCGGAATTTAACCTTCAAGCGGGTTTGGGATACTTGCGGCAGCAGCAGTATCAACGAGCATTGCTGAAGTTTGAAAAAGCGCTGCAGCAAGATGAAACCAACCTTGAGGCTGCTATGGGACAGGCTGCCGCGTTGCAGAGCTTGGGGCGCCGTATTCAGGCTGAAACTGTTTACGAAGACTTGTTGGCTGACTTTCCTAAACGTTATGAGCCAGCTAGTGCTTATGCTGGCCTGTTATGTGAGCAGCAACGCTTCCAAGAAGCTGAATCTATTTTGTTAACGGCGCTCAAAAAGGGTGCCTTTGCTAGTGGTGATCAGATTTATTTGCGTTTGGCGCGTTGCGCCGTTAGGGGACAGCGCAATGATCTGGCCGGTTTGTATTTAGACCGAGCCGAAGCCATTGCCTCGGAAACGAAATCTGGGGCAGGGGGGGTGGCGGAAATTACCTTGCAAAGAGCATGGTTGGCTTACGGCCAACAACGCTTTGAAACTGCCCAGCAGCAGTTAGAAGCGTTTGAAAGAACGTCACCGTTGCGTCCTGAAGCGGTACGTCTGGGGTATCTAATTGCAAAGGCTCAAAATAATGTTGAGAGAATGGCTACTTATGGCCAAATTTTGCGGCAAAATTACCCTCAACTTTGGAACCAATTAACCGCAGCTAGCCAACAATGACGACAGCCGACGATAGTGCTCCAGTAGAGGCACCTAAATTTCAACCTGCTACTGCCGAAGCCGACGGGGTAGAAAACTCTTCAAAGCAAAGTGCAAGCCCTGGTGAACGGCTGCGAGCGGCCCGCGAAAGTCGGAATATGGCCGTTAGCAACGTGGCTGCATTGTTACGACTCGACAAATCTGTGATCGAGGCGCTGGAAGCAGACGATATTGAGCAACTGCCAAGTACCACCTTTGTTAAAGGTTATCTGCGTAGTTACGGTAGCTTGGTTGGTGTTGACGGCGAATTGTTGGTGACCGAATACGACCAAATAGCAGGGACGCCAGCGGCTGAGTTGGCAGTAACGCCGTTGGGCGAGGCCCCTAAGCGCCGACTGGGCCGTTGGATCTTTGTGTTATTGCTGCTTATAGCAACCGTGGCCTTAGCTTGGTTTTGGTCTAAGCCTAGCGAGCAGCCGGTTTCTACCGAGACGCTTCGTTCTGATCCAGTTTCATCACCGCCGAACGGGGCATTTCCAGTGGTTGCACCCGCCCCTAACTTGGATGAGCAAACGGCGGATGAAGTGATCGATGAATTGCTGCGTACTTCGAATGATCAACTCGCCGTGGCGGAGTTAACGCAAACGCCCGCTGCAACTGAGGCACCAGCCACAGTTGAAGCCGAGGAAGCGGCGGTGGCGGAAGTGGCCGCTGTGGAGACCTCTCCAGTGGAACCAGCGCCGGTGGTTGAGGCCGCTCCTGCCTTGATGACGATTAAACTAATTGGCGTGGATGAGTCTTGGGTTTCGATCCGCGATGCGCGTGATCAGCGTGTTTATCGCGATTTATTGAAGCCAGGTGCCACGCATGAGCTTAGCGGCCGGCCGCCGCTCTTAGTGCACCTAGGTAATGCTAATGGTGTGGTCATCGATGTGGATGGCACCACTTTTATCCATAAGCCTTGGCATAAAGTTGATGGTACTGCCCGTTTTGTGTTGAACCCTAACCCGTAACTGCCTCGCGGTTAATAACTAAAGAAGTCGTAGTGACCCAAAAGATCCAAGCAATTCGCGGCATGAATGATGTGTTGCCAGACGAGTCTGCTCGTTGGCAATACCTTGAACAGGCCGTGCGCGATGTGCTCGACCAGTATGGATATCAAGAGATGCGTATGCCCTTGGTGGAGCAGAGCGCATTGTTCTGCCGTTCCATCGGTGAAGTGACTGATATCGTCGAAAAAGAGATGTACAGCTGGCAGGATCGGGGTACAGATAAAAAGGCGGGTGACCTGCTTAGTTTGCGCCCGGAAGGCACCGCCAGCTGTGCGCGTGCAGTGATTGAACATGGCCTAGCGTTTAACCAGCAACAACGTGTTTGGTACCAAGGTCCGATGTTCCGCCGCGAGCGGCCGCAAAAAGGACGTTACCGCCAGTTCCACCAAGTTGGTGTTGAAGTGTTTGGCATTGACGGCCCAGACGTTGATGCTGAACTGATTCTGTTATCCGCGCGGCTTTGGAAGCGCTTGGGTATCGAAGGCCTGCGTTTGGAACTGAATTCGCTCGGCACCGCCGAGTCTAGAGCAGCCTACCGTCAGCAGCTGGTGGATTATTTTTCTCAGCATTTAGAACAGTTAGATGAAGACAGTAAACGCCGTTTGCAGTCCAACCCGTTGCGTATTCTAGACAGCAAAAACCCTGCGCTCGCTGATGTGATTGCAGCGGCGCCAAGCTTGCCGGATTCCTTGGACGATACCTCAAAGGAGCACTTTGCTAGCCTTTGCGCGACCTTAGATGACGCCGGTATTGAGTACGAGTTAAACCCACGCTTAGTGCGTGGCTTGGATTATTACTCGCGCACAGTTTTTGAGTGGAAGACCGATCAGCTAGGCGCTCAAGACGCTGTCTGTTCTGGTGGCCGTTACGATGGCCTGGTTGAGCAGCTCGGTGGCCGAGCTACTTCCGCCATTGGCTTCGCGATGGGGATGGAGCGTCTATTGGCGCTGATGCCAGAAGACCGTGAGCGCCAGCAGGCACCGCAAATATACTTGGTGGCAGCCGGGGAATCGGCCCAACAATATGGTGTAATAACCGCCGAGCGGCTACGCGACGAGGGCTTCCGTGTGCAAGCCAATGCCGGTGGCGGTAGTTTCAAAGCACAGTTTAAGCGCGCCGACAAATCCGGTGCTGCTATTGCCTTGGTAATTGGTCATCAAGAAGCCGAAAACCAGACCGTTATGATTAAAGATTTGCGTCAGCACAGCGACCAAATCGAGTGTTCACAGGCTGATCTTGTCGAAACACTTTTGCAGAGACTGCAGCCCTAGGCTGTAACTATTAACTGGAGACCAACACGTGGTTGATATACACGCGACAGAAGAAGAACAACTAAATCAAATCAAGACTTGGTTTAAGGAGAACGGTAAATATTTGGTAGCGGGCGTGCTGTTAGGCGCCGGCTCAATTATTGGATACCGTAGCTGGGACAGCTATCAAACAGAGTTGTCTCGTTCAGCTTCTGCTGCCTATGAAGATGTTCGTGATGCTGCCGCGGCAGGCAATACCGAGCAGGCCCGTGAGTTGGGTAGTGAGCTAATTCAGGAATACCCGTCTAGCCCGTATGCTACTCATACCGCTTTGTCACTAGCGGTAGTGGCCTTGGATGCCGGCGATACCGACGAAGCCGTTAAGCAACTTGCTTGGGTGCTAGACGGCGACGCGCGAGACAGTTTGAAACATGTTGCTCGCCTCCGCTTGGCGCGAGTGCAACTGTATAGCCAGAATAAGGCTCAGGTGGCGATTGATACCTTAGAAGGCCACCAAGGTGGTGAATTTGCACCGCTTTATGACGAGCTGCGTGGCGACGCTTGGCTGGCATTGGCAGATGAGGTTAACGCTCGCGCTGCTTATCAAGCTGCAATTGATTCTTGGGATCCGGATTTAGGTAGCGCGCAGCTATTGCAGATGAAGCTAGATGATCTAGCGGTAGCTGAGTAAAACGGAATGCGCAGCGCTTCTTTGCTCCTGTCGTTGTCTTTGCTGCTGCCGCTAGGCAGCGCTTGGAGTGCCACGGACGAGCAAGAAGCAATCATTCTCGATGACGAGGATGAGGCTGGCTTTGGTATTCCCCTGTGGGGAAATAAGAAGCGGCTAGAAAAGGCCGATCAACATGATCCTCAAACGCTGGCGGAGGAGAAAACTCCAGCGCCGCAACCTGAGGCTAACGATCCTGAACCGGCTGCTGACAGCCAGTCCAATTGCATCATTCTTGATGATGAAGACGAAGATGAAGACGGCGTATGTGGTGTTCCCATTCGCTTTCTTGGTGGTCGTGAGCAAGCCCAGCCGGGCGACGGCGAGCCAACGTCAACGTATGCCCCTGAACTTTATCGGGTCGTATTAGACGAAGAAGATGAAACTAACGAGTCCGGCTTTGGTATTCCGTTACCAACTGAGGATAACCCTCAGCCTTGGAAAGGCGCCCGCTCAACACCCTTGCCTGAAGATGAGCGTTTCGACGACGACTAAAACAGGCGAGAAAAATTCTTACCACTATTATTGGAGCCGGCATGTTTGCCAAAGCTAAAAAAACTCAAGCCCAACTGCTAATGACGATGTTGTCGTTGTTACTTCTAGCGGCCTGCGCTGGGCGTGGCGGTGTAACGGCTGACTCCTCAACTGCGGTGAGTGACGAAGATTTGGGTATTCAGCGTTTGGCTGAAACAACTGGCGAGGACGCCAGCGATGAGGAAGCTGTGGCCGGCACAGCAGACCGTGGGCTGTTTGAAGAGCCCTATAAAGTAAAAGCTAAGCGAGTCAACAAATTAGCGCTGCAGTGGGCGGCTAAAGTCCCTAGTGACGACGGCTTACTTATGCACTTCCGCCCGGCGATGAATGCCGAGCTAGCATGCGCCGCTGGTCGTGGTGCTGTGACCTGCTTTGATCGTGAAAACGGTGACAAAGTTTGGCGCCGTAAAGTGCGCGACCTAGCCTCTGGCGTTAGCTTGTCGACTAGCTCTGTATTACTTGGTACCGATGAAGGCGAAGTGATTGCTTTGTCGCTAACCGATGGCGCGGAACAGTGGCGTGCAACCGTGGGTGGCGAAGTCTTGGCCTTAGCTGCGGTAGGGCAAGCTCAAGTCGGCGAAATTGTGGTTGCTTATACCAGTTCAGGCGCGCTAACTGGCTTGCGAGCCCATGATGGCGAAACCATTTGGGTGCAAGAACAGAAAGTGCCGCGTCTAACACTACGTGGTTTAACGACGCCGTTGGTTGTTGATGACGTGGTCGTTAGTGGTCACGACAACGGCCGTATTACCGCTAATCAACTATTAGATGGCAGCAATATCTGGGCGGATGAAGTGGTTGCACCGAGCGGTCGTAACGAGCTGGAACGCCTGGCTGACGTTGATGGTGCCTTGGCGCATTACCGTGGTGACGTGTTTGCAGCTTCTTGGGGCGGCAAATTAGGTGCTTGGTCGCTTAAGCGTGGTCGCGCCTTATGGAAAGCGGACATTTCCAGTGTGAGTGGCGTTGCCGCCGACCTGCGCCGTGTTTACGTAACTGATAACGACAATGCCTTGCATGCCTTAGATGCCCGTAGTGGTCGCGTGCTGTGGAAGCGCGATGATCTGATCTCAGAGTCCGAGTCGGATGATCGCCGCGTGGTGGCAACTAGCGTGTTACAAGGTGCGCCGTTGGTGCTCGATAATCGTGGACGTATCTACTATTACAACCGAGCGACTGGCGAACTTGATTTTGCTTCGCGGGTGCGTGGTCGTTATGCCACTGCGCCGTTTGTAGAAGATGATCAATTTTTAACGCTATCGCGCAGTGGACTACTGAGTTTGTGGCAATTGGAAGAGGTTGAATAAACCGCTAATGTTGCCCGTCCTTGCCTTAGTAGGCCGTCCAAATGTCGGTAAGTCGACGCTATTCAATTATCTGACTCGAAGCCGCGATGCTTTGGTTGCGGACTACCCCGGCCTAACCAGAGATCGCCAGTACGGCTTTGGTCAGCGTGGTAATCGCCCGTATATCGTGGTCGACACCGGCGGTATTACCGGCGAACTAGACCTTATTGATGATCAGATTCGTGACCAAGTAGATAAGGCGATTGAAGAAGCCGACGCCGTCCTGTTTATGGTTGACGGCATTGATGGTGTTCGCACCTACGATGAAACCATGGCCGACGATATGCGCCGCTTGAAAAAGCGCGTGTATTTAGTAGTGAACAAAACTGAAGGCTTAAATAAAGCCGTTGCTGGCGCTGAGTTCCATGCCTTGGGCTTAGGTGAGCCACGCGCTGTTTCCGCGGCGCACGGTGAAGGCGTACAAAACTTCATCAATGAAGTGTTGGCGGATTTCCCTGAGGCCGAAGACAGCGCTGAGCAAGAGGATGACCCAGAACGCGGCATCAAGGTTGCGGTGATAGGGCGCCCGAATGCCGGTAAATCAACGCTGATTAACCGCATGTTGGGTGAGGAGCGCGTAGTTGCTTCAGAAGTAGCTGGCACCACGCGCGACAGTATCTTTATTCCATTTGAGCGCGATGAACAAAAATACACCTTGATCGATACTGCCGGCGTGCGTCGCCGAGCTCGAATTGATCTTGATATAGAAAAGTACAGCGTAACCAAAGCCTTACAAGCAGTTGATGAAGCGAACGTAGTGATTGCGGTACTTGATGCGCACACTGAAATTGCTGAGCAAGATGCCCGCCTAATGGGCTTGGTGGTTGAGCGCGGCCGTGCTTTGGTGGTGGCGGTAAATAAATGGGATGGCTTGCAGCAAGACGAGCGCGATTGGATTAAGCATCAGCTAGAGATCAAGTTGCCGTTTGCGACCTTTGCCCGTTTGCACTTTATCTCGGCGTTGCATGGCACCGCGGTTGGCGATTTATATGGCTCTATCCGTGACGCGCATAAAGCCGCTTTTACCAAGATACGGACGCCAGACCTTACCAAGCACCTAGAAATTGCAACAGCGACGCATCCGCCGCCGATGGTAGGTGGTCGCCGAGTGAAATTGCGTTATGCGCACCAGGGTGGCAGTAACCCGCCGCGAATTGTGATTCACGGCACCCGTACTGATAAATTACCAAGTAGCTATAAGCGCTACTTGCAAAACTATTACCGAGAAACCTTCAATTTGTGGGGCACGCCGGTCGCCTTAGAATTTCGCGACGGTGAAAACCCTTACGAAGGTAAGCGCACTACTGGCGCGATCAGTGAGCGCCAGGCTAAGCGGGCCCATAGGCAGCGCCGTTTCTCGCGTAAGAAAGCTCGCCAGAACAAGCATAAGTAAGCGTTTTTAGACGGCTGTCGCCCAGTCGTCTGGCACCACAAATCCTCGGCTGGTTTCCATGCCGTGAGCCACTTGGGCGATGCATAGGCATCCATGTCGACTGGCGGTTGCGGCGTTAGGCTGTTCAATGTCACCGTCTTCAACCTCGCTCATCCAGTGTTGACGCTGCAGTGGCAAGTCGCCGTCGCTAGGCTGATAATCTCTACGCCGTTTTAGCCAGCCAACTAGGCAATCGGGATTTACAACGTCCGGTAAGGTTTCGGCGTTGCCGAAAAGCCGTCCTTTTACCAAGATGCGATGGCGTGAAATCGGCCAACCCTGGCGCTTGAGAAAATCACTGCCACTCGGGTGTTGGCTGAGTGCAATTTGGTGGTTAAGCAGGTGTTGTAGTTTCTTTTCTAGCTTGTCTTTGCGAGCCGGGCCAAACCAGCTTTGTATTAGGCCGCTATCGCCGTCCTGTAGATAGAATTTGCAGGCTAGCTCCCAGTGCTCGTTAAGCTGGTCTTGCTTATCGTGGACGATTAGGTCAAACGCCCCTAGGGTTCGCCCTTGATCATTCACCTGCAGGTTATGGGCCAGCACTTGGTAGCGAGTGCTGTGATTTAGCCACCATAGAATCAGTTGTTCAAAGTAACCGCCTAGTCGTAGCTGTCGGCTATGTTGATTCAATGTTTCTAAAGCCGAATGATCGGCGGCGAGCATCTGCAGGGCAGGCTCCAAGTCGGCTAGCTGGGATAGAAACCAGTCCGGCTTAGGAAACTTTGCATCATCTGCAGGTAGTAACAGCGGTGCTGACCCAACTGCCCAGCGAATGTCACGTATGACGCGTGCAGTTGAGGCTGCCGTCATTTAGACGGATCGCTCCGTTCAACAATGCAGCCCAGTTCGCCGTCGGCTAATTTGATATCAATTCGATCACCAGTTTGGACTTGGCCAGCATCGACAATGGCACGTTGCTGGCTATCGGTGGCAATCGCGTAACCCCGTTGTAAGGTGGCTAGAGGGCTGACCACCTCAAGCTTGGCGCTCAGTTGAGCTAGCTGAAGACGCAAAGGGCGGCCTAGGTTTTGACCGGCCAATAGCAACTTCTCATGCTGCTGTGCAACGCGGTTGGAGAGGGTGCTGAGCATTGCTTGCGGCGCTTGCGCTTGTAATCGAATATGCGAACTCTGTAGCCGCTTAGAAATTGCGGTCATGTGTTGTTGCTGGCGATGATGAAGTTGCGCCGTAAGCCGCTCAAGACGTTGTTTGTATGGCGTTAGGCGGTTGAGCGGGTGTTGCTGCTGCAGTCTGTGATGTTGGCTGTCTAGTGTTTGCTGGTGCTGTTGCAGGCGGCGTTGCATATTCCTTTTGAGCTGCTGCTGAGAGGTTGTTATCCAGGCAAGCCAATCTTCCGCTACGGGTGATACTAACTCTGCCGCCGCCGAAGGCGTTGGCGCGCGCATATCAGCCACAAAGTCGCAGAGGGAAAAGTCGGTTTCATGGCCTACGGCGCTCACAATGGGGATGCTGCAGGCCGCGATATCGCGCACCAGAGCTTCGTCGTTAAAGGCCCATAAATCTTCTAGTGAACCTCCGCCGCGGCCAATGATTAGTACCTCTGCCTCTTGTCGGCTGACGGCCTGTTTGAGGGCGGCTCGAATTTCAAGGGGCGCGTTCTCGCCTTGTACGCTAGTTGGGTAGACAATAACGTTGGCGGCAGCGTAACGCCGCCCAAGGACGTCGATGATGTCACGCACCGCCGCGCCGCTGGCGGACGTAATCACGCCGATGGTTTGCGGCCATTGCGGCAAAGCTTGTTTGCGCTCGTGGGCGAATAGTCCCTCGGCTTCTAGCTGCTGGCGTAGTGCTTCATAGGCGCGCTTTAATGCGCCCTCGCCAGCTGGCTCCATGCTCTCTGCTACTAGCTGATAATCGCCACGGGCTTCGTAAAGGGTTAATTTGCCGCGAAGTTGTACCTTGTCACCTTCTCGTGGTGCCGGTCTTACAAGGCGATTGCGTTGTTTAAACATCGCGCAACGAATCTGGGCATTGCTGTCTTTAAGGCTGAAATACCAATGCCCCGAGGCGGGCCTAGCGAAGTTGGAAATTTCGCCTTCCACGCAGATATTAGGCAGCCCTTGCTCAAGCATGAGTCGCGCTTGTCGGTTTAGCTGTGAGACCGAAAGCACGTCGCTAGCTTTGTCTTCTTGACCGCTAGGTTGCGGCGCTGTGGCAGTAGTGCTCAGGGTTCCGCGCTGGGCGGCTCGGCGAGCTGCCGGGCTATTCGGGTCTGGTTTCGTTAAGTCCATGTTCTCAATACGATTTGCTGGCCGCTCGCGACAGGTCTGTTGGGCTATAAAATGCCTGTTTTTGTGATTAATTTGGCAACAGTCATCTGCGCTAATCGCCTATAATGCGCGGTTTACTTACACCTTACCACCGTTGTCGCGCTGAGCTTTTAGCGGCAACGGCAGTTATCAACAAGGCGCCCTTTGTGCGGTTATACGTATGCGATTAATTGAAGAAGCACTCACATTTGATGACGTTTTGCTCTTGCCCGGTCATTCTACCGTGCTGCCAAGAGATGTATGTCTAAAGACGCGCCTAACCCGTAATATCAATTTGAACATTCCGTTGGTATCAGCGGCGATGGACACAGTGACCGAAGCCCGCTTAGCGATTGCCTTAGCGCAAGAGGGTGGTGTTGGCATCTTGCACAAGAATATGACCGAGTCGCAGCAAGCGGCTCAAGTGCGTCAGGTTAAAAAATACGAAAGCGGTGTTATTAAAGATCCCATCACGGTAACACCCAATATCAGTATTGCTGAGCTAGTGGCGCTAACACGTCGCGAAAACATTTCTGGTGTGCCGGTTGTTGATGGTGATGATCTAGTCGGCATTGTCACCAGTCGTGATGTGCGCTTTGAAACCAATTTTGATGCTTTGGTTAGCAGCATTATGACGCCGAAAGAGCGTTTGGTTACCGTTAAAGAAGGCGCGCCGCGGGAAGAGGTGATGGCCCTGCTGCACAAACATCGCATCGAAAAAATCTTGGTGGTGAATGACGCGTTCAAGCTATGCGGCATGATTACCGTGAAAGATATTCAGAAAGCCCATGATTTTCCAAGTGCCTGCAAAGATGACCAAGGTCGTTTGATTGCCGGTGCTGCCGCTGGCCCAGGCGAGAAAGGCAAAGCGCGTATTGAGGAGTTGGCGGCAGCCGGTGCTGACTTTGTGGTGATTGACACCGCGCACGGCCACTCTCAAGGCGTGATCGATTCTGTGGCTTGGACCAAAAAGAACTATCCGGGACTGGAAGTCATTGGTGGCAACATTGCGACGGCTGATGCGGCTCGTGCCTTAGCCGATGCCGGCGCTGATGCGGTAAAAGTAGGTATCGGTCCTGGCTCAATCTGCACCACCCGCATTGTGGCTGGTGTTGGCGTGCCGCAATTGACCGCTGTCGCTAATGTTTCTGCCGCCTTAGAAGGCACTGGCATCCCCGTGATTGCTGATGGTGGTATTCGTTTCTCTGGTGATATCGCCAAAGCTATCGCCGCTGGCGCGAGCACGGTGATGATGGGCAGCCTATTAGCCGGTACCGAAGAAGCACCGGGTGAAGTTGAACTGTTCCAAGGCCGTAGTTACAAGAGTTACCGCGGCATGGGTTCGATTGGCGCTATGTCGCAGCAGGAAGGCTCTTCAGACCGTTATTTCCAAGAAAGCAGCGAAGCTGAAAAGCTGGTTCCAGAGGGCATTGAAGGCCGTGTGCCTTACAAAGGTCCGGTTGGAGCCATTATTCATCAACTGCTTGGTGGCCTTCGCTCTTCAATGGGCTACACCGGTGCCGCTAGCATTCAAGAAATGCGCAGCAAACCAGAGTTTGTGCGCATTACCAATGCCGGCAGTCGTGAGTCGCATGTTCACGACGTACAAATTACCAAAGAAGCGCCGAATTACCGCGTTTAATTGCTACAACCAGATAGGTGGCGCAAAGCCACCTATCTCTCTATTGGCCTAAGCCAGCTAAAAGCTATGACTACGAATATTCATAACGACAAAATTCTTATTTTGGATTTTGGGTCTCAGTACACCCAGTTAATTGCTCGCCGAGTACGTGAGATTGGTGTGTATTGCGAAATCTACCCTTGGGATGTAGATGCTGCCGATGTGGCTGCATTTGGCCCTAAAGGCATTATCTTGTCGGGTGGCCCAGAGTCAGTGACCGCTGGCGAAGAAAGTCCAGCTGCGCCACAGAATGTATTTGAGCTTGGCGTGCCGGTATTGGGCATTTGCTACGGCATGCAGACCATGGCAGCGCAATTGGGCGGTGAGGTATCTGCGTCGGATCATCGTGAATTCGGCTATGCCGAAGTGCGTGCGCGTGGCCATTCTGAGTTGCTGCGTGATATTGATGATCGCGTAAACAGCGAAGGTCACGGCTTGCTTGACGTTTGGATGAGTCATGGCGACAAGGTAACCGCGTTGCCAGAAGGCTTTAAGTGCATTGCTAGCACCGACAGCGCGCCGTTTGCCGGTATGGCCGATGAAAGCCGTCAGTTTTATGCAGTGCAATTCCACCCCGAGGTAACCCATACCAAGCAAGGCGGCCGCATGTTAGAGCGCTTTGTGACCCAAATTGTGGGTGCTGAGGCGCTATGGAATAGCGGCAATATTATTGATGACGCGATTGCCACCGTGCGTGAAAAAGTCGGTACTGACGAAGTCGTACTGGGCCTTTCTGGTGGCGTTGATTCCTCCGTTGTGGCGGCGTTACTGCACAAAGCGATTGGTGAGCAGCTAACTTGCGTATTTGTGGATACCGGCTTGCTGCGCTTAGATGAAGGTGACCAGGTTATGGCCATGTTTGCTGAAAATATGGGCGTAAAGGTTGTTCGCGTGAACGCTGCACAGCGTTATTACGATGCCCTTAAAGGCGTTGAAGACCCAGAAGCGAAACGTAAGATTATTGGTCGCTTATTCGTTGAGATCTTCGACGAAGAAGCTAGCAAACTAAGCAACGTTAAGTGGTTAGCGCAGGGCACCATTTACCCTGATGTAATCGAGTCGGCTGGCAGCAAAACTGGTAAAGCGCATGTGATCAAGTCACACCACAACGTGGGCGGTTTGCCAGAAGACATGAAGCTTGGTTTAGTAGAACCGCTACGTGAACTGTTTAAAGACGAAGTACGCAAAATTGGTGTTGAGCTAGGTCTGCCGCCATTTATGGTTTATCGCCATCCATTCCCAGGCCCTGGCCTAGGTGTGCGGATTTTGGGTGAAGTGGTGCCTGAGTATGTACCGCTGCTGCAACGCGCTGATGATATTTTCATTAGTGAGCTGCGAGCCCACGACCTATACGACAAAACCAGCCAAGCCTTTGCCGTGTTCTTGCCGGTTAAATCAGTCGGAGTGATGGGTGATGGCCGTAAATACGATTGGGTGATCGCCTTGCGTGCGGTTGAAACCATCGACTTTATGACCGCGCGTTGGGCTAACTTGCCTTACGACTTCCTCGACCACGTGAGTCGCCGCATTATTAACGAAATTGACGGCATTAGCCGCGTTACCTACGACATTTCAGGTAAGCCACCGGCCACTATTGAGTGGGAATGATTGTAGATCGCTAACTTATAAAGTTTATTGATACGAATAGTTAGTGATTCGTTAGCAGCCTAGAAAGCCTACAGTTGATCCTGTTCGCTTTGTGAACCCATTGGACCAAGTGAACCAAGTGAACCAAGTGACTCCTCATCAGCTTTCTTACAGAGCTGAAATAGATGGCTTACGTGCAATAGCTGTAATCAGTGTTGTTTTATATCACGCGCAGCTAACGTTGCTCGGGATGGATTGGTTTGAAGGTGGTTTTATTGGCGTTGACGTGTTCTTCGTCATTAGCGGTTACCTAATTACCCGAATTATTCTGTCAGAGCTTCATACAAAAGCTTCTTTTAGCTTTCTTAATTTTTATGAGCGAAGGGCACGGCGCATATTGCCGATGCTTTTTGTGGTTGTGTTTGCTTCCATGCCATATGCATGGCAGGAATTATTACCATCTGAGTTTAGCGAATACGCAGAAAGCATTCTGGCCTCTTTGCTTTTTGGTTCAAATTTTTTCTTCTATTTTTCCACCACAGAGTACGGGGCTGATAGCGCCCTGCTAAAACCGTTTCTACACACCTGGAGTTTAGGTGTTGAAGAGCAGTTCTATTTTGTGTTTCCCTTCTTGGCGATAGTTGCATTTAAGTTCTTTCGCGCTCACTTTTTAATAGTATTAATAGCTCTTTCTCTAATCAGTCTTCAGTTCGCTGTGCTGATGGAAACACGCAATTCTGATTTGAATTTCTATTTGCCGTTCAGTCGTTTTTGGGAACTGGCTGTTGGGTCAGTCCTTGCTTACAGAGAGCTTAACTACAAGCCCTTAAGCGGAAATGTAGCAAGCCGGGCATTGCCAATATTCGGTTTGAGTCTAGTCGTTTACAGCATATTGTTTTTCGACGCGAGTACGCCGCATCCAAGCTTCCATACTCTGATTCCCGTGCTAGGCGTTGCCTTGATAATCGGCTTTGCGTCTAAAGATGAAATAGTTGGAAAAATATTAGGATGTCAGCCGTTCGTTTGGATGGGGCTAATTAGTTACTCGGCCTACTTATGGCATTTTCCACTATTTGCCTTTAATAGGATGGACGGGCAATTTGGAAACAAAGAAATACTGGGATTGGTACTGATCACCATATGTTTGTCGGTGATCTCATATCGAGTAATCGAGAGGCCATTTAGAAATAAGAAAGTTATAAGTGGGAAAAGCTTTTCTATTCTTTTGTTTGGGGTAACTTTTTCCGTATGTTTGTTTTTAGGAGGGGGGCTGTTTTTTGACGGCTACAAAGAACGATTTACCTCTAGCCAAGTGGACGTTATCCAAAACTTCTCCGACAGGGAGTTCAAAGCCCTAAAGCACCCAGATGGCGACCAAGGGCTATTGTTACGTGAAAATACATTGTCCGACACCTGTTATAGCCGGTCTCCACGTGATCCATGTGCGTTTGGTAACGAGAAGATTGTATTTCTAGGCGACAGCTATGTGGGGCACTATGAACGAGCTCTCATAGATCGAACTAAGCCCTTTGATTTAGGCTTTATTTCCCTTACGTATGGTCAGTGCCCTTTTGTAAGCGATCAAATTTGGTTTGGTAAAAGAGCTGAATGCCCTTTAGTGAATGAGCTTCGAAAAGAACGAATAGAGGCTTTTAAGGACAGCAAGATATTTATCGTCTCAGCGAATGAGCGGCAATTTGCTTCCTCTAAGGCACGTACAGATAAGCCTTTGGCCGATGGCCGACAAGCGCTACAAAACGGCGACCCAGTTGATAGCGACGTGGCTTGGAATTCATATATTAACAATATCAAGTGGTTGCTTAGTTTGGGCCATAAGGTCGTTCTCATTGGATCATTGCCCAAGCCTAGTATTAATGCGCAGGGCTGGATTGTGGCAAATAAGAATTACATTGACGAAGGCAATTACCCCAATATTTTTAACGAAAGTAAGCTTTCTGATGTAGTGCGTCTAAATGAATCGCAGTTCTCGGGTCTGGAGCATAAGAATTTGATATTTATTGATCCTTCTTCTGCCTTGTGTGATGTTGTTAATGATCGGTGTATGGACGTAAAGGAAAATGTGGGCCCCCTTTATAATGGTGGCAGGCATTTGTCTTACTATGGTGCCGCAGTGATCTCTGACCAGATCGTAAGGTCTATGAAAGCCAATAACTTTTTTTCGCCTAGCGACGGCCTAAGTCGCACGCTGATTGGGTATTGATCCAATAAAGGTTCACAGGTGGCTTCGTGTTTGTCCTGGCATGGTTGCTTAGCGGCCTGCTATAAGACGGCAGAGATATGTTGTACAAATAGATGTTTTATATGGCTGTCACTACTAAGTGGAAGAAAGCGAGTTAAGGTTTGCTACTTGAAGATCAACATTGGATGCAGCGCGCGCTAGAGTTAGCGCGCGAGGCAGAGGCCGCTGGCGAGGTGCCTGTGGGAGCGGTGTTGGTTAAAGACGGCGAGCTGTTAGCAGAGGGTTTTAACCAGCCAATCCTGCGCAATGACCCATCTGCTCATGCTGAAATGCTGGCGCTGCGTGCAGCTGCTGAAAAGCTAAATAATTACCGCCTACCGGGTACTACTTTGTACGTCACCTTAGAACCTTGTGCGATGTGTGCCGGGGCCTTAGTGCATGCGCGAGTAGAGCGCGTGGTTTATGCCGCCAAGGAACCGCGTACCGGCGCCGCTGGTAGCGTCTTAAATGTATTGCAGCACGAAGCCTTAAATCACCAATGCAAAACCGAGCAGGGTTTGTGTGAGGCTGAGAGTGTGGCGCTAATTAAGGCCTTCTTTAAGGCCCGTCGAAAGACTTAGCGGACGCTTACAGTGACGATGGCGCCGGAATACTGGGTTTCGTCGGCTTCTGATCAGGTGCCGGCTCAGTAGGTTCTTCCAGAATTTCTGGGTTTTCACCCGCATCCCGTTGGTTGGTGTACCACACCAGTACATCGTAATAAGAACGAATATTCTCTACGTACTGTACCGCCTCACGGCCGCGTGCAAAGCCACGACGCGTTTGAGAGAACCATTTCTTCTTGTTCAGCAAGGGTAAGCGTTCGCGCACATCAATCCATTGCGAACGATTGCCGCCTTGGTTTTTAGTTAGCGTGCGGGCATCGTAAAGGTGGCCTAAGCCAACGTTATAGGCCGCTAACATCATCCATGTGCGGTCTGGCTCTTGGATGTCGGAGGGCAGCCGGCCGTACAAATTTCTAAGGTACTTGGCTCCGCCATTAATGCTTTGTGTCGGATCCAAACGATTTTGCACGCCGAGCTCTTTAGCGGTCGCGCGGGTTAGCATCATGATGCCACGGACTCCGGTTGGAGACCTCGCGTTTGGATTCCAATGTGACTCTTGGTAACCAACGGCTGCGAGTAAACGCCAATCAAAGCCGCTGGTTTCGGCTGCCGCCTTAAATTGTTGCTCGTACTTACCGAGGTTTTTCTCGATTTGTTTGGCAAATCGCGCCGCGCCCGGATTATCTAAGCGCTCAACGTGGCCGTAGTAGCGCTCCTGTAGTCGCTGTAGCTCGCCGCTGCTGTTGAGTATCGCGAAATATTCCTCAGCGGCTTCTACTAAGCTGACATCGGCTGAGCGGTGGAATGCCCAAGCTAATTTCTCTGGCGGTGAAATTGGGAATGCCGTTCCTAACAGCGGGTAGTAGCGGCGGTTGATCGCAATTAGGTTCGAGTCCGCTACCGAATATTGCAACTCGCCATCGGCAACGCGATAGGTGAGCTCGCTAGCGTCATCTTCATAGTTCTCAACCCAGTTAAGTCCCGGGGTTACTTGTTGCAACTGGCGCAGACGTTCGGAATGGCTACTGTCGCCAATAACCTCTAATTCAGAACCAACTAAATCTTCCACTTTGCGCGGTTTCTTTTGGCCTCGACGATAAATGACGGTAGCGGTGATCTCTTGGATTGGCGGCCCAAAACGGACCAGCTGTAGGCGTTCTAGGGTCACAGAAAGACCTGCAGCGGCTAAATGCGCTTCTTGATTCTGAACCGCTACCAAAATTTGACTAAAGAGGTGGGGCAGTCGCAATTCGAGCTGAACGCCTAGGTGATCAGCAAAGCCTTTTAGTAGCTCGTATTCATAGCCGGCTGGGCCGTCAACATCTTCGTAGTAAACCGTTGGGCTGTTGCGGGTCACCACCACCAATTTGCCGGTTTGTTTTACTTGTTCGACTAGTGATGGGGCCGTTTCGCAGGTGCTTAACAACAGTGCGCCCAATAGCATGAGTGCTCCCCATAGGCGTGCGCGCCTACGGTTCCACATGGGTCTGTATTTACTAATGCTACTGGCCATGATCCGATTGTGATGCTTTTTTGCGTTCCTGATCTCCCGTTTAACAGCCTACCAGCAAGCACTTGAAAAAGCTGTTTCAAGCGCCATTTTTAGCTTAGAAAGTAATTCAAATAGGGCGATTGAAAGGGGCAGTCTTATGCAGATGGATAAGTTAACCACCAAATTTCAGCAGGCTTTACAAAGCGCGCAGTCTTTGGCGCTGGGTAAGCAGCAACAAATGATAGAGCCGCAGCATTTGTTACTTAGCATGTTGGGTTCTGATAGTGCTATTCGTCCGGTGATTGAGCAAGCGGGAGGTAATGCCTCGCGCTTGGCGGCGGAACTGGCCGACGCGGTCGAGCGCTTACCAACCGTGCAAGGCGCAGCGGGCGAGGTGCATGTTTCGCAAACCTTAGCCAAATTGCTGAACGTAACTGATCAACTCGCGCAGCAACGCGGCGACAGCTATATCTCAACCGAACTGTTTGTGTTGGCCTGTTTTGAAGATAGCGCCATAAAGGCTTTGTTAGGCAAAGCAGAACTAGACAAGAAGGCCCTAGAAGCGGCCATTAGTGAATTACGCCAAGGGGAAAGCGTGAATAACCCAAATGCGGAAGAAACCCGCCAAGCCTTAGATAAATACACCATTAACCTGACCGAGCGAGCTGTTAGCGGCAAGCTAGACCCGGTGATCGGCCGGGACGAAGAAATTCGTCGTGCGATTCAGGTATTACAGCGCCGCACCAAAAATAACCCCGTGCTGATTGGTGAGCCGGGGGTGGGTAAAACCGCCATTGTGGAAGGCCTTGCTCAGCGTATTGTGAATGGCGAAGTGCCAGAAGGCTTAAAAAACAAACAAGTGCTCTCGCTAGATTTGGGCGCCTTGTTGGCCGGTGCTAAATATCGAGGGGAGTTTGAAGAACGCCTAAAAGCGGTACTGAATGAATTGGCGAAACAAGAAGGCCAAATCATTCTGTTTATTGATGAAATTCACACCATGGTTGGCGCCGGCAAAGCCGATGGTGCGATGGACGCGGGCAATATGCTCAAGCCCGCCTTGGCGCGCGGTGAATTGCACTGTGTAGGCGCGACCACGCTAGATGAATATCGCCAATATATTGAGAAAGATGCGGCTTTAGAGCGCCGTTTCCAAAAAGTGTTGGTAGACGAGCCTACGGTGGAAGACACCATTGCCATCCTTCGTGGCTTGAAAGAAAAGTACGAAGTGCACCACGGCGTAGATGTGACTGACCCAGCGATTGTCGCCGCGGCTACCTTGTCGCAACGGTATATTACTGACCGGCAGCTACCTGACAAAGCTATCGACTTAATCGATGAAGCCGCCAGCCGTATCCGTATGGAAATCGACTCCAAGCCGGAAGAAATGGACCGGCTTGATCGTCGGTTGATTCAGCTCAAAATTGAACGCGAAGCGCTAAAGAAAGAAAAAGACGAAGCTTCTAAAAAACGCCTAAAAGACTTGCAAACCCAAATCAGCGAGATTGAAAAGCAATACGCCGATTTAGAAGAAATTTGGAAGGCCGAAAAAGCCACGCTAGAAGGCAGCGCTCACGTAAAAGAAGAGCTAGATAAATGCCGCATGGAGCTTGAGGCAGCCCGACGTGATGGTGACTTGGCGAAAATGTCTGAGCTGCAATATGGCCGTATTCCAGAGCTGGAAGCCAAGCTAAAAACCGCCGATGAAAACGAAGGTGCGGAAACGCAGCTACTACGCAATAAAGTCACTGACGAAGAAATTGCCGAAGTCGTGGCGCGTTGGACCGGTATTCCGGTCAGCAAAATGCTCGAATCGGAAAAAGAAAAGCTGCTAGAAATGGAGCAGCAAATTGGCGGTCGCGTAATTGGCCAAAGCGAAGCTGTGTCGGCGGTGTCTAACGCCATTCGCCGTTCACGTGCTGGCCTGTCTGATCCCAATCGCCCCAACGGCTCGTTCCTGTTCTTAGGCCCGACCGGCGTTGGTAAAACCGAGCTAACCAAGGCGCTCGCTAACTTCCTCTTCGATACGGAAGACGCAATCGTGCGTATCGATATGTCTGAGTTTATGGAACAGCACTCGGTAGCTCGTTTAATCGGTGCGCCTCCGGGTTATGTGGGCTATGAAGAGGGTGGTTATCTCACCGAGGCAGTGCGCCGTAAACCGTATTCCGTGGTGTTGTTGGATGAAGTTGAGAAGGCGCACCCAGAAGTCTTCAATATCCTCTTGCAGGTATTGGATGACGGCCGACTGACAGACGGCCACGGCCGTACCGTGGACTTCCGTAATACTGTTATCGTGATGACCAGTAATCTCGGCTCCGACGTCATTCAGAAAATGACCGGTGAGGCTGAGTACGGCGTGATGAAGTCCGCGGTGATGGAAATCGTCGGCGCCCACTTCCGCCCTGAATTTATCAACCGCATTGATGAAGCCATCGTTTTCCATCCATTGGCAAAAGACCATATCCGCGCGATTACGGAAATTCAGATGTCGCAGCTGCGTCAGCGCCTAAAAGCTAATGACTACGACATTCTTTTATCGAAGGCCGCGTTAGATAAATTGGGCGAAGCTGGTTTTGATCCAGTCTACGGCGCACGCCCACTCAAACGCGCTATTCAGCAACAACTGGAAAACCCACTAGCCCAGCAATTACTGCAAGGCGATTTTGCCAAGGGGGATGTGATTTGGGTCGACGAGGTTGATGGTAAGCTGACGTTTGAAAAACAAACTGATACTTAATCTATGTCCTTAGACACCATTGCCAAACAGCTGCGCGTCAATAACGCGCAGCTCGACTATCTGCAACCACTATCTGCGGAAGAACTTTCAACGCTGCAAGTCCAGCTAGCGCAAGCCAGAAAGGCGCAACACGCGCACGTTAATGAAGCTACTCGCGCCGCGGTAGATCAGCTGCCGCGACTGCTGCGTAAGCCTGTGTTGAAAATGTTTGAGGGACTGTAGGCGTGGATACCAAAGTAGAAATTCGCCGTTTGGCCGCCTTGTTTCAATGTGATGAGTCAGAGTTGGGTTATCTCGAAAGCTTAGGCGGCGAAGCGTTAATGAAACTTCGTGTGCAATTCCAAGATTCGTTGATTAGCGACTATGAGCCAGTGTTATCTAAGCTTGCTGGCACTACGGCGATTACGCCTGCTGCTATCGCGGTAAAAATTGCTACCCGTTACCTCGGGCCGACACTGACGAGTTATCTGTCGTACTACACGCCGGTTAAAAGTGCCGCTAAATTGGCCGAAAAATTTCCCTCTGACTTTATGATTGAAGTCGCCAAGGAGCAGATCCCAGAACGTGCCAAGGAAATGCTAAAAGATTTCCCCTTGGAGCTTATGCGACCGGTCACAAGAGGTCTAGTCGCCGAACAAGCTTGGTCGACCATGGGTGGTTTTGTTGACTACCTGCCAGAAGAAAAGTCCTTCGCCCTGATGTCAGAAGTGCCAGATGCAGAGTCCAACCTTCGCATTTCCTCCTATGCTCAAAACAAAGAATTGGTCGCCAAGCTAGTAGCTAAGTTCGATGATGACATGCTGATTGAGCTTACAAAAGCTAGCTTAGCTTCGCCTGAGCTGATGCGTGAGGTATGTCTTGTTGCTGAGAAGCTGCCAGCAGAAAGCCTAGAGCAAATGGCACGCCTGCGTGATCGCTTTAGTGAGGCAGAGCAAACTCAGCTTTATAAATATGCCAGAGAGAATGATTTTTCTGCTTTGGCGGATTTATACGATCTTGTTAATTAAATAGTTAGAGATCAGTTATATAGAGTTTCTAATTGGTCGGCAAAAAAGGAAATGTACTATGGCGACGACAGTGTTTTTTGAAGAAACCGTACAGTGTCAAGGTGGGGAGGAGTCAATGAATATAGAATTTGGTCGCTCCTCGTTTTATGAAGATGACAGTATTTATCTTAAGGTTGACGGTAAGGCTTTGGTCATGGAGCGGGAAGCGGCAAAAAAGTTCGTGGAAGCAGCGGCGTCAGTAGGGAGCTATTTGGGTTTTCTAGATTAGTGCCAAATAATTTGAAAGCGCCATCCTAGCGAAACCGTCTCATGACAATTTTTGTGATTGGCCTTCACCATGGTGCTCAAGTTTCAAGAAAGAACCTAGATCACTTTAGAAAAAACCGCTTTCAAATATTCCGTTTCAGGAATTGCTGGGTGAACAGGGTGATCTAATCCGGCACCACCCTTAGCCACAATGCTAAGCTGGCGACCGCGTTTATTGGCGGCGCGGCGTACTAGTGAGTGGAGTTCGTTCGCGGGTAGGTGGTGTGAGCAGGATGCCGATACTAAAACACCGTTTGAGGTTAAGCAGCTAAGCGCCAATTCGTTAAGGCGCTGGTAAGCCTGAATACCTTGGCGTTGGTCTTTTTTCTTCTGAATCAGTGCCGGTGGATCAACCACAATCACTTCAAATTTGCGGCCAGTGGCTTTGAGTTCGCTTAGGGCTTTGAAGGCGTCGTTTTGAATCACATCAATGCCAACGCCGTTCAGTTCGGCGTTATGTGTGATTTGTTCGCAGACGATTTTGGAGCCGTCTACGCAAGTAACGTTAGAGGCACCGGCTTTAGCGGCTTGCACGCCCCAGCCGCCAACGTAACTAAATACGTCTAGTACACGTTTGCCTTCAACCCAACGCAGGAAGGCTTCGCGGTTAGGGCGTTGGTCGTAAAACCAGCCGGTTTTTTGGCCGCCGTCGGCGGGCATTTGGAAATGGCAGTCGCCCTCAAAAACGTCTAGCGCTTCTGGCCATTCGCCGTAGAGTTCTGGCTCGTCAATGGCTAAGCCTTCGAGTTCACGGCCACGGGCATCGTTACGGAATAACACGCCTTTGGGGTCAACTACGGCTTCTAGCGCGGCAAGCACGTCGTCGCGTAATACTTCCATACCTGCGGTGCCGATTTGCGCAACGAGATAGTCACCAAAGCGGTCTACCACTAGGCCGGGAAGAAAATCACCTTCACCGTGAATCAAGCGGTAGTAGGGCGCATCAAAACTGGCTTCACGCCAAGCCAACGCGTCAGCAATACGTTGCTGGATAATCTCGGCTGGGTCGCGTGAGGTAAAGCGGCCAGTTTCTAGTAGGCGCACGCTAATCAGCGACGCTGGGTTTACATAACCCATACCTAAATGCTCGCCGCTACTGGCAAGTACAGCGCAAAGGCTGCCCGGCTCTAGGCCTTTGATAGGGCTGCGGGCGGTATCAATTTCGTTGCTGAATACCCATAGGTGGCCAGCTTTAATACGGCGCTCTTCGCGTTTCTTTAGATACAAATTTTGCATTAGGCCATCAACATTTCCATTAATGCCTTCTGCGCGTGTAGGCGGTTTTCAGCTTCTTTCCACACATAAGACTGCGGGCCGTCGATCACGTCTTCGCTGACTTCGTAACCGCGATAAGCGGGTAGGCAGTGTAGGAAAATCGCCTCGTCGTCCGCTAAGGCCATCATGTCGCTGTCGACTTGGAAGCCGGCAAAGTCATCAATGCGTTGCTGTTTCTCTTCGTCTTGGCCCATGCTGATCCAAGTATCGGTCACAACAAGGTCGGCGCCAGCAACGGCTGCTTTGGGATCAGTGGTGAGCGAAACTGCATCGCCTGCGGCGGCAACAATGCCTGCGTCAGGCTCGTAGCCGGTTGGGGTGGCAACACGTAAGTTGAAGCCAAACAATTTAGCGGCGTTAATAAACGAGTGACAGACGTTATTTCCATCGCCGACCCAAGCAGCGGTTTTACCGCTGAAATCGCCTTTAACTTCTAGCCAAGTTTGCATGTCGGCAAGTAGCTGACAGGGGTGGTACATATCCGTTAGCGCGTTAATTACGGGCACTTTGGAATGTTTGGCGAGTTCTTCTAACTGCTCTTGTGAGTCGTTACGCACCATAATGCCGTCGACCATGCGTGACAGCACTTTGGCGGTGTCGCGAACCGGCTCGCCTCGGCCAAGCTGGGTGTCGCGAGAAGACAAAAACAGCGCATGGCCGCCAAATTGGGTCATACCGGTTTCAAAAGACACGCGGGTACGAGTCGATGATTTTTCAAAAATCATCGCTAAGGTTTTGTTCTTTAACGGCTCGTAAATCTCACCGTTTTTCACCATCTGTTTTAGCTCAACCGCACGGTGAATAAGCGCCCAGGCTTCTTCGCGGGTGAGGTCGTTAAGCGACAGTAGGTGGCGAGGGCCAATATGTAGGGTTTTCATCTTCCTACGCTCCCAAAAACTGTTTAATCAAAGCGCTAACCATGTCGACAATTTGGTCAGCTTCGTCATCAGTCAAAATCATCGGTGGCAATAGTCTTACGGTATTACCAGCGGCAACATTAATCAGCAAGCCAGCGTCGGCGGCTAGGCCAACTAGCTCAGCGCAAGGTTGCTCGAGTTCAATACCGACCATCAGGCCGTGGCCGCGAATGTCTTTAATGCCGGCCCCAATACTGGCGCTATCGCCCAGCGTTTGGATAAAACCAGTCACTAACCGCTCGCCAAGCTCTAGGGCGCGATCAACGTATTCATTTTCTTCGATGGTGTTAATCACGGCTAGTGCGGCGGCGCAGGCTAAGGGGTTGCCACCGAAGGTAGAGCCGTGAGAGCCGGGCTGGAATAGCTCGGCAGCTTCGCCTTTGGCAATGCAAGCACCAATCGGCACGCCGTTGCCAAGTGCTTTGGCTAGCGTCACCACGTCGGGCAGGCAGTCTTCAAATTGGTAGGCAAACCACGCACCGGTGCGGCCAACGCCGGTTTGCACTTCGTCTAGCATCAGTAGAGCGTTGTTGTCGTCGCAGATGGTGCGCAGCGCAACCAGATAGTCTTCGTCTGGCACATTCACGCCGCCTTCGCCTTGTACGGGTTCGACCAGCACGGCAGCTACTTCGCTGTTATCGGCAAAGGCTTGTTTAACGGCGTCGGCGTTGTTGTAAGGCACGCGAATAAAACCGTCGACTAACGGTGCAAAGCCTTCTTTGGCTTTGGGGTTGCCGGTGGCGCTGAGTGCGGCCAGCGTACGGCCGTGGAAGGCGCCTTCCATGACAATAATTTTTGGTGTGGTAAAGCCTTGTTTGTTGCCGTGTAGCCGCGCCAATTTAATGGCGGCTTCGTTGGCTTCTGCACCACTGTTGCAGAAGAAGGCTTTGTCTAGACCGGATAACGCACAAAGCTTGTCGGCCAATTCTCGCTGCGCGGGAATGCCGTACAAGTTGGAACAGTGGGTAAGCGTGTGGGCTTGCTTGGCCACGGCTTCTGCAACCGCTGGGTGGCTGTGGCCAAGAATGCACACGGCGATGCCGCCGAGCGCGTCTAGGTAGACCTTACCGTTGGTGTCTTTTACCCACGGGCCTTGGCCGGCTTCTAGGGTCAGGCTGGGCTGACCGTAATTGTTCATTAAGTGCGTCATAAGTCTGTTTTCCCAAAAACAAAAAGGCTGACTCAGTAGAGTCAGCCTTTATTGGGAACTGCCTCTACCGGAGCCGGTGAGGCAGTGTTGTTTGTTAAGCGAAGTTCGCGTTTACAAAGTCCCAGTTCACCAAGTTCCAGAATGCTTCAACGTAGCTTGGTCGAGCATTGCGGTAATCGATGTAGTAAGCGTGTTCCCAAACGTCTACGGTTAGTAGCGGGGTGCTGTCGCCAGTTAGCGGGCAGCCAGCGTTGCTGGTGTTTTCTAGTGCAACGGTGCCGTCTGCTTTCTTCACTAGCCAAGTCCAGCCAGAGCCGAAGTTGGTTAGCGCAGCGTTGGTGAACTCAGCTTTGAAGTTGTCAAAAGAACCGAAAGCTGCGTTGATTGCGTCTGCAACCGCGCCAGTGGCTTCGCCGCCGCCGTTCGGGCTTAGGCAGTTCCAGTAGAAAGTGTGGTTCCAGATTTGCGCTGCGTTGTTGAATACACCGCCAGAGCTGTTCTTGATGGTGTCTTCTAGAGACATGTTTTCAAATTCGGTGCCTGGAATCGCGTCGTTTAGCTTAACCACGTAAGTGTTGTGGTGTTTGCCGTGGTGGAATTCCAAGGTCTCTTGAGAAATGTGTGGCTCAAGAGCGTCGATTGCGTAAGGTAGTTCGGGCAACGTATGCGCCATGTCTTTGGTCTCCAGCTAGGTGCCAATAAAACGGTGTCTAAAAACGAAGGCGAAGCATAGGTAAACGCCTAGCTATTTGCAAGTTAGAGGCGCCCTAAAAACAAGCTAGAATGGTGCTTTAGCCGAATTATCTTTATTGCATTTGCTGCCGTATGTCATTTCAAGATCCAATTGCTTTAAGTCTGTTTTCAAGTCGCTTAAGCGCCCTTTGTCAGGAAATGGGTGCGGTGTTACAGCGCTCGGCGTTTTCACCCAATATCCGTGATCGTTTGGATTACTCCTGTGCGGTGTTTGATCCGCAGGGACGGCTTTGCGCGCAAGCCGCTCATATTCCGGTGCATTTGGGCAGTATGGCCTGGGCGATGAAAGACTTAGTCGCGGCTGCTGATTGGGTAGAAGGCGATATGTTGGTGGTCAACGACCCCTTTAAGGGCGGCACCCATTTGCCCGATATTACCTTGATTGCACCGGTGTTTATTCAAGGTGTTTTGGTGGCTTTTGTCGCTAACCGCGCGCATCATGCGGATATTGGCTCGCAAATGCCGGGTTCTATGCCGGTTTCTTCACGCTTGGAAGAAGAAGGTATTGTGATCTCGCCGCATTTGCTACTACAGGCCGGTGAGCGGGATGAGGAGTTCTGGCAGGCGCTGATGCAGCAAATGGGTAACCGCCAACAGTCAGAAGGTGACTTTGTAGCCCAAATTAGCGCCAACCAGACTGGGGTTAGGCGTGTGCAAGCCCTAGTCGAGGGCTGCGCTGGCAGTTTTGCCGAAAAATTAGTGGCCTTAAATGACTATGGTGCGCGGCTGGCAAAGTCGAGCTTTGCGGCTATTCCTGACGGTGAATACCGCTTTTCCGATGTGATGGATAACGACGGCTGTGGCGCTGAATCGATTCGGCTGCAATGTTGTATTCGAGTCTCGGCTGGAAGCATTGAAGTTGATTTCGCCAGCACCGATCAGCAAGTCGCGGGCAATATTAACTGCCCCTTGTCTGTCACGGCAGCGGGCGTTATGTATGTCTTTAGGTGTTTGTTGCCGCCGGAAACCCCGGCCTGCGCGGGCGCCTTTGAGGCCATTCAGGTGTCAGCACCGGTTGGCAGCTTATTAAATGCAACGGGCCCCGCGGCAGTGGCAGCGGGTAATGTCGAAACCAGCACCCGTGTGGTTGATGTGGTGTTAGGCGCGTTAGCGCAAGCCATTCCCGAGCGCGTAGCGGCGGCAAGTCACGGCAGCATGAACAACGTTGCGATGGGCGCGCGGCTTGGCACTCATAACGGCGCCTCAAAATCTTGGGACTATTACGAGACCATTGGGGGCGGTGCGGGTGCTTCGGCCCTTACCGCTGGGCAGTCAGCTCGCCAAACGCATATGACCAATACCCTGAATACACCGGTTGAGGTGTTAGAGCATAACTACCCGTTGCGAGTGACTGAATATGCAGTGCGTCGCAACTCTGGCGGTGCTGGTGCGAATCAGGGCGGCGATGGCATTGTGCGAGAAATGCAGTTTTTGGAACCGGCATCCGTCAGCTTGTTAACCGAGCGCAGGCAACAGGCGCCTTGGGGCTTGGCCGGTGGATATTCTGCCAAGGCGGGTAGTAATCGCCTGAATGGGGAAGAGCTACCGCCCAAAATCAACCTAGAAGCTAAAGCGGGTGACAAATTGAGAGTAGAAACGCCGGGTGGGGGCGGCTACGGTTCGTGCTAAAATATAGCGAAACACACGAGCACCGACTAACTGCGTTAAAAGCAGCCACAAAAATGCTCATGTACTAGTTGTACACTCCGCTTTTTGCGACTACTTTTGCCTTGTTCTCGGCACTCGTGAGCTCCGCTAGGCGTTAAATTGAAGAGTAACCATGGACGTTTTAGATCAAATCAAACAAACCCTTTCCGACAACCCAGTATTGTTGTTTATGAAAGGTACGCCTGACTTCCCACAATGCGGTTTCTCATCGCAAGTGGCAGGCATCATGAAAGAGTGCGGCAAAGAGTTTGCCTTTATCAATATTCTTGAGCACCCAGAAGTGCGCGAGAAGTTGAAAGAATACGCCAACTGGCCAACCTATCCACAGCTATGGATTAACGGCGAGTTGGTTGGCGGCTGCGACATCATCACGCAGATGTATGAGCAAGGTCAGTTACAGCCAATGTTGGATGAAGCTGCTTAGGCTTCAATTGCAACCATTCAATAAAAAAGCCGCTTTTTAGCGGCTTTTTTATTGGGTTTGAATGTCAGGATTGAACTCCGGCGTGTTTATGACTATGATGGCTGGTATAGGTTGTCAAAAGACAACTTTATGACTGGCTAGTACTTATATGGATATTGGATTCGCCGATGTTTTTCCCCCGTTTGTTGTTACCAACTGTAACTAAAATTACTGTCATTATTTGCCTTGCGCTCGCTGCAAGCTCCTGTGGTGGCGAAACTGGTTACGGTGTGGCCGGCGAAGACAACGATAACCTGTCCAGCGGGGGAGCTAGCTCAATAGAGACGAGAGCGCCGCAATTAGTTGGCGTGTCTTCAATATCGGGCGACAGCCTGACATTAGACTGGTTGGCCCCAGACGGCCAAGCGCGTTCTTTGACTGGCATTCAGGTTGAGCCCGTTGTTTTCCAAGTTCATCTATCGAATGAGCAGGACTTTATTCCCGGACCCACGACATTGCGGATGGAAGTAAGCGGGCAAGACACGGCTACAGTTGATGGGCTAGAGCCCGGCCGCAAGTATTTTGTGAAAGTGGCGAGTGTGGATGCAAAAGGCAACTTGGTGCCTAGCAATGAGATCGAAGCGACAACTCCTAGCACCGTTCTAATGCCTAATAGCAGCCAGACAATACATACGCAAAGTTCCCAGAATACACCACAAGCCGCTTCCGGCAGTCTTACTTATGAAGATGATGATGAAACACCTCAAGTTGGCGATGTTGTAGTCAGTGCCGAAGGTGAAGGCTACCTGCGTCGAGTGACTAAGGTCACGTCAGAAAACGGGGTGCATACGGTAGATACAGAACCCGCCTCGCTTAATCAGGTGTTTCAAGAGTTAGAGTTTTCTACCACGATCAAGTCAACGCCAATTCCGGCTGGTGTTACTACCAAGTCTGCTGCTGGCACTGTGCATCCAAATACTAAAAAGTGGTCTAGCGGCCTAACGCTCACTAACGAGCCATTTGGGAAGCAAAAGCATGGCTCGCTGTCTCAAAAGGGTGCACTCACAACCGCCGGTGATAGGCAAACCTATAAAGATGATTACTACCAACTAGAAGCGCCTAGAAGTGTAGTTATGGGGCCCGATGAAATATTAGAAATTAACCTCACAGCGACCCAACACAAGACGCATGCCAAAGGCTTAAAAATCTGTGAGTTTTCTTTGGAAAAGGTGTCGCACCCCGACAAAGACAGTAAAGATATTAGTTTTGTGTCGGCTGGACGCGAAGTTGCCGCTAGTAATAATTCCGTTCGTAAGCGTTTTACGTTAAGCCCCGGTGACGCCGACCTAGATAACGAGGGTAAACCCTACGCGGCCAAATTCCGCTTGCGTGTAGATGATGTGTATTCGTCTTGTAGTGACCCGGCCGACGTAGACGACTTCAGTGTCGTTGTACTGATTTACGTAGGTAGTGTCTGGCGAACCTGATCTTCCGGGGTCTGTGAAGACCAAGCTGCAGTCGAGTTTGACAGTTGATTATGGAATAACACCGCTGTTTAAGCCTGAAATATCAGTTCACGCCAAAATTAAGAACAGCAAATTGCAAGACGCGCATGTGATTGTGACTGGCGACTATCGTTTTACCCAAGACTTCACTATTTCCGGTTCTGCTGGTGCGAAGATCTCAGTAGAAAAGTCATTAGTTAATCCAGTAACTTTTACTAAGGTATTTAATGCAGGGCCGGTACCAATAGTGATACGAGGAGACCTGCGATTCAGAATCGCTGCGTCGGGGTCAGTGTCGGGCACTGTTAACTTGAATCAAGAGTTGGCGCTAATCTTCGATAACAGTGAATTCGGGTTCCGTTACGACCGAGATAATGGTGGCTTCGCACCCGTACGAGAGCTGAAGAAAGAGTACAACTTCAGCGTGGATGGTGAAGCGGGGGCCGAGGCTAATATCACCTTAAAAGTGATTCCTGACCTCAAGATTAGTTTTTACGAGGCCGCTTCCGCTCGGCTGCGCATGGAGCCTTATGCCCGGGGCGATGCCGAAGTCTTTGGGCAATTTAGCTATTTGAAAACTTCCGAGGTAAACAATAGTGATGCCAACTACTACTTTAAAGAGCTATCGGTATCTGGTGGCCTAGACATCTTCCTATTTGCTGGCTTGCAAATTTTTGACTACGACGTCATTAGTTGGCCGGATATTGAAGAAATAGATGACGCACTAAATATGGCCGATGGTGCGTTTGACGAGTCATTGTTCAAAAAGTTTTCACCAATCGAGCGCACAAAAATTTTGGGTATTCCCGAGTTGAATATTGTGTGTGATATAGGGGCTGTGCCAGGAGGAGATACCCGCAAAATATGGTGCACAGGACAAGCGTTTGATGTTCGAAACCCTTTTGGATCACAGCCGTTTATTAAGTTTGACGAGTGGGATGACGTAGCCGTGGCATCAGTCGAAATGACCGCCGGTCAAGACTATGAATTATCTGAACTGGCCCCAAATGGCGGTTTTAGCTTGCTGCCAAAGGCCTTAGCAGAATACCCCGTTCGCATTAGTGGTCACAGCGATTTAGGTCACTTTATCCGTCAAAGTTTCGTGATTCAGCTAGATGCATCGGATCAGGGTGGTGATGGCATGCCTGATTATTGGCAAGAGCGATACGCATTAACGACGGACAATGACGATCATGATAGAGACGGCTTATCGGACTTAGACGAATACAAAAACGGACTGAATCCCATCAACAAAGATACCGACGATGACGGTATGGACGACGCTTGGGAGGTTTCCCAACAAGGGCTTAACCCATTACAGAATGACGCGAATGAAGATCGAGATGGTAATGGCGAGAGTAACTTGGCTGAGTACCAGCGGGTGCAGGAGGAATTGACGCCGCCGGCGCCAGAAAATTTGGAGGCTGTTCAGTCGTCCGACGCCGTATTGCTAACGTGGGGTCGAGTAAGTGGTGCGGGTAGTTATAACCTTTATTACGCGTTTGAAAGTTTTGGCTCGCCGCCAACTTTAGACAACTATGTTGCGAAACCAGGTGGACAGCGGTTAACCAATATTACCGATACGGCTGTTTTCGTAGATGGTTTTAGTGAAGCAAAAGATATTTATTTCGTCGTAACAGCTAGTTCTGAGCAGCGAGAGAGCGCAGGCTCGGACGAGGCTGTGCTGCAATACCAGCCGTATAAGGCTACAACCCGAAAGGGCGAAATTACCGCCGCGGTAGACAATGGTTCGATCTACTTGCGGTGGCTCAATTCGGATAACCCGAGTGGGCATTATGTATGTAGAATTGACCAGGAGCTGTCCGGGTTTAGCGCTTGCATCCATAGCGATGGCCACAAGTACAACGAAACTACAACACCTGATTACTATGATGACGATGTGGTGAATGGTAAGCGCTACTATTACTACGTAGAGAGCAGAGGGGGCGTTCAGCAGAACGAATCTTTCCATATTAGTGCTATACCGCAACTTGGTCATAATATTGAATTGGTGTCGATTACTCCAAATGGAACGCAAGGAGATGATGCCTCAACGGCATTGGGTGTCGATGATGCCGGAAACAAGGTTCTGTTTTCCTCGCGAGCCTCTAATTTTGTCTCAGATGACACTAATGGAAAGCCCGATATTTTTGTTAAAACGATAGATGGTGGGGCTATTGAGAGAGTTAGTGTGGGAGTTCATGGGCAAGCCGACCAACATTCTGAAACTGGGGGTATATCTGCTGATGGGAGGAAAGTTGTATTTACAAGCGCGGCGACTAATCTAGACGATTCAGACCAAAATGAAACCTTTGATATCTATATGCGTGATTTCGACGCGCTTCCGGCTTATGCGAGAGCGGTAACGGCAGGAAACTCTTGGAGTTATAAAGGCAAGCTTGGTCCTAGCGGTCGATACGTGACTTTTCGTTCGGCGGCATCAGATTTGGTGGCGAGCGATAACGACCCGCTGACAAATGATGGCGACCATAATGGGTTAACAGATGTTTTTGTATGGGATAACCAGCAACAGAGAATGAGCTTGGTCTCTGAGGCTACTACCGGTGGTTCCGCTGACGGGACGTCTCGCGAATATAGCTCGGTATCAGGTGGGAAGTGGGTGGCATTTACCTCTAACGCTACAAATTTAGTCGCCGGTACTGTGGTGGGGGATCCCGCCAAGGATCAATCTATTCGAGAGCGACATTTATATTTGCGCAACTTGCATACCAAGCAAAACACCCTAGTTCCTCTCCCGGAGGGGTTTTCTACACCTACGTCCCTAAATGTCAGTAGCGATGGGAACAAGATAGTGTTCTCGGCGGCCTACAGCGAAGAAGGTCAATTCCCTCGCAATAACGCCTATTCGTACGATGTTGGGACCGGAGCAGTGACTGCTTTTCCCGGAGAAGGGCTGCAGTTTGGTGACACTGGGCCGACCATAGACTCTTCGGGTCGGTATATAGCTCTACACGCTGATCTTAACGTTTTTTCAAAAGCTGACTCGGGACGATATCTAGTGATTGCGTTATGGGATACGCATACGGGAATAGTTCGGCATGTAAGTCGGCCCGCAAGCGGTGAGGATTTGCCAGAAGACATGGGTAGTGCTGCTTTTGGTCCAACTGGAAGTTACACACCGGTTATTAGCAGCAACGGAAACCATATTGTATTTACTTCGGTCGTTTCTAACTTGGTTAGTGGCGATGTAAACGGCACATATGATGTATTTTTGGTGAAGCCATAAACCTATTCACCGCTGGGTAACAAAAACTCTTCATAAACTGGCTTAACCGCATTCACCATGCGGCAAAACAACTCGGCGGTGCTTTCGGTGTCGTAGCGGGCAGAGTGGGCTTCATTGCTATCCCACTTCATACCGGCGGCATCGGCCGCTTTGGCGAGTACGGTTTGGCCATAAACCATGCCGCCCATGGTGGCGGTGTCAAAGCTAGAAAAGGCGTGGAAGGGATTACGCTTCATGCCATTGCGGGCGACGCAGGCGTTGACAAAGCTAAGGTCAAACCAGGCATTGTGGCCGACCAAAATTGCGCGATTACATTGCGTGGCTTTCACTTCTTCGCGTACGCGCTTAAAAATTTTCGTCATCGCCGGCACTTCGTCTTCGGCTAGGCGTAGCGGGTGGTCGGGTTTAATACCGTTCACTTTGAGTGACTCCGGATCCATATTGGCGCCTTCAAATGGGTTCACATGCGCATGCACAGTGTCCGCCACATAAAGCCTGCCGTCGTGATCCATACGCACGATGGTGGCGGCAATTTCCAGTAGGGCATCGGTTTGTGCGTTAAAGCCGCCGGTCTCAACATCGACCACAACCGGTAAAAAACCGCGAAAACGTTGGCTAATTGCAGGATTGGCAGTGCCTAAAGGACTGTCGGGAATAGAGTCTGACATCGAAAACCAGTAAAATTCGCGCCCATTTTGAAAAGCACGCAAGCGTGGGCAGCGGAAACGCTGCGGCACAGCTTAGAGGACATTATGAGCGCAGGCAAAAAATTCAATAAAGTCGTGTTGGCCTATTCAGGCGGCTTAGACACTTCCGTAATCTTAAAGTGGTTGGCGGAAACCTATGATTGTGAGGTGGTGACCTTTACCGCTGACATTGGTCAGGGTGAAGAAGTTGAGTCCGCACGCGCTAAGGCCGAAGACTTGGGTGTAAAAGAAATTTACATCGATGATCTGCGTGAAGAGTTTGCTCGCGACTATGTGTTCCCAATGTTCCGCGCTAATGCGATTTATGAAGGTGAGTACCTACTCGGCACCTCTATCGCACGTCCGCTAATTGCCAAGCGTTTGGTAGAAATTGCCGAAGAAACTGGCGCTGACGGTGTATCGCACGGTGCTACCGGTAAAGGTAATGACCAAGTACGTTTTGAGCTGGGTGTTTATGCCCTAGGCCCTGGCTTGGATGTGATCGCCCCGTGGCGTGAATGGGATTTGAACTCACGCGAGAAGCTGTTGGCCTTTGCGGATGAGCACAATATTCCGGTCGACTTTAAGAAACGTACCGGTGGCGGCTCGCCTTACTCAATGGATGCTAACTCGCTACATATTTCTTACGAAGGTGGCATCTTGGAAGACCCATGGGCCGAGCCAGAAGAAGATATGTGGCGTTGGACGGTATCACCAGAGAACGCGCCGAATGAGCCAACTTACATCGAGTTGACCTACGAAAAAGGCGATGTGGTTGCCATTGATGGCAAAGCCGTCACGCCGGCTGAAGTCATGGAGCAACTAAACGAAGTCGCGGGCGCCAATGGTATTGGCCGTTTGGATATCGTTGAAAACCGCTACGTGGGCATGAAGAGCCGTGGTTGCTACGAAACCCCAGCTGGCACCGTGATGATGCGCGCACACCGTGCGATCGAGTCCATCACCTTGGACCGCGAAGAAGCCCATCTGAAAGACGAAATTATGCCTAAGTACGCCAAGCTGGTTTACAACGGCTATTGGTGGAGCCCAGAGCGTAAAGCCTTGCAGAAGCTAATTGATGAAACCCAAACCCATGTAAATGGTGTGGTGCGCTTAAAGCTCTACAAGGGCAACGTTGATGTGGTTGGCCGTAAATCAGCTGAGAGCTTGTTTGACGAAAATATTGCCACCTTTGAAGACGATGCAGGTTCTTACGATCAGGCAGATGCCGCCGGCTTTATTAAGCTAAACGCCTTGCGTCTGTCGATTGCTGCTAATAAAGGCCGCAATATGAAATAGGATCGTCGCATCCTTGTTTAAAAGCCCGGTTAAAAAGCCCGCTAAGTTCGCTTAGTGGGCTTTTTTATGGCTATATGGTTCCCTGTCTAGCGTCGGTGAATGACAGCAGATAAGATAAACCCATGTCGGCACAACAACTACAAACACTAGAGCTAGAGAAGAGCAAACTGCAGCGTGAGCTAGCGCATATGCAGGCGCGCCTAGCGAGCAGGGATGACCTGTTACGTCGGCTGCGCAGCGAGCAACAATGGTCAGCTGAAGCCTTAGCCAGTATGCATGTGCCGCTACTAGCGTTAACTGGCCGCGGCGAGCTGTTTTGGTTGAATGACGCAGCAAAGCGTTTGCTGGGCTTAGTCGTCGACAGCAAGCGCACCACAACCGCGGATTTGCCTGAGAGTTTGCGTGAGTTGCTGGATACACGTTTGGTAGAGAATCTACGCGACAACCAAATGCTGGAAGCGCCCTTAAAATTGCATGGTCAGGGCTATCGCGTCTGTATGCAGTTTTTAGAAGAGGGCGCCGCGGCACGAGCGCTAGCCGAGCAAACGCCGTTCGGCAGTCCCACGCAATGGTTAGTTAGCTTGGTACCCGAGCTGGGTGATGTGATTGCACAAACCACCGACTACCCAGATTTGCCGGAAGTGAAATTAGGTGCTGACGGTGGTGGCGCTAGAGATGTGATTCTTAACATTGCTGGCCAAGAGCTGACCTTAACGCTGCAACCGGTTCTGGGGTTGGCGCAGTTTTTGGGCACCGAGCAATTGGCGCGGATTGCGTATCAGGCGCCTGCTTCTACTAAGTTGGATATGGCGCTTATTAATGCCATTGCCGAGCGTATTATTTCTGATCGTTTAGGTGCCCTACGCGCCGGCGTTTGGATGCTGCGACTGAGTACCGAGTCACTGCATGATCGTGACTTTGCCAGCCGTTTGATTCATACATTAAATCGACACCAGATTAACGGCGCGCGTTTTGTGTTTGGCTTGCCGGAAAACGAAGTGATGGATGCCTTGGTGCTTATGCGCCAGCTACAGGCAGACTTGGCGACCACCGGTGTGCGCTGGGCGCTATTGGAGACCAGCGCTGATTTAAGTAATTTTGAGTACTTGGCTACCTTAGGTCTCGATTTTTACTGCATTAACCCTGATTTGGTGGTGCAGGCTGCCGAACAAGAACGCGCTAAATCGGTACTACATGCTTTGCATGAGGCTGCTTCATGTCAAGGCATGGCGACCTTGGCGACTGGCGTCGACAACCCAGAAGAAATGTCGGTTATTCGTGCGGTAGGCGTGGATTACGCCAGCGGTCGCTGGGCCACGCATGAGGCGGCGGTTAACTAGTTAGTCGCTATGCTTCGGCCGGATTGCCGGTCGTGGGGGGCGGTCGTGTGGTCGGCAAGCGTGCCGAGCACGATATCTTTTTGCCGTAATTGTTCCAGTATCTGTAGACCACCTTGTTGGATCGTCTCGGCAGGAAACTGCGGTAACTGTTCGGCTAATTTCGTTAATAAGGCTTGGCCGCTGAGGCGGGATTCGAGGTTGTTGGCGAGTAACGACAACAGTTGTACTGTCACGGCATTGGTCTCAATAAAGCCAATACTGTCTTCGCGGTCACGATAAACCACTAAGCAGCTAGGGTCCTCTGGCGGCTCTGTTGGCTGCACTTCAGGACTAATTTGATGTACCGGAAACTGGTAGCTTAGGGTCCAGGCCAAAGGCGACATAACCGGCACTGCATTGAGTAAATCACCATAGCGATGAATGTCGATAGCAAGTTCAGGATCGGGCGCCAAGCTGAGCGCCAGCTCTACCCATTCGTAATGAGCCAGCTCGCACATAAAGGCTGGATCATCGGCTTCTGCTTCACGGTGTTCGCTTAACCAGGTGAGGAATTCTTTCGGTAACTCGGTAAAGAGTGGTGTTTGGCACTGGTAGTGGGCATAAAAATCCCGAATAGTGTGTTGCCACTTTTCCTGGCTAAGAATTTTATGCAGCACCGGAAATGTTTGTGCCATCAGGCCAGAAACATTGTTAAAGAATAAGTCCCGATAAATCTTTAGGCGTCGATCTTCTATGCCACTAGGCGCAGCATTGTGTTTGGGGTCACGCAGATGGGCGGCAAATTCGTACTGAGCCTTTTTGAATTTAGGTAACGCAGTCATAGCTGTGGCGGTCAGGCGCTCGCGGCCGACTGGGCGCTCAATGCCGCGTTCTGCAACTGGTGGATCTGTGTAATCTCTGACTTCAGCTCAGCCAATGGCGGAATATTAAAATCACGCTCTAGCAGGGTAGGCATAACGCCGTGTTCGGCATAGGCCTGCGCTAATAATGTCCAGACTGGGTCGATTACATCGGCACCATGGGTATCTACACGTAGGTCTTCGGTTTCGTCAAAATGGCCGGCCACGTGGCAATAACGGATACGTTGCCAAGGCAACTGGCTAAGAAACTCAGCGGCGTTGTATTGATGATTAATGCTATTAACGTAGATGTTGTTCACGTCTAATAGGAGGTCGCAGTCGGCTTTTTCAAGCACGGCGTTAATAAAGTCAATTTCCGCCATTTCCTGCGCCGGTGCGGCGTAATAAGACACATTCTCTACCGCAATGCGTTGCCCCAGAATATCTTGGCAACGCTGAATACGTTCGGCCACGTGGTTGACCGCGTCTTCGGTAAATGGAATCGGCATTAGGTCATATAAATGGCCATCATCCGAGCAGTACGACAGGTGTTCGCTGTAATACTTAATATCGTGGGTTTGTAGGAAGATTTTCAGTTCTTGTAGAAAGGCTTCGTCCAGTGGGGCTGGGCCGCCAATGGAAAGCGATAATCCATGAGTAGTGAAATCGTAACGCTCAGTTAACTGACGGAATTGGCGGCCAAGACGGCCACCCACTCGCATCCAGTTTTCTGGCGCAACCTCAAGAAAGTTGATTGCCTGATCGGCACTGTCTTGAGAGCTGCTTTCAGCTAACAACTCTTGCATTAACGGCCCACGGCGCAGGCCTAAACCTGCGCCGTGAACGGGGTAGTTGCTATGCTGTTTCACTAAGGAATTCGCTTAAACGAGCTGCTTAGTGAGAGCCGCCGCATTTACCTTCGCCGCACTTGCCTTCACCGCATTTGCCTTCGGCTTCTTTGCTGCCGCCACATTTGCCTTCACCGCATTTGCCTTCGGCTTCTTTGCTGCCGCCGCACTTGCCTTCACCGCATTTGCCTTCAGCATCTTTGTCGCCGCCGCATTTACCTTCACCACATTTGCCTTCGGCTTCTTTTTCACCGCCGCATTTACCTTCACCACATTTTCCTTCGCCACACTTACCTTCGGCGCCAGAAACCATGTAGCCAGAGGTGAGTTCAGTTAAAGAGAATGGGTTTTGGTCAGCAGACGCGGTACCAACAGCACCGGCGGTGCCTAGTGCAGCGCCAAGTGCAATAACAAGAGGGGTTACGTTTTTGTTAGCCATGAGTGTTACTCCAAATACAAGCTGTAAAAAATATGCGCCTGCGCTGTCAACGCATGGCGAACAAAGTAGTTGACGGAGCGAGTTGAAAAAGGTTCCCAAGCCTCGGCAGCGTCTCCTCATAGTAGATACGCTACGCCGGCCATTTTGGATGCGCAAGCGTAAATAGTCTCTATAAAACAGCGTGCTTAGCTGGTGGTTTTTTTCTTAAATTCACAGAGGTGCTCGATTACGCATTGCGGGCAATCGGGCTTTCTGGCTTTGCAAACGTAGCGACCATGCAAGATCAGCCAATGGTGTGCATCTAGTTTGAACTCTTCCGGCACTAGGCGAATCAGCCGCTTTTCCACTTCCATAACGTTTTTGCCGGGCGCGATGCCAGTACGGTTAGAAACTCGGAAGATATGCGTGTCTACGGCGATGGTGGGTTCGCCAAAGGCAGTGTTTAAGACCACATTAGCGGTTTTGCGACCCACTCCGGCTAGGGCTTCTAGTTGCTCTCGGGTTCGCGGTACTTCGCCGTTGTGCTGATCTAATAGCGCCCGGCAAAGTTTAATCACGTTCTCGGCTTTGCTGTTAAACAGGCCGATGGTTTTGATGTAGTGCTTTAGGCCGTCTACACCTAGGTCGTAAATGGCCTGAGGCGTATTGGCAACGGGGAACAGCTTATCGGTGGCCTTGTTGACGCCGACGTCGGTGGCTTGGGCCGACAATACCACGGCCACTAACAGCTCAAAGGCTGAGTTGTAGTTGAGCTCGGTGGTGGGTTTAGGGTTCAGGTCCCGTAGCGTCGAAAAAATCGCGACGCGCTTGTCACGATTCATTGGGCCGTAGCAGTACTGGCACTAGCCGCTTTGCTGGTGGCTCCCTTGGCGGCCACTCTTTCGAGCTTACCGTCGACGTTGTTTTTCAACGCAATCAAGCAGCCCAGTGCGATAAATGCGCCGGGCGGTAGCGCCGCTAATAAAAAGCCGCGGAATTCTGGGATGACGGTAATTTGCCAATTAACCGCGGCAGGGCCAAACATCAGCTCGGCGCGGTCAAATAGGGTGCCAAATGCGAGCACTTCACGAACGCCGCCAAGTGCCAGCAGTACTAAGGTAAAGCCAGCCCCCATCATGATGCCGTCTAATGCGGCTAGCGGCACACTGTTACGAGAGGCAAAAGCTTCGGCGCGGCCAATAATCACGCAGTTGGTCACGATCAGCGGAATAAAAATACCGAGGATGGTGTAGAGCTCATGAAAGACCGCATTCATAACCAGCTCAATGGTGGTTACGGCGGCCGCAATAATCATTACAAACACCGGGATGCGAATGTCTTGTCGTACTGAGTTGCGAATCATCGACACTGCAACATTTGAAACCAGCAATACCAAGGTGGTCGCCAAGCCCATGCCGAGTGAGTTGATGACCGTGCTAGATACGGCCAGTAGCGGGCAAAGGCCAAGTAGCTGTACTAGGCCAGGGTTGTTGGTCCAGAGACCGTTTTTTACGACTTCCTGAGTAGTTGCCATGTTATTCAAACACTCGTGTTTGGTTTTGCTGGTAATACAGTAAAGTGTTTTTCACTGCCTGCACAACTGCGCGCGGCGTGATGGTGGCGCCGGTAAATTGGTCGAATTCGCCGCCGTCTTTTTTCACCGCCCAGCCGTCGTCGCCAAGCGCGGCTAGCGACTGCTGGTCAAAGCTGAAAATCCAATCGCTCTTACGCTCGTCAATGCCGTCGCCTAGGCCCGGGGTTTCTTTGTGGGCCACCACGCGGACGCCAGAGATGCTGCCATCGGCATAAATCCCAACCAGTAATTTAATGGCGCCGTTATAGCCATTAGGGGCAACACTGCGAAAAACGGCCGCGGCCGGTTCGCCATCCAGCCGAGCGCGATAAACGGTAACTGGCTCGTCGCTGCCTAGCAGCACAGAGGCGTCTACGCGGGTGCGATCGGCATAAGGATCATTGTCGTAGCGGTCGCTGGCCAATACAGCCTGCAAATTGCGCTGTACCGCCTCGATTTCATTTTGCTGAATACGTTTATAGGTCAGCGTGTAGGTAACACCGAGTAAAACAGCGCCCAAAAACGCAAACAGGGTCAGCTTGAGTGCGGCGCCAAGGATGTCGGCCAAGTTTTTTAAACGAATACGCAGCTGGCGTTTCGCAAACTCAGCGTGACGATTAGACGTTTTGTTACTTTTCGCCATTACTGATACCCAAACACTTTTGGCTTGCTGTAGTAATCAATCGTCGGTGCTGCCAAATTGGCTAGCAAAACGGCAAAGGCGACGGCATCGGGATAACCACCCCAGCTGCGAATAACGTAAATCAAGACGCCAATTAGGGCACCGTAAATTAGGCGGCCACGCGTGGTGGTGCAGGCCGACACAGGGTCCGTGGCGATAAAGAAGGCACCTAACAGTGTGGCGCCGCCAATTAGCTGTGCGGCTGGATCTAGTAGACGCTCAGGCGCGATCACCCATCCGAGGCTTGAAACCAGTGCAAGTGCCGCTAATAGGCCGAAGGGGATGTGCCAGCTGATGATGCCGCGCCACAGTAGGAATAGACCGCCTACCGCCCAAGCGAGCGCGACCCATTCATAACCCGCCGCGGCGATCAGGCCGCTATTGCTGCCTGCTACCGAAAGCCCTTGGCTAACGGCGGTGCGGGCGCTATCTAAAATTGTCGCCGAGGTGTAGCCGTCTACGCCACAGCTTGCGCCGAAGGCCTGTGACCAAGCTTGGGCGAATGAGGTGCAGGCTTCTGGCGCGGTGCTTAGCGGAGCCTGCCACTGGGTCATCTCTACCGGGAAGCAAAGTAACAGCACTACATAGCCGATCATGGCGGGGTTGAATGGGTTATAGCCCAAACCGCCATAGAGCTGTTTAGCGACGACAATGGCAAACAGCATACCGACGGTGATTAGCCACCAAGGACTGCCGGGTGGGATAGCAACCGCCAGCAGTACCGCCGTGACTACGGCGCTCAAGTCTTTTACAAATGGCTGAATCGGCTTGCGGCGTATTTGCAGCATTGCCACTTCAAACGCCAAGCCGGTGGCACAGGCAATCACAATATTGCTAATCACGCCCCAGCCAAACAGCCAGCTGTATACGGCAATACCAGGAATCAGGCCCAGTAACACCTGTGCCATTACCTTGGTTACCGAGGTTTTGGGTTTGATATGCGGCGAGGAGGCAGTTTCGAAGCGACGACTCATGACTCACCTTTGTCCTTGTTGGCCGCGGCGGCCGCTTTGGCTTTGGCAATAGCCGCTAGGGCGGCAGATTGCTTGCTGTTATCAGTAGCGGGCGTGCCAGCCTCGCTAGTCGCCTTTTGCGCCGCGGCTTTGGCCTTGGCTTTTGCGATGGCAGCCTGTGCTGGGCTTAGCTCAGCAGCTGCCGAGTCGCTTTTTGAAGGCTGGCTGTTGGCTTCGCTGTTTTGCTGCTGTGCCGCTTTCGCCTTGGCAATGGCAGCGAGAGCTGCCGACTGTGCAGGGCTGGCGCTGGCGTTGCTGTCTGCCTGTTTGGCTGCGGCGGCCGCTTTGGCTTTAGCAATGGCGGCTTCGGCGGGGCTCATCGTTGCCGACGCCGGGCTGTCACCTTTGGTTGCTTCGGTGGCTTGTTCGCTAGCTGTGCCAGCTGCTTTGGATTGGGCTGCGGCTTTGGCTTTTGCAATAGCCGCTAGCGCAGCGCTATTAGCTGGCGCTGCTGATTTGCCTGCCGATGCACCTGCCGATTTATCTTCCGAGTCGGCCGTTTTTTTATTGGCGGCCGCGGCCTTGGCTTTAGCAATCGCAGCTTGAGCCGGGCTGAGTGCGGCGCTGGTATCTGTTCCATTGCCTGCAGCAGCATCGTCGCCACGAGCTTTTGCAATGGCGGCGAGCGCGGCGGCTTTAGCTTCGCTAACGCCGGTTGGCTTGTTATCGGTAGCTTTGGCAGCGGCGGCTTTCGCCTTGGCTTTGGCCAGTGCCGCTGCGGCACCGCTAGTGGCTCCAGCAGTGGCCCCGGCGTCGCCCGCGTTAGCGGCTTTCGCGGCTTCCAATTGTTTCTTCTTGGCCGCGGCGCGTGCGGCCTTTTCGGCCTCTTCGCGGGCAATTCGATCTTCGCGGAATTCAAAGCGCTGGCGTGCGTTATCCGATTTGCGGCGATCTTTTTCCTGCTGCCAAATCTCTGATTTGGCATAGCGGTAGTACTGCACTAGCGGGATATGGCTAGGGCAAACATGGGCGCAGCAGCCGCATTCAATACAATCAAACAGATTGTATTCTTGGGTTTTCTCAAACTCGTCGGCTTTGCTGTGCCAGTACAGTTGTTGCGGTAATAGCTTGACTGGGCAAACGCTGGCGCATTCGCCGCAGCGAATGCAAGGCATGGCGTCGCCAACTTCGGTGTTAACCTCGCCAGCGGTCGCAACCAGCACGCAGTTAGTGGACTTCACTACCGGGATTTCATCGGTCGGCAAGGCAAAGCCCATCATTGGGCCGCCCATAATGAGGCGTTCAACATGCTCGCTATAACCACCGCAAAAGGCGATCAGTTCTTCAATCGGTGTACCGATACGGACTTCTAAGTTCTGCGCCGTGTTCACGCCGCGTCCGGTAACCGTAACAATACGGCTGGTGAGCGGTTCGCCTAGGCAAACGGCCCGGTAGATGGCGCGTGTGGTGCCAACGTTTTGGCAGATAACGCCGACCTGAGACGGTAAACCGCCGGCTGGCACTTCCTTGCCTGTTAACACTTTGACCAGCTGTTTTTCGCCGCCTTCTGGATAGATGGTTGGCGTTGAAACGACACGGATATGGCCGGCTTTTTGTGCCTCAAGCACGGTATTTACGGCGGCTTGTGCTTCTGGCTTATTGTCTTCGATGCCAATTAAGCAGCGCGTGGTGCCAGTGGCATGCATGATGACGCGAATGCCGGCAACGATCTCCTCAGCTTGCTCGCGCATTAGGCGGTCGTCGCAGGTGATGTAAGGCTCGCATTCAGCGCCGTTAATAATTAGCGTATCAACCGGGCGACCGCTGTTTTTAGCTGGGCCGGGATTTAGTTTCACCGCAGCTGGGAAGGCAGCGCCGCCTAAACCAACAATACCGGCCTGACGTACAAGGTTACGCAGGTGGCTGGGGTCTAGGCTGCTGAAGTCGCTAGCACTCTCGCTCGCGTCAATGGCTTCGTCTTTGCCATCAGATTCAATAACAATGCAGTCGCCTTCTAACCCGGACGGATGCGGAATAGGGCGCGGGCCTATTGCAACCACATGGCCGGAAATACTGGCATGCACTGGGGCCGAAACATAGCCCTCAGGTTTGGCGATGGTTTGGCCGCGTAGCACGCGGTCGCCAACGCTAACGGTGGGTATTGCCGGTGCGCCAATATGCATATGCAAAGGCAGAACCACACGCTGCGGCAACGGCGCCTTAACAATTGGCGTGGTATTCGAGAGGTCTTTGAACTGCGGTGGATGTAGGCCGCCGGGGAAAGACCACACCGTGGTTTCTAGATTATTGTCTGCTGCCATTAAGACTGACCTCCCGCGTTGCGGGCGTTGACGAGGTCTTGGCCTTTTTCTGGGAATGGCCACTTCCAGTTATCAACGGTGGTTTCCACTGCCACCATGTCGATTACGTCAACTGGGCAGGGTTCAACACAGAGCTCACAGCCAGTGCATTCGTCACCGACTACGGTGTGCATAAACTTGGCGGCGCCAACAATGGCATCCACTGGGCAGGCCTGGATGCATTTGGTGCAACCAATGCAGTCGGCCTCGTCAATAACAGCGACCATGGTCGGTTTTTCGACGCCGTTTTCTGGGTTCAGCGGCAGTGGCTCAACGCCGAGCAAGTCGGCCAGTGCCTGAACACCGGCTTCGCCGCCAGGAGGGCATTGGTTAATCTCGGCTTCGCCTGCGGCAATCGCTTCCGCGTAAGGGCGGCAGCCGGGAAAACTGCACTGGCCGCATTGGGTTTGTGGCAATACAGAATCAATTTGGTCAACTAAGGGATTGCCTTCTACACGGAAGCGAATGGCAGCAAAGCCTAGTAGCAGCCCAAATCCGCCTGCTAGTCCGCAGAGAGCTAAGATCGCATTCAGCATATGACTAAACCCGAACGAGGCCAGAGAAGCCCATAAAGGCTAAGGACATCAGGCCGGCAGTAATCAGGGCGATAGATGGGCCGCGGAATGAAACCGGCACATCGGCAACTTCAATGCGTTCACGCATGGCGGAGAACAGAATTAGCACGAGTGAGAAACCTACTGCCGCGCCAAAACCGTAAAGCGCCGATTCAATAAAGCTATGGCGCTCTTGGACGTTAAGCAACGCCACGCCCAAAACCGCGCAATTGGTCGTAATCAGCGGCAGAAAAATGCCGAGCACTTGGTATAGCAGTGGGCTAGTTTTGCGCATTGCCATCTCGGTAAATTGCACTACTGCGGCAATCACCAGAATAAAGGCAATGGTGCGTAGGTAGGCGAGCCCAAGTGGCGCTAGTAAGTATTCTTCAACAAGGTAGCTGGCAATAGACGACAGCGTTAATACGAACGTAGTGGCGAAAGCCATGCCAGTAGCGGTTTCTAGCTTTTTAGAAACGCCCATAAACGGGCACAGGCCTAAGAACTTCACCAAAACGAAGTTATTGACCAAAATCGTACTCAGCAAAATGACGCCGTACTCAACCATAAAATCTGCCGAAAACCCAAGCTATATAAAGGGAGTTGGCAATTATCCGCTGCAGTGCACAAACTTTCAAACGGTTTTAAGGAATATTGTTTTTATTCCATTTTGTTATAAAAGATTCAGAGCGTTGGGAGCGGCAAAATTAGATGACGCCCCACCTTATGGTGGGGCATCGGGGTGTGGGCAAATAAGCCCACTGGGGGATTAAATGGCGCTGACTGGGAAGCCATTTTTAACGCGTCAATCAACGTTGGTGGATTCTGAAGAGCGACACTCCCTAATACAACTTGCGTAACAAGTAGACTGCGACTTAGCGCCCGTAAAGCGCTCCTATCCTATTGTTTGTAAATACAAAAAAGCCCCGCTACAGAGCGGGGCTTATTTTCTAGGGTGACAAGCGGTTGAATTTTAGTGACCGCTGGCGCTGCCTTCGGCTTTAGCTGCAACGGTCTCCGGTTTTGGCGTCATATACTTCAGCCACAGGTAACCGGCGACACCTGCGAATACGGATGCGAAAAGCACACCGGTTTTGGCGACATTGAGTGTTTCGGCCGAGCCACGGAAGCCCAGTTCGGCGATAAAGATCGACATGGTGAAACCAATACCGCCCATCAAGCCGACGCCGACTAGGTGGCTAGGGTGACAGCCCGCGGGTAGTTGCCCAATGCCCAATTTAACGGCGACTAATGAAAGCCCAGTAATCCCGACAATCTTACCGATCACTAGGCCGCCCATAATGCCTAGTGCAACGGGGTCGGTCAGCACGCTACCTAGGCTAGCGGGATCGATTACCACGCCAGCATTGGCGAGTGCAAAAATTGGCAGAATAATAAAGGCCACTGGTACGTGTAGGGTTTGCTCAAGACTTTGCAGCGGCGACTTCACGCGTGTAACCACGTTTTCCATAGTCATCGCCACGGCGCGTTGTTTGTCGTTGTTGAGTAAGACGCTGCGACCGTTATAGAGGCGATCAAACTTGTCGATTAGGTAGCGAATTTTGTCGCTAAAGTCGCGGGCATTTACTTTCGGCATGCACGGCACGGTAAAGGCGGCGAGTACGCCGGCAATGGTGGCGTGAATGCCGGAGTTCAGCATGGCTACCCAGAGCGCAATCGTGACCAATACACGAATGCTGGATTTGCGCATGCCGACAATATTGAAAGCGACCAGTATCGCTAGGAAAACACCGGCCCAAGCCAGTGCAATCATATTCAGCTGTTCGGTATAGAAAATAGCAATAACCAGTACCGCACCAAGGTCGTCGACAATGGCTAGCGCTAGCAGGAAGGTGATCAGCGTTTTCGGTACCTGGTTGCCTAGCAGCATCATCACGCCCACGGCAAAGGCGATATCAGTCGCCATTGGTACGCCCCAGCCAGCGGCACCGGGGCCCTCAGGGTTAAGGCCCGCGTAGATAAGCGCAGGGAAGATCATGCCGCCAGCGGCCGCTACAATCGGCAGCAGGGCGGCTTTCATGTCGGAGAGTTCACCAACAAGTAGCTCGCGTTTGATCTCAAGCCCTACCACAAAGAAAAAGAAGGTCATAAAACCGTCGTTAATCCAGTGGTGCAGAGTCATGTCTAACTCTCTACCGGCTACGCCAATATTGATATGGGTATGGAAAAAGTCGTGGTAGTAGTGGTGTAGGCCAGTGTTGGCCATGATGAGTGCGGCAATGGTCGCAATCATCAACAGGATGCCACTCGCGGTTTCGTTATGTAGAAAGTGCTCGAGTGGTGTGACTACTTTGGCAAACGACTTCTCTAATGGCGACTCGTACGTATTGCTTTTAGGCTTTGCGGCCATTGTTTATCTCCCCAGCTGCTGGCGTCGTAATTAGCTATTGGCGGGCAGTTTGGTCAGCAACTTATCTACTGTGCTTTGTGCGGCCATACCAAATTTTTGCCCTAAGGTTTTCTTCGCGACATGTTTAACATGGAATATCGCATGTTCTTTGTGCGCCGCCAATAGGTAATCGTCACTGGTGCGAAGCTCGTCTACCAAACCTAGCTCAAGCGCTTGAATGCCATGCCAGTGCTCACCGGTGGCAACTTTGTCGATATCTAGCTCGGGACGGTTGTTGGCTACAAAGTCTTTAAACAGGCCGTGGGTGTCTTCCAGCTCTTGTTTGAACTTGGCGCGATCGGCATCGGTGTTTTCACCAAACATAGTGACCGTGCGCTTGTAGTCACCGGCAGTATGTTGCTCAAAATCAATATCGTTTTTCTTCAATAAACGGTGGAAGTTGGGCAGCTGGGCAACCACACCAATAGAACCAATGATAGAAAACGGCGCGGCAACCACCTTATCGGCCACGCAGGCCATCATGTAGCCGCCACTGGCGGCGACCTTGTCGACACAGGCAGTTAGCGGGATACTGGCGTCTTTAATACGTTGCAGCTGTGACGCCGCTAAGCCATAACCATGTACCACGCCACCGGGGCTTTCTAAGCGGATCAGCACTTCGTCTGTGGGCTTGGCTACGGTCAAAATAGCACTGATTTCTTCGCGCATATTGTCGACCGCATTGGCGCGGATATCGCCGTCAAAGTCGATTACAAAGACCCGTTTTTTATCGCTTTCGTCTTCGCTGGGAGCTTCGGCAACCGCGTTATCGGTCTGTTCTTTGGCTTTTTCTTTGGCGAGCTTTTTATTAGCTTTGTGCTCGGCCTTTAGGCGTTTTTTCTCGGCCTTTGCCTGTAGCTGCTGCTCTTCCGGCGTTTGCAGTTGCTGCTCAATCGCCTGCTGCATGTTCTCAAAGCGGTCATTCAGCTTTTTAACTTCAATGCGCTCATCGGTGGCGATTTCTTTTGCTTGTTGAATGCTCTGCGCAATCACGGCAATCACAGCAATAAACGCCAACACTAAGGTGGCGGCTTTGGCTAAGAAGGCCAAATAGTCGAATAAAAATTCCATTAATTCTCTCGTAGCAGCACTTTGGAGCGCCTTCTTTATTGAAGGCGACTGAAGTGACAGGCAAATAAAGGCATACTTTGGGAAAAGATCATAAGACAGATGGAGGTAAAGCATGAAGTTTCAATGGCTGTGCTTGGGTTTGGCTCTAATAATCTTGACGGGCTGCGGCAACTCGCCGGTAGGTCAGTCGTCTGAGGGCGGGTCAAATACGGCACAACCGCAGGCACGGGTATTGTTGATTGGTTTAGACGGCACTCGCTCGGCCGGTATCCAGCAGGCCAATACGCCCAACCTTGATGCCCTGATTGCCGAGGGCTTTGTTGACTATGACGCCATCACCAACGACGTTTCGCTTTCAGGGCCGGGCTGGGCCAGCATGTTGTCCGGCGTTTGGTGCGACAAGCACGGGGTCGTCGATAACGATCTGACTTGGGCCAATAGTCGTTTTGATGAATATCCGCATGTGTTGTTTTATGCCGAGCAACAACGGCCGCAAATCAATAGTGCCTCGGTGTCGCACTGGGCGCCGATCAACAGCGAAATTGCTTGTGCGGATGAACGCGGCGGCGAATGCGTGTTGGACCATGTGATGTCGGTCGCCACCGATATTGAGGTGCGCGACGAAGTGGTGCGCTTGCTGCGAGACGAAGACCCGCATTTCTTGTTTATGCAGTTTGACGACATTGACCATGCCGGCCATGGCGACCTAACCGATGGCGGCACTGATATCGGCGGTTTTTGTCCGCACCCTGGTGGCGATCCTAGCGGCGGTAATCAAGGCGGCGTGTGTTCGGCCCTGGACTACAACGCTAATTACATCAGCACCATTGAGCTAACCGATGGCTATGTCGGCGAGATTATGGCGGCGCTAAAAGCACGCCCTAATTACGCTGAGGAAAATTGGCTGGTGTTGTCGTCACCGGATCACGGTGGCGCCGGCACGGTTAAGAATCAGCATGGTTTTCCGACTGCGCAGGAACGCCGTACGTTCTTTATTAGTAGTGGCCAAGCGGCTCGCCCGTTTCCTGACGCACAGGTAAAAATTGTTGATGTGGCGGCCACCGCCTTGCATCACCTAGGCATTACTATTGACCCGGCTTGGGGTTTAGACGGACGCCCGGTGGCGGTGGTTGATGCGCCTGACTACGTTGATGATGCAACGCCAAGCTGCTTTAACCCAGCAGTGTTTTTACCGGATATTGGCACCCTGTAACGAGTGCACTACACTGCTAATAGAAACAAATACTTAGGTCGCCGACATGAATCTGGAAAAAGTGCTTTTTGGTTTTTTTGTGCTCTTTGCGCTAACACTGAATTTTGGTTTTGTGATGGGGGACATCGACAACCCCGATCATCACCACGCCTATGAGCTGTTTGCGGCCATTGTTGTTAGCTTAATTGCGACCATTTTGAAGCTGGGCGACCGCTCACATATTGGTGCCACCTTGTTGGCCACCAGCTTGGTGGCTGACTTGCAGCTTATCGCCGCCGCCTGTGTATGGGCATGGCTAACCCAAATTACCGACATCGGCCTAGCTAACGGCGGTATGGCCAGCATTGTCTCGCTAGCCGGCGGCGCCATGATTGCTAATCTGGCCTCGGTGGTGCTGTTGATCGTAGAGACCGTTAACGTTCGCCGCTAACGCTAGCTTCGTAGATTAGGCGCTAGCCGACTATGAATAACGTCATCATGCTACTGCTGCGGCGTCTGCGGGCGCCGCTGCTGGTGTTGCTGTTTGTCTATGCCATCTCAATTGGTGGCCTAGTACTGATTCCCGGCCAAGATGCCGACGGCAACCTCTGGTACTTCGACTTCTTCCACGCCGTGTACTTTGTTAGCTATATGGGTTCAACCATTGGCTTTGGTGAAATTCCCTATGAGTTCACCTCGGCGCAGCGGGCTTGGGTCTTGATCTGCATGTACATGACCGTGATCGGCTGGCTGTACGCTGTGGGTTCTATTTTGGCGCTGCTACAAAACCCAGTGTTCCGTAATGCGATTACAGAGCAAGCTCTCGCTAGCCAAGTAAAACGCATGAACACGGCGTTTTACATTGTCTGCGGCTACGGCCAAACAGGCAGCTTATTAGTGCGCTCGCTGGCACGGCGTGGCATCCGCACCATCGTGATCGACACCAACCCAGAGCATTTGGCGCGTTTGGAGTTAGAGAAAGATATTCATGACGTGCCGCATTTAGTGGGCGATGCTTCGATGGTCAGGCACCTGCTTGAAGCCGGCCTAGATTCTTCGCACTGCCACGGCGTCATTGCCGTGACTGACAACGACAAAGTAAACGTCAAAATTGCCATATCGGCGAAATTGCTAAACAAAAAGCTGCGGGTGGTATGCCGTGCCGGTACCCAAGAGGCCGTCGCCAATCTTGAGTCGTTCGACACCGATCGCATTGTGAATCCCTTCAACTCGTTTGCTGACCACTTGGTAATGTCGATAGAGCGGCCCAGTGTGAACCGCTTGCATACTTTGCTCGGCTCCTTGCCGGGTAACCCGTATCCGCGGCCTATTCACCCGCCGCATGGGCGCTGGATTATTGTTGGCTATGGCCGTTGCGGCCAAGCGCTGGAGCGTTACTTCCGCGAAGCCGGCATGGAAACTACCGTGGTGGAATCCAATCCCGAGTTAGCACCAGACGGCGCCGTTGTTGGCTTGGGCGTAGACGCAGAAAGCCTTAAAGCCGCCGGTATTGATAGCGCTGTTGGCTTGGTAGCCGGCACCGATACCGACGCCAATAACCTATCAACCGTGGTGACCGCGCGGAAGCTAAACCCGAAATTGTATTTAGTGGCGCGGCAGAACTTTTTAGCCAACCGGCGGGTATTTGAAGCAGCCAACTTAGATCTAGTCATGGACGTCAACCGCATTATTGTGTGGCGTGTGTTGCCGTATCTGTCTACCCGTTTCTTGTATGGGTTCTTAAAGCAAACTCGCCACTGGTCAGAAGACATTGCCCACCGGCTGGTAAAACAAATTGAAGGCGTTGCCGGCGGCTCTACGCCCGAGTGTTGGTGTGTGAGTATTGACGAGTCTTCAGCGTTTGGTGCCACCGCCTTAATTAATAAAGGCGTGCCACTCACTCTAGGTGCTATTGAGCGGCAGCCTTGGGAGCGGGAAATCCATATGCCGGCCATGGCGCTGCTGAGGGTGCGTAATGGTGAATACACCACCATGCCGGATGAAAACGACCCTATTGAGGTTGGCGACTGTTACCTCTTTGCTGGCCAAGCTAGCGCCGCGCGGGCGCAGCGTTGGTTACTAGAAGACGAAGTCGAGTTGAGATATTTGGCGACAGGCGAGCGCATGGCGGCCAGTAGTTTAGGGCGCTGGGTGACGCGGAAATTTACCTAGCTGCTACTTGCTTTAGACATGTACATGCCCACGTAAGCCGTTTGCCCTCTATATAGATCGAAATTTAGATTGAGCCTGGGTCTGTTTAGATGACGCAGGTCAAACTATAATGCGCACATTGATGCGCATAACCGCGAGAGTCCCATTATGCAAAACTTGTACGACAGTGCTGCTCCTAAGAAGGCTACCAATCTAAGTATAAATAGTGATTTGCTGGCAAAAAGCCGTGAACTAAATGTAAATCTCTCGGCTACGCTGGAAGATGCTTTGACCCATGTACTAGCAAAAACGGAAGCAGATAAGTGGAAAAAGCGGAATGCAAAAGCCATACGTAGTTACAACGAGTTTGTTGATGAGCACGGGTGTTTTGGTGATGAACACAGGGCGTTTTGATGGCCCAGTTTGACGTTTATGAGAATAAGAGCAAAAGCACAAAGCACATGTTTCCGTTGCTGGTAGATATTCAGCACGATGTAATCTCTGAAATTGCTACACGAATAGTGTTGCCGTTAGCGCGCCCAGAGTATTTTAGTCGGGAGAGAATGACAGTGCTTACACCAACGGTGGAATATGACGGCGAGAAGCTGATTCTTTTGACGCCACAAATTGCTGCAATGCCAGCTAAAAAGTTGCAAGAGCCGATAGGCACCATGGAGCACTTCAGAGACGAAATTATTGCCGCATTGGATTTGGCTATTAGCGGCATTTAACTTAAGCCTCGTACTGGGCCCCCGAAGTAATAGTATTCCCCGTAGATCGCAAGCCGCTTACCAAGAGGTGTTGAAGACATTCTCGGCTACCCTTCGATGCTGCGACGAGTTCAGCAATCAGGGCAAGCGGCAAGTTGGTTAGCAGTATTCGCGCTTTGTAGGAGCGAGGAGTGGATCTAGACCAAAGTATTTCCCACAAAAAAAGCCCCGCAGAATTTCTTCTACGGGGCTTTGTAAGCTTTTACCTAGCTTGGTTTTACAGGTCGTAACCTGTTTCACCATGCTCGGTTTGGTCTAGACCACGGGTTTCGTCTTCTTCAGAAACGCGCAAGCCAGTAATCATATCCACCAGTTTTAAAATCACCGCGGTAGCAACAGCGGTAAACAGAATGGTGGCGCCAATGCCGATCAACTGAACCACCAACTGTTCATCAATACTGTTAATGCCATCGGCATGACCTTGACCCGAGAATAGCCCTAGCTGAGTAGACGAGAATACCGCCGCCAAAGCGGTACCCAAGATGCCGCCAACACCGTGCACGGGCATTACGTCTAGCGAGTCATCAATCTTCAGTTTCTGTTTAATGAAGATGGTGGCGTTAAAGCAAATAAAACCGCCAGTTAAGCCGAGAACTAACGCGCCCGCCGGGCCAACAAAACCCGACGCTGGGGTAATGGTGCCAAGGCCGGCTACCATGCCGGTCACAATGCCTAATGCAGAAGGCTTGCCGTATTTAACCCACTCGCAAACCATCCAAGTAAAGGCGCCCATGCTGGCAGATAGGTGAGTCACCAAAATCGCCATGCCGGCGTCGCCATTGGCTGCTAGAGCAGAACCGCCGTTAAAGCCAAACCAGCCAACCCAAAGCATGCCGGCGCCGGTCACCGTCATGGTCATGTTATGGGGAGGCATAGGCTTTTCAGGAAAGCCCTTACGCGGGCCAATCATAATCGCCGCCACCAAGGCTGCTACACCCGCGGTGATATGCACCACGGTGCCGCCAGCAAAGTCGAGCAAGCCCATTTGGCCTAACCAACCGCCGCCCCATACCCAGTGGGTAACAGGCGCATAAACCACCAACAACCAAATGGCAGAGAACAGCAACATGCCGCTGAACTTCATCCGCTCAGCGAAACCGCCCACGATTAGCGCAGGGGTAATAACCGCGAAGGTCATTTGGAACATCGCAAATACAGACTCTGGAATATCGCCGCTTAGCGTGTCTTCCTGAATATTGGCGAAGAAGGCGTTGCTTAGGCCGCCAAACCAATCGTTGTATTCAGTAAAGGCAATGCTGTAGCCCGCAACAAACCAAAGAATCGACATCAAACAGGTCAATGCAAAACACTGCATCAACACCGACAGAACATTTTTACTACGGACCAGACCACCGTAAAACAAGGCCAGGCCGGGAAGGGTCATAAACAGTACTAGAGCAGTACTGGTCATAATCCAGGATGTATTAGCTGCATCCATTTTAAGAGTCTCCTACTTATCTTTATTGCTAGTGTTGCTAAGAAAAAACAACTGCGCTCCATTATGGGGCGCGGCGTGCAACATGCAAGTGAGGTGAGCTGAATGGCCCTAGTTGCATTGAGACAACAATTGGCCATTTGCGCCAAGCGACAAGATGTGCAGTTTCGCCTACTTGTTGGCCAATCAAGGGAAAAGATTATGTCTGCAAAGTGCTATCGTTCGATCGTTAGGCTTGATGACAATATATTGCCTTCATTCATCACGACGCTTTTGGTTATACATGCTAGTCAAACTAAGCAACTTTGTAATGCCTCTAGTCCAAAAAATAAGCAAATTCCCTTAATTAAGGCGTTAAAAAACCTTCTTGATTTTGGCCTAGATAGAACCTTTGATTAGCTGTCTTTGCGTATTTTATTGGGGGGAATGACATGCGTTATCACGGTGCTGCGATAGCAGCTTTGGGAGGGGTGCTAATAGCGTTTATTTTGCTTATTGGATCTGGGAATAGTGTCAAAAATACTGAGTCACTTCTCATATCTCCGAGCCAGCCGAGCAAGTCGCTAGAGAGCCCTCAGGCGTCAAAAGGAATAGCGTTTTCTACTGAAAATCCTCCTGAGGTAACTACCAGCGGTTTAGATTCTATCCAAGCGGAACTGGATACGATGAATGCAACACGACATACAGAACGGCCTAGAACCGAATTGTTGAGGGAGCAGGCGGATACTTTGATTGCGAAATTTTCGACTCCCGCTGCACCTGACGCCGACCATTCGATAGACCTGCGCTCCAGATCTTTAGAGGTGCGGTTGCAAGATGTTAGGAGTCGCTTGGAAATCAACGATAAAGGAGAACTAAAATGAGAAAGCTCCAATTTATCGCTTTGCTTGCATGTGCAAATTTGTTTCTAAGTAATTCAGCACAGGCGACAACAGAGTTGGTCGGCGAGTTGAAAGGGCAATTCTCAGTTGGTAGCCAGGGTGGTGCGGTTTACAACATACCAATAGAGCTACCGGAAGGAGTTGGAGGACTCAGGCCTGAAGCGGGAATTTCCTATAGCAGCAACCAAGAGGGAGGTGTGCTGGGCGTTGGCTGGGGCCTAGCGGGTTTGTCATCAATTCAGCGCTGTGGCGCTCAGGATGAGATAGACGGTTTTGATAGCGTAGTTCAGTTTACTGAAAGGGACCGTCTTTGCTTGGACGGCGCGCCCCTCATAGCGGTCCAGGGTGAGTATGGGCGCGACGGCACTGTTTACCATCCTGCTGCTGACCCAGCCACGCGAATTATTTCCGTAGGTGATATTTCCGCCACTGGGGACGACTTCCCTACGTTTGAAGTGCATACCAAAGCAGGCGAAGTGCTTATTTATGGAGAGGTGGAACCGGGTGATCGAAATGCATGTGGTATAAAAACTTTGCTTGGTCGTCCGTTGGTGTTTGACGAATTTTCAGAGGAAGAGTTAGGTGTTCCATTGAGTTTGTTACCAGTTTTAGCGCCTTACATAATTGGGCACGGTAACATTACCGATGGCTGGGTTTATCATTGGAGTCTCACAAGCCGCAGAGACAGCAAAGGAAATGAGGTTAGTTACAACTATAGTTGTAGGGCGACACAAGAGGGGCCTACCCCCTTCGGCGAGAGCTCAGCACATGATGAGCACCTTCTGAAATCGATCAGTTATTTGGTAAACGAGAACGATGAGGTCAACGTTAGTTATCACTACGAATCTCGGCCCGACGTAGAGACAGCTTACGAATACGGTCGGCCTATATATAAAAAACAACGGCTAAAATCCGTGAGAGTTTCGGTCGCTGGATCCTTACTACATGTTATTCATGCCAGCTATCAAGTTAGTCCCACTACCTTAAAGTCACAGCTAACGCAGGTACAACAATGCTTCCCTAGCGGTAACTGTCTAAAGCCAACGGTTTTCGATTGGTCAAATGCTGGCGAGAGCTATGGTGCCAGTTTGCGTTTCACTGATTCGGCAGATTTTTCGCCACCAACTGATCTTCATGACGGTAAAACAGGATTGGCCGAGCTGATAGATCTTAACGGCGACGGGCTTCCTGATTGGCTAATGACCAAAGCACATGGTGCATACTCAGAGCCAGCAACTTGGCTAAATACGGGCAGCGGGTGGAAGCGGGCCCCTAGTTGGGATATCCCTGTACCTCTTTCCTCAAAAGATGGTCGGTTAGGTTGGTTGAACGACATGGATGGTGACGGTCGTCCGGATCTGGTTGTTACTCAAGGTGGATCAACAAAAATTTTTCTAAACGGTGATCAGGGCTGGAGCTCTGTCGTATATTCCATGCCGCACCCGCTGATAAAGGACAATAAGCCTAAGGGGCTAGTGGTCGATATAAATGCGGACGACTTGGCCGATGTGGTTTTCTCAGCGGAGGAAGGCCCTCAAGTGGTATTCCTAAATCAAGGCTGTGTCTCCAATTTTTGCCAGTTTCACTCTGAAACTGGCTTTTTGCCGGAAGTAATTTTTCACGCCGATGGCGGGCTTAGAATGCAGCTTGTAGATTACGACACCGATGGTGATATAGATCTACAACCCTATTCTCGCAAGGACGAGAGTGCGCAGTTTTTCTGGCACGACAATGAGTGGGTAAAAGGCGAAACCTATACTGCTCGAACAGATGCCAGCAGGGAGACCGTCACGAGGATCTTTTCTAACAGAGATGCTACTCCAGACTCTTTATACAGCCGTTGGAATGCTCATAGTTCCATGGAGAACTTTTCGCTCCGACTTATTGACGGAACGGGGATGATCGTTAGAAACGGTGAACGTTACGGTTCTAGTGCAGCGACTAGTAGCTATACGACAGGTTGGACGGGTAACTATTTATATGTCCAGTCGTATTCCGGAAGGCCACTTATCGCTGATTTCGACGGTGATGGGCATCTAGATATGTTAGTCGACTCGACGCAGCCCAACCCAAACGATCCATTTGCTAAGTTTTTCAAACCGTATGACGCCAGTTTTAACCTTTATAGCGCCAAGTATCGCCTTCCCGGCGCTATCGAAGACCCAACTGCGAAGCTGTCTAGTCATGTCGACGAAAATTTCACCGGAGGAAATTCGCCGCTTCAATATGTGAAGCTCGCTGGGAATGTTTCCCCGACTAGCTTTGGGCTAGCGATAGACATTAATGGTGATTCAAAGCCTGACCTGTTATCTGGTGGCGGCGGGATAGAGCGTCGTGCAATGCTTCACTCTGGTAGTTATGGCGACCGTATCCAAGGGATAACCTCAGGACTAGGCACTCGTATTGAAGTTTCTTATGGCGTCGCAACAGATACCAGTCTGCATGTTCCAGAACAAAATAAAAAACCTGATTTTTACTACCCTGCAACACCAACACACCTAGTCTCTAGCTATCGTTCAATTAGTAGCGGAGGCGAGCGAGTTACTAACTACCAATATGGTGGTTATGCAATCAAGAAAAACCATTTGTCAAACCCGGGTCCAAGAGGTTTTCGTTGGATAGCGATTAGTGATGCGGATACGGGAGTCACCGAGAAAACTTGGTACTCGCAAGACTGGCCCACCGTGGGGGCGGTCGAGCAGGCGCTAACGTACGATCGAACTGCAGAGGTTCCCTCGGTAATTGCAACTTGTCCAACCAGTGGTCAGGGCCTGCACCGTTGTACCGAGGCAGCTTACGTGCTTCAGCACCCTACAAAATTACCGCGATTTACTTACGCCGAAACGAGGAAAAGTTTCCAGTATGGGGACAGCGGTACCTTATTGGCTGACAAGGTTGTAGAACAGTTTGACGTTGATAGCTATGGAAATATTGACCGGGTTGTTACCACAACTACTGACCATTTGACTGGAGATATCTATGTCCAAGATGCTACCCTGATACGCCACTAGAACACTAGACACTCCTAATGGTTAAAATACCAAGCAATAGGAGTGGTTATGCAAACCCGAAAAACGTATTCAGAAGAGTTTCGCCGCGAAGCGGCGATGCAAGTCATCGACA
>JAUHZK010000011.1 GCA_030425645.1 Gammaproteobacteria bacterium | reverse complement strand
GACTACCTGATTGACTGCTTCCTGTTTAAACTCGGCAGAGTAACGAATCCCTTTGCCCATTTTTACCTCTCATAGTTAGATACATTATTTACTATGAAAAGTGTCGCGAAAACCTAGGCCTTACCAGAGCAAGAAAGTAACGGCCTTCGCAACGTCTTCTGGTTTCCCTATCCTGCCAATCGGATGGAAGTTGTTGAAAGTAGCAAGCGTGTTATCAATGTCATTTTTGTCAATGAATGACTCATAGATCGGCGTCTTAACTACGGCGGGTGAAACCGCGTTTACACGCACTTGATGTTCCGCTAACTCCATCGCCATGTGTTGCGTGAGTGCGTGAAGCCCCGCTTTTGCCATTGAATAGGCGGAAGAAGGTGTGGCCTTGATAGCCTGTTTCGCCCACATTGATCCGATATGCACAATTGAGCCACCACCATTCGCCACCATGTTCTTGGCAATTGCCTGTGATGTGAAAAAAGTGGCCCTGTTCAGATCAAGATAGGTGTCGTAGTCATCTTCTGTGTGTTCAAAAAATGTCGTGGGCTTGAAGTATCCCGCCGCGTTCACCAAGTATTTAATGGGACGGCTGTGATTCTCTGCAAATGCAATGATGCGTTGCACATCATTTTCTTCGTATAAGTTTGCTTGAAGCGTTTCAATATGGCCAAATGCAGATAGTTCGCGGCTTGCCGTTTCCAGTTTCTCGGGGTTATTTCCCACGATCACAGTTGGAATGTCGCGTTGCAGCAAAAGCCTAGCAGTTGCGAGGCCCATTCCGCTGGAGCCACCCACGATTAGAGCTATTGGTTGTGTCGTCGTTTTCATCAGATTACCTTCCATTAAGTTCGTTGTAGGAATTTGTAAGGTAAGGTACGCAGCACAGCGTCGAAAAGTAGGCACAAACTGGTACGGGAGGCACTTATTGGTGCAAGTTAATGAATAACAACAATAAAATAATTTCTAGGAAATTACCGCCTGAACGTAGTGCACGCATGGTTGAAGCGATCTTTGGTTGCAAATGGTCGCTTACGGTCTATCAGCTGATGGCAAGTAACATTAACCGACCGGGTGAAATGGTACGTAGTGTTGAAGGCCTTACAACAAAAGTTCTCAATGATTGCCTGCGGAGGAATATGGAGTTCGGTATTGTTGAGCGCTTGGCCTATGATGAATCCCCGCCACGCGTTGAGTACAGAGTGACACCCTTTGGCATGAAGTTTCTTCGAATTCTGGATGAACTAGAAAAACTTCAACATGAGATAGAAAGTGAAATCTAACATCGCCTTGCAAGGGACGCTTTTTCCGCAGCTTCGCGGCTCCAAAACCGCCCCTGAAGGCGGGCGTTAGGAGTTAGGAGTTAGCATGTTCAGTTAAAGGGGGCAAAGCGCTTTAACCCTACCCCTTAAAACTAGACATTCCAAAATCCCCAAACGGTTCGTCGCGTTCGCGTACGGCTTCTTTAAAGCCTTTTTTCATGGAGGTTTGTTGGAATGCATAACCCTCGGCGGCATGACGGGTAATGCCAGCAAATACCCTGCCGAGTATTTGTGTGCTGTGCAGGCCTTGGGCGCTCCACTATAAGGACCAGCCCCTTCCCCATTGAGAGTATTACTCGCTCCAACAAGCATATCTACAACTCTCTAGCGCAATGCTTCCCTGCTTCTTTTCCGGACGAATTACTGGAACTTGGAAAATTGAACGCTACTATTTGAATTAGTTAGTGAGTCTCGACATGTATGTTTACTAGATAGGCTCAAGGGATTTACGCCTAAACATCAAAGCAGCGGAACGCAAGAAGCACCTGTACCCGCAAATGCGGAAGCCCTGCTTCTAGGAAAACAGGAATGCTGAATGTTAGTTAACCTCTCAACCTGTTTCGGAGGAGATCAGAAAATGAAAAGTATCGAACTTACCGGATCAATAAACCTAGCAACTTTAAGGAAAGAAGCTGCCGGCTTCCTCGCTCCGCTAGACCCTGATAGTTTCTCCAACATTGGGGAGCTCTATAATGAAATCCGATCCCGCGGCACTCTCACATTTAGAAATGCAGTAGTGACACTACCCACAGATGATGACTTGGTTCAGATAGTTGCGCATAAAGTCACATTTATAAAAACTGACTTTTTCATAAAATCAACTTCATCCCGAATCATATGCAATGAATATTCACAGTTGAGATCACGCATCCAAAGCTTCGACCCAGAAGACCAGAGAGCATCCGATGGTGATGATGGTGAAAAACCAGGCACCGAAGGCAAAGATGGTTCGGATGGTTTATCTGCAGGTCAGTGGCAGGTCTTCGTTACAGACGTAATTTCCACTGGTGCTCCGGGAGAGATATTACTATCTCTATCAGGGCAACATGCTGGGGATGGAGGTAATGGCAGCAAAGGAAAAAAAGGCGCTCGGGGTTCTCGGGGACGAGGATGTGCGAACGGCATTCCACCAGACTGTCGGTCTGGTTGTGGCAACGGGGGACGAGGCCGTAGAGGCGGTACAGGAGGCGATGGCGGCGATGGTGGGAATGGAGGCAATGGCTCGATATCAGAGTTTTGGCTTCATGGAGAAACCGAGCCGCGCCCAAATCTCTTTTCGTTCTTGGCACCTGGTGGTTTCGGTGGCCACAAAGGCTCCGGCGCCCAGGGAGGCGATGGCGGCGATGGCGGCCGAGCAGGTAATAGCGGTTGTTCACAGTGCGACGGGCGCTGTTACCCGGGTGCTCGAGGCCCGGCAGGCCCCTCTGGCGCTGATGGTGAAATTGGACAAAAAGGTTCTGCCGGTTACCTCAAAAGAGCCGCTTTTAAGCCAAATTACCTAAAATCTGTTTTACGAGGAAGATCTCCTTTAAATTCACAACCAATAAGCATGGACAACGGACTGGCAGCACGGTTCTCGGAGTAAGCCACGTAACAACCTTGCTCAGCAGAAGTTAGAAGGGTGCAATCCGCCTTTAAACTTCATGCGGAACATCACGTCAGCTCTACCCCTTAAAACTAGACATCCCAAAATCCCCAAACGGTTCGTCGCGTTCGCGCACGGCTTCTTTAAACCCTTTTTTCATGGAAGTTTGTTGGAAAGCGTAGCCTTCGGCGGTATGGCGGGTAATGCCATCAAATACGGTGCCAAGTATCTGCATGCTGTGCAGGCCTTGGGCGCTCATGGTTTGGTTAAGTAGCAGCTTCATCATCACTAGCTGATTGATGGGCATTTGGGCGATGCGACCAAGCAACACTTCAAAGCGTTCATCTAGGCTGTCCGCCGGTGCGGACTCAATCGCTAGCCCCCACTCCACGGCTTCTTTGCCGGATAAGCAATCACCGGTAAAGAGCAGGCGTTTGGCCTTTTCTACGCCCAAGCGGTAGGCCCAGATAGAGGTGGTTGGTGAGCCCCATACACGGGCAGGCGGATAGCCAATTTTGGCGTCGTCTTCTATCACTAATTGGTCAGAGCAAAGCGCCATATCGGTGCCGCCGGCAACACAGAAGCCATGCACTTTGCAGACCACCGGCTTATCCGAATGAAACAGACTCATAAAGCCTTTGACGTTACGGCTCATCATGGCGTAGTCCACCATCGGGTCCCAAGTACTGTCGGGCATATGGTTTTTAATCTGCACTTTCGGGTCTAGCGGTGAGCCTTCTGGCCGCGATGGGTCTGGCTCGCCGATTTGTAGTTTTTCAGCGCTGTCGACCAGATCATAACCACCACAAAAACCGTTGCCATTGCCGCTTAGTGCAATCACATGCACCCGCGGGTCTAGGTTGGCTTTTTCCACGCACTGCGCCAGTTCTACCGGCAAATCCATGGTGATGCCGTTGCCGCGCTCTGGGCGGTTCAGAGTGATGCGGGCAATACGTCCGTCAACGGCGTAAGTCATGGTTTTAAGTGTTTGCATGGGAATGTCTCGGCTCTAATAACTATATGACTGGGCCATAGCCCTATTGATCTGCACCCTACAAAACATTACATGTTTTGACAGATTATTTTTATATGGTAATTTTTAAGCATGCAGCCAACCGCTAAAAAGTTAATTTTGGGTTTGTTATTTGCCCGCGAAGGCGCGCCTATTGCGGTGCGTGAGGCGATTGACGCTTGCCGCCTATTTAATATCACCGAGAACAATGTTCGCGTGGCTGTGGTGCGTTTGTCCTCAGAAGGACTCATCGAATCACATGGCCGCGGCGCTTATGCCTTAGGACGTGCGTCGAAAACCACTGCACCTGAAGTCGCACAATGGCAAAACGCCGAAGCGCGACTATGCGAATGGAACGGCGCTTATCTTTGCGTACATACCGGCAACTTAGGCCGCAGCAATCGCAAAGCCTTAAAACGGCGGCAATGGGCCTTAGAGCTGCTTGGCCTACGTGAGCTAGACCGCGGCCTCTATATTCGCCCCGCCAACCTTAAAGGCGGCCTACAAGGTTTGCAGCAGCGCTTATTAAGCCTCGGCCTAGAGCCGGAAGCGTCCATTTTCTTAGCCACTGAGTTTGACCCCAAAAGGCAGGTACAAATCAACGAGCTGTGGGATTGCACGGCCTTAAACCAACGTTACCAACAAGACCGCCAACGGCTGCAAGATTGGATGGCACGTTGTCATGAATTAGAAACCGACGTCGCTGCGCGCGAGTCTTATTTAATCGGCGGCAATGCCATCCGGCAGCTGGTGTTTGACCCTTGGCTACCCGAGCCGATGGTAGACATTAAAGCACGCCGCGCCTACTTAGAAACCGTTAAACAGTATGACCAAACCGGCAAAGCGATCTGGGATCAACTCGCCGCGTTTAACAGCAACAAACAACCTAGTATGCCAAGCACCATGCCGGTGACGGATGCTGGCTCTGCCCTGACGATTGGAACCCTACAATGAGCACCCTAAAATCATTACTCAGCCGTGAAGAAATCAACCAACTACGCCAGAAGTCAGACTGGCGTGGGGCCTGGGCGATTACCCGAGTGTGGGGCGCAATCGCGCTGACCTTTGCAGTATTGGCAACGTTTCCGCACCCACTCACCTTTATTGCGGCGGTATTTATTCTGGGCGGCCAACAACTCGGCTGCGCCATTCTGACGCATGAAGCCGCACATAAAACCTTGTTTAAAACCAAAGTGTTGAACGAGCACTTTAGCGATTGGCTTTGCGCCCGCCCGGTATGGACCGATGTATTCCGTTATCGCCAGCATCACTTACAACACCACGCGCATACCGGCACCGACAAAGACCCGGATATGAGCTTGGTTAGGCCTTTCCCCACTACCAGCCAATCCTTGCTAAAAAAATGCTTACGCGACTTAGCCGGCTTAACTGGCATTCGTCGTTTAATCGGTTTAATCGGCATGGATATTGGCATGCTCAAATACACCGTGGCCGCCGATGTTGAAAGCCGCCCACGTGATGGCCGCAGCGTTTGGGATTACGCCCGCGAAGGCTTTAAGAATATGGCTCCGGTATTTATTACCAACGCCGTACTAATTGCCATTTTGGCGGCGTCTGATATCGCTTGGGTGTATAGCGCTTGGGCGGTGGCCTATCTGACCACCTTTAGCCTCTATATCCGTATTCGCTCGATTGCCGAACATGCTTGCATGCCCGGCGGCGAGGATATGTTTGAAAACACCCGCACCACTAAAGCGGGCTTGTTGGCCAAGCTCACCGTGGCGCCAATGAATGTGAACTATCACCAAGAGCACCACCTAATGGCGTCGGTGCCTTATTACCGCTTACCAAAAATGCATAAGATGTTGAGCGAACGCCGCCAGGCAGCTCCTGCTCCGGGATATGGTGAGGTATTAAAGCTAGCGGCAGCCAAAACCGCCTAAGCATTATTGGCTGGTTAAGTCGCGACCTAAAATCATTCGACCCAGTACCGAGAACGCACCCGGCTCTACCGTTCTAGTGACGCTATAAACCGCGTGCTGGGTTGCGGGATGCTGCGGTACCAGCTCAATACCCCAAAACGGTTTTATCTCGTGCGGCATCATTGAATAGCGCATATCCACAATACGGTTGGGATTATTGGGGTCAACGCTCAGGTAGTTGTCCGAAAACCAGCGGAAACGTTCGACATCTTTGGCCTGTTGGCTGCTCTTGTCTAACCAAGCAAAGTCGTCTGCTAGCTCAAGCACTTTGATAGCGGTACCCGGGTAAACCTTTTCGCCTGCGCCGACATGAACAGCGTCCACAAAATAACGGGCCTCGCCATCGCTATGGGTTTCGTAAATCGACTTCCACACCAGCAAGTTGCCAAAGCCTGGCCTCACTTCTAAACGCTCAACCTCATGCCCGCGTGATTCAGCCAATTCAGCCGCCACCGCCGTGGCGCGCTCCCGTTGTAAGTAACCCGCCACGGGGAAAGCTAATAACCAAACCAATGCGATTCGGCTCCAGTGAACATTGCCGGTTTTTGTTCGCGCCACACAAAAGGCAATCAGTGGAAACGTAAGGAACGGATCCACGATGGGCAAGGTATGCCATGCAATGCGAGCATCACTAAACGGCCATAGCAACAAGGTGCCATAGCTGGTGCAGGCATCTAACAGACCATGTGTGGCGTAGCCCACTGTGCACAGCGCATAACACACCGCAAAGCTCAGGCCGGCGCGTTTACCTAGCAAGTAATAGCCCAACAAGGCACAGATCAAACCGCCAAGCGGAATAAATATCAGCGAATGTGTGAACTGGCGGTGATACTCCAAAAACAGCAAGGGATCTTCAGCTGAGCGGATAACAATATCGGCATCTGGCGCCAAGCCACTCAAAAAGGCCAAAGCGCTAGCCGCGAATAGCTGCCGCTTATGAGTGACTAATTTGGGCAACTGCTGCGCAGCGGTAGTCGCGACAATACCTTGCGAAATGGGATCCATACGGTCTGCACTAAAATCGAAACAGCGGTATTTGTACCATTTTTTGGCCTTAGATAAAGCTAATTTGAGCACCGCCTTCCGGTAAAATCGCGACTCTACCAACCAGCACCCAGCTTACATAAAACGCCATGAGCAATATCCCCGCTTGCCCTGAATGCCAGTCAGAATACGTTTATGAAGACGGCAATATGTACGTTTGCCCGGAATGCGGCCATGAGTGGTCACAAGCTGGCGACGATGAGGATGCAGCGATCATTCGTGATGCCGTGGGCAACCCATTACAAGATGGCGACACCGTTACTGTGGTCAAAGACCTGAAAGTGAAAGGTTCTTCACTGGTAGTGAAAGTCGGCACCAAAGTGAAGAACATTCGGCTGGTGGAAGGCGATCACGATATCGACTGCAAGGTTGACGGCATGGGGCCAATGAAACTGAAGTCTTCCGTGGTTAAGAAAGCCTAGTGTTGAATACCGCGCTCGACACGCTTCAGCATTATTACGGTTATAGCGAATTCCGCCCACAGCAGGCGGAAATTATCAGCAGCGTAGCCGGCGGCCAGGACACGCTGGTGATTATGCCCACCGGCGGCGGTAAATCACTGTGCTATCAAATCCCGGCCTTATTACGTGATGGCGTTGGCTTGGTGGTGTCACCGCTGATTGCCTTAATGCATGACCAAGTCACAGCGCTGCAGGCGCTAGGCATTAACGCGGCCTATTTAAACTCGCAGCTATCGGCACAAGAGTCAGCGCAGGTGATTCAGCAGTTACGTAATGGTGAGCTACAGCTACTGTATATCGCGCCCGAGCGACTGCTGATGTCGGACACGCTCAGCCTATTGCAGCAAACCCCGTTGTCTTTGATTGCGATTGATGAAGCGCACTGTGTATCGCAATGGGGCCATGACTTCCGGCCTGAATATATGCAGCTGCATCAACTGGCACAGGCGTTTCCCGGCGTCCCGCGGATCGCGTTAACCGCGACTGCCGATGCCCGCACCCAAGACGAGATTGTTCAGAACTTACAGCTCAATAACCCAGCGCGGTTTGTCGCCGGTTTTGACCGCCCCAATATTCGTTACCACATCAGCTCTGGCCAACAAGCCAAAGAACGCATGTTGGCATTTTTAGACGAACACCACGCTGGCGACGCCGGCATCGTTTATTGCTTGTCACGCAACGCGGTTGAGAAAACAGCCTTTTGGTTAATGGAAAAAGGCCGCAAGGCGATTTATTACCACGCTGGTATGGATGCCGCCGAACGCCGCGAGGCACAAGATCGTTTTCTCAAAGAAGACGGCCTAATTGTGGTCGCCACCATTGCCTTTGGAATGGGCATCGACAAACCAGATGTGCGCTTTGTTTGCCACCTAAACTTACCCAAAAGCGTTGAGGCTTATTACCAAGAAACCGGCCGTGCCGGGCGCGATGGTGCCGCTGCGAATGCTTGGCTAAATTACGACCTTAGCGACGTGGTGAAACTGGCGCAGTGGATTGAGCAATCGCAATCACCCGATATTCAAAAACGCGTCGAGCGCCATAAGTTAGATGCCCTGCTCGGCCTTTGTGAAATCACCAGCTGCCGCCGCCAAGCCTTACTGGCCTATTTTGGTGAAACCGATAGCCAAGCCTGCGGCAACTGCGACAACTGCCTAACACCACCGGAAACCTATAACGGTCTAGAGGTATCACAAAAAGCCCTCTCCGCTGTTTACCGCACCGGCCAACGTTTTGGTGCCGCGCATGTCATTGATGTATTACGCGGTGCCGATTCCGAGCGACTCAAGAAATTTCAACACCATGAATTGGCGGTTTATGGCATCGGCCAAGAGCTAGACAGTAAACAGTGGCGCGGTGTGTTTCGCCAGTTGACCGCACGCGGTTATTTACGCGCTGACTTTGAAGCCTTCGGCGCCCTCAAGCTAACCGCCAAATCAAAGCCGCTGCTAAAAGGCGAAGAGGCAATTGAGTTGCGCCGCGACAGCGCTAAAACCACCGCCAAATCAAAACGCAAAAAGGCCGTTGGCGGCGCGCATGAAAAGCTCTTTAATATTCTGCGCGAGTTGCGCAAAAGCATTGCCGAAGAAAACAATGTGCCGCCCTACGTGGTCTTTCACGACAGTACCCTGTTGGAAATGGCCAAATATCGGCCGCATGACCTACATGCGCTTAGCCAAATCAGCGGCGTGGGCGATAAAAAACTCGAACAATACGGGCAACAGTTTGTCGACGCGATTGCCGCCAACCCGGCGACACCGCAAGACCAGCTAACCGACACCGTAGCGGCAACATTTGCACTTTTCAGTGAAGGCATGGCGATTGATGATATTGCCGCTAAACGCCGTGTTGGCGTTCCGACCATTTACGACCATCTTGCCGATTGCATCGAAGCCAAACTGCTGACGCTAGATGAAGTCACCGACTTAGACGCCGGCGCGCATCAAAGTATTCAGCAAGCCATGTCGGATCACATAAACCCCGCTGCACCAAAATTACGGCCGGTATTTGAGGCGCTGGGTGGTCAATACGACTACGGCCTATTACGCTGCGCACTGGTGCATTGGGAACAGACTAGAGATGCCAGCTAATACACAAACGACTGGGCAAACTAACGGGCCCTTTACCCTACTATTGCGGGTGCGTTATTCAGAATGTGACTTTCAAGGCGTTGTTTTTAACAGCCGCTACGCCGATATGGCCGATGTTGCCGCCACCGAGTTTTTTCGGGTGTTGTTTGGTGACTATCAGAACATCCTCGACCAAGGTTTAGACAGCCAAGTCGTTAAGCTCAGCACCGAATGGCAAGCTTCGGCCAAGTTTGATGATGTATTAGCGCTAAGCGTGAGCACCGAACGCGTTGGCAACAGCAGCTACCAACTTAAGGTTACCTACCAAAATCAACAAACTGGCGAGGCCGTCGCCACCACCGATATCACCTACGTGATGGTGAGCACCCAAGACTACCGCCCCACCGCCGTACCTGATGCGATCCGAAAGTCATTAACGACAGGCGCCGACGGCATCATCATCGACCAATCTGGAACAGTGACAAACTAGAAATAAAGACGATGACGCAAAAAATTATCGATGCCTGGATGCAGCATCCCACCAAAACCTTTTTAGACGAACCTTGCTTTGACTCGCTAAAACGTTGGCAGAAAATCCCTGAGATCAAACAAGAGCTACCTATCGAGCTGACACTGGCAGCGATGGATGGCGGCAAGGTTCAGCAGAGTCTGCTTTCGGCATGGCATAGCCCACGCGGCCCGCTTATTCCAAATGAGCTGGTTTATGAGTTCACCCAAAAATACCCGGATCGACTTTTCGGTGTCGCAGCGGTTGACCTAAACCAACCCATGAAAGCCATTGCCGAGTTACGTAAATGCGTGAATGAATACGGTTTTAAAGCCCTGCGCATTGTGCAATGGCTATGGGAAAAACCACCCACTGACCCGCTGTATTACCCACTTTATGCTGAGTGCGTAAACCTAGGTATTCCGGTCTGTTTGCAGGTTGGTCACACCGGCCCATTGATGCCGTCAGAAACCGGCCGCCCGATTCCCTATGTCGACCAGATCGCCCTGCATTTCCCAGATTTAGAAATTGTCTGCGGCCATATTGGTTACCCCTGGACACAGGAAATGATCGCGGTCGCCACCAAGCATGAGAATGTCTATATCGACACCTCGGCTTACACTGCTAAGCGCTATCCGCCCGAGCTAGTGCAGTACATGAAAACCAACGGCAAGCGCAAAGTCATGTTCGGCACTAACTTCCCCATGATCCCGCATGCCAAATGCTTGCAAGATTTGGCTGCGCTAGAGCTAGGCGAGGAAGTAGAAGCGCTATTCCTGCATGACAACGCCGCTCGAGTATTCAAGCTGAGTGCCTAAGTGCTCATAAAGCTTGCTTTAGTCTGTAGTCTATTTTTTGCTAGCACGGTGACTGCCGCGCCTTTGCGGCTCGCCGTTGCTAGCAATTTTGCCGATGCCATGCGCGCCTTACAAAAAGACTACCAAGCGCAAAGCCAAACCCAGCTACAAATTAGCCTTGGCTCCAGCGGTAAACACTTCGCACAGATCCAACACGGCGCGCCATTTGATGTGTTTTTAGCAGCCGATAGCGAACGACCACAGCGCCTAGAGGCCGAGCAACTAGCGGTCGCCGGTAGTCGTTTTACCTATGCGATTGGGCAGCTAGCACTGTGGCAGCCGGACGCGACGCAAAAACCACAGCTGCCCGACTTGGCGCCCGATCACTACCTTGCAATAGCAAACCCCAAACTCGCCCCCTACGGCGCTGCTGCTGTCGCTTACCTGTCTACACAGCCGAGCCAGCACGCCCGTTTGGTATACGGTGAAAATGTCGCCCAGAGCTACCACTTCGCTGCCAGCCGCCAAGCGCAGATGGCACTACTGGCTTATAGCTTGGTGCACAGTCGGCCCGCCACCGAATACCGCTTGTTACCCAGTGCAGACTATCCCGCCATTGAACAACAAGCCGTTGTCTTACGCCCAAGTCAGGCAGCGAGCGCATTTGTCCGCTACCTAAAAAGCCAAGCGGCTCAAAACATTATTCAGGCACATGGTTATTTAACCCCTGCTCTACAATAAACCCATGCTTGCCCCAGACGACCTAACCGCCCTTGGCCTAACGCTGCAATTAGCCGCCGCGACCACGCTGTTGTTATTGCTCGTTGGCACGCCGCTAGCTTGGTATTTAAGCCGCAGCCAGTGGCGCGGCAAAGTGTTGATTGAAACCTTGGTGGCCTTACCGTTGGTATTGCCACCGACGGTATTAGGCTTTTACCTGCTACTCGCCTTTGCGCCACAAAGCCCGCTCGGGCAGCTGTTGAATAGCCTTGGTTTAGCTCCACTAGCGTTTAGCTTTGGCGGTCTACTACTGGGCTCGGCAATTTACTCGCTGCCATTTGTAGTACAGCCCTTACAAAACGCTTTTAGCGCGATTGGCGAGCGCCCTTTAGAAGTGGCCGCAACCCTCGGACTCAACCCTTGGCAACGATTTACCCGCGTGGCGCTGCCGTTGGCAAAACCCGGTTTTATTACTGCGAGCACATTAGGTTTTGCCCACACCTTGGGTGAATTTGGCGTAGTGCTGATGATTGGCGGCAATATTCCCGGTGAAACCCGCGTTGCTTCTATCGCCATCTACGAGCATGTGGAGACGCTTAACTATGGCCAAGCGCATAGCCTGTCATTAACTCTGCTACTGCTGTCTTGTGTGCTACTGGCCTTAATCTACCGCCGCCAACGCGTAGCCGCGCTATAGGAGTCGTTTGTGGCCATTCAACTCCAATGCAATATTCAGCGCGGCGACTTTCATTTACAGCTGCAGACAGAGATTGCTGGCCGCGGTACCACTGCCATTGTTGGCCCATCCGGCAGCGGTAAAACCAGTGTGTTACGGATATTGGCAGGCTTAGACCAGCAGCCAGACTGTGAGGTGGCTGCTAACGGTAATGTGTGGCAAAACGCGGAGCGCTGGCTGCCAAGTCACCAGCGGCAAATAGGCTATGTATTCCAAGAAGCCAACCTATTCCCGCATTTATCGGTGGCGGAAAACATTGCCTTCTCCAAACTCAGCACAAACGCCGAGCTAGAGGCGTTAGCCAAACAGTTCGGCATACAAGCGCTGCTTAGGCGTAAACCAGCAACTCTCTCGGGCGGTGAAAAACAACGCGTGGCGATTGCACGGGCGCTGGCCGCAAAACCGCAGTATTTGCTAATGGATGAGCCACTCAACGGTTTAGATGAGAAGAGCAAACGAGAGTTGCTGCCTTATCTGCAAGTACTGCATCAGCAACTTGAAATCCCGCTGATTTACGTCAGCCACTCAGTCAGTGAGGTGGCGCAACTAGCGGACCGAGTGATGGTATTGGAAAACGGCAAGCTACAAGCCCACGACGATGCTGCCACGGCCTTAACCGACCCAAACCTTAGCCTTGCCCATAGTGTTGATGCAGGTGCGTTACTCGATGCTCAAGTCATCGCGGTTGACGCTGAGCAACAGCTTGCACACATGAGCACTGCGGCCGGCACCCTCTACTCGCCGGTTACCACACTCAATACAGGCCAGTCGCTGCGACTGCATATTGCAGCCCGAGACGTTAGCCTCAGCCTTAGCCAGCACAGCGACAGTAGTATCAATAATATTCTGCCAGCCACTATCGCCAGCATTAGCGACGAAGACGAGTCACAGCTGCTGTTGCAGCTAACGGTCGGCGAGGCCAAATTACTGGCCCGCATTACTCGCCACTCGGCACAACGCTTGGATTTAAGCGTTGGCCGCTCGGTTTATGCGCAAATTAAAGCCGTGGCGATTTTCTAGCTTAGTACTACCCTATTGCAGGCTTAAGGGCGACCAAGCAAAACCGACATCCGACAGACTGAGCTGGTAGTCGCGATCAGCAGCGCGCGTCAGAACCTGCTGCACTAACGGCCGCTGTTGGGCCGTTTTTAACCAATCGCGTATTGCCGATTCGGCTAGCCAAGTTTGTGGCAACTGAATATTACGACCCAGCTCCACCACCACTTCATCAAACAAATCCAGCTCAGAATCGGCCAGCTGGAGCTTATATTTTTCAAGCTCCAAATCTGCGGCGAGGGCTTCAACTACTTGGTATAAACCACCCAACTCATCCACCAAACCCAGCTCTTGGGCTTTTCTGCCAATCCAAACGCGGCCGCTGGCTGCTTGTTGCACATCGCTCGGAGCCATGTCACGCGCGTCAGCAACGGTGGTGATAAAACGCTGGTAGCCATTATTCACGTACAGCTGAATAGACTCTTTAACCGGCTCTGACAGTGGTCGGTCTACTCGGAAACCGCCTGCAAACGGCGAGGTGGCAATGCCATCGGTATAGATACCTAACTCGGCCAAGCTACGCTCAAAGGTCGGCACAATGCCGTAGATACCAATAGATCCGGTAAGGGTATTGGGCTGTGCCCAAATTTTCTCAGCCGCCGTGGCTAACCAATAACCACCTGACGCCGCCACGGTACCCATCGACACATAAACCGGCTTGCCCTTATCGCGTAAGCGTTTGATGGCGCGGCGCAACGTTTCTGCTGCTGTAATGGTGCCGCCGGGGCTATCCACCCTAACCACAACAGCGGCAATGCTATCGTCGTTGGCTGCTTGCCATAGCTGCTGTTTAACCAGTGACAGATCCGCATAGCCGGGACCGATCGCCGATTCCATCAAAGCCCCTTGCACGACTACTACAGCAATCGTAGGCGCAGGCTCCACGGCTTCTTGCTGGAACTCGAGAAGATCCAACTCCGCAAGATAGCCATACATCCCAATCTGCTGGTAGTCAGGCCAATCAACGCCCTCGGTTTGGCCGAAGACCTCGCTCATGGCTTCAACAAACTCTTTTGGTGTCGCCAGCTGATCTATTAGCCCAACCGCCTGTGCGGCTAGCGCGGCGTCACCCTGGCTGGCGGCCAATAACTGGTTAAAGTCTTGCGCATAACTCTCAAGACGCGCGGCTTTAATTTCTCGACGTTCAGCTAAATGTTCGCGCCAAGAGCTCCACAAACCCGCCAACCAAGCGCGGTTGGCCTCGCGCGCCGGTGCCGACATATTGTTGCGAAGCCAGGGCTCTACCGCCGATTTATATTGACCGACCCGAAAAACGTTAACGTTGGCCTTCACCTTATCGACCGCATCCGCATAGTAATTGCGGTAACTGGCAAAGCCTTCGATTAAGACTTCGCCCATTGGGTCCATGTATAGCTGATCAGCTTGCGCGGCTAAGAAATACTGCGTTTGGCTAAAGCGGCTACCGTAGGCATATACAGGTTTACCGCTATCGCGGAATGTTTGTAACGCGGCAGCGAGGTCTTGTAACTGTGCAGGGCCGGCGCCGTACAAGTCATCAGTGTGGATTACGATACCGCTGATATTGTCGTCGTTAGTAGCGGCGTTAATGGCACGCAGCATGTCAAACAAGCGTGTCTGCGGATTAGATTCGCCAAACACTTCGGCCACCGCGACCTCAACCGGGTCGCCGTCCCACTGCTCCACTAGCTGCCCATAGGGAGCCAGGGTCAATACGGTATTCGGTGACAGCTGTGACTGAAAGCCGTGCCACATACTGGCGCCGATAAGGCCCAGAACAACCAACACGACAATGTTAAGGAACAGACGACGAATAAAGTTCAAGCTGTTCCAAATACCCAGCCAAAACCCAACAAATAACTTTTTAATCACCCAAAACTCCTAGTGGGTTGGGATTAATGTGAATGACTGCCTGCAGGTCCGTGCGGCAGCGGTAACGTGGTATCCCATTGGTGACAAGACGGGCACTGCCAGTGCAACTGTCTCGCCTCAAAGCCACAGTGATTGCAGCGATATGCCGGCATTCTGCCTAACGCATCTTCTAAGGCCAGCTGCAGTTTGGCGCGAACACCATTTTCTGTGGCCCCAGTGGCCGGCGACACCACGGCCGAGAACAGCCGCCCCATACCTGAGATATCAGGCGCTTGCTCCAAATAACGTTGCACCCAATCCTCGGCGGCTCCTTTGTCGCCACTGCGGAAGGCTTGCTCCGCCAACAGAATATAGGGGGCAACGCCTTCATAACGGCCAACCTGTTGCGCCAGCCATTGATAGAAGGCAGCTGCCTGATTCAAGCTGTCAAAGCTCTGTTGCAGCCGCGGCAGCACCTCTGGGGTCAACTCCAGCATTTGCTCCGGCACTCGCTGCCAGTATTTGTTGGCCTCGCGGTAATCACCGGCGTTATAGGCCAGATCACCCAGCGCAATCGCCGCACGCGCGCAATCGGAATAAACATGCAGCGATTTTTTCAGGCTGGTTTTAGCGCCGCGGCTGTCGCCAGCACGCTGTTTTTGTTCCGCCAATTCGCAGTGATAATGCGCAATGGCATGCAGCTGTTGTCCACGGTGTTTACTGCTCACCGACTCCAGCCGGCGGTTTGCCTCGATAGCCTGCTCCCAGTCGCTTTGCTGTTCGTAAATACGAATCAGGCGGCGCAGGCTTTCAACCACATAAGCATTTTGCTCAACCAGTTCGCGGAACAACTCTTCTGCTCGGTCCAATACGCCAGCGGCCAGATAGTCACGCGCCAACTCCAGCAATGCACGCTGGTGCACCGGACGCGGCAAATTAGGCCGGGCAATAAGGTTTTGATGTACACGCAGGGCGCGATCAACCTCACCGCGACGCCTAAATAAAGCGCCTAAGGATAAATGCGTTTCGATGGTGTCTTGGTCAACCTCAACCAAACGCGTAAAGACCTCAAGGGCTTTATCGGTTTGGTCATTAATTAAGAAATCGAGACCGCGAATATATTCGCGGCCCAAACCGCCAGCCTTTTTCGGCCGTGGTTTGTTCTCGCCGCGGCGCGCCATCCACCAACCTGAGGCGGCAGCAACCGGCAATAAAATAAAAACGAGAGTAATTGGATCCAACAGGGCCGCCTTTAAAAGCTGTCGCTAAGCGGCATACGGCGCAGATTACGCACTTCAGTTTCAGCCAAATCGGCTTTTCGCTCTGCTTCTCGCAGACGCCAACGCAGACTCACTAACCATCCGGTAACTGAAATAATACCCAGCAGCCAGCCGGCACTGAGAGAAAAGAAAATAACCCAAGCCAGCGGTAGTTCTCGCTGGTCTAGATAATAATTAAGCACCACGGTTTGGTCATTAAGCAGAGTAAAACTGGCCGCCACAAGGACCACAAACAACACGAGTAACAATTTTAAAAATCGCAGCATCTGGGCGCTCCTGTGAGTTCTTTTACGGCCATATCGGCTTTAGCTTGGAATTCTAACCCAGTGCGGTGGTCATAATGTGAAGCAAGACGCAATTTGCCGTAACTATTCGGTTTGGCAGCTGCGTTCCCTGTTGAGTTATTACGGCCTACGTTTTAGGCTTGCCTTATCAAATTAAGAGTGCCCAGTATGTTTGTTTTGAAACCCTTATGTACGCTTTGCGTATCGTTTTTGCTTCTTTTAAGCAGCGGCCTAGCGTCAGCAGCTAACCCGACGGTCGTGATTAGCACGTCAATGGGCGATATGCATGTTGAGCTAGCGCAAGATAAGGCACCTGAAACGGTCTCAAATTTCCTCTCGTATGTGGCCGACAAGCATTACGACGGCACGATTTTCCACCGCGTGATCAGTAATTTTATGATTCAAGGCGGTGGCTTTACCGAGAACATGACTCAAAAGCCGACCAAAGCGCCGATCGCCAACGAAGCCGACAATGGCCTAAGCAATACACGCGGCACCATTGCCATGGCCCGCACCAGCGCGCCACATTCAGCAACAGCACAATTCTTTATTAATGTTGTCGACAACGATTTCCTCAACTTTAGCGGGAAGAATCCACGCGGTTGGGGCTATGCCGTATTTGGCAAAGTGACTAAAGGCATGGATGTTGCCGACAAGATTCGCAAAGTGCCAACTGGCCCAGCGGGTCCATTTCGCCGCGACGCGCCGCGCGAAGCCGTGGTTATCAAAAGCATTCAGCTGGTTAAATAAACTGCTGATTAAAAAGGCAATATTGGCTAGAAAACCGTGAGCTATACGCTCTTTATGTCGGATATGCACCTAGACCCATCTAGGCCCGACATTAACGCTTTGTTTATTAACTACGTACAGCAGCATGGGCCTCAGGCCGATGCGCTGTACTTGTTAGGCGACCTGTTTGAAGTCTGGTTAGGTGACCAGACCTCGCTGCCCGACTACAGCGACGTGATTAAATGCCTAGCCACGGTTGCCAAAACCACGCCTATTTTTGCCATCCGCGGTAATCGCGACTTCACCCTAGGCAAACGGTTTGCCAAAGCTAGTGGCACGCAGCTGCTTAGCGACCCTTATACGATTGACCTCTATGGCCGCAAAACGCTTATCAGTCATGGTGATTTGTTGTGCACCGACGATGTTGATTACCAACGCTATCGCAAAATAGCCAATAACCCACTGATCAAATGGCTGGCCCTAACCCTAATCCCGGCGGGTAAAAAGCGCGACATCGCCAAAAACATGCGCGCCGCCAGTAAAAAGGCTCAGGCGGAAAAGCAAAGTGACATCATGGACGTGAACCATGACGCCGTGATCGACTGGTTTCGCGAGCATGATGTACAACAAATCATCCACGGGCATACGCATCGCCCCAAGCAACATCACTACGAAATAGATGGCGTCGCCAAGCAACGCTGGGTGCTAGGTGATTGGTATAGCCAAGGCAGCGTATTACGCGTAGACAGCGAAACCGGGGCCGAACTTTTAGAACTGAATTTGGCTGAAGGCTAGCCAAAACCCCAGATCACGATAAAATCGCCACTAATACACTACCCATAACCACGCACTACGCATAACCACGGCCCGCCGTTGCAAGACATTTCCACCACTTGGCTTTTTGTAGCCCTCGTATTTCTGATCATGCTTTCAGGCTTTTTCTCAAGCTCTGAAACTGCGCTAATGACCCTCAACCGCTACCGTTTGCGGCATTTGGCGGAACAAGGTCATCGCTCAGCCAAATTGGCCGAGGAGCTGCTGAAGCGTCCGGACCGCCTAATCGGCCTAATCTTACTGGGCAACAACCTAGTTAATATTTTGGCGGCACAGCTGGTGACACTGATTGCGCTGGAGCTCTACGGCAACAAAGCCATCGCCATTGCCGGTGGCATTTTTACCTTAGTGATTCTTATTTTTGCCGAGGTAACACCAAAGACCCTGGCGGCCCTCAATGCCGAGCGCATTGCCTTTCCGGCGGCTTGGGTTTATTGGTTACTGCAAAAGCCGCTCTTGCCTTTCGTGTGGATTATTAACGTTATCAGCAACAACCTGCTGCGTTTGATAGGCACCAAACCCGATGAGTCTTCACTACAGGCACTCAGCCGCGAAGAGCTACGTACGGTAGTGACCGAGGCTGGTGCGATGGCACCAACTAAATATCAGTCAATGCTGATTAACGTGCTGGATCTCAACAAGATCACCGTTGAAGACATTATGGTGCCGCGCGGCGAAATCGTCGGCCTCGATTTAGATGATGATATCGACACCCTGCTGCGACAGATCAACAGTTCGCAGCACACTCGGCTATTGGTTTATAAAGAAACCTTAGACGACGTGGTGGGCATTATTCACCTGCGCCGGCTGATCTCAGCCGCACAGCAGGACAGTCTCAATCACGACACCATTCGCGAGCTAGCTAGGCATCCGCTATTTGTACCCGAAGGCACCCCACTCAACCGCCAGCTGGTTGAGTTCCAGAAACATAAGCGCCGCATTGGCCTAGTGGTGGATGAATACGGCGACCTTCAAGGACTGATTACGCTAGAAGATATTCTCGAAGAAGTGGTCGGTGAATTCACCACTGACCCGGTCGCCACGACTGAGAACGATATCTTTCCGCAGGAAGATGGCACTTGGTTAATTGATGGTTCGGCGCATATTCGCGACGTCAACAAAGCCATGTACTGGGAACTGCCGCAAGATGGCGAAGCCCGAACTATGAGTGGCATGGTGGTGGAATACTTAGAGAATATTCCCGAGCCCGGCACCAGCGTCAAAATCAGCGGTTACCCGATAGAAATTATTCAGGTGCAAGACAATCGTATTGTGACGCTACGAGTCGGCGCTAGAAAAGACGCCAAAGCAGATCATTAGAAGGTCGTCTCCTAGAAGACACGTCCTAGAGGATCGCGCCTTAGAGGATGGCGTCTAGGGCTTCTGACAGCCGCCTAACGGCGATTACTTTGATACCGAGATCGCTACGTGGCTTATTGCCATAAGGCACGATAGCGCGCTTGTAACCCTGCCGAGCGGCTTCACGCAAACGGTCTTCACCGTGCGGCACCGGACGCACCTCGCCGGCTAAACCCAGTTCGCCAAAGGCAACCAAGTCAGAAGCAATCGGCGCGCCACGGAAGCTGGACAGGCTCGCCAACACTACCGCTAAATCCGGCGCGGTTTCGTTAATCCGCACACCGCCAACCACGTTCACAAACACATCACTGCCGCCCAGCGAATACCCGGCATGGCGATGCAGTACCGCTAGCAACAAGTTCAGGCGATTCTGGTCCAAACCCAGCGTCACCCGACGTGGGTGGCCTTGGCTTTCATCGACTAGCGCCTGCACCTCAGCCAGCAACGGTCGGCTGCCTTCATGTGCCACAGTGACGACGCTGCCGGGCACCGGCTCGTCGTGACTAGAAAGGAAAATAGCCGAAGGGTTTTTAACTTCTTTCAGGCCCTCTTCCACCATCGCAAACACGCCGATTTCATTGGCGGCACCAAAACGGTTTTTTACCGAGCGAATAACGCGATAACGGCTAGAGCTGTCATTCTCAAAATAAAGCACGGTGTCGACCATATGCTCGAGCACCCGCGGTCCGGCAATAGCGCCCTCTTTGGTGACATGTCCCACCAGCAACACCACGGTGCCGGTTTGTTTAGCAAAGCGCACCACCTGGGCAGCGGTTTCACGTAGCTGCGAAACCGAACCCGGCGCTGAGCTGACACCTTCACTAAACATGGTTTGAATCGAATCAATCACCACCACGCGCGGTTTAAGGTTGCTGCTATGGGCGACAATCTGCTCAACGCAGGTTTCCGCCATCACATTCAGTTCAGGCATTTCGATGCCCAAACGCGAGGCGCGTAAGGACAGTTGCTGCAGTGATTCTTCGCCGGTGACATACAGGCAAGGCCAAGCGTCGTTCAACTTGTGTACGGCTTGCAGCAGCAGGGTTGATTTGCCAATGCCGGGATCACCACCGACCAGCACCACCGCGCCACTAACAAGGCCACCACCTAAAACCCGATCCAGTTCACTAATACCAACTGGATGGCGTGGCGCTTCAGCGGCATCAACCTCTTTTAACTTTCTGGCGGCTTTCTCACCGGCATAACCCGTAGGTGCACTGGCGGCAGACGACTTGCTGCTTGATGCTGGTGAAATTTTGAATTCTTGTAGCGTGTTCCAAGCTCCGCAATCGACACACTGGCCGGCCCACTTTGGACTCTCAGCGCCACAGTCGGTGCACACATACGCCGTTTTTGCTTTTGCCATCTAACAACAGCCGCTTATTCAGAGTGCCACGCGCGGCACACGCGCAGTAACACGGGTTAACAGTTCATAACCAATGGTGCCGCAAGCTTTAGCCACCGTATCCACAGGCAAGTGCTGCCCCCATAGCGTGGCGATATCGCCAACAGCAACGGCTGCATCACTCGGCAGCACGGCAAAGCAGGAATCCATCGACACCCGAGCAACGGTTTTAGCCGTATGCTCACCAACCGCAACAGGTAGCCCAGCGGGCAAATTACGCGGCACACCATCACCATAGCCAGCACTTAGCACAAGCACTTGGCAATCACGCTCTGCCTGCCAAGTCAGGCCATAGCCCACCGCCTCGCCCGCCGATAAGGCACGCACGGCAGCAACCTTGGCTTGCAGGCTCATCACTGGTTTCAAACCTAAGGCAGCGGCATCGCGATCCGGAAACGGCGTAGCGCCATAAAGCATAATGCCGGGACGCACGAGGTCGCGATGACTATCTGGATAATCAAAAATAGCCGCCGAATTGGCAAGGCTTTGGCTCGCTAACGGCTGCCCTTCAATCAAGGCATCAAATTGTTGGATCTGTTGCTGGGTAAATTCAGCCGAGTCATCCGCACAGGCGAAATGGCTCATACAGCGATAAGGCCCGGATAAGCCCGCTTGTTGCAGCGCAGACAACGCTTCAGCCAGCTCGGCTTGATTTAAGCCCAAACGGTGCATGCCCGTATCCAGCTTTAAGCAAAACTGTGGCGCAGCCTCAGCGCCCTGCTCCGTCGCCCAATTAACCAATAGCGCCAACTGGCTGGGATTGCAGATCGCGGGAATAAACTGCTGCGTTTGGCAAAGCTGCAGTTCAATTGCTGAATTAACACCTTGCAGTAGCGTAATGCTCTGCTGCAAACCCAGCTGACGCAGCGTTTGTGCTTCGGCAATATCAATCACGGCGAGCTGGTCAGCCTTTTCTAAAGCCGGCTTAAGCGCCTCCACTCCGTGACCATAGGCATTGGCCTTTACCACCGCCATTACGGCGCTATTAGGCGCTAAGGCTCGTACTCGTTCTAAGTTATGAGCAAAGGCAGCGTGATCAATAACCGCGCGCGCGCGCCACTGCGCTACCGTCACTCGTCACCACCCCAGCCGTCCATGCCCTTAGGCAGGTTTTCGAAACGGGTAAACTGGCCGTGGAATACCGCTGGCACTTTGCCGATCGGACCATTCCGCTGTTTACCGATAATAATTTCCGAAACACCGGGGTTATCGGTATTCGGGTTGTAATACTCGTCGCGGTAAATAAACAAGATCACATCGGCGTCCTGCTCAATACCACCGGACTCACGCAAGTCGGAGTTCATGGGGCGTTTGTCAGTTCGGCTTTCCAAACCACGATTCAGCTGCGACAGCGCAATCACAGGAATATCGAGCTCTTTGGCTAGGGCTTTTAAGCTACGCGAAATTTCTGAAATCTCGGCAGTACGGCCTTCTTTGGTGCCGGGTACCGTCATCAGCTGCAGGTAATCAATCACGATTAAACCCAAGTCGTTTTCACGTTTTAAACGGCGCGCTCGGGCACGTAGTTCGGCCGGTGACAAACCACCTTCATCATCAATAAAAATAGGCGCTTGCGAGAGCATGTTTGCTGCCGCTGTAAGGCGTGGCCAATCTTCAGTTTGCAGCTTACCGTCACGGATGCGACTTTGATCAATACGGGCATTTGACGCCAACAAACGCATGGCTAACTGCTGATCCGGCATCTCCATCGAGAACACCGCCACGGCTTTTTTCTCGAACAACGCCACATGTTCAGCAAAGTTAAGGGCCAGCGCGGTTTTACCCATTGAGGGCCGCGCCGCCAAAATAATCAAGTCGCCGTTTTGGAAACCTGAGGTTTTTTCATCCAGCTCATCCAAGCCAGTTGAGAGGCCGGTAATGGATTGGCCACTGTTGTAAAGCTCGTCGATGCGCTCAATAGCGCCCAGCACCAGCTCTTTCATATCGGCAAAACTACCGCCGGTTTTGCTATTGCGCTCGGCAATATCAAAAATGCGTTTTTCAGCAAGCTCTAATAGCTCTTTAGAATCACGCCCTGCCGGGTTGAACACCTCGGAAACAATATCGCTACCGGCAGAGATCAAATCTCGCAAAATCGCACGTTCACGCACAATATCGGCATAAGCTTCGATATTGGCAGAGCCCGGTACGTCTTGAGTGATACGGACAATGGTATCCATGCCGCCGGCCGTTTCTAAGTCACCCGCATGCTCTAGGTGCTCGGCCACGGTTACCGCATCGGCAGGTTTACCCTCATTGCTTAGGCTGCGGATGGCGGCAAAAATATAGCGGTGATCTTTGCGATAAAATTCGTTGTCCGAGACCTTATCAACGATCCGATCCCAAGCACTGTTATTCAACATTAGGCCGCCCAATACCGACAACTCCGCCTCAATAGAATGCGGAGGTACCCGCAAACCTTCGGGTAGCGCTTCGTTGTAGATGCTGTCGATTTCTTCCGCGGTCACAGTTGTCATAAGAACGGGTTTGAATCTTGTGATTATGGTTATTAGGGCGCGCTATTTTAGCGCCGGTGAAGTGTATAAATATACTCTTAACTTAGCGTGAAAATGGATGCTTTTAGCGCAGCCATAAAAAAACCGAACCTGCGGTAGCAGCGTTCGGTTTTTTCGGCAGCGCCCACGGGCGCTAACCAGCCTTGTTAACTAAGATTTACTCAGCTTCGGCTTCTACCACGTTAACGGTAACGTCAACGTCTACATCAGAGTGCAGGTGAACACCCACAACCACTTCGCCGATGGCGCGGATTGGGCCTTCAGGCATACGTACTTCAGCCTTCTCAACGCTAACACCAGCGTCAGTCAGTGCCTTAGCTACTTCAGCAGGACCAACAGAACCGAACAGCTTGCCACCCGGGCCAGCGTTAGCTTCAATCTGTACGGTTAGCTCAACCATCTCAGCCGCACGCGCTTGAGCACGTGTCATAGCGTCAGCAGCACGTTGCTCAAGCTCAGCGCGACGTGCTTCAAACTCAGCTACGTTAGCTTCGGTAGCAGGCAAGGCTTTACCTTGTGGCAATAGGAAGTTACGGCCGTAACCTGCTTTTACTGTTACCTGATCACCCAAGTTGCCTAGGTTTTCGATTTTTTCTAACAAAATTACATTCATTGCTTTGTCCTCAAATAGATAGAGTTAGGGCTCACTTTTCAGAATCTTGGCTGTCGTTACCTTCAGCCGGGTTTGTCACCCAGCGCTGACGGAACTCAAGCCAATTATCAACGGCGCCCAAAGCCGCTAACAACACCACAAAATGTGGCAAGAAAATCAATAACACCCAGCCCAAAACCAATAGCGGTTTGCCTTGGCTAAAACCGGGACGGCCACAGAAGGCATGCATAATGGCAATGCCTTGTGTGACCGGCAGCCAACCGACAACGAGTGCCATTGACTGCCATAAGGTGGCGTTGCTTAACAATGCCGCTGCCAACACGGCAGCGATTAGCAAAGTAGGCAAACGGCCAATACTTAACTGTCTATATTCAGCACCAAAAGCGCCTACTTTCAGTAGCTGAGATTGCATCCAGCGCGCGATAACCAGCGCTAGTTGCAAAGTGAGCATGATTGACATGCCCAATAATCCCGGCAACAACGGCCCAAGCTTTTCTAAATTCTGTTGTAGCTGGCTTAGATCGGTTTGCGGCACGCCTAAGGTTTCAGGGTTTGCCAGCATTTCTTCAATCAAGCTTCGCCACGCGGCATCAAAATCTGCCACTGCTGAGTCCAATACCAGCACTACGCCAACACCAAACAAAGCCGCCATTAACATGGCCTGCGATAAGCTACCGCTACGACGCAACCACATCGCAGTGGCCGCCACTGGCGCCCAAAGCACCATTGCCATCACCACGCCCAACAAAGGCATGGCCGCTAAAAACGCACCCAAAACTGACGCTAGCAAAGCGCTGGCTACAATCACCAAAGAGGCATTCTTAGCATCCGCCTGCAAACACACTAGGCCAGCCACAGCTGAGCTCAAAATAGCGGTCGGCGGTAACATTAGGCCGAGTAAAGCCAGTGCCACAATCAAACCAATGGCCTGACCGGGGCCCTTCAGTGCGAGTTCTGCCAAAAACTTCATAATGACGATGCTCGAACGGTGGCGCTTTGCGGGCTAATGTGGGGATTGAGTTTGTTTAAAACCTACACGCTATGCCGAGCAACAAACTCAAGCTCGACATAGCGTGTACCTATCCAGTCGCCTATTGGTGACGGTCGGTGTAAGGCAATAGCGCAAGGTAACGCGCGCGTTTGATCGCGGTGTTTAGCTGGCGCTGGTACTTAGCACTGGTGCCGGTGATACGTGCAGGCACGATTTTACCGGTTTCACTAATGTAGCCTTTAAGTAGGTTTAGATCTTTATAGTCGATCTGTTCGATGCCTTCTGCAGTAAATTTGCAGAACTTACGACGACGAAAATATGCAGCCATGAGATTCTCCTAGACTTATTCAGCGTCAGCGGCTTCAGCAGCCGGCGCTTCTTCAGATTCAGCTTTTGCTTCAGACTCGGCGCGAGAAGCCTCGGCACGAGCACGATCACGTGCTTCACGCTCAGCTTGCTTGCGATCTTCTTCTTCCTTAGCTTTAGCTAGTGGAGACTCTTCAGTAGCAGCAGAGTCCATACGTGCGATCATGCGACGGATAACAGCGTCGTTAAAACGGAACGCGTTTTCCAGCTCGTCAACTGCAGCTTGTGTGCACTCAACGTTCATGAGGACGTAATGGGCTTTGTGGATTTTGGCGATTGGATAAGCCAACTGACGGCGGCCCCAATCTTCTAGGCGGTGTACTTTACCGCCGTCGCCTTCAACAGCAGCGGTGTAACGCTCAACCATTGCAGGTACTTGCTCGCTCTGGTCCGGGTGAACCAAGAACACAATCTCGTAGTGACGCATTGTAGCTCCCTATGGATAAAAAACCTCCACCAACATGGCGTGAGGTAAGGAGTAGATACGGCGCAAAACACGCTATATCCGTCTGCCCTAATGAGCAGAAGCGCGCGACTATACAGATTTAGGCGACTGCATTCAAGCAAAAACCTTAATGCATAAGGCTTTCGCTTGGTTTAGCCATCACTTGGTTTAACTAGTGGACCGCTGGCGCAGTGCCTCATACAAAACCACGCCGGTAGTGACCGACACATTCAGGCTATCCACCAAACCATGCATCGGCAGGCTGGCAATCGCGTCGCAATGCTCGCGGGTTAAACGTCGTAGGCCTTTGCCCTCGGCACCCATGACGACGGCTAGCGGCCCATCTAGACGGGTATTCCATAACTCAGCATCGGCCTCACCTGCTAAACCCACTACCCAAAGCTGCTGCTCTTTCAGCGTTCGCAAAGTGCGCGCCAAATTAGTCACCTGCACAAAGGGCACGGTTTCGGCCGCACCACAAGCCACCTTGCGGGCGGTCGCCGTTAATGTCGCCGAGCGATCTTTTGGTGCTACCACGGCATGCACTCCCACGGCATCTGCCGAGCGCAAGCAAGCGCCTAGGTTATGCGGATCTTGCACTTGGTCTAACACTAAGAGAAATGGCGATTCACCAGCGGCTTGCAACTGCTCCAAGCGAGCGAGTAGCCAATCTTCCTCTTTCACCGGTGCCGACTTCGCTTCAACCACGATGCCTTGGTGGTTGCCTTCGACCTTGTCGTCCAAACGCTGACGGGCACAGGCTTCTACTGAAACACCGTATTGGGAAAGTGTTTCCAGAATGCCCTGCAGAGCGCTGTCATCGCGCCCTTTGAGCACCCAGGCTCGACGAATATCGGTGGGTCTACTATGTAAAACGGCCTGCACAGCGTGCAGGCCGAAAATAAGATCTGCCATGTTTTGTAAAACTGCGGTGACGCTAAAGGTGCCGCAGTCTACCTGTCTACAGCCTAGCGGCCAAGAATCTAGCGATCTAGATCTAGCGGCCCGACCTAGCGACCAAGAAAACCGGGACGACGGTAAGCTTCTTCTTCGCTTCCCTGCACAACTGGTTTGATCACAATATCAACACGGCGATTACGAGTACGGCCTTGAGCGGTGTCATTGCTAGCCACCGGCTCAAACTCGCCACGGCCTTCGGTGCGTAAACGGTCACGCGGCACACCTTGGTAACTCATGCTGTCGGCTACGCTACGGGCGCGGGCTTCAGACAGTGTTTGGTTATGTTCAGCGGTACCTGTGCTATCAGTGTGACCAATGATATGCACGATAGACTTGTCGTAATCCACCAGCACATTGGCAATCTTGTTATAGGTTTGCTGGGCATCAGAGCGAATCGTCGATTTATTCACATCAAACGAAGCTTCGCTGGCAATGCCAATACGCAGGCTACCGTCTGGTAAGCGGCTAATTTTTAATAGTTCAGCAGCCTGTTCAGCGGCCAACTGTCGCTCTAGCTCAGCTTGCTGGTCATCCATATAACCACCCACAGCACCACCGGCAATCCCACCAACCACGGCACCAAAATAACGGCCCTTATCGCCATCCAGTTGATGTCCCAATACAGCGCCCGCTAAGGCACCAATCGCTGCGCCCGTTTTAGCACGGCGGTTAGGATCGTCAATGGCACAGGCGGCCGTCATGCTGGCGGCCAAGCCGACGATACCGGCTTTCATGAATAAGTCTTTCTTACTAGGCATTTTATTTCCCCTAAATAGATTGTTTAGCTGTTGCTGTGTGGCTAACGCTTACGCCGCTTTTTAGTCGGTTTCGGGCCTTTATTAGCCGTTGCTTTGGGCTTTTTGACCGATTTGCTAGCGGATGGTTTCTTTGCTGCCGACTTTTTAGTCGCTGATTTTTTACCCTGCGCTGCCTTGCTGCGTCGTTGACGCCGATTCGGCTCGGGCTTTTCGTCACCCTCAATCGCGAGATCAATTTTGCGTTCTTGCGGGTTGGCCGCAGCAACAGTGACTTTTACCTTGTCGCCCGGCTTATATGACTTACCGCTGCGCTCACCGGTTAATGACTGGCTAACCGCATCATAGTGGTAATAATCACTATTCAGGCTGGCGACGTGTACTAGGCCTTCTACTAACAAGGCATCCAGCATGACAAACAAGCCGAAATTGGTTACCGACGACACTGTGCCATCGAAGCTTTCGCCTAGATGTTGCTGCACATATTCACATTTCAACCATGACTGCACATCGCGGCTGGCGTCTTCAGCGCGGCGCTCATGGTTTGAACAGGTCTTACCCAGCTGCTCCATATCACCGGCCGCGGCATTGTAGTCGGCGGCCTTGCCGCCATTAGCAAAATGCTTAATCGCTCGATGCACGAGCAAGTCAGGGTAGCGACGAATCGGCGAGGTGAAATGTGCGTACTCTTGTAGCGCAAGACCAAAGTGACCCTCGCAAGCCGGCTCATAGCGTGCTTGCGCCATTGAACGCAACAGCATGGTTTGGATTAACTCACGATCTGGGCGCTCAGCCACCGACTTCAATAATTTTTGGTAATCAGCTGGCGTGACATTGCCGCTGAACCCCGCCGACAAACCTAAACCGCCTAAGAATGCATTAACACGCTCTAGCTTTTCCTCGCTCGGATCGGCGTGGTTACGGTACAAGGCCGCCATTTGGTGTTTTTGCAAATAACGCGCGGCTTCAACGTTGGCGGCGATCATGCATTCTTCGATCAACTTATGCGCATCGTTACGCTCATAAGGCATTAAACCTGCCACCCGGCCTTCGGCATCAAACATAAAGGCCGCGTCTTGCGTTTCAAAGTCCACGGTGCCGCGACGCTTGCGAGCACCTAGTAGCGCTGCATATAAGGCGTGTAAGGTTTTTAAATGCGGCAATGGCTTAGCTAGGCGTTTTTCTGCCCTCGGGTCCTCACCACTGAGCGCCGCCCAAACGTCGTTATAGGTTAAGCGCGCATGTGACCGGATCACCGCATCGTAAAATTTGGCACTGGTGACTTTACCTTTATCTGAGATTTTCATCTCGCAAACCAAGGCCAAGCGCTCAACCTCGGGCTTTAACGAGCAAAGACCATTGGATAAGGCCTCTGGCAACATCGGCACCACCCGATTCGGGAAATACACCGAGGTGCCACGCTCGATGGCCTCGTCATTGAGGGCAGAACCCGGAGTCACGTAACTAGCCACATCCGCTATCGCCACGTAGAGGCGCCATCCATTGCCATTCGGTTCGGCGTAGACGGCATCGTCAAAGTCACGTGCATCTTCACCATCAATCGTCATTAATGGCACTTCTCGTAAATCTTTACGCGAGTTAATGGCGTCTTGCGGAATGGTTTCGCCGAAGGCTTTGGCTTCTTTTAATACTGCTTTTGGAAACTCATGAGGAATGCCGTGGCTACGCAGGGCAATTTCGGTTTCCATACCTGGCTGGCTAGCATCCCCTAGCACCGCGGCAATGGTGCCCACCGGAATCGTGCGCCGATTAGGCTGCTGACTAATCCGCGCCACCACAATTTGTTCTTCGATAGCGTTGCCGCGATCCGTTTTTTCAATCAACACTGAATGAATAAGACGCGGGTTACTGGGCTCAACGTAACTAACGCCGTTTTCGATCACGAAACGGCCGACTACATCTTGGGTATTGCGCTGGGTAACTTCCACAATCGCGCCTTCTAAGCGGCCACGTCGGTCCTTACCTTTAATCCGTGCAAGGACTTTGTCGCCGTGAAATACGCGACGCATTTCTTCTTTGGCGAGAAATAGGTCTTCGCCCTCTTCGTCGGGCAACAAGAAACCAAAACCTTCTGGGTGACCATGGATAGTGCCCGCCACCAAATCCAGTTTCACTGCCAAGGCATATTCGCCAGCGCGATTTTGGTGTAACTGGCCATCACGGCACATCGCACCCAAACGGCGTTCTAAACCAATTAAGGCGCCTTCGGCCGAAATTTGCAACCACTCAGCGAGCTCAGGAAAGGTATAAGGCTCTTCCGCCTCTTCCATAATTTGGCGCAAGAACTGGCGGCTGGGAATGGTGTGCTCAAAGCTACCCTCTTCAGCCGCGGCGATAGGATCTTTGTTCAGCCACCAAGGTTTTTTAGTAGCAGAAGACGATTGTTTTTTGCCGGAACGGCTATATGGACTCATGCAATGAATTATACGCAGGCTAAGCCGCAACGGTGTTCAATAAGCCATTTAATGACTGTTTTGCGAATTGACAGCTTTGTAGCCGCTAAGTAAAGTTCGCGCCCTACTTGGTAGGCGTAACACGCCTCCCCATCTATGCCCAGGTGGCGGAATTGGTAGACGCGCTGGCTTCAGGTGCCAGTGGCCGCAAGGCCGTGGAGGTTCAAGTCCTCTTCTGGGCACCACTCAAGCTGCTCAGCGCCGGGCTATTTTTTGCCTTTGCCACCACCGTTGCTACTACCGCCGCCAGCTTCGTCGTCGACGCTACCTGATGGGTCATAAGGCTTAGATTTACCCGGATTACTCACGTCAACACTGTCATAGTTATTGCCGTGGCCATTGTTACTTTTGGGCTTACTGCTTCCGCTATCATCGCTACCGCCGCCAGCACCGGAACCGGAACCACCACCATCGGTACCACCGTCGCCAGTACCAGTTCCACTACCATCGCCTGAGCCATCGCCCCCGCTGCCGAAATTACCCTCATCAGGAACACTATTATCTCCACCGCCTGGGGGCATCTCGTCACCGGTTTTAAAACGGTAGCAAATTGGGAACTCATGCTTCGGAACCGCATCAATTCGGCAGGAATTAGGTAGATAACTATCAGCTAATGCAGAGTCACCGCCTCGGGCACAACGCCAGTTGCCTTCTACATCACGCTCAATCAGGAAGGTTCGACCTGCGATCTTGGCACTAACACCCGTGGGGCGCATGGTCGCCTGTATCTGGCCGGCAGTACTACAAGTATCTGAAACCGTTACGTCAAGCGTTCTGGTATAGAGACCGCTGCGCGCTGTACTCAGCCCGGAAAAGGTTTCATTTCCGGGAAAATAGCCGCGCTCCAAGATGTGTTCTTCGACGTCCACTCGGCTAGCGGTTAAGAGCACTACCGCATCCGCCACTTGAGCACGACCGACAAAGTCTTGATATTGAGGAATAGCCAACGCTGCTAACACCGCGATAATCGCGTTAGCAATCAATAATTCCATTAGCGTGAAGGCCGATTGACGTGTAGACATACCCCTATGTCCTTAGATTCCCCTATATCAATTTATAATATTCCAGAACCCCAAAATTGAAATGCCGTTCAATAAGCCAATATGACCGCCCGGAAGTCCTGCGCCGCTCATGCCAAAAAAAAGGCCGCTTATCTCCATAAACGGCCTTTTTACTATAACGAGAACTCGCTTTAGGCGAATGGGTGCCTTAACACCATCGTATCGGCCCGGTCAGGTCCAGTTGAGATGATATCAACCGGCACACCGGTCAGCTCTTCAATGCGTTTTAAGTAATCACGCGCAGTTTGTGGCAGCGCGTCATAATCTTGCACACCCACTGTGGACTGAGTCCAACCCGGCATAATTTCGTAAATCGGCTCACAACGAGCAAAGTCATCAGCACCTAATGGCGGCATATCAATAATTTCGCCATCCAAACGGTAGCCAGTACAAATATTGACGTCTTCTAAGCCATCAAGAACGTCCAGCTTAGTAATGCAAAAACCACTAATGCTGTTGTTGATGATAGAGCGACGCAGCAGAGCCACATCCAACCAGCCACAACGGCGGTCACGGCCAGTAGTAGTACCCTTTTCCTTACCCACGCTGGAAAGGTGGTTACCAACTTCACAACCTAGCTCGGTTGGGAACGGACCAGCACCTACACGAGTGGTATAAGCCTTAACAATACCTAAGGTGTAATCGAAGTAAGCTGGGCCTAAACCGCTACCGGTAGCGGCGCCACCAGCCGTGGTGTTGGATGAGGTCACGTAAGGATACGTACCATGATCAATGTCCAACATCGCACCTTGCGCGCCTTCAAACATCACGTGCTCGCCACGTTGATTGCACTTGTATAGGTATTCGGTAACGTCGGTCACTAACGGCAATAGCCATTTGGCCGCTTCCATAGCGCCGTTAAATACAGTGTCAAAATCAACCGCTTCTGCTTTGTAGTATTCAGTGAGCATAAAGTTATGCGGTTCTAATGCACGCTTAAGCTTTTCTGCAAATTGCTCGGGGTCACGCAAATCAGAAACGCGCAAACCGCGGCGAGCCACTTTGTCTTCGTAACAAGGGCCAATACCACGGCCGGTAGTGCCAATCGCTTTAGCGCCACGCGCCACTTCACGCGCTTGGTCTAAAGCCACGTGATAAGGCAGCAATAGCGGACAAGCAGAGCTGATACGCAAGCGCTCAGCCACTGGCACACCGTTGTCGATGAGGCCATCCATTTCTTTGCGCAAAGCTTCTGGCGACAACACCACACCGTTGCCAATGAGGCAGGTCACATCGTCGCGCAGAATGCCGGAAGGAATTAAATGTAGCGCTGTCTTTTTACCGTCAATCACCAAAGTGTGACCGGCGTTGTGGCCGCCTTGAAAGCGCGCTACCGAGGTGCAGCGATCGGTAAGTAAATCAACAACTTTGCCCTTGCCTTCATCACCCCACTGGGTGCCAATCACAATGACGTTACGACCTTTGACGTTCTGGCCCATCTATTTCTTGTCCTTAAAAACTTTTTCCGTGGAGAGCTAAACAGCAACAGGCTGCCAAGCACCCTCTATTTCTTGCAAAACACGATCACAGTCGTGCGCAGCGGCATCTGCACTGCCACTAACATCTTCGATCACCACCTCACCTGTGGCGCGTAAGGCATCAATTGCTGCTTGCAAAGACGCATTACCCGCTACCGCCGGTGCCAAAATCGCTTTCGCCAAATCACAAGAGCGCTGGCTGGCGTCGAAGACCGCGCCTAAGTCAGCACTAAAACCAGTAGCTGGACGCGCCTGTCCAAACGCCGCACCAACGCTGTTATAGCGGCCGCCACGGGCCAGCTCACTGCCGACACCGGGGACTAGCGCAGCAAACACCAAACCGGTGTGGTAGCTGTAACCGCGCAATTCAATCAAATCGACATGGACCGAGATGGCACCATCAGCTGCCAACAACTGAGCCGCAGCTTCAATCTCTTCAATGGCAGGAATGGCCTCGGGCACTTTAGTGGCAAGCAGCTCGCGCGCTTCCGCTAATACCGCCAAATCACCATGTAGAGACGGTAGCGCGCAAATAATTTGCTGCCATTCGGCATCTAGGTTGGCTTGCTGAACGTATTCGTGAATTTCCGGGACACGGCGGCCTTGCAGGAGGCGATACAAAGGCTTGGCTTCTTCTACGCTAAGGCCTAGTGCGTTAATCACCGCCCGGTAAACACCAATATGGCCGATATCGATACAGAGGTTATCGACACCGGCTTGTTGTAGTGAAGCCACCATCAAACGCAGCATCTCATGGTCGGCTTCTGTGGTATCCACACCAAATAGCTCCGCACCCACCTGAGTTGGGTTGCGCGGGCGGTGCGCATTAGCAGGTGCATCACGTAGCACTGAACCAACATAGCAAAGACGGTTAATGCCTTTGCCGCCGAGGCGGTTGGCATCGATACGCGCTGCTTGAGTGGTCATATCAGCACGAATGCCTAGCAGACGGCCACCAGCTGGGTCGGTTAATTTGAAGGTTTCGCGTTCAAGTGTGCTGCCAACGCCGGTTAACAACGCATCTAAATGTTCAACCATCGGCGGCATACAGTATTGGTAGCCCCAAGTCGCGAATAAATCGAGCAATTCGCGGCGTAAAGACTCCAATGCCTGGGCCTGGCCAGGCATGGCTTCGAACATGCCTTCCGGCAACATCCAACGGTCACTATTGGTGGTGCTCATGCACTCTACCCTTGTACAAGGTTCAACAAAACTAAGCCTCCAAGCATGGAGGCCAAGCCAATTATACGGACTCGGCGGTCTTCCATGCGCGCTAGCGTGAACCAAGTCTGCCGAGCACCACGAGGGGTAATGAACGGCAGTATGCCTTCGAGCACTAACATCAGCGCCAAGGCGGTCAATAAATCTTGAGTCATTTAAGCTAGACGCATTTTCTGCAGACAGCACAACGCCCCGTATTGACGGGGCGTAGCGTTATTTTACTTGTCGTTTTTAAAGTAGCGGAAAAATTCGCTATCCGGTGAAATCACCATTACGTCAGATTCGCCACCAAGACTATTTCGATAAGCCTCTAGGCTACGGTAAAAACGATAGAACTCAGGGTCAGCGCCATAGGCTTCGGCGTAAATTTCTGCCGAACGCGCATCACCCTCACCACGAATCTTGGCTGCATCTCGCTCAGCTTCGGCTAGCAAAATAGTGCTTTGACGATCAGCATCGGCCTGAATACGTTCTTTAGCTTCTTCACCACGAGCACGGAAGTCCTTAGCAACTCGATTACGTTCGGCGCGCATACGTAGGTATACCGATTCACTTACGTCAGAAGCATATTCAATGCGCTTAACTCGAACGTCTACGATCTCAACACCTAAGCCAGCCACTTCTTCGTTGGCGTTGCGGGTCATGATTTCCATAATTTCCGCACGTTCACCCGAGATTACTTCACGGTTGGTACGCAAACTAAACTCATCACGCAAACCCTTACGCACAATGTCGTTTAACAGCTGGTTGGCACGACGGGCGTCACCGCCACCAGTAGAGGTATAGAACTTGCCTAGGTCGCTGATACGCCATTTCACAAAGAAATCAACGATTACGTTTTTCTTCTCAGACGTTAGAAACTTGGCTGGCGCGCTGTCTGCGGTACGAATACGTGCATCAAAGCGGCGTACGGTACTAATCAAAGGCACTTTAAAGTGCAGACCCGGCTCGTAGTCGGAACCGACAATCTCACCTAATTGCAAAACAATCGCTTTTTCAGCCTCTTTTACAGTGAAGGCCGAACCACTAATAACCACCACAGCGAGCAGGCCAAGAATGGCAACATTTCTCATTGAATTACCCATGATTAACGACCCTCCCGTGAACGAGCATCTCGGAAACGGCTACGCTCGCTACTCGGTTGTCTTGGCGCAGCGCTACGGCCACTTACTCCGGTAGGTTCTGCGCTGGCACTACTTGTTGCCTTACCTTGCATCAACTTATCCAACGGCACGTACATCAGCGGGTTACTACCTTCATCGGTATCGACAATCACTTTGCTGGTGTCTGCATAAACCCCTTCGATAGTTTCTAGATACAAACGGTCACGAGTCACATCAGGGGCTTTTTTGTATTCTGCTAGCAGCTTGGTGAAGCGCTCAGATTCACCTTCAGCTTTCGCCACCAAACTTTCTTTATAAGCGTTGGCTTCTTCCAACACACGGGCGGCACGGCCGCGCGCTTTTGGAATCACATCATTAGCGTAGGCCTCGCCCTCATTCTTCAGACGCTCACCATCCTCACGCGCTTTGTTAGCATCTTCAAACGCCGCTTGGACGGCAGCAGGTGCTTGCGCATTAGCTAAGTTCACACCCGCAACCACTAGGCCAGTGTTATAGCCATCTAGAATTTCTTGCAATAGCTCTTTGGCTCGAGCCGCGACTTCCGAACGACCATCCTTAATCACAAAGTCCATGGTGTTTTGACCCACCACCTCACGGAAGGCACTGGCAGTGGCTTCCTGAATGGTGTTTTCTGGGTTTTCTACCGAGAACAAGTAGTGATACGGATCGCCAACGCGATACTGCAAGGCCAATTTAATATCAACGATATTTTCATCTTTGGCGAGCATGGTGCCTGAGTAGTCGAGACGACGAACTTGTTCAACGTCAACCTTCAAAACACGCTCCACTGGGAACGGCAAACGTACCGCCAAGCCTGGAGGCAAGGTGTCCACATAGCGACCAAAACGCATCACCACGCCGCGCTCAGCTGGCTCGATAATATGCACGCTACTGACAGCTGCTGCGCCCAACACCAATAGCAGGATTAAGACCAGCATGCCGCCGAAACCAGAGGCGCCACCGTTACCGCTATTGCCGCTGGCTTTTTTACCGCCGCCGCCAAACATTGCGCCCAACTGTTCCTGTAACTTGCGTAAGGCTTCGTCTAAATCTGGTGGACCGTCTTGGCCACCGGTGGGGCGACGCCCATTACCATTAGATCCGCCGTTAGACCCACCGTTAGACCATGGGTCGTTATTTCCTGGCTCGTTCCAGCCCATTGCAGCTCCTAAAATGTTCGGAGATTAGTGTATTACCTAGCAGATGGTGTCATCTGCCAAGAAAACAAGGCAAAAACCCTTCAATTTCTGCGCTTTTCACAAGCGGTAGCATTCTACCGACTTAAATTTGCGGCGTCTTGCCAACGACACATTACTGAGGACAATCCAACAACGTTTCTTCTTCACCAAACAAGGCATCAAAACGCGTTTTGGGTAGACATAATTGCAACCAATAACCGCCATCGTCAGAAGGCTTTTCATCAAGCACAAAACCGTCACGATATAAACGCGCCCTAAGGCCGCCTTCATACGGTGTTAAATGCCGCCAACCTTTGACCGCATCGGTATACGCCAGTTCAGCAATGCGTTGTCTTAATTCGGCAACGCCCTCCCCACTGTGCGCAGATACCCAGGCGACAGGACGTCTTTGCCACTCCGCCATACGCGGCGCGTTCGGTGCCAAACGATCAAGCTTATTCATCACAATTAATTGCGGCAACTCGTTGGCACCAATAGCCTCTAAAGTCTCATCAACGTGCTCAATGGTTTCCTGCCAGCGGTCATCAGCAGCGTCGACCACATGTAACAGCAGCGTCGCTTCGCGAGTTTCCTCTAGCGTGGCTCGAAAGGCCGCCAGCAACTCTGGCGGTAGATCACGAATAAAGCCAACCGTATCAGCCAATACGACATGTTGCCCGGGGCCAAGATTTAAACGGCGCAAAGTGGGGTCAAGCGTGGCGAACAGCTGGTCAGCTTGATAGGCGTCGGCACCTGTTAGGCGGTTAAATAAGGTTGATTTACCGGCGTTGGTATAACCAACCAGTGACACCGTTGGTACTTCGGTACGACGCCTGGTGGCCCGTTGCTGATCACGCTGCGAAACGATGCGGTCAAGCTTTGCGCTCAATGATTTAATGCGAACCGCTAGCAAACGTCGATCCGTTTCTAACTGGGTCTCGCCCGGCCCGCGTAAACCAATACCGCCTTTCTGGCGCTCCAAGTGTGTCCAACCACGAACCAAACGAGTCGACAAATGCCTTAGCTGGGCTAACTCGACCTGCAGCTTGCCCTCAAATGAGCGTGCGCGCTGGGCAAAAATATCAAGAATTAATCCGTTACGGTCGAGCACACGGCAGCAAAGCAGTTTTTCTAAATTGCGCTCTTGGCTTGGGCTTAGCGGCGCCGCAAAAATAACCACTTGGGCACCCGTCGCCTTTACCGCTTCCGCGACTGCATTTGCTTTGCCCTGCCCTAGTAAATACTTCGGTTCAGCTCGGCGTAAGATCTGGGCCATACTGAAAACCACATCAGCACCCGAACCCGCCGCGAGCTCTTCAAACTCACAACGGTCGGCAAACCACTCACTGAGCGGCTGATTGACGTGAACCAGGATGGCTTTTTCCCCGGACTTGGGGCGTTCAAACATATACGTTAATTTCCAATATCATCGGCCATAAAAAAGGCCGCGGAAAACCGCAGCCTTTTCTTGGTGTTAGCCAAGGTATGTTTTACACATTACCGGCGCTATCACCTTCTTCTGCTTCTGCTGCTTCCGCCGCATCGCCTTCTTCACCCTGCGCTGGCGCAAGACGGATATTACGTGACGGTACAACAGTAGAAATAGCGTGTTTATAAATCATTTGGCTCACGCTATTACGTAATAGCACCACAAACTGATCAAATGATTCGATAGTACCCTGCAGCTTAATGCCGTTTACTAAAAAGATTGAAACCGGCACTTTCTCTTTACGCAAAGCGTTCAAAAACGGTTCCTGCAACGACTGACCCTTGGCCATTGTTATTCTCCTTGTTAAAGCCCAGATAGACGCGCGTAATCGCCAGACATGCGCGTAACTCCCCAAATAATACCACCGAAGTCTGGCTCAAACCTTAGCTTTTTCAAGAAATCCACCGACTTTAGCCATTAGCTCAGTCTCACTCTCCGGTGCCAAGGGATCAAACCAGTGGCAGTCTGGCTCTTTCCGCAACCAAGTTAACTGCCGTTTGGCTAGCTGACGTGTTGCGTATAACGCCAACTCATGGGCTTTATCGATGTCATGAACACCATCCAAAGCCTGCCAAACTTGGCGGTAACCAACTGCCCGAATCGCCGGCAAATTTTCCGCTAGGTCGCCACGTTGGTAAAGCGATTCCACTTCCTCAACAAAGCCATTATCAAACATTTGCGCAAGGCGCATAGCGATACGCTGATGCAGCACCGCACGCTCAGGAGCGACCACCAACTTTAATGTTGGCCATGGCAAGGTTGACGGCTTAGTGCCCTGCCACAACTCGACCAATGACTCGCCGCTTAAGGTCACCATCTCCAAGGCCCGCAGCACCCGTTGCGGATTCTGCAGTTCTACGCGTTTAGCGCCAGCCGGATCGCGGGCTTGCAGCTCAGCCACTAAAGCGGCCAAGCCATCCGTCTTTAAGCGCTGTTGCAAATCCTGTCGCAGTGCTGGGTCGCTCTGCGGCAAATCATCCATCTGCGTCAGCGCACGAAAATAAAGCATGGTGCCACCAACCAACAAAGGCACCCGGCCTTGGGAGTGAATCTCCTCTATATGCTGCAAGCAGTCCTGCCGAAACTGACCGGCGGAATAGGCTTCGCTCGGGTCGCAAATATCAATCAACCGATGCGGCGCTGCCGCCTGCTCCTGTTGATTGGGTTTAGCACTGCCAATATCCATGCCGCGATAAACCAGCGCCGAATCAACGCTAATAATGTCACAGGGGAACTGCTCGACCAGTTTTAGGGCTAAGGCCGTTTTGCCAGACGCGGTTGGCCCCATTAACCAAATAACGGGCAACTGATGGCTAGCCACTATTGTCCCCGCATAAAGAAGGCGTCGAGGGCCTTCATTGTCAGCTGTACCCAAGTCGGACGACCGTGGTTACATTGGCCGCTACGCGGCGTCGCTTCCATGTCCCGTAGTAAGGCATTCATCTCGGCTACCGTTAGCTGACGATTCGCGCGAACCGAACCGTGGCAAGCCATACTCGACAACTTGTCTTCTAAAGCATGCCGCAAGCGATCTGCGCCTAGGTTTTCCATCAAATCAGAAAGCACGTCACGTACTAAGGACTCTATATCTGCTTGCGCCAACAGCACCGGCACCTCGCGCACGGTGACGGTTTCCGGGCCAAGTCTTTCCAACACAAAACCGGCTTGTTTAAAAACCTGATAATGGCGTTCAACCTGCTCTGCCTCACGGTCACTAACCGCCACCCGGGCTGGCACTAGCAACGGCTGCGATTGCACGCCATCGCCGCCAAATTGGAGCTTTAAACGCTCATACACAATACGCTCATGAGCTGCGTGCATATCCACAAGCACTAAACCCTGTTGGTTCTGCGCCAAGATATAGATGCCATGCAACTGCCCAAGCGCGTATCCCATTGGCGGCATTTCTGCATCGCTATCTTCACTGGTAGCCAAGCCAGCTCCAACGGCTGGATTAGCTGCGCTCACCCCTGCCCCATAGCTGGGTGAAACCCGCTCCTGCGCAAACAACGTCGCTGCGGTTTGCTGGTCTAAATTAATCGGTTGCTGTGTTGGCGCTGACCAAGCTGGCAGCCCCATGCTCGTTTGATCTAAGGATGGCTGGGCCAAACCCGCGCCGTCATGCCGTTCGGCCAAGGCAACTTCAGACTGTCCTTCAGCACCACCGCGCGAATCCTCCAGCACCTTGGCCAGATTCCGCATTAAAAACTCGTAGACGCCACGGCTATTGCGAAAACGCACTTCATGTTTAGTTGGGTGCACGTTGACATCGACCTCGCGCGGGTCAATCTCTAGAAACAACACATAAGCCGGTTGGCGACCGTGGAACAGCACATCATGGTAAGCCTGCCGCACAGCATGAATAACTAGCTTGTCGCGAATCGCGCGGCCATTGACGTAAAAGTGCTGCATGTCGCCCTGGCTGCGCGAGAAAGTCGGCTGGCTAATCCAGCCCGAGACACGTAAGCCGCCAACTGCGATATCCACATGCAGGCTTTGCGAAATAAAGGGCGCGCCAACCAATTCAGCAATACGATGCTCTTGAGTTGTACGACTAGTCGCGGGCGGCAAGCGGAACCTAGCTTTACCGTTATGGCGCAAGCTAAAACCTACGTCAAAGCGCGACAGCGCTAATTTACGCACCGTTTTTTCAATGTGGTCGAACTCGGTACGCTCGGCGCGCATGAATTTGCGGCGCGCGGGCGTATTAAAAAATAGATCACGTACTTCAATGGTGGTGCCCGCCGGATGCGCGGTTGGCTGCGGCCCCTGCCATTCACCGCTACCGTCACCCACCAGTTCGGCGGCATCCTGTCCTGCTTCCGCTGAGGCGATGCGCAAACGTGCCACGGAACCGATACTCGGCAACGCCTCGCCGCGAAAACCCAATGAGCCGACGGCTTCTAAGTCTTCTAAATTGCTGATCTTGCTGGTGGCATGACGCGACACTGCCAGCGTTAGCTGCTCAGGCGCAATGCCGTGACCGTTATCTCGTAAACGAAGTAGCCGCGCACCACCCTGTTCTACCTCTACATCAATTTGGGTAGCGCCAGCGTCTAGGCTGTTTTCCATTAACTCTTTTACAACAGACGCGGGGCGCTCAACGACCTCACCTGCCGCAATTTGGTTAACTAATTGCGCCGGCAATTGCTGAATAGGCACGTGCTAAACCTTTAAGGAATAATGAGTTGCTGCCCAACTTCCAAGCTGGAACTACGTAACTGGTTGACTTGGCGGATGGCATTCACGGTGGTTCCCCAACGCTGGGCCAAGACCGACAAACTGTCTCCCCGACGAACGATATAGTCGCCGCCATGCTGAGCAAACAATGTACCCGGCGGCGGATTCGCTACAAAAAAATCGCGGAGACCGCGGAATATAGCATTAGCGAGCTTTTGCTGATAACGAGCATCGCGTAATTTCCGCTCCTCTTTGGGATTAGAAATATAGGCGGTCTCCACCAAAATTGATGGGATATCCGGTGATTTCAGCACTAGAAAACCAGCTTGCTGGACGGTTTTCTTATGTAACGGGCCAATCACCCCTAATTCTTTGAGTACGTTATCAGCCAGCTCAATACTGGCTTCCAACGTCGCCGTTTGCGACAAATCCAATAGCACAGCAGCAAGCGAGTTGTCCTTATCTTGAATCGACACCCCGCCGACTAAGTCCGCCGCATTTTCGCGCTCAGCTAACCAACGCGCGTGCTCAGAAGTAGCCCCACCAACCGATAAAGCATAAACAGAACCACCGCGCACGTTTCTGCTAGTAAAACTGTTAGCGTGAACTGAAACAAAGGCATCCGCCTTGTTGTTGCGGGCGACATCCATGCGCCTTCTTAGTTTCAAGAATTGATCCCCAGTGCGCGACATCACTGGCGCAAAATCGGGACTGTCTTTAAGGATTTGGTATAGGCGTTTAGATACAGATAGCGCCACGTCTTTTTCGCGCGTTCCGCTCGGGCCAATCGCACCAGTATCTTTACCACCATGCCCAGCATCAATTACCACTCGCACCGGCCGACGTTTTTTGATCTCTTTTTTTACCACCTGCGGCGAAGTCGGCTTTGCCACTTCAACCGGTTTAGGCTTAGGTTTGGGCTTGGCGACCGGTTTGGCGGCCGCTCTTAACGGTTTCAGTGACAAGGACATAAACACCTGATCACCCGCGACTGTTTTACTAACTTCGGCCGAAACACCTGTACTGAGGTCAAATACCACCCGTAGGTCGCTACCGTTGCGTACGCCGGTTCGAATATTCGTCACCACACCGGCAGCGGGTTTGCTCGCCAACTTAGCCCTCACCGAGGACAGGTCAAGCACCAAGCGATCAGGCGACTGCAAGGCAAAATATCGGTATTCAGCATCTGCTGTTAGCTTGAGGGCAATCTCGGTGGTTGCACCATTTTGTTCTACCGCAATAGCCGTCAGCTCAGCAGCAGACGCACGGCTGCAAACCAAACAAAAACTCAGCAGCAATAGCCAACGGCTTAGATAAAATGGTCTTGTGAACATAGTCATTATTGGCGCCGTTTTTAACGGCGTTATGCGCTTGTTTATTCTCAAGCGACTATCTCTTCCTATCGTCACGCCGCTATCACGTGAACCTTATATTTGAATACCAGAGTATACCTATTGGTACCTACTTGCGGTCATTAGTTCAGTCTGCCGCCGCTGCTATAGCAACACTAATGCGGCCACTGCCGTAATAAGCGGTCGCCTCGTTCAGTCAATGCTTGCAACTGCCAGTGGCGGGTTTGCTGCTCAACGCTTAAGGTTAGGTTAATGTCGTACTGGTCCAGCACCCCCGCGGCTTTTTGCGGCCACTCCACCATCGTCAAACTGGCATCTTGCAGCTGATCTTCCAAGCCTAAATAAAGCACTTCCTCAGGATCCGCCAAACGATACAAATCCAAATGCAACACCTTGCCCAAATCGCATTCATAGGGTTCTATCAGGGTATAGGTTGGGCTACGTACCGCGCCGTTGACGCCAAACTGCTGCAGCAAAGCCCTCGCAAAAAATGACTTACCCGCCCCTAAGTTGCCGTTTAGTGCCAGCAGCTGCGGCACCGCCGCGGCTTGCAAGGCATCGCCAAAGGCTTTCGCCAGCGCTCGGGTTTCAGTCTCGGTATTGATGACGCCGCTGCAGAGGCTAAATTCAATAGTGCTCAATGACTAGGCTTCCACTTGGTGTTCGTTCACCATCTGTCTCAATACTGGGAATAAATCTCCCGCCAGAATGCCGCGTGTTCCATACGCCTGCGCCAAGCGATCTGCCGACTGGGCATGAATTAAGGCGCCCAAACAGGTCGCATCCCGCAACGGCAAACCTTGAGCAATTAAAGACGCAATCAAGCCCGTTAACACGTCACCCATGCCTCCCACTGCCATGCCGGGGTTACCGTCGGTACAAACCAATAGCTCGCCCTGCGGCGTGGCAATTAAGGTACCGCTGCCCTTAAGTAGCACTACTCCGCCATAGCGTTTTTGGATTTCTCGCACTGCTTTCGGTCTGTTCTTCTGGACCTCTAAGCTGGTTGTGCCCAAGAGTTTGGCAGCCTCACCCGGATGCGGCGTTAGCACTCGACGGTCTTCATGTGTCGGTTGCTCAGCCAAATGGTAAAGCGCATCAGCATCAATCACCTTCGGCAGATCTAACTCGGCTGCGGCTTGGTAGAGCTGCTTACCCCATTCTTCGCGGCCGAGGCCAGGGCCCAGCGCGGCAACTGTTGCCCGGCCAGCGGACTCAAGCAACTCTTCTTCGTCGAGAACGCCTCTCACCATTAACTCGGGGCGTCCTAAATTCAATTGATTCGCATGCCCGGGCCAGGTGGCGACAGATACCAAACCGGTACCACTGCGCAGCGCGGCCTCGCCAGCCAACAAAATAGCACCGCTGTAACCCTGAAAGCCGCCAAGCAAAAAGAGGTGCCCATGCATACCTTTATGGTTGCTAGGCCGGCGCGGCGCCAACCAGTGGCGGAAGTCATTAATATCTAAACAACTGGCCTCTGGCTCGACCTCTGCGGTAACAGATGCTGCACCTAAATCTGCGAACACTAATTCGCCGCGAAAGTCAGCCGCATAACCCGTGCTAAGGCCTAATTTCAAGGCCACAAAGCTAACCGTAACGCTGGCACGCACGGCATCGCCAAGAACAGCACCGGTATTGGCGCAGAGGCCGCTGGGGATATCCAAAGCCAATACCTGCTGACCGTGGCGCTCGTTAATCCAACAGATGGCTTGCCGCCATAAGCCTTCAACATTGCGGTTAAGCCCGGTGCCCAACAAGGCGTCGACGATTACGTCATCACTATCCGGCGAACGACTACCATCAAACGGCTCACTGATACCACCCGCGGCATGCCAATCATCCGCCGCCTGTTTGGCTTCAGCTACTAAGCTGGCCGGATCCGCTAGTGCAGTGACCCGTACCTCGAGACCCGCTTGTCGGGCCAATGTCGCCAACACATAACCGTCACCGGCGTTGTTACCGACACCGCAAAACACATTAAATGTCTTCGCCTCAGGCCAACGCTGGCGACACTCCTGCCACGCCGCCTCAGCCGCTTTTTTCATCAGGTCGTAAGCGCTTATCGCGCTTTGTTCGATCAGCTGCCGGTCCAGCTCATGAACTTGTTCCGCGGTATAAAGTTGGCTTGGTAAACTAGTCCACATACTGGGCTGCCTGAGCGGCTCTCCGTTTAATCGTTAACGCAAATGTAATAACCCCCTATCCTGCCAGAAATTGACGTGTCAGATACAGCCACTAACCGCAATATTTCGCCCATCCAGCAGGACTGGGGCGCGCTGCGCAATCAAATTCAGCGCTGGGCCACAGAACTCGGCTTTGACGGCTTTGGCGTGGCCGACACGCAAGTCGACGAAGACAGTGCTTATTTGACGGAATGGTTAGCGCAAGGGCACCAAGGCGATATGCAATGGATGGCCGCGCATGGCGATAAACGCCACAAACCCGAGTCCCTACTGCCCGGTACGGTCCGCGTTATATCGGTACGTTTGAACTACCTCACCGATTCACTTAGCCACAGCCAAGCGCTGCTGGACCGCCCAGACAAGGCCTACATATCGCGCTACGCGCTTGGTCGTGACTACCACAAAGTCATACGCAACCGACTAAACACCCTTGCGAAGAAGATCGAAGGCGCTGTTGGCGCTCATGGCTACCGCGTATTTGCCGACAGCGCGCCGGTACTCGAAAAAGCCCTTGCCCGAAATGCCGGGCTTGGGTGGATCGGCAAACACACGCTATTAATTAACCCCAAACAAGGTAGCTTGTTTTTCCTCGGGGAAATCTTTACCGACTTACCCCTACCGGTTACCGAAGTCTTTGAGAAGCACCACTGTGGCAGCTGTACAAAGTGCATCGATATATGCCCTACTCAAGCCATTATTGGGCCTAACAAACTAGACGCACGACGCTGCATTAGCTATCTCACCATTGAATACAAAGGCAGCATTCCACATGACATGCGCAAGCCTATCGGCAATCGCATATTTGGTTGTGACGACTGCCAATTACTCTGCCCCTGGAACCGCCACGCCGAACCCAGCCGAGAAGCCGATTTCAATCCGCGGCACGGCCTAGAGCAAGCCAATTTGGTCGAGTTGTTTAGTTGGGATGAAACCGAATTTAACGACAAAACTGCGGGTATGCCGCTGCGGCGGGCGGGTTATGAGCTGTGGTTAAGAAATATCGCTGTGGCTCTCGGCAATGCGGAAACCTCAGAGGCGGTCGTTGATGCGTTAAAGGCTCGCCTTGAAGACTGCTCTGAGTTGGTTCGGGAGCATATTGTTTGGGCTTTGGAGCAGCACAACGGCTAAACCCACTGAAAAAAGTTGGTTGGTGCTTGTTTCGGCCCTAGAGGGTTCTACTCGCTTTCGGCAAGTGTACTGGTAAGGCCGAGTTACTTTTTCCTTGGCGAAAAAAGTAACCAAAAAAGCCACCGCCAACCGCGCAGCCGCTTCGCGGTCCCTTGCGCTTCTCGCGGATTTTGGCGGTCGCGGGAACTCGCTAACGCTCAAACAAGCCGCTCCCTCAGTCCAAAATCCACTGCGATGCTCAGCTGCGCAAAAGGGGCCTTAGAAGGGAGTCTTTACGCAATCAGCGGTGTTGGTTAGCAGTGCCTTTGCCCTTCTATGCGGCCGAGCAACGGAGTCAAATCGAGATTGAGCCTGCGGCTTGTTTGAACGGAGCGTTAGCGGAGTGAGTTCCCGCAGGCGCTCGATTTGACGAGTAGCGCAGGGAACCCCGAAGGGGCCGCATGGTGGGATCGCCTTTCTTTTGGTTACTTTTCTTTGGCGACGCAAAGAAAAGTCACTCGGCCCGAACCAACACACTTACCGAAAGCGTATAAAACCTTCTAAAGGCCGAAACCGACCCGGGTCACCCCACGCACAAATAAAAAAGGCCCGCCTAAGCGAGCCTTTCTCAAAGTCGAGGTGATTAAGCCTACTGCTTAAGCCGCCTGCACCGGAATCGCATTAGCCGTACCGGTCACATTATTGTGCTCGTCTAAATAAACCAAAGCCGGTTTATAAGACTGTCCCTCAGCCGCAGACATGCTGGCGTAGGTACAAATAATAATGCGGTCGCCCACTGACGCTTTATGCGCAGCAGCGCCATTAATAGAAATAACTTTTGAACCCTTTTCCGCACAAATGGCATAAGTACTAAAACGCTCACCATTGGTAACGTTATAGATGTGCAATTGTTCGTACTCTTGGATACCAGCGAGCTCCATCAAATCCGTATCAATGGCGCAGGAACCTTCGTAATCCAACTCGGCGTGGGTCACACAAGCACGGTGAAGTTTGTTCTTCAGCAGCGTTATTTGCATGGCTCTCGTTTTGTAATGGGTGAACTGCCCTGCTCGCCTACATGTGGTTATGTGGCGGCAGGCCTCATTGGCGCGGTACTAAAATGCAAGCCTAATACGGCAACCACGGTTTTTACCGACGGTAAATTTGCCTTTCCCGAGCCCTACCAAGCAAGTGCTTGGCAGTAATAGGCGCGAATTCTACCTATCTCAGCCGCCGCTGGCTAACTATTGTTGCGTTTTTGTGGCAATTAGTTCGATATTGTCCAGCAGACGGGCCTTTCCGAGCTTTGCCGCAGCTAAAATTACCCAGCTTTGGGCGCTTTCGTAGACGCCATTTTGCCTTTGCAGGCTATTTGCATCACAGATGTTGAAATAATCTGGTTCAAAACCGGCGGCCATTAGCACCTTCTGCGCCTCATCGGTCACCACAGACACCGGTTTGCCACTTAGCAGGCTGTCTTTTGCAGCCAACAACGTTTGCCGTAGCTGTGGTGCCGACTGTCGCTCATCCGTTGTTAAATATTGGTTTCTAGAACTCATCGCTAGGCCATCGTCTTCACGACAAGTCTCAACCCCAACCACCTCAATCGGAAAACAAAGGTCTACCACCATCTGCTTAATAACCCGCAACTGCTGGAAGTCTTTCTTACCAAAGAAGGCAGACTGAGGCTGCACAAGGTTGAAAAGTTTGGCTACCACAGTCGTAACGCCGTCAAAATGCCCAGGGCGGGAATCACCACAGTGATCCAGCGTTAGCTCCGGCACAATCACATTGCTGACGGCAGCTTGGCCAGCGGGATACATCTCTTCTACCGGCGGTGCAAACAATAGGTCACAACCGGCCGCTTGTAGCTGGCTTTGATCCGCGCTTAAGGTGCGGGGATAAGCTTCTAGGTCTTCATTGGGGCCAAACTGCAGCGGATTCACAAACACGCTAGAAACCACTTTGTCACAGCGCGCTTTGGCGGCGGTAATCAGCGAAATATGACCGCGATGCAGATTACCCATAGTAGGTGCAAAACCCACACTTAAACCTTGTTGCTGCCATGCGCTAAGCTGCTCGCGTAACTCAGCAATCGAATGAACCGTCCGCATCGTTGTTAACTCTTAGGTTTCTGCGAAAAACTGTTCGTCGGCCGCCGGGTAACTACCATCTTTAACAGCCGCAACATAAGCGCCAAATGCTTCACGCACTGAACGCCCAGGCGCACTAAAGTCACGCACAAAACGTGGCTTCTGCCCTGGCAATACGTTTAGCAGGTCATGCATCACTAGAATTTGGCCGTCTACTGCATTACCGGCGCCGATCCCGATTACCGGTACGGGGCTTTGCTCAGTTAACTCACGCCCCAAAGCGGCAGGCACACACTCAACCAATAGCAAGTCAGCGCCGGCATCCGTCAAAGCACGCGCGTCACGCAACATTTGCTCTGCCGCCGCATCTTCGCGGCCTTGTACCTTGAAACCACCAAGCTTATGGATCAGCTGAGGACAAAGGCCAACATGGGCACAAACCGGAATACCGCGAGTCGACAAGTACTCAACAATTTCAGCCTGCTGTTCGCCACCTTCTAGCTTGATCATATTCGCGCGGCCCTGCTGCATCAGCTGGGTAGCGTTGGCAATTGCCAAATCCAAAGTGGCATAACTCATAAACGGCATATCAGCCATCACAAAGGCGCGGTGCAAACCTTTAGATACGGCACGGGCGTGGTAAGCAATATCGTCGGTGCTGACACTCACGGTGGTGTTGTCACCTTGAATCACCATTCCCAGTGAGTCACCGACCAAGACCACGTCTACCCCAGCCAAATCTTGGGCCTGAGCAAAGCTGGCATCGTAGGCCGTTAGGCAGGCGATTTTCTCGCCTTTATCACGCATTTCACGCAAAGTTTTCACCGTAACCGGTGATGCGTTAGAAAGGTCTTGTACGCTGCTATACATCGTTTTGAATAAATTTAATTGGGTGTTATATCGCTTAGGCGGTCAGCAATCTTAACTGCCGATGTCTCTCCTAAAGCCGAGGCACAGTCTGCCACAGTCCCAAGCTCAGGAATAAGCGTATTTGGTGAAATATCTCGCCACGGCAGCAACACAAAATCGCGCTCAGCAATACCGACATGCGGCACCGTTAGCCGCTCTGTGCGGATGCACTGCTGGCCATACAGCAGAATATCAATATCTAGCGGGCGGGAGCTCCAACGCCGTGCGTCCAAGTCACGGCCCTGCTGCTGCTCTTGTTGCTTGATGGCATCTAATAAAGACTCCGCCGATAGCGAGGTCTCGATCTCCACCACCATATTTAAATAATCAGACACCGCTTCTGCGGCTGGTTCAGCAAGTTGCTCTGGCAGCAGCATAGCCGGGCTTTGATATACAGCTGACTGCTGACAAAGCGTTATTTGTGGGTGCTGCTGTAACCATTCGCAGGCCTGACGCAGCTGCTTAGCAGGCAGCGCCAAGTTGCTGCCCAAACCTAGAAAAACCGGTTTAATCATCGACTAAGCAGATAACAGGCAACTAGTCTGTCGAAGGTCGCTCAGTCTGAGCGCGCGGCTTGCGCCGACGACCACGACGGCGTGGGCCACGAGGCAACTCCGCCAACATTGCCTGTTGGGTCGCTTCATCAACATCCTGAAACTTAGTCCACCAATCCGCCTTAGCAGGGTCTGCATCACCCACTTCTGCGCGCAGGCAGAGGAAGTCATAGGCGGCTCTAAATCGCGGATGTTCAAGCACCAGATAAGGACGACGCCCACGCGGATTATCTAACTGCGGCTGTAAGGACCAGATATCCGTCATGCCGCCTCGAAAGCGTTTTGGAATCGCGGTGCTATGAATTTGCTGGTGTAACACTTCGCTTTGCGCCTTTTGCAAAGCCGGCACTGGGCTCATGCCCGCGGCCAAATTTTCGCGCTCATGGCGGCGGATAGGGCCCCATAAGAACATCGCATAGGCAAACGCTGGGGTCACTGATTTACCCGCCTTTAAGCGGCTTTCGGTGTTCGCAAGCGCGGATTCAATGAGTGCATTGGTCCACTCACCGTCCTCACTCTGCAGAGCCCGCTCGGTTTGCGGGAACAGATGCTGGAACAGATGCAGGTGCCGTAACTCGTGATAGGTCTCAACTGCGACTGGCGTGTGAAACAGCTTTAACACTTCCTCAAACAAACGCGCCGCTGGAATGTTGGCTAACAACTCATGCAGACGCGGAATCGGTTTTTCAGTCTCTGGGTGAATATCAAAACTAAGTTTTACCGCAAAACGGACAGCTCGCAGCATGCGTACCGGATCTTCCCGGTAACGGGTCTCCGGATCACCGATAAGGCGCACAAAACCTTCGTCTAGATCGGCAATGCCATCAACATAGTCATGCACCTCATTCCGATCTGGATCGAAGAACATACTATTAATGGTGAAGTCGCGGCGTACCGCATCTTCGGCCATATTGCCGTAGACGTTGTCACGCAGTACTCGGCCTTCGCCGTCGGCCTCGTGTTTTTCATGGCCTTCTTCCGGCGCATGCCCGCGGAAAGTCGCGACCTCAATATAGTCACGGCCGGAATAGACGTGCAGCAAACGAAAACGGCGACCGATTAAACGGCTACGGCGAAACAATTCATGCGCTTGCTCAGGCGTCGCGTCTGTCGCCACATCAAAGTCTTTAGGGTGCAAATCGAGCAGCGTATCGCGTACCCCACCGCCCACAATATAAGCATCGTAGCCCGCCTGCTTTAGGGTACTAACAACATTAAGAGCGTCTTTAGGGAGGTCTCGACCACGCATTCCGTGATCTTGCGGGCCATAAATTTTTGCACTGGGTAGAGGATTGGCGGACATGCGGCAGTTTGAATTGATTTTTCTTAACACTGCGCGAGCGCAGCCATTTATGCGCGGCTATACTATCATGCAATCCCTTCCTTCCAACGACTGCATTCTAAAGACCCAACTATGCAACCTGCAGCTCTTTGGCGCCGTTTTGCGGCGCTTGGCTACGACGGCCTTCTCGTGGTCGGCCTTAACGTTTTTCTAAGCCTGATTTTCATCGCCTTCCAAGTACCGCTACCTGAAGCCGGCGCTGAAACCACCGCGGTGAACCCCGTGGATATCAATACCCCCGCGTTAATTAGCCTGTGGGCGCTAGCGACGTTTTTCTTCTACGGCTGGAGCTGGACCCGCGGCGGCCAGACATTAGGCATGCGTGTGTGGAAAGTAAAAACCGTGCTCGCCAACGGTGAACCGATGACATGGTTATCGGCTTTACTACGATTCCTAGCGGCTATTATTTCTTGGGGTTGTTTAGGGCTGGGTTATTGGTGGGCGTTTATCGACCCAGCACAGCGCACTTGGCATGACCGCCTGAGCAAAACCGAAGTGATTTTCCAGCCGCTAGAGAAAATTAAATTAGATCACTAATGTCTAATTAGCGAACACCACTGGCCTAGCTGTTTAGCGGGCCAGCCGTAAAGAGATTGCGGTAATCACCGCCAAAATAGCGGTTGGCATCCAGGCGCCAATTAGCGGATCAAAGCCATATAACTGCGCGCTATCGCGAAACAGTTGATTGGCTAAAAAGTACACCACCCCAATCACGACACCGGTGACCAGGCGCTGACCGCTACCAGAATCGCGTAACGGCCCCATCACAAAAGGCAGCGCCAGCAAACACATCAGCACAATCGACACTGGCACCACTGCCTTACGCCACAATGCTTGTTCAAAAACGGAAGCATCTAAGCGATTGGCATGCAAATACTGCACGTACCGAAATAGCTCGTAACTGGTAAAGCTCTGCGGTTCAACCGCAAACAGATTAATCATTTCTGGCGTTAGGCTGGTATCCCAAGCCCTACGGTCACGTAGCTGCAAACGAACTTCATCATTGAGGAAGTCAGCGCTACGCCAACCATTTAAGAACCAACGTTTGCCTTCGATATCAGCCGAAGTGGCGACACCGATATGGCTAAACTTGCCAGTGTTATCGACATCAAAAGTGGTGATACGGCCGTCGACCCGCTCTTCACCTAACTTTCTAACGTTTACATAGCGGTTACCATCGCGAAACCAAACATCTTTTTTATTGCCGTCCCAAGACGCTCCGCGCAGCGACTGCACACGCACCAGCTCCGACTCCGCCGAGGCCCATGGCGCCACCCAGTCACCAAGTACAAAGGCAACACCAGACAGCAGCAAACCCGCCAGCGCGACCGAGCGCCCTATCCGCCACAAAGACATGCCAGCAGCGCGCATCACAATCAGCTCACTGCCGGTCGCCAAGGTTCCTAGCCCCATTAAACCGCCAATTAATGCCGCCAACGGCAACATCTCATACGCGAGCGCCGGCATCTCCAGCAACACAGTCAAAAACGCTACGCCTAAGCTGTAATTGCCACTGCCGACATTATCTAGCTCACCTAGAAAACCTAAGAATATAGAAATCGCCAATAGCGCCATCAACACCAAGCTTGCGCCAGTCAGCGTTGCCCCAGCCAAATATTTCGTCAACTGATTCATGGCCTAGGCACTTCCTTCTAGCGACGCTTTTGAGGTAGCTGAGCTTGGCAACTTCACAAAAATGCCTTCGCGCCATAACAGCCACAAGACCCAAACAATGACCATGCCATGCGCCAGCCAAATACCTGGCCACTCCGGCATTACGCCCTTCTCAATTTGGACCTTCAAAATGCCCATCACATTGAAATACACGATATAGGCGAGCAAACCACCGATCAGGCGCCCATAGCGTCCCTGCCGCGGCTCTACCTTCGACATTGGCACCGCTAACAAAACCAGCATTAAAACGGCTAAGGGGTACGCCAATCGCCACTGCAGCTCTGCCCTATCTGCGGGTTTATCCGAGTCGATCAAACTGCGCGTTGGGCGCAAGCTACGCTCGCTAACTACGATATCGGGTGGTGAGATGTTGAAATAAACGCCGTGTTGTTCAAAGCGCGTAATTTCCCATGCTGATTGGCCCGGCACGCCCTCGTAGCGCCAACCGTTATCCAGCACCAAGCTACGATCACCACTTTCTTTATCAACCGCAAAACGCCCCTGACTGGCTCGCACCGCGGTATCACCCGGCGACTCTTGTGTCGCACGGCTATACAAAAACAGTTCTGTTAATTCGCCAGTTTCATCGTTCACTTCTTCAGCAAACAACACCGCCTGGCCGCGGTCAAAGCTTTGGAAGCGGCCAGCCTCTAACACACCCACTTGGGCTTCATGCTTGGCCTTGCCGCGTACTTCCTCAGCAAACTGCCCGGCCCACGGCGTCACGTACAAAGTTAACGCCGCCACCAGTGCAGTTAACAACAGTGCGAAGCCCAATAACGGCCTATAAAGCTGGGTGACACCGACACCGCAAGCCATCACCGCATGCATTTCAGAATCTCGATACAAACGGCCTAGCGCCAGCTGCACGGCAATCAATATAGCCGGCGGAAATAGCAGCACCATATAGTGCAAGGTGGTTAACCCAAGCAGTGTAAAAACAGAGGCCGGATCAAGAAAGCCATCAGCCGCTTGGCCAAGATAGCGCATAAAGCGAGCGGCAATGAGTACCACCATCAAAATGGCCGTTACCCCAAGGAAGCTAACGACAACCTGCTTTAGCAAGTAACGATTTAAAATGCGGGACACTGGAAACCTTACACTGCGCCTAGTTTGCTAGATAAAACTATAGTTGAGACCTTAGCGCACAAGCATATAACATTGCGCGCCCAGTCATGCCGCAAAGTTATCTGGCACGATCTATAAAACCTAGGAACTGACGATGCAAATTAAAGCCCTTTCTCCCCAACAAACACTTGAAGGGACCGCCCCGCTGATTGTCGGCTTATGTGCTGGTACTGCCGGCGCAGAAACCTGCGGCGAGCTGGAGAGCAACGGCTTTTTCAAGACCTTAGATCAAACCGTTGAAGGCAGCCTTAGCGCTCTACTCGAAGCCGGTGATTTCAGCGGTAGCCGCAACCAGACCCAATTACTATGGCACCGCCAGCGAAAAATTATGTTGGTGGGTTTGGGTAGCCGCAGCAAACTTAACGCGCGGGTACTCGCTTCTGCTCAGCAAAGCGCTCAAAAAGCACTCGCTAAAACGCAGGCGAGCCAGGCAATATCCGCACTAAGCCTTAGCGTAGAAAACAACCAACTAACAGCCGCTTGCATCCGTCAGTTGGCGGCGGCAGCCGCTCTCGCGAGCTATCAGTACAGCACTACTAAAAGCAGCAGCACTAGCCAATCACTAGCTTGCATGAACATTACCGCGCCAAGCGAGCTGGTTGACGCCGTTAACGCTGGCGCCGCCGTTGGCGCTGGCAGCAACTTCGCCCGTGAACTCGGCAATCTACCCGGCAACGTCTGCACACCCAGTTATCTAGCCCAACAGGCTCAGGACTTGGCAGCAGAACATGCGCGCCTGACGACTACCGTGCTCGAAGAAGCTGATATGCAAGAGCTTGGCATGGGCGCGCTGCTTGCCGTGTCTCAAGGCAGCCGCGAACCAGCCAAGCTAATCACCATGGAATACAAAGGCGGCGCCGCTAAAGACAAACCGATCTGCCTAGTCGGCAAAGGTCTTACTTTTGATGCGGGTGGCATCAGCCTAAAACCAGGCGCTGGCATGGACGAAATGAAATACGACATGTGTGGCGCGGCCTCAGTATTTGGCGTCATGCAAGCAGCCTGCGAGCTTGAGTTACCACTCAATATCGTCGCTGTTGTACCTAGCTCTGAAAACCTACCCGACGGTATTGCGGTAAAACCCGGTGACGTTGTTACCAGCATGGCTGGCAAAACCATCGAAATCCTGAATACCGATGCCGAAGGCCGCCTGATCCTTTGTGACGCGCTCGAATACAGTCGTCGTTTTGACCCGGAAGTGGTAGTCGACATGGCAACATTAACCGGTGCTTGCATCATCGCCCTCGGCCACCACACCAGCGGCCTCTTAGGCAATGACGACAGTCTAGCGAATGAGCTACTCGCCGCTGGCGAAACTGCTGGCGACCCAGCATGGCGACTACCGATCACGGATGAGTACCAAGCTCAGCTGAAATCAAACTTTGCCGACATTGCCAATATTGGCGGTCGCCCTGCTGGCACCATTACCGCGGCTTGTTTCTTAGCGCGCTTTACCGAAGATTTCCGTTGGGCGCATTTAGACATTGCCGGAACGGCTTGGAAAAGCGGCGCGCATAAAGGCGCCACTGGCCGCCCTGTGCCCCTACTGAGCGAATTTTTGTTGACTCGAGCTGGCCAAGCCTAAGCGCAGCACGTGACACCTGTAACTCGGTATTTATTAGCGGAGGCCGTTGACGCCTCCGCTTTTAGTGCACGCCTTATTCGTAAAGTGCGGGCTTTGAACTTCACCGTGGTTGTTCACTGCGAAGATCAGCAGAAGCAAACGGCCCTCATCCAAGCACTCAATCGTTACGACTTAGAACCGCAGCTAACACCGCAGTCTGGCGCTATCGCGGTCTGCGTAGACGCCGCTGAGGCGCTTGCCGCCACATCCAATAGCACCATGTTAAAAATGGTTCGCAATAGCCTGCTGCTCAATCTAGGGGAGCAACGCCTGACGCCATTCAGCCGCTTTGAACGCTACGCTGAAATTCACTCGCAACAAGCCGAGCAACTGCAACAACAAGCCCAATGGTTCCACGACCGCGGTTATCGCGTCGAAGATCATCAAATTTTTGAAGCCTAGAGGCTTTCAGCACTAAAACCTTGGCCGCAGTTTGCCTATAATGGCAAGCTATTTTTGCGCATTGCAACATACGCCTACATTAAGCGACCAAAACATCATGCAGAAGACTTACGACCCGAAAAGCATCGAGTCTGGTATTTACCAAAACTGGGAAGACCAAAACCATTTCGCCGCCACCAGCAAGAGCGACGATGAGTACTGCATCATGATTCCGCCGCCGAATGTCACCGGCAGCTTGCATATGGGCCACGCTTTCCAAGACACCATTATGGATGCCTTGATTCGTTGGCAGCGCATGCAAGGCAAAGACACCCTTTGGCAGCCGGGCACCGATCACGCCGGTATTGCCACGCAAATGGTGGTTGAACGCCAACTCAACGCCGACGGCAAAACCCGCCATGATTTAGGTCGCGAAGCCTTTATAGACAAAGTTTGGGATTGGAAAGCCGAATCTGGCGGCACCATCTGCAAACAACTACGCCGCATGGGTGCTTCGGTTGATTGGCAACGCGAGCGCTTCACCATGGACGAAGGCCTGTCTGACGCCGTACAAGAGGTTTTCGTAAAACTTTACGAAGAAGACCTGATCTATCGCGGCAAGCGCCTCGTTAACTGGGACCCAGTACTCGAAACCGCCGTTTCTGACCTTGAAGTAATTTCTGAGGAAGAAGACGGCTTCCTGTGGGAATTCCACTACCCGCTTACCGATGGTAGCGGCAGGCTTACGGTAGCGACCACTCGCCCAGAAACTATGTTGGGCGATACCGCTGTAGCGGTAAATCCAAAAGACGAACGTTATGCCGACATGATCGGCAAGACCGTGACCCTACCCTTGGTTGGTCGTGAAATCCCTGTCATTGCCGACGACTATGTGGACATGGAGTTCGGTACCGGCGTGGTAAAAATCACCCCGGCGCACGACTTTAACGATAACCAAATGGGTAAGCGTCACGACTTACCAGTTATCAATATCCTCACCGATGTTGCCGCCATTAACGACAACGCACCTGAAAAATACCAAGGCCTAGACCGCTACGAAGCGCGTAAGCAAATCGTGGCTGATTTAGACGCCGAAGGCTGCCTAGGCAACATCAAACCGCACAAGTTAATGGTGCCACGCGGCGACCGTACCAATGCGGTTATCGAACCGTACATGACCGACCAATGGTTTGTACGCGCCGAACCGCTAGCTAAGCCAGCCATTGAAGCGGTTGAAACCGGCAAAATTAAATTCGTGCCCGAAAACTGGTCAAAGACTTACTTCGAATGGATGCGCAATATCGAAGACTGGTGCATTAGCCGCCAGATTTGGTGGGGCCATCGTATTCCGGCTTGGTATGACGCTGACGGCAATGTTTACGTAGGCGAAGACGAGGCGGCTGTACGCGCTAAGCATAACCTTGGCGATATTGAACTGACGCAAGACGAAGACGTACTCGACACTTGGTTTAGCTCGGCACTATGGCCGTTCTCAACCCTAGGCTGGCCAGAGAAAACGCCTGAGCTTGAAAAGTTCTACCCGACTAGCGTGCTGGTTACCGGCTTCGACATTATCTTCTTCTGGGTTGCCCGCATGATCATGATGGGCATGAAGTTTATGGACGGCGAAGTACCGTTCAAAGAAGTCTATGTACACGCATTAGTACGCGATGGCGAAGGCCAGAAAATGTCGAAGTCGAAGGGCAATGTGCTTGACCCTATCGACCTCATCGACGGCATTGATTTGGAATCATTGGTGGCCAAACGCACCAAGGGCATGATGCAGCCGCAAAAAGCCGCCAAAATCGAAAAAGCCACACGTAAGGAGTTCCCAGACGGCATTAACGCCTACGGTACCGACGCCCTGCGCTTTACCTTTGCCGCCTTGGCCACGCCAGGCCGCGACATTCGTTTCGACCTTGGCCGTATTGATGGCTATCGCAACTTCTGCAACAAGATTTGGAATGCCTCACGCTATGTATTGATGCAATGCGAAGGCCAAGACTGCAATGCAGATGAAGTAGAGCTGTCTACCGCCGACAACTGGATTATCAGCCGCCTACAACGCGCCGAAGCCGAAGTGCACCGTAACTTTGGTGACTACCGCTTCGATTTGGCCGCTAAGACCTGCTACGAGTTCGTTTGGAACGAGTACTGCGATTGGTACCTAGAGCTGACCAAAGCCGTACTACAGAACGACAATGCCAGTGAGGCCGCTAAAGCCGGCACTCGCCGCACTCTAGTACGTGTATTAGAAGCAACGCTACGCATGCTGCATCCGCTGATGCCATTTATTACCGAATCTATTTGGGAAACGGTGGCACCACTAGCAGGCAAGTCAGGCGATACCATCATGCTCCAAGCGTGGCCGCAAGCCGACGACAGCAAGGTCAACGACAGTGCCGAAACCGAAATTGAATGGGTCAAGGCATTTATTCTTGGCCTACGCCAAATCCGCGGCGAAATGGATATTGCGCCAAGCAAACCGCTACCGCTGCTAATCCAAAATGCCAGCGCTGACGATCAGGCCCGTTTGACCCTGCATCGCGATTTGTTAGACAAACTAGCCAAGGTGGAAAGTATCCAGTTGCTAGACAATAGCGCCGACGCACCGCAGTCAGCAGTTGCCCTACTCGGCCAAATGAAAATTTTGGTACCAATGGCTGGCTTGATTGACGTGCAAGCCGAGCTGGAACGACTAGGCAAGCAGCTTGAGAAAGCGCAAAAACTAGCACAGCAAAAGCAAGCAAAACTCGGTAACGAGAAATTCGTCGCCAATGCACCTGAAGCCGTAGTTGCTAAAGAAAAAGGGATTTTGGCCGAGGCCGAACAAACCATTCAGCAACTACAAGAACAGATGGCTCAGCTAGACACCCTAGCCTAAGGCTAGGGCAAAGCTAGAACTGGGCAAAAACAGCCGTCGCTATACGCAAGATGCCAAAAGCGACGCAGCAAGGGATCACAATGAAGAACATATATTCGTTTAACTACGGACGATTACTGCTGCTTAGCGGCTTATTGCTATGCGTCACATGGCATAGCCCGCTAGTCGCCAGCGATTGGGAAAGCACACTTGAGCCAGAGTTCACCTGGTACCCAAGTGACAACCCTAATAACGAAAACCCAGAAGCTGATTACCACGCTAATTCTTCATTGGCCGTTACCGTCGGACGCAGCTGGTCTAGCCGCTATCACCTTTTTGATCTTAAGTTATTTGCACGTGAAGATGAGCGCGATGAAAACCGCACGCACGCGGATGTGCGAGAAGCACTACTGACGCTAGTTCTTAACAGCGTTGAAATACAAGCCGGCATTGGGCGAGTCTTCTGGGGCGTAACCGAGGCACAACACATTGTCGATGTGGTGAACCAAGACGACTTTGTCGAAAACATTGATGGCGAAGACAAACTCGGCCAGCCGATGGTGGCATTCAAATGGTATAGCCCCTTTGGCGACTTCTCCGCTTACGCCTTACCCTATTTCCGTAGCCGTGAATTCAACGCAGATAACGCGCGCCCGCAATTACCCGTCGCGGTTTACGAAGAAGACGAACAATTTGAACACCCGGATGGCAATAAACACGTTGATTACGCCCTGCGCTGGAAGCACTACCTTGGCCCCGTCGATATCGGCCTAAGCTGGTTCAAAGGCACCGCGCGCGCGCCACGGCTAGAGCCCTGCTACCGCAGCGGCACCAGCCGAGCCAATGCGGATGGCAGTAGTCTAGATACGCCAAACTGCGATCTTGAATCTGGCATTCCTAGCGCGCCGCCAGCACTATTACTAGTAGTCAATGACACCCTTGCCCTGCTTGGTCTAGCGGAAAGCTCTGCTGACCAGCAAACCGCTTTGGAACAGGAAATTCTTAGCCAAGTCAGCCTAGTTCCCTTCTACGACCAATCAGAACAAATTGGTATTGACTTGCAATACACCGTTGGCCCCGCCGCATTCAAACTCGAAGCCGTGTCGCGCCAGCAACTAGGGGAACATTTCTTAATTGCCGATGTTGGCCTTGAATACACGTTTTCAGCGATTTTTGGCAGCGATGCCGACGTAAGCATTGTGGCTGAATACTTATATGACGAGCGCGCTGAAGATGATCGTTTTATCGCAACATTTGATGACGATGTTTTTATCGGCAGCCGCATTGGTCTCAATAACACTGCTGATACACAAATGTTGGGTGGCGTGATTGTTGATCGCAACCACGGCAGCAAGATCTACTCGTTAGAAGCCACACAGCGCCTATCAGACAGCACGCTACTGGGCTTAGAGACACGGTTTGTGTCAGATGTTGGCGCCGATGACCCGATCAATATAGCCGAACATGAAGACAGCGTGCGACTGACGCTTAGTTTGTTCTTCTAACTTGGTGCAGACGACTTAAGGCAAGCGCCTTAAGCCACACGCGGCACTGCCGTGGCGGCTAGCTGGGCCAAGATATCGTCTGGATAATCGGCAAATACGCCGTCTATGTTCATAGACTGTAGCCATGCCAAATCACAATGGTCATTTACGGTATAGGCGAAGGCCCATAGTCCTAAGCCCTGGACCGTAGCTATCCATTCAGGGCGTACTAGGTCAACACTAAAGTGCACCGAGCTAACACCGAGCTGTTGCGCGTAGCTAGCTAAATCATAGGGCACCCCAGCCAACAACAAACCCGTGCGGATATATTGATCTAGCTGACGCACACGCGCTAGCTGCTCATGATCAAAAGACGAAAGCAAAAACTGCTCGCGCTGCCAGCGCGCGGTGCGCAATGCCGCATTAACGGCCTCAACCGCCGCATCAGCACAGTCCGGGCCTTTCAACTCAATATTGATACTGCAGCGGCCATCAACTAGCTCAATGACCTCCTCCAACAACGGTACGCGTTGTCCGTAACCCGCATCTAACATACGCAGATCGTGCAGACTGAAATCTTGCACATAGCCGACACCGTTGGTGGTTCGGTCAACACGCTGGTCGTGCATCACCACCAATTCACCATCAATATGCCAAACATCAATCTCGATCATATCGACGCCAGCCGCCAAAGCCTCGCGTACCGCTAACAGAGTGTTCTCCGGCGCCAAACCACGCGCCGCGCGGTGACCGATCACCAGCGGCCGTGGCAAACCCACCGTAGGGCGGCGAGCTGATAAAACGATCGGATCGTAGCCTGTTGGCACGGTTGCTGTGCTCGGCCAAGAAGCCCAACTGCGGATAGATGCAGGTAATTTCATAGCGCCTATCGTAAGTAGGCGATATTGCAGTCTAGTGGCGCGCAGATGACGCTTTAATGACGGCAAAAAAAAGGGCGAGAATAAATCTCGCCCTGAATGCTCTATACCTTAGGAGAAGCTCGCTTTAAGCAAGCTCGTAAGGTTAGTCAAACAGTTTGTCAGAAAGTTCCTCAGCTTTAATATGACGTACATCTTTACCCTCAACTAGGTAAATCACGTACTCAGCTAAGTTGGCCGCGTGGTCGCCAACCCTTTCCATCGAACGAACTGCCCAGACTAGATCCATAACGCGTTTAATGGTGCGCGGGTCTTCCATCATAAAAGTGATGCACTGGCGCATAACCGCTTCGTATTCGCGGTCAATTTCCATATCTCGCTGCACAACTTCTACCGCTGCTTTAGCATCCATCCGCGCGAAAGCGTCTAGCGCGCCGTTAAGACTACGAGAAACGGCCTCGCCCAAATGCGCTACCTCACGGTAGCCGGTTGCCGGACGGTCTTGCTCTGAAAGTTTAACCGCCATTTTGGCAATCTTTTTGGCTTCATCACCGATACGCTCAAGGTCGGTAATAGTTTTAATAATCGCTACGATCAAACGTAAATCAGTAGCAGCTGGCTGGCGCCGTGCCAAAATTAAATTACATTCTTCGTCAATGCTGACTTCAGCAGCGTTAACCCGGTAATCGGCTTTAGCAACCTCTTGCCCTAGTTCACCCTTGCTATCAACCAGCGCCGTTACTGCATTAGCGAGTTGCTCTTCAACCAAACCACCCATTGCCAATACGCGTTCACGAATACTTTCGATCTCGTCGTTAAATTGGCTGGAAATATGTTCGCTTAAATGTTTTTTATCCATGGCCATGTTCTTGTCTCCTAATCCCTATTAGCCGAAGCGGCCAGTGATGTAGTCTTCTGTTTGTTTATTGCTTGGCTTGGTGAACAAGGTGTCGGTGTCATCAAACTCGATCAAATCGCCCAAGTACATAAAGGCGGTGTAGTCAGAGACACGAGCAGCCTGCTGCATATTGTGCGTCACGATCACGATAGTGAAATCCTCACGTAGCTCGTGAATCAACTCTTCAATTTTTAAAGTCGAGATCGGATCCAGTGCCGAGCAAGGCTCATCCAATAGCAGCACTTCAGGCTCTACTGCTACCGCACGCGCAATCACCAAACGTTGCTGCTGACCACCTGACAAACCGAAAGCGTTGTCATCCAAGCGATCTTTCACTTCGTCCCAAAGTGCGGCGCGCTTAAGTGAACGCTCAACAATCTCATCCAACTTGCGGCGGTTATTCATGCCCTGAATACGCAGGCCGTAAGCCACATTTTCGTAAATGCTTTTTGGAAACGGGTTTGGTTTCTGAAATACCATGCCCACGCGACGGCGCAGATCCACCACATCTAGGCCCTTGCGATAGATGTCTTCACCATAAAGAGTCATCTCGCCCTTAATGCTGACGCTATCAACCAGGTCGTTCATGCGGTTAAAGCAACGCAGCAAGGTAGATTTACCGCAACCAGACGGTCCAATAAAGGCCGTTACCTTGTTTTTAGGGATATCCAGATTAATACCCTTAAGTGCTTCTTTCTCGCCGTAAAACAGGCGGAAATCACGCACTTGCATGGCAATTTCTTCTTCAGAAATCTTGTTGCGCTGTACGTTGCGCTCTAAAACATCAAAGTCCACTTCGCTCATTCGCTTTCTCTTTTGGTCGTGTGGGCTAAAAAATAATTCTTTCTAGTTGGCCTTTAGGCCTAGTTTTCCATTGCGCGATACTTTTCGCGCAAACGGTTACGAATACTAACGGCGGCCAAGTTCAAGCCAATAATCAGTAACACTAACAAGAACGCGGTGGCGTAAACCAACGGTCTTGCCGCTTCCACGTTAGGGCTTTGGAAGCCAACGTCGTAAATATGGAAGCCAAGGTGCATAAACTTGCGATCTAGGTGTAAGAACGGGAAGTTGCCGTCTAATGGCAAGCTCGGCGCCAGTTTCACTACACCTACCAGCATTAATGGGGCTACCTCACCAGCTGCCCGTGCTACCGCCAAAATAAGACCGGTCATAATGCCTGGGCTCGCCATTGGAATCACTACCCGCATCAGGGTTTCAATACGGGTCGCACCTAGAGCTAATGAGCCTTCACGTACTGCACTCGGAATACGTGCTAAGCCTTCTTCGGTAGACACAATCACTACCGGCAGCGTCAGTAGTGCCAGCGTTAAAGAGGCCCACATCAAACCCGGCGTACCAAACACCGGCGACGGCGCCGCCTCTGGGTAGAACAGCGCATCAATGCTGCCACCGAGGAAATAAACAAAGAAGCCAAGGCCGAATACGCCATAAACAATCGATGGCACACCAGCAAGGTTATTCACCGCCACGCGGATCAAGCGGGTAATGGTGCCTTGCGAGGCATATTCACGCAGGTACAACGCCGCTACCACACCAAATGGCGTTACCAGCACTGTCATCACTAGCACCATCATGATGGTGCCGAAGATGGCTGGGAAAATACCGCCTTCGGTATTCGCTTCACGCGGCTCGTCTGCCACAAACTCCCACATCTTTTCGAAGTAGTGGCCAATTTTGCCAAGCAGGCTATAGGCATTGGGTTGGAACGCGAATACCGCTTTCGACAACTCAATCTCAACCTCACGGCCATCCATTGCCCGCATTAACACCGAGTCACGATTAAGCTGGTGATAGAGCTTGACCAACTCTTCTTCAAGAACCTTGTAGTCTGCGTCCAGCTCGGCACGTTGCTCAGCCAACCGTGCAAAAGCCTGAGGCGCATTTTCTGGGGTTTTACCGTCTAACTCTAAGCCGCGAGTTTTTAAGCGAATGCGCTCTAGGCCATGGTTGACCGCACCAATATCGACCTTCTCGATATGTTTGCTCTGCTCACGCAACTCAAGCACCCGCTCAAGCCGCTCTTGCATTACCTGAAAACGGTTAGGATCATCTGCGCCGGCCACCACGGTGCCATTTTCGCGAACCTCGACCAAATAGCCGTAAAAGCTACCCCATTCGGTACGCTCCAATACCACGATATCCTCGGGGTAATAACGACCGGCAATCTCTTTTTCCAAAGCAAAGCGGAAATCCAAACCAACCAAATCACGGTTACCAGTTTTCACTTGGTGGCGGGTATAGGTCTCAGGGCCGTCGGCGGGCAGGTTAAAACCCGCTTCACGTAGGCGTTGCGCTTTAATTTCTTCAGAACCGCGAATCTCGCCAATCAAGGTCTCTTGCTGGCCTTGTTGGTTTACAAAGCTCGCTTCAAATACTGGCGCTGGCCAAAAGTGGCCGAGGCCACGCGCTGCAATCAGGCCAATCAGGCCGACAACCAAGACTACGCTAATGGCAACACCACCGGCGTTTAGCCAGACCCAAGGAGAGCCGCTTTCAAACCAGGTTTTTACTGATGGCTTCTGTGACATCTTTTAATCCTTCTCCGGCTTAAAGCGACGAATACTTGGCGCGCAGTCGCTGACGCACAAGCTCGGCTATGGTGTTAAACATAAAGGTGAAAATAAACAGCACTAAACCGGCCAAGAACAGAATACGGTAATGCGAGGAGCCGACTTCGGACTCTGGCATTTCCACCGCAATATTGGCTGACAAGGTACGCATACCTTCGAAAATATTGAAGTCCATCACCGGCGTATTACCAGTCGCCATCAACACGATCATGGTTTCACCAACGGCGCGGCCGGTACCAATCATTACCGCTGAAAACATACCCGGTGAAGCAGTTGGCAGCACTACGCGAACCAAGGTCTGCCACGGAGTTGCGCCTAAAGCCAGAGAGCCATTCGACAGATGCTTCGGTACCCCAAAGACCGCATCTTCGGTAATCGAGAAGATCGTTGGAATCACCGCAAAGCCCATCGCAAAACCCACTACCAAGGCGTTACGCTGGTCGTAGTCAATACCGGCTACGTTCGTTAGCCACTGTGCGGTATTACCGGCAAAGAAAGCATTCTCTAGCGGATTATCTAAAGCAAAAGCTGCCCAGCCTGCGATCACGATAATCGGCATTAATAAGGCTGGCTGCCAGCCCTCTGGGATAGCCAAACGGACTTTTTCTGGGGCACGTTCCCAAACAAAGCCAAATATCAAAATCGACAGCAGCACCATCGGCACCACGAGGAAGGCCGCTAACAGCTGATCCTCCATTAACGGTGCTAACCAAAGACCGGCGAGGAAGCCCAAAATAACGGTTGGCAGCGCTTCCATAATTTCAATCACCGGCTTCACAACTTTGCGCATGCTCGGCGCCATAAAGTAAGCGGTGTAAACGGCACCTGCTACGGCTAGCGGCAATGCTAGCAACATGGCGTAGAACGCCGCTTTCAAGGTACCGAAGGCCAGAGGTGTCAATGAGAATTTCGGCTCAAAGTCGTCATTCGCCGCTGATGACTGCCAAATATGCGCTGGTTCAGGGTAGCTTTCGTACCAAACCTTGCCCCAGATTGATGAAATCGAAATCTCCGGGTGCTCGTTGTCGAGCTTAATTAACTTCAACTTGCCGTCGTTAGTTTCAGCCAACACCGCGTCAGAACGTGGGCCGATATTGAAGTTAACTAGGTCCTCAGCGATTTTCTCTTGCATCAAGGTACGCTGAGAGGTGGTGTAGAACACGCCCAGCGAGCCATCAGTATCGATCGTGGCAAAACCCTTACGGCGGTGCTCGGTGGTTAGCGCGGTAATAGCAACACCAGCTTCCGCTTCAAAACTACGCACTAAAGCCAGTTTGTAATCGTTTTGTTGGTCGCGCACAGGGAACCACTGGTGAATCTCACCATTAGCTGTAGCTGCTAGTAAAGAAATACCACCACGCAGGAAGCGCAAATCCGTTAGCGCCTCACCATTGGTAGTGAGTTGGGTGAGTTCGTTTAACTGTGCTTCAGCGCCGTACAGGCGGAAGACTTCCACTTGACCGCTTTTGTCAGCAACGTATAGCCACTCACCTACTGGGTCAATCAATAAATAATCTGGCGACACTGACGGCGTAAAACGAGAGCTATCATCCAGCTCCGCTTCTAAGCCTTCGGTCATAAAGCTTTCTTCTAGGGTGTAGTAGGCCAACACAATATCGCCATCGACAACACCCACTAGGGTCGCTTCATCTTCCTCAACGGCGGCGGCAATGCCGCTAATTTGACCACCGTCCTCGTCAATTTCTAGGGCATCTTCACCCAGCGGGTATTCGATCTTAGGCGCCAGCTGGCGTACACCGTCGATATAGCTGGTTTTATAAGCCAGGGTTACCAGCTGGGCAGTGCCGTTATCAAACCCAAAAGCATGGGTATTGGTGTATTCGCTAACGGGGAACCAAGCTGTGGCTTCGCCACCCGTTAGAGCGGTTCGCTGGTTGACCTCACCGGTCTTAGCATCAAAGTAAATAATCTGGCCTTGATCGGTAATACGCGTACCCATCGCCAGCTTTTCTTCTAAAGAAATATGCAGTGTTTCGCCGGCCTCAATCGCCGGTACTGGGTACTCACCCACCTCTTCCATGCTGGCCGGTGCAAATAACGGCGCCACTACATAGAACAAATAAAACATGATCAGTAGTACGGCCCCGATCACGGACAGTCCGCCTACCGTGACCAACGAGGTGGCTACTTTGTCTTGAAGCAGCCGCCATTTCTGGCGTGCTTTTGCGGCCGAGGTGTTGTAACCGGCCGAGGAGTCCATGCGAGGTTCAGACACGAACACTTCCTTCTGGTAAGAGATGCCAAGCACCATAACGCAGTGCTATCAGTTGGCGTGAGTGTATGGCAGAAATATTACAACTAGATGACCAAGCAAAAAAAAGCCCCAATCCGAAGATTGAGGCTTTTTCTGTCGCTAGTTTGTTAGGTTCCGACTAGAACTTAAGTTCCATACCTAGCGCTAGCGTTGACTGCTTGTCGTCCACAACGCCAGAAGTGTCGTTAACACCATCTTCGTTGTCGTGGGTTGAGTAGTAGCCATATACCTTAACTTTCTTAGACAACTTGTGATCAACACCTACTGAAAGAAGTGTCGACTTCAGGTCACCAACGTCTTCTTGCTCTTGGCCGTACTGCACTTTGTAAGTGTTTTTACCTACTTTGTGAGCGTAGCTAAGTACGAAGGCGTCAGAATCCGCACCAGCGTTATCTTTTACTTGATACAGCGCGCCAACTTTGCCGTCACCTACTTTAGCTTCAACAACGAAACGAGTTGCTTTGCGATCAACGCCTTCTACTTCGTTATCGTTAGCGATAGCCGCGAAGATACCGTCTTTCTTGTACACAACAGACACAGAAGTTGCATCAGCAATACCGCTGTCGTCAGAACCAGTGCCTTCGCCCGGAAGCAAAGCAACGTTAATGGTTACGGCGTCAGCAATTTTTGGAGAGCTGTACTGAATTTGGCTAGCTTCACGCTCTTCGGTGTCGAAATCAGCATCTACAACGTTCTTGATATCGCCAAGATAAAGATCGTTGAACAAGTCGATCTTGCCCTGAGCTTTTTTCATTGGGGTGTCGAACATACCCACTTTTACAGAACCGAAACCGCCTTTAATACCAGCGTAGATGTTGCGCTGACTAAACTCGTCATCGTCACCATCAATAGAAATTTGGTATTCGGCTTTATAAAAAGCAGTCAAACCACCTTCCAGCTTGTGTTGGCCTTTAAGGCCAAAGCGAGAAGCATTGCTGTTTACAACGAAGTTGTCTTCTTGGCCAGCAACATCGTTGCTATTGGCGTTCAAAGAAACATTCGCTTTACCGTAAATTACTGGGGCGCCAGCAGTTGCGGTACCAGCTACGCTGGCTGCAGTTAGGAATGCACCTGCAATCAGGGCTTGCTTAGTCATTGTCATGAGTTAAAACTCCGTTATATAGGGTATAGAGATTTATTGAATCTTAGCTAGCTGCTGGGCAGCCACTTTAGCTGGCAGTGGAATGTAGCCGTCTTTAACTACTACTTCCTGACCTTGCTTGGCCACAACCATCTTAATGAATTCTTTCAACATTGGGTCAAGCGGCTTGTTCGGGTGCTTGTTCACATAAACCCAAAGGAAGCGAGCTAGCGGGTAAGAACCGTTTACCGAGTTTTCTGCAGTCGCGTCAATGAAAGGACCTTCGTCTTTCTTGCTTAGCGGTACGGTCTTAACACCAGAGGTTTTGTAACCAATACCTGAGTAACCAATACCGTTCAAAGAAGCGGTGATTGACTGTACAACTGAAGCCGAACCAGGCTGCTCGTTTACGCTGTTCTTGAAGTCGCCTTTACATAGGGCTTTCTTCTTGAAGTAACCGTAGGTACCCGATACTGAGTTACGGCCGTAAAGCTGAACATTACGCTCTTCCCAAGCGCCAGTTAGGCCAGTGTCGCCCCAAGAGTTGATTTCTTGCGTGTAACCACATTTACGAGTGCTAGAGAAAATCGCATCTAGCTGCTTAATGGTCAAACCTTCAATCGGGTTATCTTTGTGTACAAATACCGCTAGGGCATCAATCGCAACCGCAATCGGGGTGGCGTCGTAACCAAACTTCTTCTCAAACGCGGCATTTTCTTTGTTCTTCATCTTGCGGCTCATTGGGCCCAAGTTTGAAGTACCTTCCATTAATGCAGGCGGCGCAGTAGACGAACCAGCTGCCTGAATTTGGATATTTACATTGGGGTACAAACGCTTGTATTCCTCAGCCCATAGGGTCATCAGGTTAGCCAAGGTGTCAGAACCCACAGAAGATAGGTTGCCAGAGACACCGCTAGCGCGCTCGTATGTAGGTAGCTCAGGGTCTACTTGCGGGGCAGCAACTGCTGCACCGGCTGCAACGAAAGCAGCACCAGCCATTAGACCTTTAACAAATTGCATGGGGTTACTCCTAGTAAGTCCAAGATTAGTAAACGCAGTATTTTCAATAAGTAATTTCATGCAGCGCATTTTGGTGACGGCGTATGTCGACAATATGACGCGTTTGTTACGGTTATATGACAGCGCCAGCCACAAAAAAGGCAGCCTTAGCTGCCTGTTCTTAATAAATTATTATCGGTTGCGGTCAACACCCGGCCCTTGGGGAACTGGCACTTAAATACCGTACCTTGGCCCACTTTAGACTTGACTGACAGCTTGCCACCATGACGGCTCAGCGCTTGAGTAACAATGGTGAGGCCTAAGCCGGTGCCCTGTTGAATGCGCCCGGGACGGTTATCAACCCGATAAAACCGCTCGGTAATATGGGCAAGATGCTTCTTAGCAATGCCGGCACCGTTATCACTTACGATCAATGCCGCGCCTTTGCTATTGGCTTGCCATTTCAGTGTCACCGTCCCCTGCCCCGGCCCGTAGTCCTGTGGCATATAGTTAATGGCGTTACCGACCAAATTACCGACGATTGATTGAATCTCGATGATATCGCCACGTAGCATCAGGCGTGCATCAGCCTTAATGGTAATTTCTATATCTGGCCCTGCCAGAGTTTTTAGCTCTTGGGTGGCATCGTCGCAGAGTCGCTGCATATCGATAATTTGATCACCCGCCGATAACGGCTTGTCCTCCAAACGCAAAGTCACCATCAAGTCACGCACCAGCCGTTGCATATGACTGGTTTGTTTGCCGACGGCAAGCCAAGCTTTTTGCCAGTGAGGCGGCAAGCTTTCCACTTCGTCATCCAGCGCGTCGACATAGCCCCTCAACACGGTTAGCGGTGTACGCAATTCGTGGGAAGCATTCGCCACAAAATCGCGCCGCATCTGTTCTAGTTGATGTAAGCGCGTCACGTCACGCACCATTAGCAGGTACTGATTGCTGTCGTAGGGCACCAACATCAGCGATAACACGAGTCCGGGCCGATCCGACACCGTGATTTCACAGGAGCCGCTGTAGTCCTTGGCTAATAGATACTCTGAAAACTTAGGGTCGCGCACCAAATTACTAATGCGCTGACCAATATCTTTTTTCTTTTTTAACCCAAGCAGGTTTCGCGCCGCGGTATTAACCCATTCGATACGAAAGCTACTATCCAATACCAGCACGCCATCGGGCAGCGCTGATGAGCTTTTACGGAAACGGCGCACCATGCGGCCCAGTTCACGCTGACGCTTACGCTCAGCATTTTGGAGTGTGTAAATGCGGTCAAAGATATCGCGCCACATGCCCCAGCTGTCCGGCACGTCAGAAACTTTGCCGCTACGTAACCAGCGCTCTATCAAATACAGGTTATACATGTGCCAACAAACATAAGGCACCATCACAACGACTAGGCCGTTGGCATAGCCCCCAAACGCCGACCCGACTAGCGCCCCTAGCGCCAATATCGTCACTAAACGCCAGAGTGCTTTAACCCAGATAGGCTGACTTGTTTGTTGTGCTGCCATGCGAACCTTGTGCGATGCTCAGGACGGACCGAGAGTCTAACCCTGCGGCCTAAGTCTGAGTGGAAAAACGGTAACCAAGACCACGTACCGTTTGTACCAAATCTTCAGCTGAGCAAGGTTCCAGCGCTTTACGAAGACGGCGGATATGCACGTCAACCGTACGCTCTTCAACATAAACGTTGGCACCCCATACTTGGTCTAATAGCTGGGTACGGTTATACACCCGGTCGGGGTGCGACATAAAAAAGTGCAGCAGGCGATATTCGGTTGGGCCCAGGTGAATCGACTCACCATTACAGCTCACACGAGCACTGGCCGCATCCAATAACAGCCCATTGGCTTCTAGCACGCCATCTTGCTCCGGCGAGGTACGGCGCAACAAGGCCTTAATGCGGGCTAGCAACTCGCGCACCGAAAACGGCTTAGACATATAGTCATCAGCACCGGTTTCTAAACCTTGCACGCGATCATCTTCTTCACCGCGCGCGGTGAGCATAATAATGGGTAGATCGCGGCTGTCTTCGTCGCGTTTTAGCTGCCGACAAATTTCAATACCGCTTTCGCCCGGCAACATCCAATCCAATAAAACCAAATCAGGACGTTCATTGGCAATGGCCACATAAGCCGCTTGGCCATCTTCAGCCTCTACGACTCGGTAGCCTTCTTTTTCCAAGGCGAACACCACCATTTCACGAATGGCTTGATCGTCTTCTACCAACAATATGGTTTTCATGGCTGTTATCTACTTCTCGCTTTTGTCTTTTAAACCGGCGTCATTAGATGACACAGCAATGACGTTTTTATTACAAAGACCCCGCCGGAATCAAATTTAACCGCATCCAGCTTAAAGTTACGCCAAACTTTTACCGACAATATCCGCCACCGCACGGCTTAAGCCCGAAGCCGACTGAATACGCTGCAACTGCTGCTGCATCTCTAAACGCGGCTCGCCGTCAAACTTGCGCCAATGATTAAAAGCGCCCACTAATCTGGCGGCCACTTGTGGATTCAGCTCATTTAAACGTAATACTTGATCAGCAATAAAGCTATAAGCCGCTTTGCCGCCACCGTGGAAGCCCACCGGATTCCATGCCGCATATAAGTTGAATAACGAACGTACTTTATTCGGATTAGTGATATCAAAGGCTTCATGCTCAGCCAGTGCTTTAATATCAGCCAACACATTCATATCAGCTCGGCTGGCTTGCACCGCCAACCATTTATTCACCACTAGCGGCTCTTGCTGCCAGCGCTGATAGAAGTCTTCTAGCATCGTTTTAGCCGACGGTAACTGCGCATGTACCGCCACTCTTAAAGCACCCATGCTATCGGTCATACAGGCAGCATTATCCATTTGCTGTTCTACAAGCGTATTAGCCTTCGCCACATCGGCCACGGCGATATAACGCAAAGCCACATTACGTAATGACCTTGCACTGGCATTATCGGCCTGTTGCTGACAGCACTCATACAGCGCCAACCACTGGCTGCTAAGCGCAGCGGCCAAACCGCGGCGTAGAGCTTTGACGGCATGGTGAATGCTATGCACGTCAACCCGGCTTAAGCGGTTAACCAGAAAAGCCTCGTCCGGAAATGTCAGTAATTCGGCATAGAGTGCATAGTCTTGATCTTGGCCAGATAAAACCAAGTCAATCGCATCGCCACAGGCACTTATAAAATCGGCGGCCACGGTTTCTTGTTCGCCGCAAACCAAGGCGCTGAGCTCGTCAAAGGCCAGCTGTTGGCCGGCATCCCAACGCACAAAGGCATCACTATCTGATTTAAGCAGCAGTAATTTTTGCTCACGACTCAAATCAGCCGCCAGCTCTACCGGTGCTGAAAAACCTCGTAACACGGATGGCACTGCACCTTCCGGCACGTCGTCGAATACAAACTCGCCCTGTGCTTGGCTAAGTTCCAATACCCAACCATCACCGTCTACGCGGCCGGCACCCGCTAACAGCGTAGCTGCTACGTTGTCGCCGTTTTTATCTAGCAAGGCCAATGCAATTGGGATGGGCAACGGTTTTTTCTCGGCCTGCTCTGCGGTCGGCAAGGTTTCTTGACTGAAACGCAAGGTCAGTTGTTGGCGTTCTGCATCATAGTGCTGCTGCATCGCAAGACGCGGCGTACCCGCTTGGGTGTACCAACCTAAATAGGCACTCAAATCGATTTGGTTGGCATCGGCAATGGCGGCAACAAAGTCCTCGCAAGTCACTGCCTGACCATCATGGCGCTCAAAATACAGATCCATGCCAGCACGGAAGCCGGCTTTGCCCACCAAACCATGCAACATCCGAATCACCTCGCCGCCCTTTTCATAAACGGTAGCGGTATAGAGGTTATTGCTTTCGCTATAACGATCCGGGCGAATCGGGTGCGCTGTGGGGCCCGCATCTTCTGGGAACTGGAAACTACGCAAACGACGCACATCGGCAATCCGTTTCACGCTACGCGCGTTCATATCGGCCGAGAACTCTTGCTCTCGAAACACCGTAAGGCCCTCTTTTAGAGACAGCTGAAACCAATCACGGCAAGTCACACGATTACCAGTCCAGTTATGGAAGTATTCGTGGCCAATGACGGCTTCAATATCTTCGTAATCGCTGTCTTCGGCGATTTCTGGGCGCGCCAATACAAACCGAGAATTGAAAACATTTAAGCCTTTATTCTCCATCGCGCCCATATTGAAATCGTCTACCGCCACGATCATGTAAATATCGAGGTCGTACTCTAGGCCAAAGGTTTCCTCATCCCAGCGCATGGCGTTTTTCAGCGACTGCATCGCATGCTCGCATTTGTCGGCATTTTGCGGCTCAACATAGAGACGCAAGTCGACTTCTCGACCACTGGCAGTGGTAAAGCTCGATTGCTGCAAATGTAAATCGCCGGCTACCAAGGCAAATAAATAGCAAGGTTTAGGAAACGGATCTTCCCAAGTGACAAAGTGACGCCCGTCCGCCAGGTCACCCTGCTCAATCGGATTACCGTTCGACAGCAGCACCGGATATTGCTGCTTATCGGCCTCAATGCGGGTGCGGTAGCGCGACAATACATCCGGCCGATCTAGAAAATAGGTGATGCGGCGAAAACCGTCAGCCTCACACTGGGTACAGAACATACCACCGCTGCGATAAAGACCTTCCAAAGCCGTATTGTTCTGTGGCTCGATTCTGACCGTTGTTTGCAATACACCCGACTTGGGCGGCTGCCATAGCACCAAAGCCTCATCCTGCACTTGATATTCTGTCGGCGGCAAAGTGCGGCCATCAATCGCAATCGCCTCTAGCTGCAACAGCTCGCCATCAAGGCGCATCTCGGCGGCATCAGGCGTCGCCTGCTCAAACGTCAAACAGGCTGTTACCAAGGCGTGGCTTTCATACAGCGCCACGGTTAAATCAACCTCGGTAATACGCCAAGCTGGCGCAACATAATCTTTTAGATAAATTGTTTCGGTTTGGGCGTTTGTAGCCATGTTTTATTGAGGTAAGCTGCGGTTAAATAAGAAGCCACAGTGTAGCTAACCTTGAGTAGCACGGAACCAAAACTTACTGCTAATAACGATACGCCAGAGACTGACTCGCAGCTGGTTGCCGCCATTGACCTTGGCTCCAATAGTTTTCATACCGTGGTGGCTCGCTGCCAGGGTAATCAGCTCGATATCGTTGACCGTCATAAAGAAACCGTGCGCCTAGCGGCTGGCATAGACGAACATTACTTTCTGAATGCTGACGCGCAACAACGCGCGCTCGACTGTTTGCAGCGTATTTCGCAGCTGATGAGCCAAGTGCCGAATGAAAACATTCGCGCCGTTGGCACCAACACCTTACGCCGCATCAGCAATAGCGAAACGTTTTTGCCACAGGCAGAAGCCGCGCTGGGCACCCCAATCGACATTATCTCTGGTCATGAAGAAGCCCGTTTAATTTGGCTAGGCGTGACCAAAAGCCTTGGTGACGCGCCCTCAAAACGTTTAATTCTCGATATTGGCGGCGGCAGTACCGAATTTATTTATGGTGAAGACCACACCCCGCATGAGCTAGCCAGCTTACAGATTGGCTGCGTGCGTTTAACGGAAAAATATTTCGCAAACGGTGACCTGACTAGCAAAGCCTTTAAAGCCGCCCGCCAAGACGCCATGCATGAGCTAGCGCCCATTCAACGCCGCTGGCGCAAGTTTCCTTGGCAAACGGTGATCGGCACCAGCGGCAGTGCGCAAGCCATCAGCTTGGTGCTGAAAGAAAACGGCCTGAGCGACGGCACCATCACCTATAGCGGTATGCGCGAAGTACGCAAACTTTGCATTCAATGCGGCAACAGCCAGAAACTGAAACTCGCCGGTTTGTCTGCTGACCGCGAAAAAGTCTTTGCCGCTGGCCTCGCCGCCATGATGGGTATTTTCAAAGCGCTGAAAATAGAATCCATGCGCACCACCGAAACCGCCCTACGCGAAGGCGTGCTCTACGACCTTATGGGTGATCGCCAAGGGCGCGAGCTCAGGCATGAGTCGGTACGTGCACTTGCCAAGCGTCACCGCCTAGACAGCCGTCACGCACGTCGCATTAGTAAAACTGCTCGGGCGCTGCTGGCGCAAGTGGCCAACAGCTGGAAACTGAATACCGAAATACACATGGCCTATTTGCACTGGGCTGCCCGCTTGCACGAATTGGGCCTCGGCATAGGCTTTCGCAGCTACCATCGCCACGGCGCCTATATCGTTGACCACAGCAATATGCCCGGCTTTTCGCGGCAAGAGCAGCACACACTGGGCACATTAATCCAGGCGCATCGAAAACGCATTCCGCTGGAAAGGCTAGAACACCTAACCGAAAAACAAGGTGCCGTGATTATCAAATTGGCTATCTTGCTGCGTTTGGCGGTTTATGTGCATCGTGACCGCGCACCTAAGCGCGAAACACCCATCCGCATAAAGGCCAAGGGCCGCCAATTAACCGTTACGTTCAAACGCGGCTGGCTCAACCGCCACCCACTGACCCGCGCCGACCTTGAACAAGAAGCGGCACGGCTCACCGAAGCCGGCTTCAACCTAATCATCGACTAATTATTCTGATACCAGCTTATTCTGAGGGGACCATATGGCGGCCTATCGCTCCATTTATCTTAACGACGAACACCTAGCGTTCAGAGACAGCGTCGCCCGTTTTGTCGACGAGCAAATCATTCCGCATATTAACCAGTGGGAAGAAGATGGCGGCTTACCTAGCGAGCTGTACCAACAAGCCGCCGAACTTGGGCTTTTCGGTATCGGATACCCAGAGGAACTAGGCGGATTTGAGGCTGACCCCTTCTATAAAGTCCTCAGCACCATCGAAATATCGCGCGCCGGCAGCGGCGGCCTAATGGCGAATTTGTTTACGCACGATATCGCTATCCCGCCACTGATACTGGATACACAGCACCCCTTGCGCGACAGCGTTTGTACCGCCGTACTTAGCGGCCAACAACGCGCCGCACTGGCCATTACCGAACCCAGTGGCGGCTCCGATGTTGCCAATATTCAAACTCGCGCCAGCCGTGACGGCGATGATTACGTGATTAATGGCAGCAAAACCTTTATCACCAGCGGTATGGATGCCGATTGGTTTACCGTTGCCGTGCGTACCGGTGGCGAAGGTGCCGGTGGAGTTAGCCTAATCTTAGTGCCACGTGATGCGCCCGGATTTACACGCACACCATTAAAGAAAATGGGCTGGTGGTGCTCTGACACCGCCACGCTCTATTTTGACGACTGCCGCGTGCCCGTTGCCAACCGCATTGGGCCTGAAAATGCCGGCTTCCCTTTCATCATGCAAAACTTCAATAACGAACGCCTTGGGCTCGCCGCACAGGCTTGGGGCCTAGCCAACGCTGCGTTTGAAGAGGCACTGGAATGGGCGCAGCAGCGCAAAACCTTCGGCAAACCGATTATTCACCACCAAGTGATTCGCCATAAGCTCACCGACATGCGCGCGCGTCTTGATGCGGCGCGGGCCTATCTATTTGAAATTACTTGGCTAATATCAAAGAACCAAGCCAAACCCGCCGACTTGGCGCAGCTTAAAAACCATTGCACCGACCTGATTGAATACATTGCGCCAGAAGCCGTGCAGATTTTGGGTGGTGCGGGCTATATGCGCGAGACCAAGTCAGAGCGCATCTTTCGTGAAACCAAGGTGCTGAGCATTGGTGGTGGCACACGCGAAATCATGAATGAACTGGCAGCCCGCCAACAGGGATGGTTATAAGGGGCAGAATCATGAGTATGGCAAGCAAATTACGGGGCTGGATTATTGAGCAAGTGGTGTCGCGCCCCGACCCTAGCGCACGTGCCAAAGCCCGCCGTTTTGGGTTGAACAACGTGCGTGGCAAACCACCCACACTAGAACTCTATTTCGAACCCGGCGACCCACATTCGCACCTAGCCCTACAAGCCCTAGGGCGTTTTGCAGACCGCATACATTGTCCAATTCAAGTATTGGTTGTGCCGACGCCAGAGGCCAACACCTATCCGGAGGCCGACAAGCAACAGCAGTTTGCCTTGATTGATGCGTTGCGCATTGCCAACGCTTGGGGACTACAACTACCGGCCAACGCCAGCCTTCCTAACGCAGACAGCAAACAACGCGCCATGCAGGCATTCTGCGGTCATGGCCAAGACCTCTATCGCCTACTGACACTTGAGGCTGAAACTCGAGCCGCCATTTTTGGCAACGCCGGTTGGCCAGCTGACATCGCTTTACTCGATCGCACCCGCGCCGACGCCGAACTCGGCCGCAACGCGCTAAGACGCAAGAAAATGGGCCACTATTTGCCCGCCATGTGGCAATTCGACGGCGAGTGGTTCTGGGCCTTGGACCGCTTTGAGTTTTTGCAGCAAAAGCTTTTGAAATGGGGAGCGTTAGAAGCAGAAACACCGTTATTAGACTTCAATGCGGATGCCGCCCAGCTCAAAATGAGCGGCGACAAACAGCTGGAGTTTTATTTCAGCTTTCGTAGCCCCTACTCCTACTTGGCCGCTGACTACGTGCTAAAAAATCATCAGCAATGGCCCGCTGACGTTGTCGTCAAACCGGTGCTACCAATGGCCATGCGGGGACTGCCGGTGCCGCGCGCTAAGCGTTTGTATATCGTGCGCGACGTAAAACGCTGCGCTGAACGCGACGGCCTACGTTTTGGCCGTATTGCCGACCCTATTGGCGCTGGTGCCGAACGCGCACTCACCGTCTTCAACCTCTGCAAAGGCACCCAGCAACAGCTGCAGTTCCTAGCCGCCGCCTCACGCGCTGCCTTTGCTGAGAGCACCGACATTGCCACCGACGAAGGCTTGCTTCATGCCAGCCGCCAAGCAGGCTTAGATGATTCTGCGGTACTCGCCAAACTCGCCAAAGGTATGGATTTGGACCTAGCCGAACGCAACCGCCAAGACCTCTTTAACCAAGGCCTTTGGGGCGTACCGAGTTGGAAACTGGGCGACTTTGTTACTTGGGGTTACGACCGCCGCTGGATGATAGAGAAACTACTTTCTGCGCCGTAGCTTTTTCATTGGCAACACCGTGCGGCACATGGCCAGAGGCAATGCTGCCGCTAGCGCCATCAATATGGCTTTGCTGGTCGTCAAAAAAGAAATCGGCGCCGAAGGCTTCTAAAAACTCACGTTTCGGCTTGCCGCCCAAAAACAGCATTTCATCAAGCCGCACGTCCCAAGAACGCAGGGTGCGAATCACGCGTTCATGCGCGGGGGCACCACGCGCGGTAATCAGTGCCGTCCGTATCGGTGACTCGTCTACGTTAAAGCGCCGCTGAATTTGATGCAGGCCTTCTAAAAAGCCCTTAAACGGGCCGGGGTCCAACGGCTGCTGTGCAGATTTGGCCTCGTTCTCCATAAAGGCATCCAAACCCTGCTCTTTAAAGATGCGCTCCGACTGATCCGAGAACAGCACCGCGTCACCATCAAAAGCAATACGCACAATGTCGTCGTCGTTAGCGCCAACCGAGGCACCCGAAATCCTAGCGGCAGCATGGTTACCAGCCAAAGCCAAGCGCACATCGTCATCCTCGGCCGACAAAAACAAATCACCATGAAACGGGTTCACGTAACGGAATGGCGATTCACCGTTGGTAAAGGCGGCACGCTCAATCGGTAGCCCATGATGAGCAATCGAATTAAAAATCCGTAAGCCAGTATCGGCGCTGTTACGAGACAACAGGCAAACCTCAATCTTCGGCACCTCGGGATCGTCGCCGACCAGCTCATTAATGCGCAGCAACTTGCGCACCAAGTTAAAGGCCACGCCCGGTGCCAAGGGTTCGTTTTCATGCTCGCGCTGGTAGGCGCAATAAGCCTCCACACCCTTGTCTAAATAGACCTGATGGCTGTCCTCTAAATCAAATAAGGCACGCGATGAGATCAGTACGCTTAAATCTTTTATCTGATTTTGTTTCTTCATAGCCTTAGCTTACCGTTAAGCTATTCGCAGATTCATTAACTTGAGCGAATAGTGGAACTACGCTGGCGAAAAATTTCCCTGTATTTGTGGCGGGTCATCCTTACTACCATCGTGGTTTTAGTGGCCTACGAGCAGTTCTTCTCGCAGCCACCACCTTTGCAGCCTAGCGCAGGCGGTGGCTCAGTTCCCAAGCCTGCGGCCGAAAGTCAGGGTTTATTGACCCTGTCACCCATGCTCAAACAAGTCATCCCAGCGGTGGTCAACATCACTACGGTTGGCTATGAAAAACGCGAGGCCGGTGAAACCGACGGCCTGCGATACTTTCTCGACAACCCTGATGGCAGCGACGACCGCGAATTTCGTAACTTGGGTTCCGGCGTTATTGTTAACGCTGAGCTTGGCTACATCATCACCAACTTCCACGTGATCGAAGACGCTCACCAAATTAACGTGGTGCTAAACGACGAACGCCAAGTTAATGCGCGCTTACTCGGCAGCGACCCCAACACCGACGTCGCACTGCTGAAAATAGACCCTACCAATTTGAGCGAGCTGCCATTTGGTGACTCCACTGACCTAGAAGTCGGCGACTTTGTCGTCGCGGTCGGCAACCCCTTTGGGCTGCGCCACTCGGTCACCTTGGGCATTGTTAGCGCCCTTGGGCGCTACGGTATTAACGGTAACGGCAACGGTATCGAAGACTATATCCAGACCGATGCGCCGATTAACCCGGGCAACTCCGGCGGTGCGCTCGTTAACACCAATGGTGAACTGGTAGGCCTGAATACCGCCATTTATTCTGAAGCTGGCAGCAACGCCGGTATTGGCTTTGCCATACCAACCTCAAAGCTCAACGGCATTATGGAGCAGCTACTAATGTACGGCAGCGTACAGCGTGGCAAATTCGGCGTTGTCACCGAACCGCTAAACGATGCTTTGCGGTTGCGCTTTGGCCTAAGCAATACCGCCGAAGGCATTGTCGTTACTAAGGTCGAAGGCAGTTCATTAGCCGCCCGCACCGGCATGCGCGAGGGCGACATCATTCAGCGTATTAATGGCACCGATATCGACAGCCAGCAAACCTTACGTAACGCCACCGGGCTTTTGCTTGCAGGCCAGCTGTTTACCATCGAAGTGCAACGCGGCACGCAAGCACTGAGTTTTCAGACCCGTTTCCCACGCCCAGTACCCAGCCGCAGCGCCGGTGACTTTATTCACCCCAAACTTTCCGGCGCTGAATTCCGCGATTTACCACTAGCTGAACAAATCGGCCCCGCCGCCGGCGTACTCGTGCACTCGGTACGCAGCGGCACCTCCGCTTGGCACGCCAACCTGCGCCCCGGCGACGTGGTACTGCAGGTAAATGGAACTTTTATTAACGGTATGCAGTCTTTCCGAGAAGCTTTACGTGGCAGCGGCAACCGCCTCAAACTCTTGGTACAAAGTGGCCAACAGGTTTACGACGTCACTATTCGATAACCAACACAGGGAAATCATCATGCTGATGCTTGCCAACCGTGCACATGACGCACTGAACTGGACTCGGAAACTCGACTTCCTCGCGCCACTCGCCATACGCCTCTACTTAGTGCCTATTTTTTGGATGGCCGGCAGCAACAAAATTGATTTTGAAACCCTCGCCCCCTACGACTCGGTGGTGCAGTGGTTTGGCAACCCCGATTGGGGTCTAGGTTTGCCGTTCCCAACCTTAATGGCCTATTTGGCTGGCTACGCCGAACTGCTCGGCGCTGTTGCCCTGTTATTTGGTTTCGCCCTACGCTGGATGGCCATCCCGATGATGGTGACCATGGTGGTCGCCGCCGTAACTGTACATTGGCAATACGGCTGGCCAGCAATCGCTGACCCCAAAGCACCGGCCATCTTCCTGACCGACCGCATTGCTGACTCTGCCGACAAGCTCGCCGCTGCCAAAAGCCTGTTACAGGCACACGGCAACTACGGCTGGCTTAAGAGCAGTGGCAACTTCGTGATTTTGAATAACGGCATTGAATTCGCCGCCACCTATTTTGTGATGTTGTTATCGCTGTTCTTCACGGGCGCTGGGCGCTTCTTTAGCCTCGACTATTGGATTTACCAAGTCTTTCGTCGCTAAAACCTTCAGCGCCTAAATTAAGCCCTTAAACCTTTTCAAAGAGCCCGACGAGATTACCGCCGGGCTCTTTTATTTTGGCCCAACGTCCATAACCTTCAATCGCTACCGGCTGCTCAATAATTTCTGCCGCCAACGACTCTGCCAGCGCCAAACTAGCGGCCATATCATCTACTTGAATAAACACCGGGCAACTTTCATCCAAGCGCTTCGGTTCGGCTTTCTCTAGCAAGCCTATGGCCGGGCCCTGGGCGGCCTCGTACAACCAATAATGTTCGCTAAAGCGAGAAAAAGACCAAGCAAACAGACGCTCTAAAAAGGCCGCTGACAAACCACCATCGGCAACCTCCCATTCCACATGCGAAACCGGATAAGATGCGCCGGCACTTCCTGCCCCACTCGCTGAATTATTACTGTCTGTCATGGCCTTTCAATTTCCCCAATCATCACCTCGCCGACAATCTCATCGCCGGCAATCCAAAAATCTGCTGGTCACTTTACTGAGTTTGTTTTTCTCACGCCATGCGCGTGGCAAACGTCTGCTGATTTTATTGATCGCCATTCCCCTAAGCTTTCTCTGGTTAGACCATGACCGCCAAGAACAAGCCAAAATGGCCTATATGGGCGTCCCTAAAACCACCGAGTCCGGCCCCAGCCATTGGCTGCGACATTGGCGTAACCCCGGCTTTATGCTCGGCTACTCAGAATGGCGCCGTAACGCGCTTTGGGTGACCTATCGCCTTAGCCAGAAACCCCAACGCCACAGCGGCCAACGCCCTAAACACTTTACGATCGACAACCGCAGCCTGATGCGCATTGCCAGCAACGATTACACCCGCAGCGGCTACGATCGTGGGCATCTAGCGCCTAACTATGCCATTGCCAGCGAATATGGCCGCAGCGCCCAGCTCGCCAGCTTCAAAATGAGCAATATCAGCCCACAACGTAAGAATCTAAACCAAAAACTCTGGCAGCGTTTGGAAGAAGTCGTAGTCGACCATTTTTTGCCGCGTCAGCAAACACTATGGGTCATCACCGGGCCCATTTTTGACGACCAAATCAGCAGCCTGCGCAGCGGCGTTGAAATCCCAGATGCCTTCTACAAAATCATCGTCAAACCCGCTACCGATACCGCACCGGCAGAGGCCATCAGTTTTGTGATGCCGCAACAAGTCAAAGGCAATGAGCCGCTCAGCCGTTTTCTGAGCAGTATTGATGATATTGAAGCCGCTACCGGCCTCGACTTTTTTCACCAGCTAGCCGATCCGGCCGAACAACAGCTGGAAAGCCAAGCAAGCGATGGCCGCAGTTGGAACCTAGCCGCGGTTGATCGAAACCCAGCCCGCTATTAAGACACGCTATTAATACGGGCCATCAATACAAGCGGTGGCTCACTAAATGAGCGAGCCACTGTGAAAAATGGCAAGCTAAGCAAAAAAATCGCAGGCTCATCATGCCTTTATCATTGTCTGAAATATCCTTACCCGCCAGCGTTAGCCTCGCTACTGCCATCACGGTGGCCGCAGTTAGCGTTTTCTGTGTCGCGCTGCTTTTGTCGCTATGGCATTTACGTAAGCAACAAAAACTGACACTAGAACTAAACAAGTCCCAACTCAGCCTTAGCGCCCGTGAGTTAGAGAACAGCCAAGCCCAGCAAAAAATAGCCGCGCTGCAGACTGAGCTGGAACATAGCGTTAAGCAAACCCAACAAGCTCAACAACAACTGGCTGGGCTACAAGCCCAGCTAACTAGCGAGCAAAAAGCCGCTGAAGAAAAGCTTGCACTATTAACCAAAACTCGCGAACAGGATCGCGAAGAGTTAAGAAATCAGTTTGAAAACACCGCGCAAAAAATCTTCGACAACAAAAGCAAACAATTCGGCGAACGCAGCCAAGAACAAATTGGCCAATTGCTGAATCCATTCGCCGAGCAGCTCAAAGGTTTTAAGCAAACCGTAGAGCAAAAATTTGAAACCGAAGGCAAAGAGCGCGCGAGCTTGCAGGGCGAGATTAAAGCGCTGACCGAGCTAAACCAGCAAATTAGCGCCGAAGCCAACGCCCTTACCAATGCCCTTAGCGGCCAGAACAAGGTACAAGGCAACTGGGGCGAGATCATTCTCAAAACCGTATTGGAACAAGCCGGTTTATCTGAAGGTTTGCACTTTGACCAGCAAACCACTGAGCGCAATGACGAGAACACCATTATTCGGCCTGACGTCGTACTTTATTTGCCGCAAGATCGGATTGTGGTGATCGACAGTAAGGTCTCGCTCACTGCCTACAGCGCCTATTGCAATGCCGAAGGCGCCACTGACAAAAAGCAACAGTTAGATTTACACGTGCGCTCAATCCGGCAGCATATCGACGGCCTCTCTAAGAAACGTTACGAAACGGCCTACCCTGGCAAAACACTCGATTTCGTATTTATGTTTATGCCCATCGACCAGGCCTATTTAGACGCCACCCAAGCCGATCTCAGCCTGATTGCTTATGGGTTAGAGAAAAAAGTCGTGATCGTGTCGCCATACAGCCTGTACCCGAATCTAAAAACCGTCGAGATGCTGTGGCGGAATCACGAACAAAATCAGAATGCCGTCGAGATCGCCCGTGTTGCTGGCACCTTGTACGACAAAATTGCCGACTCTGAAAACGACCTGCAGAAAGTCAAAGCCTCCCTACAAAAGGCGCAAGACCAATGGGACAGCGCATGGTCACGCCTTGCCACCGGCAAAGGCAACGCTCTGCGCACAGCAGAACGTTTACGCGACTTGGGCGTAAAAACGCGTAAGCAAATTTCACATGACGAGTCTGAACGTTTTGTGGAACCACCTGCTGGCAACGACTAAACCGCCTGTAGTGGGTCATTAGCCAAAACCAAGCGCATGCTGCCCCTTCGCCACGCTTTATTACTGATAACGCTATTTTTCTCGGGCGCTGCCAGCCTTGTTCTTGAAACCCTATGGTTTGACTGGTTAGCGCTGCATTGGGGTCACACTGCCGAAGCCAGTGCTGCGGTACTGGCCTGTTTTATGTTGGGCCTTGGGCTAGGCCAATGGCTGATGTTAAAGCGCCAGTCATTACCACTCAGCAGCGCCAAACTCTGGGCCTTATGCGAACTATTAGTCGGGCTGTTCGCGCTAGCGGCCAACAGCCGCTTTGCCAATAGTAGCGATGTAGTGTCGTGGACAGCGCTGCTGTGGATTTTGGCACCAACGTTATTTATGGGCATGACCTTACCGCTGGCTGTCGCCTGCCTGCGCCAACAAAGCCTAAGTACCGGCATTGGCCTCGCCTACGCTGCCAATACCAGCGGCGCGGCCTTAGGCGCCGTCGCTACCGTTTGGTGGTTAATACCCCAGCTTGGCCTAAGCCATACCGGGCTGGTGGCTGTGGTCGGTCAATGCTTGGCGGCGTTATTGGTGTTTATTTTCGCTAGCGACCGCTATACAGATAACGCCCCTAGCGATGACACCTCTGACAACCAACAACACTCAAACACACCGTGGCGACCGCTGCTAGCCGTAGCCGCCAGCGGCCTATTTGTGTTGGGTATGGAAGTGATCTGGTTCCGCGCCCTACTCCTCACACACCGTTCCACCAGCGAAAATTTCGCCGTCATGTTGGCGGTGGTTTTAGTTGGCTTAGCCATAGGCAGTGCAGGTGCCTCCACCTATTTACGAAAAAGGCCATCGCTAGCAACGAACCAAGCATTAGTCGTACTGCTAATTACCCAAAGCCTAGTCACCGTTATCGGGCTTATGTTGTGGCAGCCAGGTGCTAGCGGTTCATTAATACTGCATGCGGCGGCATTGATTGCCCTGCCTTGTATCTGCAGCGGCGCGTTAATGGTTATAGCTACGCGCGCGCTTCAGCAATCGAACAATCAACGTAATGCCAGCGCACAACTAATTCTCGCCAGCACCTTGGGTAGCGCCATCGGTGCGCCGCTGGTCGCGCTGTATTTACTCCCCACGATTGGCGTTGCCCATGCCTTGCAATGCCTATTGCTAATTACCGCGCTGGCGGCGCTACTTAATCAAACCAAATTGGCCGCGGCTGGCTTTGTTGCCGTTGGCATTATTGCTTTTGCCTTACCTGAACAATGGCAACAGAAACAAAACCGTGCCGCTCAGCTTTATGTGCAGCTGGATCAAGCCGAAATCGTTGCCCAAGCCGACGGCAAGTATCAGTCGGTACAACTGCTAGAAAGCCGTTTCCTAGAACAGCCGCTATCGCATCGCTTAGTCACCGACTCTTACTCGATGACCAGCACTGCCGCAGACTCAGAACGTTATATGCGGCTATTCGCATGGTTACCACAGGCTATGCGTAGCGACCTTAGCGACGTATTGCTAATTAGCTATGGCGTTGGCACCACTGCTGAAACCTTGCTGGCCTCAGCCAACACGCAAAGCCTAACTATTGCCGACCCCTCCGCCACCATTCTTGCCACTAGTCGCCTGATTCAACGACCCGATCAACCGCTAGACGACCCACGGGTTCGCCTGCGCTTAGAAGACGGCCGCAAAGTCTTGCAGCAAAACCCGGCGCAATTCGATCTGATTACCGGCGAACCACCGCCACCCCGCTTGGCGGGTATGCACGCGCTCTATAGCCAAGAGTATTTCCAACTGATGCAGCAGGCCTTAAAACCGCAGGGCTGGGCCAGTTATTGGTTGCCGGTAGATCAGCTTACCGTCGCCAGCAGTAAAGCCATTATTCAAGCCTTCTGCAAGGCCTTTGCCGATTGCAGCCTATGGGCTGGCAGCCATTACAACTGGATACTGCTCGGTAGCAAACAAGGCCAAGTGGCCAGCGACGCCATCACCGCCTTATTTAACGATTCCGCATCTAGACAGCAGCTCAAAACCGCCGGTTTTGAAACCCCGGCTCAGCTGGCCAGCAGCTTTATTGCTGGGCCAGATACCCTGCAACAATGGGCCGGCACACGACCAGCCGTTAGCGACAACTGGCCGCAACGGATTGAAAGCCGCTGGCCCGGTGATATCGACATCAAAACCTACGCCAAATGGATGGACGGTGCCGACAGCGAGGCGCGTTTCAAAGCCTCGGTTTGGGCCACGCAATGGCCACTAGCCGATGACCAGCTACAAATCGCTTGGGCCATACAACCATTACTCAATGGCCAGTTCCGCCCCAACCAAACACAACGCCTGCAGGTAATTAGCCAACTACTAGCAATCACCGACTGGGAAGCGCCAGTGTTATGGGCACTAGGCACCGACCATAAACGCGTGGCTATTGCGAAATCAGAAATCAATAGGACCGCAGCCAAGCAAACCGCACAATTACATCAAGCCGTCGGCCTATTGGCCGAACGCGACCCGGCCGCCATCAGCAAACTGCAAGCACTGGCAGAGCACTACCCGCTTGCAGCAGAGCTAGCTGCCATTGCCACACAACGGTAAACTGCAGCCACTACAATCGCGCCCCTGTTAAGCGGTAAAAAGATGCAAAAACGTTCTATTTTCGTCGCCGAAGCTGTCGGCACTTATGCTTTGGTCCTCGCCGGCACTGGCGCCATTATTATTAACGACCTCTACGGCGGTGCCTTAGGCCACCTAGGCATTGCGCTGGTATTTGGCATGGTAGTGATGGCGATGATTTACGCCGTTGGTGAGATTTCTGGCGCCCACTTTAACCCCGCTGTCACACTCGGTTTTGTAGCCGCCAAACGCATGCCGCTAGCGGAGGCACCGCTGTTTATCGTTGCCCAACTCACCGGCGCGCTGCTCGCCAGTGCCAGCCTCTGGGCGCTACTGCCCGATCACCCAACCATGGGCGCCACTTTACCGGCAGGCAGCCAAGGTCAGAGCTTTGGCTTTGAGATTATTCTTACCGCCATTCTGATGTTCGTCATTCTCTGTGTTTCTACCGGTGCCAAAGAAAAAGGCATTTCCGCCGGTGCCGCCATTGGCGCCACCGTGGGTTTAGAAGCCTTATTTGCAGGCCCGGTCACCGGCGCATCGATGAACCCGGCACGTTCCATTGCCCCGGCGCTATTTGCCGGCGAGTTAAACGACTTGTGGATTTATATCGCCGCCCCCATTATCGGAGCATTGGTCGCCGTACTGATATGCCGCCATGTGCATGACTGCGACGATGGCGACTGCTGCTAAATACACAACAAGTTATCGACAGGAAGAGACATGAAACCCACCTTATACGGCCACCCATTTTCGCTTTACAGCCGCAAAGCACACCTAGCCTTACTCTACAAAGGCGTCGACTTTGACTACGTAAACACCATGCCGCGTAGCCAAGACGAACCTTTCAAAAGCCTCAGCCCACTCGGCAAAATTCCGGCTTATCAAGACGATATTGATGGCTTCTCAGACTCTTCAGTCATTGCCCAACACGTTGACATCGAATACGACGGCCCAGCCCTCATTCCAACCGAAGCCAAAGCCCGTAATAAAACCCTATGGTGGGACAAATACGCCGACGGCAAAATGACACCGGTTATTGCTGGCCACCTCTTTGCCGAAGTTGTGATGGCGCAATACGTGTTTAAACGCCCAGTGATTCAGGCCGATGTTGATAAAGCGATTAATGAAGAACTGCCAGCTCTACACGCATTCCTAAATGACAACCTCAGTGGCGACAGCTGGATCGCTGGCGACGAGTTATCACTGGCAGATATTAGTGTTGGTGGTTTGCTGATCACACTACTACACACTGGCCAAACCATCCCTGACAGTGCACCTAACGTACAGGCTTATGCTGATCGTTTCCTAGCATTGCCGATGGTGCAGCAGGTGTTAGCGGTAGAGCTTAAGGTGATGCAGGCTGTGGGGTATGCGTCGCCGTTAGCGTGAGGTTGAGGAAGCCACTAGTTGTTAGGGAACTCATATCTAGTGGCTTACTTTTGTTGTCCGAAAAAGCTGGAACAGCTCAGTCTGTCCCCTATTTCCTTTTCCTCTTTTAGCTTCATTCCAACAACTTGTCTAAAGCTAAATCTCTAGTTGGCGACCGATTAAACGCTCCCCCTACGGACCCGTCATATACTAACTCGCAGTCTCGCCACGCCAATAATATAGGAAACTCTATTGGGCCACTCCGGCGTTCCAACTTCTGTGTAACAGTAAGAATTTGAAAGTCGTCCACGCGCCCTCCCTCTTTGTTAACCGTAAAATCTACATAAGGAAAAAATGAATCAACCCTTGACTCGTTCAGGTCAGCATATAAATCGTAAGGAATATTACTTCTAAAATTACTATTCCATAAATCGTAAGAACTGGGGTAATCCCCCGAAATAACGGACAGTTAAGTTAAGGGCAAAATGCCCGCTTTTCTCAGCGCCAGCTTACGTCGGCGCCTTGGGTTATGGAAGCGTTCGATGTAATCGAACACATCAGTTCTAGCT
>JAUHZK010000016.1 GCA_030425645.1 Gammaproteobacteria bacterium | reverse complement strand
GACTCCAACCAAGCAGAAGAAAACTGTTGTCGAATATGGCGCACACATTCCAACCTTGGTGAATATGTCGGAAGATGGTCTATTAGACTAATTTTCGCTCAATTCCAACCCTGTATTGCAAATAGCCCTTAAAACTGCTTGTAATTGTTGTATCCCTAGTATCACTAAGCACATTACTTGCCTGTGACACTAGTGTCTCCATTTCGCTAAGTTTAAATAAAGCCGTTAGCCTCTAAGTGCGCAACGATTTGCTGTGCACACTCTTCTACCGAGAACTCACCCGACTTAATCACTAGCTCTGGTTTCTCTGGCGCTTCGTACGGCGAATCAATACCAGTGAAGAAAGGAATTTCTCCAGCCCGCGCTTTCTTGTACAAACCTTTAGGGTCTCGAGCTTCGCAGGTCGCCAAGTCAGCGTCTACAAATACTTCAATAAACTCGCCCTCGCCTACTAGGCTACGAACCATGTCGCGGTCAGCGCGAAATGGCGAAATAAAGGCTGTCGACACAATTAGGCCGGCGTCAGCAAATAAGTTAGCTACCTCACCAATACGACGAATATTTTCCACACGGTCAGTGTCAGAAAAGCCAAGATCTTTGTTAAGGCCATGACGCACGTTATCGCCATCTAGTAGATAAACGTGATTGCCACGCGCAAACAGCATTTGCTCTAGGGCACCGGCAATGGTGCTTTTGCCGCTACCGCTTAAACCCGTAAACCACAAAATGCAGGGTTTTTGGCTTTTCTGCGCTGAGCGATCTTGCTTACTTACCGCATGCTCATGCCACACAATATTTTCGTTATGTTCTGCCACAATTTTTCTCTATCTAAAAAGTCATTAAAAAAGGCCGCGAAAGGCGGCCTTATTATGTGCCGGCAAGCGCCACCGCAAGCCGGCACAAGAGCTAAGCCGCTTTACTCAAGGCCGGCCTGCTTAAACATATAAACCACGGCTGCGCGCATTTCTTCGTCAGTCGCGTCAGAGCCGCCACGTGGAGGCATGCCGCCTTTACCGTTAATCGCATTGCTAACCGTTGCATCAAGCCCAGCAGCCCAAAGGCCTGCCCAAGCGGCGTTGTCACCCATCTTCGGCGCACCAGCAATACCGGCACCATGGCAGCCCATGCAAACACCGTTGGCAATTTCTTCACCGCTACGTGGCTCAGCCGGCGCCGCAGCAACATCAGCCGCTGCTTCCGCAGGCGGTTCGCCTACGGCAACCTTGCCAACTGGAGCAATACGCTCACCAATCACTTCCGCCGCACGAGGGTCGATACCAACCTCTTCCTCATGTGCGCTATTAATTAAACCGGCGGCAACACCAACAAAAATGGCGATACCGACTAAGGCTGCTAATACAACCAAAAAATTGGCGAAAAAAGTACGATCTGCTGCTTTCACGTCGTCAGTCCCTAAGGTCTTGGGGTTTAAATCTTGTAAAACGCGCCTATGTTAATGCTAAAGCGGCTTCAGTGCGAGGGTATAATGCCGCAATAACTGTATTCTAGTCTTGCCGACCTATGTTGGCATCACGCTTGGAACTAACCATGCCCATTCATCCGTTACTCGACAAAAACGACCAGTTCGAAAATCTAGATGCGCAAGAGCGCATCCGCACGAGCCTCGAACACTTTGACGACCAAATCATTCTCACTTCAAGTTTTGGCGCGCAAGCCGCCGTTATGTTGCATTTGGTAACCCAATTAAAGCCCAACATTCCGGTCGTGTTGGTCGACACTGGCTATCTATTCCCTGAGACCTATCAGTTTGTAGACCAGCTGACAGAACGCTTGAATCTCAATCTCAATGTCTACCGGCCTGAAATGAGCGCCGCCTGGCAGGAGGCGCGTTACGGCAAGCTGTGGGAAAACGGCCTCAACGGCATCAATCAATACAACGACATCAATAAGGTTCAGCCAATGCGGCGCGCCTTAGAAGAGCTGAGCGCACAAGCATGGTTTAGCGGCATCCGCCGTTCACAGTCGAGCACACGACAAGATCGAAAAATCGTCGAAGAACAAAACGGCCGCATTAAAATCCACCCTATTGCGGACTGGACAGATCGAGACGTACATTTCTACTTAAAAGAATTTGATCTGCCTTATCACCCTCTATGGCACGAAAACTACTTGTCCATTGGCGACTGGCACAGCAGCCAACCGGTTACCGCCGACATTGATGAAGAGCAATCTCGATTTGGCGGCCTAAAACGCGAATGCGGCCTACACGAAGAAGTCTAAGGTCGCCTTACTAACCGCGCATCAAGGAACTATCGCTTGAAAGTCGCCCTGATCTCTCAGAACGCGAGCCCGGGTCTGCTGATTTTTCGCAAGGACCTAATCGAGCAGCTAGTCAACAACGGCCACCAAGTTTACGCGCTAGCAGCCGACTACGACGAAGCCGCCAAGCAGCAGGTGGCGGCTTTAGGCGCCATCCCGGTTAGCTATACGCTGGCACGCGCAGGCACCAACCCGCTGGCCGATTTGCGCTCTATTTACCAACTATTTCGTCGACTGCGCGATATCCAGCCAGCCGTCGTTATTAGCTTTTTTATCAAACCATCTATCTACGGCACCATCGCGGCCAAACTCGCCAAAAACCGTGTGGCTGTGGCAATGATTGAAGGCCTCGGCTATCTATACACCGACGACGGTGCTCAGCCAAGCTGGCGGAAACGATTGTTGCGCGCCATACATATCACCCTCTCAAACATCGCCTTTGGGTTCGCCGATAAGGTGCTGGTGCTAAATGAAGACGACCATCAAGAGCTACTAAGCAAGCTGCGCATACGCGAAGATAAATTAATTACCTTTGGCCCCATCGGGCTAAACCTCGCCGATTTCGACTACCACGCACCACCGAGTACGGACGTTATTCGCTTTGTCTTTGTTGGCCGTATTTTGTACGACAAAGGCGTCGAAGATTTTATTAATGCCGCCAAGCAAGTTATCCAACAAACAGACAAGGCTGAATTTTTGATGTTGGGGGGCTTTGACGACAACAACCCCGCGGGCATCCCAGAGGCCGACTTTAAGACCCTTATTGAGGGCTCAGCTATCAGCCACTATGGCCATGTTGATGACATCAAGCAGCGGTTAATTGAAAGCCATGTATTTGTGTTGCCCTCATACCGCGAAGGCTATCCACGAAGCACGCAAGAAGCGATGGCAATCGGCCGGCCTGTCATTACCACTAACGTGAACGGCTGCAAAGACACCGTCGAGCAAGGCAAAAACGGCTTTATCGTTGAACCCCGCCAGCCTGAGGCGCTGGCAGAAGCAATGATGCACTTTGTCGAGCAACCCCAAGCCGTCGCAGAAATGGGCCGCCATAGCCGGCGCTTTGCTGAAGAAAATTACAACGCCAAAACCGTCAACCAACGCCTAATGGCAATATGCCAGATTGATAGCTAGCTACCGGCGGGCCCAAAGTGACTTCAGAGACGTTACAACCGATCCAAGCAACCAACGGACGCGACGGCTTACAATAAAGTTTCTAAATTGCGCGCCCGCCATATTGGCATAGGCTTGCCGCGAACCTCTAGCCGGACCGTCCGGTGCGGCGTTGTAATCTAGTACCGGCAGCGGCGAGTTTTCAAACTGCCATTCCGGCACTAACGATAAACGCGCCCAAAGGTCATAATCTTCGGCATGCTGGCCACCCAAATAACCACCGACCGCCAATATCGGCGCCTTACGCAACATCACCGACGGATGGCATAGCGGATTTTTAAACGGCAACTGCCGGCGAATCTCAGCATCTGTGACCGGCTTCTCAACCATGCCAACAACCTCACCATGTTGATCGATCAAGTGATACCAAGACCCCAGTACGGCTAAGGCCGGGTTGGCCTGCATTCGCGCCAACTGCTGTTGCAACCGATCAGGCGCGGCAACATCATCGGCGTCCATTCGCGCCACAAACGGCGCCCGCGCCAAATGCAACCCTAGGCTTAAGCTAAAGTTCAGCTGACGCATAGCCGTTGCCACTACCCGAACGCGACTGTCGCTGGCATAACGAGATTCTAGATCCGCGGCTATCTGATCAGCTTTTTCGCCATTCACCACTAACAGCAGTTCAAAGTCGGGCATAGTTTGCGCTAGGCAGGATTCAATCGCCCTAATTAGGTAATCATCTAGGCGGTTAGTGCATAGCAACCAAGATACATTGGGACAGCTTGTCGTCATTATGTCGATGCCTTACGGGACTCGGCGCGATATATTCTAGTCATCGTCATACTACTCTTTCGTGGCCAACTCTTCGCCACAAAGTAGACGTCGATACTGTTCCACGATCTTGTCCCAACTTAGTCCCCTGGCCACAAATGACGCCCGGTTACGGCTCCCCATGGCTTTCAAATTACCAGGATCCGCCAACAATGCCGCCAACTGTGCCGCCAAATCGCCCACCTGCACTTGGGCATTAGCGCTCGATGCCGGCGACACCGTGACACCGCCGCCTAAGCTTTCAATGACCTCAACGCTATTGCCCGCTGTTGAGCTCACAATAGCGGTGCCGGAGGCGGCGGCCTCAAACAACACTAACGGCGAGTATTCAACATGAGAGGCCAACACGAAAAGATCCGCCTCATGGTACAAATCAACTAACTGTTCGCGCGGCAAATCTAGCAGCATGACCTGGCGCTCTGCGCTTGGCTTAAGCAAACCCAAACGCCACGCCTCCCAGCGCAGCGGCAGGCGACCAGACAGCAGATGCCGCAGAAACCGTTGCGCACGGGCCAGCCATCCAGATACCGGGTTATTACCATTGATCACCAATGTCGTCGGACGCGTTAGCGATGCCGCCGCAAACGCCCGCAACACCTCCCAGTGGCCCTTAGCAGCAATCTGGCTGCCGACTGAAATAAGCAAATCGTGCTGCGGCCCAATACCCAGCCTTTGGCGAATAGCAGTTCCTGATTGGCCGGCAAATTCACGCTCATCAGCGCCATTAGAAATGACATGCAAGTTGCTCAGCTGATGGCCGCGAGCAAAGGCAATATCTTGATAGGCGTCAGCATAAAAAATCAGCCCATCAAACTGCCGCAACCAACTTGGCATCTGTGAAAAGTAGTATCGGTATTTGGGATCTTTTAACGCAGAAAAGCCACAGGGTATAAACAGCTTTCTGGCCGTTATTTGCGGCAGCACGCTGGTTAAAGCATCAAAGCTCCACTGCTGCGCGGCCTTAATCAATAAAGCGTCATAGGCTCCTTCGATCACGGCGGCCTGATACGTGCCGACATCTCCACGCAGCCCCTTGACCAAATTACCGGAGATGGCAAAAGAGCGAACCTTTACATTATTAATAACCGCCTCATCGGCTCGGGCGGCATGACTGCTAGTCAACACCGTCACGTCATAGCCTTGAGCCGCTAAACGCTCTGCTATCTGTCGCATGACCTCCTGCACGCCACCCACGCTAGGATGGTAGTGCTCACAGCATAAGGCGATGCGTTTTACCTCAGCCACGACCGAGTCCTCGGCTCAGCAGATAGCACCTTTTGAGAAAGGCCTTAAACCACTTAATAAGGCCGTAGCGAAGCACTACTTGGCGCAAGTGAGAAGCGGCGTCGGCACGCCCTAAGGCCAATCCGTAACTGCCAAGCAAATAGGAAAAGTGACTTTTTGCCATGGCTCGATACGGCACCGGCAGCGACTGCTGATGTTTTAAGAACAAGGCGTTTTGTCGGTCATATTGATCCGCATCAAAACGGCTGATTTGGTCACCACCCTGCCAATAAAAGCCCAGGCTTGTTTGTACAAATCTGAATCTTGCACCGGCGGCGGCTAGCCTTAACCAAAGGTCAAAGTCCTCAACCGAGGCCAGCCTAGGGTCCTCATCAAAACCGCCCATTGTTTCTAGGCAATGCCGGCGCACAAGCACCGCCGAAGTAGCCAGCGGATTACCGTCGGCAAGCATTCCTGCCAACGGGTCTCTGGCCGCGAGCGGCCGGCCCAATACTTTTCCCTCAGCACTCGGCCCTCGCCTTTGCAACTGGTGGTAGACCACATCGCTGGCATCATCCAAGGCCGCTTTAACGGTTGCCATTCGCTCCTTGGCCCACCAATCATCGGAGTCCAAAAAGCTTATCCATTCGGCGTTTGAATGCCGCCAACCTATATTACGTGGCGTCGCTGGCCCACCCGAATTAGGCATGCTCAACAAGGTTAACCTTAATAGCTCTCGGTACGGCTCGACAACGGCAGCAATATCTTCTGTAGAACCGTCATCACAGACCACTACGTCAAACTCGGGGTCGGTTTGATGGCGCAATGACTCTAAGGCACGCGCTAGCTCTGTAGTGCGATTAAAAACCGGAATCACAACAGTGATGGTTGCGGCACCACTAGACGAATGAATAGAACCACTCATAGCTGCCGCCAGTTTGCTGGGATCAGGTTGTCTGGCGTTTGCTGTGCGGCGAACCATTGCTTAGGCGCCAACACCAGCTGCTGTTCCGCCGATGCCAGCCAAGCGCCCCACCAGCTAAAGCTACTATTGGCAATGATGTGGTGACGACAATGCTGCATTAAACGCAGATCCTGGAACGCCGTCTCAGCCTTGTTATGCGCCACGTAATAGCTATTTTGCGGCAGCGGCAAATTAGCTTTGCTCCATGCCGGGTCGTCTGAAAACACAAAAAATCGCGGCTCAGTTACGTGGCTAAGCATGTAATCGATCGATTGCTGGTAATAGTCAATTGAACAAAGCCCGTGAAAGGCCGCGGCCGAACTTAGTGACACATAATCACCGCGGCGAACATGAATGCTAACGGCATTACAAGAACTTATCTGGGCTAACACTTGTTGGTCCAAATCACTAGGCGGCGACTTTGGCTGGAGCTCACGCAACAACTGGACCCGGCTCGATTTGAAATAGTCTTGGCTCTGCCAATAACCTTTTAAGTAACTGCCAGCCGTTACCACCGGCGAGAGCTGCGAACTCTCAACAACCAAACGCATCGGCATTAGTGGCGAAGCAAAACGCGCCAGGCGGCCGTGCATCCAGCGCCACCGCCTTTGCTCCTGCTCTGTTGCACAACGCAAACTTAACGGGTAGCGCGACAACTCATAAGGCCGCGGAGTTTCGGTCGCGAGCGGGCGCTGAAACCAACTCTGATCAACCACCAGCTCACAGTCCAGCTCTTGCGCCCACTGTTTAGCGGCAGCGTATTGGAATAGCTGATTGCCAAGACCGCCCTGTGCATAAAAGGCAATCATGGCTATTTATCTGGCTTCCTGAAATGAAAGCAACCACAGGCATAACGCTGGCCACGCAGCAACTCTGAGTTAGCGTCGCGTATCAGGCCGCTACTGGCGCCATCGTCTTCAATCAAGGCAAACTCGCACAGCGTTAACGCGGCAAACATTTCCATCACTTGCTCATATGCATAGATGCGGTGAGCGTTAAATTGAATTCTCGGTGTCTCAGCCAGAGGCACCACAAACAACAACTGCCCTCCCGGCGCCAAAACCCGAATCAACTCCGCTATTGCCGCAAGGTCACCATCGTAGTTCAACGGGTCGCCATAGCGGCCTAGGCCAATATGCTCAACCACATGCATACAAGATAACGACACCACACTCTCATCGGCATCAGGCAATGCCAACAAGTCCCCACCATCACAACTTAAGCCAGACAGTGCTAAAGGCGCTGGGCGGTAGTCTACAAACCGTGTCGGCACAAAGGCTGACACTGAGCTAACAAAATACAGAGAGCTGGCAATATCGACATGTTCAGACGGTTGCGTTTCTGCAATTACGCGCGCCGCCCAAGCAGTATGAAACACATAGTGCCGGTCAAAAGATGTGGTTGTGGTGCCATCTCGCAAATGCAGCCAGCGGTCTTTCCAGCTCACCCTAAAACGTGCAGGCTGGACCTGTTTAATGTGTTGGTACTGCCTTAGCACCACAACCGACTGCCATAGCAGCTGCCGCGCCCGTTTGGCCTTATGTAAGACTTTTTTAATTGCGGCACTAAGCACCTTGCGACCCTTCCTTTGGCGTGACCCGACCGCCAGCAAACACCCACCAAAACATTGCACACAGCAACTGCGTTGACGCCGTTACCAGCCATAGTACGCCCCCAAGGCGGATACCCATATCTAGGTCGATAAAAAATAGCATGATTACCGCAACCATGAGCGCCGCCAAATTAAAGCGTATGACTAAATAGGAACGCCCGGCGGCGACAATCACCTGATACAAACAACCATAAATACTATTAACCGCGACTGCCCAACACAATATTCGCAGCGGCTCAGCCCCAAGCTCAACAAACCGTGGTTGCGCCAACCAAAACTGCAACACGGGTTCAGTGACCGCGCTTAGCAGGAGCATTGGCAAGGTCGCGATCAGCGCTGTGCTTAACAGCAAACGCATTAAACGCTCTTTACTAACGAAGCCAAGCCGACTGATGTCCTCAACGAACTGAGGAAAAAACGCCCGCGTTAGCGGCGTCTGCAACTGCAGCAGCGCCAGTGCCGCGGTAATCACCACGACATAGACGCCAAAATCTTCTACTGGCACTACGCGGCTCAATACCAACCTATCCATTTGGCTGACTAATAGCCCCAGCAAAATCCCGCCAGACAAGGTCAGCACTTCTCGCCAAAAACTGTCGGCGGTCGCTGCTTCGCGCATTTGCGCCAACACCAGTGGCTTTAGCAAACGCTTGATACTGAGAGCGTTAAACAACACCTCCAATAACGCAACTACTGCAAACACCAAGGCATAAAGCCACGCCTTCTGCGCAACAAAAGCGATCAGCAGCAACGCCGTAACATGTTTCAGCGTGCCGAAAACACAGCTTCTAACATTGGCCGCAACCTGCTCTTGCAAGCCGTTCCAAATACCTAAGTGCAAGTTGTTATAGAGCTGCAGCAAAAGCTGTAGTGAAATCAGTCGAATACACAATTCAAGCCCAGCGCGCCCGGCATCGGCCAGCTGAAACCACTCATAAGCCAAATACTCGGCGCTGACTTGCAGAAAGACGAATACGAACCCGCTCAGCCCAAGGTAGATACGCCTGAAAAGCCTTACATAGGCTTTTAGCCCAGCCCCCTTGGCTTTTGCCATCGCCACCCAGCGCGGCACAATCTGACTGACACCCATATCAATCAGCGCGACCAATACCTGCATACTGGCACAGGCGGCCACCACACCCCATTCAGCAGCACCTAACAAATCAATGTAGAGCGGCAGCGCGACTATCGAAAGCGCCCCCAGCCAAGCCATGGTAAAAAAACTAGACGCCGCGTTGCGGGCGGTTTTGCTGCCGACGAGGCGTGCTACGTGCTGTTGCATATTAGCGGCACCCAACTACTACAGAAAAACGCAAACAACCCGGCGAGAGGCTATTTACTGACGACTGTAACTGTCCTCAATACGCACAATGTCATCCTCGCCGGTGTACTCACCGACCTGCACCTCAACCATAACTAGGTCAACCGAACCCTGGTTTTCTAAGCGGTGCACTTGTCCCATTTTGATATAGGTCGACTCGTTCTCGCGCAACTCAAATTTGTCGTCATCAACCGTCACCATCGCCGTACCGGAAACAACCACCCAGTGCTCGTTGCGATGGAAGTGCTTTTGCAAACTCAAGCGCTGGCCGGGTTTAACAATAATGCGTTTAACCTTGTAGCCTTCGCTGTCCACCAAGACTTCGTAAGTGCCCCAGGGACGATATGCCAGGCGATGAATATCGGTTAGCTCGGCGCGCTCTTGGCGCAGCTGACTAACAACCTGTTTAACCTTCTGCGAACTACCCCGTTGGCAAATTAACAGTGCGTCACTGGTATCCACCACCAATAAGTTTTCAACATCAATTAACGCTACTTGGTTGTCCCTAGCGACGACCAAGTTGTTGCGACTATCAACGCTAATCGGTGGCTGCGCTTTATCGCCAACCAGCATAACTACATTATCTTGCGCGGCATTTTGACTTTCTTCATAGAGCGCGTCGTAGCTACCCAAATCTGACCAGCCCATATCGCTGGCCACGACTTGAACTAAATTCGAACGCTCCATTACCGCATAGTCAATGCTGTCCTCAGGAATCGCCAACATTGCCTCTGGGTCAATCCGTGTCACTGAGTTTTCACAGACAGCGGTGGCGTGCGCTTGGCGGCAGGCCTTATAGATCGCCGGACTATGTGCCTCTAGTTCGGCTAGAAAAACACCCGCCTTAAAACAGAACAGGCCGGCATTCCAATAAAAATTGCCCTGCGCCAGATAGGCTTCAGCGGTCTTTTCATCGGGTTTTTCATGAAACGACACAACGTCGCTAACAGCAACGCCGACGTTGGTGGCCTCGATATAACCGAAGCCTGTTTCGGCGTAGCTCGGCTTAACTCCAAAGGTGATAATACGGCCGGCCTCGGCGGCACGCGCCGCTTCAGCGACAGCGACCTCGTAATTCGCTTGGTTCTCTACCAAATGATCTGACGGCGTCACCAGCACCAACTCATCAGCATCTAATGCCATGCAAGCTAATGCGATCGCCGGTGCCGTATTGCGCCCATGCGGCTCTAGCAAATAACCACAGGCAGATGCTTGATTCTGTCCAACTTGATCCACCGCCAGAAAATACTGCTCGGTATTGGTGATCACCAAGCTGCCATCACAAACAACGGCATTTCGTTGCAAGGTTTTTTGAAATAAAGACTGGCCGTCAAACAGTCGCACAAACTGCTTTGGCAGCTTAGTCCGGCTAAGGGGCCACAAGCGTGTTCCGGAACCACCTGAAAGGATTAGATTAATCATTGTTTTTATATGTCTCTACGCTGTCTCTTGCGCGCCTGGCATTGCTGGCCGTTCTCGACCAAATAACGCACCTTAACGCAAACGTGAATTAAGCTCTCACGCTTGATTGGTTTTCAACAAACCAGGCATAGGTTTTCTGTAACCCTTGCTCTAAATCGATACTGGCTTGCCAGCCCAAACGCCGCAGACGGCTAACATCCATCAACTTCCGCGGCGCGCCATCGGGCTTGCTGCTATCCCAAACAATTTCGCCCTCATAACCCACTACACGCGCCACGGTTTCGGTAAGTTGTTTAATAGTGCAGTCAATGCCGGTACCAACGTTAATATGCGAGACCATAGCTTCGGTTTCGGCGGCATAACGCGGCACCTCGAGATTCATCACATAAACCGAAGCTTCGGCCATATCGTCCACATGTAGAAATTCCCGCATTGGGCTACCGGTGCCCCAAGCTACGACGGTTGGCTGCTGCGCTTGTTTGGCCTCATGGAAACGACGAATCAGTGCCGGAATCACATGGGAATTATGCGGGTGAAAATTATCGTTCTCGCCGTACAAGTTAGTCGGCATTACTGAGCGATAATCACGGCCATATTGGCGGTTATAACTTTCGCACAATTTAATGCCTGCTATTTTGGCCACTGCGTAGGGCTCATTGGTAGGCTCCAACAAACCGGTTAGCAATGCGTTTTCTTGCATCGGCTGCGGCGCAAGCTTTGGGTAGATACAGCTGGAACCCAGAAATAACAGCTGCTGCACATCATTGCCGTGCGCCGCATGGATCACGTTGGCCTCAATCATTAAGTTCTGATAAATGAATTCGGCTGGAAATTCATTGTTGGCCTGAATGCCACCGACCTTGGCGGCCGCTAAGTAAACTTGATCAAAGACCTGCGCGGAAAAAAACTGATTCACCGCCGCCGCATCCAACAAATCGAGCTCGTCGCGACTAGCCGTGACGACTTCGTAACCGTCGGATTGTGTTAACTGACGCACAATAGCGCTGCCCACCATGCCCTTGTGACCGGCTACAAATACACGCTTAGCACTCATTAATTGGGACTCCTCGACCACAATTGCTTATTACTTTTGCTTAACACTCGGCGCTAGCGCATCGCATGGTTTGCTAGTGTACAATGCCGCCCGTTCCGCCCTTAGCTCAGCTGGATAGAGCGTTGCCCTCCGGAGGCAAAGGTCATCCACTATTTTGGCACAGAGGGCAACGATCAGCCTGATACAATTAAATTTCTTAACCGCCCGTAGCTCAGCTGGATAGAGCGCACCCCTCCGGAGGGTGAGGCCAGAGGTTCGAATCCTCTCGGGCGGGCCATTTGACCCTCGCCCGCAATCTCGATTTCTCGACAAAATTTATGTTGTGACATGATTGTGACGACTATGTGCCAAACAAATATTCCGTCACCAAACGGAATGACCGTCGCCCCAAGTCACGCCACCACTGGCAGTTTGGTCAAAAAGGTATTTCATCATCTAATGAGAAACGGCTTTTTCTTCCTCTTTGTGTGACGGAACTGTCAGGCCTACAGCTCCACTTTAGTCAGCAGTTGCTTCTAGATGATTCATTTTCCACGCAACCAAAACTTCAAACCCGCCAGCACTTGACACTCAACTTTCGCCTTAAAATACTTCGTGGCCCAACCTTCTTCTAGCAAACATTCTCACTTCTGCTCCCCCGTAACCAAAGACTCTAGTTAGAACTGAAGGTAACTTTGGTCTCAGGCCAGCTCGGAAACGAGCATCTAACAAACGAAATAATTCTAAGTAAGGCTTATTCAGCTTGCCAAACCTAAAAAACACCGCGCTGAACGCTAGCGGCGACACAATAGAAATGCCGATATAATTTATTAAATATCATCAGATGATATAATTAAGAAATATAAGGCGCTGGAATTCGAACACTACTAGAGCTAGATGGTTCATTACTGGAACTAAGGCGAAGCTACTGGGCCAAGATTGACACTACAGAAACTGCAGTCGACATCAACTGGCCACATGGCATTCGTTATTCACTCAGTGTGCACTCTCCCAGCGGAAAGCGACTTTTAGGTTATGACAACGCCCACGCGGTCAAACCACCAAAGAAGTTTAAGTACGCCGGTCAACGCACCCATATGACCATAAACACGCGCACGTTGCCGACAAGGGCAACGCTATGAATTTAAAAATGCCAGCCAACTAATGACTGACTTTTGGGATGATGTTTACAACTATCTCGACAAGGTGAACTCGTGAAACAGCTGCCAACAATCCGAATCGGTATCGCCTCACGCGACGAAATACAGGCCAGGACCATTGCCATCGCAAGAGGTGACTACAAACCACAAAAAGATGAACCCAAAGTTTGGTTCACCTCTATAAAGTCACTTGCTGAAGTACTGAGCGAAGATAACAGAGCGTTGCTACGCGTTATCCGTGAGCAACATCCAGAATCCATTGGCGAGTTAGCTGAGCTAACAGGTCGAGCCCCTAGCAATGTCTCTCGCACATTAAAAACGATGAGCCACTACGGATTTGTTACAACAGAACGCGTAAGTCGAAACGTACGACCTATAGCCAAAGTTCAAGACTTTGAAATTCGAGCTACATAAACATAAGGGAAATAATGGTGGCCCGGGACAGTTTGAAATGAAGAACGTGAGTGTCTAATGAGCTAGTGGCATATCAGTGTATCGAATATTCGGATAAGGGGTGGGGGCGATTAACAGGCGCAAAAAAAAACCACCGAAATGGGCGGTGGTTTTGTTAAGCCGTGGATGGTAAGTCCGTCGACTTAGAAGGAATGCTATTCGAGCAAAGTAATTATAGGGCGGGAGCAGCAGAGTTTACAAACTTGTGTTTAGTTAACTCGTTTTAGGTGCTTATAGAGGCTTGGTAGTGATGAGTTTAGGGGGTTACATTTGAAACAGGCAAAAAAGCCACCGCTAAAAAGGGTAGTTTTATGTCGAACCAAGATTGGAAGTCAGCGGCTCGGAAACGGTCATCTAATGTCGTAATTCATAATAAACTGGACTGCAATTGCTTGGCTTACCTGATTAGCTGCTCAAATAACATATTCGAGGCAGCCGGTTATGACATAGACAAGCTGTGACTTAACACTTTGAATGCCAATCAAAAAAATAAGCGGCGGCCTGCTTTCTTGCAAAGAAGATAAGCACGATGTAAAGTGGCTCTGCCTGTTGAGCAACTTGTTTGAGTTTAGGCTTTACCAACCTGCTCTTCCAAAAAAAACCACCCGTCGCGGTGGTTTTTTATTTTCGGTCGACAATGTTTACTCAGTTATCAGTACGACTGGGGCGCCTAGTGTGTCATAGGTGGCTGTGGAGTAAGCTTAAGCAAAGTAATAGCTTCTAGAAGCGGAATAAGGACGGGTTGTGACTGAGATAAAGCTAGCACTGATAAAAAGCCTTCAGAAGGAAGCCGCTGATAGGGTGCAATTAATCAGCGTAACCGGTGATTCGACGATAAGTAAGCTCCATGCAGAATGCAGAAGTTACTTTGAGACTGACCTAGAATTTGCTAAGTGGTTAATCACTCCTCTTGCCGCTGTGGGCGGGGATACACCCCTTAGGTTCGCTGAAGAGCCGAGCTCGATTGCTAAGCTGGCTGATTATCTGGACGCAATTGACTATGGAATATTTTCTTAGTTTTGTCCTAGTTCGTAATTAACTGGGCTGCAATTGTTTGCTTGGCCTAACTGATAAAGATGCTCATATGAGAAGCCACCCATTTGCGGTGGTTTTTTATATTCGGTGAAAATGGGGATTAATCAGATGCTTCCCAACAATCAATCAATCGCGCCTATGAACAGTAAGGTCCTCTCTAGCAACGCTTTAGTGCATAACTTAGAGAGTTACCGGTCGAGGCCCTAGTAACCGACAATTCGACCGACTAAGTTGTTACTGTCGAGATGCCGCTTAATCAGGCTTAGCTCAACCCCCTGTAAACGTTCCTCGTTTGCTATCGCATAGAGCGCGAACGCTCTTCTCGCCGCCTCAGAAACTGAAATGCCTTTTTCGCTAGCTAATTTGCGTAAATCAGCGGAAATTTCATCTGTTAGTTTTATGGTCTTTTAGCCACAAAAGGTTAGCTCTAAATTGAGCGCCAACGCAAACCTAAACCTAGACTAGATTTCAACAATGTCCTCTACCACTAATGGATAGAAGTCGCTGGGTAGATTCTCGTGGCCTTTGGGGGCAATGTTCCAGTCAGCGAGGAAGAAAAGAATAGCTACTTTGGGGATATCTACTTTACGCCGACCACGCTGAAGGCCGTAATCAAACTCTATTGTTTGTTTGTGGCTAGCTCGAGGGTGAGCCTTTATCGTTACTTGCACGAGTTGGTTCCATTCAGTATCGGCCCCCCTAGATTCATCCTCTTTAGGTTGGACAGAAGATGCAACTGAAGAAGCCACGCGGTTGAGTTTAAAGGTTCTGAATTCCCTTGATGAGTAGTCATAGGCACGAACATAATCAAAGCCGCCGCTTCGGATGAAGCCATGTGGGGCTATTAACCGATTTGACTCGCCCGAACTTCTGGAAAGATAGCTAATGTCGACGCAATCGCCCCAATATATAGAGCGAAGCAAGTGGTAGATTCTTTCTAAATCTGGCCGGATGATTGACAAAGAAGATGTGCACGAGTGGCTAGAGAATTGCGGTTCACAAAACAAGCTTTGGCGGCCTTCAGCAATGAAGTCGATGGCCTCTTCTGTTGTGTGTTCGTATAAAGGGGTAAACCAATCTGTCGGCACATACCCCTTGTGTTTGTGATCGTACTGGAGGCGTTCACCTGTTAAGGCTTGGTACTTTTTAATGTCCCTGCTGGCATAGGCCTCCTTGATATCAAAACGATTAAGTAACAGTTTTCTGTTTACGAAGCCGAGTACATAGGCACAAAGGTCTATATATCTAAGTCGCTTTTGCTGTCGTTCATCTATCAGGTCGGACATATGATCAGGCTGCTAATTTGCTTAAGGGCGTATCAAGCAGATTGTGCCAAGTCCGTATACTATTATATAGTGTGTAATATTATACGCTAAATGGACAGGCGGGTTAGTCACCAAATGAAGCAGTTGCAGAGATTTTTACGCAAAATAGATGCGGGCCAACCAATTGATCTGAACAAGTTTTTCAAGGCTGTTGACCAATTAGGGCTTGAGCCAAAACGAAAGCCGGAAGATGTTGAGGCCGCGAAAGTCGCGGGTAGTAATCTCTATCGGGTGCAATCAATTAGCGAGAGCCTTAAACAGCGCCTAGACACTCTCGTCTCAGACACGTCGGCTAATGCAAGTGCTCCTGAGATGAGATGCATGCCAAGTCGTAAAGCCGCAGCTAGGCAAAACCGTAGCCACCATGCAAAGGTTGATGGGTCGCTAATGATTCTAAGAAAGCTGGATGGTCTGCCCGCAGTCCTAACATTTAAGGCGGATGGCGCTTTTGTGCCGAACTGGGTGCAGGCAAAGGGCGCATTGCTAATCGAAAATAGGCAGAACTTTATTGATGCGGCTATTAGCGTAGAGCTAATTCGACAATCAGGGGGCGTAGAGTTGCCATTTGAGCTAGATATTGTTCTTGCAGATGGCAACCAAATAAGCAATTCAAATCATGCCAAGTTCCTCGCTGGTTACGAACATTTATATGGCTTTTTTGACCTGGATCTAGGCGGGTTAACAATCGCGAAAAACATCATCGAACTTCTGCCCACGTGTAGGTTTACCTTTGTGCTCCCGCTTGACAGTGAGTCCCGATTGGCAAATGTGGTTGTTCCCGCTTCATCGGATAGCTTGGAAAAGGTCGCAGCCTTGGGCCAACGTTATGCCGAGCTGGCAGATCCTGCCTCACTAATTCTTAAGCACAGAAAAACACTAGAGCAGGAGGCTTATTTGTCGTGAGTTATGAAGACAGTATTGAGTCAGGGGGGAGTGATAACTCGCAGTTAAACTTGCTAGGTGATTCCAGTTATCGGTTGAATAAACTGGTCTACATCAACTCTGCTGGGCACGCATATTCTGAAATTCCCATCAAAGACCATCTGGCCCTGTTTGGGGCGAACAATATGGGAAAAACAGCCAGCATGGCGGGCTGTAAATTGGCGTTATATCCAGAAAGTAGCTTCAGGCACTGCGAAAAGAAGTTTGGTTTTGCCGGTAAAAATGGGCTTTATTCTCCGGAGGAGTCTTACGCGTTCTATTTCCCAAGTAGTAGTTCTTTCATTGCATTGGAAGTTGAGAACCCTATCGGCACGTTTTGTATGGTTTTGTACAAACTACAAAACTACAAATATGCACGCGCCTTTGTGCCTGTTTGCTATGACACGTTAAGGGAAATTTTTTGGGATGCGGAGAAGCATCAGTTCGCAACAAGCCTTGATGTAAAAACACTCGAGCGATTTGCAAAAAGTAATGACGGGTTTTGTGAGTCTGATCCCAGCAGAATTCGTGAGTTGATGTTCTTTAGCCACAGGCGGAATATCACGGAAAGTCGTTATTGTGTTCTTCCCATGAAAGATAGCCGTGTTACCTCGGTTGATGCATTTAGGAGCATCTACCAGCTGGCATTTGATACGGCAAATGTGGAGCAGCACATGCTCCCCAAAGCCATATCAACACTTTTTGAAATGGGAAAAAGCCGCCCACAGGAGTCGTTGGATGCTGACCTCAAACGATTAGTTGATGACCATCGCGAGCTGGTTGAGCAACGTGATTGGCTGCAGAAGCTTAACAATGCTTCTGATGGCTATCGTGATGTTGAAAGAGCTTTAGAGAACTATGCATCAGTAGAACGATCGCATGCGACTGCATATGAGCAATTGCGTCAGCTGGTAGGAAGTGCGGAAGCCCTAGATGAAGCTCAAAAAGCAGCCAACGAAGCACACAAAGAATATTCGAAGGCATCGCACGCTGCGGAAAAAGCAATAGAAGACTGCAATCGAGACTGCTCTATGGCAGAGGGGAGAATCGCAGAGAAGAAAAATAGTATTGAAAAGCACGCGCAAACTATTGAACTGGCTGGCTCCCTTTTGCGTAAAGCGGGTTATTCCACTGTTGACGAATACAGCGCTGCTATTAACGCTGAAATTCGTCAATTAAAAGAAGAGATAGAAGCCCTTGAAAGCGAACGAACGCTACAAGAATGGTGCGCTGCTCGATTAAAAGAGAAGAACGCAATCCAGATAAATATAGCACGCATAAGAGCCTTATTAGAAAACGATCATTCCTCTTTGCTGCACCAGCTTGGCAATAGCGAGAGCGCTTCAGCGCTCCTATCTTTGAACCCTTCCTTTACGGATATAAATGTCAATCTTGATGTTGACGTTAAAAACACGATTGCGAAATTTACAGCCCTAATTGGGGCAGCGGAGAATGGCCGACTAACGTTTTTAGGGCAGCCACTGGGAGATTCAGTTTGGCAGGAGTACAACTCAGATATTCATAGAGCCACACTAGATGCCAATTTAACCGCACAAACAGCGCGGCTTAAACAAATTGACGCTCAACTCCAAGAACGGAAAGAGGCCGACTCTCCGGAAGACCGAGAGAAATTAATCAGCCAAAAAGATAGGCAAAGAAGTGCCCTTCAGCGAGACCACAGCACGATTACCGGAATGCAGTTTGCCGCTCTTAGAAAGGAGCAAGAAGAGCGGGAGCTGGATGCGCTAAATGATGAACGGCAAACAAAACTAATTGAGCTGGAAGAGCACAAAACAGAACGCAACAAGTTACAGAAAACATTGGCAGAGGCCCATCAGAGGTTGCAACAAATAACAGCCCAAACCAACCTCATGGATAAGGCGCGTCAGGAGTTAGAAAGAAGCCTCCCTAGCCGCAGCTTAGTAAGCAGCAACGAGCATGCCGAATTAGATCGCTCTCAAGTGTTGACTCAAGACTGCATAGACTCTGCTGGCGCTCTCCGGGAAGCGTTAGCACGCGCTGATTCTGAAGTAATAGTGGCGCTAAGCCGGTTGCAAAGGGATTTGCCTCACCCAGATGTCGATAACCACAGGATTGTAAATTCGGCATCAGAAGCTAGAGCAATAATCGAAGCTTATAAGAACAGTTATGCAACGCTGGAGTACGAGCAGACTCGACTAAATAATGAGACAAGAAGCCACAACCAGCTGGTAAACAACCAACTTATGGAAATGCGCGATACAGGGCGAGCTTTAACGAGTTTCATCGCGGAATTAAATCAAGATCTCAACAAACATAAAATTTCCAACTTAAGCTCGGTTGTCTTAAACGTTAAGTTCAATAAAGCCTTTAACGATTTAGTTGCTGAAATCGACCGAATAGACATACAGGATAATAGCCTGCTTGAAACTAGGTTTTACGAATCGCTTAGTAGTTTTGTAGATAAATTTTTTGATAAGACCACGCACAAGATAAGAACCGCTGACATTATCGATAAAGTTTCTTATGGCTATACCATAGGAGATAGCGATAGGCTTGAAACGAAAAGTCAGTCAGGAGGCACGACAAGCACTGTCACCGCTTTTTTAATGGCAGTTCTACTGGTAATCCCCCCGGAAATTAACAGGGGCCAAAAGTAGAATTTTCTCGTAACCTATACGCAGGAGATTCTGCATGAAACGATCAAAATTCAGTGACAGCCAGATTATGGCGATTCTCAAGCAGGCTGAGGCAGGGACCCCTGTCCCAGAGCTCTGCCGTGAACATGGCATAAGCTCCGCCACTTTTTATAAGTGGCGCTCCAAGTACGGCGGTATGGACGCCTCCATGATGGCCCGCCTGAAGGAGCTGGAAGAGGAAAATCGGCGTCTGAAGAAAATGTACGCTGAAGAGCGTCTGAAGGCCGAGATTGTCCAGGAGGCCCTGCAAAAAAAGTGGTAAGGCCATCTCGGCTTAGAGAGGTGGCGCAGGAGGCAGTCAGCACCCGGGGTGTCAGTATCAGGCTGGCTTGCTCAGCAATAGGTATCAGCGAAACCTGCTACCGTTACCAGCCCAAGCTGAGCTCTGAAAATGCCGAGATCGCTGATTGGCTGATCCGGCTGACTGACAATCAGAAGAACTGGGGCTTTGGCTTGTGCTA
>JAUHZK010000010.1 GCA_030425645.1 Gammaproteobacteria bacterium | reverse complement strand
GAGTACATCGAGATGTTTTATAACCCTAAACGGCGTCATACTTATAATGATCGCGTTGCGCCAAACGTAATCGATCAACAGTATTTTTTAAAGCAGGAAAGTGTCTAGGAACCCTAGGCCTTACCAGTGATTTGATCCAGTGCTAGTTGTTTGATTTTGCTTGTATCCTGGCCGCAAACTACGACTAACCAGAATGCAAGGTAGTATTCCGCGCGCAGGGATTGTTTCGCCTTGGCTAGTTCCTGTTCAATTTGGTTTCTAGGTAGGACTTTTAAAGAAGTTAGCTTCTGAGTATTTCTAATCTTTCCCTTTTTAGGGCGACCGCGCCCGTCTTCGATTGTAATAGGAGCATCTACAAACTGTAGAAAAGCATTTAGCTTATTAGGCCTGCGCCGAGGGTGCTCTTTGAAAAAGCTCGTTAGTACCTTGCTAGTAGCTTGTTTCCAGCTGGTTTTACCCATTCGACTCATAAACACAGCTAGTGCAATTGGGTTATTCATGCGAGCTGTCACATACCGGGAATCTCGCTCGTGGCCGAGTGCTATCAGTCGGTGGTACCTGTTCTCCGCTCTCGACGCGAATGAGCGCAGTGCGGGTAGTAAGCCAGGGTCAATGCTATCCGGTAAGTTGGGTTTTGATAGTGGGGGACGAGCGCTTAATCCTCCATTTATCGCCATAATCTGTTGAAGAATCGCGTGTAGACGTGAGGGGCAGGTGCTCAGTAGGAACCATCTAGTCTCCGCTGAATAAGAGGCAAATAAAGCGAATACAGACTTTTTGCTGACTTTGAAAGCAGCGTATATCAACTGAACACATTCAAAATAGTATTCCCTTGGTTGGCCGGCTAAGCTAGTTTGTCGCTTGCGCTGAATGCTGCTTAACCATTCAAAGCAATAATTTCCTAACTTGTCCGTCTCTTTCAGCCAGCACTTCTCTCCTGGTTTTGCGCTATTGGCTTGGCAAGAAACGTTCTCAGGCTTCGTATGGTAGTGGGCTCTCACATTCCCACCGCATATTGGGCAATCGAACGTACTTAAAAGCGTGCCCATTAGTACTTATAGGTCGTCTTTCGTCAGGTGGCTTACTGATGGTCCGCATATGTCATCAAAGTCATCAGCAAGTGTTGAGGTTTGTTCGGGTTCGTCCAATTTAGGGCGACTTCCTTGCTCAATACCTTGGTTCTCTTTGGATTCCACTAAAATCTGCCCATAGCGGAAAGGTTGTAGGCGGCTTTGGAGTGACTTAACAAACTCTAGGCTCGCACCTTCAACGGTTGTGTCGAATATGTCAGCAGGTAGGCATTGAAGCTCATTGCAGAGCGCTTCTATTAACTCGATTGAGTAGCTCGCATTTTCATTTCGAGCTAACCGACTAATTGTGCTACGCCCAAGGACGAAATTCTGGTTAGCTTTAAGCCTATCGGAAAGCATCTGGAATGATTTGATCCCAGAATCATGCATGATGATTTCGAGGTTGTTTTTTATTCTAAGTTTCATGATCGTTCTGCCCTGAGGGTAGTTTGATATTCATTGCTTTATTGACCTCGGACCCAGCGTCAACAGGGTCAGGGTGATAATAGCCAAACGTAGTCGCTAAATTTTTGTGTCTCATATATTGTTGAGCAATGTGCGGAGCTTGGTAGACCTCCATCATTTGTGTACAACCAGTGTGCCTTAGGTCGTGTGGTGTGAAATGAAATGGAAGCCCAGTAAGTAGTTGTACGGCATCAAGCGCATCCCTAAAAGTATTGCCTGAAATACCGTTGCCCCTCTCTGATATGAAGAGTACATCTTCTAGTGGAACCATTTTATCGTTGATTTTGGTTTTTCCATTGTTCTTTTTGGCTTTCTTAGTTTTCAAGGCTCTAGAGAGCATTGGGGGGCGTATTTTGTCTAGGTACCACATCAATAAGTTGTAGATATCGGGATCGCGAATTGGAAGTGTTGAAGCGACTGAGTTTTTTCCACATACATATACGCAGCCAAATCGATCAAATTTTGCTTTTAATTTTGGGTTGCTAGAGGAGCTGAAATTAGAAATCAGCATTGACTCGAGGTCGCCTATTCGGAGGGCTAAATGTATAGCAAGATGAAACATGACTCGATTTCTCGCATGCGGAAGATAGGACTTAGTTCCATTGTTTTTGGCATCGATGATTAACCCTTTAAAGGTCTCATCTAACCGGTCAATATCTGTTTTGCATAAAGCTTTCCCTTTTGGTTTCCAGTCAGCCCGCTTTCGTTTAACTCCAATGGCATTTTCTTCAGTGATGAAGATTTCAGGTCGAGTTTGAAAGTTGCGTACTATTTCGGCCGTGATATCTGGCTCGTGAAGAAACGCCTGAAATGAACGGAGCGTTGACGAGTAAACGGCTACAGTATTAGGGCTTAATGTCTCGCCATTTCTGTTGCGGCGATTAATAAAGAAATATTCAACATCTTTTGCTGTTAGTGTCCAAGGCAGTGCGCTGCTGTCCAAGAGCACCCGTCGTAGGTTTCCTACAAAGCCATCTGCACTTTGTTTTCCATTTTTCTGGAGATGGAGCATTCGGTCATGCCAGTGTCCAATAAGGCCGTGTGCTGCTTGCGCTTCTCTTTCTGTATACGCGCCGAATAGTGCCCCCTCTCCGCTAGAGTGGGGAATCGTATTTGTTACGGTATTGCCCGTGCAAAATATGTCTATTACGTGCGCCATATGCACAATATAACATAAAAAGAACAAATCGTGCAATATATGCACGTTTTTTGGATGTGTACGCTATAGAATGACGTAAAGCAGGGGAAACGTGCAATTAATGCACGGTTACATCGGGTATATCGGAGAAAAAAAAAACCCCCGCAAGGCGCGGGGGTAAGTGCGTTGAAAGGCGTGCTGCCTTTCTTGGAGGAGACAAGTCGGTTGCAGAACAACCAAGAATAAATGCGGTTTGGGCCCTTATTCTTGGTGGCTCTGCGAACCTAGTTCAGCGAACTAGGCCGCAGGCCCGACTTAGCTAACTAAGTCTTAAGCAGCTACCGCAGCTTTAAGCTCACCAGCAACTTTGCCAGCTAGCTCAACAGCGCCTTCAGCAACAACTTTAAGCTGTGCAGGGTAGGCAGCTACTAGATCTTTCTGAGCGTTTAGCTTGTCCTGAGCAGAACCTTCAGCTTTAAGAGCTTCTAGTTGCTTGGTAGCAGTGCCACCTAGCTCGTCAGCAGCTTTGTTGCCAAGAGCAACAACGTCAGTTGCGGCTTGTTGAGCAACGCCAGCTACTTTTTCAGCTTTAGCTTGAACGTCAGCTAGAACAGCTTGAGCTTGCTTTTGAACTTCTTCGATTTGAACTTTGATATCGGCCATGGTGGACTCCAAATGATTTCGTCAGGCTGCGGCTGTTTGTTGCGCTGCAGCATTTGTTGCGTTGCATCATATGGAAAGCCGAAAGGGCTGTCAACGGTTTTCGAGGAAATATTTGTGCATTGCAATATAAAAATTGCAAAACAATGACTTAGGTGTTTTTTGTGTATCCAGGATGGACGCTTTCGGGGTTTGGAGTAGCCGTCTAACAGGCTATTTAGTCGTCGGTGCGCTTGGTGATCTTATCGATTTCTTCCACGATTTCAGCGCGGATAGATTTCCACATCTTGCGGTTCTGGCGGGCTAGGTCACGGATACCGTCAAACGGATTATTGCCAACCAAGGTTTTCAATTTTTCGCGGATTTGCGCCTGTTGTTCGACGAAGTTTTGCATCGAATGCTCAAGGTAGGTGCTCATCGAATTTTGCAGGCTGTCACCGTAGAATCGAATGATATTGGACAGGTACTCGGTGCTGAAGATTGGGTTGTTACCATCTTCTTGTTCGGCAATGACTTGGAGCAAGATAGAGCGCGTAATGTCGCGCCCGGTTTTTTTGTCCACTACCTTAAATTCTTGGCCTTGCATAACGAGGTCACGGACTTCATCCAAGGTGATGTAGCGGCTTATTTCCGTGTCGTACAACCGGCGATTGGGGTATTTCTTAATCAGGCGCGGTTCAGGCTTTTGCGAGTCGTTTTTAGTAGTAGTCATAGCGATCAGCGTTGATATAAGAAAAATTAAGCGACGTTTTCAACCGCAAGCGCAACACCCTGGCCGCCACCAATACATAGCGTGGCTAAGCCTTTGTTGGCATTACGGCGCTGCATTTCATGCAGTAGGGTAACGAGAATGCGCGTGCCAGAGGCACCGATTGGATGTCCCAAGGCAATGGCGCCGCCATTAACGTTGACCTTGGCAGCATCCCAACCCAGCTCTTTGCCTACAGATAAGGCTTGCACGGCAAACGCTTCGTTGGCTTCAATAAGGTCGAGTTCATCAATTTCCCAGCCGGCTTTGGCTAGACAACGTTGGCTGGCAGGCACTGGCCCAATGCCCATAATGGCAGGATCAACACCGGCGTTGGCCCAAGCGCTAATTTTAGCGAGTGGTTGAATACCTAGCTCTTCGGCCTTGCTGGCACTCATTACTACGACCGCAGCAGCGCCATCGTTTAAACCAGAGGCGTTAGCGGCGGTTACAGAGCCATCTTTAACAAAAGCAGGGCGCAGACCTGAAAGCTTTTCCGCAGTTGTTCCGGCGCGAGGATATTCGTCTTTGTTAAAGACAATTGCGTCGCCTTTGCGTTGTGGAATCGTTACTGCGGCAATTTCATCATCGAAACGACCGGCTTCCATCGCCGCTACCGCTTTTTGTTGTGAATTAGCGGCGAAGTTGTCTTGGTCTTCGCGAGCAATCTCGTATTTGTTAGCGAGATTCTCAGCGGTTTGACCCATGTGGTAGTTATTAAAAGCATCCCAAAGGCCATCTTTAATCATGCTGTCTTCTAGCGCCCAGTTGCCCATGCGCTGACCATCGCGTGATTTAGGCAATACATGTGGGGCCTGGCTCATATTTTCTTGGCCACCGGCAACCATGATTTCAGCATCACCACAGGCGATCGCCTGAGCGGCCAAATGCACGGCTTTTAGGCCGCTGCCGCATACTTTGTTAATGGTCATCGCTGGCACGCTATTAGGCAATCCAGCTTTTATGCTTGCTTGGCGAGCTGGGTTTTGGCCTGAGCCTGCAGTGAGTACTTGCCCCATGATGACTTCGTCGACTTGCGCGGGCTCAACGCCGGCACGGCGTATTGCTTCGGCAATGACGGTGGCGCCTAAATCAGGCGCTGAAACATTCGCCAAGCTGCCGCCAAAGCTGCCAATAGCGGTACGGCAAGCGCTTGCAATCACAATGTCACGCATAAGGTAATACTCAATCTGTTTAGTTTAAGCTTTTGTTTTGCTTGTTATTTGTGCTGTTTGTCTCGATGCATCGATAAATGATGCTATGCAGCATAGGGATTAGTGTAACCACTGCGGCATAGCCTGTGAAGGTTTGTTGAAAAGACGGCCTTGCTAACACGGGCTGCTGGGCGCTGCGGCTAGCTGCTTCAGTTGGGCTAGTCGCTGTGGCTGCCAGTGTTGGGCAGCCCATTCGAGTGCCGCTTTGGGGCCGCTTGCCAACGGTGCTTGGTCACTATCTAATGCCAATGCATCCAGCAGCCAGCGCATTGTTTCAAGGTCGTAATCGACTGGTACGGGCTTTGCTAAATTTTGCTTGCTAAGTTTCTGACCATCTTCGCCAATTAACACCGGTAAATGGCAATAGTTGGGCGTTGTGAGGCCAAGTTTTTGTTGTAGGCAAATTTGGCGGCTAGTGGAGCTGAGTAAATCGATGCCGCGAACGACGTGGGTTACGCCTTGGTATGCGTCGTCTACAACAACGGCCAGTTGGTAAGCAAAATACTCATCGGCGCGGCGAATAGGGAAGTCGCCATAGAGCTGTTCTGGTGTTTCTTGCTGGGGCCCTTGTAGCTCGTCGGTAAACTGGATTTGTACGCTCCGGCTATCTAGCCGAATGCAATGTTGCTTGTTGCTCGCAACCTGCCGTTCACGACAGCGGCCGGAATAGCGCCAACCCTCGGGGCTAGCAAGCCCTTCGGTAGCGACTTGTTTGCGTGAGCAGTCGCAACGGTAGGCTTTGCCCGTTTCTAACAGTTGATCGCTGGTCTTTTGGTAGGCGTGCAGGCGTTCGCTTTGGAATAGAACCGGCGCGTCGCTGTGCAGACCCCAGTTGGTAAGGGTGGTGATGATAGCTTCGGCGGCGCCAGTTTGTTCGCGGGGTGGATCAAGGTCTTCCATGCGAACCAGCCAATGCCCTTGCTGCTGTCGGGCGTGTAGCCAGCTAGCAATAGCGGTAAATAGTGATCCTAAATGTAGTGGCCCGGTTGGCGACGGCGCAAAACGCCCGACGTAACGGGGAGAAGGCGAAGACATATCTGCTTTTGGTGGCTGCATTCCTAGGAGGGCTTCATTACACTGTGCTTATACGAAAACTACAAGCTAAATAACACGCAGCTCCATGACTTTACGCGCTTTGATTTTTGACGTTGATGGCACCTTGGCGGAAACCGAACGGTTTGGACACCGAATGGCGTTCAATGACGCTTTCTATAATTTGGGGCTGGACTGGTATTGGGATGAGTCGCTATACGGCGATTTATTAGCGGTCGGTGGCGGTCGTGAACGCTTGGAGGCCTATATTCGTTACTACCGTAATGAAAGCACCCGTGGCCGCACCGAGCTGATAGATAAAATTCACGAAACCAAGGCGCACTTTTTTAAGCAGCGAGTGGGGATGGGTGATGTCAAAATCCGCCCAGGCATTGCGCGGATGTTTAGCCAAGAGAGCTGGGAAGCGGGCCTAAAGCTTGCCGTAGCAACTAACTGCAGTATTACTAGCCTAACGGCACTGACCAAGCAGTTTTTTCAACGACCGCCCGAGGAGGTGTTCGATGTGGTGGTCTGTGGGCGAGATCTAAAGAATAAAAAACCGGCTCCAGACGCTTATCAAATTGCCCTGCAGCGCTTGGGGCTAGAAGCGCACGAATGCCTAGCGTTTGAAGATTCCTATGTTGGCCTTAAGGCAGCGCGTACAGTAGGCGTACCGACGGTAGTGACGGTTTCTGATTACACCCGCGGTGAAGACTTTGACGGGGCTAAATTGGTGGTTAGCCATTTAGGTGACGAGGGTCAGTCTAGCGTTATTGAAGGCGGCGAATGGGCCGCTAAGTTGCCTGATGACGGTATTGTCACTGTGCCTTGGCTGCAGGCGCTATATGCCCAGCAGCATCGTAACTAGCTTGTTGTTGGTTATTTTTGATGTCTGTATCAGCCGATAACGCCAGCTATCAGCAGTGGTCGAGGCGCGGCCTTTATAAAAGCAACGGTTTATTAGTGCTAGGTGACGCCATTGCGCAGATAGTCGGCGCTGGCGTGGTTGTAGTAGGTATCGCGCAGTTTTTGCCGCTATGGCCTTTGCTTATATGGTGGCTGTCCGTGGCGGGGCTAGCAATCGGTTATTGTTCGCTGACGCGTAGGCGGCTATCGATGGCCAGCCAAGATTGGCAGGTTGAACGGTGGCTAAAGCACTATTTGCTCTATCGGCTGTTGGTTGGTGTGCTTTGGGCTTTTCCGGCTGCGAGTTTGTACTTTTCGCCTGAATCTTTACCACTGTTGCTGTGGGTTTCGATGGCCTACATCTTGGTGATATTGACCCTCACGCTTATCAATCTAGTGCCCGGTACCGTGCCGATTAGTTTGGCGCCGGTGGTGCTAACGTTCCTAGTGACGGCCTATTTCGTTGGCAGTGTGCAAATAGCTGGGGTTGGGTTTGGAGTTGTAGCGTTGGCATGTCTGGCTACGCCCATTACCGTTGCTATACGGCGCTGGGTAAAGCACACCGTTCGCTTGGATTTTCAACGTCATAACGCGGTTAAAGAGTTGCTGAAGAATACCGAAGAGCAGCGAGCGCTAATCAAAACCACGGCTGCGGACAAAGAACGGTTAGAACTGCTGGCCCAAAACAGTACCGACATTATTGCCATGCATGCTGACTCCGGTCGCTATCTGTATGTGAACGATACGGTTGAAGAGGTGTTGGGTTATAAGCCCACGGATATGGTTGGCACAGTGCCCCTGGATTATGTTCACCCGGAAGACCAAAAGCGGGTGATCGCCGCACATCGTCTGAGTCAGGCTAACCGTGGCAAATGTTTTATTCCTGAATTCAGAATGCGACACCGGCAGGGGCATTATGTCTGGGTTGAGGTGTTTGAACGCGCGCTGGAGAAAACTCCGCAGAGTCACAGTGGCATTCGTACCGTTACCGTGGCTAGAGACGTGACTGAACGCCACAAAATGGAAGTTGACGTTGCGATTCAACGTCAAACGCTAGAGATGTCTTTGCGTTCCATTGCCGATGCGGTGTTAACCGTAGATGCAAATGCTCAAGTTCTATATGCGAATGCCGCTGCTGAGGGTATTGCTGGCAATAGGGCTTGGAATGGCTCGCCGGTTTGCGACTGGTTGCGGCTAAAGTTGCCACAGTGCAATAGCGATTTCGTTTGGAATCCCAATCAGGCAACACAAAAAACGCCGGTCATTTGCTTGCAAGTAGAAACGCAACGTTATTTCGAAATTACCTGTCGGCAGCTACAGAGCGATTTGGATATTCCCGGTTTGGAAGCGCCATTGGCAGCGGAGTTGTTGCAAGCTAACCCCTTGCATCAGGGCTATGTTTTGGTGCTGCGTGACATTACCGAACGCCTGGCGCTTGAGAAGCAGTTGCGCTTAAAAGCCGAGACGGACAACTTAAGTGGGCTCTTTAATCGCGGCGCATTTGAAGAGCGCCTAGAGGCGACCTATCAAGCCCTGCAGTGCTCTGGGGGCAGTCATGCTTTGGTGTTCGCTGATCTCGACCAATTCAAAGTGGTCAACGACACGGCCGGACATGCGGCAGGGGATGTTTTGATCCGAGAAATCGGCAAAGCTTTAGCGGCTGCTGTGCGCGAAGGCGACTTTGTAGCTCGATTGGGCGGGGATGAGTTCGCACTATTACTGATGGATTGTCAGGCCGGGGATGCTCGCCGCCGTTGCCAGCAGGTCTGTGACGCCGTCAGTCAGATTGATTTCGAATGGGAAGGTAGGCGTTTCCCAGTTGGTGCCAGCTTTGGCGTTGCCATGCTTGACCGCAGTGTTGCTAGCACTGAACTAGCGATGGGCCGCGCCGATGCCGCTTGTTATGTCGTCAAAGACAGAGGCCGGCGCGGTGTGCATTTGTGGTCGGCTGACAGTGCTGATAGCGGTCGCCAAGCTAGTGATATGAACTGGGTCAGCCGATTGCAGTCGGCCTTGAAAGAGCACCGAATCCTTATCTATGGACAGCAGATTTGGAGCCTGTCGAGCCAAAAGGCGCATCACGTTGAAGTGCTAATCAGCTTGCGGGAAGTAGACGGAACCATTGCTTCACCAAATGAATTTATCCCGGCGGCTGAACGTTATGGTTTGATGCCAGCCATTGATCACTACGTCATGACCGCCGTGTTTAAGCATATGGCGCCGCTACAGGCAGAATTGCTGGCAGCTAACTACCGCATTGCTATTAACCTATCTGGGCACACCATCGGTTCGGACAAGGCGCTGGATGAAATTAGAAAATTATTCCATCGCCACGCCATAGATCCACGCTTAATTTGCTTTGAAATTACCGAAACCACTGCACTGCAGAATGTGGCGGACGCACAGCGGTTTTTACAAACCTTGAAAGAAATGGGCTGCCAGTTAGCGCTTGATGATTTTGGTACTGGATTTAGTAGTTTCAGTTATTTGAAATCGTTGCCAGTTGATATGCTCAAGATCGATGGCGAATTTGTTCGCGAGATGCTGCATTCTGAAACAGACCATTCGATTGTCGAGAGTATCCATCGGGTGGGGCGCACCATGGGCTTAGAGACGGTTGCTGAATGCGTTGAGAGTGCCGATATTGAGAAAGAGCTTGTCGCTATTGGTGTGGATTATGGTCAAGGCGTGTTTTTGTCTCAACGTAGGCCTTTGCGCGAGATTTTGAATCGCAATACGGCTTTATAGTTCTCTTAGTTTTGGTTAGCGCTGAACTGCTCGAAGAAGGCCGATGGCGACGGTTCACGGCCCAGAAACTGATGCACCAGCTGTTGCGGTGGCCTTTCACCACCGGCCTCTAAAATGCTGCGCCGATAGTGAAGCCCTAGCTCGGGATTCATCAGGTTGTCGCCGAAAACGCTTTGCATGTCTAGGGCTAACACTTCTGACCACATATAGCCGTAATATCCGGCCGCATAGCCGCCGGTAATATGGCCAAACGTGCCGGGGAACGATGTGTTTTTGAGGTGGCCAAGAGCCGACTGCGACTCCAACTTTTCCCAAGTCTGTTGTGCACTCATTGGGGCCATCGTCGCCAGCTCCATATCGAAGCTCGCGTAAAGGTGTTGGCGGGCGTATTGCGTGCCTTGGCCAAAACGTCGAGCGGCTTCTAAGCGACTGACCATGTCTTCGCTAATAGCTGGGCAGCCGTCACAATAGTTAGCGACCTTGCTTAGTGTTTCATAGCGCCTTGCCCAGGCCTCTAGCATCTGCGAAGGGGCTTCGACAAAGTCGCGTTGTACTTCGGTACCCGAGTGGCTGGCGTACCAAGTTTTAGAAAGTACGCCGTGGAAAACATGACCTAGTTCATGAAGTAGGGTTTCAACTTCGTTTTGGGTTAAACCTTGACGGTCGAAATTGGTTACCAAGGCGCTAGTAGGGCGTTGTTTAAGTAAGCGGCTGCCGCTGCGGACTGGGAAGGCTGCTGCGTGTTTGTATTTGCCATCTCGCGGGTAGAGATCGAGATATATGGCACCCAAATATTCTTGGCTGCGGCTATCGAATACATCGTAGTACTGGACGTCTGGGTGCCACTGTGGAGCTTTGGCCGGTCGAATGTCTATCCCTAGCAGCTTCTCATTGATTGCTAGCGCCCAGCGTACAGTCGCTTTGGTGGGGAAATACTGCCGTAGGGCTTCTTGGTTAATACTGAATTTTTGTTGCCGCGCCTGTTCAAGGTAAAACGCTAAATCCCAGCGTTGCAAACGACTGTTGTCGCCGGTGTGTTGTTGTTTTAGCTTGCTGAGATAGGCGATGTCGCGGGTCTCTAGCGCTAACACGGGTTGTTTAACCTGGGCTAAGAATTCGTTAATAGCAGCGGGGCTATTCAACATCCGATTACGGCTAGCTAGGTGAGCGTAGCTGGGTAATACATGCAGGTCGGCTAATGCTTGGCGCAGGGCCACGATTTCGTCCAAACGGTCTAGGTTGTCTGGGCCGCCACGGTTAGTAAAACCTTGGTAGTAGCGTTTGCGGGCGTCAGCGTTGCTGGCGTTGCGCATAAACGGGAAATACTGCGGATAATCGTAGTTAACCAGATAACTACCATCCGCCTGTCTGGCTTGCTGCTTCCATGATTCAGATAAGCCCTCAACGTCAGCCTCTTGGAACCGTATTGCGCCTTGGTTCTCGCGTAGTTGGGTCTGGAATGCTTGTGCTAGACGTTCAATAGTTTCGGTAATATCGGCGGCTCTTTGGCGTTTTACCGGTTCCAGTGCAACACCGCTGGTGGTGAAGGCCTGAAGTAAATCTTGTTGTAGTTTCTGGCTAGCGTTGTCGAGCACTTGCGGTGTTAACGCCAGTGTCTTTTTGTACAGTACTTCGTTCTGAAAAAGCTCCGTCTGAAAGCGGTTAGCCTCGAGGATGCAGTTTTCACCCGCTTCGCGCAGCGGCTGTTTGGGGTGTACGTAGGCCTGCAGATAAATGGGCCCGAGTATGTTGCTTAGCTTGGCGCCGTTGAGATCCCAGGCTTCTAAAAACGCTTGTGGGCGAGCTGGGTCGGGTGCTGCGCTTGCGAGGGCTTCTACGTCTTGCCGAGCCTCACGCAGTGCCTTGTTACAGGCCGCTGTTAGCTGCTCGGGCTCATAAATTGTTAGTGCTTGTCGTGCCGTTGGCGATTGCTGGCAGGCGCTAGCCGCTAATAACGCTAGCGCAATAGCGGCGCTGCGCCGCCTGATATGGCGTGGGCATTTAGCCATGCTGGGTCGAGCTTATGCTTGCGGCTTTTGGCTGCTGACCCACCAAGCGGTACCAGCACAAACGGCAACCGGCATAATTACTAAGTTAACTAACGGAAAGCTAGTTAGTAGGGCGATGGCACCGCCTAAACCCAGTGCCCGCTGGCGTTGCTGCTGAGCCATGGTTTTAGTTTGTTTGTAACTAAGACCGTGGTTATCACTGTTGTAGTCTAAATATTCTAGACACAGGATCCAGGCCCCAAACAGAAACCAGAGCAGTGGAATGAGAGCGTTTAAGCCGGGAATAAAAAACAGTACCGCAGACAGTAGTAACACGGCGAATAGCCTCGGCAGCATATACAGCAGCTTTACTAACTCGCGGCGAATACTACGGACTACCATGCTGGCGATGCTTTCTTCGATAGCGCCACTTTTGCCGGTCAGCTCTTTTTCCACGCGCTCGGCCAACAAACTGTTAAACGGTGCGGCAATTAAACGCGCCAGCACGGTAAAGGCGTAATAAGCCGTCAACATAATGCCGACGACAAACACCGCCCAAAATAGGCCGCGCAAAAATTGCAGCCACTCCGGTAGCTTGGAAAGGAAGTCGTTTAGCCAGTCGCCAAAGTAATCAGCTAACCATACCGTGCCGCTGGCAAAGAGTAGGAAATTCACCAGCAATGGCAGGATTACATACAGGCGAATGCCCGGACGAAAGGCGAGGTTAAACCCGCTGCGTAGGTCGCGAATACCTTGGCCGATGCTGTTATCCATAAAACGACGCCTTGTGTTGCTTTGCTACAGAGGGGCTATGAGGGCTAGGGTAGCTCAACACGCTGTGGTGCTTGCCAACCCTGTTTGCGATGTTCCGCTACTACGGTGGTGTAAATGCCTCCGCGCACATTAAATACGCCGGTCAGGCGCATAAAGCGCGGCTCGGTTGCTGCCACGAGGTCAGCCAAAATGTCGTTGGTGACCTTCTCATGGAAGGCACCTTCCTCACGGAAGCTCCACATATAGAGTTTCAGTGCTTTGAGTTCCACGCATTTCTCATCTGGCACATACTCCAAGACAAACTCGGCAAAGTCTGGTTGGCCGGTTTTTGGGCATAGGCAGGTGAACTCCGGAATGGTGATACGGATGGTGTAATCGTTTTCCGGGTGCGGATTGGGAAAGCTTTCAAGCTCTTTAGTTGGCTGTGTAGTGGGCTTGTTGCCTAGCTGGGTCAGGGTGTCTTCTGAAGGAGTTTGGGTAACGGTCATGGTCTTTCGTGTTGAATTATCTTTTGTGTAGAGCCCTAGTGGTGGACATAAAGCCAGTTTCAGAGGACTCAAAAGGTTGCTTTCGATGCACAAGGGGTGCGACATAACTGCCTACTTTAATTTAAACTACCCGGTCTTCGCTAACGCATCATTCATAAAAATTATTTATAACGCTTTTCTTTAATGAGACTCTCGCGCATTAAGTTGGCTGGCTTCAAGTCTTTTGTTGATCCAACCACGCTACTTTTTAACAGCAATCTGACCGCCGTCCTTGGCCCTAATGGCTGTGGTAAATCGAACACGATTGACGCCGTGCGCTGGGTAATGGGTGAAAGCTCGGCAAAGAACTTGCGTGGCGACTCGATGACCGATGTCATCTTTAATGGCTCTAGCGGCCGTAAGCCTGTCAGCAAGGCCTCTGTGGAGTTGGTGTTTGATAACACCGACCATGAGAATAGTCCGCGTTTGGGTGGCCAATACGCTAGTTTTAATGAAATTGCCGTACGCCGCGAAGTGACGCGCGAAGGCCAAAGTAACTATTTTCTTAACGGCGCCAAATGTCGGCGTCGGGATATCACTGATATCTTTTTGGGCACTGGTCTCGGCCCGCGCAGCTACGCAATTATTGAACAGGGCACAATCTCACGCCTGATTGAGGCGAAGCCCGAAGAAATGCGCGTATTTTTGGAAGAGGCCGCTGGCATTTCCAAATATAAAGAGCGTCGCCGTGAAACCGAAAATCGGATTAAACATACCCGCGAAAACTTAGAGCGCTTGGAAGATGTGCGCCATGAACTGGATAAACAGTTAGAGCGGCTGAATCGACAAGCCAAAGCCGCGGCTAAATATAAAGAGCTGCAGGCCGAATCACGTGATGCCAAAGCTACCTTGATGGGCTTGCGGTTACGTGAAATCAATCAGGATATTGAGAATTACAGCAGTAACCTCAATGAAAAGTCGGTTGCGCTAGATGGTGCGCACGCGGAATTGCGGGCGATTGAAACCGAGCTAGAGAAAAACCGCGAAGCCCAAGCTGACGCCAACCAAGCCTTTAACGAGGTACAAGGCCGTTACTATGCGGTGGGTTCTGATATTTCGCGTTTAGAAGGTGAGATTCGTCACCAGCAACAGTTATCGCAGCAGCAAAACCAAGAACTAGAGCAAGTCACCCATGCGGTGGGCGAGTTGCGCGGTCATCAACAACGTGATGCCGAGCGCCTAGAAGAACTCAATGCGCTGCTAGAAGAGTTAGAACCTCGTTTGGAGGGCCTCGCCGCCACAGCCGAAGAGGCCGCGGCAGCGCATGAAGCTGCTGAAGAAGCCATGGATGATTGGCAAACGCGTTGGGACGCGCACAACGCGGCCGCGGCAGAGCCGACTCGTTCTGCCGAAGTAGAACAGACCCGTATTACGCATCTAGAGCGCGAATTGCAGCAACGCGTGCAACGCCATGAGCGGCTGGAGCTAGAGCATGCCGAGATGTCTACACAGACTGGTGATGCTAATGGCACCGAAGGTTTAAGCGTTGCCGCTGAAGCGGCTGCTGCGCGTAGCCAGGAAATGGAAGATCAGCTGGCTGATGTGAGCCAGCAATTAGAAACAGCGCGTGCTCAGGAACAAGAAGTGAGCCAGCAAACCCACGAGCAGGGCGTTGCTCTGCAGCGGCTTGAAGGCCGCGTGGCGTCGCTGCAAGCGCTGGTCGCGGCGGCTGGCAAGCAAGACAAGCAACAAAGTGCTTGGCTGGCAGACAATGGTTTAGATGATCAGCAGCGTTTGCTTGATCAGTTACGCGTAGATGCAGGTTGGGAACAAGCTGTTGAGGCGGCCTTAGGTGGCTTCCTAACGGCTCTGTCGGTATCAGAGCTAGATCAGTTGCTACCAACCTTGGATTCAGATGATTCGGCCGGTCTAGCCTTTTTTGATGGTGTCGCTGTTGCCGCTGACGGTGCCGATGACAGCCTGATCAATCGTGTTAAAGATGCCGGCGCGCTGGCACCGTGGTTGGCCCATGTGCGCACCGCGGCGAGCTTGGCGGACGCCTTATCCAGAAGAAATAGCTTGGCGGCGCATGAGCTTTTTGTAACCGAGGCGGGCGACCGAGTTGGCCCTAATTGGATGCAGAGAGCCGGCGAGGGCGAGCATGCCTTACAAAACGCCGAAGAGCTACGCCAGTTGGAGGCGCAGTTAGAAACTCTGCGTGATAGTCGTGAGTCACAACAGCAAGAGCTAGAAAGCCTGCGTGGCCAGCGTGCTGATTTAGAAGCACAGCGTGATGAGTTGCAAGGTCAGGTTAAGCAGGCCTTATACGCGCAGCAGCAAGCGCAGTCTGAATTACAGCAGGCGCAAGCCAAACAAGACGCTCAGCAGCGCCGCAAAGAAGCCTTGCTGATGGAGCTTGAAGAGCTCAAGCAAATTATGCGGCGCGATGATGAAGAGCTTAAGGCAGCGCGGGCGCGCATGCAGGTGGCAACTGATGCGATGTCTGACAGTGTTGGCCTAGGCGAAAAATTGCGGGCTGAAAAAGAAAGCCTGCAAATGCAACTGATGGGTGCACGTGATCGTTATCGTGGTGACCGCGAAACTAGCCAGCAGCTACAGCTACAGATTGAAACTCGCCGTACCGAGCGTGACAGCATGCGCAATAACCAAGAACGTTTGGAGTTGCAGCTTGGTGGTCTATTAGAGCGGCAAGCAGCACTGGAATCTGCGTTAGAAAGCATTGGTGATACGGCCGACGAAGAAGCCCGTGCTGAGTTGGAAGAAAAGCTAGGCCTGCGTGTGCAGGTTGAAGCGCGCCTAGGCGAAGCCCGTAAAGAGTTAGAAAACTTCCAGCATAGTTACCGTGAAGTGGATCAGCGGCGCATGCAGGCTGAGCAAATGCTTGAGCAAAAGCGCCAGACCTTGGAGTCGGCCAAGCTGGGTGAACAAGAGCTCAAAACACGTCGCGAAGCCTTGGTGGAGCAAATTCGAGAAGAGGATTTGGATCCTAAAGCGTTATTAGCGCAAGAGCCCGACGCGGCTTCAGTAGATGAAGCAATCCGCATTATGAATGAGCTGCAGCTGAAAATTTCTCGCTTAGGGGCAATTAACCTCGCGGCGATTGAGGAATTTGAGCAAGAGTCTGAGCGTAAGCAATATTTAGACGCCCAACATAATGACTTGGTTGAGGCGCTGGAAACGCTTGAAGAAGCGATTCGCAAGATTGACAAGGAAACGCGTGAGCGTTTCCGTGAGACCTTTGACAAGGTTAACAGTGGGTTGCAGGAGATGTTCCCACGGTTGTTTGGTGGCGGCCAAGCTTCACTAGAGATGACAGGCGATGACTTGTTAACTGCTGGGGTTAACGTCATGGCGCGGCCGCCAGGCAAACGTAACTCTTCGATTCACTTGCTCTCTGGCGGTGAAAAAGCACTCACCGCGGTGGCGCTGGTATTTGCCATTTTTGAGCTTAACCCTGCACCGTTTTGTATGTTGGATGAGGTTGACGCGCCGCTTGATGATGCCAATGTCGGGCGTTTCTCGCGCTTGGTAAAAGCCATGTCTGACCGTGTCCAATTCATCTTTATTACCCACAACAAAGTAACCATGGAAGCTGCGAATCAGTTGTTAGGTGTCACCATGCAGGAGCCGGGCGTTTCGCGCTTGGTGAGCGTAGACATCGGCGAAGCGCTTAAAATGGTCGGTTAATAGCACATTATTTTTTTCGGTATAAGAATGGAACCGCTTTCTTGGATTTTGCTTGCGATTGGTTTGTCAGCTTTAGTGGCGGTGTTGCTATGGCGGCGTCGTGAACCAACGGTAGGGCATGACGCCAATGATCTGCCCGCTAGCCACGGTGCTGATTACGACGAAAGTGGTGAGCTGATTAGCGAAGTGCGGGTTATTACGCCACGCGATTTGATGTCAGACAGCAAGGCTGCCGAGCTAGAGGCCGAAGGCAAAACGCCAGCCGCGGTTGCCGGGCCTAAAGTAGATCTCACTCCGGAGCCAGAAGAGGCGGAGCCGCAAGAGGTAGACAAGGTTATTGTGCTGCACGTGCTGGCCGCACATGGCACCGCATTTGACGGTCTTGATCTGCGGGCTGCCCTCATTGCTGAAGGCTTGGTGTTGGGTAAAGACGGTTTCTTTGGTCGCCGTGATGAGCGCAATAGCTGTATTAAATGGCGGGTTGCCAACATGTTGAAGCCCGGCACTTTTGATGGTGGTAGCTTTGAGTCGATGCAAACGCCTGGCTTAACTTTATTTATGGCTATGCCCGGCCCGTTTTCGTTTTTGGATGCTTATGATGACCTCGTGGCGACTGGACAGCGTCTTAGTGAGCGCCTAAGCGGCACCTTGGCGGACGAACGTCGGCACCGTTTGAACGAACAAACCATTGCACATGAGCGGGAAGCGGTTATTGAATACGCTACCCATCAGAAACGCGAGCAAACCGAACTGGCGCTATAAAGTTGTGGTGTTTTGACGCTTTGCCAGTGTATGGCGGGCGGCTTTTTGCGCAAGTTTGCGCAACTTCGTCGGCAAACTGCCTCTTTTTCAATATATATAGGCTTCCTTAACGCCCGTTAGGTTTTGAGGGGTGGTTCAGACCTAGATAGCGCTGCTGGCTGAACAACTGTTAGGACGTCCGGTTTACGGTGTTTTTTGTGCTGGAAATTATTTTTTCAGGGCTGAATAATGAGCCCATCAGCAACGAACATCGGATTGGAGCTGGTCACCGATAAGGTGCTAACGGTCAACCATTGGCACCGTTGCAATAGACAGTAATCTTTATAGGGCTTTGATTATTGAATGTTGCAACCTTGGGGTATAGGGGCGCTCATATGAGCATATAGGTCGAAGGGGTTCGACCTGTTAAAAACGGCTTAGTGGCTTTTTACCACTAAGCCGTTTTTTTATGCCTTTTTGCTGCCAATAGGCCGTGCTTATTAGCCTAGAATAACGGCTTACTGTCACTGTTTAGTTTTATGTCCGCTGATCCTTCTGTGCCGTCATTGGCGGTGGCTCAAAAACGCGTAACTGAGCTGCACCAGCAGCTGCATCATCACGCCTGGCGTTATTACGCCTTGGATGATCCTGAAATCCCGGATGCCGAGTACGACCGCTTATTTGCCGAACTACAAGCGATAGAACAAGCTTACCCAGCCCTGTTAACAGATGACTCGCCTAGTCAACGGGTCGGCGCTGCACCGCTGTCTGCGTTTGAATCCGTGGCTCACGCCGTGCCAATGCTTAGCCTTAACAATGCCTTCGCAGACGAAGACATTATCGCGTTTGATAAGCGCGTGGCAGATGGACTTGAGCTAACGGCTGGGGCCGCGATCAATTACTTTGCTGAGCCCAAGCTTGACGGTTTGGCGGTGAGCCTGCGTTATGAACAAGGGCAGCTAGTACAGGCAGCGACACGCGGAGATGGCCAAACAGGCGAGAATATTACCGCCAATGTTAAAACCATTGCTTCAGTTCCATTACGCCTAAGGGGTTCAGGTTGGCCTGACGTGCTTGAGGTTCGCGGTGAAGTTTATATGCCGCTGCGAGAATTTGATGCGTTCAATAAACAAGCTGCCGCCGCGGGTGAGAAAACATTGGTGAACCCGCGTAATGGCGCGGCTGGCAGTTTAAGACAGCTTGATTCACGTATTACCGCCGCTCGGCCACTAGCAATGTATTGCTATTCGGTGGGGGAGAGCTCAGACGGCGCTATCGCCGCTAGTCACAGCGAAAGTTTGGCCCGACTTCAGCAATGGGGGCTCCGGGTTTGTCCTTTGGGTAAGGCGGTAAGTGGTGCTGACGGTTTATTGGCCTACTATCAGCGGCTTGGGCAGCAGCGTGCCAGTTTAGATTACGACATTGATGGCGTGGTTTATAAGGTTGATGATTTTCTGCAACAGCGTGAACTAGGCTTTGTTGCCCGTGCGCCGCGCTGGGCCATTGCACATAAATTCCCAGCTCAGGAAGAGTTGACTGAGTTAGTGGATGTTGAGTTTCAAGTCGGTCGCACCGGTGCACTGACGCCGGTGGCGCGTCTAAAACCTGTATTTGTAGGTGGTGTAACGGTCAGCAATGCAACGCTACACAATATGGATGAGGTGACCCGAAAAGATATCCATATTGGCGATACCGTGGTGGTTCGCCGTGCCGGCGATGTAATCCCTGAGGTGGCTAGAAGTTTGCCGGACCGCAGGCCTGCTAATGCCCAGCCGGTCGCAATGCCGTCGGCATGCCCTGTTTGTGGCTCCCATGTTGAACGGGTTGAGGGTGAAGCGGTAGCTCGTTGCACCGGTGGTTTAGTTTGCGCTGCGCAGCGTAAAGAAGCGATTAAACATTTTGCTTCCCGTAAGGCGCTTGACGTTGATGGCCTGGGCGATAAGTTGGTCGAGCAACTGGTTGATGATGGCTTGATTGAATCCCCCGCAGATTTGTTTACGTTGTCCTTGGAACAAGTTTCGCAATTGGAACGAATGGCAGTGAAGTCTGGCCAGAACCTAATAGATGCTCTCGAAAAGGCTAAACAAACCAGCTTGCCGCGTTTTCTCTTTGCACTGGGTATTCGTGAAGTGGGCGAGGCGACGGCGGCGGCCTTGGCTAACCATTATGGTGAGCTATCAGCGGTGATGGCGGCCGACGAGCGTAGCTTGCAACAAGTTCCAGATGTGGGTCCGGTGGTAGCGCGGCATATTGCTGAGTTTTTCGCCGAGCCACGTAACCAAGCGGTGGTTAATGCCTTACTTTCACAAGGCCTAGCGTGGCCGCCGATTGAAAAGCGGGCACCTGACGAGCAACCGTTGCTTGGTAAAACCTACGTGATTACCGGCACGCTAAGCAGTATGAGTCGAAGCGATGCCAAAGCGGCTCTACAGGCCTTAGGTGCCAAGGTGAGTGGCAGTGTTTCGAAGAAGACCGATGGCCTAGTAGCGGGTGAGGCTGCGGGGTCAAAGCTGACTAAGGCCGAATCGCTGGGTGTGCCGGTGCTGGATGAGGCTTGGCTGCTGGCGCAAACTAGCTGATCTTGCCGTTTAACGATAGCGTTAACGTGGCCCAATAAAAAACCGGCTAAGGCCGGTTTTTTATTGGGAAGTTTGGTTGCCGATTAGCGACGCCATACTCGGATAAAGTTAACGCCCCCAGCGGCTGCCACAAAACGGCCATCACCGGTCATTGAAACCGAATAAGCGCTGCCGGGGTAGGCCGGAATGCGTTGAATCTTAGCGTAGCTATTAGCGTCTCGAATGGTAACGTCACCATTAAAGCTACTGCTAGCAAGGTACTTGCCGTTGGCTGAGAAGTCGATGCCAGTAATGGACTGTCCTTGTTGCGCGATGACCTCGGCATTGCCGTTGCCGTCTAGGCGCCACTGCCTAATTGCGCCATCGCTGCCGGCGCTGCTTAGGTGTTCGCCGCCGACACTCCAAGCTAGGTCAAAGGTGTAACCATCGTGGCTGTCTAGTTTTCCGGTTTGCTCGCCATTTGCGGCGCTAAATAGGTAAACGTGACCAGTGCTGCCTGCAGTGGCCACGGTTTCTTCATTCGGAGAAATGGCTAGTGCTGTTACATCACTTCCGGTTTCTGACATTTCAGATAGTCGTTTGCCGCTTGCGCTGTCCCACAGCAGAACGCGGCCGTCATCCGAACCGGATACCAAAAGCTTGCCGCTAGCAGACCAGGCGAGGGCGTTAATGTCGCCAGCGTGGCCCTGAAGTACACGAGTTGCTTCGCCAGTCGCAACATCCCAAATAATAACGGCACGATCGCCGCCGCCGCTGGCCAGTTGTTTGCCGTCAGGCGAGAACGCAATGGCGTTAACGTAGCCTTGGTGTGCGGTTAAACGGTGTTTGATGTCGCGTGCATTTAGGTCGTAAAGCAATACGGTGCGATCACCACTGGCGCTGGCCAGTAGAGGCGCAACCGGCGAGAAGGCAACTCGCCATACCGCACGGCTGTGTCCGGAAATTTCTAAAGCCAACTCCCAGCTGTCGCCTTCTGGCGCGTTGTCATCAAAGTTGATTTCGCTGATTAGGCTTTCTTCTGGGCTGCTGCTTGGGGCCTCATTTTCCTGAGTGGCCTCTTCAGTGGCTTCGTCATTAATTGCTTGATCTGCTTCGTCAAAGGCTTCGTCGGCAGTGTTGTCGCTTTCTGGCTCGTTAAAGGCGATATCACCGCCTGCCAAAGTCTCTTTTGGAGCCACTTCGGTTTGATCCGGCTCGGCAACGCTGTCCGTCGCGGTTTCGTCGGCAGCCAGTTCGCCGTCAGTTTCTGCCGTGTCTACGGTGCTGAACTCGTCTTCTTCAATGCCTTCTGCATCAATAAATTCATTGTCTGCCGCTGGAGTTTCTAGCGTTTCACCTGGTGCCCAGCTGAGGTCGCTGCCAAAGGCATTGCCTTCGCTAGCATATTGCAGCTGCTGCATGGCATTAAGGGCTGTTTTGCGTTCGCTACACTCCGTGCAGCCCACTAGGTAGCTATACCAATCTTTGGCGCTGCCGTTGGTCAGCGCCGCGTCAGCTAAGCTGTTTTCATCGCCACTGTTAGCTTCAATGCTTGGGGCTGCCAAACCGCCTGATGTTTGGCCGCCGATTGCAGCAGCGTCGATGTTTAGTTCGCCATTGTTTGCAAGCTGTAGTGATTGCATAACGCCCAAGGCTTCGCCGCGGGCTTCACAGCTGCCGCATTGGCTTAGGTAGTTGTACCAGTCTTGTGCGGCGTTAGTTTCACGCGCCTTTTCAAGTAGGGCAGTGTCACCTACGCCTGCAGTGCCGACAGCGGCACCCTCAATTTGCATCTCACCATTGGCTTCATACTGCTTTAGCTGCAGTTGTCCAAGTGCTTCACGGCGGTCACCGCAGTCTGTGCACTGGGTTAGATAATCGAACCAGGCTTGGCCGGTGTCGGTATTACGGGCGCTCTCAAGGATGACTTGATCGTTAGCCTGTGCTGAAAAGTGGCTGCCTAGTCCGAGGGCCATAATGACCCCGGCTAAAGTGCGAGATGACGCGCGAATCATGCCAGTACTCCCTGCTGTATATTCTTCTTGCTGTGCCAGTTGTGTAGGAGTTGATTATGTTTTGACTCCCCTCTAGCGCTTATTGTGACTTGCTAATGGGTTGTATTCAACCGGTCAGGATCGGTTTGAAGTTTGCTTACAGCCAGCATTTGGCTCGCTGCGGGTTGTCGACAAAGGCAAACACCACGCCTTTTTTAAGTTCGCGTCGCAAACTGTTTTTAGATGCAGGGAAGCCAACACCCATTTTTACGTGGTTTTGCTGGCAGTGTTGTTGGAATTTTTTGGTTAGCAAAAGGTAGTGGCCGCCAACCGTGCCAACGGCGCCAGTGCTAATCAGTTTTTTTATGTCGCTAGGGTTGCTGTGCATGATGGCGACTTTGCAGCTAGCGGCTATTTGATCCAGTGCCTGTAGCAGCGTTAGGTCAAACGACATGATGTAGTAGTCGCGTTCAGGGGATAGGGGTGCGAGTACATCCAGCAATAGTTGCTGTTGTACTGGCATGTTATTCCAGTCGTCTTTTTTGAGCTCAATATAAAACTGCAGCTGACCTTGATAGCGTTGAATGACTTCCGCAAACAAGGGTACGTCGGGGCAGCAGGTGCGCAGCTCGGCAAAGTCTAGATCGGCAATGGTTTTGCCCACGCCATGGACGCGCGCAAGGTCTGGGTCGTGGGCGACAACGAGCTGGCGGTCTTTGGTCCATCGCAGATCTAGCTCAATGCCATGCATGCCGTTATTTAGCGCATAGTCGAACGCGGCAAAGGTGTTTTCTTTAACGTTTGGCACGTCTTTACAGCCGCGATGGCCGACAAGTTTGCACTGCTCGATTGCTGATGGGGAGGGCGCTCTTTGCGGTATGGCGGCAACAACGCTGTCGGCGATTTTCATCAGCCAACCACTAACGGTGGGGGAAACGTTGACGGTGCTAGCGGGGGCGGTTTCTAAAGCCATAATGTTTTCTTGTATGGATGGGCGTTAGTGCTAGGCGTATTATGCGTAGCTTAATTAGGCTTTGGTGTTAATTGCGTGACAAATTTGCCGGAAACTACGACTCAAAAATCGCCGCAGCAGTGGGAAGACGCTTATACCCGGCTGCGTCAGCGTATTCGCGGCCAGTTACGCGGTAACTCAGTGCATGAAAAGCTGCGTGGTCCGCTGGCCGCGCTGGGCGAGTACGTGGCGGTCTTGCCGGACTTGTTTCATTTGGCAATTCGCATGCTGTTTGACCCTGTCATGCCAGTGCAACGAAAGGCGCTTATCGTGGCGGCATTAACCTACGTGGTGTCGCCAGTAGACCTGATTCCGGACATTATTCCGGTGCTGGGGCAAATGGATGACTTAGTGGTGCTCACCAAGGCGCTAAAGTTGTTATTAGACGATTCAGACCCGGAAGTGCGCGCTGCAGCCGAAAAGTACTGGGCCGGCGACAAGGATTTGTTGCTGACTATTACTGAGATAGTGGAAGTGGCTGACCAGCTGATTGCTGATTTTCCGGCTGGTTTTAAAAACGTGTTAGATAAAGTGTTAGCAAAGTAACTATGGAGCAGGCGTGACTACAGGAACGGCCGAAACGGCTATTGATCTATCTTCTCCGGAGCTCTACATCAACCGTGAGTTGAGTTTGCTGGAGTTCAACCGGCGAGTATTGGCGCAGTCTATTGAGCCTAACGTGCCACTACTGGAGCGCCTGCGTTACCTTTGCATTTCTTGTACTAACCTAGATGAGTTTTTTGAAGTTCGCGTAGCTGGTCTTAAGCAGCGGCTTGAGCATGGCTCGCAACTGCTGGGCTACGACGACCGAGAGCCGCGTGAGTTACTGGCTGAGATTAGTGCGGTGGCACACGGTTTGGTTGAAGAACAGTACCGCGTGTTAAATGACTTATTAATTCCGCAAATGCAGCAGGAAGGTATTCGTTTTCTGCGACGGAGTGAGTGGGATGAGGCGCAACGCAGCTGGTTGCGTGATTTCTTTGAGGAACAGCTGTTGCCGGTGTTGAGTCCGCTGGGCTTAGATCCAGCGCACCCGTTTCCGCGCATTCTGAACAAGAGCTTAAATTTTATTGTGCAGCTGGAAGGCAAAGATGCCTTTGGGCGCAACTTGGACTACGCCGTTGTGCAAGCTCCAAGAGCACTGCCACGCGTTATTAAGCTGCCGCCAGAAGTCGCTACAGACGAACATTGTTTTGTGTTTTTGTCGTCCGTTATCCACGCGTTTGTGGATGACCTATTTCCGGGCATGGAGGTTTTAGGCTGTTTTCAGTTTCGGGTGACTCGTAATTCCGATTTGTTCGTTGATGAAGAGCAGGTCGACGACTTATTGCGCGCCTTAGAGGGCGAGCTACCGGGCCGCCGTTATGGCGACGAGGTGCGCCTAGAAATGGTGACCGACGCGCCCGATGACCTTGCCCAATTTCTGTTGCCGCAGTTTGGTTTGACGGATGTCGACCTTTATATGGTTAACGGCCCGGTTAACCTTAATCGTCTGTCGGCGGTGATTGATGAAATAGACCGGCCTGAGCTTAAATTTAGCGGTTTTACACCTCGTTTACCGGGCAAGCTGGGGCCAGGTGGTCGGCTCTTTAGTGAAATAGCAAAGCGCGATATTTTGCTGCATCACCCCTATGATTCGTTTGTGCCCGTGGTCGAATTCCTCAAGCAAGCTGCTGAAGACCCTAAGGTATTGGCTATCAAACAAACGCTGTATCGGACTGGTTCAGATTCAGCCATTGTGGCGGCGCTGGTAAAAGCAGCCCGCGCTGGCAAAGAGGTCACCGTGGTTGTAGAGCTACGGGCGCGTTTTGACGAAGAAGATAATATTCAACTCGCGAACCGCTTGCAGGCCGCCGGCGCCCACGTGGTTTATGGGGTGGTGGGCTATAAAACTCACGCCAAGATGATCTTGGTAGTCCGCCGCGAAGAGGCGGGTGCTTTGCGTCACTATGTGCACCTTGGTACGGGCAATTACCACTCACGTACTGCGCGTATTTATACCGACTACGGCTTATTCACGGCCGACAAGCGCATTGGCCAAGATATCCACCACATCTTTATGCAGCTGACCTCATTGGGTAAGTCGAAAAACCTTAAAGAGGTGTTGCACTCGCCGTTCACTCTGCATGGTTCAATCATCGAGAAAATTGCACGGGAGGCTGAAAATGCAAGGGCGGGTAAGCCTTCGCGAATTATCGCCAAAATGAATCAGCTAACAGAGCCGGGGGTCATTCGGGCGCTGTATGAAGCCTCGCAGGCGGGCGTGCAGATTGACTTGGTTGTCCGCGGCATGACGAGTCTGCGGCCAGCGGTGCCTGGTGTTTCCGACAATATTCGTTTGCGTTCAGTGATCGGCCGCTTCTTAGAGCACACGCGTCTGTACTACTTTTTAAATGATGGTGAGGAAGAGCTGTATGCGTCCAGCGCTGATTGGATGGAACGAAATCTGCTACACCGCGTAGAAACCTGCTTCCCAATTAAGGATAAGAAGCTACGCAAGAAAGTGATGGCGGAGCTAGGTTTATATTTGCAGGACAACTTTGCGGCTTGGGAGCTGCAAGCTGACGGTAAATATCAGCGTGTATCGCCGGCCGACGACGCTGAGGCTCAGGATGCGCAGCAAATTTTGCTGAAACAATTAACTGAATAGGTTGATACAGAGTCGATGGCCCTGAATCTGATCGAACCGTGGCAAGCGGTTTTACACTCCGAGTTTGAACAGCCCTATATGCAACAACTGCGGGCCTTTTTGGTGGAGGAGCGGCAAGCAGGTAAAACGCTGTACCCACCAGCTGATTTGGTATTCAACGCCTTTAACCATTGTGCGCCAGACCAAGTTAAGGTGGTGATGCTGGGGCAAGACCCATACCACGGACCACAGCAAGCTCATGGTTTGTGTTTTTCCGTGCCCGCCGGTGTAAAAACACCGCCGTCTTTGGTCAATATCTATAAAGAGTTACATGCCGATGTCGGTATGCCTATTCCCACACATGGCAATCTCGAAAGCTGGGCCGCGCAGGGTGTATTTATGCTCAATACCGTGTTGACGGTAGCGGCAGGGCAGGCGGCTTCACACCAAAAGCAGGGCTGGGAGCAGTTCACCGACAAAGTTATTCATTTGATCAATGAAAGCTGTCCGAATGTGGTGTTTATGCTCTGGGGCAGTTATGCCCAAAAAAAGGCCGGCTTTGTTGATCAGCAAAAACATCTCGTTTTAAAAGCACCGCACCCGTCACCACTTTCTGCGCATCGCGGCTTCTTGGGTTGCCAGCATTTCTCGCAAGCTAACCAATGGTTGCAGGCTAAGGGTTTGGCGGCCATTCAATGGGATTCGGTGCTCGCGGCCTAGCGAGCTTTCTTAGATAGTTCCCTCACATTTGTGTCTCCTGACGTTAGCGTCAGCTATTAATTGGCCAAGCGGCCGATTGACTTGCTGTGGTGCTTTGGCTATAAAGTTGGTCGGTCGGCCAGTTAATGGTCGCTTTTGGGTGTAAGCAAAGAGGCCATTGATGGCAGAGCAGAAACAACGACGAGACGCAGCAGTGACATCTGAACAAATATTGGATGCTGCAGAAAAACTATTTGCAGAACATGGGTTTGCGCATGTTTCTGTGCGTGAGATTGCGCAACAAGCAGAGGTGACTAAAAGCCTGATTCACCACCACTTTGGCGCTAAAGACGCATTGTGGTTGGCTGTGAAAGAACGTGCTTTCTCGTCATATATGAATGCGCAAATTGACGCGTTAACCAGTGCTGCGAATGAACAAGATGGCCCTAAAGAAGGCTTGCTACGCAACTCAATCGAGATGTATTTCCGTTACCTGGAGGCTAATCCTCGCTTGGTGAGGATTATGAGTTGGGCCCAGATTGAAGGTGATACCAACCCGGTAGGAGCTCGTTTAATGCCATTAGGCGCGGCACGGATTCGTGAGGCGCAGGCGGCAGGAGGGTTTCGGTCCGACCTTAACCCGGAGCTGACGTTGGCGGTTTTTATCGCCGCGACAACGTATTGGTTTCAGGCGCAGGAATTATTTAAGACCACGATGGAGCAGTCCTGTGATGCCTTCCCCAAAACAGGCCCAGAACGAAACCAGCTATTTATAGACAACTTTTTGAATATTTTCTTTAACGGTTTGCTTACTGACGATGCTCGTCAGGCAATGACCAAGGAGCAGCACGATGCGTAAGGTATTAGTCATAATCGGTTTAATGGTGCTTAGCTTTGTGCTCGGCATGCAATTCAGTACCGACAGTGATAGCGGCCTGGCGGCCGACGAAGATGCTGCCGCCAGTTACAAACGCGTGCGAGTAGACGAAGCACGTCGTGGTACGCGTAACCAGCTATTGCGTTTTCCGGGCGTAACTCGGGCCGTTGATCGCGCCAGCTTAACCTTTTTGGTAAGCGGTACCTTAGGTAAAAGCCATGTTGAAATAGGCGATACCGTGGCTGCGGGCCAACTACTGGCGACCATTTATAACCCGCAGTTAGAACCGCAAATGAATGCCGCGCAATCTCGTCTAAATGAGGTTGGTACGCGTTTGGCGCAGGTGAAGAAGGACGTTAAACATGTGCGTTACTTGTTTGAGACCGGCGCCGCAACCCGTGATGAGCTCGATCAGATTGAGTCTAGCTATCGTGCACTTCAGGCAACTAAAGCGGGTGCTCAAGCGCAGTTGGCCGAGGCCACCCAGTTGCAACAAGAGTCGCAAATCCATGCGCCATTTGCCGGCACGGTTGACCGTATTTACTTCGAGGCCGGTGAATTTGTGCCGACAGGCCGCCCGGTAATTGAGTTAAACGGTGGCAACGCCTTAGAAGTTGAAATTCAAGTGCCAGAGAGCCTGGTTGGCAGTTTAGCCCCGCAGCAAGCGGTGACGGTGCAGTTTCCGTTTATTGATGGTTTAGAAGTTAGCGGCAAGATTGCTGAGCTGGGTCAGGCTGCGCGTCAAGTGGGTCAGTTGTTTCCAGTAGTGGTGGCGTTGCCGGCAACGCCGGGCCTGCGTGCTGGTTTAACCGCAGAGCTAGTCTTTAACGTGCAAGCTGAGGAAGGCTTGCAGGTGCCGGTTCAAGCCGTGATTGATCCCGGCAGCGGCAAAGCCCGTTTATTCAAGCTGGTTGATAACAAAGCCGTGAAAGTACCGGTAAAAGTTGTCGCCGTAGCCGGGTCTAGCGTGGTTGTGCAGGGCGACCTAGAAGCTGGTGAAGCGGTGGTGATTGCCGGTCAGCGAGCCTTAATTAACGGCGAACAGGTTGAGGTGTTGCAATGAGTTCGGCAGGCGCAAAATTTCTAGAGCGTTTGCTGGAGCAGCGACGCATGATTCTGTCGCTAGCGTTTATGTTGTCACTAGCGGGGGTGGCTTCTTGGTTCCTGATGATTCGACAGGAAGATCCGTTTTTTCCTTATCGAGCGGGCACCATTATTACGCCGTTTCCGGGCTCTGATCCTGCGCGTATTGAGCGTCTGGTGGTTAAGCCCTTGGAAGAAGAGTTGGCGCAAATCGAGGAGATTGAAGATACCTGGTCACGTATTCGTACCAATGTTGCGCTAACGACGATCCTCTTAAAAGACCATGTATACGACACCGATGCCGCTTGGGACAAAGTGCGTCGGGCGATCAAAACCGCGCAACTGGAATATCCAGATGGCGTGTTGGAACCGGAGCTTGACGACAAGGTGATGGATGCCAGCACGGTGGTTTTTGCCGTGACCGGAAGTGGTGATCCTATTGAATTACTGAATGCTGCCAGAAAGGTGAAGCAGCGGCTTTATAAAATTGACGGTGTGTCCCGGATCGATTTATTTGGCGAGCCGGGGGAGCAGCTTAATGTGCTGTTGCGTGACGCCGACGCCAACCGTTTGAACATGTCGCCACAGATGCTGGCATCGCAGTTACAAAGCCGTAATGAGCTAGTACCGGGCGGTTCTGTGCGCGTAGCTGGCAAGTCAGCGACGTTGAGACCGAATACCGAATTTACCTCCATCGATGAAATTCGACGCACGCCGATTCAGTTAGGCAATGGCGAATATTTACCGCTAGAAGCAATTGCGGAGGTTCGTTATGGGCCTAAAGAACCATCCGACGAAGAGTTTTGGTGGAATAGCCAGCGCGCGGTGGGTATCAGTTTGGTGGCAATACCGAACAAGGTGAATTCGGTAGCGCAGGGCGATGCGATCCGGCAGCTATTGCCCGCGTTGCGTGCCGAGATTGCACCGCTTGAAATTCATGAAATGTTTTTCCAACCAGACCGGGTTAAGAACCGCTTGCAGGAGCTGTCTGGTTCGTTGCTAAGCGGTGTCTTTATCGTCGCTGGCGTATTGTTTTTCTTTATGGGCTTGCGCTTAGGTTTGGTGGTGGCGTCAATCGTGCCATTGGTAACCTTTACCGCCGTTGCCGTCTACAGCATGGGCGGCGGTGTGCTACACCAAGTGGCGGTTATCGGCATGGTGGTGGCACTGGGTATGTTGGTAGACAACGCCATTGTGATGGGTGAAAACATCCAATACCGGCTCGACGCCGGCGACAGCCCGACGCAGGCGGCGGCAACCTCGGTAAAAGAGCTAGCCGCGCCTCTAGGTACCGCTACCGGTACCACGCTGGCGGCGTTTGTGCCGATGCTCATGTCGAACGGCAATGCTGCTGACTTTACGCGCGGTATTCCGGTGATGGTGATGCTGACGCTAACCATTAGTTACTTCTTTGCCGTATTAGTCACGCCAATTTTGGCGAGCTGGGGTTTGCGTGCAAATCCAAAATCAAGCAACAGCCAACAGCCGGGTGTGTGGGAGCGTATCGGTAAAGCCTGTGGCAATCTGGCGGTGCAATCACCGTGGGCTGTGGTGATTGCGGCGGTGGTTTTGGTGCTGGGATCGGGGGCCATGATGCAATTGGTGCATAAGCAGTTTTTCCCTTATGCCGACCGTAACCAGCTGTTAATTGAAGTGGCGTTGCCGGAGGGTACGCATCTTGATCTCACCCGTGAACGGATGTCGCAGATTGAGGGTGAGGTGTCTTTGCTGCCGCCGGTTGAGTCGGTTTACTCGTTTGTCGGCACCACTGGTCCACGCTTCTATTACAACCTGCCGACTTTGCCGCGCTCGCCGAACAAGGGCCGTTTGGTGGTGATTACGGAAAGCCATACGCAAGTACCCGAGTTGATGGCTTGGGTACGGGAGTATGCGCTTGGCAACATGCCCGACACCGAGGTGGTGCCGAGGCAGTTAGGTCAAGGGCCGCCGATTACTGCCCCGGTTGAAATTCGGGTTTATGCGGAACAAATTGCCAACCTTGAGACGGCGGTTGAACAGGTTTACGAATGGATGCGACAGGCCCCCGGTGCTGTGGATGTGCGTCATGACCTTGGTGTCGGTGTTCCTAGTCTGAAATTTGGCGTTAATGATGCGGTGGCAATGCGTTACGGCCACTCTCGCCAAGATGTGGCCACTACTTTGTTAGGCCGCACCCAAGGTATTGAGATCGGTCAGTATCGTGCTGGTGATGACCCAGTGCCGATCAAAATTCGTTCGCGCGATGGTGAGAACTTCCCTGTGGAACAGTTACCGTCAGTCAATGTTTACGGCTCTAGCGGGCCGGCTGTGCCATTGATGCAAATGTCTAATATTGAGATTGAGTGGCAACCTGGCGCGATATTGCGACGTGACTTCTCCCGTTACGCAACGGTCTCAGCCAATTTGGAAGACGGCTACGGCCATGAGCAGGTGTTGGGCTTTATCTTGCCAAAAATCAGTGAAGCGCAAGCGGACGGTACCTTCGCACCCGACGTCACCACCGCGCTCGGTGGTGAGGCTGACGCTTCCGGTGATGCTAATTCGGCGCTCTTGGGAGCGGCACCAATCGGACTAATGATGCTGTTGTTTTTCTTGTTGCTGGAATTCAATAGCTTCCGCCGCGTGCTGATTATTATGGCTACCGTGCCGCTCGTCATGATTGGGGTGATTCCCGGTTTGGTGATTACCGGCTCGCCGTTTGGCTTTAACTCCATGGTGGGCTGTATTGCCTTGGTTGGCATTGTGGTTAACAACGCGATTGTGTTGATTGACGTGATTGATGTGCGGCTGAAGGAAGGTGGCGATCTTGGAAATGCCATTCGCGAGGCCGTATCGCGCCGCACGCGGCCGATCATTCTGACCACCTTTACAACGGTGGCGGGGCTGAGTCCGTTAACCATTACCAGTGCCACCGCTTGGCCGCCAATGGCATGGGCGATTATTTCAGGGCTATTGGCGTCAACGGTGCTGACGCTGGTGGTTATTCCGGCGTTGTGCAAAATTTTGCTGCAGCCTAAGCAAGCGAAGCCGGGTAAGGCGGCACCAGCAGGAGCGGCTGCGGTGATTGCGATGGCGGTGATTGCCAATATGGTGGTGACTGAGCCTAGTTATGCGCTGGGTGTTGCCCATCTAACTGAAGATGAACTGCAAAATACCGCGCCGGTGGTGGATTACGAGGGTGCTCAGAATTTTGAGCAGATGCAGCCGATAAGTCTTTTGGATGCTATTCGGATGGCCTCGGAGCGGCCTGCGGTCCGCGCTGAACTGGCCCGCACGCATGCGCGCAAACACGAAGCTAAAGAGGCTTTTCGCCGAGTCTGGTTACCGAGCCTTAGCTTGACTGCCTACGGCGCTAAAGCTGATCGTGAGTCCAATGTTGTGTTCCCGCCAATGTCTGCAGGGGCGCCACCGACGATCATTAATGTTGCCGAACGTGAACGTTATGGCGGCACTGTGGAGTTGCGACAAACTCTGTTCGACGCCGCCAACGGTATTTACCGAGTGCAAGCGGCTAAATTAGCGGCGCAGGCGCAAGGCCTAATTACTTTCCGCCAAGGCGAATTGGCAACTACCCAGTCGTCGCCGGCGTTTTTGCAGGCCTTGTCATTTGAGGCGCAGTTGGAATCGGCTAGGGCGGCATTGAGTGCACAGGCCTTACAGCTAAAGGACGCCGAAAGCTTAGCTAAGACAGGGCGTTTAACCGATGCAGACTTGCAGATGGCCAAGGTGCAGTGGTTGCAGATTGAGCACCATTTACATGAACTGGAAAGCGAGCAGCGTATTAACTTGTCTAATTTTGCTCGCGCAATTGGCTCGCCAGTATTACGCAAACCTGTGCTGCCGGTAGATCAGGTATGGAACCAGATACATCTCCCTAGCTTGGAAGAGGCCTATGAACATACTCGAGACACGCGTGAAGATTTACGTGCGCAGCGCTTACAAATAAGAGCGCTGGAAAAACAACGAGCCGCGGTTGGGGCAGAAGCCCTACCAAGCCTAGGCTTGGCTGCGCAATACACGCGCAATGAAGGCCAAACTTTCCAAGCGGAAGAAGAGGCGTGGGTAGGCGCGCAGCTATCTTGGCAAATTGCCGCAGGCGGTGCTCGACTGTCTAAACGTCAAGCGATTGCCAATGAATATGCCGCGGTTAAGCAAGAGCTACTAGAAAGCGAGCGCACCCTGTGGTTTGACCTGCTAGAAGCGGCTGAGCATTTTGATACGGCGCATGAACAAGTGGCGTTATTACAGCAAGCGGTTGCTGCCAGCCAAGCGGCCTTGAACAATCAGCGTAAGCGCCAAAAAGCCGGCTTGGCCTCTAGTGCCGTGATTGCCCAGGCCACCGCACAGGCCGATGAGCAGCTGGCGAACTTACGCCGCGCCAAAATTGCGGTAATTGGTCACTGGCTGCATTTCCACGTGGTGATGGGGTCTACTGTGGAAGAGGCCTTGAACAAATATGGCCCCGGTATTGAGGCCTTAGAACAGGCCATGTGATGCATCCGCATATGCGAGCCATCTCAGCGATCAGCTGATAGACGGCTACTGCGACGTTCTAAATGGCACCCGGGTCGATGCTCGTGGTGCCTTTTTTTTGGTATTAATACAAGGGGGCTGTGGCAGACTGTCATCATGAACTTATTTGATCGAATTTTTGCTTTGCACCGCGAGCTAAAGACTTCGCGACAGCCGGTTTCTAGGGTCATGCTCGAGGAGCGCTTGGAATGTTCAACGGCAACGATCAAACGCATTATCCAGCAGATGCGTGACTACCTAAATGCGCCGATTGAGTACGACCGTGACGCCAACGGTTATTACTACGCTGAGCAGAATGAATATGGCCCGGTATATGAGCTGCCTGGGCTGTGGTTTAGCCCTGCTGAAGTGCAAGCGATCCTGACTTTAAAGGCGTTGCTGTCGACGTTAGAGCCGGGCTTGCTCAGTACTCAGCTGGAACCGTTAAACGAGCTTATTAACAGCAGTAACATCGTTCACGATGACCAGCTAGGGCGTCGAATTCGTATTTTGGCGGCCACAGCAAGACCGAGCGGAGAGCACTTTCATACCGTCGCGAGTGCGGTCGTCGAGCGCCAACAGCTGGCTATCGAATACGAAGCCCGCAGTACCGGTGAACGAACGCAACGGCAGCTTTCACCACAGCGTTTGACGCATTATCGAGACAATTGGTTTTTGGATGCTTGGTGTCACCAGTCAGCGGCCTTACGAACCTTTTCGTTAGATAAGATTCTTGCCGCGCAGTTGCTGGAAGACACCGCCGATGATATCGCCGATGTTGAATTGGATCGTGTGCTCGGCTCCAGCTACGGCATTTTTTCTGGCGAACCAACCGCGGTAGCGGAAATAAAAATCAGCCCTCAGCAAGCGCGTTGGGTAGCGGATGAGCAATGGCACCCTCAGCAGCAAAGTGAGTGGTTGGCCGACGGCAGTTACCTGCTTAAGGTGCCGTATTCGCAGCCTTGGGAATTACTGGCGGATGTAATGCGTTTGGGGCCTGAGGCTGAGGTGTTAGCTCCTCAGGCCTTACGTGAGCAGGTGGCCGAGCGTTTACAGGCAGCTGCGGCGCGTTATCAATAGCGCTGTCTTGAGCAACGGAGAGATATAGATGATTAGCTTTGAAAACAAAGTTGCCATTGTCACCGGCTCTAGCCGTGGCATTGGTGAAGCGATTGCTAAACGCATGGCTAGCGCTGGCGCCATCGTGGTGGTGTGCAGTCGCAAGTTGCCTGACTGTGAAAAGGTGGTGGCCGAAATTGAGGCTGCTGGCGGCAAGGCCTTGGCGCTCAGCTGCAATATTGCTGACAAGGACAGCTTGCAAGCGGTGGTTCATTCCACTGTGCAAACCTTTGGGCGACTTGATGTGGTGGTCTGCAATGCTGCGGTGAACCCGCATTACGGCAGCATGTCCGATATTCCAGATGAGGCCTACAACAAAATATTGGATGCCAACCTGCGCGGCACTCACTGGCTTTGCCAAATGGCGAAACCCCATTTGCAAGAAAGCGGCGGCAACGTGGTGCTGTTGTCGAGTGTTACAGCCTTTAGAGGTAGCCAAAATATTGGCACTTATGCGATCACTAAAGCCGCAGAGATTGCGCTAATGCGGAACTTAGCCTTGGAGTGGGGGCCTTTAGGTATGCGCGCTAACTGTATTGCTCCGGGTTTGATTCAAACTGAGTTTGCGCGGGCGCTATGGGAGAACCCGAGAATGCGTGCCAAAGTGGAAACTGAAGTGCCGATGCAGCGTTTGGGCCAGCCTGATGACATTGCCAGCGTGGCGAGCTTTTTAGCTTCAGACCTAGCCCGCTTTGTGACCGGTCAAACCATTGTCGCTGATGGTGGTATGTTGATTGCTGACCCGCTTTAAGGGTCAATTTCTGCCTAAATAGATGTCTTTTACTAAGTGTTGAAACTAATCCTAACGCTACGTCTGCTCGCTGTAGCGCTGTATGGTTTTGCATTTTTCTTGCCGGCTGTGGTAGCGCCGTCTGGTGAGTTGCTTTTGGGTTATGAATTGTTTTTCCAAGGCATGGTTAGCACATTAATTTTGCTCTCAGTCGTTCTTGGTCCCTCTGTGTTGCCGACCTTAAAAGACATATTGGCTTTGATGCTGTTGGTAGCACCTTGGCTCGCTAATATTGTGTTTTGTTTGTCGCCGCTTATTTGGCAGCGCTTAAGTCAGCGTGGCCGGGTAATTACGATGGCAACAACTGCGGTTATGATGAGTTTGTATGCAGTACAACCGGTCGCCTTATATTCTGGTACTGGCACGGGCAGCGGGCCGGTGGCGTTGTTGTTTGGCTACTACGTTTGGGTAGCGGCGCCGATTTTGCTGGTATTAACGTTAGCGAGCGAGATGATCTGTGCAAGGGCCTTTAAATAGTAAGCGGCGCGAAGTTACAGGCGCGATTGTTGAGTGCATAACTAGAAAATAAAGCTTAGGAGATGGATATGGACGCATGGTTATCAATCACATTGTTATGGGGCGCTTTTGCGGCCACGCATATTCTGATGTCGCATACGCCGGTTCGTAGCGCCCTGGTGGCCAAGCTCGGTGGCAAAGGCTTTATGGGGGTGTATTCTCTGGTGGCGTTTGCGGTGTTTATTCCTCTTGTATCCACTTATATCGGTAATGAACATCAAGGCCCGTTGTTATGGGACTTGGCTTCGATTGCCGCGGTTAAGCATTTCGCAATGTTATTGGCGCTGTTGGGTATTGCGGTGTTTGTCTCGGGTTACTTTCAGATGCCGCCAAATGGTTTTGTGCCACTGAAAGATAAATCTGCCCGTGGCCTAACCCGTATTACCCGACACCCCATGTTTATGTTTTTAGGTTTATGGGGTCTTTCGCATTGTCTGCTGTGGGGTTTTGCTTCTGACGTGGCCTTTTTCGGCGGTTTTGCCGTGTTTGCCATTATCGGTTGTGCGCATCAAGACAGCCGCAAGCGAGACCGAGCGGACCTTAAAGACTATTACGCTGAAACCTCGTTACTGCCGTTTGTGGCTATTTTGACGGGGCGGAATAAGTTAGTGCTGTCCGAATTGCCTTGGCTAGGTTTAGCCGTGGGTGTGGTCGTGGCGGTGGGCTTGTATATGGCGCACGGCGTAATGTTTCGTTAGGACTGATTTTGGGTATTTTAAAAAACCGACGGGTATTGGCGTGGGCCTTTTACGACTGGGCTAATTCTGCCTTTGCGACCACCGTATTGGCCGGATTTTTCCCGGTATTCTTTAAACAATATTGGGGTGCCGAATTAGCGGCAACAGAATCTACTTTTTGGTTGGGAGCTGCTAGTTCTTTCGCTGCCTTAGTGGTGGCCTTATCGGCACCAGCGTTAGGTGCAATCGCCGATGCAGGCGGTCGTAGAAAAAGCTTTTTGGCGAGTTTTGCAACCTTCGGCGTGCTGAGTACAGCGGCGATGTTCTGGGTGGCGCAAGGTGCCTGGGAAGTGGCGGCCTTGTTATACGTGTTGGGCACCATTGGTTTTGCCGGTGGCAACGTGTTTTATGACGCTATGTTATTGGATGTCGCTGAACCGTCAGAGTATGACCGTGTCTCTACCGTGGGCTATTCCTTTGGTTATTTGGGTGGTGGCCTGTTGTTTGCCGGGCAAGTGTTGGTGACGCAAAAGCCGGAATGGTTTGGCTTGACCAGTGCAGCTGAAGGCGTGCGCTGGGCGTTTCTAACTTGTGCGGCCTGGTGGGCAATCTTTGCTTTGCCGTTGTTTAAGTGGGTTAGCGAGGCAAGTCAAAGCGACACTGTGCCGCTGGTTTCAGCTGCTCGCGAAGGCTTTCGGGAGCTTGTTAGCACCTTCCGTGAAATTCGTGCCTTAAAGCCGGTGTTGTATTTCTTACTTGCTTATTGGCTGTATATCGACGGCGTGCATACCGTTATTAAGATGGCGGTGGATTACGGTTTAGCCTTGGGCTTTCCATCCAGTAGCCTGATTCTGGCGTTATTGATTACGCAGTTTGTGGGCTTCCCGGCGGCGCTGGCTTATGGCCCCTTGGCCAACCGCTTTGGCACCAAGAATATGATTATGGTTGCTATCGCCGTCTATATTGGCGTTTCCGTCTTAGGGACGCAGCTAACGACAGTGACGCACTTTTACTTGATGGCTGGCGTGATTGGTTTGGCGCAGGGTGGTGTGCAAGCCTTGTCTCGGGCCTACTTCGGCCGTTTTGTGCCAGCAGGCAAAGGCGCGCAGTTTTATGGTTTCTTTAATATGCTGGGCAAGTTCGCCTCAGTATTAGGCCCGCTGTTGGTGGGCTGGGTGACGCTGGTGAGTGGTAATCAGCGTTTCGGTATTCTTTCTATATCCATTCTCTTGCTGGCGGGATTGCTGTTGTTGGCCCGTGTGCCAGAGCCCGCTGCAGGAACGCAAACTTAAATAGATGATGGCAATGGACGACTCTTCCAATATCCCTCCGAATAAACGCCCGCGAAAATCGAATATTTGGCAGGTTCTGCAAAGCGTCTTGGCGGCGTTTTTTGGCGTGCAAAGCAAGTCTAAGTTTGACCATGATGCGGGTCAGACGGATTACAAAGCTTATTTGATAGTGGGTTTGATCATGACGATTCTGTTTGTGGTCAGCCTGTCTTATTTCGTCCGCTGGTTAGTGGCCGACATTAGTGCAGACCTATAGGCGCTGAGCTGTAGCGATATAGGAGTCCGCCGTGGGTGATTATTTTTCCAAACAAGCGGCGGACTATTCGCGTTATCGGCCTGACTACCCAGCCGCGCTTTATCAAGCCTTGTGGCCCCATGTGAATAACTGGGGCAACGCCTGGGATTGCGGCACCGGCAATGGCCAGGTGGCGCGCGTGTTGGCGCCGCGGTTTGAAACCGTACATGCCACCGATTTAAGTGCCGCCCAAATTACTGAGGCGGCGGCTCCGGATAATGTTCATTTTTCAGTGGCGACCGCTGAGCAGTCTGGTTTGGCGGCTGGCAGTGTTGATTTGATTACGGTAGGTCAGGCCATTCATTGGTTTGATTTAGACGCCTTTTGGCAAGAATGTCGTCGGCTAGCAAGGCCAGGTGCTGTGCTCGCGTTTTGGACCTATGGTTTAGCTTCTGCAGGGCTGCCGGATCGGTTTGAAAGCCGCTACCACGGCGATATTGTTGGGCCTTATTGGCCGCCGGGGCGCGAGCATGTGGACTGTCTTTACGAAAGTATTCAGGCACCTTTCCCTTGTCTTAGTGAACAGCGGCTAAGGTTGCAACTGCGTTGGGGGCTGGAACATTATTTGGGTTATCTTTCTAGCTGGTCGGCAACACAAAAATATCGGCAGCAAACGGGTGAAGACCCCGTGGCCTTAGCGCGACAAACGCTTGGCAGTGTTTGGGGTGAGTCTGAACGTGATATTGACTGGCCATTAGCGTTAAAAATTTACGTGATTGAGTAGCCAGTTGAATAGCCACAGCATAGCCAACGTAACAACTAGGGGAGAGCATCATGGCCTTAGCCAATGAATGGCCTTTATGGGCGGCGATCAAAATGCTGATTAGCCCGGCGCGGAACCGAGATTTTGTGCTGCCAGCTTTGGGTGTTGCTTCCGGCGTGGCGCTACTGGTGGCGCATTTGCAGCTGTGGGGACAGGCTTACGCGGCAGCACTTGAACCAACCTATCTAGCGCTGCTGTTGTTGTCATTAATGGCGCTTGGTTTATCTGCGGCGGCGGTATTGGTGTTGTGGTTATCGGAGGGACAACCGCAGTTAGGCCTGGTGCCGGTGGCGGCCGTTGGTCTAGTGTTTTTTGATTGGGGCTTATTATTGCCGGAGTTGCCCGCAGAGGCCGGTGGTTTTGTTGACTACCTCAGTAGCGACTGGGGACAGATGGCGCTGTGGTTGGGTTTCTGGGCGGGTCTGTTTTCGCTGCCGCAATTAGGTTTGCTGATCCAACGCAGCTCGGCGCAAACGCAGCGCCGCAGTACGGTGCTACTGCTGCTGAGTGTCGCCGCGGCCATTTTTGTTGGTTGTAATGGACCGGCGCTAGCGGCTCAGCTCATGCCGGAGCAAAATATTTACACGTTGTTAGCGATTGCCGGTTGGTTGGTCAGTGCTTTTGTGTTGTGGCGTTTGCCAATCGCGTTTTTGCAGTTTTTCGCTTGGGTTTTTATTCACCTGTTTTATCGAATTGAGGCACGAGATCTACACCATATTCCGGCGCGCGGCCCGGTATTGCTGGTTTGTAACCATGTGAGTTTTATTGACTCCTTTGTGGTTGGCGGCACCATCAAAAGGCCACCCCGTTTTGTGATGGACAAAGGTTTTTATGAAGTGCCGGTGATGAACTGGATATTTCGGACCGCCAAAGCCATTCCGATTGCACCGGCCAAAAAAGATCCTGAAATGTTAGCTAGAGCCTACGATCAAATTGCGGCCGAGTTACAGGCTGGCGAGGTGGTTTTAGTATTTCCGGAGGGGGCCATTACTTGGGATGGCGAGATGATCGCCTTCAAAGAGGGTGTTGAGCGGATTCTAAAACGCACCCCAGTCAGGGTAGTGCCAATTGCTTTGCGTGGTTTATGGGGTAGTTGGTTTAGTCGTAGTAGTGGTGGCACCTTTAAGGGCCTGCCGCGGCCGTGGAAAAAGATTCAATTACGAGCCGGTGAGCCATTGGCGCCAGAGGATGCCAGCGCTGCGGAGCTGCAAAAGCGAGTGCAGGCTTTGCGTGGTGATTGGCAGTAAATATCCTAAGCTAAGAAAGCACCTTTTAAAGCATCTTTGGGGGAGTAGCAGTCATGGCGAAATATTTATTTGTCTATCACGGTGGTTCGATGCCTGAAACGGAAGCCGAGGGCATGGCGGTGATGGCGCAATGGCAGGCTTGGTTTGAACAAATGGGGCCAGCGGTGGTGGATGCCGGCAACCCGGTGGGCTTATCCAGTACCGTGCAAAGTGATGGCATTGTTGAAGCCAATGGCGGCAGTAATCCGGTTAGTGGTTACAGCATTATTAGTACTGATAGCCAGGACGCAGCAGAAACCTTGGCACAGGGCTGCCCAATTCGTGAACGTGGTGGTTCCATCGAAATTGCTGAAATAATGGAAATGTAGCGATTAATGTCGTGATTTTGGACTGCTAGCCAAGGGCTTGCAGGCTTTATACTGGGCGCTATGCCCTGTGATATCGAACTCCATTTAACTGCGCAGCAATCTCAGCCAGCGCTCGACCTGCTGCAAGCAAATTGTGAGCTGTCAAAAAACCGCTTAAAGCAGGTGATGCAATGCGGAGCGGTTTGGCTGAGTCGCGGCCAGCAGACCAAGCGCTTGCGCCGGGCTAAAACAGAGCTGCAGGCCGGCGATACACTGCACCTGTATTACGATGCCAAAACCATCGATCTGCAGCCGCCGCCCGCGCAGCTTATTGCTGATGAGGGTGACTATAGTGTTTGGTACAAACCCAGTGGCATGTTCACTCAGGGCACCAAATGGGGGGATCATCACACCATTGGTCGCTGGGCCGAGCAGCATCTAGAGCCGCAACGGACGGCAAAGATTGTGCACCGCTTGGATCGCCATACCTCGGGCTTAATATTGTTGGCGCATAGCAAAAAAGCTGCCGCAGAATTGTCTCGGGTGTTTCGTGAGCGCGCGATTGAAAAGCATTATCAGGCGATTGTTGTCGGCACCTTTGGCGAGCAAGGGCATTGTCAGCGTATTGAGAGTGATATTGATGGCAAGCATGCGCTAAGCGACGTCACTGTACTGGCCGTAGCCGAGGGTCGCAGCTTACTGAACGTGCAAATTTCGACCGGGCGCAAGCATCAAGTTCGCCGGCACCTTTCTGAGGCCGGTTTTCCGATTGTGGGTGATGCTATGTTTGGCGAGGTGGCGGCTGAAGGTTTGCAGTTATGTGCTGTGAAATTGGCCTTTAGCTGTCCGCTTAGTGGTCAGTCCCGCTTGTACGAAACGCCGCAGTCCTTGCGTCCGGTATTTGCCGCTTGAGCCCGATGTTTGCGGACTATGTCGACTATCAGCCAGATTTTTGGGCGGCTAGTGACGCTGATCTGGTGTTTGCAGAGCTAATGGCGGAGACATCTTGGCAGCAGCCCATTATTCGCTTGTTTGGTCAGCAACATCGGGTGCCGCGTTTAACGGCTTGGTTTGGAGATGCTGGCGCGGAATACCAATATTCTGGTATCCGGCACCAACCGCAGCCGTGGACGAGCCTGCTGCGAGCGATCCGGCAGCAAGTAGAGCAGCAAACTCAGCAGTCATATAACTCTGTATTGTTGAACCTCTATCGAGATGGTCAGGACTCTAATGGCTGGCATGCTGATGATGAGCCGGAGTTGTGCCCGAATACGGCGATCGCTTCGCTCAGTTTCGGCGCGAGTCGCCGGTTTCGAATGCGAGAAAAAGCTCAGAGTAGCCATACTCAACACTGGGAGCTGGAGAACGGCAGCCTGCTATTGATGAAGCCAGGTACCCAGCAACTATTTGATCATTGTTTGCCGAAAACTCGGAGACAGGTGGGTGCCCGCATTAACCTGACTTTTCGTCGGGTTAACTGTTAGTTGCAGTGGTTTTGGCATGGACAGCGGGGCCTTAGGCGCGTAAAATCCCGCCAGTTTTGCTCGTGACTCAGAGTCCGAGCGGTGCAGTCAGTTTCATTGTCACTTTTGTGATGCCTTGGACTGGCTGTTTTTGTATGCGACGCCCACTACTATGGAGCTTGTGTGTCTATAGCCGCACCTCAACCAGCGCTGCTGGTTCTCGAAGATGGCAGTGTATTTCATGGCACTGCAATTGGCGCTACCGGTTCTACGGTAGGTGAAGTTGTTTTTAATACTGCCCTGACCGGCTATCAAGAAATTCTGACTGACCCATCTTACAGTCGTCAGATTGTGACCTTGACTTATCCCCATATCGGCAACGTTGGTGTTAATGCAGAAGATGCTGAATCGGACGCAGTGCATGCGGCTGGTTTGATTATTCGCGAGCTGCCGCCGGTGATGAGTAATTTTCGCGCCGAAGAAACCCTGCAAGCTTATTTAGAGCGCAACAATATTGTCGCCATCGCCGATATTGATACACGCCGCCTAACCCGCATCTTGCGTGAGAAGGGCGCTCAAGCTGGTTGCATTGTGGCTGGAGACATCGATGAAGCTGCTGCGTTAGCGCAAGCCAAAGCCTTTGGCGGCCTGGCGGGCATGGATTTAGCCAAAGAAGTCACTACTAGCGAAACCTACCAGTGGAAAGAAACCACCTGGGAGTTGGGTGTGGGTCACACCGTGCCAGACAGTGGCAAGTTCAAAGTGGTGGCTTACGACTTCGGCGTCAAACATAATATTCTGCGCCTATTAGTGGATCGCGGCTGTGAACTGACCGTAGTACCGGCACAAACCCCAGCTAGCGAAGTGCTGGCGATGAATCCAGATGGCGTATTCCTGTCCAATGGCCCCGGTGATCCTGAGCCATGCGATTACGCGATTGAGGCGATTAAAGAAATTCTTGCCGCCGGTGTGCCGACCTTTGGTATCTGTTTGGGTCACCAGTTGCTGTCACTTGCTAGTGGCGCAAAAACCTTGAAGATGAAGTTTGGTCATCACGGCGCTAACCACCCTGTGCAAGACCTTGATAGCAAAGTGGTTGCGATTACTTCGCAAAACCATGGCTTTGCTGTTGATGAAAGTAGCTTGCCAGCCAACCTGCGTGCGACTCACAAATCATTGTTTGATGGTTCTTTGCAGGGCGTTGAGCGGACTGACACGCCGGCTTTTAGCTTCCAAGGTCACCCAGAAGCTTCGCCAGGGCCGCACGATATTCAATACCTATTCGATAAGTTCGTCTCTCTAATGGAGGCGAAATAGTCATGCCAAAACGTAACGATATACAAAGCATTTTGATTTTAGGTGCTGGCCCGATTGTGATCGGCCAGGCCTGTGAGTTCGACTACTCTGGCGCGCAAGCTTGTAAAGCGCTGCGTGAAGAGGGTTACAAAGTTATTTTGGTGAACTCTAACCCAGCCACGATTATGACCGACCCCGATATGGCGGACTCGGTTTACATTGAGCCGGTAGAGTGGACCACGGTGGCGCGCATTATTGAAAAAGAGCGCCCAGATGCCTTGCTGCCAACCATGGGTGGCCAAACCGCTCTGAACTGCGCCTTGGATCTTGATCGCGAAGGTGTACTTGAGAAGTTCAATGTCGAAATGATCGGCGCGACTCAAGATGCGATTGACATGGCTGAGGACCGTGAGCGTTTCCGTAAGGCCATGGACGATATTGGTCTGGGTTCAGCTAAATCATTTGCTGTGCATGATATGGACGAGGCTTGGAAAGCCCAAGCAGAACTGGGTTACCCGGTCATTATTCGTCCGTCGTTCACCATGGGTGGTACCGGTGGTGGTATCGCTTATAACAAAGACGAATTTGATGAAATTGTTGCCCGTGGTTTGGACTTGTCGCCAACCACCGAGGTGCTGCTAGAGGAATCTCTGCTCGGCTGGAAAGAGTACGAGATGGAAGTGGTGCGTGATAAAAACGACAACTGCATCATTGTTTGCTCGATTGAAAACCTTGACCCTATGGGTGTGCACACCGGTGATTCGATCACCGTGGCGCCTGCACAAACCCTAACCGACAAGGAATACCAGATTATGCGTAACGCCAGCTTGGCGGTGCTGCGTAAGATTGGTGTGGAAACTGGTGGCTCAAACGTACAGTTTTCGGTAAACCCGGATGATGGCCGCTTGATTGTGATTGAGATGAACCCGCGCGTGTCGCGTTCATCTGCCTTGGCTTCTAAAGCCACTGGTTTCCCAATCGCTAAAGTCGCGGCCAAGCTAGCGGTGGGTTACACCCTAGATGAGCTACAAAATGATATTACCGGCGGTGCCACGCCGGCATCGTTTGAGCCAAGCATTGACTACGTGGTGACTAAAATTCCACGTTTCACCTTTGAAAAATTTCCAGAAGCTGACGAGCGCCTAACCACGCAGATGAAGTCTGTGGGTGAGGTGATGGCGATGGGCCGCAACTTCCAAGAGTCGCTGCAGAAAGCACTGCGTGGTCTGGAAATTGGTATCGATGGTTTCTCAGAAGTCTTAGAAAACCCAGAAGCGGAAGATGCCATTGAGCGCATCAAAGAACAGCTAGGCAAACCCAGTGCGGAGCGCTTGTTGTTTGTCGGTGAGGCTTTCCGTCATGGCTTGAGCGCTGAAGAAGTCTTTAATATCACCAAGATTGACCCTTGGTTTTTGGCATATATTGAACAGATTCTGAGTGCTGAGAAAGAAATCAAAGCGCTGGGTGATGCGGCCTTAGAGGCTAGCAATCTGCGCCGTTACAAGCGTATGGGTTATGCCGACCGTCGCTTGGCTGCCTTGTTGGGCAAGACTGAAACAGAAGTGCGTACTACCCGCCGTGCCAATGGCGTGTGCCCGGTTTACAAACGTGTGGATACTTGTGCGGCTGAGTTCTCAACCAGCACCGCTTATATGTATTCGACCTACGACGAAGAGTGCGAAGCCAACCCGTCAGATCGTGAAAAGATCATGATTTTGGGTGGCGGCCCTAACCGTATTGGTCAGGGTATCGAATTTGATTACTGCTGCGTGCACGCGGCACTGTCGTTACGCGAAGCCGGTTACGAAACCATTATGGTGAACTGTAACCCTGAGACCGTATCGACTGACTACGACACTTCGGATCGTTTGTTCTTTGAGCCGCTAACAGCTGAAGATGTATTAGAGATTGTTGAGACCGAAAAGCCGAAAGGTTTAATCGTGCAATATGGTGGCCAAACACCGCTTAAGTTGGCGCGTGAACTGGAAGCCGCTGGTGCACCGATTATCGGTACTAGCCCAGACGCCATTGACCATGCCGAAGACCGTGAGCGCTTCCAGCAGTTGGTAAATGATCTTGGTCTGTTGCAGCCACCGAATGCTTTGGCGCGTAGCACCGAAGAAGCGGTAGAGCTGGCTGAAGGTATTGGCTTCCCGCTGGTAGTGCGTCCATCGTACGTATTGGGTGGTCGCGCTATGGAAATCGTGCACGATATCGCTGACTTGCAGCGTTATATGCGCGACGCGGTGAGTGTTTCTAACGACGCCCCTGTGCTGCTTGACCGCTTCCTAGATCAAGCGGTAGAAGTGGATATTGACTGCATCTGCGATGGTGACGACGTCATTATCGGCGGTGTTATGGAGCATATCGAACAAGCGGGTGTTCACTCTGGTGACTCTGCCTGTTCAATTCCTCCTTACTCTCTGAGTGAGGAAATCGTCGAGCGCATGATCGAGCAAGTGAAAGCGATGGCCAAAGCGCTGAAAGTGCGTGGCCTAATGAATACACAGCTTGCCGTTCAAGGTGACGATATTTACGTGATTGAGGTCAACCCTCGTGCGTCACGTACCGTACCTTATGTGTCGAAAGCCACCAGTCGTCCGTTAGCTAAAATTGCTGCCCGTGTCATGGCCGGTGAAAGTCTTGCTGAGCAAGGCGTGACCGGTATGGCTGTGCCTGGGCATTATTGCGTGAAAGAGTCGGTGTTCCCATTTGCCAAGTTCCAAGGCGTGGATCCGATTCTGGGGCCAGAAATGAAGTCGACTGGCGAAGTGATGGGCGTAGGTAAAACCTTTGCCGAAGCTTTTGCCAAGTCTCAGCTTGGTGCTTCCGTGACCTTGCCGACTGAAGGCAAGGCCTTTATCTCAGTGCGCGAGCCAGATAAAGACGGCGCCGTCGAGTTGGCGGCCCAGTTGCACGCGGCAGGCTTTAGCTTGATCGCGACCCGCGGTACCGCCGCCGCTATCAATGCGGCCGGTATTGACTGCGAAGAGGTCAATAAAGTGCATGAAGGACGTCCACATATCGTCGATGCGATTGTGAATGGTGATATTTCGCTGATCGTGAATACCACGGAAGGGCGTAAGTCGATTGGTGAGTCGATGACGATTCGTCGTAGCGCCTTGCAGCAGAAAGTCACTTATTACACTACCTTGGCTGGTGGTAAAGCGGCCGTGGCCGCGCTTGAGTGTTTGAATTCTCCAAATGTTACTAATTTGGCTGAATTGCACGACGCAGCCTTCACACGCTAACCTAGCTACAACCAAATAACCTAAGCAGCACGGTGACTCGCTCACCGTGGCTGCTGTTTTGTATTCCAAAAAATTTAGAGATTGGGGATTAAGATGGATCGTGTACCAATGACGGTCGCCGGCGCTGAGGCGCTAAAAGCAGAATTAGAACAACTAAAAACGGTTGATCGCCCACGCGTGATTGATTCAATTGCCGAAGCGCGTGAGCATGGTGATCTAAAAGAAAACGCTGAGTACCACGCGGCGCGTGAAGAGCAGGGGTTTATCGAGGGTCGTATTCAAGAAATTGAAGGCAAGATTTCGGCTGCTGAAATTATTGATATCAGCAAGATGCCTAACAACGGCAAGGTGATCTTCGGTACCACGGTGGTTATTGAAAACTTGGACACCGAAGAAGAGCAGGTTTGGACCATTGTTGGGGATGACGAGTCTGACCTAGAGCAACGCAAGATTTCTTACAACTCGCCAATTGCGCGAGGCTTAATCGGCCGCCAAGAGGGCGATGAGGTCACCATCACGACGCCGGGCGGTGAGAGTGACTATGAGATTATCGAAGTTCGTTACGGCAACTAGTTAGCGGTTTAGCGATGCGTCCCATGTCCGGTGAAAATGTCCTCTTAACGCTGCTTATTGGTGGCTTATGGGGTATTGGCTATGTTGCTGTGCCGGTGGTGTTCGCCAGTTTGGACGACAAGGCTCTTGCTGGGATGGTGGCGGGGCGCTTATTTAGCATTGCCGGTGGTCTGGGTATAGCTGCCGGAGTATTGTTGTTATTGCTAAGTGCATTGCGTGAGCGCGCCGCTGCGCTGCAAAGCTGGACGACTAGGGGTGTATTTGTACTGGTATTGCTGCTGTCGGTAGTGCAGTTTGGTCTAGCGCCGCAGATTGAGGCCGCCCGCGCAGTGGGGCTGACTGACGGCGCTGATTTTGAGCAGCTGCATCGTTGGGCGAGCGCGGTTTATATGGCGGCCAGTGTGCTCGGCTTAGCCATTGTGGCTTTTCGTGGGCATCCGGTTTCGGCGTCCGCAGCTAGGCCTTAGGATTTAGGTAGGCGAATTTCTTCTAACGTTGTGCGTTTGCCGGCTTTGTAGCTGCTAGGACGCGGGCGATAGAATACGGCGACGTTACCAATGCGCTGCACTAGGCTGAGATTGAGCGGGGTAGCCAGATCATTAATCATTTGATCGCGTAGTTCGCGGTCACCTACAGCAAATTTCACTTTGATGAGTTCGTGGTGACTGGCAGCTAAATCGGTTTCGGCGCGGACGGCATCGGTGAGGCCCTTGTCGCCAATCATAATCACCGGGCGAAGCCCGTGAGCAATTGCTTTAAGATATTTGCGTTGATTGTTTGTGAATTCCATGAGATTCCAGTGTCGACTGCGCTGAGTGGTTGGCGTGGCGCGCATGATACAGCAGCTGCCCCTAAAGCGGCAGTGCACAAAGTGTTTGCTGAGTAGATAACAGCAAACAAAGTAATAAGGCCGCCAGCAAAGGGCGCAACAAGGAGCCGTAAATGGCCAAAAGCTCTAAAAGTAGCCGTAAGTGGTTGGACGAGCACTTTTCTGATCATTATGTAAAAAAGTCTCAAGCGGAAGGCTGGCGCTCGCGCGCGGTTTATAAGCTAGAGGAGATTGACGCTAAAGACCGCCTAATCAAACCAGGTATGAATGTAGTTGATTTAGGGGCGGCGCCAGGCGGTTGGAGTCAGTACGCAGCGCGGGCAATGCGTGAGCGCGGTGGTGCTGGCAAGGTCTTTGCATTGGATATTCTGCCAATGGCGTCGATTGCCGGGGTTGATTTTATTGAGGGTGACTTTCGTGAGGCCGAAGTGCTTGATCAGTTACTTGGGCTGATGGGGAATGTAGCCGAAAACAAGGGCGCAGACCTTGTATTATCGGATATGGCCCCCAATACATCAGGTGTCGCCGCGGTAGATTTGCCGCGCGCCATGTATTTATGTGAGCTGGCACTGGATTTGGCGGTGCAGGTGTTGAAACCTGAGGGCCGTTTCCTAGTCAAAGTGTTCCAAGGCGAGGGATTTGAGGAATATCTGCGTGATATGCGCAGCCGTTTCAGTCAGGTAACTACGCGCAAACCAAAGGCTTCACGGCCGCGCTCGCGCGAAGTTTATTTGCTCGCTTCTAAACCTAAGCGCACCTAGAATGGGTGTTAGCAAAATTATTTTTCGCCAATAGGCGGCCGGGCGGTGTGATGACCGCCGTATATTGTTGGAGTTCGGATGAATAACTCGATGAAGAATTTGTTGTTATGGGCCGTGATTGCCGCCGTATTGGTTGGCGTTTTTCAGACCTATACGGACAAGCAACAGCAGCAACACACGATTGGTTACTCAGACTTTCTGTCACTAGTAGACGATGGTGCTGTGTCTGAGGTTGTGATCGATGGCGATGTTATTTCCGGCAAATTGTCCACCGGCCAGCAGTTCCGTACCAATAGCCCTGAGACAGACTACAGCCCGCTAGTGGGTGACCTAAAAGCGCAAGGCGTTAAATTCGAAGCCAAAGAAAAAGAACGTCAGTCGTTGCTGACCCATATCTTTATTTCTTGGTTTCCGTTCCTATTGTTGATTGGTGTTTGGATCTTCTTTATGCGCCAGATGCAGGGCGGCGGTGGCGCTGGCGGTCGTGGCGCGATGTCGTTTGGTAAGAGCCGCGCCAAGCTGCTGAACGAAGATCAGGTAAAAGTTACCTTTGAAGATGTTGCTGGTTGTGATGAAGCCAAAGAAGAAGTGGTGGAGCTGGTTGATTTCTTGAGAGATCCCGGCAAATTCCAGAAACTGGGCGGCACCATCCCTAAGGGCGTATTGATGGTGGGCCCGCCGGGTACCGGTAAAACCTTGTTGGCGAAATCGATTGCTGGCGAAGCCAAAGTGCCGTTTTTCACCATTTCTGGTTCTGACTTCGTTGAGATGTTTGTAGGTGTCGGCGCGTCTCGTGTGCGCGACATGTTCGAACAGGCTAAGAAACACGCGCCTTGCATTATCTTTATTGACGAGATCGATGCCGTCGGTCGTCATCGTGGCGCTGGCTTGGGCGGTGGTCACGACGAACGTGAACAAACTCTTAACCAACTGTTGGTTGAAATGGATGGCTTTGAAGGTCACGAAGGTATCATTGTGATTGCCGCGACTAACCGTCCAGACGTTTTGGATCCCGCGCTATTGCGTCCGGGTCGTTTTGACCGCCAAGTGGTGGTGGGCTTGCCCGACATTAAAGGTCGTGAGCAGATCCTTGAAGTGCATATGCGCAAAGTACCACTTGGGCAAGATGTTAAAGCCAGCGTTATTGCACGCGGCACGCCGGGTTTCTCTGGTGCCGATTTAGCGAATTTGGTCAACGAGGCAGCCTTGTTTGCTGCGCGTAAGAACCAGCGTTTGGTGTCGATGGAAAACTTCGAGCAGGCCAAAGACAAAATCTTGATGGGCGTCGAGCGTAAGTCCATGGTGATGTCGGACGACGAGAAGAAAATGACCGCCTACCATGAAGCTGGGCACGCGATTGTAGGTTTGACAGTGCCTGAGCATGATCCTGTTTATAAGGTCAGCATCATCCCGCGCGGACGTGCGCTGGGTGTAACAATGTTCTTGCCAGAGCAGGATCGCTACAGTTACAGCAAGCAGCGTTTGCAAAGCCAGATTGACTCATTGTTTGGTGGTCGTATTGCTGAAGAAATGATTTTCGGTGCGATGGCGGTAACCACAGGCGCTAGTAATGACATTGAACGCGCGACCGATATTGCTCGCAATATGGTGACCAAATGGGGTTTGAGTGAAAAACTCGGCCCGCTTTCTTACTCTGAAGAAGAAGGCGAAGTATTCCTAGGTCGCTCGGTGACGCAGCACAAGAATGTGTCTGGTGCCACAGCGAAGACTATTGATGAGGAAGTGCGTCGCATTATTGATGAAAGTTATGCCCGCGCTGAGAAAATCCTTAAAGATAATGAAGATAAGCTACACGCCATGTCAGATGCGCTGATGGAATATGAAACCATTGACGTTGATCAGATTGATGACGTAATGCAGGGCAAGCCGGTGCGTAAACCTAAGGACTGGGATAAGCCGTCTAGTGGTAGCGGATCTGCTTCGGCTGACGATAGCAACACAGATGGCGCTACCTCAGGGCCGATTGGTGGTCCAGCTGGCGAGCATTAAGCTCTAATCGCTTACTCTATAAAGCCGATGACTGAGTCATCGGCTTTTTTTATTACTGAGATGGTTTCGCGCATGAACTGTGCTGGAAAAAAACTCGATTTAAGTACTCCGCAGGTGATGGGGATACTCAACGTCACGCCGGATTCTTTCTCCGACGGTGGGCGTTGGTCGGCGACCGATGCCGCTATTGCGCAAGCTGAATTGATGGTTGAGCAGGGTGCGGCGATTATTGATATTGGTGGTGAGTCAACTCGCCCCGGTGCGCCGGCAGTTACCGAAGCCGATGAGCTGGCGCGGGTAATCCCGGTGATTGAGGCCTTGGCGCCAAGGCTTGCTGTGCCGATTTCAATTGATACTAGCAAGCCTGCCGTTATGCGTGCAGCTGTCGCGGCGGGCGCGGGTATGGTGAATGACGTTATGGCCTTGCAAGCAAACGGAGCCTTAGCTGCGGCAGCCGAGTTGGCGGTGCCAGTGTGTTTGATGCATATGCAGGGGTCGCCGCGCACCATGCAAGCGGACCCTCAATATGACGACGTGGTGGCCGAGGTTGGCGAGTTTTTGAATGCCCGAGTCGGTGCCGCAATCGAGGCTGGTGTTGTGGCCGACAATATCTTGCTGGATCCGGGTTTTGGTTTTGGTAAAACGCTGGCCCACAATTACGCTTTGTTGTCTGGTTTGGAGCGGTTGCGCGGCGACTTCCCTTTGTTAGTGGGAATGTCTCGTAAAAGCATGCTGGGTAATTTATTAGGCAAACCGGTTGATCAACGATTGCATGCAGGCTTGGCGGCAGCGACAATTGCGGTCATGAAAGGGGCGGCAATAGTGCGTACCCATGATGTGGCTGAGACCGTTGATGCGTTGAAGGTTTGCGCCGCGGCTAAGCCCCAAAATAATTAGGAGTGTTGCAGTGAAGTTTGGAACCGATGGTGTTCGTGGTCGAGTTGGCGTAGAGCCGATGACAGCGTCGAACATGCTCGCTCTGGGGCAGGCCGCGGGCCGTGTCTTAGCGGCGAAAGCTGACGGCAAGATTAAACGCCGTGTTTTGATTGGCAAAGATACGCGTGTGTCGGGGTATATGATTGAGTCGGCGCTAGAGGCTGGTCTCATTGCTGCCGGGGTTGATGTGCGTTTGTTAGGGCCGCTGCCTACGCCAGCGATTGCCTATTTGACGCGAACCTTCCGCGCCAGTGCTGGCATTGTGATTTCGGCCTCGCACAACCCTTATTACGATAACGGCATTAAGTTCTTTGGTCCTGACGGGATGAAGTTGGATGATGAAACTGAAGCTGCTATTGAGGCTGCAGTATCGGAGGGTTTGCATACCAATGATTCCGACTCACTGGGCCATGCCAAGCGGGTAGATGATGCTGCTGGTCGCTATATTGAATTTTGCAAAAGCACTTACCCGGCTGACTGTTCGCTGGCTGGCATGCATATCGCCTTAGATTGCGCCCATGGCGCTGCGTACATGTGTGCGCCTAAAGTGTTTGAAGAGCTAGGTGCGCAAGTTACCGTGATGGGCACCGAGCCTAATGGTGTCAATATTAATGATGGCGTTGGCTCCACTGCGCCAGCGGCGTTGATGCAATTGGTGCAAGAAAGTGGCGCCGATGTAGGCATTGCGCTGGATGGCGATGCTGACCGGCTGCAAATGGTGACGGCGTCTGGCGACTTAGTTGATGGTGACCAATTGCTATATATCGCTGCCACAGAACGACAGCGTTTAGGCGAGCTAAAAGGCCCGGTGGTGGGTACGATTATGTCTAACCTTGGTCTTGAAAATGCGATTACCGAGCAGGGTATGCAATTTATGCGTGCTGATGTCGGTGATCGCTACGTCATGGCTGAACTGAAACAGCATGGCGGAGTGATTGGTGGCGAAACCTCTGGGCATATGCTGTGCCTAGATAAAACCACCACGGGTGACGCGATTGTCGCCGCTCTAGATATTCTCGCTGCCATGTGTCGCCGTCAGCAGGATTTGGCGACATTAGCTGCGGGGATGCCGCAGTATCCCCAAGAAACCATTAATGTAGATGTTGAGCAGGCTTCTTTTGCGAAGGCGGAAATTGCTGCGCAACCGGCGGTAGTGGCAGCTAAACAAGCGGCAGAGGCCGCCCTAGGCAAGTCCGGGCGTATTATTTTGCGCCCTTCTGGTACGCAGCCAGTTGTGCGTGTGACGGTTGAAGCCGAGACCGAAGCCTTAGTCGCTGAGCATTTACCTGTATTAGTAGCGGCTGTTGAAGCCGCAGCAAAAGGATAAAACCATGGCAATTACCCCACTAGTGATGGGCAATTGGAAAATGAATGGCCGCGCGCAGTCGTTGGCAGAATTTTTACAGACTGTAGTCACGGTGGAAGGGGCCGAAGCAGCCTTATGTCCGCCAGCGGTCTATCTTGCGCAAGCGGCGTCGTCGGGTTTAAGCATTGGCGCGCAAGATGTGTCGGCAGAAAAGGGCGGTGCGCGGACGGGTGAATTGAGCGCAGCGATGTTGAAAGATATTGGCTGTGATTATGCCATTGTGGGTCATTCTGAGCGCCGCGAATATCACGCTGAGAGTAATGAATTGGTCGCCGCCAAAGCGGCAGCCGCGGTGGCCGAAGGTTTGGTGCCGGTATTTTGCGTCGGTGAAACGCTAGCGCAGCGCGAGGCCGGTCAGGTGGAGCAGGTGATTGCAGAGCAGCTGGCACCTCTGTTGAAATTGCCGCAAGTGATGGCTGCTGCGGTGGTTGCTTACGAGCCGGTTTGGGCCATTGGTACCGGAAAAACCGCAAGTAGTAGTGATGCACAGCAAGTTCATGCGTTTATCCGTACACAGTACGCGGCAGTTGATGCTAAAATCGCCGCCGCTTTGCGGATCCTGTATGGCGGCAGCGTAAAACCAGACAATGCAATGGAATTATGCGCCATGCCAGACATTAATGGAGCGCTGGTAGGAGGCGCCTCTTTAGAGGCCGCGAGCTTTAATCAAATTATTCAAGCAGCCGCTGCATCTAGCGCTGTTTAAGAACCATTAAGGTTAGATATGTACACCGTTCTTCAAATTGCCCAGCTGGTATTGGCTATTGTTTTAATCGGCCTTGTGCTTATTCAACAAGGTAAGGGTGCTACTGCAGGCGCAGGTTTTGGTGGCGGTGCATCCGGCACTGTCTTTGGCGCTCGTGGCGCGGCAGGCTTTTTGACTAAGTTAACCGGTGTATTGGCGGCTGTTTTCTTTGCGCTTTGCATTGCGATGGCATTTATCGTGAATACCGAGAACAAAGGTACCGGTAGCGTATTAGACGCTATTGAGGCATCCGCAGTAGAGCAGAACAGCGAAGTGCCAAGCATTGAGGCGGTTGCCGATGAAGCTGCGCAGCCGGCAGCGGATGAAGTTCCGGCCCTAGACGTGCCGGCAGCTGAATAGCCTCTGAGAAAATAATCAGCCGAAGTGGTGGAATTGGTAGACACGCCATCTTGAGGGGGTGGTGAGCTTAAGCTCGTGCGGGTTCAAGTCCCGCCTTCGGCACCATATCTAGGCCTAAGTGCCTGATTTGTTGGGAATGACTTGCTTTATTAACGCTCGCGTTAGAAAGTAAGCGTCCTTGGGAGATGCCTTGGGGCGTCGTAGAACTAAGCAAAACAGCTGTATAAGCTGAGTCGTAGCGAAAAGGCAATGTATGCAGGATAACGCCAACCAATTTGTTTCTTGGTTAGGACCTCGCCCCGCAATGGGTCGCGTGCCGTTTTCTGCTCAAACTCCCATCCAGTTTTCAATTGAAGTGCGCGCCGTCAATCGGTGTGCCTGTTTACCTGTCTAATTTGGACCGGCTTTCAACTATGCATATTAAAGTAAAGAAAGGGTTAGATCTGCCCATCACTGGAGCGCCAGAGCAAGTCATTTATGATGCGCCTGCGGTGTCTCAAGTGGCTGTGGTAGGGGCTGACTACATCGGAATGAAGCCCACGATGCTAGTAGCGGAGGGCGACAAGGTAAAACTTGGTCAGCCGCTATTTAGTGACAAGAAGAATCCTGGCGTCACCTTTACCGCTCCAGCGGCGGGTACCGTGTCAGCGATCAACCGAGGTGCGCGGCGCGTACTGCAGTCGGTTGTGATTGACGTTGACGGTAGCGAAGAGGCGATTGCGTTCAACAGCTATGCAGCTGACGAACTAGCTTCACTACCCGAGGCATCGGTTCGTGAGCAGTTGCAGGCTTCAGGCCTTTGGGCGGCGCTAAGAACCCGCCCTTACAGCAAAGTGCCTGCGGTGGACTCTTCACCTAACTCCATTTTTGTGAATGCAATGGATAGCAATCCATTAGCGGCACATCCTGAGGTGGTAATTGGTGAACAAGCTGAGGCGTTTCAGGCCGGTTTGGATGTGCTGACTACGCTTAGCAATACCGTTTATGTCTGCCGTGCTGAAGATGCGCGTTTGCCGACATTGAAAGGCGACAAAATTATTGAGGCGGCCTTCTCTGGCCCACATCCAGCCGGTTTGGTTGGTACTCATATCCACCACTTGGATCCGATTGGTGGCGAAAAGACGGTTTGGCATCTGAATTATCAAGATGCGATCGCTATCGGCAAGCTGTTCACGAGTGGCCAGCTGAGTGTTGAGCGTGTAGTTGCATTGGCTGGCCCAATTGCTAAGAAGCCACGTTTATTGCGGACTCGTTTAGGTGCGTCGATTACTGAGCTCGTTGCAGACGAAATCGAGTCGAAAGAATATCGCCTGATTTCTGGTTCTGTTTGGTCTGGTCGTCGTGCCAACGGTTGGGCGGCCTTTGTTGGTCGTTACCATCTGCAGATTTCGGCGTTATCAGAAGGCCGTCATCGCCAGTTTATGGGTTGGGCGGCGCCAGGTAGCGATAAGTTCTCGGCGATTAATGTATTTACCTCGGCGTTTACACGCGCACGGAAGTTCGCTTTTAACACCAGCCAAAATGGCTCTGCTCGTGCGATGGTGCCGATTGGTAATTTCGAAGGCATTATGCCGCTAGACGTGTTGCCGACTCAGTTGCTACGTGCACTGGTGGTAGGTGACACCGATATGGCCCAAAAACTGGGTTGCCTTGAGTTAGACGAGGAAGACCTCGCGCTGTGCTCATTTGTATGTTCTGGTAAATATGATTACGCACCTGTGTTGCGTAAGAATCTGACCCAAATTGAGAGGGAAGGCTAATGGCTAGCGCGTTGCGTAAAAAATTAGACGATCTGCACCCGCATTTCGCTAAAGGCGGGCGCTGGGAGAACTATTACGCGGTCTATGAAGCGATCGATACGTTCTTCTATTCGCCTTCTGATGTTACCCGCACAGCACCGCATGTGCGTGATGGCATTGATCTTAAGCGGATCATGATCTTTGTATGGCTAGCAGCCATGCCATGCGCCTTTGTCGCTTGTTGGAATACCGGTTTGCAAGCTAACTTGGCGATGCAGGCCTTAGGTGTGACTGACGTTGACGGCTGGCGTGGTGCCTTTATCAATATGATGGGCGTCGGCTTTAGCCCGGATAGCCTATGGGACAATTTCTGGCACGGTTTCTGGTATTTCATTCCTGTTTATCTAGTGACCTTTGCGGTTGGTGGTTTCTGGGAAGTGTTATTTGCTGGCGTGCGTAACCACGAAGTTAACGAAGGCTTCTTCGTAACCTCGATTCTATTCGCCTTAACCTGCCCACCGACTATTCCGCTATGGCAAGTCGCGCTAGGTATTAGCTTTGGTGTGGTACTGGGTAAAGAAGTCTTCGGTGGTACCGGTAAAAACTTCCTTAACCCGGCGCTTACCGGTCGTGCCTTCCTCTTCTTCGCTTACCCAGCGAGCATGTCTGGCGACACCGTATGGACTGCTGTTGACGGCTTTAGTGGCGCTACGCCATTAGGTATTGCTGCGGTTGATGGCATGGATGGTGTACTAAACTCTGTGACTTGGATGGAGAGCTTCCTAGGTACCATTCAAGGTTCGATGGGTGAGGTTTCCACCTTGGCTTGTTTGATTGGCGCAGTGTTCTTGCTGGCTACTAAGATTGCTTCTTATCGCATCATGCTTGGTGTGTTCTTCGGCATGGTGGGTACCACCTTGCTATTGAATGCCATCGGTAGCGACAGCAACCCAATGTTTGAAATGCCTTGGTACTGGCACCTAGTGGTAGGTGGTTTTGCCTTCGGTATGGTTTATATGGCGACTGACCCTGTGTCAGCAGCAATGACCAACAAGGGCCGTTGGATGTTCGGCGTCCTAATCGGCTTTATGGTGGTGTTAATTCGTGTAGTTAACCCAGCTTTCCCAGAAGGCATGATGCTGGCGATTCTATTTGCCAACTTAGTGGCACCGTTGATTGATTACGGTGTGGTTCAAGCAAACGTTAAGCGTCGTCTGGCGCGTACCGCGGCGTAGGAGGACTTATCCATGAATAAAGACAGTACTCTCTACACCATTTTAGCGGCGGCGGTACTCTGCCTAGTCTGCTCAGTGGTGGTATCTACAGCGGCGGTTAAATTGCGTCCTTTGCAAGAAGCCAACAAGGTAGAAGATAAAAAGCGCAACATCCTGCAAGTCGTAGGTTTGTTGCAAGAAGGTCAGTCGGTTGAAGAAGCCTTTAAACAGGTGGAAGCTCGCGTGGTCAATATTCGCAGTGGCGAATATGACAGCAGCGTTGACCCGGTGAGCTATGAGCAGCGTGACGCGGCATCTGATCCGGCGCAATCGATTGCCTTAGACAAGGCTGAAGATATTGCTGCGATTGGTGCACAAGCGAAGTTGGCCTCGGTCTACCTAGTGCGCAACGACGACGGCAGCCTGAAGTATGTGATCCTGCCCGTACACGGTTACGGCTTGTGGTCTACCTTGTACGGTTTCTTAGCCCTAGAAGGTGATGGCAATACCGTGGTCGGTCTGAGCTTTTACGACCACGCCGAAACCCCAGGTTTGGGTGGTGAGGTTGATAACCCACGCTGGAAAGCTCAGTGGCCTGGCAAAATCGCTTACACCGAAGCCGGTGAAGCAGGCTTGGCCTTGGTTAAAAGCGGCGCTGATCCTAAGCACCATGTGGATGCACTAGGTGGCGCTACGTTGACCAGTAACGGCGTTACCAATTTACTTAAATTCTGGCTGGGTGATATGGGCTTCCGTCCTTATCTGCAGCGTGTTCAAGCCGGTCAAGGCTAAGGTAAGGGGAGTATAAAAATGGCAGATCCAGCTAAAAAAGTTGTCTTAGATCCGTTAGTTAATAACAACCCCATTACCTTGCAGGTATTGGGCATTTGTTCGGCCTTGGCGGTTACGTCAAGCTTGGGCGTGGCGCTAATTATGTGTTTGGCGCTGACCTCGGTAACGGCATTCTCGAATTTGTTTATTTCGATGATTCGTAATCAAATTCCTAACAGCATCCGCATCATTGCGCAGATGGCGATTATTGCCTCGCTAGTAATCGTGGTTGACCAAATCCTGAAGGCTTACGCCTACGAGGTGAGTAAGCAGCTGTCAGTATTTGTTGGTTTGATTATTACCAACTGTATTGTGATGGGGCGTGCTGAAGCCTTTGCTATGAAAGAGGCGCCAGGTGCTTCTTTCCTAGATGGTATTGGTAACGGTCTTGGTTACAGCATCATTTTGATCGCCGTTGGCGTAGTTCGCGAACTATTTGGTTCGGGTTCATTGATGGGTATCGAAATCATGCCGCTTGTGAGCAATGGCGGTTGGTATCAGCCAATGGGCTTGATGCTACTACCACCAAGTGCATTCTTTATTATTGGTTTGTTGATTTGGGCGCAGCGCACTTGGAAGAAAGACCAAGTTGAAGATCGCGAATACCAAATCCACCAAGTACACCGTGCGGAGGTGCTGTAATGGAAGGTTTACTGAGCCTTGCGGTTAAGTCGATTTTCGTTGAGAACCTCGCACTTTCATTCTTCCTAGGTATGTGCACCTTCTTGGCCGTGTCCAAGAAGATTGAGACAGCTTTTGGCCTAGGTGTTGCGGTTGTGGCGGTTCAGGTGTTGACCGTTCCTGCCAATAATCTGTTGTTCCAATATGTATTGGCAGATGGTGCCCTTGCTTGGGCTGGTTTGCCGGATGTGAACCTAAGCTTCTTGGGTTACATCAGCTACATCGGCGTAATTGCGGCGATGGTGCAAATTTTGGAAATGGTCTTAGATAAATACATGCCAGCGCTATATAACGCCTTGGGTGTTTATCTACCGCTGATTACTGTGAACTGCGCCATCTTAGGTGGCACCTTGTTCATGGTTGAGCGTGACTACAACTTTGCCGAATCTGTTACCTACGGCGTTAGCTCAGGTATTGGTTGGGCGATCGCGATTACCGCCCTAGCTGGTGTGCGCGAGAAGTTGAAATATTCAGACGTACCAGATGGCCTACAAGGCCTTGGTATTACCTTTATCACTGTTGGCTTGATGTCGCTGGGCTTTATGGCCTTCAGCGGTATCCAGCTATAAGGCGGGAGTCGACATGCTTGAAATTGGATTAGGTGTAGCCTTTTTCACCGCCATTGTTTTAGTGCTGGTGATGATCATTTTGGCTGCCAAAGCAAAATTGGTAGCCAGTGGTCCAGTTACCATCACCATTAACGGTGAGAAAGAAATTACCGTGCCTGCTGGCGGTAAGCTGCTAGGCGCTTTGGCCGAGAATCAGCTATTTGTTTCATCAGCTTGTGGTGGCGGCGGTACTTGTGCGCAGTGCAAGGTAAAAGTTCATGAAGGTGGCGGTTCTATTCTGCCGACTGAGGAAACCCATATCACCAAACGTGAAGCCGCTGAAGGCGACCGTTTGTCTTGTCAGGTTTCTGTCAAACAAGACATGAAGATCGAGGTGCCAGAAGAAGTCTTTGGTACTAAGAAATGGGAATGCACAGTACGTTCTAACGACAACCAAGCGACCTTTATTAAAGAGCTTGTGTTGGAGCTGCCTGAAGGTGAAAACGTTGATTTCCGTGCTGGTGGTTATATTCAGATTGAATGCCCACCTTACGAAATTGAGTACACCTCATTTGATGTTGAAGAGCAGTATCGCCCTGATTGGGATCATTTCGATATCTGGCGCTATAAGTCAGTGGTTAAAGAGCCAGTGATCCGTGCTTACTCGATGGCTAACTACCCGGAAGAGCGCGGCATTATTATGCTCAACGTGCGTATTGCTACGCCGCCTCCGGGCGCGGGCCCTGAGATCCCAGCGGGTCAGATGTCTTCCTACATCTTTAACCTGAAGCCTGGCGACAAGGTCAATATTTCGGGTCCTTACGGTGAGTTCTTTGCTAAAGAAACCGACGCTGAGATGGTGTTTGTTGGCGGTGGTGCCGGTATGGCGCCAATGCGCTCTCATATCTTTGATCAGCTACGTCGCATTAAGACTGACCGTAAGATTTCTTTCTGGTACGGCGCGCGTTCATTGCGTGAAATGTTCTATGTAGAAGATTTCGACATGCTGCAGAAAGAAAACGACAACTTTGTTTGGCATGCTGCACTGTCTGACCCGCAGGAAGAAGACAACTGGGAAGGTTACACCGGCTTTATCCACCAAGTGTTGTACGACAACTACTTGAAGGATCACCCGGCCCCAGAGGATGTAGAGTTCTACATGTGTGGACCGCCAATGATGAATGCGGCTGTTATCAAAATGCTTGAGGACCTAGGCGTAGAGCGGGAGAACATCTTGCTTGACGACTTTGGTGGCTAAATGGCAACCGTACTAGCAGCATTTGTAGTTTTTGCTTTGGTAATGACGGGCATGGCCGTGGGGGTCATGTTCAGCAATAAACCTATCAAAGGCTCTTGTGGTGGTATTGCTGGCAGCGACTGTGCCTGCGAAAAAGCAGGCAAGCCGCTTGGCAGTTGCGATGACTAACGCGAATCAAAACGAGACTGGCACAGCATTTGCTGGCCTTCTATAACTATAGAAACGGATTGGGGAGTAACCGGTGTTACATAGCATTTCAGTAAAAGAATATATGTCTGCCAGTGTGGTCACGTTTTCGCCAGATGAAGATGTGCTCGAAGCTATTCATACTTTAGTCGAGCGTCGTATTTCCGGTTCGCCGGTGGTCGACGGTGCTGGCAATATTGTTGGCATGTTGTCTGAGAAAGACTGCATGAAAGTGGCGCTTGAGGCCGGTTACAACGAAGGCATGGGCGGCAAAGTGGCGGACTACATGACCAAAAACGTAGAAACCATTGATGCTGATTCCAGCATTATGGAAGTAGCCAAGGCCTTTATCGATCAGCCTTATAAGCGCTTTCCAGTCGTCGACGAGGAAGAGCGTTTAGTCGGACAAATCTCTCGTGCTGATGTGTTGCGAGCGATTGAAAAAATCCGCGTGTAAGCTCACTCGAAATTTGCTTCTAAAAAGCCCCGCATTGCGGGGTTTTTTATTGCTCGAAATTTTTGCTACCCAAGCTTAAGGCCTGTTGTCGCAACCAGCGATTACTAGGTTCGTCTTCATAATTTTTGTGCCAATAAAGTTGCAGCTGAATAACTTCGGTTTTAACCGGCAACGGCAATAGGCAGGTTTTGCGGCCTTGTTGCATTTGTTCGGCAATGCCGCGCGGCAGCGTGACTAAATAGTCAGACTCGGCCGCGATCGCACAGGCGGCGTGGTAGTGCTGGCAGCGTAGGGCAGTGTTGCGCGCCAAGCCGTGGCGCTGCAGCGCGTAATCAACCACCGTGGGGCCGCTGGGGCGGCCAGATACCGCGACGTGTTTGGCCGCGAGATAATGTTCTAGGGTCGGCTCGTGCGCGTATGGGTGCTGTTTAGAGGCCAATACACAGAATTCGTCGGTAACTAGCGCTTGTTGGCCGATATGAGGTTTGACGGCTAATGGCACGTCGACCACGAGGTCTAAATGCCGCCGTTCTAGATCGCGGCTAAGCTGTTCGCGGTTAAAGGCCACACTGGCGATTTCTACCAAGGGTGCTTGTGCGCTTAAACGTTGCACGAGTTTGACCATTAATAGTGACTCTAAAGCCTCGCGGGCGCCAATCACAAAACGCTTTTCAGTGGTGCTGGGGTCAAAGCTTAGTTGGCTTTGTTGTAACAGCTCTAGCTCTTTTAAGGTTGCCAATAGCTTTGGGCCCATTTGTAGTGCGAGTGCACTCGGGCGCATGCCGCGACCATCACGAATAAATAGCGGGTCTCCGTAATGCTCACGCAGGCGTTTTAAGCTGTGGCTAATGGCTGGTTGCGTTAAATATAGCTGCTCGGCAGCACGGCTAAGGCTGTGCTGTTCGTAAATCGCCGCAAACACGCGAAGTAGGTTCAAGTCCATTTCTATATATTAATCATATTTATTAATAAGTATGAAAAATATTCATTTCATTCATTGATAATGCTGACATAGAGTATCTGCAACATTAGGAGATACTCATGGATTTCAAACATTCCGCCGAAACGCTGGACTACCAAAAACGTATTCGCAAATTTATCCAAACCCATATTGAGCCGATTGAGCATCAGTATTATTTGGATGTGGTTGCCAAGGGCAATGCCGGTGACTGGACCAAGTGGGAAGTCCCAGCCGAGCTGGAAGAGCTAAAGGCCAAAGCCAAGGCCGAAGGCTTGTGGAATCTGTTTTTGCCGGATAGCGAGCTTGCCGCGGGTTTGAATAACGTTGATTACGCGCCATTAGCCGAAGAGATGGGCCGCAGCTTTATTGCCCCGGTGGTGTTTAACTGCAACGCGCCCGATACCGGCAATATGGAAGTGCTTTGGAAATACGGCACCGACGCGCAAAAAGCGCAGTGGTTAGAGCCACTGATGGACGGCACGATTCGTTCGGCGTTTTGTATGACCGAGCCGGATGTGGCCTCGTCTGATGCCACCAATATGGAAGCCACTGCGATTGTCGACGGTGATGAGATCGTCCTAAATGGCAAAAAATGGTTTGCCACTGGAATTGGTCACCCTGAATGCAAAATCCTGATTGTCATGGCGCTGACAGACGCCGAGGCTGACCGTCACCATCGCCATAGCATGGTGCTAGTGCCAATGGATACTGCTGGCGTAGAGTTACAGCGGATGCTGCCAGTATTTGGTGAGTACGATGAACCGTTTGGTCACGGTGAAGTGCATTTCAATAATGTTCGCGTGCCGGTAGATAACTTTATTGTTGGCCCGGGTAAGGGCTTTGAGATTGCCCAAGGCCGTCTTGGCCCCGGTCGTATTCACCACTGCATGCGCTGCATTGGCGCTGCTGAGGTGGCGCTAAAGCTAATGATTGAGCGTGGCATGCAGCGAGTGGCGTTTGGTAAACCCATTATTCATTTGGGTGGTAACCGTGAAAAGATTGCCGATTTCCGTATGGCGATTGATCAAGCCCGTTTGCTGACCTTGTCTGCCGCTTGGAAAATCGATGCTGTGGGTGCCTTAGCGGCGCTTACGGAAATTTCCGCTATTAAGGTGATTGCGCCTAATGTGTTGCAACAAATCATTGATGAGGCCATCCAGATGTTCGGCGCTGCCGGTGTTAGCCATGACACGCCATTAGCAGCCATGTACGCCTATGCCCGCACCTTACGTATTGCCGACGGCCCTGATGCAGTGCATCGCGGTATGGTTGCCCGCTTAGAACTAGCGAAATATAGACGTCTAGCCAAGAAATAAAGGCATAGCCACTAACCCCACGAAAGAACACGAAAAACGTTTTTTGTGGGTTTTGTGAGTTTCGTGGCCATCAAATGGAGATATGAGTGAGCAATAGAATTTTTATTACAGGTGGTGCGTCTGGCCTCGGCCGGGCGATTGCTGAACGCTGGGCACGGGCCGGTTGGAAGGTTTGCATTGGCGACATTAACGCCGACCGTGGTGCTGAAGTGGTTGCCATGGTCAACGAGCTTGGTGGCGAAGGTCGTTACGAGCACGTTGACGTCACCAAAGAGCAAGACCTTCAAGCGGTAGCGGATCGTTTGGTCGCCGACTGGGGTGGAGTCGACGTGGTGGTTAACAACGCTGGTATCGCTACTGGCGGACGGATTGAGAACCATAAGATCGAAGACTGGCTGGCTGTACTAGATATTAACGTTGTCGGTATTGCCCGCGGTTGTAAGGTCTTTACGCCCATTTTTAAGCGGCAGGGTGGGGGTTATTTCCTAAATACCTCCTCCATGGCGGGTCTGATTCATCCGCCGGGGATGGCCAGCTATAACGCCAGTAAGGCCGGCGCGGTGGCTTTATCTGAAACCTTAGCCATCGAGTTGTCACAAGACAATATTGGCGTTTCAGTGATCTGTCCGTCGTTTTTTAAAACCAATTTGGAAGAGTCGTTGCGCACGGATGATGATGAAATTCGGGTGATGATGTCGAAGCTATTTAAGCATGCCAAACTAACCGCGCCCGATGTGGCAGAAGCCTGTTGGAAAGCCGTACACAAGGGGCAGTTTCATGTGATTCCGCTCTATCAAGATCGGCTGATCTTTAACCTCAAGCGTGTGTTGCCGTTTAAGCAATATGCCGAGATGATGATTAAGCGCACGGTAGCGAGAGTGAAGAAAAAATGAGTAAGGGCGTGATTGATATTGGCGGCGCCGTACGCGAAGGCGCCCTTCGACAAGCTCAGGACAATCGGAGGATAGCTCGTGCCTAAAGGAATAATAGATGTAGGTGGGGCTGTCCGTGCTGGTGAAGAACTGGATATTGCTGCGGTAGATGCTTGGTTAAAACCACAGCTACATGGCTTAGAAGGGCAGGCTGAGGTGACGCAATACTCTGGTGGCGCGTCTAACTGGACCTATCGTCTTGAGTATCCCAGCCACGACTTAATTCTGCGCCGTGGCCCCGCGGGGACCAAGGCAAAGGGTGCCCATGATATGGGGCGCGAGTTTAAGGTGCAGTCTGCCTTAAAGCCGGTATTTCCTTACGTGCCACAAATGCATGCTTTCTGTGACGACGAGAACGTGATTGGCACCGACTTTTACGTGATGGATCGGCTCAAGGGCATTATTCCGCGCGCCAATATGCCGCGTGAGCTTGAACTAACGCCGCAGACGACCCGCGAAATTTGCATGAGTGTGATCGACAAGTTTGTTGAGCTGCACCAAGTGGATTACCAAACCGCAGGCCTAGAGTCTATTGGCAAGGGCGATGGTTATTGCCGCCGCCAGATTGATGGCTGGAGCGGTCGTTACGCTAAGGCCAAAACCTGGAATGTGCCGTCGTTTAAAAAAGTGATGCGCTGGTTAGATAAAAACTGCCCAGACGATATTGCTACTTGTGTGATTCATAACGACTACCGTTTTGACAATGTGGTGCTAAACCCAGATAACCCCGCTGAGGTTATCGGGGTGCTGGATTGGGAAATGGCGACCCTAGGCGACCCATTGATGGATCTAGGCAACAGCTTGGCCTATTGGGTGCAAGAAGACGATGACTTTCTGATTAAAGCGATGCGCCGCCAGCCAACCCATTTGCCGGGCATGTTGACTCGCCAAGAAGTGGTTGACTACTACTTAGAGAAATCGGGTTTGCAACCCGATAATTGGGCCTTCTACGAAGTTTATGGGCTGTTTCGTCTAGCTGTGATCTTGCAGCAGATTTATTACCGTTATCACCACAAGCAAACACGCAACCCAACCTTTAAAAACTTTTGGATTATGGTCAACTACCTGAACTGGCGCTGCCAGCGTTTAATCAAAAAGGCTGGTTAAATGGGCGCGATTTATCTTATCCGCCACGGTCAGGCTTCCTTTGGAAAAGCCGACTATGACAACCTCTCAAAGACCGGCCTAAAGCAGCCGCTTGTATTGGGGGAGTCCTTAAAGCACCGTGTGCCGCAATTAGATGCGGTGCAAATTGGCAGCATGAAGCGGCATCGGCAAACTGCCGAAGGCTGCCTGCAAGGCATGGGCAATAGTCGAGGCTGGATCATTAACGCCGGTTGGAATGAGTATGACCATGAACAGGTTATTGAGCGTTATAAACCGGCCTATAAAAACAAACTGGTGATGAAGGCTGATTTAGCTAGAACGCTAAACCCACGACGCGAATTTCAGAAGATGTTTGCGGCCGCGATTGAGCGCTGGTTGAGCAACGAGTATAGCGACGAATACACAGAAACTTGGCAGCAGTTTCAGGCCCGTGTGCTGCAATCCCTTAATCACCTACGAGATAGCTTGGGGCCATCGAAAACGGCCTTTGTCTTTACCAGCGGTGGGCCGATTTCTGCCGTGGCCCAGCACTTGCTGCATATCAGCGACGAAGACATCTTTAAACTGAATTGGACACTCGCTAATTGCGGCATAACCAAAATTATTTACAGTGACCGCGGCATGTACCTGTCGTCACTGAATGAACACAGCGCCTTTGAAGGCGAGCGCCAGCATTTAATTACCTACCGCTAGCGAGGTAGGGGACAGACCCCGCTTCGATTAGCATGATGAACTTACATAGTTGAAATGGTTTTGAGCGGAGGGGTCTGTCCCCGAAAGCTCTGATGGAAATAACATGAGCAAAAATACCTTAATCACTGGTGCCAGTTCTGGTTTAGGCGCTGGTATGGCCAAAGAGCTGGCAGCTAAAGGCAATAACTTAGCCCTGTGTGCACGCCGCACCGATCGCCTTGAAGCACTAAAAGCCGAGTTGCTGGCCATTAACCCGAATATCACGGTATTGGTTAAAGCCTTAGACGTGACTCAGTTTGATGATGTCTTTAGCGTTACTGAAGCCTTTGATGCCGAATTTAAGGCCACCACTGGCCGTGGCTTAGAGCGTTATATCGCCAACGCCGGTGTTGGTGCCGAAGGCGAAACCGTCGGTAAGGGTAAGTTTGAGCAAAACAAACGCATTATCGACATTAACTTTACCGCGGTATTAGCCCAAGCCGAAGCGGCTATGGGGCTGTTCCGCGAGAGTGGTAAAGGCCATTTAGTGATTGTCTCTAGCATGAGCGCTATGCGCGGCCAGCGCGGCATGCTAGCGACCTATGCGGCCACTAAAGCGGCCGTCGCGCACCTAGCAGAAGGCCTGCGTGCTGACTGTATGCGTAAGCCCGGCATTAAAGTTACCACGTTGTATCCGGGTTATATCAAAACCGAACTTACCGGCGACAACGACAAGCTGCCATTTATTATCGAAGCCGAGAAAGGCTGCAAATTGCTGGTGAAAGAGATTGAAGCCGAAGTCGACGAAGCCTGTGTACCTGCATGGCCTTGGAAACCGGTAGGCTTTTTAATGCGCAATTTGCCGCTGAAACAGGTGGCAAAGCTGAACTAGCTGGATGGTTCTGCGGACGTTTAGGGTTGCGTAGGCTTGGTCGTTACAACGGCTCAAAGAAAGGCTAAGCGACGGTGGCTATTTGCCGCTTAAATAACTAAGCGGCGCTTTTGTCGATAAAAGCCGGTCACGTTTTAATTCGTTGTCGCATTTTGTTTGCCAATCCTATTGGTTTCTTCAATGTATAAACGCTATGATGCGGTTACAATGCCTCCTTTTTAAGGCATGTGTTCGGGATTATTGTCATGGCAGTCAGTGCAATTGGGGTTGGTCGTGTTGGGGTGGTGGTTGCAGCGGTGCTGGCACTTTCTGCTTGCGGCTTACCAGGTATGAAGAAGCCTTCTATCGCAAACTCTCAAGATGTTGGCCTTGAAAACGTTGAACTCATTGATTTAGATGCAGCGGCGGCAATTCACCAAAATGCCTTAGTGTCTGGCGCCGCGCAAAACCCAGCAAATTCTCGATCCACTCAAGTACCAACCGAATACCGAGTTGGGCCGCATGATGTTTTGGATGTAGTCATTTGGGGACGCCCCGAGTTGAACAACCCTGGTGGCATGACGCAAACCCCGGAAAGCCGTGGCCGCAAAGTAAGGGCGGATGGGAGTATATTCTTCCCATTTGTAGGTGTCGTAGATGTCAACAACTTAACTGTTGAAGAGATTCGCGAGCGTCTAACCGAAGGCTTGAACCGTTACATTAAAAATCCGCAAGTTGATGTGCGGGTTGCGATTCATCAATCCCGTAAATACTACGTTACCGGCGAAGTTAATGTGCCCGGCATACAGTATATAGAGAGCCAGCCCAAAACGATTCTGGATGCTATCAGTGCTGCTGGTGGTATGACTGGGCAAGCGGACCTTAGTACGGTAGTTGTGTCTCGCTATGGAGAAGAGGTCGAGCTTGACTTGGCCTCTGTCTACGAGCGCGGCGATGCTAGCGACAATATATGGGTGCGTACTGGCGATACCATCCACGTTCCTGACAATAAATTTAAGCGTGTGTTTGTGATGGGCGAAGTTGAAAATCAAACAACTGTGCCGATGCACAAAGGCAAGCTGACCTTGGCCGAAGCTTTGGCGGGCGGGCAAGGTGTCGACCTGCAGTATGCCAACGTTAAAGGTATTTACGTACTCCGTCAGTTGAGCGTCGAAGATAGTCCTAAAACCCAAGTCTATAGACTTAATGCCAAATCGCCGAGTGCGTTATTAGTTGCGGATATGTTCCAGCTCAAGCCCCGTGACGTAGTTTTTGTATCCACTATGGGTATTACGCGCTGGAACCGCGTCGTGACGCAGATATTGCCAACTGTGCAAACCATATTCCAGACCGACGCGCTAATTGAGCGCCGTTAACCCACAAGCAAATAACGAAATATGGAAGATAAATCAATATCACCTTTGAGCAGTCCAACGATTGATGACGAAATTGACTTGGGCGAAATGTTGGCAGTATTGCTCGAGGGGAAATGGAGAATCCTTACGGCCACTTTCGTCGTGGCGCTGTTGGGTGTTTTTTACGCACTTTTTGCAACACCTATTTATGAGGCTGACGCACTGTTGCAGGTTGAAGCTTCGTCCAGCAGTACGCCGTTTGACGAGATTGCCGGATTTATGGGTGACGAAGCTGCTAGTGAAACCGAGATTGAAGTGATTCGGTCTCGAGCGGTAATTGGGCGTGCAATTGACCAATTGAATTTAACGGTCAGTGCTACCCCAAAACTTCCGATTTGGGACAGAACTCACGTTAGTGCCAAGCCTTGGTTGCAAGTTGGTCGTTTTGATGTGCCGCCCACCTTAATTGGCCGCGAGTTTGAAGTTTCGGTATTGCCCGATGAGCGCTATAGCTTGTTTTTGGATGGCAAACTGCTGGCTGATGGTGCTGTTGGTGAGCCGCTATCAGTAGCAGAATATGATCTCGGTTTATTTATCAGCGAAGTTGCTAGAGCTCCTGTGGGAACAACTTTTGAGTTATCTAAACTGAGTCGCCAACAGGCTGTTCGGGGTTTACAGCAGAAGTTAGGAGTATCGGAAAAAGGCAGGAAGACCGGCGTTATTCGGGTTAGTTTGCAGGGCGCTGATAACCAGCAACTGAAAGACTTCTTGAACACCCTCGCTAACGTTTATGTGGCGCAGAATGTCGAACGGCGCTCCGAAGAAGCTGAAAAAAGCCTCGAGTTTTTGGATGAGCAGTTGCCTAATTTGCGCCGCGAAGTCGACGCGGCAGAGTTGGCTCTTAATAACTACCTAAGCGATAATAAATTGGTGGATTTGACTGCCGAATCTCAATCAGTACTCGGTCAATTGGTCTCCATAGAACAGAGTCTGTCGGAGCTAAACCTTAAACGAGCAGAGCTAGAGCAAGCGTTTAATAGCCAGCACCCAGCATTGGTTGCATTGTCAGCTCAAGAAAAACAATTACAAAAGCAGCGCACCGAGATGGAAGGGCAGATTGCGGCGTTACCTGATACGCAACAGGAAGCTTTGCGCTTAAAACGTGACGTTGAAGTTAATAACGTTCTCTACACCTTTCTGCTAAATAAGGCGCAGGAATTGCGAGTTATTAAGGCTGGCACCGTCGGTAATGTGCGCATACTGGATGAAGCCTTTTTACCGTATCAGCCGGTTAAACCGCAGAAAACGCTTATTGTTGCAATGGCTATGGTTCTAGGTTTTCTTCTAGGTGTGCTGTGGGTGATTGTTCTTAAGTTTCTCAACCAGGGAGTGAAGTCCCCTGATGAAGTGGAGCAAAAACTAGGGCTATCGGTTTATGCTACGATTCCTGAAAGTCAGAATGAGCAGCAGCTTTTTAAGACGAGCAGGAAGCATCAAGGTGGACGCAAGCTTCTGGCGGCTAACGAACCGAAAGATTTGGCAGTTGAAGCCCTGCGAGGCCTTCGCACGAGTTTGCATTTTGCGATGATGGGTGCAGAGAACAATCGCGTAGTTATCTCCGGCCCTAGTCCCGGAACCGGTAAGTCCTTTATTTCCAGTAATTTAGGGTTTTTACTAGCGGAAATTGGAAAACAGGTTGTTCTGGTTGATGCGGATATGCGTAAGGGGCATTGCCATGCGTATTTCGACGCTGCTAGAGAACATGGGCTATCTGAGTATGTTTCCGGTGCAACCGATGACTTAGAAGCGATATTAAAGCCGCATCCGGCTAATGCAAATTTTCAGTTGATTTCGACCGGTCAGCTTCCACCGAACCCGTCTGAGTTGCTGCTGAATACGCGTTTCTTGGAAGTGTTAGACAAGTTAAGCGGCCAGTTTGATGTCGTTATTATTGATACGCCGCCCATTATGGCTGTGGCTGACGCAGGTATTGTGTTGCCACACGCAGCAGCTGCTTTTGTAGTGGCGCGGGCCGGAACCAACCCTGTAGGGGAAATAGAGGCTGCCGTGAAGCGTTTAACGCAAGACGGGGGCAAGGTCAGCGGAGTGCTGCTTAATGGCATGCAACGGTCGGGCGCCGCGGGTGGTAAATATGGCGGCTACCAGTATTACCAATACGACTACCGCTAATTATGTTTAACAATGTTTTAGTAGTTTGCGTGGGGAATATTTGCCGTAGTCCAGCTTTGGAGCGATTACTTGCTGCTAAGTTGCCCGGTAAAGTTGTTCACTCCGCAGGCTTAGGGGCTCTAGTTGGGAAACCAGTAGATAGCAAGATGGCAAAAATGATGTCGGCCGGAGGGGTGAATGCTGATGGGCATGCCGCTCGGCAGTTAGATAATCGCCTTGTGGCTGAGGCCGACTTAATTATTGCTATGGAACAGCGGCATGTTCGGGCTATAAGGGAATATGCGTTCGCCGCGGCCGGCAAGACAATGTTGGCAACCCAATGGTTAGATCAAAAGGACGTAGCTGATCCCTATCGGAAAGACGAAAGTTTTTTTTCTGCGTGCTATGAGCAACTGGTCGCTTGCTCAGAAAGCTGGGCTCAGCAACTCACATAGTTCGACGAAGTCGACAGCGCTAAGCTCAAATTTATCAAGGGGTGGTGCTTCTAGAGGCTAGAATGCGCCCTTGGTTTTATACTCTTAACGGAACGGCAATTTTCAATGGTATCAAGCAACGTCGCAGATAGGCGTATCGGGGTTATTGGCTTAGGGTATGTTGGTCTGCCGCTGGCTGTAGAGTTTGGCAAGAAACGCTCAGTGATAGGGTTTGACATTAACCGAAAGCGAATCGCTGAGTTGGCTACGGGCCATGATGAAACTCTGGAACTGAGTAGTGCAGAGCTGGCTGAAGCCTCGCTACTCAAGTTTACTTCTAGTATTGATGATTTGGCGACATGTGACGTCTATATCGTTACGGTACCCACGCCCATAGATGAACACAAGCGACCGGATTTAACCCCCTTAATAATGGCTTCCGAAGCAATTGGCTCGGTGCTAAAAAGGGGGGATATTGTGATTTACGAGTCGACAGTGTACCCAGGGGCTACGGAAGAGGACTGTGTGCCGGTGCTGGAGAGGGTGTCGGGCCTTCGGTTTAATCAAGATTTTTATGCTGGTTATAGCCCTGAACGAATTAACCCGGGTGACAAAGAGCATAGGGTAACCAATATCAAAAAAGTCACAGCCGGGTCCACCATGCAAGTGGCAGATACCGTGGATGCTTTGTACGCGGAAATTATTACGGCAGGCACGCATAAAGCCCCAAGTATTCGTACTGCGGAAGCCGCCAAAGTGATTGAAAATACCCAGCGCGACGTAAATATAGCCCTAATAAACGAACTCGCACTTATATTCAATAAGCTTGGAATTGATACTGAGGCAGTGCTCGAAGCAGCTGGTACCAAATGGAATTTTCTGCCATTTCGTCCGGGCTTGGTTGGTGGGCATTGCATTGGGGTAGATCCTTACTACCTGACGCACAAGGCTCAGAGTATTGGTTATCAGCCGGAAATTATTTTGGCAGGACGTCGCTTGAATGATGGAATGGGGGCATACGTCGCCAGCCAGTTAGTAAAAGCGTTGATGAAAAAGCGCATCCATGTGGATGGAGCGAAAGTGCTGATAATGGGATTGGCTTTTAAGGAAAACTGTCCGGACCTTCGGAATACCAAAGTAGTCGATATTATTTCCGAGCTTCGCGAATACAATATTAACGTCGATGTATATGATCCGTGGGTCAGTGCAGACGAAGCTATCCGCGAGTATGGCATTAGTCCGGTGCCTGAAATGAAAGCCAATACCTACGACGGCATGGTATTGGCTGTAGCACACAAGCAATTCAGTCAGTTAAGTGAGTCTGATGTGCGTGAGCTAGGTAAAGAGGAGCATGTGCTTTATGACCTTAAATACGTTCTTCCTTCTTCAGCTAGTGACCTTAGGTTGTAAATAATGACCAGATACGAGCAAGTAAGACAACAGTTGCGGGCAGAGCCTAAGACATGGCTGGTAACTGGCGTGGCCGGCTTCATAGGCTCAAATTTGTTAGAGACCTTGCTGTTGTTAGACCAACGAGTTGTCGGTTTGGACAACTTTGCTACTGGCTATCAGCATAATCTTGACGAGGTCAAGAGCATGGTAAGTGACGAGCAATGGGCAAACTTCCGCTTTATCCAAGGGGATATCTGTTTGTCTGAAGATTGCAAAGCCGCTTGTAAAGGGGTCGACTATGTATTGCATCAAGCGGCTTTGGGTAGCGTCCCACGTTCAATCAAGGATCCGTCAACTACCAATGCCGTAAATATAAATGGTTTTCTGAATATGTTGGTGGCAGCCCGCGATGAAAAAGTCACGAGCTTTACCTATGCTGCCAGCAGCTCCACCTATGGCGATCACCCAGCATTGCCGAAAGTTGAAGAAAATATTGGAAACCCGTTAAGTCCATATGCGGTTACTAAGTATGTCAATGAACTTTATGCCAATGTATTTGCGAGTACGTATGGCTTCAATACCATTGGCCTGAGGTATTTCAATGTTTTTGGTAAACGCCAAGACCCCGATGGCGCTTACGCAGCGGTTATTCCTAAATGGACAGCTGCATTAATTGGCAACCAGGATGTTTTTATTAACGGAGATGGGGAGACTAGTCGAGACTTCTGTTTCATAGAAAACACAGTCCAAATGAATATATTGGCGGCCACATCATCTGCTGATTCACAAAATCAAGTTTATAACGTTGCCGTAGGTGGCCGTACAACGCTGAATAATTTATTCGAGTGCATTAAAACAGAGCTTGCTCAAGTTCAGAAAAATTTTAACTGTGGCGATCCCGTCTACCGCGAATTTCGAGCGGGTGACGTACGGCATTCTCAGGCGAATATTACAAAGGCTGAAACCAATTTGGGATATGTGCCAAGCCACACCTTGGCGCAAGGGATTAGCTTGGCAATGCCTTGGTACGTTAGGTTTTTTGATTAGTTTGATGCTATTTATGGCTCCCAAGCAACTCCTTAGTAAAGGTGCTGTTAAAGCACCTTTTTTAGTGACCGGAAGAGCGGCCGCTACGCAATGCCGTTGAGAAGTAGCTTATTGCAGCAGATCCTTAAGTCTGCTGGGTTGCGGCTGGTGTCGGTGTTGGCGATGTTCGCCATTACCGTGCTGATAGCGCGCAATGCAACTACTGAACAATTTGGCCAGTATTCATTTTACCTGTCGTTGTATTTTATTTTGTTGATTCCCGTTGCTGGCGGCTTGCCGCAGCTTTTAGTGCGAGAGGTAGCTAGCCTGTCTAAAGCGCAGAAACTGGATCAGCTGCTGAGCCTGATGCGCGGAGTGAGGCGTTATAACCTCCTGTTACTGGTAACTATTGTCTGTGGCCTTGTAGCCGCTCTAGCGTGGTGTAATGCCGGAGAGGTTTCTCCGTACCTGGTTTTGCTAGCTGCCACCCCCGCCTATTTGGCGATGGCTGCCTCAGGTGCCTATATGCGTGGTAGGGGTGAGGTTTTTATAGGGCAGTTGCCGGAGTTTTTGATCAGGCCGGTAGTGCACCTTATCTGCGTAGGGATGTATCTTCTATTGGTCGACCAAGTGCATCTGCTTTCTCTGCTATTGACCGCAGCCGCTTCTTATTGGATCGCCGGAATACTGTCTTGGGTAATGGCTGAAAAATATGATTACAGCGACCTAAAACGTCTCCACAACTATGTAGATGTGAGTTGGAAGCCTCTGCTGAATAGTCTCTGGCCGTTAACCTTAGTAGCGGGCGTTCAGGTGTTGAACGCTCAAATTGGCATCCTCTTTCTTGGTGGAATGGCTTCTGAAGAGAGCGTTGCTCTATTCAAAGTTGCGCAGACGCTTACTAACCCACTTAATATTTTGCTCAGCGTATTTGCACTTGTTATGCAGCCTAGATTTGCAGCGCATTTTGCCGCGAAAGACATGCATGCATTACAACGCCAGTTTGCATGGGTGGCATTGGCGGCATTCGCTCTGGTTATTCCTGTTGTATCCGCCTTTATTCTTTTTCCAGACGTTTTCTTGGTAACAATCTTTGGGGCAGATTACGCTTCGGCCGAAGGCACCTTAGTGATGCTGTCGATAGCTGGTTTGGTTAATTGTTCTATGGGCTGTGTTGGCGTACTGCTGAATATGACCGGCTATGAAAAAGAAAGCCTAAAAGGAGTGGTGCTGTCACTATTGGTTAATATTGGGGCCTGCTACCTTCTTGTCCCCCCTTTAGGTGTCTACGGAGCTGCAATAGCCTTTTTGTTTAACATCGTTATGTGGAATGTTTATCTTGCGTATGTGGCTTACAGTAAATTAGGGGTTTTGCCTTCGTTTTTGGGGATGTTCTGTGCTAAAGGAAACTAGTTACGCCTCGAGGTTTAGGCGATTTAAAGTCAAGTGGTTTGGGGAGCGGACTGCTTGGTCGTTCGTTGCCAAAGGTTCGTTATTGAACCAAAACACGACTATAGGTGGTTATTCGCGCATCAATGGAAAGTTGGTTGTCAGAGGTGGTGGGAGAGTATCGATTGGGCGTTATTGTGCAGTTGGCTCTGGGGTTAGGCTGATTACCCAGAATCATGATCTGAGTCCGTTGTTTATTAACCTATCGCTTCAAAAGGAGCTTTATGGAAGGGCTTACATCAATTACAAAGACATCACTATTGAACATAATGTTTGGATTGGCGATAACGTAATTATTCTCCCTGGGGTTCATGTAGGCCACAGCGCAGTTATTGCAGCCGGTGCTGTAGTAACAAAGGATGTTGCGCCGTTTGATGTCGTGGGTGGGAATCCGGCCCGTGTTCTCAAGAGCCGTCTTGGTGAAGTAAGTTGTTCTATTTATCAGGACCAAAAGATATTTGAGCTATCTCCGGCTGAGTTAAAAAGCCTCCTTTCAGGTGGTCTGGGTGACTCCAAATAATATGGTTAGAGGTTTTATAGCTCCAGATTTTTATATCGTTGGAGCACCGAAGTGCGGCACAACAGCGGTCTCTGAGTGGCTGATGGCTCACCCTGGTGCGTATATACCGAGTCAAAAAGAACTGAATCATTTTAATGAGGATTTGGATTTTCCTGAGTTTAGAGACCCTGTCGACTACGCGGCTTTATTTGAGACTGATAAAAAGCACCAGAAAAATGGTGATGGCTCGGTATGGTATTTGTATTCCAATTGCGCAATAGAGAATATTGAAAAGCACAACTCTGCGAGCCAGTATATTGTTTGTTTGCGCAATCCGGTTGAGTTGGCGGTTTCTTTGTACGTTGAGAATCGCTATGCCACGACAGAGAATTTAGGTGATTTTTGGACCGCTTGGCAGTATTCAGATTTCCGTGCGCGGGGCGAGAAGATATCTACGTTGTGCCGAGAGCCCAAGCTCTTGGATTATAAGCGCACATGCTTGCTTGGGCAGCAGCTAGAAGTCATGCTTCAACACGTAGAACCGCATCGAATTCACTTTATCTTCTTAGAAGATATCAAGGTGTCGCCACTAGATGTTTACAAAGGTTTGCTAGCTTTTCTTGGGTTGGATTATGACGGCAGAGAAGAGTTTGTAGTGGTCAACGCCGCGAAGCGGATTCGATTCCCAGCCTTTAAAAGGCTGGTGCGTTTGATAGGAACCTTGCGTTCTAAAGTGCCGTTCGGGAAGGGGTTTGGCTTTCTAAAAATGCTGAACCGATACAATGTTTCAACGGACAGGGTAGAAAAGCCTCAACTTTCTAACGAGATGCTAGAAGAGATGGCGGCATTTTTTGAGTCAGATATTCAGTTGTTGAGTGCGTTAACTGGCCGGAATTTGGATCATTGGCGGGTTGGTAGGTAGTGCATATGGCAACGTCGCTAGGTTTCTCGGTGTCGGTGGTTATACCGACGTATAACGACGGCGAGTATTTAACAATATCGGTAGGGTCGGTGTTAGCTCAGTCCTGCCCTGTTAAAGAAATTATCGTAGTTGATGATGGCTCAGAAACGCCGTTGGCTGGTGAGGCCGTGGAGAAATTGTGTTCTGAGGGAGCGCCCATTAAGTACATTCGACAAGAGAACGCCGGGCCGTCTGCAGCACGTAACCGGGGCTTGCGAGAGGCAGAGGGGGACTACGTAGCATTTCTGGATGCAGATGACAGCTGGTTTGAAGACTTTGTGCTTTACAAGTGCAAGATGCTAGAGAGTCTGCCGGTGGCTGAAAAGTACGCAGGTGTTTTCAATTCTTTCGTGGTATCTGACAGCGGAGAGGTTCGGGCTTTTAGCGAAGTAGATGGTTACCCTGACAGGTCGATGATTGGTAAAGAGAATGGCTTTCCCGGAGGCGCACCGGCGTATTTGTTTAACCGGAAGGCACTGTTGTCTGTTTCGGGCTTTGATGAAGAGCTGGTAATTAATGAAGACTTTGACTTGATTTTGAGGTTATTGCACGCCGGCTATAAAATTAGGGGTGATTCGCGCCCAGCCTTTAGTCGCAATATCAGGTCAGGGTCGTTGACTCGGACTGCTGACTTTGATGGGGTGCTTAAAAAGACCCTAGCGTTTCTGGGTAAAGCAGGTGCTGAATCGCTATTGCCGGCGAACGAGGTTAAAGCGCGCACCAAGTTAGCCTTCTTATCGGCGATTAAACAGGCACTGTTGGCGGGGCGCTTTACATACGTTTTGTCATATTGTTTCTTAATTATGTGTCCGTCCAAATTGCTGTTGTCAGCTGTAAGAAAGGGGCGGCTTTATGACATTAAATGATGTTAAACACAGGCTTAACCTTTATCGCCGCCGGCGTTATTGGCATGCTCAAAAGGCAATCTTTATTCATGTTCCGAAGGTCGCCGGTACCAGCATTAATCACGCAGTGTATGGGCGTACCCTGGGGCACTATTCGGCGTTAGAAATTCGTCGTGCGTTTCCGCGCTTGTATCAAGATGCCTTTACGTTCGCTTTTGTGCGCGACCCATGGGAGCGAGTTTATTCGGCTTACTGTTTTGCTAAAAAGGGGCAGACCGAGTCGATGGGAATACACAATCCTGAGCAATATCAGATACCGGAGTTTGAGACCTTCGAGTCGTTTGTATTTGACTGGTTGGACAAGAAAAACATTGCGGACCTAGACTTTGTTTTTCAGCCTCAACACGCTTTTGTATGTGACTCGGATGGTCAGGTGATGGTGGATTTTCTAGGGCGACTGGAAAATATTGATACTGATATGCAAGAGGTGGCTAAGTTGCTAGGGCGCCCAATTTCTGTGAATACCAAGAATTCAAGTGGATCGAAGCAGCGGTTAAAGAGCCAAATTTCGCCTGCTATCAGAGAAAAAATCGCCGGCATATATAGGCAAGATATAGAGATATTCGGATATGGAAGCTAAGCAGTGAAGGTCTTGCATATAGTTTCTGCTCCTGCGGCGGGTGGCGCTGAAGTGTTAGTTAGGGATATGGCTATCGGGTCTGAGAGTGAAGGGGTTTCGGCTGCCGTGCTTTTTGTTTCCCGCGCTGAGGATATTGGTCGAAGCGAGTCTTTCGAACGACAGTTTTTGGCGGAGCTGCAGTCGAATGGTGTGCCGTTTTATTTTTTGCCTACTGGAAGCCGAAGGAATTTACTCAAAGGAATCCGCGCTTTTCGAGCCGTGGTAAAAGCATTCTCTCCAGACATTATTCATAGTCATTTGTTGTCCGGTATTTTATATGGGGCTATTGGTCAAAAGGCCACGCCCTTGGTCTATACGCACCACAATTCCGTGGTTAAAGTGCCGGCGGTTTTGTTCAGAGTTTTAATGTCGCTGTGCCAGCATATTATTAGTATTTCGCCTACCTGTGAGGCTAGGGTGAATGAGGTTGCTCGTGTTGGAGCCAAGTCTACGGTTATTTATAACGCCGTTGATAGTTCGAGATTTTCGCGGCGCAAGCCGAACAGCTTGGGCAGTAAAGCTGACATCAATATTTTGTCGGTTGGCGGGCTTATCGAACAGAAAAACTACTCTTTGCTAGTTGCGGCAGCTCGCCGGGTGGTGGATGCCGGGGTTTCTAACTTTTGCGTAAAAATTGCTGGTGAGGGCGTGCTTCGTGAAACCTTAACCAACGAAATTAGGGCGAACGGGTTAGAAGGGCGTATATCGCTACTCGGGAATAGAAGCGACGTGCCTGAGCTGTTTTCGGTGTCTGACATTTTCGTTATGTCATCGGCATGGGAAGGGTTGCCGATTGCACTTATTGAAGCGCAAATATCCGGAGTTCCAAGTATTGTGACCGATGTGGGTGGCTGTAAAGAGGTGATCGAGATGACTGGCGGAGGCGTTGTAGTTCCAGCCTTTGACGTCGAGGCTTTAGCTCAGGCTATTCGGTCTTTGGTGACTAGCGCACCTAAGCGAAAAACCCTCGCCGAGAAAAGCTTGAGTGGTGAAAATGTTTTTTCCATTCGGCGGGCGTTGACGGAGCACCGCGAGCTTTACCATCGGCTAGCTAGCGCTTAGCGTTTTTATTATGTTACTTGCAATAATAATCTTTTTGCTCGGGCTGTTTTTGTCGCTTGGGCTTGCCCAAGTGTTACGCGTAAATGTATCGCGCGCATTTGCCTTATATCTATGGCACTCTTTGTTTTGTCTAATCTATTTCTATTATACCTCTACCGGGTACAACGATGCCGTTGCTTACTTTCTGGCGGCCTCTGCTGGTGAGTGTGAGTTATATCCCGGCACTAAGGCGATACGTGCTTTTACCTGTGTCTTGGTGGCCGCCAACTTTACGTTAGCAACTTGTTTTGCTTTGTTTAATATCTTTGGTGCCATTGGCTTGCTTTTTTTCGATGCGGCGCTTGGGCATATAAAGTATTCGAAAGCGTTAGATCGCTGGACCAGTCTTTTTATAAGGCTAGTGCCGTTTTTGCCTTCTATTAGTTTTTGGTCTGCTGCTTTGGGTAAAGACGCATTGTCTTTTCTATCAGTAAGCGTGATGTTGTGGTCGGTAATACGCTTGAATAGGCGTAAGTACATGTTTGCTGCCGCGACTGTGTTGATGTTGGTCGTGCGTCCTCATATAGCGAGTTTGGTGGTTTTGTCTTTAGCTGTGTCGGCCATTTTTAATCGTGGCGTCGGAGGCGCGCAGCGGGTCGGTATCGCGATACTAGCGTTAATCGTGGCGGCGGCCTTAATCCCATTTGCGCTTGATTACGCAGGGGTCGGTCGGCAGGCGGATATTGAAACACTGGCGTCCTATGTTCAAGCGAAGCAGTCGCTAAATATGGGGGGCGGCAGTAGTGTCGATATCGCCTCTATGACCCTACCTCTGCAGATGTTTTCATACATGTTTAGGCCATTGCCATTTGAGGCTCACAGTGTGGTTGCATTTTTAGGCTCGCTTGATAACTGCTTTTTGCTAGTGCTCACTTTATTTGGTCTTCGTTCTAAACATTTGCTGGCGCGGCATGACGGTAGAGCTTTTATGTGGATATATGCGCTCGGGACTTTAATCGTACTGTCGTTGGTTACGGCGAACTTAGGGATAGCCATTAGGCAGAAATGGATGTTTTTACCAATGTTTATCTATCTTTTCTTATCTGGAACTAGTCGGCTGAGGCGCACAAGGTGAAGATAGTTGTCATCGGAGCGTTGCCTGAGTCGCTGGTTTTGTTTCGTCAGGATTTAATGAAAGCGATGATTGCCGAAGGGCATAGTGTGGTGGCGATGGCGGCGCCAGCAAGCGACGCTATTGAACAACAGATCGTTAATTTAGGAGCTAAATATAGGCCGTACCGTGTTTCTCGCAACGGTTTACAGCCGCTTGCTGATTTGCAAACTTTACTGATGTTAATAATTGCGTTCTGGCGAGAAAGGCCGGATGTAATTCTGGCCTATACGATTAAGCCGGTTATTTGGGGCGGTATTGCTGCTGCGCTGACGCCCAAGGCGCGATTCTTCGCCATGATTACGGGGCTTGGATATGCTTTTCAAGGCGGCTCGCTGAAAAGGAATTTGTTGCGGCAGTTGATTGTGTTCCTATATAAATCAGCGCTAATGAAATCTAAGGGAGTGATTTTTCAAAACTTCGAGAACAAGCAAGTATTTTGTGACTTTGGAATTGTTCCAGAGCAAAAAACTGCTCGGGTTGCGGGCTCGGGTGTAAATGTTGGGCAATTTTGTTTTTCTAGGACACGGACTGCCCCCTTTGTGTTTTTGATGATCTCACGGTTGTTGGGTGAGAAGGGGGTTTGCGAATACGCGGAGGCTGCTCGGGTAGTTAAGCGGCGTTTTCCTAATGTGCAGTTCAGACTTCTTGGCCCTGAGGACTCCTCTCCGGATGGCATCCCTATGTCTCAAGTTGACAAATGGAGCGGGGACGGAGTTCTCGATTATTTAGGTCAAGTCGATGATGTGCGTCCTTACTTAGAGGACTGTACAGTGTTTGTGCTGCCTTCTTATCACGAGGGAATGCCGCGCACGGTGCTGGAAGCAATGGCCATCGGTCGTCCAATACTGACTACAGATGTTCCCGGCTGCAATGAAACTGTAGTTGATGGGCGCAATGGTTTTTTGGTTGAAGCGAAGGATGCGGGTGCGCTGGCAGAGAGAATGCAGTGGTTAATTGAGAATGCAGATCAATTACATAGAATGGGACAAGCCAGTCGTCAGTATGTCGAGAAGGAGTTTGATGTGCATAAAGTAAATGCTGAGTTGCTGGACATTGTTGGAGCTGTCAGTGATTAAGCGTGGGTTAGATTTTTCCCTTAGTTTCCTAGCTCTGATTCTTTTGATTCCCGTATTAATGACGGTGTCTTTCTGTGTTGTCTGCAGCATGGGGCGGCCAGTGCTGTTTTCACAGCTGAGAGCGGGTAAAGAAGGGCGGTCGTTCAAGATGTATAAATTTAGGAGTATGGGGCCGTCAGTAGATGCGCAAGGTGGAGCAATACCGGATGACGAGCGCGTAACTGCCCTTGGTCGTAGGCTAAGAAATTCCAGTTTGGACGAGCTGCCGGGATTGTGGTCTGTATTGAAAGGGGATATGAGCTTGGTAGGGCCTCGGCCGCTGCTAGTTGATTACCTGCCTTTGTATAGTCCTGAGCAAGCCCGTAGACACGAAGTCAAACCGGGCATTACTGGCTGGGCGCAGATAAATGGACGCAACGGCATTAGTTGGGAAGATAAGTTCAAATTAGATGTTTGGTACGTCGACAATCGGAGCCTGTTACTAGACCTAAAAATCCTATTTCGAACCGTTAAAAAAGTTGTCGCTAAAGAAGGTGTAAATTCTGAGCAAGAAGGAATCATGCCGAGATTTACTGGCACTAAGGGGACGGGCAGTGAGTAATGTGCTGGGGAGCTTGGCGAAAGAGTCTACCCGTGTTGCGGTAGTGTCTGATATACATGGCAACTCTGCGGCCTTGTCGGTTGTGATTGCCGAAATTCGGCGACAAGAGGTCCAGGCAGTGATTGTCCTGGGCGATTTGCTAACTTATGGCTGTGATCCCAATGGGGTGGTTGGTCAGTTGTTGAGTTTGACGCGCGATTACGAGGTCATTTTTATAAAAGGTAATCATGACCAGTTTTATTTTGACCTAGACGCTGAGGTCTCGCCGTTTATCTATAAAGTCCCAGAGTTTGTCAAAGAATCCGTACTTTGGACGCATCAAGTTTGCCGCTATAAGTTAGGAGACGTATTTCAGTGGCAAGATAAATACGCGCTCGAAGGTGTCTTTTTTGCTCACGCGAATCCTTTTGTTTATGGAGACTGGCGGTATATCAATAGTTCCAAGGATCATGCCGAGGCTGCTAGGGCGCTTAGAGACGATGGTTATTACACCGGCGTGTTCGGGCACACGCACCGCTCCAAGATTGGTGTGTGCTCTGCCGTTGGCACGGAAGTGGATGTTTCTTTTTCTGAGTCGCAATCTGTGCTCAGATGTTCATCTAATAACGATAAAATATACGTCTTAAATACCGGGTCAATAGGGCAGCCCCGTGGCACAGAGCCGGCTTTTTTGCTAATGGATATTGGTAGTGAGGGGGCTGCGGTAGAGGTTGTGAATATTTGTTTCGACACTGATGCTCATCTCAGTCAGATTGAGTGTTCCAGTCTGAGCCGACAAACGAAGGATCGGCTAAAGTCTTATTTCGTTAAGGGGCAACGATGATTACCGTATTTGTTAGCGGCGCTGGTGGTGGAGTTGGGCAAGGAATAATAAAGTCATTAAAGTTAATTTCCGCCATTGATATATCCATCATATCGGCTGACGCGAGCCATTTGGCGCCAGGGCTCTATACAACTAATAAATCTTATTTGGTCCCTAAAGCCTCTGAGGCGGATTACATACCAGAGCTGATCGAGATATTTAAGAAGGAACGGGTTGATTTCTATTTTCCAGGCACTGATGTTGAATTGGTCAAGTGTGCGGAATACGCAGATTTCATCAATCGTGAAACGGGTACCACCGTGGTTGTTTCGCCTCTGACAGCGATCAACATCGCTGATGATAAATATCTGACTTATGAATTCATAAAAAGCCATAACCTCCCGGCTCCGGAGAGTTATTTACCTGAGGCGTTGCCAGTAGATTTGCGCTTTCCTGTTGTGGTGAAGCCGCGCATTGGCTGCCGTTCGATTGGCGTGGGTGTTGTGCACAACGAAAATGAGTTACGGCGTCGTATAGATGCAGAGCCGGGCTTGATGGTGCAAGAGTTAGTCGGGTCTGATGATGAGGAATACACGTGTACGGTCGTTGCTGTAAATGGAGTGGTCTCGGAGGCGTTATTGTTGCAACGGACGTTGCGTTCCGGTGATACCTTTCGTGCCAGACCTGTGCGCTCTGTTTCTATTGAAGGTTATGTGACTGAGTTAGCTAAACGGCTTGAAGTAAACGGCTCCTGTAACTTTCAGTTGCGTCTTAGTGGCAATGTTCCAAAAGTATTCGAAATTAATTGCCGCTTTTCTGGTACTACCCCATTTTGTTCGCAGTTGGGCTTTAACCCTGTCGAATATTATTTGTCGATGGTTTTAGGGTTTTCTTATACCGCTAATATTGATTACGAAAAAATGGTTCTGCGCCATTGGACAGAGTCGGTGGTTCCAGTTGGAGATATGGATCAGTTGCGCAAGGATGGCTATTTAGAACCTGTTGCTCCCAGCGTTTCGGTTTTATAGCGTGTCTAGTAGCCTTTTAAGTCTGGTTGGCGTAACTGGTAGTGGCGGAATGCTGGGCAGGCACGTTGAGGCGTTGCTCGAGGCTAGGTCAGTGCCGTCTGTCGCTATAACCCGCAAGCAGTGGGACTTGTCCTGCTGGGTTGAAAGTCAGCAGCTAGATCAAATATTTGGTGACGTTAGTGCGGTGATTCATGTAGGTGCCGCGGTCCCTTCGGCGGCTAAGTTTAAGACTGGTCGAGAGCTTTTTGATGTAAATGTTCGCGCGACGGTGGCTTTGGCTGAGTGGGCTGTTCTGCGGGAGGTGCCACTGGTATACATCTCGGGGGCCACTGTATACGAGGCGCCTCACGCCAAGGCGATAACGGAGTCTGCTAGGTTAACGACGAACAATTTCGGCGGTTTCTATGGCTTCACTAAATATATGTCCGAGCAGGTGCTAAGCCACTATGTTCATCAAGGCCTTAACTTGGTTGTCTTGCGGCCGTCATCGTTATATGGGTATGGCTTGAATGAGCAGCAGTTGGTAGCTAGATTCTTGACGCAAGCTAGGAACGGACAAACAATCAGGATTGCTCGTCCATGCGGAAATAGAATTAACTTTGTGCACTGTTTTGATGTCGCTAATGCGGCGATCCAAGCTTTGGAGGAGGGTGCCTGGGGCACCTATAACATTGCTTCGGACACTATGACGAGTGTGCTGGAGTTGGCTCAGGTTTGTATTGAACAAGAAGGCCTTGGAGAGACCTCTATAGAGCCTTGCGATGGGCAGTCCTCGCCGCCGTTTTGTAGATATGACCTACAGGTGACGAAGGCGGCAGAGGCATTTGGTTATCGATCGACTATATCCCTTAGAGAGGGGATCAAGCTGATGGCTGAAAGGCGGTTTTTATGATGCTGGCTGTGCCTCCATATTTTGTGAGAAAGTATGATTAAGCTAGGCTATTTACCTTCTTTGGATGGAATTAGGGCGGTCGCGGTACTTATCGTCTTCTTTTCTCACATCCATTATTTTGGGGCGTTAGCGCCCGGTGGTTTTGGGGTAACCATTTTCTTCTTTTTGAGTGGTTATATTATTACTACGTTGATGCGTGTTGAGTACGCAAATAGTGGGACGATTTCGTTAAAGAATTTCTACCTGCGGCGTGTTTATCGCATATTTCCTCCACTTTACCTGACGCTTCTGTTGGTTTTGATTCTGGTTTATTCGGGTGTGGTGGAGTCGCAACATACTTTGGCGGGGCTTCTTTCGAGCTTTCTGCATTACACAAATTACTTCGTGATTTTGGGTGACCGTGATGTGAGTCAGTTGCTGCCAGGGATGCGCGTGACCTGGTCATTGGCCGTAGAAGAACACTTTTACTTACTCTTTCCTTTGCTCTTCATTTTTTGTTTAAAAAAAGTGTCGATGCCAAAGTTGGCGCTCCTGTTGGGCGTCATTTGCCTAGTTACGTTAGCTTGGCGGTACAAGCTATACGTAGCAGATGACTTTTTCCCTCAAAGGGTATATTGGGCTACTTTTGCAAGAATAGATTCAATTTTGTTCGGCGCGATATTGGCGCTGTCGGTTAATCCTGCTTTAACTAAGCCGATGCCTATAAGCAATGCTTGGGCGCTATTAATTTTGTTGAGTTCAAGTGTGGTGTTGATACTGAGTTTAATACCTAGCTCGCATTTGTTTCGGGAGGTTTTTCGCTACACCATTCAGGGGCTAGCGTTAATGCCAATATTCTATTTCGCAGTGAGCAAGGGTAACTGGTGGCCCTTTCGTATTCTTAACACTCGCTTCATGGTCGGCTTCGGTAAAATTTCCTACACTTTTTACCTGTCACACATGCTCTTCATTTTGGTCTTTGATAGCTATTTTGCATCTCAACCCGGGCTGTCTACAGTGTTGGCATTTGCGGTGAGTGTCCTATTTTCGACAGTAATGTACTTTGCTGTTGAGGTGAGAATGAGCCAGTTAAGAACGAAACTGCACAGGTGGTGAGATGACTGTTATGAACTCAGTGGAGTTTCCGAGCTGGCCCAGTTTCTCGGCAGAGGAGGCTCGTAGGGTGAGTGCTGTGCTGCTGTCAAATAAGATAAATTATTGGACAGGCAACGAGGGGCGAGAGTTTGAGAGAGAGTTTGCTGAATATGCGGACTCTAAGTATGCCGTTGCGGTCGGTAATGGCACTCTGGCTCTAGACTTAGCGTTAACAGCACTTGATATCGGCGCTGGGGACGAGGTAGTTGTTACACCTCGAACGTTTTTAGCTTCAGCCTCTAGTATCGTAAATGCTGGAGCTATTCCCGTGTTTGCCGACGTGGATGCCAATAGCGGCAACATAACTGCTGAGACTATTGAGCAAGTGTTGTCGTCGAAGACCAAAGCGATTATTTGTGTTCATTTAGCTGGTATTCCCTGTGAAATGGACGAAATCATGGCGCTAGCGGCAAAGCATGACTTACTCGTGGTCGAAGATTGTGCTCAGGCGCATGGCGCACGGTATAAAGGGCGTTCGGTTGGGTCGATTGGACATGTTGGCGCTTGGAGTTTTTGCCAGGACAAAATTATGACGACCGGAGGGGAGGGTGGAATGGTTACCACCAATGACAAATCCTTGTGGTCAAAGATGTGGAGCTATAAGGACCATGGGAAGTCGTGGTCGGCAGTTTACGAGACTAAACATCCGCCGGGTTTTCGTTGGTTGCATGAGTCGTTTGGTACTAACTGGCGCTTGACCGAAATGCAGTCTGCCATAGGCCGAATTCAAATTCGAAAAATGCCTGACTGGACAGCTAGGCGCCAAGAAAACGCGGCGATGTTAGATGATGCTTTGGGTGAATTTGCCTGCATTCAGACCGTTCGGGTGCCCGACTATATGGAACATGCCTGTTATAAGCATTACGTTTACATCGATTCTCGCAAACTAAAGAGTGGCTGGGACCGAGACCGTGTTGTGAGGGCCATCGTTGACCATGGAGTGCCTTGTTTTCAAGGTACTTGCTCTGAAGTCTATTTAGAAAAGGCTTTTGACGGAACAAACTTCAGGCCTAGTAAAAGATTAGTCAATGCCAAGCTCTTGGGTGCTACTAGTCTCATGTTTCTAGTTCACCCAACTCTCTCGATAGGGGACATGCAAACAGTTTGTGATGTGGCCGTTAAGGTATTGGTTGAAGCGTCTGGTTAGTACTTTGTTCTGATGCCTGGGCTCCTGACCCTAGCGTATCAGTCTGCTGAACCTTCGTTTGCAAACGGTCAGCGCTATTGTGAATAGCTAGACATCATTTCGTTTCCACGGATCGGTGGCGGCAACGTATAATTTAGATTCTGGCTTAAGTTTAGGACCTGGTAGCTTGTGTTGAGCTGTTCCTACAGCATCGTCACGGCTAGCGCTGGGGCCTTTTAGGCTTTAGATAAGCTAATAGCAAGTGTTTCTTTGGGGTTGGTGGGTGAATACGTTTAATTCTTGGCTGGCAGGTGCTTTGGGGGTTCTGTCGGCCTTTAATCGTCAAAGCAAGCAATTGCTGCAGCTGTCTTTCGACTCTGCTGCCGGTTGTGTTGCTGCAGTTTTGGCGTTGTATGTGAATGGCTTGGATGTGCAGCTTGGTACTGTCCAGGCTCTGTTGTGGGTATTTGGTACCGGCCTGATGGCTTCGGCCCTGTTTGCATCAGGAGGTGTCTATAAGAATGTCGTGCGATTCATCGCTGTTAGCGTCGCCATACGTCTTGGTTTTATGTCGTGTTTGATCGGTCTTGGTTCAGCCTTTTTGTTGGGGTTGTTAAATAATGTCTATAGCTGGCGTATTGGTTTTGACGTTAGTCTGCTTTTAGCGGCGTTTGTATTGTTTCCGCGGGGATTGTTGCGCTGGCTGGTAGAGCGTAACTCTATGGTCAATAAGCCTGCTGCTTTAATTTACGGAGCAGGCGCGGCGGGGAGGCAATTGTTAGCAGCTTTACGCAATTCGCATGACTTTCGGGTGCTCGGTTTTGTTGATGATGATCAAGACCTAGCGGGTGCAAGCATTATGGGTTTGCCGGTTTGGGTGGCAGGGCGAGTAGGGCCTGTGGCGGAGCGTTGCGGCGTGCAAACAATATTGCTCGCAATCCCGAGTGCAGGTTTGGAAAGGCGCAAGAAGGTAGTTGAGGCTCTTGAAAAACTAAACGTTAAAGTATTGACGGTGCCTGGCGTGAAGGATCTGATTTCTGGTAAGGCCAACTTGGCTGAGCTGAAAGAAATTGCAATTGAAGACTTGCTGGGAAGGCCCTCGGTTAAGCCTGTGCCCGTGTTGATATCGGCTGATATTACCGGAAAAACTGTGGCGGTGACTGGCGCTGGTGGGTCGATTGGTTCGGAGTTGTGCCGGCAGGCTGTTTTACAGCGGGCTCAGAAACTGGTGTTGATTGAGGTCACTGAGTTTGCCCTTTATTCGATAGACCAGGAGCTACGGGCGCTCTGTAGTAGGAAAGGAGTCGCTACTGAAATAGTGCCGGTATTAGCGTCGGTTACTGATGCTAATAGGGTTGCTGCCGTCTTTCGTACGCATTCAGTAAATACGGTCTATCATGCTGCTGCCTACAAACAGGTGCCGTTGGTTGAGGCAAACGCTTCCAGGGCCATTGTCAATAATGCATTGGCGACATATCGAACGGCCAAGGAGGCTCTAGCGGCCGAAGTGGAGTCTTTCGTGTTGATATCGACTGATAAAGCGGTAAGACCAACGAACGTGATGGGGGCTTCAAAACGCATGGCAGAGCTGGCGGTACAAGCGTTAGCCGAAAGTTATGCGAAAAAAGGCCAACATATCAGTATCGTACGTTTTGGGAATGTGCTGGGCTCGTCAGGTTCAGTAGTGCCGCTATTTCGTAGGCAGATAGCTAGCGGAGGTCCGGTAACGGTTACCCACCCAGAGATTATTCGCTACTTTATGACCATTCCTGAGGCTGCTCAGCTTGTTATTCAGGCTGGGGCCATGGCAAGGCGTGGCGACGTGTTTGTGCTTGATATGGGAGAACCTGTTCGAATAGTCGATTTGGCCAGTCGTATGATTCGGTTGTCGGGTCTTTCAGTCAAAAACGTGGATGCCCCGGACGGCGATATAGCACTTGAATATAGCGGTTTGCGGCCGGGTGAAAAGTTGTATGAAGAGCTATTGGTAAGTGGTAAAGAGTTTGAGACCGAGCATGAGCGAATTCGCCGCATTGTAGAGCCATGTTTACCATTGGGAGAGGTGGAGTCGTTGTTGGATCGGTTAGAAAAGGCCGTCGACGGCGGCGACCTGGAAACCGTTAAACAAGTTATGCAGACTATGCCTCTGCATTGGAGCCCATCAACAGAGTCTCTGCAGGACAGCGCTTTAGCCACATGACTGGCAAGCATCGGGGTTAATGTAGTAAAAAGTCTAGGGCGTGTTTGGGTGCTGTAGGTTGGGTGTGCTGTTAACTAACTTCTGCCACCATATCCGGTTGTCTAGATACCAGTGTAAAGTTTTACTTAGACCTGTTTCGAAGCTTTGGGCTGGGTACCAGTCAAACGTTGTCTGAAATTTTTCGGCGTTTATGGCGTAGCGCTTGTCGTGCCCTGGCCGGTCTGCAACATGGGTGATAAGGTCTCTATAGTGTTTCAGCCCGCGACGTTTGTGCTCTGGAGCTAATTCTTCAAGCAAGTCGCAAATAGTCTCCACAACTAACAAATTAGGTTGCTCACAATGGCTACCTATATTGTAAGTTTCGCCAGGCTGGCCTTGTGTGGCGGCGAGGATAAGGGCCTGAGCATGATCTTCAACGTAAAGCCAGTCTCGAACTTGTTTACCGTCTCCATACACCGGTAGAGGTTTCCCTTCGAGCGCGTTGATGATCGCGTGAGGGATCAGCTTCTCGGGAAATTGATAGGGGCCATAATTATTGGAGCAATTAGTGACCACCACCGGCAATCCGTATGTGCGATGCCAAGCTCGCGCAAGATGGTCGCTAGCGGCCTTGCTGGCGGCATAAGGTGAGCTAGGTGCGTAGCTTGTGCTTTCTTTAAATGGAGCTATGCCACTGGCTAGGTCGCCATACACTTCGTCGGTGCTAACGTGCAGGAACCGAAATGCGGTGCTTTTAATTGAGTCTAGGCCTTCCCAGTAGTGCCGGCATGTCTCTAATAAAGTATGGCTTCCAACAATGTTGGATTCAATGAATGGGGCGGAGCACTCTATGGAACGGTCAACATGAGATTCGGCAGCAAGATGTATGACGACATCTGGTTGGTGTTTGGCAAAGAGAGTGCTTAATGCCTGCCTATCGCAAATATTAACCTGGCAAAAAGTATGCCGAGGGTGCTGCCATGCGCCTGCTAATGACGCCGTGTTGCCAGCGTAGGTTAGGCAGTCTGCGTTAATAACAGAGTGCTCTGTGTTTAAAATTAACTCGCGCACCACTGCGGAGCCAATAAAACCGGCGCCGCCGGTAACTAAAAACTTCATTTGGTCGGTCTAAATGGGCGGGTTGGCGTTGTTGGTTGTCGGTGTGGCCCCGGCTCTGTAAGGGCTCTTAAGCAGTCGAGGCCTGCGTTGATTAGGTTATCAGGACGGCGCGTTGCCTAAAAGTTTCTTGTGGTGCTGTTTGGTTTTGTTATGTAGTGGTCCGACGAAGAGCGCATTCCATATTAACTGACTTATTTCTTGTTGTTTTCTCAAATATCGGTTGCTATGGCTAGGGGGCATCCCTATAATGCGCGCCATCCTGATGCGGGGTGGAGCAGTTGGCAGCTCGTCGCTCATAATGCTAACGTCTTAGATGTCTTTAAGCGTCATTACTCGGCGTAAATCCACCTAAAACATTGATAAATAATGTTAATAGGCGAAATTACTTTTGCCCATTTTTGTCGATTTATACCGACTTTCAACTCAATATATTCATTGTTGATAAAAAACTAATCTAGTTGTAATTTGACCTTCGGTCTCTTCTGGTACAGGCTTTAGTGCTGTAAAGCCCTGATACAAGGGCGCTTTAGAAGGGGCGACAAGCCACTTAGCAATTGAAACTAGATGTTCCAATTTATCCGCAACGATCGTGGCAGTTCTATTTGGGGTATGCCGCGTGTCTGATTTCCGAAACGGGTTGCATTAATAGGCTCGGCAAGGCGCATTACAAAGCGCTTATTGTCGCGGCGTATGAAGTGGCGTTCGCTAGGTATCTAAATGTTACGCGGCCCAATGATCGATTTAGTTATAGATGGCGTGTAGCGGACTACGCATTTGAGAGTAGGCGCCGTGAACTGCAGCTGTACCAGCTTGAAAAATACGCACGCAGGGATGTTCTAAATGTTTCGGTCAACCAAGCGGCCGAACAATTCTTGCTTGGTGTTTCTAAAGCCCGTTTACCGGTTTTGTTGGAATGGGCATCTCCCGTCGTAGGATTTCATTCCAACAGTGGCAAACATACCGTATACAACGGACAGTTAATTGCCGCTATCGCTGGTTACCGATTACCGGCGACAAAGGCGAGATTCTCAGTAATTAAGCATCCTTTACCTAGACAGCTATCGCTTCCTCAAGTTTCCGATATGGTCTTGGCAGTATTAGGGGACTTGATTTCAAATAACCTAGAGCTGATTTGTAGGTTGTCCGACACCGCAGCAGAGGCAGCGTTACTTACTGGTTACAGTAAGTCCGCTGCCAGTGCGATTCGTAAGAACATGGGCGTTATAACGTTGTGAATGCGCGCCTTAAGCAGCTACTCGACATGCTCAACTCGCAGGGCATGGGTGTGGTAACACAGGCTGAACTAATCGATGCACTGCGGTTGATCTCAGCGCACCACAATTTAGAAGCCATAGTGACATGCACGCGGCGCATCTTTGAGTTTGAACAGCAGTACCCAAATCTTCTGGACCACAACATAGAAAACCTGAGTCCAAGACTGGATATTCTGCGCCGTATTTCCCAGTTGGATTTCGCGGAAGATCACTTCAAGCAATCCCATCTTCCAAAAGACTCTCCGTGCCCCTTGACCCCGTTTACTGGGGATAGCCCGATTTGTGATCTGATGTTGCTTAATCGATATGACGGTGAGCAACAGGCAGAGTTTGAAAAAGTATTGGCGTGGTTCCTATGGATAGCGCTTAGATACCATGCTGAAGCTCTTAGTCCTGACCGTTACGAAAGCTATATCTTATCGGCAGAGGGTAGGCCTAAGTTATCCAGTAATAAATACAGTGGCCGTATTGCGTCTGCAGCTCTTTATGTCAGGAAGCTTGCGGATTCGTCAAAGTCCAAAGATCTAGAGCGACTCGCACAGCTTGATTTAGGAATGACTGCAGACTCTGGCAAGAGACTCGCTAAACTGGCTGAACATGTTCGCGGGCGGAACGGGATCTCGCAGACGCTTGGTTTCATCAAGCAGTTTGCCCCCGAAACAGATATTGACGAATTAAGAGAGCGACTAGTTACGGTTCGCGACTCAGTGGCGAGTCCGATGAGGTATTTATGGCGACTTATGTGGGTCCCAGGTACTTCAGGTCGATCGTCTCCAAATCATGTTTCTAGGCAAAAGCAAGAAAAGAAAAAGCTCTTCGGCTCCAAAGCGAGCCGCTATGGGGACTCCCTTGTAGTCGGTACTGATGCAGGCAAGACGTTAATTGTTGATGTAACGCCCGAGCCGAAGCCAGCAAAATTGAAGCTACCCAAAGAGGCCATTGATGATGTCGATGATGAAGACCTCCCGCCTAAGGACCCGACTTACCGATTGGTATATGAAGACACCGATGACTTGCTTCAGGGTTGGTATGCGGCAAAAGGCGCTCAGTATGCAGTTGAATATCAAAATGCACAGCTCCCGTGGTCGGCCCACCGTCTAAGCATTGTTGCAGTTAGAGAGTTGATAAAAAATGTATTAACTCACCAGGACAGAAATGTTTCCGAAAAGCTGAGTGAATCACAGCGCAAAGCATCCGTCGCTAAACGCGCGGGGAAGGTATTAGTCGGTCTGAGCTTAATAACAGGCCGTAGTTTTGAAGAATTGAGAGTGACTGAAATCCAGCCAGTCGCTTATCGTTGGAAGAACGAGCCGACTATTCAAGTTGATATCGCTAAAGGGCTATTACGGGTTAAGGCCGGGGCGCCAAACCTAACAAAAAAGGCTAGATCCAAATTAGAAGGGTCTCGCATACTCTCTCCGCACGGTGAGATGGTGACGATTAAGTTGCCGAAGTTCTTACAGGAATTGATGGGTGACGCGAAGTGGCTAGGTGACGGTCATCTTCGCTCTTCAACTTATCGGAAAGCAGCTGAAAATTTGGTTCGGCGGCAGCCAACCGGGTATGGCTTTTCAAGCGCCGCTGTGCGTGATGCGTTGTTGTTTGAGCTTTTATCCTTGAATAAGGGAGATTTAGGCATCGTTAAGGTTATTACTGATCGTAATGGTCTTAACTACAACAATATTATTCATTACGCCTCTTTTGCTGAGTCAACGGTTTGTTATGCCTGGGCTAATGCAGTTGCACATCTTATCGGGGTTAGTCCACGAAGCCTTGTAGCCCAAAAAGATGGCATGTCTGATGACTTGTTCGGTGAACAGTGCTTAGGCACCCCAGAGGCCATTGATGAAAGGGCTTTGCGTGAACAGATACAGCAGGTCCAAAGGCGCCTAGCCGTCCGTCTTGAGCAGGGGGCAGATGTCCATGTGTTTAACCTCATGACGATGTATACGCTGTTGTGGCTAAACCTTGCAACTGGTTCGCGTGGCCGGGTCAATCCTTCGCCGGTAGCGATCATTGGTGGTACAGCATTAATCAGTGATAAACACCGAGGTGATGACAGTGCTGAACGGCCAGTACCACTTACTCTGGGTGTTCAAGCGCAACTGAAAGCGTATGTGGCTTATGTGTGGCATCTGTCGTTAACAGTACCTCAATTTCAGCCGCTCGCTGATTCATTGACGAACGGTGTGCTCCGGTTTCAGTTCATCAATGCGCAGAGCCAAGTCGTCGATTTTCGACCTAAGTGGCTTTATGAATCTGAAGCGTTGATTCCTATGCCAGGTAATTGGGCTCGTAAGTATATTCAGGCGAGTTTGACGAATCTTGGTGGGCGAATTCAAAACGCCATGCAAGGTCATTGGGTATTAGGACGCCATCCGTTTCGCGTTACATCAAACTATTGTGCTCGAGAAGCCAATGGCTTGTGGCTTGAAGGACAGCAACAGCTAGAAAAGCGCCTAGGTTTTTGGGTGATTACTCATCCTAAGATTGCTAAGCCGGCAATCGCCTGGCCTATTCCTTTGACGCTCGTGCCTGTCTCCTCGACGCTCGAGAAATCGCCTGTTAAGGAAGACTCAAAGGCAGTACTTAAAAAGCAGCAAATTGAAGAAGCCTTTCAAGAGCATGCCGAAGAACTTTATAAGGCGGTTTGCGGCACGACTGAGAAAGTCCCTGCCGCTGTGATGAGTTTGATATTGAAGGTTGCTAAGGCATGCGGCAAAGACATTAAAACGGAAATCCAAATTGCTAAGGACTGCTGCGACTACGCTCGACGCGAGTGGAAAGTACCGATATACGTCAATAAGCCTAGAAGGCAGTTTCAAAAAGATTGGCTTATTAAGCGTAATGCCATCGTTAATTTGGCCTATTTAGAGCGGCATGTATTGCCGGCCTTTAATAAAGAACTTTCGCACTTGCCACCGCCGGATAGTGATAAACATCAGCTCGCTCGTTTCTTTATGATATTGATGTGGCGACAAGGACTGAGTACCTGGCCGGTGGTCAACCAATTTATCGAAGGCTTCCTCCAGCATGGAATAAGAGCCACGGCAGGTCTGCGATATGTCCCAGCGATGATTCGTTGTCGGCGTAATGGGGCGAAGATGGACCGACTCATTTTTCTGGAGCCCTACAGTGCGATTTATCTGGCGGCTGAGCGAGAGCGAATTAGTGACTTGCTACAACCTCTTGTCGAATTAAATCCGCAACAGCGCCGAGCTAAATGTCAGCGGTTGTTAGCCGCCTACCTCAAAGAATTGGCTGACGTGGCTGGAACAAAGTTGCTAACGACGCTTTTGCAGGCATCTCAGCAATATCATTTGCTTAATGGCGCGCCGTTGCTAGCCGCCTATGCTGCGGGTGAGTTTGAGACACACGATTTACCCGAGAACGAATTAAGGCACTTGTTAGGGCTGCCAGTAGCACAAGAGTCGCGTGTCGCCTCCGTGGAAAATGATAGTTTGGAGCAATCATTCAGGCCAGAACCCTCTGAACTGCCATCACAAGATTTGCCTAGAAACGCGAACCCTGTTCGCGAAGTGGCTGCTATTCGCTCGCCTGACCCAAGTACGCGAATCAAAAGAATAAACAAGCTGACCGAGAAAGGTTATCGGAACCGACTGCTCGGGTATTTCGCGACGTGGTTACACCAAAAAGAACTTAAGCTTGTTAAAAACAAATTACCCGAAGCGGAGAAGCAGCGCTATAAAAAGTTGATTGAAGTGGTTGGTTACAGTTTGTTTGGCTTTTGCTCTGAGCCAAACCGTGGTTTTGTTATTGACGAGTCCTTGCTTAGCCAAATCCATGATGGGTTCGTGGATCATCACTCAAATGTCAGCACGGCCGAGGCATTTGGGCTGCTTAGGAAATGTCTGCGTCAGCGCGGCACCGTTAACAAGCTGTCACAGCTCGGAATAAAAGTAGGGGATATTGAGCCCGGCCAATTGCAGGGGGTGCTGAGCACGCTTGTTTTGCCGGCACACCAACGGCAGGTAATTGAAGCGCTCGGGTCTGCGTTGAGCGGCATTGGATCTGAGGATGCAAGGGCATCTGCAGTCGGTGTGATGCGCATGGTCGGCACTTATGGTCTTCGGCGTACCGAGGCCATTAACTTGCGGTTGCTAGACGTGCAAAAAAACCTGATGCGCGTACAGCCTTACGATGACCATACGCTAAAAACGAACAGCTCCCGTCGCAATCTTCCGGTTGGATATGCGGACAAGAATTTCACTAAATGGTTAAGCGAAAATGACACTAACCGTCCTAACCAATTAGTCTCACCTGACCGGTGGGTTGATGGAAGCCAGTTTTTTGATCCACTCAATAAGCTGATTCAGGCAGTTACTGGAGATCCAAACTCTCACTTACATATATTGCGACACACCGTTGCTAGTCAGCTACTGTTATCGGTTTTGCAGCCCGCTGTAGACTTTAATTCGATACAGGACCACATCCCTTGGTTGCAGCAATTATTAATTCCGAGAGGGCGTTTAGGCGTCTTATTAGGGAACGAGGGGTTTAGTGGGCACGGAGTTCAAGCCATTTCTGCTATGTTGGGTCATTCGCACCCAACCACTACATTGCGCTATTACATCCACACTGTTGGTATTGCTCAGTTGGCATACCTACACACCCTGCCTGCGATCGACTTTGATCGTGCATTTGAATATCGCATCAAAAGCCCTGCAACGATGCGCCGACGGCAGAGGGTGTGGCGAGAGAACACTGCTGATTTTGAAACGAAGGATCAACAAGCGCACATTCATAATGTATTGAAGGAGCTAGTCGACTCGGATACGGAAACTTTGGATCATGGCTTTTCTGGTTTTAAGGTCCAGAAGGCTGCTGCGGGTGAGTTACTTGAGGGAGCCTCACGAGAAATTTACTTCGAGCGTTTTGAGCATTTGCAGGCTCTCTTAACGGGACATGTGCCAAACGAAACTGGTGAGAACCTAGAACAGATACGAGAAGAACTAATTGCCCTTTCAAAATTGAAAACCGCCAAGAAGGGCAGTGATGTGCCTCGGCACTCACTGGTGGAATGCGATGGCGTATTGGTGCCTAAACCACTGCCGGCTCGCTCGCCAACGGTCGCAGCGGCTTTGTTTTGTGATTATCTAGAAGCCTTGCGACAAGCTAATCCCGAGCAACTTAGTTGGTTGCTAACGACATGGAAGATGCAAGCACAAAGTAAACTGGCTCGAGTTCGTCTAGATGAAGAACAACTTGAGCTTTGGGCTGCGTTGCCAGAAACAGATTTTGTTAAACCGTATTTGGAAAACCAGATGCCGCCGCGTAAAAAGGTTGCTTCTAATTCAGAGGCTTTTATAGAGCACTACGGACGCTTCTCAATTATTGGAGATACCGGGCAGACAATCACCCGGTGCTCTGGGGCTATTCGTTGGGTGATGACTTGGTTAATGGTGATTACCTAGTAGGAGTGATTGGCTTTTTATCCTTATTTACTGCCATGCCTTGGTCCAGTCAATCGGGGGGTAAGCCCTGCTATCTGATTTGGTTTGGCCTTCTTACTGTTATCTTTTTGGCGACGGTCCGAAACTAGTTAGTATTTACTATGTCCCAGTCTTGATATTCAAAAATGGTTTGTTGGCCATGCTGGGGCATGGTTTGATTACACCATTCAATCCAACTAGGTGAATCAAATGAAAACTCAACGCGTACTCGAAATCTCTAGCAAACTCGATTTAGGTGGTATTGACTGGGATGTCGCAGCTAACGCCGGGCTGACGAACGAGGAGGAGTTTGTTCTTACCTACTTTACCGATATCGAAGGGCAAACAATTATGTATATGCGGGACATCCTTCACACCACCGCTGTGGACGATCCTGAAGTTATCGGTTTTTTATCTGCATGGAACTACGAGGAGTACTTCCATGGCGAAGCATTGTCCAAAGTGCTGGAGGTTTGTGGCACTCGCCTTGAGCCGAATCGTATTGCCGAAGTCCGGCGTAGAGCAACCTTCAAAGAGAAGTTTCTAGCTTGGTTGACCAGTAAAGTTTCTCGTCTACTGAATGAGCGCTTCGTTACCTTATATATGACGTGGGGTGCGGTTCAGGAATTTACAACACATTCTGGTTATCAACGTATTCGTGATACCACCAGCAATCCTGTTCTAGATGAAATCTGCAAAAGAATCATGAAGCAAGAGCGGGTGCATTTTTCTTGGTACTACAACAATGCTAAGAAGCGACTAGAAGAGAACCCAAGTCATCGCAAACTTGTACGTTTTATGCTTGAGCGTTTTTGGAGTCCAGTTGGGGCAGGTGTAAAGACAAACGAAGAAGTTGCCCGACTTTTCTCTGGTTTATTCGGCGATGATTATAAAGATGAATTAATAGAGGAAGTGGATCAGAAAATTGGTCAGCTGCCTGGTATGGATGGAATCAAAATTATGGGCAGCTGGTTTGGCGCTAACCTTCAGCCACTGATTGCAAAGTCTTAATGTAGCTAACGGCCTAGTCCACATGCCTCACCGTATTAAATTCTGGTTCCTAGCTGCTCTTCTGGTTTTTTCTGGGAATAGTTTCGCAGGTGCTAGTGGCGTGTCGGATATTCATTAATATGTCACATGTTATGTTGTAAGGTATCGGTAGGTTTATTCCAAAAAATGATCAGTCTGATTTGGCGACATACAGATTGGTCACTACATCGGTAAAACTAGGGTGGAGAGTTAATATGCGCACTATCATTATCACAGCGTTGCTTGGAATGGGAATAATTTCCGGCTGTAGTAGTAACGACGCGGTAAGCACTAGCTACAATGATGGGGAAATTCCGTTACCGAGTGATTACAAAAGCTGGCCAGTATTTGTTTCTGGCATTGAAAAAAGCAGTGGCCACATTCGTGATATTTACATCAACAACGCGGGAGCTGAAACGGTTGCAGGGAAGGCTTTTGCGAATGGCACAAAATTCGTGATGGAAATTTATAACGCGGAGAAAAATGGGGATGGCGGAATAGTCAAAGCGGCCTTGGCCAAAGTATTTGTGATGTCTAAAGATCAGGGAAACGGTCAGAGTGCGACCATCAAGACCGGTGACTGGGCATATAGTGCTTTTGACGCAAGCGGCAATGCTTTAAGTGTTGATTACGAGTCATGCCGTGGTTGTCATGTGCCACTCGTTGATACGGACTACATATTCCACTACAGCAAATATTTTGATACTCAAGCGGGTTCTGACTATTAGATGCAGAAAGTCCGCTGACGCCTGCTATTTCTTGTCCACTAACAAAGTGCTGTTTAGTAAGTGGACTTGCATCTAGGCTAGTGGTCTTCGGAGGGCGGATGTTCTCGCAGCCATGCCACAGTATCAATCAAGGTTGTTCTGGCACTACGCGGTTTAAAATCTAAGTCTTCGGCTGCAAATAGGCTGCTTAATCCCCAATAAGAGGTACCCATCTCAATCACTACTGGGTCTGGAACCAGAGCCAGTGGCTCGCCGCGCAACTTCATCCCAAGCCATTCGTCAAAGCGGGCGATCGCCAGCACTACTTTCTCTGGCAAATGCAAAGTGGGAGCAGGCACGCCGGAAATCTGTTCTAACATCGAAAATAGCTCATCAATACTCGGTTGCTCACCCGGTAAGTGATAGATATTTTGGGGTGCAGCCAAATTCATGGCTTTCTGAATTGCTGCGGCTGCATCGCGTACATCTACCATCGGGAACCCCCCACGAATAACCATCGGGAGCTTTCGATTAAGAAACTTAAGAAGTAACCCTGTAGAACGATATCGGTGATCACCAGGGCCCAACATAATTGGCGGGCGTATAATCACCAAATCCAAGCCATTTTTAGACATCTCAAGTAGTTGCTGTTCTGCCTTAATTTTGGAGGCGTAGTAAGGCCAGCGGCCTACAGTATCGTGCACATATTTAGCATGCTCGTCGGCTTTCTTATTGGCATCTTTGAAACACCCCACTGTGCCGGACGTTGAAACGTACACCATGCGGCAAGCTTTGCGTTGTGCAAGCTTGGCCATGCTAATACTGCCATCAACATTGGTTCTAAAAACAGCCTCGCGTTCTCGACGATTGTGGGCGACCATTGCGGCCAAATGAAAGACACCATTAAGTTTCCTAATAAGTGGGCTTGACTCCCACTGGGTCAAGTCATGCAGCCCGCCCTCTAATAGCTTTACCTTCTTATAATGTTTGGCCCAAGGCAAATCAGACCAGGCTACTGGGTTACGTATCAACACCACAATTTGGTCAACGCTAGGGTCGGCTTCTAAGCCATCAATTAAATGTCGGCCAACAAAACCACTGCCGCCGGTTACAAGTACTGTTTTCATTTATTATCGAGTGTAGGGTGTTTAGGTTTAATGATCCGTTAGTGACGAGTTGCTATTTATCGTCAATCGCAATTTGGCATGCTTCGGCATAATGTTTCAGCTCTGATTCTTTGGCGTTTCTTTGCAGCTGCTGATTAAGGGTTTTGTTTAACATTTGATTATCCAGCAAGGCGCTAATCGCGTTTTCGATTACAGGCACATCGGCGATGATGGCCATTTTGGTAGCCAGCACCTGCGCGCTTTGTATAAGCTCGTTTTTCGTAAAGCGCTGCTCTGATGGCATGGCGGCCAAGGTTAACGCCGTTAGCGCATAATTGTTTGCTACTGGCACAAAGAGACAAGTCAATAACGACTGTAAAAGGGGATCTTGTGAAGCTGAGCTTGCAATACTCGGAGGCTGGAAATATCTGACACGCGACGCATAATCACTTAAAGCCTTGTTACTAGGCCAACGCTGTACTGCTTCATCTACAAACAAATGCAACCACTGATATTGAAAGCTACGCTCAATAATCGCATCGACATCATTGCTTTCAAGATTAGCGTCGAGACTACTGCTCAACAGTTTACCGCCCCGGAGACTAATGTTTCGTGCCAACCATTCAACACTAATGCCTAAATTTGCGTGATGATTACAAAACACTTGCAGGTGATAATCGGTGGTAGCAGTATGTTTTTGCAAAGCCATGTTAACACTGTGGGCCAGTGAGTAAATATCCGAATCTGGTGCCAAGATAATCGGTGGCGCACAGCTAATATGCATTCGGCCCAAATTCACTTCTCCCCGGCGCATCCGTCGATACCAAGAAAACAATTTGCCCAATGTCATTTTGGGTTTTGCTTGGCCGCTTAGCTCGGTTACAAAACTTTGTTCGTCAGCAACCCTGTCGTACGTAATGGCAATAGGAAATAATGCAAACCGCTCGCCGGTTCCTTGCAAACAACGCAGCAAACCACGTTTTGGTGCTAGAAACTGACGTGACCGGCTGCGTGTGCCTTCGATAAAAAACTCGAAGGTCTCGCGCTTTCTTACTAAATCTTCAATCTGGCTGGTTAACTCAACGTCTTCTTTGCCCTGACCACGCCTAATAAAAAAGGCCCCGCACCGAGCCAACAGCGGACCAATGAAAGGCACTTGCCCGAACTCTTCGGCCGCCGCGATATGCGGTAGCGGAATATCCAGATCTTGCCGCGCGAAAAGCAAATACCCAGCGGCTAAGAAATCAAAATAGCTGCGATGGATCGGTATAAGCACACGCGGCACATCTCGCGGCGCCGCGGCAAGCGCCTGCTTGAAAGAAGCAACGTCTACAGTTAATCCATCTAACGAACCACGAAAAATTTTCCGCAGAGAATAAGCCATCAGTTTGACTGCAGGATTTGTACCTGATTGCTTAAGCACCCAAGCTAAATCTGCCGACTGTTCTTGGCTCTGTGCGCCGGCGATACAAGCCTCTCCTTGCGAGATCAATATTGTTTGGCTTTTTGCGAACATTATTGATCTCGCAATGCCTGATTACCTACGGCAAATACGTGCTTAGGATCTATTGTGTCTTTGAACTTTCGTTTCCACTGTAATGCAGTGGGTGACAATATTTGCGGCAAAAAAGATTCGCGTAATTTGCCAATTCCATGGTGATGCGACAACGATCCGCCACAGGACAAGATTTCCTCGCGGGCGGCGTGCTCAATTTCCGCATAAAGCGCTGAGGGGTTTTCTATACCTTTGTAATAAAACGCAAAGTAAAAATATACCGCCGCGCCTGTTGGGTAGACTTGTGTGATGCGAGCAGTAACAAAAGGTTTGCCTGGAATACCGCGCGCTGCGCACTCATCATGTAAGCGCTGTTTAACGCTCGCTACCAAGTTAGGTAATTTGCTCCAAGGAACCGAGGTTTCGAACGATTCAGCTATAAGATAATGGTTCATAATGAAGTCGCGGATATAGGCAATCGCAAACGTTAATTGATATCCACGCTTACCGTTCTCTGCACCGGCCTTCATGCCGCCGTGTTTTTTCGCTATTTGGTAAAGTGACTTTTGCTGCGCTTCTGTTTCTGATCTGCTGCCCTCAAAAACCAACGTACAAGCACACATTTTTTGTGGATTGAAGCCTAAAGCTTTAGTTACCAAAAGCTTTTCAGCTTGGCTTTTTAGGGCGGGTAATCCGGTTTTTGTAGGCTTTAAGGCTTGGCTAAGCTGGAACTGCAAATTATCAACAAGGCGCACACTGGCCGGGATAACGCCAGCACGCGTGATCTCTTTCATAAACCGGTAGCCCGCGTCAAAATCTGGAAACAACACAGAGCCATGCACTTCAGATTCCGGCAACGGAAATAGTTTTACAACGACGCTGGTCACAATGCCAAAATTGCCCTCAGAGCCAAACAACCAAGTACGTGGGTCTGAGCCGATTGATTCGCGTGGGTTTAGGTCATGCCGTTCGATGATGCCGTCTGCAGTCACCACATTAAAATCTAAAACAATATCTTCAATATTGCCGTAACGATTTTTCTTCATACCGCTGGCATTCGTCGCCACCCAACCGCCTAAGGTTGAAAATTCGACACTGTCGGGTTCGTGACCAATGGTAAAACCATATTCTTTAAGCTGGGAAAAGATATTCCTGCCAACGGCGCCGGCCTCAATACAGGCCATGTGGTTGTCGGTGTCTATCCAATGGATGCGATTAAGGCCCTTCATATCTACTGACACGATGCAGCGTTTCTCGTCTTCTGGGCATTGCAACGCCGCGGTTACGTTAGTGCCTCCACCGTAAGGGATCAAGCAAGCATCATTTTCACCAACGGCTTTCACAATAGCCGCCACATCTTCCTCGTTATCTGGATATACCACTAAGTCTGGAATCCGTTTAACTTCCCCATACTTGATGCTATACATATCTTCTTGGGTATGGCCGTGCCCATGGCGCAGGCGAACTTCTGAATCGCTACAGAGCTGTTCTGAGCTCAGAAACTTTGTTAATGCTTTTATAAGCGAAGGGTTTTTTATAGGGTCTGGAATGGTTGGAGGGTAATTTGGCGGATTTTGCAAATCGCCGCGAATATCTACTTCCATTACATCCCTTACCCAGGGCAAAAGCTTATCTAAAACGTCACCGCCTGCCGCGTAGCGTTCACCTTTGATGTGGACGTTACCATCTGGCATGACTTCAAACCCTGAATCTGTAAAACCCCAAACATCTAAGTTTTCTTTATCAGCAGGCGATGAAATAAAACGTGGTGGAAAGACTAAATTTGCGTCTTCCTTGGCAAACCGTGAGGTCATGGTATCTCCCAATATTTAATTATTACCGCATCGTTTAGCAGCTTTAGCCTACGTTATAGCGCGGTTTACCCACCCTGTAGGGTTGATGATTCGGACAAATGAATATCAATAGAGTTCAATTGTTCGCTAAAAAGGTAAAAACTGGATTGATACTAATGCAGGGGAAAGGTTGGTACGCCACTAGAACTCCAGACAGCTTGATAAGAAACTGTCTAATTGGAATTAGGACATTGAAGTTTGCCATTTTGATTCAGCACTACTTTAAATTTCTCAGCCAGTGTCATATCGCCAAACATCCTATTGAGCGATACGCAGCAATAAACACAATTTCCATTACCATTCGGGTACTGACAAGTTTGGTAAGGCCTAGGGTTCCTAGACACTTTCCTGCTTTAAAAAATACTGTTGATCGATTACGTTTGGCGCAACGCGATCATTATAAGTATGACGCCGTTTAGGGTTA
>JAUHZK010000009.1 GCA_030425645.1 Gammaproteobacteria bacterium | reverse complement strand
TGAAATGCAAGTTACAGACTAACACTTAAAAACCACCTTGCAACCCTGAAATGCAAATTACGGGCTTTTTTTGGAGTTTCAGCAAAGTTACGATGCAACCTTCAAATGCAAATAGCCCTTTTAACACCACAGTTGGCGACCTGTCGCTGTCGGGTGAAGTGGCTTACCGCCCCGATTTGCCGGTGCAAATTAGCCCCGTTGATTTGACCTTGTATGCGCTGAGCCCGGCGTTTGGAACCTCTCGGGATGTAACAGCGCGTAGCTATATTGAGGCCTACCGTGCCGGTCAGCCTTACCGGACTTACTGGGATGGCGGTGAAGACGCTTCTGGTTTTCAGTATTCGCCAACCGATGAGTTTCAGGCGAAACCGGGAGAGATTATTCATGGTTATGTAGAACTACCTGTTGCTAACTTCTCGGTGACTACTTTGTACTCCACTGGTCAAAACCCATTTGGTGCTGACTCTGTTGTGATTGTGGGCGACTTTGGTGCTACCAAAGTATGGGATATGCCAGACAAAAATGTATTGCAGCTATCGGCTCCTGGCGATGACAACCATGCCGGTGTAGGTCGAGCGCAGCAGGACCAGGCGTTAACCGTCTCTGGAACGGCTTGTAACCAAGAAAGTAACGTTTTAGTTCAAGCAGTCGGTAGCCCGGTAACCGGTCTATTAACCAACCCTGTTGCGGTGTTGGGTAATTTGCTAAGCAACACACAAGCCTTTGACTTTACCTGTGTGCCGGGTGTGCTTAATCAAACGCCAGACTCTGAACCGTTATCAACCTTTGCTGATAGCTTCTCCTGGGGTGCGCGCGTGCTGACCATCATGACCTATAACAATTTGATCTTTGGTAGCACTTTGAACCAAACCTTGGGTGCTTTCTGGGATATCAACGGCAACTCTCCTGGCCCTGGCGGCAACTTTGTTGAAGGCCGTAAGCGTTTCTTGTGGGGCAGTGAGTTTGTTAAAGGTGACTGGGCGCTTAACCTAAAATACAACTGGTTTAACGGCGCTGGCGATCGTAACTTGGAAAACGACCGCGATCACTACAGCATTGATATTCGCTACAGCTTCTAATCACAGCGCTTTAGCGATGACGCCAGTAAAAACCCACGCTACACTGCGTGGGTTTTTTTATGCAGATAACTAATTGGGGGAAAGGCTATGGCAACAGCACCAGCAGCGCTTTGGTCATCACGGCTGGCTTTTGTTTTAGCGGCAACTGGGTCGGCGGTCGGCCTAGGTAATATTTGGAAGTTCCCCTATGTGGCGGGAGAAAGCGGTGGCGGCGCTTTCGTACTGATTTATTTGCTTTGCGTGGTGGTGATTGGGGTGCCGCTAATGATGGCGGAAATCCTGATGGGAAGGCGTGGGCGCCAAAACCCAGCCGATAGTTTTCGTGATCTCGCCAGTGAATCCGGCGCCCGTAGTTGGTGGTGGCTGGTCGGCTTTATGGGCATTATTGCCGGTATTCTGATTTTGTCTTTTTACAGCGTTATCGCCGGCTGGGCGATGGCTTATGTGCCAGTCGCGGTCAGTGGTGGCTTTACAGGCGCTGACGCCGCCACAATCTCGGGCTTGTTTGGTGACCTTGTTTCTGACCCTAAGCGACTGCTGTTTTGGCACAGCTTGTTTATTGTGATTACCATTGGGATTGTTTCAGCTGGCGTAGAAGCAGGCTTGGAAAAAGCCGTTAAATATCTGATGCCAGCGCTGCTCGGGATTCTGCTGATTCTGTTTGGCTATTCTGCGGCCAGCGGTTATATGGATCAGGCTTTAACGTTTATGTTTAGCCCGGACTTCAGCAAAGTAACGCCGCAGGTAGTGCTGTCTGCCGTGGGCATGGCGTTCTTCTCACTAAGTTTGGGAATGGGTGCCATTATGATGTACGGCGCTTATTTGCCAGATCGCGCCTCGATTCCTAAGCTTGCTCTAGCGGTGGTATCGGCCGATACCGCGGTGGCTATATTGGCTGGGTTGGCGATTTTCCCAATTGTTTTCGCGAATGACCTAGCACCGGGTGCTGGTCCAGGTTTGGTATTTGAAACCTTGCCACTAGCCTTTGGCCAAATGACCGGCGGCTGGGTGCTAGGAACTCTATTCTTCTTGCTGCTGGTAGTGGCGGCGCTGACATCGGCTATTTCTTTGCTAGAACCGTCCGTATCTTGGGCCGTTCGGCATACCGGGTTGAATCGTAAAGCCGCAGCCCTCTTGGCCGGTGGCACGGTATGGTTATTGGGTCTAGGAACGGTGTTTTCGTTTAATATCGCCGCCGACTTTAAGCCCTTGCTCGATCGAACCGTGTTTGACCTGCTAGACGGCTTAACAAGTAATATCATGTTGCCACTGGGTGGCTTGCTGATTGCTATTTTTGTGGCGCGGTTTATGTCTCGCAAAGTGCTGGGAGAAGAGTTGCAGTTAGAAGACGGCTTGGTCTTCAAACTGTGGCACTTCTTGCTGCGTTATGTGGTGCGGGTTTGCATTATTTTGGTATTTCTTAACGCCACAGGTTTATTGCCCAAGGCCTTAAGTTTGATTGGTGTTGAATGGTAGAGGCGCTAGCGCGCCGGAGAAAACGGTTTGAGTGACGAAATGATTCAAGTTGAGGTGGCCTATGCTGCCCCTGACAAGCAGTTAATACTGGCGGTGAATGTGCCTGTTGGCGCGACCGCCCAAGAGGCTGCTGAGCAATCCGGGATTGCGCGTAAATTTCCGGAGATTGATCTTAGTAGCCACCCGATGGGAATCTTTGGCCATCAGATTAAACCGCAACAAGTGCTGCGTGAAGGCGACCGTGTCGAGCTGTATCGACCGCTACAGTGTGACCCGAAAGAGGTGCGTCGCCGGCGCGCTAAGAAATAGCCGCGTATGATTTTGCACAGTTCTTGTGCAAATAAAAAAGGCGCCGTAAGGGCGCCTTTTTTGTTTTGGCTTTAAAGCCTTGATTAAGCTCTGACTAGTCCGGGCGTTCGGCATCAGTGTCGACCCGTGTTTTGCTGTCGGTCTCGGGCCCAATGCCGTCGCCGCCAACATCACTGTCAACGTCGGTATCTGCATTCTGCTCACTGGTATCAATGCCGGTATGTTGAATACGCGCGACTAAGTCTTCGTTGAAGAAAATGGTAATGCGGCGCAGCTTGGTTTCTTCGTAATGCTTGCTGTAATAGTAAACATAGTCCCAGCGGTCGTTACGGAATGGGTCTGTCACTAAAGGCGTGCCCATAATCTCGACAACTTGTTCGCGGGTTAGCGCGTCTTCTAAGGCTTGCAGCTTCTCTGCAGTGACCTCGTTACCTTGGCGCGAGCCGAGACGGTAGATGCTGCAGGCGCTAATTTGGCCGACACAGATGGCGATAAGCAGGGCAGAGGCGAGAGCTTTCATTGAGTTGCGGGTCATGGTCTGAAGTTGGCTGCGTAGTCTAGCTTGCTGCCTGTGAGAGTGAAAACATTTCTTGCGCATGAGCAAGGCTTTGGTCGGTTAATTCAACACCACCCAGCATGCGGGCTAGTTCTTCGACGCGCTGCTCGGCTGAGAGTTCAGTCACCGCGGTTTGTGTTTGTTGGCCGTCAGTGCGTTTATTCACATACAAATGTTGATGACCGTGCGAGGCCACTTGCGGCAAGTGGGTAATACAGAGTACTTGGCAGTCGTTGGCGAGCGTTTGTAGTTGCTGGCCAACAATCTGCGCGACGCCACCGCCGATGCCGGTGTCGACTTCATCAAAGACTCTAACTGGCACATGTACAGAATTAGCAGCCACCACTTGTAGGGCCAAGCTAACCCGTGACAGCTCGCCACCGGAGGCAACTTTGGCCATCGATTGAAACGGCTGCCCAGGGTTCATAGCAACTTCAAAAACCACTTTGTCTTGGCCCGTGGCGCTGGCTTTGCTGGGCTCAATCGCAATTTGGAACTGGCCATTGGGCATGCCCAGTGGTTGCATGCCCTGAGTCACGCCCGAGGCAAGTTTGGTCGCGGCTTGTTGGCGCTGTTTGCTCAGTTGGTCCGCGCTTTGTTGCCAAGCCGTTTGCGCTGCCTTGAGGTCGGCTTCTAGTGCTTCTTTGCGGATGTCGGCTTGGGCCAGATCATCGTATTCGGCTTGCAGCTTTTGCTGAGTGTCTGCTAAGGCTTCCGGTTCGCAGTGATGTTTGCGTGACAAGTCTTGAATCGCCGCCAGACGGTTTTCAACCTCGGCTAGGCGCGCGGGGTCCAAGTCAATGCTATCGGCATAACGCCGTAGGCTGTCGGCGGCTTCTTGCGCCTGGACGCTGGCATTGCTGACCAAGTCCAATGATTCTGCCAAGGATGCGTCTAACTCAGCGACTTGTTCCAATGCACGTTCCGCCTGGCTTAAGAGGCTTTGGGCGCTGGTTTCATCGTTGTAGAGCAGAGCGCTAGCGAGCTGGCAATCTTGTAGCAGCTGGCCGGCATTGGCGAGCTTCTTATGCTCCTGTTCCAACTCCGGCAGCTCGCCTTCTACAAGGCTGAGGTCGTTAAATTCTTTGAGTTGGAAACTCAGCCAATCAAGCCGGCTTTCGCGGTCGTTGCCGGCTTGTGACAGTTGGTCGTAGCGTTGCTGTAGCTGCTGCCATTGCTGCCACTGAGTTTTGACCTGGCTCAGTAACTCGCCGTGTTGCGCGTATTCGTCTAGCAGCTGTCGCTGTGCGGCCGCTTTTAGCAGTGACTGGTGCTCATGTTGGCCGTGAATGTCGACCAGCAACTCTCCTAAGCTTTTGAGCTGGCTTAAGGTGCATTTGCGCCCATTGATCCAAGCCGATGAGCTGCCGCTATCTTTCAGAACACGGCGAATGCTGAGCTCGTCATCTTCGTCTAACTCTTCTTCTGCTAACCAAGCTTGTGCGGCAGTCAGGCCGCTAACGTCAAACTCGGCTTCTATCTCGGCGCGGCTTTCGCCATGACGAATCATGCCGCTGTCAGCGCGTTCGCCCAGTACTAAGCCGAGCGAGTCCATCAAAATAGATTTGCCCGCACCGGTTTCGCCGGAAATGACCGTGAGGCCAGTCGCGAAATTCAGTTCAAGTTTTTCGATGATGGCGAGTTGCCGAACGGAAAGCCGAGTGAGCATGAGTGCTGAAGGTTTATCTGTTGTTTGAGTTGTCGTTGCCGCTAGCGCTGCGGTTCCGGCCCCAGCCTAGTTTACTGCGTAATAGGTTAAAAAAGTCATAGCCTTGGGGATGAATCAGGCGCACATGATTCGCCGCCGGGGCGATATGTACAGTGTCGCCCGCTGATAGGTTCTCTAAAATTTGTCCATCCCAGGCCACGATGGCGTCGGGGTGGGCGTTGTCGCTGATTTGTACTTCAATTCGACTACTGCTGGGTGCCACAATGGGGCGATCACCTAAACCGTGCGGGCAAATCGGCGTGATGCCAATGGCCTGTAAGTTCGGATGCAGCACCGGGCCGCCGCCAGACAGCGCATAGCCGGTTGAGCCGGTGGGCGTGGTAATAATTAGGCCGTCGGCACGGTGGCTACTAATAAATTGGCCGTCGATAAAACTTTCTAGCTCTAGCATTCGCGGCAGGTCGCGGCTGTGAATGACAACGTCATTAAACGCCAAGTGGGTGCAAATGGTCTGTCCCTGTTGGCTGATATGCGCTTCTAATATTAGGCGGTCTTCGCGAATATATTCGCCACGCAAAATTTGCGTCATGGTGTCTTCTAAGGTTTGTGGCAACACATCTACCAAGAAGCCTAAGCGGCCAAGGTTTACCCCTAGAATGGGTGTGCCGCTCGGCAGCATGTCGCGGGCTGCACCTAGTAGGGTGCCGTCGCCACCCACAACAATCACCAAATCCGCCTGTTTGCCAATTTGATTGCGGCTAACGGTTTGCAAGTTGGTGGCTAATTGTTCGCCGTTGGCTTCGTCAACAATGACCTCAACTTGGTGTTTAGCCAAGACGGCAGCGAGCTTTTGTAGCGCTTCTTGTAGCGGTACACGCTGTTCGGCCGGAACGTGCTGTGGGTGCTTGGCAATAATGCCAACCGTATTAAATGTCATGACGGCAATGTTAGCTTGAAAGGCATGAAAGTACCGTAAAGCGATGGTTTTGTCAGTAGCTTGACAGTGCGAGGTTGGGAAGGCAGATTTGGGGCATGACCGATACCGTATCTGCCTCTACTAATTCTGAGCTCAATGAGCGTGCGCGTGCGTTACTAAAAAACTTGGTTGAGCGTTATATTAGTGACGGCCAACCGGTCGGTTCAAAAACGCTTGCAGAAGACTATTCACAAAGCACCGGCAAAGGCTTAAGTCCGGCCACCATTCGTAATGTAATGGGGGACTTAGAGGGCGCTGGCCTAATCGCGTCGCCCCATACTTCTGCAGGGCGCATCCCCACCCAACAAGGTCTGCGTTTCTTTGTTGACTCCCTGCTTAAGGTGGAGCCGTTGGAAGGCGCTGCATTGAACTTGCTGCAAACGCAATTGCAGCAAGGCGATTTGGACTCCTCAAATATTGTTGAAGTGGCCTCAGGCATGTTGTCTGAAATTACGCATATGGCAGGTCTGGTGACCGTGCCTAAACAGGAGTTCTCGGCGCTGCGGCAAATAGAATTTCTGCCGCTGAGTGATCGCCGGGTACTGGCGGTATTAGTAACCAATGATCATGATGTGCAAAACCGCGTAATTGACGTTGAGCGCGAATACGGCCGGGACGAGCTGCAGCAGTTGGCGGGCTATTTGAATGCCCATTTGTCGGGCTTAAGCATGTCAGAGGTGCGCCGGCGCCTGTTGGCGGAAATGACCACGGCTCGCGAGACAATGAACAATATGATGGCAGACGCCGTTGGTATGGCCGAGAAAGCGCTAGCGGCTGGTGATGCCAATGATGCTGCCAGCCGCGTGGTGGTGGCGGGGCAGACCAATTTGTTTGGTTTCGAAGAATTTTGTGAGGTTGGCAAATTGCGCGGTTTGCTGGATGCCTTTAATCAAAAACGCGAACTATTGGGGTTCCTCGACCGCTGCGAAAACGCCAGTGGTATTCAAATTTTTATTGGCCATGAGTCTGGCTATCAACCTTTAGATGAGTGCTCTGTGATTGCGACGCCTTATGGCAATCAGGATGACATTATTGGCGTGTTGGGCGTGGTGGGGCCGACGAGAATGGCCTATGACAAAGTGATTCCCGTGGTTGATGCCACCGCTAGATTGCTTGGTGCTGCACTAACTAAATAAAGCAGCGAAATAAATCTGTAAAAAATCGCTTTTAGGGCATTGAAAATCCATTCGTAGCCCCCAAATCGAACGGCACCACGTTTCTATATGCCGGAGCTGTTCGTGAGCAACGACAACAAAACCCCAGAAAACGAAACCGAAGAAGTAGCCTCAGCTGAGGCGGCAGAAGCGGTTGCTACTGATGCCACCGAAGCGACACCAGAGTCTGAGGCAGTTGACGCCGCAGCTGAGTCTGATGGTGCCGAGGCCGAAGCCCCAACGCTTGAAGAGCAACTGGCCGGCGCGCAAGCCCAAGCTGATGAGTTTAAAGATCGTTACTTGCGCTCTGAGGCCGAGCTGGAGAACGTACGTAAGCGCTCTGAGCGTGAAGTACAAAAGGCCCGCAAATTCGCTTTGGAAAAATTTGCCGGTGACTTGTTGGCAGTGATGGACAGCCTAGATATGGGCGTACAGGCAGCTAAGGCAGAAGGCTCGACGGTGGCGGCAGTGACCGAAGGTAGCGAACTCACGCTGAAGATGTTTATCGACACCCTGACCAAGCATGGTGTTGAGCAAATTGATCCGACCGGTGAGAAGTTCGACCCCGAAGAACATGAAGCGATGGTGATGCAGCCGTCTGCCGATGCGGAGCCTAATACCGTACTCGACACTTTCCAAAAGGGATACAAGCTTAACGACCGCGTATTACGTGCGGCTCGGGTAGTGGTAGCGAAGGCAGCCGACTAGTTTTAATAAGGGCTAGTTTTATTAAGAGCTAGTTTTAACAAGAGCTAGCCGCTCTTGAATTTACATAGAAACACCCGCACTTAGGGTGTAACCAGAATTTTTTACTTATTTTTAGAGATTTTTAGCCATGGGCAAAATTATTGGTATCGACCTCGGCACCACTAACAGTTGCGTAGCCGTTCTTGATGGAAAAAACAGCAAGGTAATTGAAAACAGCGAAGGTGATCGCACCACGCCATCGATTGTGGCCTTTGCTGACGATAACGAAGTGCTAGTAGGCCAGCCTGCTAAGCGCCAAGCCGTCACCAACCCTAAGAACACTTTGTTCGCGGTTAAACGTCTAATCGGCCGTCGTTTTGACGACAAGGTAGTGGCTAAAGATAAGGACATGGTGCCTTATGAAATTGTTGCTGCTGATAATGGCGATGCTTGGGTAGAAGCTCAAGGCAAGAAAATGGCGCCACCTGAAGTGTCTGCGCGCGTTCTCATGAAAATGAAGAAAACCGCGGAAGACTTCCTTGGTGAGGAAGTGACCGAAGCGGTTGTCACCGTACCGGCTTACTTTAACGACTCACAGCGCCAAGCTACCAAAGACGCCGGCAAAATTGCTGGCCTAGAAGTGAAGCGTATTATCAACGAGCCAACTGCTGCGGCTTTGGCTTACGGTCTAGACAAAGAAGGTTCTGACGATCGCAAAGTCGCGGTTTATGACCTTGGTGGCGGTACCTTCGACGTATCTATCATCGAAATCGCTGACATCGACGGCGAGAAGCAGTTTGAAGTATTGGCGACAAACGGCGACACCTTCCTAGGTGGCGAAGACTTTGACATGCGCTTGATTGAATACCTCGCCGAGGAATTCAAGAAAGAAAACGGCATGGACTTGTCTGGCGACCCGCTAGCCATGCAGCGCCTAAAAGAGGGTGCTGAAAAAGCCAAGATCGAGCTATCTTCAGGTCAACAAACTGACGTGAACCTGCCTTACATCACTGCTGATGCGTCTGGCCCTAAACACCTTAACGTGAAGCTAACGCGCGCCAAGCTAGAAGCTTTGGTTGACGACCTTGTGACTCGCACCATCGAGCCATGCAAGCTTGCGTTGAAAGACGCTGGCCTAAGCGTGTCTGACATCGATGACGTGATTCTTGTGGGTGGTCAAACCCGTATGCCTAAAGTTGGTGAAGCGGTTAAAGACTTCTTCGGCAAAGAGCCACGTCGTGACGTAAACCCTGATGAAGCGGTAGCGATGGGCGCGGCGGTACAAGGTGGCGTACTAGCCGGTGACGTGAAAGACGTTCTATTGTTAGACGTTATTCCGCTGTCGCTTGGTATTGAAACCATGGGCCAGCGCATGACCAAGTTGATCGAGCGCAACAGCACCATTCCAACCAAGAAGACCGAAACCTTCTCAACCGCGGAAGACAACCAGACCGCAGTAACCATTCACGTGCTTCAAGGTGAGCGCGATATGGCTTCTGCTAACAAGTCGTTGGGTCGTTTTGACTTGGCGGATATTCCACCAGCGCCACGCGGCATGCCACAAATTGAAGTGGCGTTTGACGTTGACGCTAACGGCATCTTGCATGTATCAGCGAAAGACAAAGCTACTGGTAAAGAGCAGTCAATCAAGATCACTGCTAACTCTGGCCTGTCTGACGAAGAAGTCGATCGCATGGTGCAAGACGCCGAAGATCACGCTGAAGAAGACCGTAAGTTCGCCGAGCTAGCAGAAGCTCGCAACCAAGCTGATGGCTTGGCGCACGGCACCGAGAAAGCCATCAAAGAGATGGGCGACAAAGTGTCTGAAGACGAGCAGAAAGCGATCCAAGAAGCCGTTGATGGCGTTAAAGAAGCGATCAAAGGCGACGACAAAGAAGCCATTGAAGCGGCTACCGCTAAGCTGACCGAAGTGTCTGGCCCAGTGATGCAGAAGATGTATGCCGAGCAAGCGGCAGCAGCCGGTGCCGAAGGTGGCCCTGACATGTCTAACATGGGCGGTGACGCCCAAGCTGATGCGAATGCAGCTGATGACGTGGTAGACGCCGAATTCACCGAAGTGAAAGACGACGACAAGAAGTAAATAGGGTGCGGGCGCATGACGATGTGCCCGTATTTTCTTTCTTGCCAGTATAAGTTCCAGGACACACTGCCCGTATGAGCAAACGCGATTACTACGAAGTTTTAGGCGTCAGTAAAAACGCTTCCGAGGCCGAAATTAAAAAGGCCTATCGGCGTTTGGCAATGAAGCATCACCCAGACCGTAACCCGGGTGACGCTGAGGCCGAAGCTAAATTTAAAGAAGCGCAAGACGCTTGGGATGTGTTGTCGGACTCGCAGAAGCGCGCCGCCTATGACCAATTTGGTCATGCCGGTGTTGGTGGCGCCGCCGGTGGTGGCGGCCATGGCGGCTTTGGTGGCGGTGCTGGTGGCTTTGGCGATATTTTCGGCGACGTCTTTGGGGATATGTTTGGCGGCGGCGGTGGCCGTGGCGGACAACAACAAAGCTATCGTGGTGCCGATCTACGCTACGAGCTAGAAATTGATCTTGAAGAAGCGGTTTTTGGTGCGGAAAAAACCATCAAATTCCCAACTCGCTCGACTTGCGAGTCTTGTAATGGCAACGGCTGTGCGGCGGGTTCTAGCCCACAAAAATGCGGCACCTGTGGTGGCGTTGGCCAAGTCCGTATGCAGCAGGGCTTTTTCTCAGTGCAGCAGACCTGCCCGCAATGTCGTGGCCGCGGTGAGATGATTACCAATCCTTGCTCTAGCTGTCATGGCAGTGGGCAAGTACGTAAAACTAAAACCCTACAAGTTAAAATTCCAGCCGGTGTTGATACCGGTGATCGCATTCGCCTAAGTGGTGAAGGCGAACCGGGTGAGCGTAATGGTCCAGCCGGTGATTTGTTCGTAGAAATGGCGGTGCGCGAGCACAACATTTTTACCCGTGACGGCGACAATCTGCACTGTGATATTCCCATCAGCTACGCTACTGCGGCCTTGGGTGGTGATATTGAAGTGCCGACTCTGGGTGGCCGGGTGACCTTAAAAGTCCCCGCGGAAAGCCAGAGTGGCAAAGTCTTCCGTTTGCGCGGCAAAGGCGTGAAATCCGTACGTAGCAGCAGTACGGGTGATTTGTATTGCCGTGTGGCGGTCGAAGTGCCGGTCAACCTAACGCGTGAACAGCGTGACGCGCTTGAACAGTTTGACTCTAGCCTGCAAGAAGGCGGCAAACGCCATAGTCCGCAGTCCAGTTCTTTCTTTGACGGTGTAAAATCATTTTTTGATCGCTTCTAAAAGCTACAAAAAATGTCGCAAACACCGGTCTTAACGACCACTGCAGAAAAGCTCGCGGCTTTGCGCGAGGTGATGGCCCAGAACCAGTTAGATGGCTTTCTGGTGCCGCGTGCTGATCGTTTCCAAAATGAATACGTTTCTGCCGCCGACGAGCGTTTAGCTTGGTTATTAGGTTTTACCGGCTCGGCTGGTTTGGCCTTGGTGCTTGCAGAGCAAGTTATTCTCTTTGTTGATGGTCGTTATACCGTGCAAGCGGCTCAGCAAACTGACCCACAGTTAGTGCAATGTGTGCAAATTGGCTCTGGCCTTAGCTACGAAAGCTGGCTGGCTGAAAACCTTAGCGCCAACCAGCGTATTGGTTGCGATGCCTGGTTACACGCCAATGGCCAATACCGCCGTTTTGAAAATGCTTGTGCGCAGGCTTCGGCAGAGTTAGTCGGCAGTGATAACTTGGTCGACGCTTTATGGCTGGATAGGCCAGCGGCGGTGGCTAAGCCAATTGTTGCCCATACAGTAGAATATGCCGGCCAAGCAACGAGCGATAAATTGGCGGCCGTAGCGCAAACCTTAACTGCTAATGATGTTGATGCCACGCTACTTAGCGCCACCGACTCGGTCGCCTGGTTATTTAATCTGCGCGGCAGTGATATTCCCTATAACCCCGTGTTTGGTGCTTATGCGGCGGTTGATGCCGCCGGCCAAGCGGAATTGTTTGTGGATGCCAATCGCCTGACGGCGGAGGCACAAGCCAGTTTGCCTGCGGCAGTCAGAGTCAGCCCCGTTAATGATTTCACTGTCTTATTAGATAAATTGGGGCAGGCTAACGCCGCTGTACAGCTAGATTTCGCGAGCATTCCCGCCGCCATTGCCCAGACACTGGAAGATGCTGGTGCCGAGCTATTGAATCGGCAAGATCCCTGTGTGTTGCCGAAAGCGATTAAAAACCCGGTTGAAGCCGAGGGCGCGAGGCAAGCGCATATCCGCGACGGCGTCGCCGTAACTAAGTTTTTGTGTTGGCTAGATACCGCAAGACCGGCTGCGGCCACCGAGTTGTCCGTTGCTGAACAATTGCGACAAACCCGCGTATCCGTAGCTGAACAGTTTGGCGTGCAGCTGAAAGATTTAAGCTTTAATACCATTTCAGCGACGGGCGAAAACGCCGCCTTGCCGCATTATTCTGCCTCGCCAGAGCATGATGGTGATTTAAAGGCGGGCGATATTTATTTAGTCGACTCTGGTGGCCAGTATTTAGATGGCACCACCGATATCACCCGTTCTGTGATTTTGGATGAACTGCTAGCTGGCGAATTGGCCGCGGAAATGCGCGACCGTTATACCCGCGTATTGAAAGGTCATATCAACTTGGCCTTGGCGCGTTTTCCGCAGGGCGTGTCTGGTAGTCAACTTGATGCCGTTGCGCGTTATGCGCTGTGGCAAGGTGGTTACGATTTTGATCATGGTACTGGTCACGGCGTCGGCAGCTATTTGTGCGTGCATGAAGGCCCGCAGAATATTTCTCCCAGACCTAATACCCAAGCTCTGGTGCCTGGCATGATTGTGTCGAACGAACCGGGTTACTACAAAGCCGGTGCTTACGGCATTCGCATTGAGAATTTGGTCTTGGTGGTGGCGCCAGCAGGCGGCGAAAGACCGATGTTGGGCTTTGAGACCCTAACCCTAGCGCCGATTGATCGGCGATTAATTGATGCTGAAATGCTAACAACAGAGGAACGTGGCTGGTTAAACCGTTATCATCAGCGCGTTTACACAATGCTGGCGCCGCATTTAACGGCTGCCGAACAACAGTGGTTGGCCGAGGCCACCGCAACCATTTAGCCGCAACCATTTAATGGAAGAAGAATGACAAAGATTGCTATTGCTGGTGCCGCAGGCCGTATGGGCCGCATGTTGATCCAAGCAGTTCAAGAAAACCCAAATGCTGAAGTGGTTGCCGCCACAGAGGCGCCAAATTCGCCATTCTTGGGTCAGGACGCCGGCATGGTGGCTGGTCTTGGTGAGCTGGGTGTGGCGATTAGTGACGATATTAACGCTGCAGCTGCCGCCGCTGATGCCCTGATCGACTTCACCATTCCGGTAGCGACCATGGCGAATCTGCAGGCATGCTTAGCCAATAACTGCCATCAGGTGATTGGCACCACGGGCTTTACCGATGAGCAAAAAGCCGAATTAGACGCGGCTGCGACGCAACAAGCTATGGTGATGGCGCCAAACTATAGTGTTGGCGTTAACTTGCTGCTGAACCTGCTAAAAACCGCTTCTAAAACCCTCGGTGATAGTGTTGATATCGAGATTATCGAAGGCCATCACCGCCATAAAGTAGATGCGCCTTCTGGCACCGCCTTGCGCATGGGTGAAGTGATTGCCGATAGCCTGGGCCGCGACCTAAAAGAATGTGCCGTTTATGGCCGCGAGGGCATTACCGGCGAGCGTGACCGCCAAACGATTGGCTTTGCAACCATTCGTGCCGGTGACTTAGTCGGCGAACACACGGCAATGTTTGCTGATATTGGTGAGCGCCTAGAATTAACTCATAAAGCCTCTAGCCGTATGACCTTTGCCAGCGGTGCGGTACGTGCTGCGTGTTGGGTAGCCGGAAAAGAGCCGGGTATGTACGATATGCCTGACGTGTTAGGTTTCTAACGATTCAATTTTTAGGAGTCGCACTTAGTCCTGCGGCTTTGTATTTTTACTCTGGTTTTTACTCTGGGAGGAGTGCCCGATGTCCGATCTACAAGCAGAATTTGAAAGCTGCCAAGAAGAAGTTAAACAGCTAAGCGCGCGTCCAAGCAATAACGACTTGTTGACCTTGTACGCAACCTTTAAACAAGCCACCGTCGGTGACGTGCAAGGCAAACGTCCGGGCATGCTAGATGTGGCCGGCCGCGCTAAATTTGACGCCTGGGGTAAGTTATCAGGCAGCGACGCTGAGGCAGCCATGCAAAGTTACATCGCCAAAGTGCGAGAGCTGCAAGCTGCCGACTAATCTTTTGGATTAGAGCGCGCTGCGAATCGCTTAGGATCGACAGCCGCTAGCAAATCAAGCTCAACCGGAGCCGGCTCATTTAGGAGCCGGCTTTTTATTATCTCGGCAGCCAATAGTGCGCCGGTCAGCCCGCGTGAACCGTGAGCAGTGGAAACATAAACCGGCTCATCGTTAGGGCTGCTCAACCTGCCAATGACTGGCATACGGTCGTTAGAGGCTAAGCGCACATTGGCGTAGAGCTTGCTGGCGGGGTGAGGGCCGTCTGGCAGTAACCGATCTCGCTGCAGTTTCTCTAGCGTGTCTAGATGTTCTTGTTGGCTTAACTCGCAGTTGCTGCTGTTGGGTACAAAACTGCTGCCTACCACACTGCCGGGATGATCCGGGTAACTCAGCCAATGACCGTTGTGGCAGCGTGCTTCTGTTGGCGGGGAAGTCGCAATCGCGCTGAGCTGGCCGCGAATAAATTGTAGTTTGCAGTTTTCTGGTTGCGATAAGGCGGCCAACTTCCAGCCGCCAGCCAAAATCAGTGGTGCAGCTGTTGCGGTTAGGGCTGTAATTGGTGAGCGATAACGAACCTCGATATTGGGGTGCTGCAATAGCTGCTGGCACCATGCCGCCGGAGAGACCGTGAGGCCGTTGGGGTAGTGAAGGCGGCCGTTATCAATGGCAAGTAATTGCTCGCTAAAGCCGCGCTGCGCAATGCGGTTGGCGCGTTCGGTGTTATCAAAAGCTTGGGTAATACCGGATTGCTGTAGCCACGCCGATGGCTGTGTGAGCTGGCGCCGAGTAAAAAGGAAAGCGTTTTCAAAATAACGTTCGCGGGGGCTGCGCGTTAATTCGGGCCAGGGCCGGACTAAACCGGCAAATACGCCAGATGCCTCTGAGGCCGGCTGCGCGCCTGCTTCCAGTACCGTAACCTCAAGTCCACGTTCCGCCAAACTTCTAGCGACAGCAGCGCCGGCAATACCCGCGCCTACAACGGTTGCGGATTGTGTGGCGGTAGGATTTGTTGCTTCCCCCGGCATCTGGCCAACGCTCATGTCGCGTTTATATCCAAAACCCTCGCACTTGCTAACTTCAAAGCCAACCTCGGCCAGCCCTCGCCGCACATGGCCAGCTGCCGTATAGGTCGCAAAACTGCCGCCTGGGGCAGTCAGTTTGGCAATGGTTTGATACAGCTCGGGGTTCCACAAGCTTTGGTTTCTGACTGGCGCAAAGCCGTCTAGATACCAAGCGTCTACTTTTGCCGAAAGCTGCGGCAGTGTCTCGCTGGCGTCGCCATATAACAGGGTCAGGCTGATCCGACTATCGGGGAAATTGAGCCGATGAAAGCCACGTTGTGGCAGCGGCCATTGCTGTTGAAGTTGGGCCGTATAGTCGGCCAGTTCCGGCCATTGCTGGTGTAGCTGAACAAGCTGTGACAGGCGGATAGGGTGTAGCTCGGTGGAAACAAAGTGCAACCATCCGCTTGCTGTAGTCTGCTCCCAAGCTTGCCAAGTGGTTAGAAAATTAAGGCCGGTGCCAAAGCCGGTTTCACCCACAACAAAACAATCGCGTTGCTGCCAGCGTGTTGGCAGCTTGTTACCCTTAAGGAAAACGTGGCGGGTTTCTTCTAGCCCGCCGTTGCGGCTGAAGTAGGGGTCATCATATTGCTGGTTAACGGGAAGACCGTTGTCATCAATTTCGATGTCGGCATAGGGGAGTAGTGGGCTAAACTCGGCGTTCATCCGGGTATTTTATTAGAGAACCAGTCGTATGAGTGAAGACACTATTTTTAGCAAAATCATAGGCCGAGAAATTCCGGCGGATATCGTTTATGAAGACGAGCTTTGCTTGGCGTTTAGAGACGTGGCACCGCAGGCACCTATGCATATCTTATTGATTCCTAAAGAGCCCATCAGCCAGCTAAACCTTGCGCAAACTGAACATCAGGCCCTGTTGGGGCACTTATTGCTTACGGCGCCTAAGATTGCTGCCGCCGAGGGTTACGAGAATGCCTTCCGCTTGGTTAATAACTGCGGTGAAAAGGCCGGGCAGTCAGTGTTTCACCTGCATTTTCATATTATCGGTGGGCGTGAATTAAGTTGGCCGCCAGGCTAATTAAAAAATTGGCTATGGCGCTAGGGGAATAAGAGCTTTTGGCTTATCTGACAACAGCTTGCGTTGTCAGATAACTTGGCTTACGTTTACCGACTGATTACCTTAGGTTGGTAGATAAAAAGGAAGGAAGTGATGAAAAAAATCACTCTGGCACTGGCAGGCGTTGCCGCTGCAGCAAGTTTCACTTGGGCGATTGATGTCATTCCCAATTTGGTTGAACCGGCACCCGGTCACCCAGTTGGCGAGGACGGTTTTGCAGAGATTCCGGTTTCTGACGAGGGCTTTACTCGGACGCTACGTAGCGCTCCGCTAGAAGAACTGGCCGCACGTGGCAAACTGACTGGTATCTACCACGGTTCACCCAAGGTTGAAGAGAACTTTGATCGCTATGACGACACGTTCTATGCCACCTTAGCCTCGCGTAAAGTTTGGCACGAAGGCACCAGCCCCGAAGAACATGAGCGCGGTGGTCCCATTACTTGGGATATTGTGCCGCTTCCTCAGTACGATCCACCCGATTGCGATCAGCCCCAACCAACCGGCTATGACGCCGAAGGTTGCCGTATTGCCAATAGTCTTTATAAAGACGTAGAAGCGGTTGATCCAGAGAAGGCCAAGGCCTTGCGTGAATCAGTGCGTCGCGGCCGTGATGTTTGGTTTAAAGGTACCTTTGGCAACCAAGACCTAAATGAAATTCACCTTGCACGTACCATCGGCAAAGAGAATATGAACTATGCGCCGTGGATGGACACGCGCACGCGTTCTCAGCGCTTTACCAAGTGGGGCATGATTAATGACCCGGATTGTAAAGAGGGTAATGAAGAGTCGTATTGGGTAGATATCTGCCAAGACCCTCATAGCACCGGCGTATTGGGCTATCGCAAATATTTCCGCGAGCCAGAGTTAGACGCTGACGGCAATGTGATTTTTGACCCTAGAACCACCCCTTATCAAGAAGGCGAGCGTGAAAACAATCGCCGTTTTGCGATTGGCCATCCTTGCGTGCAGTGCCACGTAGCCTTTGATCCAACCAATCCGCCTCAAGACCCGAATGAGCCCGAATGGGAAAACATTATGGGCTTGATTGGTAACCAATATGTGAATCAGCCGCTGACAGGTTTCTTGTCCGCGACGCCACCGGATCATTTTGCTAAGCAGGTGATTGGTTCTGCGCGCCCCGGTACGGTTGATACCTCGATTAACCCGAATGACTTTATGAACAATCCGGGTACCCAGAACAACATCACCGACTTTATGAATAAGCGTGTCTTTAACCACGTAATGAAGCACCCATTTACCGGTGAGCTTGAAGAAGCACCAACCTTCCACGTGCTGAAAGGCGCTGAGGATTCGGTAGGTGATCGTTTAGCTTTGCTACGTGTATATATCAATATTGGTATGTGTACCGAAGAGTGCTGGGTACCTAACTTCCCTTACCCAGGAACGTTCTTTGGCGACAAGTCACGTCAACAGCCAATGAGCATTAAGCAGTGTGCGGAAGAGTGTGAAGCTTGGAACCATGCTGATGCCAAGATGGGTCATTTAGCGCAGTACATTATGACCAGCGGCCCAACCTACTTGATGAATGCGACTGACGTTGATGGCACGCCGGGCTCAGCCTTTATTGACACCGCCAAGGTACCTGAAGGCCGTAAGACTTATGCCCGTGAGTGTGCTCGTTGTCACTCGACTAAAGTGCCGCCTGAGTCAATCACCAATGACAAAGATGCCTTGGAGAAATTCTACGAAGGCCATGTATTTGGCGCTGAGCAGTTCTGGCAATACGAATTTACCGCTGAAGAACGTAACTCCGCCAAATTCCAAGCCAAGCATATGGCGACCGATGCCAACGGCGTTAAGCGTCCGGCGCAGTTCGCTAAAGATGGTTTGTTTGGTCAGGACTGGTTGGGTAACGACAACATCACGCCATTCCATGAAGTTGGCGTGAATATGTGCCGTGCCATGCATGACAACCATGACGAAGGTCATATCTGGGAGGAGTTCGCTTCAGAAACCTTCCGTGAGCGTCCTTCAGTGGGTTCTGTGCCGCGCCGTCTAAGCCGTATGGTGCCAGGCCTAGGTGGTATGGAATTCGGCGAGACTGAAATTGGCGGCGAAGGCTCTGGCGCCGGTTACTTCCGTAATATTTCCTTGCTATCTGCTTGGGCGATTGCGCCGTTCTTGCACAACAACTCGCTAGGCGAATTGACCTACTTGCCAGACGGCAGCATTGATTACACCGTTAAAGGTCGCGTGCAGCAGTACGAGATTGCGATGGAACGTCTGCTAATGTCTGATGATCCGAATGTGGAGCCACATCGTCCACAGAAGATCACCAAGACCACGATGGATATGAAGCTGGCGCTGCGTGAAGACGGCCAAGGCTTTATCAAGTTGCCTGTGAAAGAAGGGACACCGATTGCTAACTTTGGTAGCTCAGACCCTCACAGCCCAACGTTCCAGAAGTGTGACGACTTAGTTGAAAACAAAGGTCACCAGTTTGGTGTTGACCTAAGTGCCGACGAGAAGCGCGCCTTAACTGAGTTCTTGAAAATGATGTAAGCAACTAAGGACCTCCTTAGTTTTGTTTGCATAAAAATCAAAAGGCCGGTTCCGCGCATTGTGGAGTCGGCCTTTTGGCTTTAAGCATCAATGTAATGACCGAAATAGGGTTCGGATAGGCATATGAAAAAGTTCGCCATTTTTGTGTTGTTGGCTTTGCTGGCGGTTATTGGTTACCAATTATTGCTAGCTGACGATGCCGAGGTCAGCACGCTAAAAGTTAGTGAGCTGGCTGAGCGGCAGGCCCAAGCTAGTGACACTCTGCATGCGCAAGTGATTACCGAGGACGACTTGCCGCCAGAGGGCACGCGCTCCTTATTTGACCACCTCATTAAAGAGCATGGCAGTTTGCCGTACCCATTTGACGAGCTCTTGGACCTAGTGGCAAATCAAGATCGGGACGGCCGGCCAGCGACCACGGTGCTAATTCCTAATGGGCGTTCTTTACTTAAAGGCCAAGCTAACTTTAAACACCCTCGCTTACTTGCCGTGGCTGATGTGCGGCAGCCAGCTAGCGACTACGCCTTTGATCAAATGTATCGAGGCCGTTTGTTTATGGGTTTTGTTGAAGACGCCAACGAAATTGAAGTGATTAGCTACAACGAGATGGCCGGCCGCTTCGAGTTTCAGCTAGTAAAAGATTATGGCCCAGACCTGAACCCTCAAATTGTTTACGCCAAAAGAGCGATTTGCAGCACCTGCCATCAATCTGGAGCACCGATCTTTCCGGTAAGGCCTTGGGAAGAAACCAACGCGAACCCAGGGGTGGCGGAGCTCATTAAAGGTCATCACGCAGACAACGATAATTATTTTGGCGCGCCACTATCGGTACCTTTGGCTAACCCAGAGATCGTTGATGATATGGCTGACAAGGGCAATGCCATCATCACTACGCAGAAAATTTGGTTAGACGGTTGTGGTGCCGGTGATGCCGGTAATTCTTGTCGCCGCAGTATGCTTAAGTTGGCCTTGGAATATCTGTGGAGCCCGGGCAGTTTTAATCCAAGTAGCGCCGCTGTGCTAGAACATTTGCAGCTGCAGTCTCAAAACTGGCCTAGCGAAGGTGTGCGCCTAGCTAATGGTGACCTTGCCAACCGTAACCCCTTAACAGAAAAGCCGCTTGGCAGCCCGCTGTGGTTATTCTTGAAGGATTTGTTTGGGTTTTCAGAAACAGCCGCTAGCTTGTCTGAAAAATCTGTCGAACTGGGGTTGACCGAGTTCGAGAAATTGCCGCCCTTGAGGGTAGAAGTGGACCCCTTAATGCCAAGACCGCCCAAAGCGATCTACGGCCCTGACTCCTTAGAAGGTATTTACGGTTTAGCGCAGATGTTGAGCGAGAACGATCTGCGCCTCTTGGAGAAGCACAGTCAATACCAGTTAGAGGCGGTCAAAGCGGCAGTGGATAGCGAGGTCTTGGTTAGCCTGTTTGAGCCGCTGCCATTTCGCCGTATTCCACTACTGCAAGCTTTGCTAACGGAGCTCGGCGCGGAACGCTTACCGGATAGCTGTTGTCATACGACTGAAGGTATGTCGCCACCCGTGGCAGATGGTGCGCCACCGTTGGCTATTAGTCAGGGCTCGGTGTTGGAGGTTTTTGAAACCTATTGTTTTGCCTGTCACCGAGGCAACCCAAATGCCAAGCTCGACTTTATGAATGGCGATAGCGAGGATGAGGTATTGCGGCGTATTCAAGAAACCAGTGAAATTTCTGACGCGTTAGACTACGAGCGCTTTGCCGGAACAGCGAAGGATGGCAAGCTGATGCCACCGGCTAACTCGCGGCAACGAGCTAAACTAGACGCGGCAATGGGTGCTGGTGAGAACGACTTGCAGCGAATGCAAGATGCGATGCCGTCGTTATTTGATTTTTAGTTTCTATTTTTTGACGGCGACAGAAGACAAAAACAGGTTGGAATGAATGAGACAGCGTATTAGCCAAGGTTTAATAGGGCTTTGTGGCTTGTTGGTATCGGCACAGCTGATGGCTGAGCCGGGCTTCGCCCGCCAATACAAAAGCCAATTTGGCTATATGCCCGCCTGCAATGCTTGTCATGTTGATGGCGGCGGCAGCCCCCTAAACGCCTATGGTAAAGCCTTTGAACAGGCGGGTCAGAATGCGGCTGCATTTGCGCTGATAGCGGCCAAAGATAGCGATGCTGATGGCTTTAGCAATGCGGACGAAGGCGCCGCCAAATCTCACCCCGGAGATGCAGCCTCGACGCCAGCTAAACCTGGCAACTGGTTGAATGTAGAGAACCTGATTCCGAAACCGATTCAGGCCGCATTTGCCGGCGTAAAAACCTATAAACCGTTGGATGCCTTATTCACTGACAACGACATCGAGCGCGCCGCGGGCATGGGCGTGAGCTTAAGTAAAACGGATGAGACGGTTATCTATTTGCCGGTTGTCGAAGGCAAGCCGGTGGGGGTGGCGGTTATTTTGCCGGCGGTGGTGGCGGACAAGAACGTCTTCGTGTTGGTGACCACTACGCGTAAGCTAGCGGTTGACCAGGTGCTGCCGTTGCAAGCTGATGATCTTGATTTTGGCGATGTGGATCGCTTTAAGGGGCAATTTGCACCCAAGGTTGAGGCTCAAGCCGGTGCCGACAATGCGGCAGATGCCTTGGCTTATGCTGTCAAAAAAGCCGGCGCCATGATTTATGTGCGCCTTAAGCGCTAAACCTTTAAGGGAAATACGCGATGCGCTATTTAACTATGTCTAGCTTGAAGATTGCTCTGCTGTTATTGGTCTTGGTGGGCGGATTTGCTACAGCGGAGGAGGGCTTCGATTTCGGCGAAGGCGATTTTCTGGCTGAAATCGAGATTGTTGAAGATGACCTAGTGGCTGTGCCTGAGCCGCCTAGTGTTTGGGAAACCACCGCAGCACCCGTCGCCTTGGCGGTGTTTTTCTTCTTTATGATTTGGCTAAATAAGGTCACCGTGCCGTTTAAGGTGAGTAAAGAAGACTTGTTGCTTTACCACTACCCAACCGGCGTAAAGCGTGGTCTAGCGATGGCGCTAACCATGTACGGCATTGCTTTTGCCTTTGGTGCTTTAGAGGCTTGGTGGCAGATTCATGTGCATGGTTCGGCTGAGGCTTACTTTGCCAACATGTCGACCGGCAAACTGATCGCCTTTACCCATGCGCACTTGTTCGGTTTTACTACTTCGTTTTTGGTTATCGGGGTGCCGTTCTCGATGCAGTTTAACCATCTGCGTTACTACCAAATTATCTTCCCGATTGGCTTGATCTCGGCCTTAGTGGATGTGATGAGCTGGTGGGGCATTAAGTTTATCCACCCCAACTTTGAGTATGTCTCCATCTTCTGTGGCGCCATGTTTAGCTTAAGTTATCTCTACATGTTGGTGGCTTTGTTACGCGTGTTGTTATTCCCTCACGTTATTCTGTTTAGCGACAAAGACGCAGAAGAACGTCGCCGACACATTCAAGCGGCGCATATGGGCGAGCGACAAGAATAACGATGGCGAAATTAGCGGATGCCTTAAATAACCCTCTAACTACTACGGTTGATTTGATCCGCCACGGTGAGCCTGCCGGTGGCGAAATGTACCGCGGCACCAAAGATGACCCGCTGTCTGAATTGGGCTGGGAACAAATGCGTGCGGCAGCCTCTGCGCCACCGGCCTGGGACCATATTGTCAGTTCACCGTTAAAACGTTGTGCTGAGTTCGCGCAGGAGCTGTCGCAACAACAGGCGATCCCGCTGACCATCACGCCGGCGTTTAGGGAAATTTGCTTTGGTGCTTGGGAAGGCCAAACGCCGCAGGCCTTGCGCGAGCAAGATCCGCAGCAGTTGCTCAATTTCTGGCTTGACCCGGTGACTAATGGGCCCAGTGGCTCTGAGCCTTTCGCTGATTTTTACCAGCGTATTGAAGCGGCTTGGCAAACCTTATTGGCGGACTATGCTGGTCAGCACATCTTGCTGGTTTGTCACGGTGGCGTTATTCGGGTGCTGTTAAGCCTGCTTGCTGAAATGCCTATCGCTAATACCTTTCGTTGGCATGTGCCCTATGCGGCGGTGAGCCGCGTGCGTGTGTATACCGAGCAAGGTGGTGACCATCATGGCCGCCAAGTGCCGACCTTGGTATTTCACGCCGGCCAACTTTAGTGGGCCACGGCGCTTAGACGATTGTCGTGGCAGGCCTGGTTGCGGCCATTTTCCTTGGCGGAATAGAGTAATTGGTCTGCTCGGGCGAGGCCGTCGTCGATGGTTTCGCCTTGAGTGGGGTAATATTCGGCGACACCAACACTGACCGATAATGAAACTTTGTTGTTGCGTCCTCGTGGCGTGAGTTCTGCACTTGCCACACGTTGTCGTATCAGCTCTGCAATATGCTCCGATTTGGTGATTTTTGAATGCGGAATGAGAGCCGCAAATTCGTCACCGGCAATTCGCGCTGCAAAGCCGACAAACTGTGGCACCGACTTGCGCAATATTTTGGCGACGGTAACCAATGCTTGGTCACCTGTGGCGTGGCCGTAGTTGTCATTGAGACGCTTGAAGTGGTCCATGTCGACCAATATCACCGCCATCGCCCAATCGTTTTCTAGCGCGGTAATGGCTTCCGCGCGAGCGTGATCAAAAAAGTGGCGGCGATTAGGAATTTGCGTCAAAGCATCAGTGCGGGCTTCGCGATCGAGCAGCAATTCGGCACGGTCATACAAGTAACGCACTTCAGAGGTAACAAAGAAGGTAAAGGTCAGCGCCAGCACCACGGCGACCAAGGCCATTAATGCGTAATGCTCTTGAGCAATGGCGATGGGGACAAGTTGGCCGCTGGCTTCTAGTACCGCAAATACGGCAGTGCCGGCGGTTAGAAACAGCACATGTGCGGTGACCCAGCTTTTTTTCATTAAGTACATGGAAAAAACGAGGCTTGAGATTAGCCACACGGTAATGGGTGTGCCAACGCCCCATAGGTAGGAAAAATAAAGAATTAAGCTGTTCTTAAGCAAGATGGTGCAGTGAGCTGAGAGGTCGTAACTGCCGCGGTGCCAATAAACCGCCATAATCCCCCAGAAACCCAAACCGCCTATGTATAGCGGTAGTAGCTTGTGCAGGTTGCTGGCATCTATCAGCGTCAGCAGCACGCACATGACTAGAATCAGGACAGGACCGATCAGCAATGCTCCGCCGAGTAATCTAGCTTTACGTAGCGCAGAGTAAGAGCCATGCCGTAAACTGGGTGGCACGCAGTGGTCTAGCAGCGCGTGGGTGAGTGGGTCACCCTGATCATTTTTAGAATACATTGTTAGATCGTGCGTTTGGACGCATTAAAAGGTATCTCCGTTGAGGCACCTTAACCCAAATTAAACCCAATTTATCAACTAGTTACATATGAAATATCTTAAGCAAACGTTGTTGCTGGCAGCGCTAACTACAGGGTTCGCCACGGTCGCTGATGCGCAGTCGCCAGAAATTAGCTGGCAGCCACAAGTGTTGCAGCAAGGGCAGTTGGTGCGCGGCGCTGGCGCAAGCGGATGCCAGTTACATCTAGATGACCAAAGCCTGCAGGTTGATGCAGAGGGGCGTTTTGTATTTGGCTTTGGGCGCGATTACAAGTCTACCGCCGTGCTAACCGCGGCCTGCCCTGAGCAAGCATTACAGGTGTGGAAATTAGATATTGCTAGCCGGGAGTATCAAATCCAGCGTATTGATGGCTTGCCACCTAGCAAAGTCACACCCAACGCCGAGCAGTTGAAGCGCATTCGCAAAGAGGGTGCGGCGGCTAAGGCGGCGAGAAAGCATCGCGACTTACGTGACGACGTTTTTGCTGATTTTATTTGGCCAGCCACAGGGCCTATTTCTGGTGTTTATGGCAGTCAACGTATTCTTAATGGCAACCCGCGACGTCCGCACTTTGGTGTTGATATTGCACGACCTACCGGCACGCCGACGATGGCACCGGCGGCAGGCATTGTGCGATTGGTGCATGAAGATATGTACTTCTCGGGCGGCACGGTGATTATTGATCACGGTCACGGTGTGACCTCTGCATTCCTGCATTTGAGCAAGATCCACGTTGAAGAAGGGCAGCGTGTTGAGCAGGGCCAACTTGTTGCCGATATCGGCGCCACCGGGCGGGTAACCGGGCCGCATTTAGATTGGCGTATGAACTGGCGCGGCGAACGCGTTGACCCGGTGTTACTAGTGCCGCCGATGCCGGCTCAGTGATAGCGATTTTTAGCGTTTAGAAGCTGCAGACCGCCTAGGCTGGTAGAATGCTCATAACCATATAGATTGACGATTCATGCAACAGAACGATTTAAAAAAAGCGGGCCTAAAAGTCACTTTGCCGCGGGTAAAGATATTAGAAATTTTAGCCGACAGCGATCAGCGGCATTTGAGCGCTGAAGATGTTTATAAAACCTTGCTAGATCAGAATGAAGAAATTGGTTTGGCTACCGTCTATCGCGTGCTCACTCAATTTGAGGCGGCGGGCTTGGTGCAGCGCCACAACTTTGAAGGCGGCCATGCCGTATTTGAGTTGGACCAAGGTCATCACCACGATCATATTGTGTGCATGAAGTGCGGCAAGGTGGTTGAGTTTATGGATGAAACGATTGAGCGCTTGCAGCATGAAATTGCTGAACAGAAAGGGTTTTCGTTAATAGATCACAGTCTCACGCTCTATGGCGAGTGTGATGGTTGTTGCGAGCAATAATTTTCTAAGAGGAACTGACTATGGGTATTTTGTCGTGGATTTTGATGGGTATTGTTGCTGGTGCATTGGCCAAGTGGATCATGCCGGGTAAAGATGGCGGCGGCCTGTTAATCACCATGCTATTGGGTATTGCCGGTGCCTTTGTAGGTGGTTTTGTTGGTAACTTATTGGGCTTTGGCGGTGTCAGCGGGTTTGATATCCGTACCCTGGTGCTTGCTACCGTGGGCGCTCTAGCCTTGCTTTGGTTGAGACGCCAGCTCGCCAAGTAGAGCACTGCTCAAGCTAAAGAAAAGCCTCGCTATGCGAGGCTTTTTTGTTTCTGGGTCGTTTTCAGGCCCCTCCTGCGTCATCGTCACGCTCCTTTAAGCGCTTGAAACTGACCGTTTAAAGAGTCTTTAGGTTGCTCGCCAGAGCTTTAGCCCCAGTTGTCCGGTTGAGGCTTCAATTCCTTATATGCTCACCAATAATAAATACCGAATAGACAAAGAAGAGAGCGAGAAATGACGGGGTGGGTGTCATGGGTTATCGGGGTAAAAAGAGCGGTTATTACTCTCAGGCAAGATTTGAGTCGCATGTATGCGGCATTGTTACTAGAGCAGAGCTGAAGCGCTTTGGTTGGGTGTTGGGACTGATTTCACTGGTATTGGTAGCGGTGCTACCGGATACCGCAGAGGCCGGCGACTATGAGCCGGCGGTAGCGTTGAAGTTTAACTTCCGTTTCGGTCAGGAGATTAAGGAGCCGGAGCTGCAGTTGGGTGTTTTTGTGCAACGCAGTGATAGCCTTGAGCTGAACGGAATGGGTTTGTTGGAGTTGCGTATGACGCCAGCGCGTGGAGTTTATTACGCGTTGTTAGACTCGCAAACCGGCCCAGAAGTCGCTCCAGTTGGGGCGCCTTAATGGTAGCGCCGATGATGGCGGGCGGCAGTGTTAGCTGTTTTGACTTGGTGGAAGTGAATATTGACTTTGACCAAGTGATACCAAGCCTGAGAAAGTGGTAGGGATGCCGCTTATATAAATGGCAGGATGTCAGAAAGGGTTCACGGAGAACCTGTTATAAAGGGCTCAGTATATGAGTCCACATAAAAAGGCCGGCGCTTGCGCCGGCCTTGTTTTATTGAGATGTGGACTATTGCTAATCAGCTCAGAAAGCGGCCTTAGTTGTCGCTGGCTGCATCCATTTCTAGCGGTCGACGCTCACTGATTTCATTTTTCAGCATGGCAATGGCGTCTTCTACCGTTAGGTTGGCCTGTGCCTTCTGGCCAAGGCGGCGAATCGTAACCTTGCCTTCCTCTTGCTCACGGGCACCAATCACAAACATCACTGGCACTTTGGCGAGTGCGTGCTCACGGATCTTGTAGTTGATCTTTTCGTTACGTACATCAACTTCGGCTTTAATGCCTGCTTGGCGTAGTTTGGCCACTACGTCGTAAGCGTAGTCGTCAAAGTCATTGGTGATGGTGCACACCGCAACCTGCTGAGGTGATAGCCACAGTGGTAGACGACCTGCATAGTGCTCCAACAAAATGCCGGTGAAACGCTCCAAAGAACCAAACAGCGCCCGGTGTAGCATCACAGGGTGATGCTTCTCGCCATCTTCGCCGACATAGGTGGCGCCGAGGCGGCCGGGTAGGTTGAGATCAACCTGCAGTGTTCCGCACTGCCAGTCGCGGCCAATGGCGTCACGTAGTACAAATTCTAGTTTCGGGCCGTAGAAGGCACCTTCACCTGGGTTTAGGGTGGTTTCTAAACCGGCCGCTTCACAAGCCGCCTTTAGAGCTGCTTCTGATTTGTCCCAAATTTCGTCTGAACCAACACGCTTCTCAGGACGGTCTGAGAATTTCACGCGGACATCTTCAAAGCCGAACTGCTTGTAGATGTTGAGCACTAGGTCAGTGATCTTCAAACACTCGTCAATCAGCTGGTCTTCGGTGCAGTAGATGTGCGCATCATCTTGTGTGAACTCACGCACGCGCATCATGCCGTGTAAAGCACCTGATGGTTCGTAGCGGTGTACGCGGCCAAATTCTGCAATGCGTAGCGGTAGGTCACGGTAGCTGCGGTTGCCTTGCTTAAACACCTGCACGCCGCCCGGGCAGTTCATTGGCTTAATGGCGTAGACGCGCTCATCTGGGGTTTGAGTGGTGTACATGTTTTCACCAAACTTTTCCCAGTGACCGGATTTTTCCCAGAGGCTGCGATCCATGACGTCGGGTGTGCAAATTTCAACGTAACCGTTGTTCTCTTGCATCTCACGCATATAGGCAATCAGGTTCTGGAAGAGGGTCCAGCCTTTCGGGTGCCAGAAGATGGCGCCCGGTGCATGCTCTTCAAAGTGGAGTAAATCCATTTCTTTGGCGAGTTTGCGGTGATCGCGCTTTTCGGCTTCTTCTAGCATTAACAAGTGGGCTTTTAGGGCTTTCTTGTCAGTCCAGCCAGTGCCGTAAATACGTTGCAACATGGCGTTGTTGCTGTCGCCACGCCAGTAAGCGCCAGCTAGCTTTTGTAGCTTGAAGGCGTCTTTTGGCAGCTTGCCGGTTGATGGCAAGTGCGGGCCACGGCAAAGGTCTAGCCATTCGCCTTGGCGGTAAACGGTAACTTCTTCATCTGCTGATAAGTCGCTAATAATTTCGGCTTTATAGGCTTCACCAATGCCTTCGAAGTATTTGATCGCTTCGTCGCGGTTCCAAACTTCGCGTTGAATAGGGATGTCGCGTTTAATGATTTCGCGCATCTTGGTTTGGATGGTGTCGAGGTCTTCTGGTGAGAAAGACTCGTCGCGCGCAAAGTCGTAGTAAAAGCCGTTCTCAATGGCCGGGCCAATGGTGACTTGAGTATTAGGGAATAGCTCTTGCACGGCTTGCGCCATTACATGGGCGTAGTCGTGACGCAGTAGCTCGAGGGCTTCTTCAGAGCGTGCGGTAATAATCTCAAAGTCGCAGTCCGCGCTGATCTCGTGATAGAGGTCTTTGAGTTCGCCATCGACTTTAATCGCCAGTGCCGCCTTGGCAAGGCCGGGGCCAATATCAGTAGCTACGGTGGTGCCAGTTACCGGTGCGTCGTAATTACGTACGGTTCCGTCTGGCAATCTTAGCTCTGGCATTCTTAGTCCTTTCTGTCGTGATCGTGGCTGGGCGCTTGGTGGCCGCAGCAATGTTTAACTGGTTTTGGAACAGGGTCGTGGCCGCCCGGATTTAGCGGGTGGCAGCGACTAATTCGCTTTAGGGCTAGGTAGCCGCCGCGTAGCGCGCCATGCTGCTCTAGCGCCTCAAGTGCGTAATAAGAACAGCTCGGTGTAAAGCGGCAGTTTTGCCCTAGCCAAGGTGATATCAGCAGTTGGTACCCACGCACGACAAGCATCAATAATTGACGTGGAAGCTGGCGAAGGTGGTCCATTGCGATACCGCTCTGGCAAATAAGTTCGCCATTATAGCGAGATGTGGGCGAAATTTGGCGGTGTTGGCTGCATTGGCGGGCTTTTTTCAGGGGCGCGCGTTGGTCAGAAGTTCGTCGGAATCTTGCGGGCTAAACTTCTATATATTGTGGTTAACGAGTAGAATGCGCCCCTTATTTTGTTGTTTCTCGCATAACTTACCAGCGCAACGGAGCCGTGAATGTATAACCGCCAAATGACCATCAAGGGCTATGACGACGAACTACTAGCCGCAATTCAAGCGGAAGAGGTACGTCAAGAAGAACATATTGAGCTGATTGCGAGTGAAAACTACACCAGCCCACGCGTGATGGAAGCGCAAGGCAGCGTGCTGACCAATAAGTACGCAGAAGGTTACCCAGGCAAGCGTTACTACGGTGGTTGCGAGTATGTTGATAAGGCCGAGGCCTTAGCGATTGATCGCGCTAAAGAACTGTTTGGTGCCGACTACGCCAATGTGCAACCGCATTCGGGTTCGCAAGCCAACGCGGCGGTTTATCAGGCACTTTGCCAACCGGGCGACACGGTACTGGGTATGTCATTGGCGCATGGCGGCCACTTAACTCACGGTGCCAAGGTTAACTTCTCCGGCAAAATTTATAACGCGGTTCAGTACGGTATTACTGATGATGGCGTGATTGACTACGACCACGTTGAAGCCTTGGCGGTTGAGCACCAACCGAAAATGATTGTGGCCGGTTTTTCGGCCTATTCACAGGTTGTTGATTGGCAGCGTTTCCGCGATATCGCTGACAAAGTAGGTGCCTACCTGTTTGTCGATATGGCTCACGTAGCGGGCCTGATTGCTGCTGGCGAATACCCAAGCCCGGTAGCGATTGCTGACGTCACTACGACCACCACTCATAAAACCTTGCGTGGTCCACGTGGTGGTCTGATTTTGGCCAAGGCCAACCCTGAGATTGAGAAGAAAATTAACTCAGTGGTTTTTCCAGGTACGCAGGGCGGCCCGTTAATGCACGTGATTGCGGCTAAAGCGGTAGCCTTTAAAGAGGCTCTGGCTCCTGAGTACAAGACTTACCAGGCAGCGGTAAAAGCCAATGCTCAAGCCATGGCGGCAGCCATGAAAGCGCGTGGTTACAAGATTGTTTCTGGTGGTACTGAGAACCACTTATTCTTGGTTGACCTGATCGACAAAGACATTACCGGAAAGGCCGCTGATGCCGCCCTCGGTAACGCCTTTATTACCGTCAACATGAATGCCGTGCCTAACGACCCGCGTTCACCGTTCGTGACCAGTGGTCTGCGCATTGGTACACCGGCGGTCACAACCCGCGGTTTTGGTATTGATGAGTGCGTTGAGCTGGCGGGTTGGATCTGTGACGTTATGGACAGCATTCCTGCTGGCTCTGATGAAGCCGATGCGGCGGTTGTTGATGCTACTCGTGAGAAAGTAAAAGCGCTTTGCGCTAAGTTTCCGGTCTACGCCGCCTAGGATGTAGCCCGGATTCGTTACGCCTAGCCGAGTTAAGCTCTGCGACTTTATTAGGACAGCATTATGCGTTGCCCCGCCTGCCATTCAGCCGACACCTCTGTGATTGATTCACGTTTGATTGACGACGGCGACGCGGTGCGGCGGCGGCGTAAATGCAATGACTGCGACGAGCGTTACACCACCTATGAACGGGCCGAGATCAGCTTGCCCCGAGTGGTTAAAAGTAATGACGAACGGGTTGCCTTTGACGAAGCCAAATTGCGTAAAGGTTTGCAGCTTTCGCTAGAAAAGCGCCCGGTTGAAACCTCGCAGATTGAGTTGGCGCTGGGCAATATCATGCGTCGCGCGCGTAGCGCCGCCGAAGGTGAAGTCGCGAGTCGCCAGATTGGCGATTGGGTGATGGATGAGCTGCGCAAGCTTGATGATGTCGCCTATATTCGCTTTGCCTCGGTGTATCGCTCGTTTCAAGATGTGTCGGCTTTTCAGGACGAGATTGATCGTCTGAAATCAACCACCACGCTTGGTGGTAATAAATAAGTCCAACGGCGTCGGCCGGCGTATGTTTACAGCCCTAGATCATCAACATATGGCCCAAGCCTTGCGTTTGGCGCGGCTTGGTTCTTTGTCTACTCGCCCCAACCCAGCGGTGGGTTGCGTGATCGCGCGAGGCGCAGAGGTGGTTGGTGAAGGCTGGCATCAACAGGCGGGCGGTCCTCATGCAGAAGTCTATGCGCTGCAGGCGGCAGGCCCAGCCGCTCGTGGCGCTGCCGCCTATGTGACCCTAGAGCCCTGCAGTCATACCGGCAAAACGGGCCCCTGTGCCGATGCTTTAATTGCCGCCGGGGTCGGACGTGTTGTGGCGGCCATTCAAGACCCTAATCCAGAAGTTGCCGGGCGTGGTTTAGCAAGGTTGTCTGCGGCCGGAATCGAAGTCGCCAGCGGTTTAATGGAAACTGAAGCGGAACAGATTAACGCTGGCTTTTTTCAGCGCATGCGTAACGCTAGGCCGCGCGTGTTTACAAAGTTGGCGTCTAGCTTAGACGGCCGCACAGCAATGGCCTCAGGTGAAAGTAAGTGGATTACTGGTGCCGAGGCTCGCGCTGATGTGCAGCGCCTACGCGCCTCGGCCTGTGCCATTGTGACTGGCATTGCGACGGTGCTGGCGGATGAGCCGCAGCTCAACGTGCGTGATGACGCCTTGTTGGATCAGCTGCCGTCGCAGCCCTTGCGCGTGGTATTAGATCGTCAGTTACGGATGCCGGCCAATGCAGCGATGTTAACAACGCCTGGTCGGGTGGTTGTGCTGACCACGACCGTGGCCTTGCAGCAAGCCGCCGAACAAGTAGCTGCCCTGCAAGCCGCTGGCGCCGAAGTGGTGTCACTGGCCGACGAACTGACACCGCCACAAGTGTTGCAATGGCTGGCACAACAGCAATGCAATAACGTGATGTTAGAAGCCGGTGCTGGCCTTAACGGCGCCTTCCTCGCGGCCGGCTGTATTGACGAACTATTTTTGTATCAAGCGGCTCATGTCATGGGCGCGTCAGCGCGAGGCCTATTTGATATGCCCGACTTGCAGCAGATGCAGGATCGGGTGAATTTCCAGCTGCTCGATGTGCGCCAGCTTGGTGACGACCTACGTCTTAGCTACACCCTTCAACAATAGAAATTAAGCATTATGTTTACTGGCATTATTCAAACCTTGGGTCGTGTGGTGGCGCAGCAGCCGCAAGGCGGCGATCTGCGCCTAGAAATCGACGCCACAGGCCTCGGCCTTGAGACCGCAGCATTAGGCGATAGCATCGCTGTTAACGGTGTTTGCTTAACCGCTGTCGAAATTAGCGGTGAGGTTTTTGCCGCCGATGTTTCCAATGAAACGCTATCGTTGACCAGCCTAGGGCAGTTGGCTGTGGGTAGTACCGTGAATTTGGAAAAAGCCTTAACGCCGTCAACGCCCTTGGGTGGGCATTTGGTGTCTGGTCATGTCGACGGCATGGGCAAGGTTGTTAGACGCTATCCAGATGCGCGTAGTGAGCGCTTTGAGTTTGAAGTGCCAACAGCATTGGCCCGTTATATCGCCGCTAAAGGCAGCGTTTGTATTGATGGTGTCAGCCTGACCGTAAACCATGTGGACGGCAATGTGTTCGACGTCAACATCGTGCCGCATACGCAAGAGCGTACGATCATTGCCGGTTATCAGGCGGGTACTGAGGTGAATATTGAGGTTGATGTGATTGCGCGTTACCTCGAGCGCCTGCTCAGTGCCGGAGAATCCAGCGACCAACTGCTTGAGCGGCTAAAAAATAGCGGCTTTTTAGGCTAATTTACGGGTAAAGTTGGCGCCGATGGCGCAATAGATAAGGCGTTTTGTCGCCAAATCTGCGAAAATCCGCGGCCAAAGTTCTTTTACAGCGTGAGTGTGCGGCGTGAGCCTAAATAGTACCGAAGAAATTATTGCCGATATCCGTGCCGGAAAAATGGTCGTCTTGATGGACGACGAGGACCGCGAAAACGAAGGCGATATCATTATGGCCGCCGAGCACGTGACCCCAGAAGCCATTAACTTTATGGCTCGTTATGCACGCGGTTTAATTTGCTTAACCCTTACTCGGCACCACTGCGAGCAGCTGCGCCTGCCGTTAATGGTGCAAGAAAATACCGAGCGCCACGGTACTAACTTCACTGTTTCCATTGAAGCCGCTGAGGGCGTGACTACCGGTATTTCGGCGCATGATCGCGCGGCCACGGTATTGGCGGCCGCCAATCCGCAAGCTAAACCAGAAGATATTGTTCAGCCGGGTCATATTTTTCCGCTAATGGCGCGCCCCGGTGGCGTGTTGACGCGTGCGGGCCACACTGAGGCTGGTTGTGATTTGGCGCGTTTAGCCGGCTGCCATCCAGCTGCGGCGATTGTCGAGATTCTAAATGACGACGGCACCATGGCGCGTCGGCCGGATCTTGAGAAGTTTGCCAAAGAGCACGACTTAAAGATTGGCACGGTTGCCGAGCTGATCCGTTACCGCAATGAAAACGAACACGTGGTTGAGCGTTTGGTGGAAGCGCCAGTGCAAACTCGCTACGGCGAATTTCGATTGATTTCTTATGAAGATACTATCGACCAAACCGTGCATTTGGCCTTGGTTAAAGGTGACATTGATCCAGAAACCCCAACTTTGGTGCGTGTGCATTTGCGTCATACCTTGAATGACGTTTTGGGTGTGCAGCACGAACAGTTTGGCTGGCCGATTTCTGATGCGCTTGAGCGGATTGCCGAAGAAGGTGCTGGCGTGGTGGTACTGCTGCGTAAGCCAGAGGAATCGCGCGAGCTGATTGAGCAAATTCAGCGTATTGGCATGCCGCATAATGCAGCTGCGGAAACCACCGAAATGGATCGTAACAGCCCGCATCTCAGAACCTATGGTGTTGGTGCGCAGATTTTGCGTGATCTAGGTATTAAGAAAATGCGAGTGCTGTCGCGTCCGAAAAACATGCACGCTATTTCAGGCTTTGGCCTAGAAGTAGTGGACTATGTGTACGACCAAGAGGACGACTAAGCGATGCCGTCTCCTAAATTAGGCAATGCTGAAAAGCGCTCTATTGCTCGTCATATGGCGGTACAGGCGATGTACCAGCATGAGCTAAACAATACTGGTATTACCCAGTTGCTGGTTGAATTCCGGCCGGTTGATGAGGCTGATGAAGAAGATCAGCAAATCAATGCCGAACGTTGGGCGGCCGATTTCGCCTATTTCCAATTGCTGCTGGAACAAACCTTTGCCCAGCACGATGAACTGCGAGACCAAATTAAGCCACTACTAGATAGAGCTTGGGGTTCTTTAGACCCGGTTGAGCAAAGCATTTTGTTAGTTTGTAGTGGCGAACTAAAGAACCAGATGAATGTGCCGTTCCGCGTAGTGGTGAACGAGGCCGTTGAATTGGCCAAAGACATGGGCGCCGAAGAAAGCTACAAGTACATCAACGGCGTTATGGATAAGTTGGCGCAAGACTATCGCCGCTTTGAGTTTTCTGCACATAAGGCCTAACAGCGGTGGTCATTGATCCATCAGATGCGAACTTTTGGGACGGCGGCGATGGGTTGCTGCCTCATGCTGCAAAGATGGGGCCGTTGGACAAAAGCGATGTCGATCGTCTTTTTCGTCGTGAACGGGTGCGTATTGTGATTCGCGATCGCGGTGGCCGCAGCCGCGAAATTAGCATTGATGAAAGCCTGCAGTTTTGGCAGGCGCATGCGCGAAACCACACGGTGTCGCCTGAGCAAGTCTATGTGTCGGCCTCCAGTATGTCGGGTGAGATCGCCTACCGCGCCAGCGAGTGGTACGACGGCCGTGGCGCAGCGCTGGTGCTGCTAGAAATCATTCGCTAACGGTCTGTCAGTTCGTGGTTGTGCAGCTATGAACGAATTCGACATCATCCAACAGTTTTTTCATCGCCCAGCTAAACCTGAATGGTTGGCGCTAGGTATTGGCGATGATGGCGCCGTTATCGAGCCCAGCCCAGCTCAGCAAGTTATTGTTACCGACACTTTGCTTGAAGGACGGCATTTTTTCGCAGGTACAGACGCACGTGCCATTGCGCATAAAGCCTTAGCGGTTAACTTGTCTGACCTAGCCGCAATGGGGGCTAAGCCGCGGTGGTTTACTCTCAATCTAACCTTGCCGAAGGTGGATAAGAACTGGCTGGCGGCCTTCTCCGAGGGACTGTTTCGGCTTGCCGATGAGCATGGCGTTTGCCTAATAGGTGGTGATACCACCCGCGGGCCGCTGTCTATATCAATCACTGCGGCAGGCGAGCTGCCGACTGGTAGACCTGCGTTCTTGCGCGGTGGTGCACAAGTGGGTGGCCGTTTGGGTATTGTTGGTGGCCTTGGCTTGGCCGCGATGGCGGTGGCAGCACGTGAGGCCGGAAACCAGGCGTCCGCCGCGGCTTCTCAAGCCTTGGATTTTCCACAACCACAGCTGGCGGCGGGTTTACGTTTGCATGGCATCGCCACTGCCGCCTGTGATGTTTCTGACGGTTTGCTGGCTGACTTAGGTCATATCGCACAGGCCTCATCGTTGGGGTTTGATTTGGACGGTGAGGCTTTAGCGGCACTGGCCGTGGAGCAAGACAGCCAAGCCGCTAAGCTACTTTTTGCCGGTGGTGATGACTACGCGCTGTTATTTGTGACCTCGGCCGGTATCGCTGTACCCGATTGGGCCAATGATATTGGTGTCGCCGTAGCTGCTCGCGAGCCCAATGCCATTCAGTTAAATGGCGGCCCAAGCTGGTTACAAGCGGGTTTTGCCGAGGCCCTAGATAAGCCCGGCTTCCAGCATTTCTAAATCAGCTTGCTGGCATGCGCAGTCGGTCTGTTCTGCGTTACACTGAAAGCGAGATTCACTAACTAGATAAAGGTAGCCAATGGCCGGCCCCAATGATCATTTAGCTGCAGTAAAACCAACCTTACGCGGGATTGTGCAAAACCCGATGTACTTTATGGCCTTTGGTTTTGGCAGTGGCTTGTCACCTTTTGCCCCAGGTACTGCCGGCACCGCCGCGGCGATTCCCTTGTTTTGGCTATTTCTAGTTGGCTTAACGCCGATCCAATATTTAATTGCCACCACTGTAGTGTCAGTTGCGGGCATCTATATTTGCCAGCGCACCACTGACTGGCTGCGGGTGCACGATCACGGTGGCATTGTTTGGGATGAATTCGCCGGCTTTTTAATTGGCATGATCCCAGTGGTGTTTTTAGCCGCGAATCACACGGGCCCGATTGGCCTTGAGACCGAAGTCGGCGCTTGGCCTATGTGGTTGTGGATTGTGGTTGGCTTTTTTGTTTTCCGAATTTTTGACGTCTTGAAACCGTTTCCCATTGGCATGGTCGATAAACAGGTCGACGGTGGTTTGGGGATTATGATCGATGACGTTTTGGCTGGTTTAGATACGGCTGTAGTGATGTATGCCATCCACCTACAGCAAGCTGGCCGACTTTTTTAAATAACAATAGCGTTGAAACCGCTCAGTTAATAAGAGCGGAACAATAGGGGACATCATGAAACAACTGTTAGCAATAGCGGTGGTTATGCTTATTGGGTCTGTGGCGAATGCTGGGCCTGAAGAGGATGCCAAGAAACACCGTCAAGCGCTGAAAACCGCGGTTGAAACACATAGCGCATCGGAGAAATCGCAGAAGCGAGTGAACCGTTATGACGCGCAAACGCGTGATCTACGCGAAGAATTCCTGACGACCACACTTAAGACCGAGAAACTGCAGGTTTACGTTAAGCAGGTTGAGGAGTTGTTGTCGCAGCAGGCCGGTAAAAAGGCTGATATTGAACGGCAAAAGGTTGAACTACAGGAAGTAGAGCGAGATGTGCTGCCGTTGATGCAGGAAATGGTAGAAACACTGGCTGACTTTATTGGTCTGGATTTGCCGTTTAAGGCTGACGAGCGAGTTGAGCGTATTGAAGGTCTCCGCGAAACTCTTAAAGACCCTGAGCAAGCAGTGGCGTCGAAATATCGCAAAATTTTAGAAGCGTGGCAGAAAGAGCTTGATTACGGCAACGCCATTGGCGCTTGGCGGCAAGACCTGTTGCTAGGTGTGGAAAGCCGCACCGTTGATTTTCTACATGTTGGCCGCGTTGCCATGTTTTACCAAACGCTAGATGGCAAAGAATCCGGCATGTGGAACAAAGCCCAGCAGCGCTGGGAAATTGTCTCAGCCGGATATGCGCCAGCGATTCGCCGTGGTATTCGTATGGCGCGTGAACAGGCCGCCCCAGATTTGCTTGACTTACCGGTGCCGGCACCGGTGAGTGGAGGGCAAGGCTAATGAAAAGATTAGTAATTGGCTGTTTTGCCGCTATGGGATTTGTCGCTTCTACCGCTGCTTTGGCGGAGGGACCTTCGAATTTAGACGAACTGCTAGATCAGGTGAAACAAAGCCAAGCTGATACCAGCGAGCTAAACAAAAAACGCGAGCGCGAGTTTTTGCGAGCCAAAAATAAACGTAAGGACTTGGTAGAAGAAGCTAAAGACGAGTTTAAAGAAACCGAGAAAAAAGCCCGTAGCTTACGTAAGCAGCTAGACAAGGAAGAGGCTGAAATTAAGCGCCTGCAAGCCGAGTTAGACGAACAGGCCGGCGACCTGCGTGAGCTATTTAGTGTGGCGCGTTCAGTCGCGGGTGATCTGCAAGCCCGATTGGCTGATTCATTAACGACCTTAGATGGTGATGATAAAGCTGACCAAGCAGCGGCCATCGCCAACAAACAAGGCGTATTGGGCAGCGAAGAGCTGCGCAGTCTGTGGTTCCTGTTGCAGCAGGAAGCCACCGAAGTCGGCAAAGTTAAACAGTTACGTACCCAAGTAGTGGCACCGGATGGGAAATCGCAGTCGCAGTCGGTAGTTCGCGTGGGCGGTTTTAGTGCATTCTCGGAAGACGGCTTTTTGCGCTATCAAGATGGCCGTTTAGAGCTGCTTGGCCGCCAGCCCAGCAGTGGTGCGGTGAGTGATGCCAATGCTTTGGCGGACACCAGCTCAGGCTATAGCAACGTCTTGATCGACCCCACTCGAGGCTCTATTTTGGGGCTGCTGGTGGAAAGCCCAACTTTAATCGAACGCGTGCAGCAGGGTGGCGTGGTTGGTTATGTGATTCTAGCTCTGGGTGCCATTGGCTTGTTGATCGCAGCCGTACGTTTGGTGGTATTGACCCTGTTAGGCGGCAAAATCACCGCGCAGGCAAAACGTCCCGAGCAGCCAGATGCGGGCAATGCGCTGGGTCGTATCCTGTCGGTCTTTAAGACCGAAGATGCTACTGACACGGAAACGCTGGAGCTGAAATTAGACGATGCGATTTTGCGTGAAGTGCCAGCCTTGGAGCGCGGCCAAACAACGCTGAAGTTGCTAGCCGCGGTGGCGCCGCTATTAGGGCTGTTAGGTACGGTGACTGGCATGATCATTACCTTCCAGTCGATTACTTTGTTCGGCACCGGTGACCCTAAACTGATGGCTGGCGGTATTTCGCAAGCCTTGGTGACTACCGTGTTGGGCTTAGTGGTGGCGATTCCGCTGCTGTTTGCGCATAGCTTTTTAGCCTCTCGCAGTCGTGGCCTGATTCAGGTGCTAGAACAGCAGAGCGCCGGCCTGTTGGCGCGAGTGGTTGAGAAAAATCAGCGCCCAGCCGCTGAATAAACTCAGCAAGATTAGCCTAGGCGATGGACTCCTTAGAGTTAGCCCAACAATATCTAGACGCCAGTGGCAATAACCCGCTGCGGTGGCTAGAGGGCCTGCTAGCGGGTGGCTGGGGGCCAATTAGTGCCCTGCACTCCCTAATTGAAACCGGCGGCAATGTCCTCTGGGCAATCCTCTTAGTGTGCTTTTTGCTGTGGCTGCTGATCTTTGAGCGCTATTGGTTCTATCGCCGTGTATACCCGCAGCAGATGGCCGCCTGGGTGGCCGAATGGGATGGTCGTAGTGATAAGGTCAGCTGGTTTGCGCACCGCATTCGTGAAGGAATGATCTCTGAGGCCCGTGTCTCGCTGACCCGTAACGTGGCCGTGATTCAAGTGTTAGTGGCGATGTGTCCGCTATTCGGGTTGTTAGGCACCGTGACCGGCATGATTTCGGTGTTTGATGTCATGGCCCTAGGCGGCAGTGGCGAAGTGCGAGCCTTGGCCAGTGGTGTTTCGCGAGCAACCGTCCCAACCATGGCGGGCATGGTAGTGGCCTTGTCTGGGCTCTATTTTTCCACTCGGATGAATAAGAACATTGCTCGCGAAGTTGATCGCTTGGCAGATAGGTTGCGGTTTCACTAGTGGCGGTATTAGCCAAAATTAACCGCGTGGTGATGCCGCCTGTCGGAGCAGCGCTGGTTGCATTGGGGCTGTTTTGGGTAATGTGGCAATTAATTGCGATGCAGGCCGAGCCGCCTGCGGTGCCGGATGACTTGGATACGATCTCTTTGGATTTGGTGCAGCCGGACCCGGAAAGCCAGCAAGAAGATAGCAGTGATAGCGCGCCTAGTGCTGAGCAAGCAATAGAACAAGCGCAGGATGTGCCGCAACCGGTTCCGACGATTCCTATTTCCAATGTGGCTAACGCTAAGGTCAGTTTGCCAGCGTTTAATGCCGGTCCGGCCGACCTAAGTATGGACCTATCAGTCAGCGGCGGCTTGAGCGGCAGCGCCTTTGCCGTAGCCGGTAGTGGTAGCGGTGCCGGCAGCGGTGGCGGTAAAGGCTTCGCTGGTAAAAAGTTAGTGCCGGTTAGTACCGGGCGACCACAGTTTCCTAAATATGCCTACGACAGAGGTATTTCGGGTTGGGTTGAGGTGGTCTTTATTGTTGATAAAGACGGTCAGGTTCGTAATCCCCGGATTCTCGATGCCAATCCTAAGGGCATCTTTGAAGAGGCCGCCGTGCTGTCGGTTTTGTCTTGGCAATATGACCGCAAAGTGATGGCCGGTCAGGCCCGTGAAGTGCGGCAGCGCTTAGACTTTAAGCCTGAAGATTTCTTTGGGAACTGGCGCTAATGCGTGGCCTGATTTTCGCGTTTGGTTTTCTTGCGCTGCTGGCGCCGGCTTCCTATGCCGCCCAGTATGAGTCCACTAGTCGCGTAGTTAGTGGCGATATTGAAGAGCCACCTAGCATTCAGGAAGTGGCCAAGAACGCAGAAGCAGAGCTGCGCAAAGTCAAAGGTAACCCTTATGCAACCTCGTTGTTGTTGCAGCAGTTAGCGGCGCAGGCGATCAAGGCCGAAAACAACGACAAAGCGATTGAATATTACCAACGCCTGCTTAAACAGAAGTCGTTATCGGGGCCGGCGTTGCAGCCGGTGCGCTACAACTTGTCGCAGCTTTATTACGCCGATGGTCAGTATCAAAAGGCCATTAATCTGATGAAGGCCTACTTCAAAGATGGTGGCGGCGCCACAGCTCAGGCTTGGGTGTTGTTAGGTAGTGCTTATGTGCAGCTGAAACGTTTTGATCTAGCCAAGCGGCCTTTACAGAGTGCGATTGAGCAAATCGATGGCGGTAAACAGCAAGCAGAGCATGAAGATTGGTACCGCTTGTTATTGGCGGTTTACTTTAATACTAAGGATCACAAAGCTGCCGAGTCGCTACTGCAACGGATGACGCGGGCTTATCCAGACAAGTTGGATTATTGGCAACAACTGGCGGGTCTGCAGTTAAAACAGAAAAAACGTCACTCGGCTTTGGCGACGGTGGAAATGGCCTACCGTTACGGACTGTTATCTGAAGAAACCGATTTGCAGCAGTTTGTGTCGCTGTTTGCGGGCGCTGGGGCGCCTTTTTACGGCGCTAGTCTATTGGCTGGTTGGATTGCTGACGGCAGTTTGTCGGCCCATGCTGAGCAATATGTGCAGCTCGCCGCTCTGTGGCAGCAGGCGCGAGAGCATCAAAAGGCGGCGGCCGCGTTAGATAAGGCCTTAGCGCAAAAGGCTAGAGGCGAATGGTGGCTGCAGCTGGGGCAGATTCGTTTGGACTCGCGCCAATGGCGTCAGGCTGAGGTCGCGCTCAGTACCGCAATCAAACTACAGGGCTTGGGAAGTAATCAAGACGAGGCTTATCTGGCCTTGGGCTTGGCGCGTTATCAGCAACGAAATTTTAACGGCGCTCGTGATGCCTTTACGCAGGCGGGGCGCTTTAAAAATTCGAAGGCGGTTTCGCAGCAGTGGTTAAAGTATTTAGACGATATTGAATCGCATGGTTTCTTTGCCTCTAAGGTGGCTGGCAAAGACGCTGGCGTGAACGTCAGCTTGGGCGGTGATGTGTCTGGTTTATACCGCCGCGGCGGCATTGAGGTGGCCGACGCGCAGGGCGGTGGCGCGCGCCAAAATACCGGCCAATTAACGCCGGTGGGGGCTGAGCTTGCGGCCTCCGGTGACGGCAGTATCCCGGCTTGGGACGGCGGCTTAGATGTTGCTACGTTGCCAGCAATACATGATGCCAATGGTGCTTTGGTAAACCCCTTTGCGGATGAACAGCCGCTGTTCGTGATTACTCAAGATAATGTGCAGGATTACGCGCAATGGTTGTCTGCGGGCCACCAAGCCATGTTTAAGGCTTACCCCAGCTACCAAATGCCGGTTTATCCAAGCCATCGCACGGTGCGCTACCCGCAAGCGATTTACGATGCCACCTTGGCAAACGAAAAAACCGCCAAGTTAGTTGGCTCGGACAGCCTGGTTGATGCGCGCTTAGGTTTCCCGTTTAGACGGCCAGAGCACGGTGCGCAGGCGATTTGGAATCACCGGGTTCGTTATCGTGGAGACAGTATGGCGGGGCGCATTGCCAGCATTGCGCAGCGTCCCGGCGGTGGCTGGTTGAAGATTGTGAGTGACGTCAAAATCCGCTTCGACTACGGCAATTTAGAAAGCCCAGGTAAAGCGGCCGGCAAGAATCTATTGATCTACTATTTTGCTCAAACCTTGTCGCCACAACAGGCTCGCGGTGCAACCGTATTGGCCCATGACACCATTGATGTTGATCAAAGTGCACGTAAGATCTGGGGCGCTGGTGGCGGCTATAAAAAGGTGCTGCGTATCCCGCCGATTGGTTATGACTTTCCCAACCCGGGCTCAGAGGGGCTGCAGTTTGTCGATATGATCGATATGTATAACGGTGCTTTTGACCGTTATGACTGGCGTTTGATTGGCAAGCGAGAAATGTTTATTCCCTATAGCGCCTATGCATTAAACGCGCGCGACCTTAGCTACGACCAAATATTAGGGCCGGAATTTCTAAACCCACAATACACCCGCTATGAGAAACATCGTGTTTGGGTGGTGGATGCCGTTAAACGTAGCGGCACTAGCCATCACTTCCGTAAGCGCCGTTTCTATATTGATGAGGACAGCTGGGGCATTGTGATGGTGGATGGTTTTAATGCCACTAACCGCTTATGGAAATTCCAAGAGGGGCACCTGTTGGCGCAGTTTGATATCCAAGCCGCAACGACGATGCCCGAAATTGTCTATGATCTGGCTGAAAAACGGTATTTTGTGACCAAGTTGCACCAAGAAGAAACCGTTACAGAATACAACTTACCTGAGCTTAAGCCGGGCTGGTTCTCACCGACTAAACTGAAACAGCGCATTAAATAACAGCTGGCAGTGGCGGTATTAAGTAAGAGGATACAACGATGACAACCGCATTAATTACGGGCGCTTCCAGCGGTATTGGCTTAGAAATGGCGCGCTTAATGGCGGCCGATAAAGTTGACTTGGTACTAGTGGCGCGCAGTGAGGATAAGCTGCAAACCTTGGCCGACGAGTTGAAGTCTAAGCATGAAGTAGCGGTGGCGGTGATTGCCTGCGATATGGCCACGCCTAACGCCGCGCAAACGATTGTTGAAGCCTTGGCCGGCAAACCGATTGACTACCTAGTCAACAATGCCGGCTTTGGTGACTTTGGTGCTTTTGCTGAGCGCGACTGGAACAAGCTTAATGAAATGGTTCAGCTCAATATCACGGCCTTGACGCAATTGACGCACTTGCTACTACCGACGTTCTTGGCTCGCGGCAGCGGCCGCATTCTCAATGTGGCATCAACGGCAGCGTTTCAGCCCGGCCCGTGGATGGCGGTGTATTACGCCACTAAAGCTTATGTATTGTCCTTTTCTGATGCGCTTAGCTATGAGCTGCGAAATACAGGGATTTCCGTGACTACCTTGTGTCCGGGCGCCACCGTGTCGGGCTTTCAAGCCTTGGCAGAAATGGAGAACTCAAAGTTGGTGCGCGGTAAAAAGTTGCCAACTGCTGACGAGGTCGCGAGTTATGGCTACCGCAAAATGCTCGGTGGGCGCGGAGTGGTGATCCATGGGTTATTTAATTGGTTGCTGGCGCAATCCGTTCGTATCACGCCGCGGGCGATTATTTTGCGCTTTGTGGACTTGGTGTCTGGGCCAGCGAAGAAGTAATCGGCTTTATGTTTAGTAAGTTAGGAGTGGTCTTTTTCCGCGGTTTGGCGACGTTATTGCCGATAGGTGTAACGCTATATCTCTGCTGGTGGTTGGGTACCGGCAGCGAAGCCTTACTAGGTGGCTGGCTACAGAAGCTTTTACCAGCAGATAGCTATATGCCCGGCATGGGTTTGGTCGCCGGCGTAGTGGTGGTGATGTTTATCGGCGTCGCGGTCAAAGCTTGGGCAGTACGTAAGCTGCTGCAATGGTTTGAACAATTGATGTTGCGCTTACCGATGGTGAAAACCCTGTATGGCGCAGTCAGCGACTTCTTGGGCTACTTTTCTCAGTCCAGCAAGGCGGAATTTAACAAGGTAGTGCTGGTAAACCTTCCTAGTTTGGATGCAAAAGTGGTTGGATTTGTGACCACTGACTCATTGCAACGGCTGCGGGCAGCTGATGTTTTAGTAGGACATGTCGCGGTCTACATGCCCATGAGTTACCAGATTGGCGGTTACACTTTAATGCTACAGCCAGAACAGCTAACACCGCTAGATATTTCGTTTGAAGAAGCCATGCGTTTTGCGATGACCGCGGGTATTAGTAAAAAATAGCACCGCCCAATAGTAAAAGCTCTGGGGCTAGATAATTTTTTGGTGGCGGTTTCGGCCTTTGGAAGCCTCCTTGGTGTACATCGAGTAACCTAGTGCGGGCCGAGCCTATTTTGAAGCATCAAAATAGGCGAAAAATGCTTTACCCGCCGTGCGGCCGCTTCGCGGTTCCTTGCGGTGCTCTCAAAATCAAGCGCCTGCGGAACTCGCTGCGCTCAAACAGGCCGCAGGCTCAATCTTGATTTTGCTCCGCTCCTCAGCCGCACAGAGGGCGAGATGCTGCTGTCTAACTTTTTCGCCTGTTTGGCGTGTTTTTTCGGCGCTTGCTTTAGTAAGTCCGCCTTGTGTACGGCGTTCGGCTAGTTGTTTATAACTCTTCGAGAATAACGTTTAACACCGGTTTTGAAGCCACCATTTCCAAGTGTCCAATGCCCGGTAATACGACTTGCTTGGCATAGGTTTTTGAAAGCCGGCAGCTGTGTTGAGGGGCGACGATGTTGTCATGTGGTGTCACCACGTTCACAAATGGCACGGGGCAGGGCTCGCCGGTAGTGGCTTGATTGAAGTCGCTGCTCCACTCGCTGCTGGGCTGCATTTGTTCTAGATTTTTACCCAGCTTTTGCAAACCTTTGGCAATGCTGGTGCCGTTATGCGGCGCGCCTAAAGAGATAATCTTGGCAATACGCTCAGCGCCGTTGAGTTGGTGCAGATAGACCCGTGTAGTTAGGCCAGCCATGCTGTGGCCGATCAATATGACCTTGTCGCTGCCGCTGTGTTGGCAAATGCTCTCGATTTGCGTGGCTAGATTCTTGGCGTTGGCTTCGATGCTGCCAAACACAGGTTCTAAGGTCACAGCGTAGACCTTGCCGTAACCGGCCTTGGCCAACCATTTGCGCATCAGCACCCAATAGCCGCGGTTACAGGCAAAACCGGGTACCAATACGATGGGATGTCCTTGATGGGCTAAACCGGCTTTGGGCGCGGTCGGGGTAAATTGCTTTTCAAATGGGAAGAAGAAAGAGTAGGTCAGGCAGGTAATCCAGAGTTCGCCCCAGAATAACCGTAGGCTTTGGATTAGGTTTAGCTGTTCGTCAGGTGTTCGTGGTGACTTATCCAGCTCGGTTTGCAGGAAGTTTTTGCCGCAAGCCACGATGCGGATGCCAGCCCAAACCAGAAAAGGGCCACAGAGAGCGCTTAGCAGGCTGTCGCCGCCTTTTAGGCTTAATAATATCCATAGGCCGTAGAGGCCAAATTCGACATAAAACGCTTTGCGCAGGCCGTTAGCTAGGGTACCGGTGTTGGTGACCATGTTGACTCCCAATAAGATGGGCAAAGCTTAAGCCGAGGGCGCGGTAAAGTCACGCCCTCGGTGGAGAGACCGGCGGTTTAGGCGAGGCCTAGGTCTTTTACCAAACGCCGAGTGGGTTCAGCTTTATTGAGGCTGTAAAAGTGTAAGCCGGGGACGTCGCCATCCAATAGTTCTGAGCAAAGTTCGGTAATCACATCATGGCCAAAGGCGATGAGTGAGGCTTCGTCTTGCTCATAAGCCGCTAGGCGTTTGCGAATCCAGCGAGGGATTTCAGCACCGCAGGTATCGGAAAAACGCGCCAGCTGCGCATAGTTGGTGATTGGCATAATGCCGGGCACAATCGGCTCGTCTACGCCAACGGCTTCGCAGCGCTCAACGAAATCGAAGTAGGCGTCGGCATTGAAGAAGTATTGGGTAATCGCACTATTGGCACCGGCTTCAACCTTGCGCACAAAATTGGCTAAGTCTTCGTCGGGTGTGCGCGCTTGCGGATGGAATTCCGGGTAAGCCGCTACTTCCAAATGGAAATGATCGCCGTGCTGTTCGCGGATAAAGCTGACCAGCTCATTGGCGTAAGCAAACTCACCCGTCGACATCATGCCGCTGGGGAGGTCGCCGCGCAGCGCAACAATGCGCTTAATACCGGCGTCTTTATATTGCTGCAATAGCTCGGCAATGCTGTCGCGGGTTGAGCCTACGCAGCTCAAATGCGGCGCTGCTTCAACGCCACAGTCTTGGGTAATCGCTTGAACGGTCTCGAAAGTACCGTCTTGTGTGGTGCCGCCAGCGCCGAAGGTTACCGAGAAAAACTCCGGCTTCAGCTCCGCTAGTTCGCGCCAAACGCTTTGTAAATTTTCTCGGCCTTTGTCGGTACGCGGCGGAAAAAATTCAAATGAAATGGGTGTCTGGGTGTCAGTCACGTTGTCTATCTCTGTGCGAACGGGGTGGGAGCGACGGCTCCCACCCCGTGGGTCGATTACCTAGTAGCGGTAATGCTCAGGCTTGTAAGGGCCTTCAACTTTCACGCCGATGTAGTCGGCTTGCTCTTGGGTCAGCTCGGTCAGCTGGGCACCTACTTTTTCTAGGTGTAAACGAGCCACTTTTTCATCCAAGTGCTTAGGCAGTACAAAAACATTGTTGTCGTACTGGTCGCCACGGGTGAATAGCTCAATTTGCGCCAAGGTTTGGTTGGTGAAGCTGTTGCTCATTACAAAGCTTGGGTGGCCGGTGCCGCAGCCAAGGTTTACCAAGCGGCCTTCGGCCAACATGATGATGCGTTTGCCGTCTGGGAAAACCACGTGGTGTACTTGGTCTTTGATCTCGACCCACTCGCAGTCTTTAATGCCAGCAATGTCGATTTCGTTATCAAAGTGACCGATGTTACAAACAATGGCTTGGTCCTTCATCATGTCCATATGCTTACGGGTAATGATGTTGAAGTTGCCGGTGGTGGTAACAAAAATATCAGCTTCTGGCGCGGCGGTTTCCATGGTAACGACACGGTAGCCTTCCATTGCTGCCTGCAGAGCGCAGATAGGGTCTACTTCGGTAATCCAGACAATGGCGCCTAGACCACGTAGTGATTGTGCAGAGCCTTTACCTACGTCGCCGTAACCAGCTACAACGGCCACTTTACCGGCAACCATAACGTCGGTAGCACGTTTGATAGCGTCAACTAGTGACTCACGGCAGCCGTAGAGGTTGTCGAACTTAGACTTAGTTACCGAATCGTTCACGTTGATCGCAGGGAACGGCAGGTCGCCGGCCTTGGCCATCTCGTATAGACGGTGTACGCCAGTAGTGGTTTCTTCGGTGACACCTTGGATGCAGGCTTTGGTGCGGCTGTACCAAGTCGCGTCTTCTGCAAGACGTTTCTTGATGGCGGCAAATAGGAAGGTTTCTTCTTCGCTGCCTGGGTTGTCTAGGATGCTTGGATCTTTTTCAGCTTTAGAGCCCAATATCAACAGCAAGGTGGCGTCGCCGCCATCGTCCAAAATCATGTTTGGTGAACCGCCGTCGGCCCATTCAAAGATTTTGTGGGTGTAGTCCCAGTACTCTTCCAAGGTTTCACCTTTGTAAGCAAATACTGGTGTGCCACCGTCGGCAATGGCTGCAGCGGCGTGGTCTTGGGTAGAGAAAATGTTGCAAGAAGCCCAACGTACCTCGGCACCCAATGCTTTTAGGGTTTCGATCAGTACCGCGGTTTGAATGGTCATATGTAATGAACCAGCAATACGCGCACCTTTTAGAGGTTGGCTAGCCGCGTACTCGGCGCGGGTTTGCATCAAACCAGGCATTTCGGTTTCGGCAATGGCAATTTCCTTGCGACCGAACTCTGCAAGGTTAATGTCTTTAATGATGTAATCAGTCATGGTGTATTCCTAGCAGGCGTTATAGGGCCGCGGCTAAATCAGCGGCTTTGTCAGTTTTTTCCCAAGGCACATTGAGGTCTTCACGGCCAAAGTGGCCATAAGCTGCGGTGCCTTTGTAAATGGGTTGGATAAGGTCAAGCATTTTGACAATGCCGTAAGGGCGTAGGTCAAAGTGCTCACGTACCAACTCAGTCAGTTTTTCATTGCTAACTTTTCCGGTACCAAAGGTTTCTACGGTGATCGAGGTAGGCTCAGCAACACCAATGGCGTAGCTCACTTGAATTTCGCAACGCTCGGCAAGGCCAGCGGCAACGATGTTTTTGGCTACGTAACGAGCAGCATAGGCGGCAGAGCGGTCAACCTTAGATGGGTCTTTACCAGAGAATGCGCCACCACCGTGACGAGCCGCGCCACCGTAGGTATCAACAATAATCTTACGACCGGTTAAACCACAGTCGCCTACTGGGCCCCCAATGATGAATTGGCCAGTTGGGTTGATGTGGAACAGTGTGTCGTTAGTCAGTAGCTCAGCTGGAAGAATCGGCTTGATGATTTCTTCACGCACGGCCTCAACTAAGTCAGCATGCTTAATGTCGGCTTGGTGCTGAGTTGAAAGCACAACCGCGTCAATCGCTACTGGCTTGTTGTTTTCGTAACGCAGAGTCACTTGCGACTTAGCGTCTGGACGTAGCCAGCCAAGGGTGCCGTTTTTACGCACTTCTGCTTGGCGGCGCACTAGGCGGTGCGAGTATTCCAACGCTGCTGGCATCAAGGTGTCAGTTTCGTTAGTGGCGTAACCAAACATTAGACCTTGGTCGCCAGCGCCTTGGTTTTCGTCTTTTTCACGATCAACGCCTTGGGCGATGTCTGGAGACTGTTTGCCGATGGCGTTCAAAACCGCACAGGTCGCGCCGTCAAAGCCCATGTCAGAGTCGTTGTAGCCAATCTCTAAAATGGTGTTACGAACAAGGTCTTCTAAATCAATCCAAGCGCTGGTGGTGATTTCACCAGCAACCACGACCATACCGGTCTTAACTAGGGTTTCGCAGGCAACGCGGGCGTGTTTGTCTTCCGCCAAAATGGCGTCAAGTACGGCGTCAGAAATCTGATCCGCGATTTTATCCGGGTGACCCTCAGATACCGATTCAGAGGTAAACAAGTAGTTGCTCATTAGGAAATATCCCTCAGCTAAGTTTATATATCCGTATATTCGGATTGATTGATTGAGTTGCGCATTATACGGCCGAGTGTGGATAACGGCAACGCTTAATTAAGCAGCTGAGTCAGAGTCGGATTAAGATAAACACTGCAGTAATAGTGAATGCCCTGAGGTAACAATGGTTTTAATGCATACGCCGGTTTGTGATTTTGATCAGCCCTGTCCGGACTTTGAATTGTTGGCGACTGATGGTCAGCGATATTCAAAACAACAACTCATGGGCAGCAAGGGCCTGCTGGTCATGTTTATCTGCAACCATTGTCCGTACGTGAAAGCCATTAATAGTCGCTTAGTGGCTGATGCCCAAGCCTTGTTAGAAGCGGGCGTTGCTGTGGTTGCGATTAGTGCGAATGATCCTAATGATTACCCTGAGGACAGTTTCGACAATATGAAAACGGTGGCTGCTGAGCAGGGTTATCCGTTTCCATATTTGTTTGATGAGAGCCAAGCGGTGGCGCACGAATTTGGTGCTATCTGCACGCCGGACTTTTTTGGTTATAACCAAGCGGGTGGGCTGCAGTATCGGGGGCGTTTAGATGCAAGCGGCCGAAACGCGGCGCCGGATGACGCACCGCGGGAGCTGCTTGAAGCCATGCTGGCGGTCGCTGAAACCGGCCGTGGTCCTGCTGAACAGGTGCCGAGCATGGGCTGCTCTATTAAATGGAAGAGCTAGCGCTTTAGCTTTCGGGAGTTGGCGGTGTTTGCCCGTGTAGAGCGATATGCGCCTGTTGCTGGTCTCGGAGTTGCTCGAGTAGCATTTTGAAGTCCGCTAGCGACAGTGGCTCTGAGAGAAAGAATCCTTGCACAATATCAATGCCGATATCTCGTGCTAGCTGCATTTGGGTGGTTGTTTCAATGCCCTCGGCTACGATTTTGGTGCCGATGGCATGCAACATTTTACGGATAGATCGGTAAATGCTGCGGGCGCGCTGTGTTTCGTCGGCAGCGTAAATAATGCTCTTGTCGAGCTTGACGGTATTGGCTTCGATGTAGCATAGCTGGCTTAAGTTGGCGTGAGCAGTGCCAAAGTCGTCGATCGCGATCGATACGCCATAGGGTTTGAGTTCGCTTAGTTGGCGGCCAGTTTTTTGTGGGTCAAATAGCTTGATGCTCTCGGTTAGTTCCAGCTCAAGGTATTGGGCCGCTTCGCGGTATTCTTCCAGCACCGCTTTGGCGGCGGCGAAATAGCCCGGCGACTCTAGCTCTGCCGCCGATACATTCACCGAAATACGCATACCCGGCAAGATAATATTTTGGCTTAGCCAGTACTCGATTTGCTTTAGGGTTGAGCGCAGCGCATAAGTGCCCAAGGCGACGATTTGCTTGGTTGCTTCGGCCACTTCAATTACCAACTGTGGCGCAACATCGCCGAGCTCGGGGTGTTTCCAGCGCATTAGCATTTCTCCGCCCAGTAAGTTGGCCGTGGCTACGCTAAATTGCGGTTGGATAGCGAAATGAATCAGTTCGTCTTGCAGTGCCTGAGTAATGTCGCGCATCACCACTGAGCGCGTGGCAATACCTTTGTGTAGCTCAGGGTTGTAACGCTGACAGCTAGTGCGAGAAATGCGACTCGTGTGCAGCGCTGTTAAGGCATTTTGGATCAGGCGTTCAGGCGTGATCATCGGTGTTGCGACAGCGATGCCAACACTATGCGTGAGTGCGAACGGGCTGCAATCCGGGCGTAGGTCAAAGGGAACGTTTTGTCGTCCAATGCGATCGCCGAGGGTCCACAGCTGTTGCTCGTCGTAGCCGTCAATAATGGCTATCAACTGGTGGTTGCTGGTGCTGGCCAAGATGGCATGTTCTGGCAGCTGTGCCTTAAGCCATTGGCTGTAGTGTCTAATAATTCGGTTTTCTAGTTCGAAACCGAGGCCGCGATTAACGGCTGAAATATTATGCAATTGCAGAGCGATAACGCCGAGTTCCGTGCTGGCAGTTGCCGGGAACATGTTCGCTAGTTGTTGGAAGCAATACGGTAACGAGTGTAAGCCGGTGTTGGGGTCGGTGGTGAGTGCTTGTTCTTGGGCAGACATTTGTTCACGCAGGCGATATTGCTTGAACAAGTTGGTGCAATAGCGGATGGACTTGTCGAGCAGCTCAGGCCTGGCGTCTTGTTTGGGAACAAAGTCGGCGACACCGAGCGTTAATGCTTCGTGTTGGTGCTTTGGATTATGGTCGTCGGTCAGCAACACGATGGGATAGGGCGGTAAGCCTGCTAGATTGTTTCTCAGCAGCTCAAGTCCGGTCATGTCTCCCAACTGCAAATTGAGCAACACCACGTCATAGTCGCCCCCTAGCTCAGCGGCCATGCGCTTGGTTTCTGAAATCGTCGTAATCCGGTACTGGCTGTTAAGGTCGCTTAGCTGTGTGGCTAACGATTTGGCGGCCTTCGGATCGTCATCAATAACCAGCACTTTTAGCCCGGCGACAACGCTGTGCGGGTTGTCGAGCAGGCTAATGGCTTCTGCGCCCTCGGCGACTAGGTCAGATTTTACGGTAGAAGATGACAAAAGGATCACGTACCCCAAACGTGGTTCAGGGCGTAATCATAGCGCTTACAAAGCCTAATATAAATACATGCAAAGACGATTGTTTGCAATTAGGTGTTTTGTTTCTATTATTGATACTCTCTAATGACGCGGCTAAGCAGAGCAAAACCCTCCTTAACGGTACCGGGAGATTGGGCGTAACTAAGCCGTAGGCATTGTTGGCGGTGTTCCCATGGTTCTTCAATACCCACGAAGAAGGGTTCGCCTGGGACCACGAGTAGCCCCTGTTCTTTTAGCTTTTGATACAGAGTTTGGCTACTGATGCGCAGTTGATCGAACCATAGCCATAAGAAAATGGCGCCTTCAGGTTTGTGAATTTTGTAACTTATTCCGGCGAGTGACTCGCTGGCGCAGCGCAGCGCGTGGTCAAGTCTCTGCTGGTAAAACGGGCGAATGATGTCGTTGCTACAAGACAACAAATCGCCCTGTTTGACTAAGGCTTTGCCTAGGCTGGTGCCAAGATTGCCACAGGCTAAATTCAGAATGGTATTGGCTCGCGTATAGGCCTCGATAATTTCTTCGCGGGCAATCACAAAGCCGGTGCGTGCGCCCGGCAGGCCAAGTTTGGAGAGCGATAACACCAAGATGGTGTTGTTATTCCAATGGGGCTGTACGGATTCAAAAATAATATTGGGAAAAGGGGTGCCGTAGGCGCCGTCAATAATCAGCGGGATGTCTTGGGCCTTAGCGAGCTGATCAAGTTTGTCGACCTCTTCGTTGGTGAGGACGTTGCCGGTCGGATTGGTGGGGCGAGATACGCATAGCGCGGCGCTATCGGTGTCGACTTTAAGGTTCTCAAAATCAACATGGTATTTAAACTGTGGGTTGCCATAAGCATCTCCCTCAAGTAGCTCGAGAGTCGGACGAGTGGCGGTAAAGAACGGTTCTGAGAGTCCGCTGTCACTATAGCCAAGATACTCAGGCGCGAGCGGTAGTTGGATGCGTTTGCGACTGCCATCGGCTTGTAATCCGGCAAATAAATTAAACAGCACGAAAAAAGCTGCTTGGCTGCCGTTTGAGATGGCTACGTTGCGGGCGCTGATGTTCCAACCGTATTGCTGCTTGAGTAGTTGGGCGACATGCGTCAGTAATTCGCTGTCTCCCTGTGGCGACTGGTATATGCCAAGTAGGCTGTGCCGCGTTTCTTTATCCTCGAGTAGGCCGTTTAGGCGCTGCTGGAAAAGACTCTCTAAGGCGTCAATTCTGGCTGGATTGCCGCCGCCCATAAACAGGATGTCAGGGTTGCTATTTAGCGCCTCCCCGAGATCCTCCATCAGCGTCACAATGCCCGATTCGGCGCTAAATTTATGCCCGAAGGCCGATAGCTGCATCGTCGGGTTTAGCTCAGGCGTGCAAACTGGCAACCGGCGTGAGCGATCAGCCGATCAATCAGCTTGTCGCCCATCACTGTGGCGGGTGTCCAGAAGCCGCCGGCTTTATCTTCTTTGCGAACGTCTTGAGCAAGGCAAACGGCTGCCTCGCCGAGCATTTTGGCAGTGGAGCCATAGCCGGGATCGCGGTCGCCGGTCACTTTGACCACCATTTCGTTACCGTTGGGAGTTTTGCCATAGAGGCGATAATCCCAGAAGCCTTTTTCTTGAGCTTCAGGGCTTGGGCCTTCGCCGGGTTTTGGTAAGGCAAACTTTTCCAGTAGCTGCCGTGTCGGCGCGAGGGCGCTTAACCCAAGAAAACCACCCATGGCAGCGGCTAAACCGCTAGCGCGCAGGCGACCTTTAGCGCCGTCGCCCATCATCATGCTTTCGTCATACTTAAAATCGTCACCGTAGGCGCGATTTAGTAAGGCGTTGCTACGGTGGAGTACGCGGGTGTTAATAGCAGCCATGACCCACGGGGCCAACCAGCTACGCATGGTTTCATCATATTCTGGTTTGGTGACATTACGTTGGCGCACGCCTTTGCGAAATGCTTTGGGGCAGACGGAGTAGGGGTTTTGCAGTTCTTTGCGCAGTGTGGCGTCTTTGCTGGCTTGTTTGACGACATTGATTAAGCTGGCGACCGTGCCGCCGCTCATGCCGCCGCGAGCGCCTTTTACGCCCGTACGCACGTCGTTACAAAACTCGTTGAACTCGGATTTGGCATGTTGCTGTAAAAAGTGCACACCAAGATCTGAAGGAATCGAGTCAAAGCCGCAGTTGTGCACGATGCGTGCGCCGGTTTGTTCGGCTTGGCTTTGATGTTGATCAATCATTTTGCGCATCCACTGGGCTTCGCCAGTGAGGTCGCAATAATCGACGCCATGTTCAACGCAGGATGCGACTAAGTCAGAACCGTATAAGTCATAGGGGCCAACGGTGCTAACGACAACACGGCACTGCTGTACCATGGTGTCTAACGCAGCTCTATCGCCGGCGTCGGCAATGAGGGTGGGTAACGGTTGCTCTAAGCCGGCATTAACGGCGTCTAGCTTGGCTTGGTTGCGGCCCGCAATCGCCCATTTTAATTCACCATCGCTGCCATGGCGTTGGTAAAGGTAGTGGGTAAGAATTTTGCCGACAAAGCTGGCGGCACCATAAACAACTAGATCAAATTCTGGGTTTTGCGTGGCCATGTAATCGGTTCCCGTGGCGAATGATTTGTAATGTTGGTAAAGCAGTTTATGCACCTTGCTGCAGCGCGCAAGCCCAATATTAGGAATACCTAAAACTGGCCGGGTAAAAACTAAACTTGCCGTAAGTAGGTTTGGTTTGAGAAAATGCGCGCCGCACTTCTCAGTACTCTCACTAAAGAGCCAACTGCCTACATGTCTAATATGACTACTTCGCGCCGCGAGCGCGCCAATGCCATCCGCGCTTTAAGCATGGATGCCGTTCAAAAAGCTAATTCGGGTCACCCCGGTGCGCCAATGGGAATGGCTGATATCGCCGAAGTTCTGTGGCGCGATCATTTAAAGCACAGCCCGAACAATCCTCATTGGGCTGATCGCGACCGCTTTGTCATGTCTAACGGCCATGGTTCGATGTTGGTGTATTCACTGCTGCACCTAACCGGTTACGACGTCAGCATTGATGACTTAAAAAATTTCCGTCAGTTGGACTCTAAGACCCCAGGGCACCCTGAATTTGGTTATACCCCGGGCGTTGAAACCACGACTGGCCCGCTGGGGCAGGGCATTACCAATGCAGTTGGCTTTGCGTTAGCTGAAAAAATGTTGGCGGCGCAATTTAACCGCGACGGCCATGAAGTGGTTGACCACCGTACTTGGACCTTTCTTGGTGATGGTTGCTTGATGGAAGGCATCTCGCACGAAGCCTGTTCGCTGGCTGGCACGCTAGGCCTTAACAAGCTAGTCGCCTTCTGGGATGACAATGGCATCTCGATTGATGGCGAAGTTGAAGGTTGGTTTACCGACAATACGCCGGAGCGTTTCCGGGCTTATGGCTGGAATGTGATTGCCGATGTCGATGGTCACGATGCTGATGCCATTAATGCGGCGATCGAAGCGGCTAAACAAGAGCAAACACGTCCAACATTAATTTGCTGCAAAACCGTGATTGGTTTTGGTTCGCCGAACAAGCAGGGCAAAGAAGAGTGTCATGGTGCGCCGCTGGGTGACGACGAAATTGCCTTGGCTCGTCAAGAGCTTGGCTGGACAGCCGGTGCCTTTGAGGTGCCTGGCGCGATTAAAGCCGATTGGGATTGCAGCGAAAGCGGTGCAGCTAAAGAAGCCGCTTGGGACCAGCAGTTAGAGGCTTATCAGACCGCGCATCCAGAACTTGCTGATGAGCTATTGCGACGTTTGTCGGGCGATTTGCCGGAAAACTTTGCTGAGGTAGCAGCTGACTATATTGCCCAATTGCAGGCTGACGGCGCCAAAGTGGCAAGCCGTAAAGCTTCACAAATGGCTTTAAATGCCTTTGCGCCGGTATTGCCGGAATTAGCCGGTGGTTCGGCTGACTTGGCAGGTTCCAACTTAACGATCTCGGGCGAGTCTAAGTCTGTGACCGGCACCGATGCCAGCGGTAACTACATTCACTACGGTGTGCGTGAATTTGCCATGGGCGCGATCATGAATGGTCTTGCCTTGCACGGTGGTTTTATTCCTTACGGTGGCACCTTCTTGGTGTTCTCTGACTACATGCGCAATGCCATGCGTATGTCGGCCTTAATGAAGCAGCGTGTCATTTATGTGCTTACACATGACTCGATTGGCTTGGGTGAAGATGGCCCAACCCACCAGCCGGTAGAGCACGTTGCTAGCTTGCGTCTTATTCCTAATTTAGATGTATGGCGTCCGGCCGACGCCGTAGAGACGGCGGCTGCATGGCAGGTTGCAATCGAAAATATTGAAACGCCGTCAGCCTTGGCATTGTCACGCCAAGGTATTGAGCCGCAGCCGCGTAATGCAGAGCAAGTGGCCAATATCGAACGCGGTGGCTATGTATTGGTGGACACCGATGGCACGCCAGACGCGATTGTGATGGGTACTGGTTCCGAGCTGGAGTTGGCCGTCGCGGCTGCTGAGCAGCTAAAAGCCAAAGGCAAGCAGGTGCGTGTGGTTTCGATGCCATCGACCAATGTATTTGATCGCCAAGATGCCGACTATCAAGATTCCGTCTTGCCGGCTGAAGTTGCTGCACGCGTAGCGGTGGAAGCGGGTGTATCTGAAAACTGGTATCGCTACGTCGGTTATGCCGGTGAAGTGATTGGTATTGACCAGTTTGGTGAATCTGCACCGGGCGGCGCCTTGATGGAGCATTTTGGCTTTACCACGGCGAATGTGGTGGCAGCGCTAGAACGTAGTCTCGGTATCGACGAGTAAGTAGTACTCAACATAGATGAGCACAGCTCCCAGCGACTTAGCAAACACTAAAATAGCGATCAACGGTTACGGCCGCATTGGTCGCTGTGTGGCGCGCGCCTTATTGGAAGGCGATTATCCGCTTTCGTTGGTTGCTATCAACGAACCGGCGGATGTGCCGAATGCCGATATTGCCCGTCTAACCCAATACGATTCTGTGCAGGGGCGTTTTGGTCAGGCCGTGACGGCAACCGAGAATGGTGTGCAAATTGGCCAACAGTCTGTATTACGCTTGCAGGAAACGAATCTAGAAAACATTAGCTGGTCGGCTCTTGGAGTCGATCTGGTGCTGGATTGCTCCGGCCTTGCGGATGCTGACCAGGGCCGAGCGCATTTACAGGCCGGTGCAAAACGCGTGCTGTTTTCGCGGCCTACCGCTGCGGCCGAATTTACGGTGGTTTACGGCTATAACCATCGCCAATTACCCGCCTCGGCGGCGTTGGTGTCGAACGCATCCTGCACCACTAATTGTCTGACCTTGCTGCTGCAGCCTTTGCAGCAGGCGCTGCATATCGAACAGGCATCGATTACGACGGTGCACGCATGGACAGCCGACCAAAACTTGGTTGATGGCTGGCATCGCATTCCGCGTCGCGAGCGCGCGGCACCACATGCCATTGTGCCAACCAGCTCTGGCGCCGCCGACGGCGTTATGGCGGTGATGCCTGAGCTGCAGGGTAAATTAACGGCGCATTCTTTAAGAGTACCTGTCAGTAGTATGTCCTTGGCAGAAGTCACCTTATTGACAGATAAGACTACTGACACTGAGGGCTTGCGCCAGCTGCTAACAGAGGCGTCTTCGCAACAGCCTGAGCTAATTGGAATGAGTGCTGAACCGTTGGTGAGTTGTGATTTTATTCATGACCCGCGTTCGGCCATTATTGATGAAGAAATGACACAAGCCAGTGGTCGACTATTAAAGGTCTTGGCTTGGCACGATAACGAGTGGGCTTATGCCTGTCGTATGTTAGATACCGCTGGCCTAATGGCCTCGCAACTGTAGAGAAATACTATGAACTTTATCCGTATGTCTGATTTGGACTTGGCTGCTAAGCGCGTGATGATTCGTTTGGATCTGAATGTGCCGATTGAAGACGGTCAAATTACGTCGGACGCACGGATCAAAGCGTCACTGCCGAGCGTAAAAATGGCTTTGGAAGCCGGCGCTAAAGTGATTCTGCTGTCCCACCTTGGGCGACCTGAAGAGGGTAAGTTTGAGCAGCAGGCCTCATTAGGCCCGGTGGCGCGCCGCCTGACCTCTGAGTTAGGCGTACCGGTTCGTTTGCAGCGTGATTGGCTAAATGGTTTTGACCAAGAAGTGGGCGAAGTCGTGCTTTGCGAGAACGTACGCTTTAATGTCGGCGAGAAAGCCGACGCGCCGGAACTGTGCGAAAAAATGGCCGCGTTATGCGACGTTTTCGTAATGGATGCCTTTGGTACCGCGCATCGTGCACAAGCTTCAACACATGGTATTGGCCTTTACGCGCCAGTAGCCTGTGCTGGGCCATTATTAACAGCCGAGTTAGACGCGCTAGGTAATGCCTTAGAAGCGCCGCGTTCGCCATTGGTCGCGATTGTGGGTGGTTCTAAAGTGTCGACCAAAATTACGGTACTGGACACCTTGGCCGATAAGGTCGACAAATTGATCGTTGGTGGCGGTATTGCTAATACCTTTATTGCCGCCGCGGGCTTTAATGTTGGCAAGTCTTTATATGAGGAAGACTTTGTACCGGCCGCTAAAGCATTAATGAAGAAGATGCAGGATCGCGGTGCTGATATTCCAATTCCTACTGATGTAGTAGTGGCGAAAGCCTACAGCGCAGACGCTGAAGCGCGGGTAGTGCCGGTTGACCAAGTAGAAGATGATGACCTGATCTTTGATATTGGCCCAGATTCAGGTGCCGCCTTGGGACCGATGTTGCGTGAGGCCGGTACCATTGTTTGGAATGGCCCGCTGGGTGTGTTCGAGTTCGATCAGTTTGCTGGAGGTACTAAAGCGCTGGCTAAGGCGGTTGCAGCAAGCGACGCGTTTTCGATCGCTGGCGGCGGTGACACCTTGGCTGCCGTGTCGAAATTTGGCATTGGTGAAATGGTGTCTTATATCTCTACCGGCGGCGGTGCCTTCCTAGAATTTTTGGAAGGAAAGCAGCTACCAGCCGTTGCGATGCTAGAAAATCGAGCGAAATAATAAAAAATTTAGAATAGTGCTAGAAATTCTAAAAAAGGCTGTGTAGAATCGCGCGCCTTCGAGGTTGAGGTTGCAGCAGCAAGCGCAACTAGCAACAGCGAAACACAATGCGGGAATGGCGGAATTGGTAGACGCGCTGGTTTTAGGTACCAGTACCGAAAGGTGTGAGAGTTCAAGTCTCTCTTCCCGCACCATTTATTTAAAAACTCAGCGCCTTATGGCGCTGATTTTTTATGTGTTGCCATCATCGCTCACAGGTAGTGTTCTTATGAAAGTTGCTGTTGAAAACACCAGCACGCTTGGCCGTAAGCTTACGGTTTCTATTCCTTCTGCTGATCTAGAGCCGAAAGTAGCCGAGCGCTTAAAAGAAGTTTCTCGTACGGTTCGTTTGCCAGGCTTTCGCCCAGGTAAAGTACCTGCCGCTCTAGTTAAAAATCGCTTCGGTCCTTCTATTCGCGCTGAAGTTTGCGAGAAGGAGCTACAACCTTCTTACGCCAAAGCGCTAGAGCAAGAAAACCTACGTCCTGCTGGCATGCCAGAAATTGAGCCAGTGACGATGGAAGAAGGCAAAGACTTCGAATACACCGCTGAGTTTGAGGTTTACCCTGAGTTTGAAGTGAAGGGTATGGACAAGCTTAAGATTGAGCGCGCTAGCGCTGAAATCGGCGATGCTGACTTAGAAGATATGTTGTCTAAGTTGCAACAGCAGCACACTGAGTGGACTGAAGTTGAGCGTGAAGCCAAAGCTGGCGATCGCGTTAAGGTCGACTTTGAAGGCAAAACACGTAAATCAGAAGACAACGACGGTAGCTTCCCAGGCAATACCGCTAATGGCGCGCAGTTTGTGATTGGCAACGGCACCATGCCGGAAGAATTTGAAGATTCATTTACCGAAGCGCTAACTGGCGCCAAGGCCGGTGATGAAGTTAAAGCCAAGGTTAAATTCCCGAAAGGTTACCGTACCGAAGAAGTGGCTAATAAAACCGCCACTTACACCATTACCGTGACTGCGGTAGAAGAAGGTGTAACCCCGGAAATCAATGACGAGTTTGCGAGCAAGCTAGGCATTGAAGAAGGTGGTGCTGAAAAACTACGCGAAGAGCTAAAAGCCAATATGCAGCGCGAGCTGGATTCGGCAATTAAAGGCAAGGTAAAAGAGCAAGTGGTTGAAGGTTTGACTGCTGCCAACGAAGTAGATGTGCCTAATGCCTTGATTACGCAAGAAATCTCACGTTTGCGTGAAGAAGCTAAGCAGCGTGCTAGCCAGTACGGCCAAGGCAATATGGATCTACCAGACGACATTTTCCCAGATGAGATGTTTGCTGAGCAGGCCCGCCAGCGTGTACATGTTGGCCTAGTATTTGGTGAAATTATCCGCGCCAATGATCTAACTGCTGACGAAGCTAAGGTTGAAGAGGCTCTAGACGCCATGGTTGCTCAATACGGTGAGCAGGGCGAAGCCTTTAAACAGTACTATCGCAGCAACCAGCAAGCGATGGCTGGTATCGAGTCGTCTGTGTTAGAAGAGCAGGTTGTTGATCTCGTATTAGAGAAGGCTAAGGTCTCTGATAAGAGCAGCACTTTTGCTGAAATCACCGGCGCCTAATTAGCGCTAGTGCTAAGAAAAAATAAGCGGCCATAAATGCGATGGCCGCGCCAAACCGGTTAAGAGCTGTTGTACACTGCGGCCTTAATCGGTTTTTTTTTGCCGGCACTAAACACAGACCTAGTTTTACCTACGCGGGGGACAGATGAGTATTTCCAATACTGCTTCAGACATTCAAAACATTGGCATGATTCCAATGGTTGTAGAACAAACCTCTCGAGGTGAGCGTTCTTACGATATTTATTCGCGTTTGTTGAAAGAGCGCTTAGTGTTTGCGGTGGGCCAGGTTGAAGACAATATGGCTAACCTGATTGTGGCGCAGTTGTTGTTTTTGGAATCTGAGAATCCAGATAAAGATATTCATCTGTACATCAATTCTCCAGGCGGCTCCGTCACTGCCGGTATGGCCATTTATGACACCATGCAGTTTATTAAGCCTAACGTCAGCACTATTTGCATCGGCCAGGCGGCCAGCATGGGTGCCGTCTTGTTGGCCGGTGGCGAGAAGGGCAAACGTTTTGCCTTGCCGCATAGCCGCGTGATGATTCACCAGCCGCTGGGTGGTTTTCAGGGCCAGGCCAGTGATATTGAAATTCACGCTAAAGAAATTCTTTATATCCGTGAGCGCTTAAACCAAGTGCTGGCAGATCACACCGGACAGCCGATGGATCGTATTCAGCAAGATACTGATCGTGACAATTTTATGAGCGCTAGCGATGCCAAAGAGTACGGCCTTATTGATGAGGTGCTGGCTAAGCGCTAACCAAACTAATCACGCTAACGGCGGTCTCATGTTTGAGTGCAGGCCGTTAGGGTGTTTTGCAAAACAATCCAGTAGTGGTATACCTAGAATAGGATTCGGGGTAAAAAAACCTGTAACTACAGGAAATTCGTAGAGATTTAGGGATGACAGAAGAAACCGGTAGCAGCCGTAACGAGGTCTTACACTGCTCGTTTTGTAACAAAACTCAGCATGAAGTAGACAAGCTGATTGCAGGCCCTTCAGGGGTGTATATCTGCAATGAGTGTGTGGATCTGTGCAACGACATTATTCAAGAAGAAGTTCAAGACACAGAAGAATCGACTGATTCACCATTACCAACACCGGTAGAAATTAACGAACATCTTGGCAACTACGTGATTGGTCAAGAACGTGCCAAACGCGTATTGGCCGTGGCGGTTTATAACCACTACAAGCGTTTGCGTGTGTCTGAGAGCACAAAGGGCAAAAAAGGCGACGAGGATGAGGTTGAGCTCAGCAAGAGTAATATCTTGTTAATTGGCCCAACCGGCTCAGGTAAAACCTATTTGGCTGATACCTTGGCGCGCATGTTGAATGTGCCGTTTACGATTGCTGACGCGACGACGCTAACCGAAGCCGGTTACGTAGGTGAAGACGTGGAAAACATTGTGCAGAAGCTGCTACAAAGCTGCGACTACGATGTAGACCGCGCTCAAAGCGGCATTGTATACATTGATGAAATTGACAAAATTTCACGTAAGTCAGATAACCCATCGATCACCCGTGATGTATCTGGCGAAGGTGTGCAACAAGCACTATTGAAGCTGATTGAAGGCACCGTTGCCTCGGTTCCTCCGCAGGGCGGGCGCAAACACCCACAGCAGGAATTCTTGCAGGTAGACACCTCAAATGTGCTGTTTATTTGTGGCGGCGCGTTTGCAGGCTTGGAAAAGGTGATTCAGGCGCGTACTGACAAAAGCGGCATTGGTTTTAATGCCGAGGTGCAGTCGCAAGAGGATGAGCGTCAGCTCAACAAGCTACTGCATGACTGTGAGCCAGAAGATTTGGCCCGTTATGGTCTAATCCCTGAGTTTATCGGCCGTTTGCCTGTGGTCGCAGTGTTGGATGAGCTGAACGAAGAGGCCTTAGTGGATATTCTGGTTAAGCCGCGTAACGCCTTGACCAAGCAATACGCACGGATCTTCGAAATGGAAGATGTCGGCCTTGAGTTCCGCGATGATGCCTTGCATGAGATTGCGCGTCGTGCGATTGAGCGTCGTACGGGTGCTCGTGGTTTACGTACCATCATTGAAAATGTGCTGCTCGACACCATGTATGACTTACCATCGATGGAAGGCGTCTCTAAAGTCGTTGTCGATGCTGCGGTTGTGCGCGGTGACGCCAACCCACTGGTGATTTACGAGAATCAAAAACGGAGTAGTCCTGAAGATTTGGCTGCTTCTTAGTTGGTCGGGTTAAGGGTTGCTCGGGTGCAAGGGCCCGCTACAACTAGTTTGTGTACGTGACACCGGGGCCCTTGGCGCCGGTGTTTGCGTTTTAAGTGTGTGAATTTTTTGACTGTCGCGAAAAGCTCGCGAGTAAAGAGAAAAGAGTATGACTGAGGTATTGCTTGAAGCTGGCGTAGCACCGCTGATTCCACTGCGTGATGTAGTGGTTTTTCCAGATATGGTGACGCCGCTTTTTGTCGGCCGCGAGAAAAGTATTCAGGCCTTGAATAAGGCCATGGCGAACGACAAAAAAGTGGTGATGTTGGCGCAGCGCTCGGCTGAGGTAGAAGACCCTAATAACGAAGATCTTTTTCAGATTGGTACGCTGGCTAGTATTTTGCAGTTGCTTAAACTGCCGGATGGTACCGTAAAAGTTTTGGTTGAGGGCAGCACTCGGGTACGGGTAAATGCCTTGCTACTGGAAGACGATGACGGCATTGCGGCCGAATATGAAGTGCTGGAATCTTATGTTGATGCATTGCCCAGCGCGCTAGATGAAGGCGTTGCTTCGGTGCCCGACGATGTTAGCCCAGAAGAGCAGGCCAAGGTATTAATGGGCGCTGTGCTGTCGGTATTTGAGCAGTACGTCAAACTCAACACCAAAGTGCCTAGTGAAGTCGTCAAAGCGGTGACCACGATCGATGAGCCAGCACGACTTTGTGACTCTATTTCCGCCCACCTCAATATCCGTTTAGACAAGAAGCAAGAGTTGCTTGAAGCGCTGAACGTGCTTGAGCGCCTAGAGCTGGTGTTGCGCTCAATCGAGACAGAAATTGACCTGGCTGAGATGGAAAAACGCGTACGTGGTCGTGTGCGTAAGCAAATGGAAAAAAGCCAGCGCGAGTACTACTTGAATGAGCAAATGAAAGCCATTCAAAAAGAGCTAGGTGATGGTGAAGAGGGCGGTAGTGATTTAGCCGCCTATGCCGAGAAGATTGCCAAGGCTGGTATGCCGAAAGAGGCTAAAGAGAAAGCCGATTCCGAACTATCGAAGCTGAAGATGATGTCGCAGATGTCGGCAGAAGCCGCGGTAGTACGTAATTATCTAGACTGGCTGCTTGGTTTCCCATGGAAGAAGAAAACCCGCGTCAGCGTTGATTTGGACAAGGCGCAAGAAACCCTAGATTCAGACCATTATGGGCTTGAGAAGGTTAAAGAGCGCATTGTTGAGTATTTGGCGGTGCAGCAGCGAGTCAAAAAAATGCGTGGGCCGATTTTGTGTTTAGTGGGGCCGCCGGGTGTCGGTAAAACCTCCTTGGGTCAAAGTATCGCCAAGTCGACCAATCGCAAGTTCTCCCGTATTGCCTTGGGTGGTGTGCGCGATGAGGCTGAGATTCGTGGCCATCGCCGCACCTATATTGGCGCCATGCCCGGCAAATTAGTGCAAAAGATTAATAAGACCGGCGTTAAAAACCCAATGGTGCTGCTGGACGAAATCGACAAGATGTCGACCGACTTTCGCGGTGATCCTTCGTCTGCACTGTTAGAGGTATTGGATCCAGAGCAGAACAGCACGTTTAATGACCACTACCTAGAGGTTGATTGTGACCTCTCTGAAGTGATGTTCGTGTGTACCGCCAACAGTATGAATATTCCTGGCCCGCTATTAGACCGGATGGAAGTGATTCGTCTCTCCGGCTATACCGAGGACGAGAAACTGAATATCGCTAAGACTTACTTAGTACCTAAGCAAGTCGGTCGTCACGGTCTCAAGCCTGAGGAGATTGAGATTAGTGATGAGGTCATTACCGACCTTATTCGCTATTACACCCGTGAGGCCGGTGTGCGTAACCTAGAGCGCGAAGTCGCTAAACTTTGTCGTAAGGCAGTGCGTCAGTTAGCTGCCGCCAAAGACCAGCAGCAGGTGAATATTCAGCCAAATGACTTAGAAGACATGATCGGTGTGCGTCGTTTCCGCTACGGTGAAGCGGAGCAAGAGGACCGTATTGGTCAGGTCACCGGTTTGGCTTGGACAGAGGTCGGTGGCGACCTGCTAACCATCGAATCAGCCATTATGTCGGGCAAAGGGCGCCTGTTAAATACCGGCCACTTGGGCGATGTAATGAAGGAATCAGTGCAAGCAGCGATGACAGTGGTGCGCAGTCGTGCTCAGTCACTCGGAATAGATCCGGAATTTAATCAAAAATTTGATGTGCATATTCACGTCCCAGAAGGTGCCACGCCGAAGGATGGACCGAGTGCAGGTTCGGCAATGACGACTGCACTAGTCTCGGCTTTGACTGGTGTTCCAGTGAAAGCTGATGTGGCTATGACGGGTGAAATTACCCTCCGTGGTGAAGTGTTACCGATTGGTGGTTTGAAGGAAAAACTACTGGCGGCGCAACGTGGCGGAATCCGTAAAGTATTGATTCCAGAAGAAAATGTGAAGGATCTGCGCGAAATTCCGGAGAACGTTAAAGGGCTTTTAGAAATTGTGCCGGTGCGTTGGGTAGAGACCGTTTTTGAGCATGCCTTAGAGCATGTGCCGACACCGGAAACGGTCGCCCGTGGTGAGTTTGCCAACCTGCCGCAAGAGACGGCGGCGAAGTCAAAATCTACGCGTGCGCATTAAGCCATCACAAATTGTTCAATAATAGTTGTAGACTTGCCGGAAACCGCATTGGTATAAAACTTAGGTCGACAGCGACAGCACCAGATGATTGATCCGAGATGATCTTTGGTCCTAAGTGATCTAACTGGTGCGCCTGGCAAGTAGGCAGTAGCCCATCGCCTAAACAATAAGCCGCGATTAGATTGGTCCCTAGTCGTGGTAAAAGAAGTGACCGGAACCCTGAACCCGAGGAGTAAATACTCAAATGAATAAATCAGAACTAATCGATGCAGTTGCAACTGGTGCAGACCTTTCTAAAGCCGACGCTGGCCGTGCAGTTGATGCATTGGTAGACACCGTTTCTGGCGCCCTAAAAGCTGGTGACAGCGTAACGCTAGTAGGCTTTGGTACTTTCTTGGTACGTGACCGTGCTGCACGCACTGGCCGCAACCCTAAGACTGGCGCTGTATTGCAAATTGCAGCGAGCAAAGTTCCTGCGTTTAAAGCGGGTAAAGCACTAAAAGACGCTGTTAACTAATTTTAGATTAACTTCGTTTTTGAAAAGGCCGCGTTAGTAATAACGCGGCCTTTTTTATGGCCGCCAGAAAATCGTTAGCGGGAATCAACTGACTGAAAAATAAACAATCAGTGTGGTACCGAGTAAATATTTTAAAAAAAAGCACAAACGGCTCTTGCCAGCATCGCAACTGCGGTTATAATGCGCGCCGTCGACGAGATTGGGCGCTTAGCTCAGCTGGGAGAGCATCGCCCTTACAAGGCGAGGGTCGCAGGTTCGATCCCTGCAGCGCCCACCAAATCGTCGCATCGGTGGACCGGTAGTTCAGTTGGTTAGAATACCGGCCTGTCACGCCGGGGGTCGCGAGTTCGAGTCTCGTCCGGTCCGCCACTACATCTAAAAAAGCACTCTTTTACCAGAGTGCTTTTTTTTTGCCTAAAACCCCTTTAAGCTCCCATCTACTGGTTTGTAGGCGGCCTGCCCGCGCTACAATGGGGTGATTACATAACAGACTCTTTTGAGGAAGACGGATTCTATGTTGCAGTCTATTCGCGACGGGATTCAGGGCTGGGTTTCGGCTCTGATTATTGGCGTTATTTGTGTGCCATTTGCTTTTTGGGGCGTGACCTCTTATTTCACCGGCGGTGGTGAAGTGGTGGTAGCTGACGTTGATGGCGGTGAAATTAGCCAGCGAGATTTCCAGCAAGCTTATCAGTCACGTTTTCAGGCTGAGCAACGTCGCCTAGGAAACGCCGCTGACCTAATTGACCAACAAGCGCTGAAGCTACAAGTGTTAGAAGGCATGGTTAGCCGTGAGTCGTTGACCCAGCATGTGTTAAAAAGTGGCTACAACATCTCTGACGAGAAATTAGTTGAGGCGCTGCGCAATAACCCTTACTTGCAACAAGACGGCCAATTTTCTCAGTCACGTTACGGCCAGCTGTTAGCGGCTCTAGGAATGGACGCCGCCACCTACGAGGAAAGCTTACGTCGTAGCCTACGTGTCGGACAGCTACAAACGGCTCTATCAGAGAGCAGCGCCGTTAGTGAGGCCGAAGTGGTTCGCTTGTGGAAGCTGCAGAACCAAGCGCGTGAAGTCGCGGCGGTAACGATTAAAGCGGCTGACTTGAGTGCCGGTATTGAGGTGTCTGAAGAAGACATCAAGGATTGGTACGAAGACCACTCAGAAGATTTTTACTCGGAAGAGCGCGTTCGCGTGAACTACGTTGAGCTGACTCTAGCGGACCTGACTAACCGTGTTGAGGTCAGCGAAGAAGACATCGCTAGTCGTTACGAAGAGGACAAAGAACGCTACGTGACGCCAGAGCAGCGCCGCGCTCGCCATATCCTGATCGCAGGCGATGGTGACGACGTTGCCAAAGAAAAGCTTAAGGCGCTAAAAGCTCGCATTGAAGCAGGTGAAGATTTTGCTGAATTGGCGAAAAGTAATTCTGATGATCCGGGTTCTGCTGTTGAGGGTGGCGACCTAGGTTGGGTTGGCCGCGGCGTTATGGTGAAGCCTTTCGAAGACGCATTGTTCGACTTGGATACAGCCGGCGACCTTTCTGGCATTGTCGAAACCCAATTTGGTGTGCACCTGATTCAGCTGGATGAAATTCAAGATGAACAAGGTCAAACGCTGGCTGAAGCCTCGGCTGAGATTGAAACCAACCTGCGCAATGAGCGTGCTGAAACGCTCTATGTTGATATGTTGGAACAGCTCTCAGAGCTTAGCTACGAAAACCCTGAAGACCTACAAAGTACCGCCGATGAGTTAGAGCTCAATGTGCGCGTTAGCGGTTGGTTTACTCGTGAGCGGGGCACTGGCGTATCGGTTAGTGACCGTGTCAGAGATGCTGCATTTAGCAGCACCGTGCTAGATGACAACGAAAACTCTGAAGTGATTGAATTAGGTGATGAGCGTGCCGTTGTTGTGCGCAAACTAGGCCATGAGCCTGCGGTGCAGAAGAGTTTAGCCAGTGTTAGTGACGACATTGAGCAGCTGTTGAAAAACAAGCGTGCTCAGGAACAAGCTCAAGAGTTGGCGGAAGGATTACTTGATGCCCTTGACGACGGTACGGTGCTAGCGGATGCGGCTAAAGAGAAAGATTTAGAAGCTACTGACCTTGGCGCCATCAAGCGTTCGAGCTCGGCGATGAATGCTGCCGCCGTGCGTGATGTGTTTGCGCTACCAAGACCAAAAGACGGTGAGTTGGAAGCTGGCTTGACCGAGCTGGTGAACGGCGATGTGGTGGTTTACCAGCTATCTGCCGTCACTGAAGCGGATAGCGAAGCTGACTCCGCTGCTGCCGAACTGGCTTCTTTGAGAAACCAGCTAGAGGCGCAACGTGGTCGTGCTGAGCTGTTTGCTACCTTGCGTGACATTCGTGAGAACACTGACGTAACGTTGCATACCAACCGCCTGTAGGCGACTGATTTGAACAGCGTTGCTGTTTATAAAGGCCGTGGCAATTCAATTGCTGCGGCCTTTTTTGTTTTATCACCCTTATTGAGTTGGAGATTCCTATGAGCTCCCCTTGGCGTTGGCCGCTATACCAACAAATATTATTGGCATTGGTGCTGGCGGTATTGGCCGGAACCTTTATTGGCCCCTGGGAAGGCTTTGGCTTTATCGGCAAGCTGTTTTTGAATGCCTTAAAAATGCTGATTGTGCCGCTTATTGTGGCGTCAATTATTACCGGCGTGATGGGCATCGGCACGCCGCAGGCTTTGGGTAGGCTGGGCGGCAAAACGTTGCTCTATTACCTAACGACTACGGCTTTTGCGGTGTTTGTTGGTTTACTGTTTGTGAACCTGCTCAACCCAGGCAGTTATGCGCCGCCTCCACCGGAGGTGATTGACGCGGGCTTTGCAGCCAAAGTCGAGGGGCGTGGTGCTGGCGATATCATGGAAATCTTCCTGCGCATGTTGCCGACCAATATTGTCGCAGCAGCGGCTAATGGCGAAATGCTCGGACTCATTACCTTTAGTTTGCTGTTTGGGGCGATGGTGTTGTCATTGCCAGAAGCGCTCAAAGCGACTCAGCGGAGTTTTTGGCAGGGCGTTTCTGAGGTGATGGTGGGTATGACCAACCTAGTCATGCGTTTTGCGCCCATTGGTGTCTTTGGTCTTGTCGCCAAAGTCATCGCTGATACCGGATTTAGCCAATTTGCGGCTTTGGCGGTATTTACCACCGTGGTGCTGTTAGCGCTACTCACTCATACCGTTGTCACCATGCCGCTGTTGTTAAAGCTGGTGGGTGGTGTGAGTCCACTGAAGCATTTTAAAGCCATGTCGCCGGCGCTACTGACGGCGTTTTCTACGTCTTCAAGTGCCTCGACGCTGCCAGTCACAATGGAGTGTGTTAACGAGCGTGGCGGTGTCTCGCGCAATACCACTAGCTTTGTATTGCCGCTGGGAGCCACCGTGAATATGGACGGCACGGCCTTGTACGAGTGCGTGGTGGTGATTTTTGTGGCGCAGCTATACGGCATAGACTTGAGCATTGCGCAGCAAATCAGTGTGGTGGTGCTGGCGTTGCTAACCTCGATTGGCGTGGCTGGCATCCCTTCGGCCAGCCTAGTCGCGATCTCGGTCATTCTGAGCAGCTTGGGTTTGCCGCTAGAAGGTGTCGGGCTTATTCTCGTGGTCGACCGTGTATTAGATATGTGCCGTACCGCGGTCAACGTGTTTTCAGACTCTTGCGGTGCGGTCATTATTGCCCGCAAAGAAGGCGAGCAAACGAACTTGGTATAGGCCTTGGCTGCTGAAGATATAAAAAAGGCCGCTGAGCTTCCACTCGGCGGCCTTTTTTGTCTTGCAGTACTGGGCTTAGCCGGCAAAGCCTGTGATATTAAACCCTGCGTCTACGTACAGTACCTGACCGGTAATACCACTAGCCAAATCAGAGCAGAGGAATGCCGAGGCGTTACCTACTTCTGCGGCGGTGATATTACGCTTTAATGGTGCCATTTCGGCATAGCCGTTTAGCATCTCGCGAAAGCCGGCAACACCAGATGCGGCGAGCGTTTTGATTGGGCCCGCCGAAATTGCGTTAACGCGAATACCTTCGCCACCAAGGTCGGCGGCTAAAAAGCGTACGCTGCTTTCTAGTGCGGCCTTGGCTGGGCCCATTAGGTTGTAATTCTTGACTGATCGAACTGCGCCCAAATAGCTCAAGGTCAGTACCGAACCTTGGCGTTCTTTCATAAACGGATAAGCAGCTCGTGATAGCGCGGTTAGGCTGTAAGCGCTAATGTCTTGCGCAATGCTCCAAGATTCACGATCAGTGGCTTCTAAGAAGCGTCCTGCCAGTGCCTCGCGCGGGGCAAAACCCACTGAATGCACCAGAATATCGAATTCATCCCAATGGTTTTTTAGCTCTGCAAAGCAGCTCTCAATGCTGGCATCACTGGCTACGTCTAACTCGATATTAATACTCGAGCCGGTTTGTTCGGCAATTTCGTCAACTCGGCTTTTAAGCTTGTCGTTTTGGTAGGTAAATGCCAACTCGGCACCTTGCTCAGCAAATGACTCTGCAATCGCCCAAGCGATAGATCGCTTGCTAGCCACGCCAACAATCAGGGCACGCTTGCCGCTTAGAAAACCCATACCAAACCTCGTTTATAGATTGATCAGAATGCGGCGCAGTATAACGTAGGTAACCGTTAACGCAGACAGCTCAACGCGAATCTTGTAATATCGCGCGCTGATTTTTTTACGAATAGTTTCGGTGAATGCGCATGGCACAAGGTCAATTTCTTCCTCCTTTACGCACCTTAATGGGCCCGGGTCCGTCTGATGTCTCTCAACGGGTATTGGACGCTTTGTCACGTCCAACCATTGGTCATTTGGATCCTGAGTTCATCCGTTTGATGGACGAGATTAAAGAGCTGTTGCAGTACGCATTCCAAACCGAAAATGCCTTGACCATGCCGGTTTCAGCGCCTGGCTCTGCCGGTATGGAAACTTGCTTTGTGAACTTGGTTGAACCGGGTGACAAAGTGATTGTCTGCCGCAACGGCGTCTTTGGTGGCCGTATGCTGGAGAACGTAGAGCGCTGTGGCGGTACCGCCGTGATGGTTGACGACCCTTGGGGCCGTGCGGTCGATGTGGAAAAAGTGAAAGCCGCTTTGGAAGCTAACCCAGACGCCAAAATTGTCGCTTTTGTACACGCTGAAACTTCTACCGGTGCTGTATCAGACGCCAAAGCCATTGCTGCACTAGCGCGTCAGCACGACTGCCTAACCATCGTTGATACCGTGACGTCTCTAGGTGGAAGTGAGTTGCGTGTCGATGAATGGGGCTTAGATGCGGTCTATTCAGGCACCCAAAAGTGCTTGTCTTGCATTCCTGGTATCTCGCCTGTGACCTTTAGCGAACGCGCCTTAGCAAAAGCGAATAATCGTGCCACTAAGGTCCAAAGCTGGTTCTTGGACTTAAATCTTGTGACTGCCTACTGGGGTACTGGCGCCAAGCGTGCTTATCACCATACCGCACCGGTGAATGACCTTTATGCTTTCCATGAATCGCTACTGATGCTGAAAGAAGAAGGTCTAGAGAATGCTTGGGCGCGCCATCAAGACTTACATGAGAAGTTGATTGCTGGCCTTACTGTGCTTGGTTTAACCGTAGTGCCGCCGGTAGGTGAGCGCTTGGCTCAGCTGAACACAGTGATGATTCCTGAAGGTATCGATGACGCTACTGTGCGCGGTCGTTTGCTAGCTGATTACAACCTAGAAATTGGCGCTGGTCTCGGTGACTTTGCCGGTAAAGCTTGGCGTATTGGCTTAATGGGCTCAGCCTGTACCGAAGCCAATGTGCGCTTCTGCTTAGAGTCGTTAGAGACAGTATTGATTGATCTTGGTGCTGATGTAGAGAAAGGCGCAGCAGTGGCTGCCGCATTTGCCTAATAGCATCGCTGCATAAGCAAAAAAAGCCCGCGTTAGCGGGCTTTTTTGTTTATATGCTTTTGGTTTATTTAATGAGTTTTCTAATTAATGGCTCAGCTGTAGTTGCTTGTACCAATAAGCTAAACAAGACGACGCCGTAAACAGCCGCCTGAATCGTATACCAAGCTTCGACCTCTACTGGGATTGACAGCACTAGGGCCAGCGAAACACCACCGCGGAGCCCGCCCCAGAAAATCACATGTCGCCATGCCAATGGGATCTCACCGCCAATTTTTACGGTGGTGGCGATCGGCAGCATGCAGTAAACATTAAAGGCTCTAGCCGCAATGGCCGCTGCAATCGCAATCAACATGGTCAGCCATTGATTGGCGAACATATCGAAGGTGATGCTGACGCCGACCAATAAGAACACGATGGCGTTGGCAATCCAAGCCCCTAGCTCCAGTGTTTGCTGCGTTTGCTGGTGATCTTGCAAATGGCGGCGATGCGCTTCGCCCATAAAGATGGCGCAAACCAACACGGCGACAATGCCTGATACATGAGCAAAATCCTCAGCTAACCAGAAAGACATCATGCCCGCACAAAGGGCGACAATGGTTTGGTGTAAATCGTCGTCAGCGAGCTTGGTAATCAGTAGTCCGCCAGCACCAGCAATGGCGCCGGCGAGAATACCGCCGCCGAAGGTGGACACGAACTGGATCGAAGCACTGATTGGTTCTAAGGATTGGCCCGGCATCAGCGCCAAGGCCAGCACCAAGGTGTAGGCGACCACGGCGGTGGCGTCGTTAAATAGGCTTTCGCCTTCAAGTAAGGTGGTTAATCGATGGGGTACGCCTAGTTTGGTAAAAATGGCGACCACGGCAACGGGATCCGTGGCTGAGGCAATCACCCCCGTCAGCAAGGCGGCAGCAAAGGGGAAAAAGCTTGGGTGGCCGATACCGTAATAAACACCCACGGCAGTAATGACTGCCGCAATCACCATGCCCGGAATGGCCATCAGTAAGACCAAACCGAGATTGGGTAGTAGATGCTTGAGTGGCAGTTTGTAGGCTGATTCAAATACCAGTACGGGTACCAGAATATGCAGAATCAGCACTTCAAAGGTATGCCAACGTAGGCCGGTATCAAACCCTAGGCCGGTGATGATCTCGGAACCGATAAAGCCGACAATCACCAGCACAATGCTAAAAGGCAGGCGGGTACGCTCGGTGTAGCGCTCTAACAAGAGCGCGATAATCACGAGGCTAACGAAAACGGCGCTGCTGGCCATTGCTTGGCTCCTAACGAATGAGTTTTGTGCTTTAGATTATGACGCAGAAACCTCAACTTCTGGGTAGAGCTCGTCTAGCGGTACGGATTTGCCGTCAGCGGTCACCATTCGCGCATGAAATCGTTTTAGTCCGCGTGGCTCTTTAACGCCGCAGGAGTGAGCAATAATGCCGACTTCATACTTCATGTTTTTGACATAGCTGGCAACGCGTTCTGACTTCTCAGTGGGGTTAAGACCTTTTTGGAATTTAGGGTCATGAGTGGTGATGCCAGTCGGGCAGGTATTTTTGTTGCACTGTAAGGCTTGTATGCAGCCTAGCGAAAACATAAAACCACGCGCCGAGACGACAAAGTCGGCACCAACACAGAGAGCCCAAGCGACATTGGCAGGTGTGATCAGCTTACCGGAGCTAATGACTTTAATGCGGTCACGCAGACCGTGGCGTTTAAGCATATCCACCAGCATCGGCAGGCTTTCTTGCAGCGGTAAGCCCATATAGTCGATCAAACTGGTTGGCGCCGCGCCGGTGCCACCGTCGGCGCCGTCCACGGTAATAAAGTCGGGCGCACACTCGGGGCCGCGCTTGGCGATTTCTTCAAATAGATTGTCCAACCAGCCGTAAGCGCCAATCACGGTTTTGAAGCCGACGGGTTTGCCGGTGGTTTTACGCACGCGTTCGATCATCGCCAGTAGATCGTCGGCATTATTGATATCTGGGTGGCGATTCGGGCTTAGAGCGTCTTCGCCGACTTGAATGCCGCGAATGCCGGCAATTTCTTCGGTTACCTTAGCGCCGGGCAGAATACCGCCTTTACCCGGTTTGGCACCTTGGCTGAGTTTTATCTCAAACATTTTGACTTGCTCGTGAGCAGCGACTTCCTTGAGCTTTTCGTCAGATAAATTGCCGTCTAAATCTCGCACGCCAAATTTGGCGGTACCAATTTGGAAGACAATATCGGCGCCGCCCTCGAGGTGGTAAGGAGAGAGACCGCCTTCACCGGTGTTCATCCAGCAGCCGGCTTTGCGAGCGCCGTTGGAGAGCGCGCGGACGGCGGGGATTGAGAGCGCACCGTAGCTCATGCCTGAGATATTGATTAGCGAGTCGGTGGTATACGGCTTGTCACAATAAGGGCCAAGCGTAACCGCCTTAGTTGGCACGGCGTCTTCACCCAGTGTTGGATAGGGGCAGTTCACAAAAAATACGGAGCCAGTGGGGCGTAGGTCTCGTGTGGAGCCAAACGCAGTGGTGGAATCGACATTTTTAGCAGCACGGTACACCCAGCTGCGCTCGGCGCGGTTAAACGGTAATTCCTCACGATCCATGGCAAAGAAGTATTGGCGGAAAAATTCGCCCATATGTTCAAAGATGTATCGAAATCGTCCCACTACTGGGTAGTTGCGGCGAATGGCTTGCTTGCTCTGCGTGACGTCAGCAATGTACATGCCAACGATCACCAGTAGCGCTAGGCCCAACGTAAATACAAAGAGAATGGAGAGGGCTTCTAAGGTTCCAAAGAACCAGCTGTCAGTGAGGTTGTCGATCATGGTAGAGCTCCGTTTGGCTGCCGTTAAGGTGGCTTGTTTGGCCTAGTGACACAGGCTTGCGGTGGCGGTTCCCTAATTGAATTAAAAAGAGACGATAAGCAAAATTGCTTTTTACTCAGGAACTTAACAATCTATTTGGGCTCTAGAGCCGCAGCCACGGTAAACTGGTTACCTAGATTGCAGACATAAAGACGTATTGATGATTCTGAGCCGCTTACATGCACTAATCGACTCGCCACTCGGCGCTTTGCTGGGGGGAGGGCTTTATGGTGCTTGGGCTTTTGCAGTCAATCATCATGCTGGTGCCGACAATGCTTGGATGATTGGCTTAAGCCATTGGAGCTTGTCTGCCTTTCTGACATTCTTTGGTGTGCGTATCATGCGGCTTTGTTATGGCCTAGGACGTTGGCCGCTAATGAGTGTTGCTTGTTCGTTTCTAGGTTCCATGGTGTTTACCTATGCCTTGCTTATTTCCGTGCACACGGCGCTAGGCACGCCCAAAATTTTATTAACATTGGCTCCAGGGATTTTGCCCACGATTGGATTTGCCAGCGGTTACAGCTTGTTGCTGTATCGAGAAGAACGCATAGAAGACGGAGTGCAGGTCGCCTGACATGAGCCCATTAATTCAATTCAACTGCCAGCTATTGAAGCAAGCCCGCGACGTTGTTAAAGCCGTGGACGGAACCGAGATCGAGTTTTCTGCCAAAGTCGGGCCGCATTTGCGACACGTGATTGAGCATTACCAGCTTTTACTTGACGGCGTTTCTAACGGCTGCGTAGATTACGAAAAACGCACCCGCGGTGGCTGCCTAGAGTCCGACCCAGATGCCATGTTGGCAGCGCTAACGGAAGTAGAAGAGCTGCTAACTGGGCGACCATTACCAATGGAAGCACCTATTCGCGCTGAGTTCGCAGTGGGTATGGTGGGTGAAGATCAAATGGCTGCCGAAAGTAGCCTTGGCCGCGAGCTGCAATTTGTAGGTTTGCATGCTATTCACCATTACGCCTTTGTTGCCTTAGCGCTAAAAGAGGCCAATGTGGCCCTGCCAGATGGCTTTGGCGTGGCGCCTGGTACGCGACGTTACGCGACCTCCACCGAAGATGCGGCCTCTGCTGCTTAATGGCCACACCTGAAGAATTGGCGCAGTTGCCGCCGCAGCATTGGCAGGATCAACCCCGTATGCAGCGCTGGGCAACTAGCCTTCGCCGTGCTGGTCGCTGGGAATTTTGGCCGTCTTGGTTGGTTTATATTCCGGTGGTGTTGTGGATATTGTTGCTGGGTTTGAGGCATCGACGATTAACTGCTTTTAGCGCCTGCAATCCAATGATGGGGCACGCCAGCGGTCTTTGTGGTGAATCTAAAGCCCGTATTTTGACCCCTCTGACTGAGAATTTTCCTGAAGCAGTACCCGCGTGGCGCTTGTTGTCTTATGGCGCAGAAGGTTTTGATCCCGCTGTGGCCAAAGCCAGTGCTCAGGATTTAGGTGGTTACCCTTTGGTAATTAAGCCCAATCAAGGGCAACGTGGGCGTGCGGTTGCGGTGGTGCGCTCAGACGCGGATCTAACTGAATATTTGTCGGCTGTGCCGCCCGGCCCTGAGTCGCAAGTATTGTTGCAGCGTTTCGCCGCTGGCCAAGAATTCGGCGTCCTCATTTATAAGGACCCTGACACGCACAAGGCCCGCATCTTGTCGATTAACGAGAAGCAGTTTCCGATCGTTATCGGTGATGGCGAGCGTAGCTTGGCGGAGTTGGTGGAAGCGGACGCGCGAGGCGCGCTAATAGCGCCGACCTTGTGGAAAGAGCGCTCTGAGCTAATGCAATCAATACCGGCTAAAGCGGAAACCGTGCAGCTGGTTGAAATTGGCGCGCATTGTCGCGGCACGACATTTTTAGATGCGCGGCATCTAATCACTCCTGAACTAGAGGCCTGGGCCGAGCGTGTGTTTGAGGCTATGCCTGGGTTTAATATTGGTCGTGCCGATTTACGCTGTGCTTCGGCCGACGATCTGGCTCGGGGTGTCGGCTTGCAAGTGTTAGAAGTTAACGGCGTGACCAGCGAACCGGCTCATATTTATCACCCTGGGGCGCGACTAATTGACGGTTATCGCGCTTTGTTCCAGCATTGGCGTTTGTGTTTTGCACTGGGTGCTCAGGAAATAAAACGAGACGCTGAGGTAACTTCTGCCTGGGGTTTGTTGCGATTATTTCGCCAAGATTTGGCCCGCGGTAAGCAGTGGGCAGCGTTAAACGATATCAATTTAGACTCTCTCGAATAGGAATATAAAAATGAACTGGTTAAAACAGAACGGACACTATTTGCTCACGGCCTTTATTAGCTTTGTATTTATTCAGTCGCTGTTTTTCAAATTCACTGGCTCGCCAGAAACGGTGTATATCTTTGAAACCAAACTAGATGCTTGGGCGGAAACACTTGGCTTTGGCGGTATTTTTGCGCCGGGTGGTATTTTTAGTGCCAAGGTAGTCGGTACAGCTGAACTGATTGCGTCGATTATGTTGATCATCGGTGCAATTGGCCCACGTTTGCTGCAAGGCCTTGGGGCGTTGTTATCAATGGGCGTGATTTCTGGCGCTATCTTCTTCCACCTGTTCACACCGCTGGGTGTGGCTGTTCAGAATGCTGACGGTAGCAGCGACGGTGGTGCGTTATTTGCGATGGCTTGTGGCGTTTGGCTTGCGAGTGCAACCTTGGCTTGGGTTCGCCGCGAAAACTTGCTTGGTCTAATTGGCCGGTAGGGACTAGCTGCTAAGACTGGGTCGTTAAAGCGCTTATTGCGCTTACGACAGCCAACACTAAGGGCGCTTTATAGCGCCCTTAGTTGTTCTTGGGATGGGGTAAACCACCAGCTACTGCTGATTGGCGTTGAGAACTCAGTGAGGCGGTCTTTAATACCATCCTCACTCAGGCCGTACATACGCTGTAATTGAATCTCTATGCGGCTTAGCTCGCAAGCAAAAGCCACAAAGTACAAGCCGTTGGCTTCTACGCCGCCCCAAGGCACACTGCGCCGCCAGATTTTTTGCGCCACGCCATCCACCTTAACGTCGGTGCGGCTGACATGTGAGGTGGCTGGCATCTCGTCGCCTTCCAATTCAATGGAATCCGCCTTAGTGCGGCCGACAATGCCTTCCTGTTCTTTAAGCGGGATGGCATTAAAGGCCGGTAGGTTGTGCTGCCACTGTTGGGTCAACACATAACTGCCGCCGGTGCCGGTTACGCCCTCTGGAATACAAGCCGCTTGGCGCTGTGCTTCTTCAGTTTGGGGGTTGGCTGAGCCATCTTCGAAACCAATACGATCACGTGACTGGTGATATTCCAATCCATCAATTTCGCGCTCTAGTGTGGCGATGGGAGAGAGCAGGGTGTGCAGTGCCATGCTGGTGTCGAGCACCGCCGAATGATCGTCTGCGGCAATCCAGAGCCATAAGTCAGCTTGGGTGCTGCGTGCGGGGCCAATATCACTAAAGGGTTTTAGCTCAGGCGGCGTGTTTTGGCTGAGTTGTTGCCAAAGTGTGTGTCCAAAGCCGATGACGACGTTGCCGGCTTCTTCTGCCGCTTTAATGACGGGGCGCAAGCTCTCTGTGCTTACGGCTTCAGTCAAGCGATATTCAAGATGCCGATGGCAGCGGGCAAATGGCGCAAAGATGGGAGCTTGAGCGTTCACGGCTTAGGCACTTACTTTGGCGGCAAGCTGAGCAATATCGTCAGCGGCTAAATCTTCGCTGCTTTCTGCGCGGCGTTGTTTGTATTCAACAATACCTTTGTCTAGGCCACGGTCACCAATGGTGAACCGGTGTGGAACGCCGATCAGTTCCCATTCGGCGAACATGACGCCGGGGCGGATATCGCGGTCGTCGAGTAAGACTTCAATACCGGCTGCGGTTAGTGCGTCATATAGCTCAGCACATTTGGCGCTTACGGCTTCTGACTTCTTGTAGCCGATAGGGCAGATAACTGCTTGGAACGGTGCGATCGCTTCTGGCCACAGTATGCCGCGGTCGTCGTTGTTTTGTTCAATGGCTGAGGCCACCACGCGGCTCACGCCAATGCCGTAACAACCCATATCCATGGTGGTGTTTTTGCCGTTTTCGTCGAGCACTTTTGCGCCTAAGGCTTCGGCGTATTTCTGGCCGAGTTGGAAAACGTGACCGACTTCGATGCCACGTTTGATTTCAAGCGTGCCTTTGCCGTCTGGCGAAGGGTCGCCGGCGACGACGTTACGAATGTCTTTTACGTTGGCTGGTTCGTCGCAGTCACGATCCCAGTTAACGTTTTTAAGGTGATAGCCGTTTTCGTTAGCGCCACAGATAAAGTTAGCGTTAGCGGCGGCGGCGCGATCAACAATCATTGGCACGTTTAGGCCAACCGGACCGATAAAGCCGGCATCGCAACCAGCGGCGGCTTTGATTTGATCGTCATTGACGAGCGTGAGCGGCTCGGCGACTTCTGGCAGCTTTTCGGCTTTAATTTCGTTGAGCTCGTGGTCGCCACGTAGCACTAGCGCGATCACTGGCTGCTCTTCGTTAGCGCCTTGTACCAGCAACACTTTGACTGTTTCAGTTGCATCTGCACCGGTGAGCTCACAAACCTCGGCAATGCTGCGTTGGCTCGGGGTGTCGAATTTGCTCATGGCATCACCAGCGGCAGCTCGCTCGGCCAAGTCGCTTATAGGAGACAGCGCTTCCGCCATCTCAACGTTAGCGGCGTAATCGCTTTCGGTAGAGAAGGCGATATCGTCTTCGCCAGATTCAGCCAGCACATGGAATTCATGCGAGGCGTTGCCGCCAATGCTGCCGGTGTCGGCTTCTACTGGGCGGAAATTCAGGCCAATACGGCTGAAAATACGGCAGTAAGTGTCGTACATGGTTTGGTAGGTTTCAGCGAGCGAATCCGTGCCAAGGTGGAAGGAGTAGGAGTCCTTCATAATAAATTCCCGTGCGCGCATGACGCCAAAACGAGGGCGGCGTTCGTCACGGAATTTGGTTTGAATTTGGTAGAAGTTACGCGGCAGTTGCTTGTAGCTTTTTAGCTCGTTGCGGGCGATGTCGGTAATAACTTCTTCGTGCGTGGGGCCAACGCAGAATTCGCGGTCGTGGCGGTCAGTTAAACGCAGTAACTCGTCGCCATATTTTTGCCAGCGGCCAGACTCTTGCCACAGCTCTGCTGGTTGTACGGCTGGCATCAGGAGCTCTTCGGCACCGGCCGCATTCATTTCTTCGCGGACAATGTTTTCAACCTTACGCAATACGCGTAGGCCCATTGGCATCCAGCTATAAAGGCCAGAGGCAAGCTGGCGGATAAGGCCAGCGCGCAGCATCAGTTGTTGAGAAATAACGTCCGCGTGAGCTGGGACTTCTTTAAGGGTGGAAACCGTAATCTGGGAGGCTTTCATCGTTTTATCTGATTGAAAGCCACGCAACCCAGAGCGGGGTCCGCTTTAGGTTCCGTGGCCGATTGTTTAGAACAAGTTGGTAGCAGTGGCTGGGTTGTCTTCTGGCTTAGGCTCTTCGCCCTCGCGTGAGGCAATCCAGTCGCCGGTAATCATTTCTTTGTAGCTGGCGCCAGGGCCGACCATTGGGTATACGCCAGCATCGCCGTCAATAATGACTTCTAGGAAGGCAGGGCCGTCGAACTCAATAAAGTCTTTTACCACTGATGGCACATCGGCATTGTTTTCTAGGCGGCGTACCCAAGGGAAACCGTCGGCTTCGGCGGCTTTAATAAAGTCTTTCTTATGTAGGCTCTTGTCTGAAGCAGAGAAGCGGCCTTTAAAGAATAGTTTCTGCCACTGGCGCACCATGCCGTCGCCGTAGTTATTTAACAGCAGTACTTTCACTGGCAGGTTGTAGGTGGTAACCGTTTCTAGGTCGCCTAGGTTCATGCGAATAGAGCCGTCGCCATCAACGTCGATTACCAATGCATCTGGGCAAGCGTATTGCGCACCAATCGCAGCCGGTAGACCGAAGCCCATGGTGCCCATCGAGCCAGAGGTCAGCCACAAACGTGGCTCAGCAAAATCAAAGTACTGCGCGGCCCACATTTGGTGTTGGCCAACGCCGGTAGCCACAATGGCCTTACCGTTAGTGATTTTGTTGATTTCTTCAATCACGTAGTAGGGCTGAATGGCGTCGCCGTCTTTTTTGTAGGTAAAGCCGTGCTTGGCTTTAAGCGCGCCAATATGGTCGTGCCATTCGCTGTAATCTTTTTCAAACTTGGTGTGCTTGCCGTGCTCTACCAGCTTGTTTAATGCGGGGATCAGTTCACCTACATGTGACCAATCAACAGCTTTTACTTTGCCGATTTCGGATGGGTCAATGTCAAAGTGTGCGATGGCTTTAGCATTGGGAGCGAAAGCTTCAGGGTTGCCGGCAACGCGGTCGTCAAAGCGCGCACCGACCGCAATTAGGCAGTCACAGTCATCAACTGCATAGTTGGCAAATGCCGCGCCGTGCATACCCAGCATATGCATGGACAGGTCAGTGCGGGTATCGACCGCACCAATGCCCATCAAGGTGGTGACTACAGGAATCTTAAAGCTGTTAACTAACTCACGCAGGGCTTCTGAGCTTTCGCCGTTGATGACGCCGCCACCGGCATAGATTAGCGGGCGCTTGGCTTTTGCAAGCATCAGGAAGAAGTCAGCGCATTGTTGGTCGCTAATTTCTGCATCAAAAATTTTCTGCATGCGATTGCGGTAGCCAGGAATCGCTAGTTGGCCCTTGCCTTTGTATTCGCCAGACCAGTTCTGCACGTCTTTCGGTACATCAATGACAACGGGGCCTGGGCGGCCTGTGCGCGCGATCTCGAAGGCAGTACGTACCGTTTCTTCGAGCTTATTAGGGTCGGTAACCAAGAAAACGTGCTTGGCGCAGGCGCCCATAATGTTGCTGATAGGGGCTTCTTGGAAAGCGTCGGTACCAATGGCGCCTGTGGGTACTTGGCCACAGATCATCACCATTGGGATTGAGTCAGCCATGCAGTCACGAATCGGTGTCACGGTATTGGTGGCGCCGGGGCCAGAAGTCACCATGCAAACACCAACGCGACCACTGGCGCGGCTATAGCCTGCCGCCATAAAACCAGCACCTTGCTCGTTAGCAGGTACGATCAGAGGCATTGGTGCCTCTGGGTTTTCTTCGTTATGGCGGAAGATAGCGTCATAGGTTGGCAAAATAGCGCCGCCGCTATAACCGAATACGGTGTCTACGCCTTCTTCTGCGAGTACCTGCACAATCGTTTCCGCACCACTGAGGGTTTGGCCGGTTCGAGGTTTTAATGCTGGGCGTTTTGGGTCTGTCATTGTGATCTTTGGCTAACGTGAATTAGGTATAAAGTAGCTTTCGCTAATTGGGGCGAAAAGCAAAGCGAGCTATTTTAACCCGAGCGGGGGAAATGACGCAGCGCAAAAAAGCCCCAAAACGCTATCTGAGCTTGATTTTTTAGGGGTTAGACAGTAACTTTCGCGACATATCGGGTGTTGACCTGTCAGCACTACCCACTTACCACCAACTTTCTGTAGGGCCAATGCGGCACACTATTTCTGTATTGCTTCAAAACGAGGCGGGCGCGCTTTCTAGAGTTGCCGGCTTATTTTCTGCGCGTGGCTATAACATTGAATCGCTAAGCGTAGCGCCGACTAATGACGTCACCGTTTCGCGCTTAACGTTGGTAACCACCGGCACCGATGCCGTGATTGGGCAGATTAATAAGCAGTTGTCGAAATTGGTTGATGTGGTGGCGTTGCTGGACCTGACTGCGGAAGAACGTTTTGCCCGTGAGTTGCTGTTACTTAAGGTATCAGCAGAAGGCGAACAGCGTGATGCGGTGCGTGACTTGGTGACTGAGGCACATGCCCGGATTTTAGAAGACACCGACACGACCTACACGGTGCAGTTGGCCGGTACGTCGGATGAAGTTGATGCCTTTGTGGCGGCGATTGAGGCGGTGGCTGAAATCGCTGAGGTTGTTCGTAGTGGTGTTGCGGCGATTGAACGCGGTAAACAGTGTCTAGCGATTGACTAGCCATCAGCGTCTACGCTGAATTAAGAAAACCGCCCTTGCTGAGGCGGTTTTTTTTGGCCTAAAGATTTTCTCGTGCTGTTTGGGGAACGGCCGGTAGCACGAATAGGCATAAAAAAGCCGCCGGGGCTTGGTGCCGCGGCGGCTTATGGTCGAGCTTGGTTAAGTCCTAGCGTAAAACGTGCAAGTCAACTCGACGGTTTTTGGCGCGGCCTTCTGCCGTACCGTTGTCTGCAATCGGGCGTGACTCACCAAAGCCAGCGATCTCCATGCGGTTGGCAGCGATGCCTCTTTGGACTAGCCAGCTTTTAACTGAGGCCGCGCGACGCTGTGAAAGCTTTTGGTTGTAGCTGTCGCTAGAGCGACTGTCTGTGTGTCCAGCGATAAGGACACGCATATCAGGGTACTGACGTAAGGTCTGCAAAGCGCGTTCTAGTTCGCTGCCAGCGAGTGTTAGTTGCGCTGAATTCCGTGCAAAGTTAAGACCTTCTAAAGTGATTACTTCGGCGATAGGGCAGCCATCTGCATCTACTCGGGTCGCAGCAGCGGTGCGTGGGCAGCGATCAGCGTTGTCGGCAACGCCGTCACGGTCAGAGTCTTTGACGACAGGGACCGGCGCAGGAGCGGCGAGTTCGGCAACACCACCGTCTGAGTCGAGCGGAATGTGTACGCCGACACCAATGTCGTAGTCGAGGAAGTCTTCGTTGCTGCTGCTATCTTCAATTGATTTGGCGCGGATTTCGCTACGCACTGCAGCGCCGTCGCGGTGGAATTGCCACAAAAAGCCAAGACCGGCATTTAATACGGTTTCGGTTTCTTTCTGAGCGGCACCGCTATCTACAGAGACAACGCCGGCACCGAGGAGTACGAATGGTTTCAGGCCGCCGTCACCAAACTGGTAGCGGAGGTCAAGCGTGGCGCCAGAGCGGCTAATATCTTCGCCAGCATTGTTTTCGAGCTGATCCCCAACTAGCCCAATTTCCGCGGCGAGGTTTTGCGTGACTTTACGGCCAAAGATAATGCGACCGCCTGCACCGTCTTCTATATCGGTGCCGTAATCGCTATCCGAAATGGTGTAGAACAACATGGGATCGATATACCAGTTGTAGTTGGCGTCGCGCTGTTCGGCGTGGACAGTGAGGAATGCGGCGCTGAGTGCGGCACCAACGGCGAGGTGTTTGATCATCTTCGTAACCCTTAAAGTGTAAAGCGGTGACCAGGCTGTCACTAAAGAAACAACCAATGGTTTGGGTTATTTTAAATGAGGGCTGGGGCAATCAAGCCCCGCAAAAATTTAGTAGAAAAGTTGGGAAAATCTACTAGTTGAGCTGCGTTTTTTGTATTGCAGGGGCCGTTTTAGTAGCTGCGAGAGACGGTAAATTCTGCCAGCTCAATCATTGCTTTACGGTAAGGGCTTTCGGGTAGAGCTGAAAGCGCAGCAATAGCGTTTTGTGCTTCTTGTTGGGCCTTGTCGGCGGTGTATTGCAAGGCGCCGGTGTTGTCGATAGCGGCTCGGATCTCGTCAATTTTATCGATGCCGCCGTTCTGGATGGCATCGCGAACAAGCGCCTTTTGCTCGTCATTGCCTTCGCGCATGACGTAGATAAGGGGTAGGGTTGGCTTGCCTTCGGCTAAGTCGTCACCTAGGTTTTTACCCATTTCTTCACTACTGCTGCTGTAGTCCAAGACGTCGTCGATCAATTGGTAAGCGCGCCCTAAGCAAAGCCCGTAATCACCGAGGGCTTGTTGGGTTGCCTCATCGGCGTCGGCGAGGGCGGCAGCGCTACGCGTGGCAGCTTCGAATAAACGTGCTGTTTTGCTCTCAATAACTTGGTAGTAGCGGGCTTCTGTTGTGTCTGGGTTGCCGCAGTTAACGAGCTGCATGACTTCGCCTTCGGCAATGACATTGGTGGTGTCAGCCATGATGTCCATGATGCGCAGGTCTTGTAGCTGCACCATGAGCTGAAAGGCACGCGAGTAAAGAAAATCGCCGACCAAGACGCTGGCATGATCGCCCCAAACGGCGTTAGCGGTTTCGGCGCCGCGGCGCAGCATTGACTCGTCGACAACATCATCATGTAGCAGCGTGGCGGTATGGATGTATTCAATAACTACCGCCATGATTTGGCGAGCTTTGGCTTCACAGCCGAGGGCGTTTGCCGCCAGCAGAACTAACATCGGCCGTAAACGTTTGCCGCCGCTATTAACAATGTGGTGTCCAACCAAATCGACCAGCGGTTCGCGGGTGGTTAGGCTCCCTTGGATAAGCTGGTCAACTGCCTGCATATCATCGTTAAGTAGAGCGCGGAGTTGGGCGACAGGATTGGTAGTCAAAACGGGCTTCTGCTTCAAATAGTGGGGTGCAAACAGCACCATTGGGGGCGGATGCTAGGCAGCGTATGCGGAGCTGTCAAGCGTTGCTTGGTGCGGTTGTTCAGCAAGTATATGAATTTATTGAGCCGTTAGTGATGAAGATGGAGATGCCGGAGCTTTTGCGGTAAATTGCCGCCCCATTCTCTAGTGGCTGACGCTTGTCGTCGCCAAGTACGACTTTTCTATATGAGCGACTCTGGTCTAACAGTTCCCGTAACAGTGGTTGAGGCAGACGGTTCTATTCGTGTGCCTATTCGACAGCGGGCGGCTGATATGTTGCGTTCGGCGGGGCAATATACTTGGCGCACTATCACCATTCCCAAGGGCTTTGTGCCGTTGGCGCAGATTTTCGCGCATAACCAACCGGTCGCTGAGGGTGAGCTTAGTGAAGCCCTAGACACCTTATTTACGCAGCTTTATACGCACCCGGTGACTCGGCAAACACGAAAAGTTACGGGCTTTTTGCGTGAGCAAAACATGCTGCCGAATGAAGGCTCGACCGAAGACCTTATTCGTTTTGTTGTTAATCAATGTGTGCAACGTAGCCCGGTGCCAGTACCAGAGGTGGTATTGGATGAGTTTTGGGCGTTTTACGATGAGTTAATGTCGGCACCTGAGCTGAAAGGCTTGGCCGAGCTGAATTTAGATATTACTCGTTATGTGTTGCGCACTTATGAGCCGCTACTGGTCGAGTTAATTAACACCCTCAAAGAAACGCGCCGAGTTAACCAAGAGATGCTTGGTGAACTGGTGCGCCGGGCCATGGTTGTGAAGACGGATATTGTCATTATTCGCCGTCAAATCAAAGCCTTACGATATATTAAGCCGTTCTTCCAAACTGATCCGAAAGACTTTGAAACACAGGCGCGCATTGTCGCCGACATGGTCAGGGAGTTTGGGCCGTTCTTTATCAAGATGGCTCAGGTGGCGGCGAGTAATGCAGATTTCTTGCCAGAGGAAATTGCCCGTGAACTAGAAGTCTTCCATGAAGATGTTGACCCGATGCTGGGTCGTGAAGTCATTGAGGCCTTTAATCAAAGCTTTGGCAAGCGCCCGCACGACATGTACTTCGGCTTTGATACCGAGAAACCTTTGAAATCAGGTTCGATTGGTTCGGTGTACCTTGCGCGGCGGCCGATCCAGATTGAAGACCGAGAGTTGCTTAAGCGCGTGATCGTTAAGGTTGGGCGTCATAATCTGGATCGCGAATTTCAGATGGGCAAGATGGTGCTAGGTCTGGCCATCATTAGTTCTCAATATTGGGCGCCGCACAGCAAGCTGGCGCCGTTTCTGCAAGCCTTGCAGGAGCAGGCAGACGAGTTTGTGCGTGGTTTCCAAGATGAATTGGATTTTCGCGAGGAAGCCAACACGCAGCGTCGCTTTGAGCGTTGGAGTCAAAACACCACTAAATGGCGCGTGCCCAAGGTCTATCGCAGCAGCGAGCGCGTGATGGAAATGGAGTTTTTGGAAAACGCTGGCAGCTTGTCGCAGGTGTTAAGCACATTGCCGGTAGAGCAGCGCAAAAAATTCCAACGCAATGTGGCGCGCAAATTCCTGTTTACGATGTTTGACCACATCTTTGTCTATCGTGAATTTCACGGTGATCTGCACCCCGGCAATATTATGGTCGACCGCGACGGCGAGCTGTATTTGATTGATTGGGGTAATACGGTCGAACTTAGGGATAAGTGGGCGCCGGTCGGCAATTATATTGCTGGCATGTTGATGGGTGACGTTGAAGTAGTCACCGACGCGCTTATTAATATGAGTACCACGCCTGAGCAAAACTGGGCGCGACGTAGCGAGATTCGAGACCAATTGGCTGAATCGCTCGGCAAAAAACAAGTTAAGCGCCTAGGGCGCAACGCACCGATGGTGTTGGCTAAAGAGGGCGCAGAAGGCATTCAGCGCCGAGTACAAAGCATTATGCATGTGGCCTCGAATACGCAGCAGATGAACGTAGTGATCCGTGGTGAGTATATGCACTTGTCGCGCTCGGTTGCTGCTGCACTTGGCTCCTATGGCACGCTGTATAAGGGTTTGCCTCGTTGGATGATGGTGGCGGACTTTATTCGAGGCGTGAGCGGCTTCCCGCGTGATCTATTACTAGACCGCCTCGCGGTGCGCCGAAAAACGATTCAAAAACGGGTGGCAGACAGCCTGCCGTTACCGGATTTTGTGAAAGCAGATGCCGGTAATAAGGTGCCGTTATTGAAATAGTGACAAATACAGTGCGATTACTAGGGTTTTAGCCGTTTATCGGTTGACCTAGAGGGGCCAAATCCGTAGAATCGCGCGCCTTATTGGTTGGCCTGTCTAGATGGCATGGCAACTGTTCTTAGTTAAGCGCACTAGAGACTAAATCTGATGTACGCAGTAATTGTTACCGGTGGCAAGCAGTATCGCGTAAGCGAAGGCGACACCCTAAAAGTAGAAAAGCTGGTTGCTGAAGCCGGTAGTAACGTTGAATTCGATCAAGTATTGATGGCCGGTGAAGGTGAGTCAGTACAAGTAGGTGCACCGTACCTAGAAGGCGGTAAAGTAACCGCTGAGGTGGTTGAGCACGGTCGTGGCAAGAAAGTGGAAATCATCAAGTTCCGCCGTCGTAAGCACAGCCGTAAGCGTCAAGGTCATCGTCAAGATTACACACAAGTTCGCATTACTGGCATTTCTGCCTAGGCGAACAGATTTAAAGTTTTAAGAGGTATTTGCAATGGCTCATAAAAAAGCCGGTGGTTCTACCAAAAACGGTCGCGATTCGGAAAGTAAACGCCTTGGCGTAAAACGATTCGGCGGTCAGCTTGTGAATGCAGGCAGCATCATTATCCGTCAGCGCGGCACAGCTACTCATGCTGGTGACAACGTTGGTATGGGTCGTGACCACACCTTATTTGCTAAGGTAGATGGCACCGTAGTATTTGAGCGTAAAGGCCCGCACAATCGTAAATTTGTACGTATTGAGCCGGTTGCTGAGTAAGCAACGCTAAAATTCGCGAAGAAGGCTCCTAAGGGAGCCTTTTTTGTGTCTGTATTCGATATAGTTCCGCAATCATGAAATTCGTAGATGAAGTCCAAATTCGGGTTCGTGCCGGTAATGGTGGCAATGGTGCTGTCAGTTTTCGGCGTGAGAAATACGTGCCGCTCGGTGGCCCCGATGGTGGCGATGGCGGCAATGGCGGCTCGGTCTATCTTGAAGCTGACGAAGCTCTGAATACCTTGATCGACCTCCGTCATGGCCGTGTTTACCCGGCTGAAGCGGGTGAGAAGGGCATGGGTAAGCAGATGTATGGTGCTGCCGGTGCTGATCTTGTGATCCCAGTGCCGGTGGGTACGGTTGCGATTGATATGGACACCAGTGAAGTCATTGGTGATCTATTAGAAAACAAGCAACGCCTGCTGGTAGCGCAGGGCGGCGAAGGCGGTATCGGCAATGTGCACTTTAAAAGTAGTACCAACCGGGCGCCACGACAGGCAACGCCAGGCACGCCGGGTGAGGAGCGACTACTTGGGTTAGAGCTACGCCTATTGGCCGATGTTGGCTTGTTGGGTATGCCCAATGCCGGCAAGTCGACGCTTATCAGAGCGGTGTCGCGAGCTAAGCCTAGGGTGGCCGACTATCCATTTACGACGCTGTACCCTAATTTGGGTGTGGTTGGTATGGATGGCAGTAATAGCTTTGTGATTGCAGACGTTCCCGGCTTGATCGAGGGTGCGGCTGAAGGTGCTGGCCTTGGTGTGCGTTTCTTGAAGCATCTGCAGCGTACGCGTTTGCTCCTACATTTGGTCGACGCCGTGCCGTTTGATCCGGAGCATGACCCGGTTGAGGATGCTCGCAAAATCATCGCTGAACTGGGCCGTTTTGATGAAGGTTTGGCAGAGCGTGAACGCTGGCTGGTATTCAATAAATTGGATCAGCTGCCAGAAGAAGAGCGTCAAACTTGGGCAGAAGAACTGGTCAGCCAGTTAGGCTGGCAAGGGCCGTGGTTTGCTGTGTCGGCCATTAATGCCGACGGCACGGCTCCGTTGTGCAAGGCTATTGCTGACTACTTGGAAGAGCATCCGCGAGATGTGGCTGATGTGGCTGCCGATGAAGCCGAGGATCCGGATAAGAGCTGGGATAAGAGCTGGGAAGAGCAGTACCCAGAGCGGAACGTGAAAAAAGCAGAAGACGATGACGACTTCTGGACCGATGATTGGGAAGACTAGAGAGCTATGGCTGCGCGTCGATGGGTAATCAAAATTGGTAGTTCTTTGCTGACGCAGAACGGCGCCGGTTTAGACCTGCCTGCTATTGAGGCCTGGGCACAGCAATGCTTGGCGTTGCGCCGCGAGGGCATTGAGGTGGTTTTGGTTTCATCAGGAGCCGTTGCTGCTGGGCTGACTAAACTGGGTTGGTCACGCCGCCCCGATGATATGCATAAAATTCAGGCCGCGGCAGCGGTAGGGCAGATGAGCTTGGTGGAAACTTGGCAGCAATGCTTTGCTGCTGATCAAGTGCTGACGGCGCAGGTGTTGTTAACGCATCAAGATGTGGCGGATTCACAGCGTTACGCCAATGCTCGCGCCACCTTAAATGAATTGCTCGAGCTGGGCGTGGTGCCCGTGGTTAACGAGAATGACGCGGTGGCCATTGAGGAGCTTCGTTTGGGTGATAACGACACTCTCGGCGCCTTAGTCGCCGATTTGGTGTCAGCGGAGCGCTTGGTTATTTTGACCGATCAAGCTGGTCTTTATACGGAAGATCCCCGCAAAAATCCGGCAGCAAAGCTGTTAAGCGAGGCCAGCCTGAATGACAGTGCATTGCTGGAAATGGCCGGTGGCGGGGTCGGCTCACTAGGTCGGGGCGGTATGCGCACTAAGGTTCTGGCGGCTGCGAAGGCGGCAGAGTCGGGTACTGAAACCATTATTGCCGCCGGTGCCGAAGCCGATGTCTTGACGCGCTTGGCCGCGGGCGAGGCCTTGGGCACTAAATTATCTGCTTAAGCAGGCGTTCGCGGCGAAGCTAGTTGGCTGCGCTCTCTAGCAGCTGCTTCAGATTATCCAAACTCCAGCGATTGCCTTTGTCTATTTCCGGTAAGGCGCCTGCCATATATAGCTTTAGCAATAGGTTGTTACCGGAGTCGCCTTTATAGACCCAGTTCACCTGGGTGCCGCTTTCTGTTTCTGTGAGTTCGTAATAGCCGGTGGCAACAAAGTAGCCGTCACTGGATACCACGCGGTATTCAATATAGTCGTAAGCGCGACTCGTCACGATGGTGGTGCTGCCGCTATTGCCATCTAGTTCCCAGTATTCTGTAGCGCCGACGCCGCTGTCGGGGCCGCTATAACGGCTTTTTAGAGTGGGTAGAAACTCGGCTTTCCAGCTTGACCATTGAGGTAACTTTTTTAGGCTGTTTAGCTGGGTAAATACAGTTAGGGCCGGCGCATTAATCTGCGCTTGATGTTGTACTTGCCATTGGTTGGGTTGGCTATATAACCAAGCGCCGCCAAGAATGGTTAACCCCAGAATGCTGGCGGCAATAATGCTGATAAATCGGCCCATAAAGCTGCTCCTAGTTTTATTGTGACTAGTTTTGTCGTTATTAGTCTTTATTGTGACTAGTCTTTATTGTTATTGGCGTCTCATTCTTTCACAGATTTTAGGCATAAAAAAACCGCTTTAGCGAAATCGCTAAAGCGGTTCTTTAAGAACTGTCTGTTCAGGCTTAAGCGGCGATGCCGTTAACAGCCTTGTTTAGACGTTCTTTAATACGAGCAGCTTTATTCTTGTGGATAAGGCCTTTACCGGCGGCTTTATCAACCATAGAAGTTGCTTTCACGTAAGCAGCTTGAGCGGCTTCTTTCTCGCCAGCGTCAATCGCTTCACGTACTTTCTTGATGTAGGTACGCATCGTAGAACGTGCGCCCATGTTGCGTTGGCGACGTCCTTCAGCCTGACGTGCACGTTTTTTTGCAGATGCAATATTGGCCACTGCCACTTACTCCAAATAGGGTATCAATAAGCCAAATAACGTAAAAACCATCATTTGGCAGGAATTCAAGGCGCGCGATTATGCTGATTTTGCCCGCTGCTGTCAATGACGTATGCTTCGCCTTAATCCGTTTATAGCGCTTGCAAGGCAGTATGAGTAAAGAACTCGTTCGATCGACCACGGTGGTCAGTGGCATGACCCTTTTATCCCGAGTCATGGGCTTTGTCCGCGATATGGTGTTGGCGGCCTTATTTGGCGCTGGTGCGGCCATGGATGCCTTCTTTGTGGCCTTCAAAATTCCCAACTTTTTGCGGCGCTTGTTTGCTGAGGGAGCCTTCTCGCAGGCCTTTGTGCCGGTCTTAAGTGAATATCGACAACAGCGCGATGTATCTGAAGTGAGGCGCTTGGTGGCGGAGGTCGCCGGTACCTTATTTGGCATCCTGTTTATCGTCACGCTGATTGGGGTGGCGTTGGCGCCGGCCTTGGTCTGGGTTTTTGCGCCGGGATTCGTCGATGAGCCTGAGCGCTTTGGTTTAGCGGCGGAAATGTTGCGTTTTACCTTCCCGTATATTTTGTTTATCTCACTGGTGGCCTTGGCGGGTGGCGTCTTAAATGCCTATGGCTTGTTTGCCGTGCCGGCGTTTACACCAGTGCTGCTAAATGTTTGCCTGATATCGGTCGCCTTATGGCTAGCGCCAATCTTTGAGCGGCCGGTGGTTGCACTGGCGTTGGGTGTTTTTATTGCCGGCGCAGCACAGCTGCTCATTCAATTGCCAGCAATGCGGCGGGTGGGCTTGTTGCCCATGCCGCGTTGGGGTTGGCGGAGCGAAGGGGTGCAGCGCATATTGAAGCTTATGCTGCCCGCCATTTTTGGTTCTTCAGTGGCGCAGATTAGTTTGTTGTTCGACACCATCATGGCGTCGTTTTTGGTTGCCGGAAGTGTCAGTTGGTTGTATTTCTCTGATCGTTTGATGGAGTTCCCCTTAGGCATGTTTGCGATTGCCCTAAGCACGGTGATTTTGCCCAGTCTTTCTCGGGATCATGCTGCTGACGACAAGGCCGCGTTTAGCGCCAAATTAGACTGGGCTTTGCGGCTATGTTTGTTGGTAGCGGTGCCTGCTGCAGTGGGTTTGGTGTTGCTTGCGGGCCCCATGCTAAGCACCTTGTTCCAGTATGGAGAGTTTGATGGCCACGACGTTTATATGGCGCGTTGGTCACTTTGGGCTTATGGCTTTGGCTTGCTTGGTTTCTCCTTGGTTAAAGTTTTGGTGCCGGGATATTTCGCTCGCCAAGATACGCGCACGCCGGTGCGTTACGGCATCGCGGCTTTGCTGACTAATATGGTGTTGAATGTGGCCTTCGTGGTGCCGATGGTGATGTTGGATTTTATAGCGCCGCATACCGGCTTGGCCTTAGCAACAATCTGCGGTGCTTTTGTAAATGCCGCGTTGTTATTTAAGGGCTTGCGACAACAAGCTGTGTATTTGCCGCAGGCTGGCTGGATGAAATTTTTGCTGCAGCTATTGGTTTCCGCGGCAGTAATGACCGGCTTTATTTTGCTCGCCAAGCCAGAGCTACAGTGGTGGCTTGAAGCGGCACTGACGGAACGTGTTTTGTGGTTGACTGGCTTAATTGGTATTGCTGCGGGGCTTTATTTTCTAAGCTTGCTGATATGCGGCTTGCGGCCGAGGCAATTGCTTGCTGCAAAGGCTTAAGGCTGTTGGCTTTAAGCGGTATACTGCGCAGCTAGCGCGGCCATCGTTTTTCTACCACCACAAAACCGTCATGAAAATTATTCGGGGCTTTAACAATACGCCTGAATCGGCTCGCGGCTGTGTCGTGACGCTGGGCAATTACGACGGTGTGCATCGTGGCCATCAAACCGTATTGGCGCGTTTGGCGGAAAAAGCTAAACACTTAGCTGCACCATTGGTGGTGATGTGTTTTGAACCTACGCCACGTGAGTTTTTTGAAGGCGAAAAAGCGCCTGCACGCTTGTCTAACTTTCGTGAAAAAGCACAGCTGTTGGCGGCGCAGGGCATTGATTATTTATTGCTGCAACGTTTTAGTGAACGATTCGCAAGCCTGCCTGCCGAGGCCTTTATCGAACAGGTTTTGGTAGCAAAGCTGGCGGTAAAAGCAGTGGTAGTAGGGGATGATTTTCGATTTGGTGCCGGGCGCCAAGGTGACGTAGCCATGTTGCGGCAAATGGGTGCGCAATACGGTTTTGAAGTTTTAGATACGCAGACTGTGGCTGCGGATAACGCGCGTATTAGCTCTACGGCGGTGCGAGAAAAATTGGCTGCTGGTGAGTTGGCTGAGGCTGAAGAGTTACTCGGGCGGCCTTACAGCATTGAAGGCCGAGTGGTTCACGGCGACAAAATTGGCCGTCAGTTAGGGTTTCCGACTGCCAATATTGGCTTCGCCCGCCATCGTCTACCGCTGTTGGGCGTGTATGCCGTACGGCTGTGGAATGTGGCAGGTTGTGAGGCCCCCTTGGCGGCCGTAGCAAACCTAGGCACACGGCCAGCTGTAAATGGCTTGGAACTGCGCCTAGAGGTGCATGTGTTGAACTGGCAGGGCGATTTGTATGGACAGCGCCTGCGAGTGGAGTTTGTTGAGTTTATTCGGGCCGAGCAAAAGTTTGACGGTCTTGAAGCCCTAAAAGCGGCGATTGCTGATGATATTCAGCGGGCCAATAATATTTTTAACTAGATTTAAAAGCAGATTATTTAAGCGTGAGTGACTATAAACACACACTGAACTTGCCGAAAACGGCGTTCCCAATGAAAGCCAACTTGGCACAACGTGAACCGGCGACGGTTAAACGTTGGCAAGAGGCTGATCTTTACGGCGAATTGCGTAAGGCCCGTGAAGGCGCGCCTAAGTTTGTGCTACAAGACGGCCCGCCGTATGCCAATGGTGATATTCATATTGGTCACGCTGTTAATAAAATTCTGAAAGATATTATTGTGAAGTCGAAAACCATTAGTGGTTTCGACGCCCCCTATGTGCCTGGCTGGGACTGCCACGGCTTGCCGATTGAGCAGCAAGTAGAAAAGAAAATTGGCCGGGTTGGCAACAAAGTTGATGCCGCTGGCTTTCGCCAGAAGTGTCGCGAATATGCCGGCAAGCAAGTTGAAAAACAAAAAACTGATTTTGTTCGCTTAGGCGTGTTGGGCGATTGGGATAACCCATATCTAACGTTAGATCCTAAGTTCGAAGCCAATCAGTTACGCGCCTTCTCGCAAATGATTGAGCGTGGCCACTTACAAGCTGGCCATAAGCCAGTGCATTGGTGTTTTGACTGCCGTTCAGCGTTGGCTGAGGCGGAAGTTGAGTACAAAGATAAAACCTCGCCGGCGATTGATGTACGTTTTACTGCGGTTGATGCGGCTGCGGTCGCGGCGGCATTTGGCGTAGATACCAGCTTGGCGGTTTCTGTCGTGATCTGGACCACCACGCCGTGGACCTTGCCAGCCAACCAAGCCGTAGCATTAAATGCCGAGCTTGAATACGTATTGCTAGAGTGCGACCTCGGCGCGGGCCCAGAGGCGTTGGTATTAGCGCAAGGTTTAGTTGATGACGTGCTGGCGCGTTGGGGTGTTGAGGACTCGACCGTGCTTGGCCGTTGCCCAGGCTCGGCCCTTGAAGGCCAACAAATGCAGCACCCCTTGGAAGACCGTCAAGTGCCGGTCATCTTGGGTGATCATGTGACCTTGGATGCTGGTACTGGTGCGGTACATACAGCGCCGGGACACGGTGTTGAGGATTACAACGCCGGTCGTCACTACGATCTACCAGTTGAGCACGGTGTGCGTGGCGATGGTGTTTTTTCTGACCATGTTCCGCATGTTGCTGGTCAGCATGTATTAAAAGCTAATCCGGCGGTTATTGAGGTGCTTAGCGAACGTGGTGCCTTGGTAAAACACGTAGAGTTTGAACATAGCTACCCGCATTGTTGGCGCCATAAATCGCCGGTGATTTTCCGTGCGACACCACAATGGTTTATCAGCATGGATGCCGCCGATTTGCGTAAAGACGCACAGGCAGAAATTAAGAATGTGACTTGGTTGCCGGAGTGGGGCCAAGAGCGTATTGACGGCATGGTTGAGAACCGCCCTGACTGGTGTATTTCGCGCCAGCGTACTTGGGGTGTGCCGGTAGCGTTGTTTGTGCACAAAGATACCGGTGCTTTGCATCCAAATTCGGCTGAGCTGATGAAACAAGCCGCCGATAAGGTTGAAACTGGCTCGATTGATGCCTGGTTTGATCTTGACCCAGCGGAGTTGCTGGGTGACGAAGCGGATGACTATGAAAAAGTCACCGATATTCTCGACGTCTGGTTTGATTCGGGTGTGGTGCACCACTGTGTGGGCGAAGCGCGTGACGAACTAACCCGTCCGGCTGATTTATACCTAGAAGGTTCTGACCAGCACCGTGGCTGGTTCCAGTCTTCCTTGTTGACCTCGGTAGCGATGACCGGCAAGGCGCCTTACCGTGAAGTGCTGACCCACGGTTTTACCGTAGACAAAGACGGCCGCAAGATGTCGAAGTCGATCGGTAACGTAGTGGCTCCGCAGAAGGTAATGAATAGCCTCGGCGCCGATGTTCTGCGCCTGTGGGTGTCGGCAACTGATTACCGCAATGAGATGACGGTGTCGGATGAGATTCTAAATCGCGTGGCTGATTCTTATCGCCGTATGCGTAACACCTTGCGTTACCTGCTATCTAATTTAGACGGTTTTGACCCAGCTGAGCATGCGGTTGAAGCTGATGAGATGCTCGAACTAGACCGTTGGTTGCTGTTAGAAGCGGGCAAGCTGCAAGACAAAGTTAAAGATGCTTATGAGCGCTATGAGTTTCATAGCATTTATCAAGATGTACACCGTTTTTGCTCGGTAGACCTAGGTGGTTTTTACCTCGATGTCTTAAAAGATCGGGTCTACACCCTGGCGGCTGATTCTAAGGCGCGCCGCTCTGGGCAAACCGCCATGTACCATGTGGCCGAGGCCATGTTGCGTTGGTTGGCACCTATCTTGAGCTTTACTGCCGATGAGGCTTGGGCCTTTTTGCCGGGTCAGCGTGAAGGTTCGGTGTTTGCCGCGACTTGGTGGTCAATCCCTAGTGTTAGCAATGCTGGCGAACTGGGTGAGTCAGGCTGGCAAGCTTTGCGCGAAGCCCGTGAAGTCGTGAGTAAATCACTCGAAGAAGCCCGTAATGCCGGCGATATTCGTGGCAGCCTAGATGCCAAAGTTACCATTGAAGCCGAGGGCGAAGCCTTTGCCGCGATGCAAACTTTGGGTGATGAACTACGCTTTGTATTTATTACCTCAGATGCGGAGCTGATAGCCGGTAAGGGCGAAATCAAAGCGACCGTTAGTGCGAGTAGCGCCGAGAAGTGTGAACGCTGCTGGCATCGTCGTGAGGATGTCGGCCAGCATAGCGACCATCCGACGCTATGCGGCCGCTGTGTAGAAAATATTGATGGCGCTGGCGAGCAACGTTTGTTTGCCTAGTTCAACATCGAATACCACGAGAACAACACCGATGACTAAACCCAAGAAAGCAATTAATACCAATGTTTATTGGCTGTGGCTGTCCTTAGTCATCATCATTGCCGACCAGCTTACTAAGGGCGCTATCCGGCAGCAGTTTTCGCTGTATGACATTCGGGAAGTGACCGAGTGGTTTAATCTCACGCGCTTACACAACACCGGTGCTGCCTTTAGTTTTTTGGCTGATGCCGGAGGCTGGCAACAATGGTTCTTTATCATTCTAGGCGTGGGTATTAGTGCCGCGGTAATGGTTTGGTTACGTCTAGTGCCTAAAGATAATCAAATGTTATGCATTGGCCTGTGTTTGGTCATTGGCGGTGCGTTAGGCAATGTGATTGACCGCGTGGTGTTGGGCTATGTGGTCGACTTCTTGGACTTTCACATTGGTGAATATCATTGGCCGGCATTCAATATTGCCGATATTGCCATTGTCATTGGGGCTGGCCTGCTGATTTTGGATTCCTTCCGAGCTGTGCCTGAAGATGGCTCATCGAATAGTGAACAGGGAGATAAGCCCTAGTGGAAATTTTGCTCGCAAACCCGCGTGGGTTTTGTGCCGGTGTGGATCGCGCGATTGAAATTGTAGAGCGCGCTATTGAAGCCCTAGGGGCACCTATTTATGTACGCCACGAGGTGGTTCATAACCGTTTTGTGGTTAACCGTCTACGCGATATGGGCGCGGTGTTTGTTGAAGAGCTGGACGAGGTTCCGGACGACGCTACCGTTATCTTTAGCGCTCATGGTGTTTCCAAAGCGATTCAGCAAGAAGCGAAAAACCGCGGCTTGCAGGTGTTTGATGCAACCTGCCCGTTGGTGACCAAAGTGCATATTGAAGTTGCTAAATACTCCAAAGAAAATCGTGATGTGGTGTTGATTGGCCATAAGGGGCACCCTGAAGTTGAAGGCACAATGGGGCAATTTGAGGCTCAGAGTGGCGGCCGTATGCATTTGGCGGAGTCGCCCAGTGACGTCTGGGAACTGGACGTCAAAAACCCAGACAGTCTGGCTTATGTCACTCAGACCACGTTGTCGGTAGATGACACCTCGGTCGTTATTGATGAGTTAAGAAAGCGTTTTCCGGCGATTTCCGGGCCGCGCAAAAATGATATTTGTTACGCGACGCAGAATAGGCAAGACGCCGTAAAGCAGTTAGTGAAAGATGTCGACGTGCTATTGGTAGTGGGTTCACGTAATAGCTCTAACTCCAATCGCCTGCGCGAAATCGCCACTGAGCGGGGGGTTGCGGGTTATTTGATCGACGGCCCAGAAGACATGCAACAAGATTGGTTTGCTGATGCCAAGTCCGTCGGACTAACAGCCGGAGCGTCGGCGCCGGAAGTGTTGGTAAAGCGCGTGATTGAGCAGCTGCAACAGTGGGGTGGCAAAACTGCTGATGAGGTGGTTGGTACACCCGAAAATGTGGTCTTTTCGGTGCCGAAAAACTTACTCCGCTTAGAGGCACAGAAAGTTAGCGCTAGTGCGACTTCTGCGGCCATTGAACAATGATTCAAATAATAGACCGTTTATCCTAAAATAAGCTAAGCTGGTCAGTTAATGCTGGCGTTTGCGTAGAGCGAGTGTCATAACAGAAACTAGGCCTAACGGGCTTGGTTTTTTCGGACCAGGGGGCTGGTCTAGGGGCATGTCTAAATGTATCGAAACGGGGCAAAAGGATTCACTTTGCTGGAGCTGATGGTAACGTTGATCGTTGCCGCGGTTTTGGTCGTGGGCGTTGTTCCTAATCTTTCTAGTTTTGTGAAGCGTAATCGAGCGGCGAGTACCGCTAACGATTTGCTCGCGGCTATTCAGTACGCGCGTTCTGAAGCACTAACGCGCGGTACTTCCGTCTATTTATGCCGCCGCCCGCAAACGGCCGATAGCAGTGCTGCCTGTACTGACAGTAATTTGACCACTGCCAGCCACTGTAGCTGTGTGACGACGACCACAGCGACGACCGCTGATGGTTGGGAGGACGGCTGGTTGGTGGTGGCTGATAGCGACCGCTCAGATAGTGTTAGTGCTGGTGATACCTTGCTGCAGGTGCAAAATGCATTGGGCGGTGGTTTCACCGTGCGCGGCAATGCCAATGTCAGTGATCAAATTGGTTTCCGTCAAGACAGCACTGCCGCGGGCAGTATTGGCAGTTTGTTCATTTGTGGGCCTGGAACCGAAACCGCCTCAACATCAGAGCGTATTCGGCACGCTAGAAAGCTAGTTATTAGTCGCATTGGGCAGACCACCGTGGGCTCGTTCACTAGCGGTGATATCTCGGCAAATCGGTGTGCGGCGTCGTGAGTTTGAGGGTACAAAATCTTGCGGCTAAACAGCGTGGCATCACGCTGATTGAGTCGTTGATCGCGATGTTGATCGGCACCATTGGGCTGTTAGCCGTTGCGAGCATGCAATTTAACGGGTTACGGACCAACAACGCGGCGTTATGGCGAACGCAGGCGGGTTTGTTAGCACAAGACTATGCCGACCGTATGCGAGCCAACAAAACCATTGCGCGCCAAGGCGGATATGACACTAGTGGCAGTCTGCGTAACACCATTAGTGCCGCCGACATCGCCGCTTGGCAAGCCTTAGTGACATCTTCTTTGCCAGCCGGACAAGGTAGCGCTGTATGTGCTGCCCCTTGTGCGACGGGCCAGGCCTATACCATTACCTTGCAATGGGATGAGCTGCGCGACGGCAATGTCGAGCAGTTTCAGTTGGTGATGACCCCATGAGCACCCTACGACAGCAGCAACGCGGTGCGAGCTTGATAGAGCTAATGGTTGGGATGACCATTGGGCTCGTTATTCTTGCGCTTAGTTATCAAATTTTTATCAGTAGCAAAGCCACTCATAACCGCATTTTGGCTCAGTCACGCCTACAGGAAAGCGGCCGCTTTGCTCTAAATTTTATTAATCATTCGGTGCGAAATACCGGTTATCGCTTTACTCAGGAAAAGTTGCCCGACCTAACCTTTACTGACAGCAATAACCGTATGGTGACAGGTGTTGATGGTACTGATCTGCCTGTAACGGGTGAGCCGGCTCCACTCAGTTTTAGTACTCGTAGCGTTAACGTCGTGGTCGGTGGCGATACCATCGCATTGGATAATGTTGCGACTTATAGCGATGTATTGGTTGTGCGTTATCAAGGCGGGGCTGAAGACGGTGCGGTAACCGATTGCGCTGGCGATACCGTATTTGGTGGCGTGGAAGAGCTGGACGAGCAGGGCACTGCCGATCCGTCTGATGACGTCAATTTTTTCACCTTATACGCCGCCGATATCATCTACGCCAGAGTAGCGGATAGCGCTGAAGATGGTCGCAGCCGGTTTAGGCTGCATTGCCGACGAGAACGCATTGTGCAAGAGAACGGCGGTACGCCGTATCGTTACCTCAATAGTAGCGGCAGTGGCTCGCAGTTCTCGGCGCTCACCTTAGTCGAGGATGTGACCGCATTTCAGGTCGAACTTGGGGTTGATACAAGCGGCGATCAGGTTGTGGATGTTTATCAAAACTTCTCTGCCGTACCTGACCTGAACCGGGTGCGAGCCTTAAGGGTGACGATAGACGTTAAAGGTGGCCGAACGCTAGATTTACTAGAAACGGTTGCCGCTCAAACCATTTCAACGGCCGAGACGTTGCAGCAGCAGTTCACGCAAACCATCGCATTGAGGAACCTGACACGATGAATAGGGTTTCCCCACAGGCAATGGGCCGGTCGCAGAGTGGCGCCGTATTGGTGGTTACTTTAATTCTGCTTTTAGTGTTGACCGTGCTTGGAATGACAGCCTTGCGTACCAGTTTTCTAGAAGAGCGTATGGCGCGTCACACGATGGACAGAGCTATCGCCTTGGAGGCGGCCGAAGCCGCCCTGCGCGATGCCGAGCGCTGGTTAGATGGACTGGTCAATTTGCCTCACGAGCAGGAATGTGCTGACGCTGCCAGCGGTAATTGCTTGGACGTAGACGTGTTGGACGATGCTGAATTGCTTAGTTTTGGCGGCGCTGCGGCGGATGACTTCGCCACGGCTATCTCCGGATTAACGCTGGCACAGTGGCAACAGCACGGGCGCTTTATCGATGCCGACGCTAATGACATTGCGGATATACCGCCGGGGTCTGGTGAGGCGCCGAGATACCTGATTCGCGAAGTGCGCTTTATTCCAGATAGCTTGAACCGTGGTCATGGGCGGCCACCAGGGCGCTACCTATACGAAGTTTCGGCGATTGGGTTTGGCGCGACAACAGCGACACAAGTGGTGTTGCAATCAACTTTTATCAGGCGCTACTAATGGGGTTGGCGCAGGGGGCATCATGGCTTTTAAAACAACTGCTTTAAATAGGCGCATGCATTGGCGAAGCCGTTTGTGTAGGCCGGCAGGGCTTAACCTGCTGTTGGGCTTAGTCTTGATGCTAGTGGTCGCACCGCTTCAGGCATTAAGCCTAGACCTGGCTGGCCTTACTCACCGGCAGTTCTCGCTGAATGAAAGCCCGTTATTTTTAGGTGCGCAGGCTGACGCCAATGTGCTGATTTTGATGGACGACTCTCTAAGTATGTCGTCTAGCTTTACCTTAGATCATCGTGCGGCAGACACCACGGTCGAGAAAACAGGCAGTGGTGGCCAGCGTAATGGCGGCGCTGACCAAGCGCAGGGTATGGCGCGTGCTACCGATGACGGGCGTTTAATATACCCGTGGCTGTTTCCTGTGCCAGAGCGGTTTAACTCAGCTGCGGGTACTTGCCGCGACAGCGGCCTAAGCAATGCTGCGGTTAATGCCTTGCGACTGCCAGATGAGGAAGCGAGCCCATTCTGCGCACAGATACCGCCCTCCAAGCGCTTACTGGATGCCTTGGCATCAACTTCATGGGTGCGCAGCGCAGCAGGAATCTCCGCTGCGCCAGATCAAAGTGGTGATTTGGCTAATGTTTGGCAGTTACGTTCGGCAAGTTTTAACGCCATTTATTTTGACCCGAATAAGACCTACAGCCCTTGGCCTGGGGTTGATAGCGCCGGTGTTGCCTATGCTGACGCCAACCCTTTAGCGGTGCGCCTCGACCCATATAACGCTAGCTCAGCAACGTTAAATATTAAGTCTGTGCACCAGCCGACTTCGATTATTCGTTTGGCGAATGGTAACTACGACACCATTACCCATCAGTTCTTTAGTCGTTCTTACAGTTGTGGCTTGCTTGGTTTGTTCACCTGTACTGATGAAGTGGATACACGTTACAAAGTCGCGCTTTATTACGAAGCCGATGGCACCGAAGTTGACCTGACTGGATTGGCGAATACCGATGCTACCTTGGTGAATTTTGCCAACTGGTTCCAGTACTACCGCAGCCGAGAGTTAGTTGCCAAAGGCGTGGCGGCAAGTCTGGTTGAAGCGGCAAATGGGCTGGCTCTGGCTTATGCAACTATTCATCAGAATGACGCTATTGCCGTGCCCGCAGTGTCGGTAACGACTGCCGACTCCTTGCAATCTGGTAATAAACGCGCGCTATTGGATGCAATCTACAGCACCGAAGCAGCCGCCACTGCAACGCCGTTACGGCGCGCCTTAGAAGATGCTGGCAATTACTTCCGCTGCAGTGCTGCAACACGCTATGCCAGTTATTTCAGTGGCACTGAAACCCAGGAAAACCAGAATGTGGTGGGAGATAGCTCCTGTCCGGTTCTAGCGGAAGCTGATGGTGGTGAGTGTCAGGCTCACAATGCCGTATTGGTAACCGATGGTTACAGTACCGCACACGGTTTAACCGTGTCGCACACGGACTATCCTGCAGAAACAGGCGCGCAGGGCGACAGCAAACAAAGTCACAATACTCTAACGCCCGCTACTGACCACGACAGCGATGACAGTAGTACCAGCGATGGCGAGCCTTATGCTGATGGTGTCGCTGGAACCTTAGCCGATGCCGCTATGGATGCCTATGAAGATGACCTGCAGCCAGGCCTAGAGGGCACACAACGTATGCATACCCATGCCCTAGTGGTTTCGGCTGAGGCGGGCAGTGGTGACGTTGATGATATTTTGGCCGGGATGGGCAACTGGCCAACGCCGTTGTTTGCATTACCGGCATCAGCGCCCTATGAGCCGGATGTCAGCGATGCTTTTGAATATGCGGCCCTACTAACAGAGCTAAAACACGCTACTGCTAATGGCCGTGGTCAATACTTGAGTGGACTCGGCAGTGGCGGGGTGGCGCAGCTGATTGCTGCATTGAATGAAATTGGTGGTAGTCGCTTATCGGGCACCAATACCACGGCTTCGTCGACTCAGTTTGATGGCAATACGCTGATTTTCACCACCAGTTACAACTTTGATAATTGGTCTGGCAATTTAATTGCTTACCAGCTGGGCGCGGATGGCACTCTCACGGAGCAGTGGGATGCAGCCTCGCAATTAACCAGTGATAGTGGCCGGGTGGTGATGACCTACGATCCGCGTCGTGAGGCGAGTGTTGCCACTGGATATAACAGTGGTGGCATTCCGTTTACGACTACGGCCTTGGCCGATGCTCAGTTTTTTGGGGCTATTCCACTTATAGGTGGTATTGGTAGCCAGTTGGAAGGCGTTGGTAACTCGATTCTAAGCTTAGATATTCTGGGTACTTTGCTTGGCGCTGTTGGCAGCGCATTAGATTTGTTATTACTGCCGATTCAACCGTTATTGGACACGATTTTAAGCGGTCTAAATGCTCTCGGTTTAGAAGGTTTGCTGGAAACCATTGGTATCACCGATGGCTTGTCAGCGGCTGAGATTGAATATGTTCGTGGTGAGCGTTCAGGAGAGCAGCAGAACGGCGGTACTCAACGAGACAGAACGAGCACCGTGCTGGGACCAATCCTGTCGAGTAATCCTGTGTTTGTTGGCGCTCCTAATTTTGATTATCCGGATGAGTTTGAAAACCCATCTGATATTGCCGCTAAACGATATCACCAGTTTGCCCTCGATTATGCTGACCGTGCGCCCATGGTGTATGTCGGCGCTAATGACGGCATGTTGCATGGCTTTGATGCCACCACGGGTGAAGAGCGGATTGCGTTTGTGCCATCGAGGGTACTGAGTAACTTAAAAGATTATGCCGATACGGACTTTGCTCCGGAAGCTTATGTCGATGGACAGATTAGTGTGGTCGATGTGTTTGGTCGCTATCCGGGCTGTGGTGCCTCATCGCCATGCTGGCGAACGGTATTGGTCGGTTCTTTAGGACGAGGTGGTCAGGGCATCTATGCCTTGGATGTCACTGATCCGGGTAGCTACGACAGCTCTGGAAATTATCAGGCTGGACGCTTCTCTGAAAACAATGCTGAAGAGGTTGTGTTGTGGGAGTTTACCGATGCGGGTTCTTTGTCGGGACAACTGAAACAGCTAGTGAACGACCTTATTCAAGATGCGCTCTGTGATGCCTTGCTGGGGCTTTGTGATATTGGCTTTTTGGACTTGGGTAATTTGGTTGAAAATTTTGTTGGTGCCAGCTTCGTAGAACCGCTTCTCGACGTAATTCTACAAACCGATGAGGAGCGTGGACATGCGGGTATGGGGTATACCTTCGCGCAGCCCAATATCGTGCTTACGGCAGCCGATTTTGGTTTCGGTAGCGACGCCAACGCCACTGGTGACTGGGCCGTATTAATGAGTAACGGTTATAACAACACCGAAATTGATTTGGGTTTGCAAGATGTCGATACCTCCTTGGATTCGACATCTATTCTGTCGTTCAGCGTTACCGGTAATGCTTACGCTTATGCGATTGATATGGAAACGGGTATTTTGGTGCGAACCTTCGACACCAAGGTAGGGGCGTTTCTTGACCTTAGCCAAGTACTGCTAACGCCGGGTGTTACCGTCACTTTGCCGGATTTAGTTGATGACAGTAGTAGCCTGCTGCAAACCATTAACTTACCGACTTCTGTGCCTAATGGCCTAGCGACAATGGCTGTTGTTGACGTTGAGAATGACCGCTCCGTTGATTACGTCTATTCCGGTGACCTAGTTGGTAATTTGTGGAAGTTGGATCTTACTGATACCGATGAGGCCAACTGGGGTTTCTCTGCCAGCAGTGGCGGCGACCCTGCGGCGTTGTTCCAAGCGACCAACTTTAGTGGGGTTCCACAACCGATTACGACCGAGCCGATGGTGATGTTGCACCCGAACCACCCGGCGGACGAGGGTCAGTTGGTGATTTTTGGTACCGGCGAAATGTTGGAAGCTGATGCTGTTGGTGAAGTGCACTACACCCAGTCGATCTATGGCATATGGGACAAGAACGAAAGTACGGGCTTAAATATTAGTGATAAAACCAAGTACCGGCGCCGCCTGATTCTGGATTCCGTCAACGTCAATATTGATACGGATCTGGATGGTAGCCAAGAAAGCGCTGTTATCAGAATTGTTAGTAGCGATACCGATGATGGCGATAGCAATGGTCAGGCTGACGGTCCCATTGATTGGAGCACCACGTTAGGCTGGTATATGGATCTGGCTGAGGCCAGCAGTGTGGCAGCGCTAGCTACGGCTGATAACCAAGGCGAAAGGGTCGTGGCCGATCCGATTCTAAGGAATGATCGTTTGCTGATCTCTACCACTATTCTCGACGAAGCGATTTGTAACCCGGCGATTAGCAATTGGCTGTTTGAATTGGATGCCGCGGATGGATCACCAACCGTGTTGCCGCCATTTGACCTTAACGGTGATGGCTCCGTGACCTTTGATGACCGCTACGATGATGGCGACGGTAATCTATTAACGCCAGCTGGGCGTTTCTCTGATGGTACTTATAATCCAGTGCCAACCATTCTCATTACTGCAGACGGTAATGAAATTCATCTAACTAGCGGCGCCGACGGTGGCATAGAGCGCACAGTGGTTAACCCAATCGGTTATGAACGTAGTCGCTCAACTTGGCGTCAGCTGCGGTAACTGTTGCCAATGCAAGGATAAGAAGCTGTGAAACAACGTGGTTTTAGCTTACTCGAGATTCTAATCACCATGGCCATTGCCGGCATTATCGCGGCTTGGGCGATACCGAATTATCGTTTGATGGTGCTGCAGAGTCATCGTAAAGACGTGCAAGGCGAAATGATGGAGCTGGCAGCACGGCAAGAGCAGCTGGTGACGCTTAATGGCACTTTTAGTAATGTTGCCGCAGCTAGCAGTGAGAACGGCCGTTATATGCTTCAAGTAACGACCCCGGCTGATCGCGGCTATTTAGTAACGGCCACTGCGACAGGTGATCAGCTAAACGATAGTGGTTGTACGAATTTGTCGCTGGACCGATTGGGAAACCGGTCTCCGCAAAGTTGCTGGACTAAATAATTGACAGTGGCCGGACTTCGGCTGTTTCGCTGTTGCTTATCAAGTTACTTACCAAGCGGCCAAAACGGGATATATCCGATATGGGCAGAAGAAACATACGATTTTGTTGCACATAACTGTTTGCCCACGGGGCATTTGTGTTGTGTCTTTATGTCGCGAACTTGAGCAAACATCGAGCTAACATCGCATAGCTCAATATTTTGGGCAATACGTTTCTCCGTATTTGTTGGTTTTCTGTTGAATTGCTTATATTTCTGGGGCGACTGGTGGTGCTAGTAGCCGTATGCACTGCATATGGTTCAGTTACAACTTACAAGTGCTAACTACTCGGTTTGGGGCGGGTTAGTCCGATTCTTTGAGTATTCCACTAGTCTATCAGGCGCGTTTGATGGCGAAAATACAAACCAGCGGACGGTGTTCTGTAAATTAGCAATGCGTTATTAGTTATGCTCTTTGCTACGAAAAGTATCCAACGTTCCTAGGTTTTTCACGTTGATTGCTTCGTGTATACGTGGCTTGGACAGGTTTGGTGGTAGGGGTTAAAAGTCCTCAATCAGCATTTTGAGCAGCAGATAATTTTTTTAGGCTTCGGCGGTCTAGAACTACTTCGTGGTCACCTAGCTTAAGCTTGACTGACTCCGCACCGTTTCTGAGTATATCTGCAACATCATCTACCGGAGTAGTGATTGCAGCATTCTGTTCGGGGTCTGCAAAGAGATTCCGAGTAACTGCTGTAAGAAGCGCATCGGGTATTTGGTCGATTTGTTCGTTTTTGAACTCTACTAAGCTTTCTACTACCCAGCTTGCTCGTTCAACATCTAAGCTTGTTCGAAGGAGCCTAAGCTCCTCCATTGTTCGTTGATGAACCCATGCTGATTGCCAGCGGATGAAATAGATTAGTACGCTGCCAAACAATATTGAGCCAGCAGTTGCACGAGCGCCAATAAGGAAGGCGCCATTACCAGTTGTTGCGTCAGGCTTGGTCATGGCAAGCCCGGCCTCAATTATAATAATTGCACCAACTATCAATCCGAAAGCTAGAACTCCGTAGAGCACTCGGCGCTCAATATTGGTTTGATTGGTAAATTTTAACTCTCCAGCAAGCCTGTCCAGTTTCTCTTTAAGTTGGTCTCTAAGCTTTCTGCGCGAAGTCTTAGCATCAGCCAGGTCAATATCTTTTACACGATTAGTCAGTATATCTTCGCGTTTCTTAAGTTCATCTTGCTTGGCATCGAAGTCGGCTTGGAGTTTCTCACGCTCCGTGTCTAGTGTTTGCTGGTTGCGAAGAGCTTGCTCTCGGAGGTTTTCGGTCACTTTTTCCGTCTGTTCTATCGCAACGTTCGACAATTGCTGGAGCTTATTGTCAAGCTGACGTAAATACTCTGCGGCATCATCGGTTGCCAAACTAATTTTTGACTCTACAGGGTCAATGGGCTGGAATTCCGCAACTACTGTGTTAATTGCTGTCAGCTTATCCAGTGCGTCAGCTGTGTGCTGGCCGATCGTAACCTTCAATGTTGCTACTGGCTCAGCCGGTATGCGCGTTATCGAAAAACTCACCTGGCCTTGTTGCTGAGCACTTGTACCCGGGACGGTTAATTGAATTGATATTGATGATATGTAGTGACCATCTGCGCTTGCGAGCTTCTCCCGCAGTTCTGAAAGCCAATCAGGATTGTTTGGGTCGGCCTGATATTGTTTACCAAGAGCAGTGAGGGAAACTCTAGGCTGTTGTGCACCTGGAATCTTAGCGGCTAACTCTGTCGCTTTTTCAGCTTGATTGATCCAGATGTCATCCTTAAGGCTTGGGATTTTGAAATCAAGTTCTGTATTTGCCACGACCCGTTTCCTTTCTTATGCATTTTTCTAAGTGTTATAAATTTATGCGCTATAAAACCAACGTTTTATATACACCGTCCTAGTGTAATTAAATTACGTTAGATAATGGTGGATATGTGTATAAAAACTATGTATAACAATCTGTGTATATCAAAGGTGCGTTAAATGAAGATTGGTTATGCCCGCGTTAGCAGTCAAGATCAAAACACCGGCCTACAGATCGATGCACTTGAGCGGGATGGGTGTGAGCGTATTTATGAAGAAAAGGTACCCGGTGCCGGAATAGCGCGTCCGGAGCTAGATATTTGTTTGCAAATGCTGCGGGCTGGTGATGTTCTGGTTGTTTGGAAGCTCGATCGTCTCGGTCGTTCATTGAAGGATTTAGTTGGAATCGTAGCGGATCTCGAACATCGCAATATCGCCTTCAGGTCCATTTCTGAGAATATTGATACAGGAAGCGCTGGGGGGAAACTAGTGTTTCATTTATTTGGTGCATTGGCTGAATTTGAGCGTAGCTTGATACGAGAACGAACGATGGCTGGTTTAGCTGCCGCTCGTGCCCGAGGTCGCAAGGGTGGGAGGACACCGAAGATGGATGCCTCTGATGCAAAGAAGGCCGCAGCGATGCTGACAGATCCAGAAATAACTAAGACAAATGTGGCAGCGCATTTTAATGTGACTCGGGCAACCTTAGATGCTGCGCTAAAGCGCCATGGGTTTCCTATGAATCCGGCAATAGTTAACAGGCTCGAAAACTGAGCTTACTTATTAATGATAATTACAAAAATTTTTGAGCAACTTATTACATGACAACTGAAGAATTTAAAGCCGAACTTTGGCGAATGGCTAACTCCCTAAGGGGGTCCGTTTCGGCGGCACAATACAAATATCCAGTTTTGGGGCTGACTTTCCTGAAATATGTTTCGGATATGTTTGAAGCGCAGGGAGACTTCATTCGTGATGAGCTAAAAAACCCTGAATCTGAACTATTTATCGAAGACGAGGAACTTCGGCTAGATGCAGGGGCAGCTTTTACTGAAGATAAAACGTTTTATGACAAAGACAACGTCTTTTGGGTGCCAGAAGAAGCGCGATTTTCGGTCCTTTTGTCTAAGGCTTCTAGTTCAAATATCGCTCAGCTATTAGATGATGCTATGGCATCTATTGAGAAAGATAACCCTCGCCTGAAAGGAGTTTTATACAGAGATTTTGGGCGACTAGAATTGGGTCCTGGCAAATTGGGAGAGTTGATGACGACAGTTGCCAGAATCAAATTCGACCCCCAAACGCATGGTAGCAAAGACATTTTTGGAGAAGTCTACGAGTACTTTCTGGGCAAGTTCGCTATGTCGGAAGGGCAGCGTGCTGGAGAGTTCTATACCCCTAAATCAGTCGTAACATTGATAGTCGAAATTTTAGCCCCCTTCAAAGGCAAAATTTATGATCCTGCTTGTGGGTCAGGCGGCATGTTTGTTCAATCAAATCGCTTTAAGGAAGCACACGCAAAAAAAGCTGGAGACGTTGGTGATTTAGCTATTTATGGGCAGGAGTATATGGCTGCTACTCGTAAGTTATGCCTTATGAATTTGGCTGTTCATGGTTTGGAGGGAGATATTGGAAAAACCTACGGGTCTACTTTTACGGAAGACCAACATAGCAAACTACGCGCCGACTATATTCTCGCAAACCCACCATTCAATATCTCTGATTGGGAAGGAAACGCTCTTAAAGATGATCCGCGTTGGATATATGGTGTACCGCCAGCCGGAAACGCAAACTATGCGTGGTTGCAGCATATGCTCAGCCGTTTATCTCAAAAGGGAAGAGCAGGTATTGTTCTAGCGAATGGCTCGCTCACTACTCAGTCTTCAGGCGAGGGCGCTATACGAAAAGCTATGATTCTCGGCGATCAGGTTGAATGTATCTTAGCCTTGCCGCCCAAGCTATTCTCAAACGTGACTATACCTGCATGTATTTGGTTTCTTTCAAAGGATAAGACAGAGGGGGGCAATGGCTCCATCAATAGAAATGGTGAGGTTCTTTTCCTGGATTGTTCTAACTTGGAGACGGAGAACATATCTAAGACACAGGTTGTTTTCCAAGACGAAACAATCGAAAAGATTTCACAAACATATCACCGCTGGCGAGGCACTGAGTTCGCGGACTCAAAAGAATATGTCGATGAGCTTGGTTTTTGTAAAAGCGCCACCCACTCTGACATCGCTGAAAAGAACTATGAAATTACTCCTGGTAGGTTCGTTGGAGCAGAAGGGAAACTATTCGACAGTAGCGTCTATGAAGAGCAAATGGGAGCATTGTGTGGCGAACTTAGAGAATTGCTAGATGAATCTGCAGAATTGCAAACCGAAATGCTGCAGCAGTTAAAGGTTATCGGTTATGAGCTCTAATTGGGAAAAATTAACTATTGGGGACGTAGCCACAGTGATAGGAGGTGGGACACCAGATACCCAGGAACCAACTTTTTGGGAAGGGAGTATTCCATGGCTGACGCCAAAAGATTTATCCAGTAACCGTGATATGTATGTTGGCGCTGGGAAACGGTTCTTAACAGAATCTGGTTTGAATGATTCGAGCGCCAAATTGTTACCAAAAGGCGCTGTGCTTTTTTCTTCGCGGGCGCCTATTGGTTATGTCGCTATTGCCAAAAACCCAGTATCTACGAGTCAAGGCTTCAAAAGCTTAGTGTTAAAAAACGGACACAATAGTGAATTTTTCTACTACGCGTTGAAACATAAAACTCCTGAAATCGAGGCCAGTGCTTCCGGGTCTACATTTAAGGAAATCTCGGGAGGAGCACTCTCCTCTATTACTGTTGATGTCCCTGAGCCAGAAAAGCAGGCAGAAATAGTAGCGCCATTGTTAGCACTCGATAACAAGGTTGCCTGCAATAATAAGGTGCTTATAACTTTGAACGAAACGCTTAGAGTTATTTATAAAAGTTGGTTCGTTGATTTTGACGTTGTAATCGACAATGCCTTGGAAGCTGGAAATTCTATTCCAGATCAATTTCAGAAAAGAGCTTTATCTCGACAACGATATAGACAACTAAATCAGCAAATAACCCCCAGAAGCATTCGTGAGAATTTCCCTGATAAATTTGTCTTATCTAAGTCTGGTGAATGGTTGCCAGAAGGTTGGGAATTTAAGTTGGCTAAGGATATATCTTCGATTGGAATAGGTAAGACGCCTCCTAGAAAAGAGGAACACTGGTTTGATGTTTATGGCGAAAGCAACTACGTTTGGGTTTCTATAAAAGATATGGGTAAAGGGGGGATGTTTTTACGTTCAAGTAAAGAGTATTTGGTTGAGGAGGCAATTAATCGATTTAATGTCAGAGTGATACCTCGTGATTCCGTACTGCTTAGCTTCAAGCTTACTGTGGGGCGTACAGCGATAGCTGGCACCGAGCTCACGACAAATGAAGCGATTGCTCATTTTCATGACTTTAAAGATTCTATTTCTGAAAAATATTTTTTGATGTATCTGAGAACATTTGATTTTTCAAGCCTTGGCAGTACCTCTTCAATTGCCACTGCGGTGAATTCTAGAACAATAAAAAATATGGATGTCTTGGTTCCAAACAAAGGGGCCTTGGCGAAATTTGATGAGATCACAACACCGATATTCAAACTCATTTCTTCGGTAGAGCAACAAAGTCAGAAAGAAGAAATGATCCGAGATATGCTCCTTCCTCGAGTTATAACCAATCAGGTCTGAAGATTTAAGGTAACATTTTGTTGTAGTAATTGACTGCATTTGGCTTCAAATGCACAGATTCAAACTATAAATATTAGAAGGACAGATTTTGCTAGAGGGTCATTTAGAAGATGCAGTATTAAGTTGGTTCTCAGATTTGGGTTACGAATGCCTGACCGGTGAGATGGTTTCTGCTGGTGGCAGTCATGAAGCTCGAACTCGTTATAGCGAAGTGGTTCTGCGTCCTCGTCTCGAGCAAGGAATTAGTGCGCTTAATCCTAGTTTAAGTAACGACGCACTCAGACAAGCAGTATCCAAGTTGGCGGATTACAGTACTCAGTCATTAATTGATGGTAATCGCGAAGTTTACGACTGGATTAGAAATGGTGTGCCCGTGGAGATTGAAGATGAAACGGGCCATAAAAGAATAATTCGCGCTGGCGTAATTGATACTGAAACTCCATCTAATAACGATTGGCTAGTGGTTCAGCAATTTACGGTGCATGGAGCGAAAATTCGTCGACCAGATGTCGTGTTGTTTGTTAATGGTCTTCCATTGGTCGTTCTGGAACTTAAAAACCCTGCTGACGTAAATGCTGATATTGAGTCTGCTTACCTGCAGATTCAGACATATAAGGCGGATATCCCTCAACTGTTTTCGTACTCCCTAATGAATGTCATATCTGACGGCGTTGTTGCTCGTTACGGTTCGTTGACGGCTGATTTCGAACGATATTCGCCTTGGAGGCTTATAGACGGGGAGCGCTCTCCAGATGGTATGTTAGAGCTGGAAACATTAGTTTGTGGGTTGCTCAAGCCTGAAGTGCTACTGGATTTTTTCAAGGGTTTTGTAGCCTTCATGCGGGTTGATGGAAGCCCGTCCGCAAAAATTATTTCTCAGTGGCACCAATACCATGGTGTTAAAAAGGCTGTGGAGAGAGCCTCGTCGGCGCTGCTTGATACGAAAGATGGTAAGGGCGGTGTTTTGTGGTTCACTCAAGGGTCGGGTAAATCGCTATTAGCACTTTTTTATGTGATGGCCTTAAGGGAACGAGAGGAGTTTGCCAACCCTACGGTAGTTGTCGTTACCGACAGAAACGACCTAGATGGTCAGCTATATGAAACATTCTTCAGTTGCAAGGAATCTCTGCGCGAGGAGCCAAGGCAGGCCCAGAAGAGGCGGCAGTTGAAGGAGATGCTTTCTAGCCAACCAGCCGGTGGAATCTACTTTACGACCATCAATAAATTTGCGCCTGAGGGTGGTCAAACAAATAGTGCTTTGTGCGACCGTTCAAATGTCGTTGTGATTACCGACGAAGCTCATAGGACTCAGTACGGGTTTACCGCCAAGATAGATGGTGTGACAGGTGAAACCAAATACGGTTTGGCCAAACACATGCGTGACGCTCTTCCAAATGCGATCTATCTCGGTATGACCGGTACTCCTGTTTCTTTAGAAGACAAGGATACCCAGTCTGTATTTGGTACTTATGTTGACGTTTACGACATGGTTGCCGCTCAAGAAGATGGCGCTGTAGTTCCGGTTCATTATGAATCGCGGATCATCGAGTTAGAGTTTAATGAAGCTGAAAAGCAAGCTCTTCATGATGAGTTCTTAGAGAATACCGAGGATGAGGACGAGTCTGAACAAAATCGAGCTGTAGGCCGCCACACGAGGCTTGAAGCGCTCGCTATGGCCGAGGGGCGTATTGAAAAGCTAGCAGAGGACTTAGTAAACCACTGGGAGTTACGCAAACAGTCTTTGCCAGGTAAGGCGATGGTTGTGTCTATTTCTCGAGAAGCGGCCGTCGCTCTCTATGATGAAATAATCAAACTACGCCCAGATTGGCATAACCCAAACTTGCTTGAAGGCAAAGTTAAAATTGTCATGACTGGTCAACGTGCGACAGATCCGGAGCATTTCCGCGCTCACCATACGTCCAAGGATGACCGGAAAATGCTGGAGCGGCGCTTCAAGGATCCAGAAGATGAGTTAGAAATAGTTATCGTCAGGGATATGTGGCTAACAGGTACAGACGCGCCTCCATGTCACACTTTATATGTAGATAAGCCCATGAGGGGCCATGGACTTATGCAGGCAATTGCTCGTACAAACCGCGTTTGGAAAGATAAACCTGGGGGATTGATAGTCGACTATATCGGCATCGGTGAAGAGCTCAAAAAAGCAATCGCTACCTACACTCGGGATTCCAAGTCTGATAAATCTCCAGTAGATGTTTCCGGTGAAGCGCTAACGCTACTGCTTGATACGCTGGATGTAATTCGAAACGAATTTTTTAATGGTTTCGATTACGGCGGATACGAGGATCCCATGAAAGCTCTCGCGCTGTTGGGAGGGGCGATGGAGCACATTACGCAATTACATCCAGAGCCAGACGACAAGGGCAAGAATAAAGGCATAGTTGAATACCTGGATCAGGTCGCCCGTTTAACTAAATCACAAGCTTTGGCGGGTACGCGTCAAGAGGCATTGGTCCATCGTGATGAAATTGCTTTCTTTCAGGCTGTCAGAATAGCGCTGATTAAGCTCACTCGTTCTGGTAGTGGAAAGTCGAGAATTGAAAAAGAAGCTGCTTTGCGTCAACTTGTGGCTAAAGGTGTTTTGGTCGAAGGTGTTAAAGATCTATTCGGCACTTTAGGCTTAGAGAAGCCAGACATAAGTGTTTTGGATGACGACTTCCTGAAACAGATTCAGGACATGCCGACCAAGAATTTAGCAGCCGAATTGTTGCAAAGGCTTATTGCAGATCAAGTGAAAGCACGAGGTCAAAAGAACGCGATTCAAGCGAAGGAGTTTACGAGTAAGCTTGAAGAGGCAATTAATAAATATCGTAATCGCGGAATTACTACTGCTCAAGTAATTGAGGAGCTGATAGCGCTTGCTAAAGAGGTTAATGAAGCCAAAGCACCAGACGGCATGTCCGAAGAAGAATATGCTTTCTATCAAGCGCTCATCGAGAACGAAAGTGCTGTGCGAGAGTTAGGCCACCCAGCCTTAAGAGCTTTGGCCCTAGAACTAACGGACAAACTAAGAAACTCTGCGACTATCAACTGGCAAATGCGTCAATCGGCTAAAGCTAGAATGATGACGATGATTAAGGTTTTGCTGGTCCGATATAAATATCCACCTGATAAGCAGCCTGAAGCGACAGAGAAGGTTATGGAGCAAGCTGAGCTGCTAGCAGACGCATGGGCATTTGAACGGCCTTAAAATGCCTCTTATTAGCTATGAACTAGAAAGCGTTAAGTCATCCAATCCGTCTAGCACTACAGGCTCCAAAGAGGGTGCTGTTCGCGCGGTTGTGAAGAGCGATAGTTACGAGTTTCCTGCGCAGGTTTACAGTGAAATCGTGGCTAACAGACTGGCCCAGTTTTTAGGGATATCTCTTGCGACAGGGGTTGCGGCGAAGATTGGTAGTGGCAATGAGGATTTGTATTTCGCTTCCCTAAGGGTGCATGAGGCGGATCGAAAACTGTATGACTTTACCGCTGATGGTAAGCCCGGTTATGAAGACGAGCCTCTGTTGCCTGGGGGCGTACCGAGTTTTGGGCACGAGCGAGAGATTGAGAAAGTCTGTTTTGAATACCCAATGGAAACTGCTCATTTGGCTGTTTTTGATTTGTGGATTGGTAATGACGATAGACATTACAATTTAAAAGCAGAGATTGAGTCTCAAGGCAGGGGCGTTGTGTTTGCGATGGATCAAGGGTCCTCCCTCCTTTCATGCAAAGAAACTATAGACAGTTCTTTAGAAGCGTTGGAGTCGGACTGTTTCCCAAGTCAGCATATGTTCAAGGCCAAGCTGCAAACCGAGAGTTATCTCTGGTCAATTTGCGAGCGTATTCAGTCAATGCCTGATTGGGCTATTCAATCCGCTGTTTTTCTCGATAAGCGGGTTGGTAAAGTATTGGAAGTTGATCAAGTGGCGTTAATGGATGTGCTTAAACGTCGCCGTGATTTCTTGCCAAATCTCATCGAGCACGCTCTGCTTTCTCCATTGCTTACCTAACAGTATTTTCTGAGCTCGAGATAACTGCTTTATTTTTGATTCTAGCTGCAAAGCTTCTCTTTGATTTGCTGTGCGATAAATTGCTATTACTGCTAACGGTGGGTTTAGCAGTGTGAATCGCGCTCCACATCTTTGGTAGTGATGTTTGATACGCTGTTTAGGATTGTTACTAGCACCGGTATAAATTTTGTTACCAGTGCATTCCAGCATGTATACCCACCAGCACTGACTATCCATTTTGTTAACCATACATTTTCAGGCGGCGTGCCTCTACGCTCTTTTCACTGCTTGTAAAATGAATATCAGCAGAGAGCAGGCATTCCAATTTCGCAATCGTGGGATATGAAACGCCAAATGCGGCATGTAAGGTCACTCGGTCAAGTTTGCCATCAAGCATTTGGTAGTAAATGGCTGACCGTCGATAAGTGTAAGTCTGGCCTGCAAACAACGCCTCTAACTTATGGCTATCTAATAGAGATGAAAATAGCAAAATATTCTGATCTGTTTCTTCAGGTGCTTTAGGCCATCGAACCGACACTTGAGCAATTAATTTGTTAAACAATTCTGCTTCATAAACCGGAATTGGTAGCCAAGCTTGGTGCAGGCGAATAAGTAACCGCCCCTCGTTGTCCGTGGTGTGGTAAGGCCTAGGTTTTCGCGACACTTTTCATAGTAAATAATGTATCTAACTATGAGAGGTAAAAATGGGCAAAGGGATTCGTTACTCTGCCGAGTTTAAACAGGAAGCAGTCAATCAGGTAGTCG
>JAUHZK010000001.1 GCA_030425645.1 Gammaproteobacteria bacterium | reverse complement strand
CAACTTTGATGATGCCGCGCTCGATACGACCGGTAATTACAGTACCGCGACCAGAGATTGAGAATACGTCTTCCACTGGCATCAGGAAGTCGCCGTCTACGGCGCGCTCTGGCTCAGGGATGTAGCTGTCTAGGGCGTCAACTAGTTTATCGATCGCTGGAACACCGATGTCCGAAGTATCGCCTTCTAGGGCTTTCAGAGCAGAACCAGTGATTACTGGAGTGTCGTCGCCTGGGAAGTCGTAGGTGTCTAGTAGTTCACGTACTTCCATTTCAACCAGCTCTAGTAGCTCTTCGTCGTCTACCATGTCAGCTTTGTTAAGGAATACGATGATGTATGGAACACCAACCTGGCGAGAAAGCAGGATGTGCTCGCGAGTCTGAGGCATAGGGCCGTCAGCTGCGTTAACAACTAGGATAGCGCCGTCCATCTGCGCCGCACCGGTGATCATGTTTTTAACATAGTCAGCGTGGCCTGGGCAGTCTACGTGGGCGTAGTGACGGTTTTCAGTTTCGTACTCAACGTGAGCAGTTGAGATGGTAATACCACGCTCACGCTCTTCTGGGGCGTTGTCGATTTGATCGTAGGCTTTAGTCTCGCCACCAAACTTCTTCGCTTGGCAAACGGTTAGAGCCGCTGTCAATGTGGTTTTACCATGGTCTACGTGGCCGATGGTGCCAACATTCACATGGGGTTTATTACGTTCAAACTTTTCTTTAGCCATTACTCTAGCCTCTAATGCCCTACGGGCGTATCAATCGACAATCTCGTCAGTTACCTGGTTAGCGCGACTAAATATCGCCTCTTAACCTTCTTATCAGTACGTCAGAAACCGTTTTCGGTGCTTCCGCATACTTTTCAAACTCCATGCTGTAGCTTGCTCTGCCTTGAGTTGCGGAACGCAAATCGGTGGCATAACCAAACATCTCAGCCAGCGGCACTTGGGCTGATACCTGCTTATTACCAGCAGCCATATCTTCCATACCCAAAACCACTCCACGGCGGCGATTTAGATCGCCTATTACGTCACCCATATTGGCCTCCGGCGTTTCCACCTCAACCTTCATCATGGGCTCCAGCAATACGGGGTTAGCATTGGTACAGCCTTCCCTAACCGCCATCGAACCAGCAATTTTAAATGCCATCTCGTTAGAGTCGACGTCATGGTAAGAACCATCTTTTAACGTCACTTTCACGTCTAGCATCGGATAGCCAGCAATCACACCGTTCTGCAATTGTTCTTGGCAACCCTTATCGACCGCCGGTATGTACTCCCTAGGAACCACACCACCCACGATCTCATTAACAAATTCGTAACCCTTACCTTCGCCATTTGGCTCGATTTGGACTACCACATGGCCATACTGACCACGACCACCTGACTGACGAACAAACTTACCTTCTTGCTCAATTGAGCCTTTGATAGTTTCTCGGTACGCCACCTGTGGCGCGCCGATATTCGCCTCAACGCTGAATTCCCGCTTCATGCGATCAACGATGATGTCGAGGTGCAACTCACCCATCCCAGAAATAATGGTTTGCCCTGACTCTTCGTCCGTTTGCACCCGGAACGAGGGATCTTCTTGGGCCAACTTACCGAGCGCAATGCTCATCTTTTCCTGGTCGGCTTTTGTTTTGGGCTCTACCGCCACCGATATCACCGGCTCTGGGAACTCCATGCGCTCAAGCATAATCTTGGCGCCTTGATCACAAAACGTGTCACCCGTAGTGACATCTTTGAGACCCACTGCCGCGGCGATATCGCCAGCCCGGACTTCTTTAATCTCTTGGCGGTCGTTTGAGTGCATTTGCACCATTCGACCAATCCTTTCGCGCTTACCGGTGGTGGCGTTATAAACAGCAGAACCTGTTGTTACCACACCCGAGTAAACCCGGAAAAACGTTAACGTACCCACAAACGGGTCCGTTGCAATCTTGAAAGCCAAAGCTGAAAACGGCGCATCATCCGATGCTTCGCGCGTTAACGCCTTATCTTCATCATCAACTTCCGTACCCTCTACCGCTGGCACTTCAGTTGGCGATGGCAAATACTCAACCACCGCATCCAACACCGCTTGCACGCCTTTATTCTTAAAGGCCGAACCGCAAAACATTGGCACAATCTCATTTGCCAATACCCGCGCACGAATGCCGGTTTTAATCTCTTCGACGGATAAAACACCTTCTTCAAGGTACTTTTCCATCAACTCATCACTGCCTTCAGCAGCAACCTCAATCAACTCTTCTCGCAGCAGCTCACATTGCTCCTGCAACTCGGCGGGAATATCCGCCTCACTGAAAGTCATGCCCTGGTTTTTTTCATCCCAGTAGACCGCTTTCATTTTGATCAAATCGACCACACCAACGAAATCTTCTTCGGCACCGATATTGACTTGCATAGGCACCGCTTGAGCACCTAGCCGCTCTTTAATCTGCCCTACCACTCGCAAGAAGTCCGCACCCATGCGATCCATCTTGTTCACGAAACCAATCCGTGGCACGTGGTACTTATTGGCTTGTCGCCAAACAGTTTCTGACTGAGGTTGAACACCGCCTACAGCGCAGTAAACCATCACCGCCCCATCCAAAACCCGTAGCGAGCGCTCCACCTCAATGGTGAAATCTACGTGGCCCGGTGTATCAATAATATTGATACGGTGCGGCTCAAATTGTTTTTCCATCCCCGGCCAAAAGGTGGTGGTTGCCGCAGAAGTGATCGTGATACCACGCTCTTGCTCCTGCTCCATCCAATCCATGGTGGCCGCGCCATCATGCACCTCACCAATCTTGTGAGACATGCCGGTGTAAAACAGAATGCGCTCGGTCGTTGTTGTCTTACCGGCGTCGATGTGGGCCGAGATACCAATGTTGCGATAGAGCTCAATTGGTGTTTGACGGGCCACGATACTGTCCTACTCTAAATTTCTAGCTACTCCCCTTGGCAAACCAAGGAAATCAAAACTACCAACGGAAGTGCGAGAACGCCTTGTTAGCTTCCGCCATACGATGAGTGTCTTCACGCTTCTTACAAGCCGCACCGCGACCTTCTAGCGCATCAACCATCTCCGCACCCAAGCGGTTAGCCATAGTGCTTTCACCACGCTTACGCGCCGCATCAATCAACCAACGCATTGCCAAAGTGGCCTGACGCTGAGGGCGAACCTCAACAGGCACCTGGTAAGTAGCACCACCTACACGGCGAGACTTAACCTCAACACGAGGAGCAACTTGCTCTAATACTTCGGTGATCTTGGCGTCAGCACCAGAGATGCCTTTGCCTTCCATGTGCTCAATGGCACCGTATACAATTTTCTCAGCAACTGATTTCTTGCCATCAACCATTACCATGTTGATGAACTTGGTCAGCACCTCAGATCCAAACTTAGGATCTGGAAGAATTTCTCGTTTCTCTGCGACGCGACGACGTGACATTAGAAGCTACCCTTAACCCTTAGGACGCTTAGCGCCGTACTTTGAACGGCCCTGACGACGTGATTCAACACCAGCACAATCCAAGGTGCCGCGAACGGTGTGATAACGCACACCAGGCAAGTCTTTTACACGACCGCCACGAATAAGCACTACTGAGTGCTCTTGCAAGTTATGGCCTTCACCACCAATGTAGCTAGACACCTCAAAACCGTTCGTCAAACGAACACGAGCAACCTTGCGCATAGCCGAGTTCGGCTTTTTAGGCGTAGTTGTATATACACGAGTACATACACCACGACGCTGCGGGCATGCCTGCAATGCCGGAACATTGCTTTTATAAGTTTTAGGGCTACGCGGCTTGCGCACCAACTGATTGATAGTCGACATCTAACTTGCCATCTATGATTTGCCTTAAACGCCTTTATTTATCAGCGTTTGCGGCTAAATTCGGTATTAACAAAACAGACCCAAAACGATGGGCCTGCCGAAAAGAGGGCGCAATTCTATGGATTCACCCTATGCCTGTCAAGGAAAAACAACGCTATTTTGCGGGTTTCAGAGGGAGCAATAACTTAAGTCGCTAAAGCAGCCGAAACAGCGCCATCACAAGACGGGATTTTTACTTTAATAACAATCGTTTAAATAAAAGCCGGGCCCCTGTTACAGAACCCGGCCGCTTCTCCGCAAGATGCTTGGCAGCACGCCTGATTAATACTTGCCAAGCATATTCACGAACCAACCTTTGGACTGGAAGTCGAGGTTTGTTAGATCATCATTAAAGTCAGTGAAGTTGTAACCCACACCAACTTTCAAGTTTCGGCCGATGTGTCGATCCACACCAACCAACAGGCCATGCCTTGAATCTTGAGTTTCATTCACACGTAGGTAGCGGTAATCCAGGATGCCATCCCACTTGTTAGTTAAGTGGTAACGGCCACGCATAACAGCCAGTAGTACAGAAGTTCGTAACCACTCACCGCTGCCGCGACCTAGACGAACGTCACCCTGTTTCCAGGAAATCTTGGCACCAAGCTCCCAGAGGCGGTTCAAGGCATAGATTCCTTCAAGCGCAAATACATGGCTACGCTCATCGTTACCGGCATTTTCCTGACCCGGCGAACCGAGATCATATAGATAGGTGTAACGGCCCAAGATGTTCAAGCGGTCATTAAAGGCCGGGCGATAGGCACCGCCGACGCTTAACTCAGCGAATTGAGCTGCTTTAGCGCCACTTTCCTTGGTAACCGACAGATTAGCCCGCGCCTGCACAGTAGCTCTAGAGCTGACGTTATAGCGCAAGTCATTAGTAGTAACCCATTGCTTAGACTTGTTCGCATTACGGTCAATACGGTGCTCTAAACGGCCGCTATAGCTTAATGCCGCCTTGGCATAGTCAACCCCAATACTGGCCGCATCCCGCACGGTGTTAGCGCCGGTCTTGTTGTCGATGCGACTCGACTGGATAGACAACGCCAACTTCAGGTGTTCTGTCGGCGCAAAGTTAACGCCGTATACCTGAGCCACATCCGCCGTATTTTTACTGCGGTTGAATTGATGCTCGGTAAAGACTTCGGTGCGGTTGCTCACACGACGGCTCGAACCAATACTAAAGGTGTCCTTACGGTCCCGCGTGCCGGCGTCGACATCAGCCGTATAACCAAAGGTCAGGTTCTGTTTCTCAGACAAGTTAAAGTCAGCCGAAACATTAACCGCTTCACCACGATCGCCAGCGGCGGCCTCAGCTCGCAAGTTAATGTTCTCTGTAGCCCGTGCCTGTACACCCAACGTTACTAGGTCATTGCTCTGAATATCGGCACTAGCGTCTACTTGACTCTGTACAGCACCGTAGACAGAAACATCTGGCGTTAACTGAACGTCGGCACGCAGGCCAGCTGTCGTTTCCGAAGTGTTAGTGGTGGTGCTGTCTTGACCTTGATGACGCACTTCCGCGCCCAACTTGACACGCGCGCCAATCGGAACAGTGGCTTGAATAGTACTAGTAGTACTTTCAGTCGATGTCGCGTCGTCCTGCTCGTTAACAGCCACGCTCGCATTTACTCCAATACCACTATTACTGGTATAGGTGCCATCTAGACCATATTCGGTGTTACCAACGCCACTATCCACGCGAGTAGCGGAGAAACCAGCTGATTTACGGCGCCAGTAAGCACCAACATCAGCATTCACACGGCCATCAGTCAACTCGCTAAAGCTAGTCCGCACTTCAACTTGCTTGGCATCACCTTTTACTTGGTCATCGGTTGACGCGTTTTGATCAACGAAGCTTAAACCACCATCTGTTGAGACTAGGTTGTCAAAGGTCTGACGAGCCTCTGTTTCACCATACTCAGCTTTAATATAGGTACCCTTGCCAGCCTTTAAGGTGACATCAACACCGGTCAACTCGTAATCGGTGTCATCGCGTTTTTCAGATACATAAGTACCACCAATACCAACATGGTCACCCAACCAACCCTGTGCACGAGCGCCAGAGGTCACGTTATTAGGTTCAAAACCAGCTGGTACATATTCGTAATCAACCACCAAGAAGGCGCGGTCACCATCACGCGGCGTGTCACGCACAATGGCGGGCGCACTACTGTCGGCCACCTGAGTTAATGGGCGACGCAGAATGATGCGGCCATTTGGATAGTCGATCTCGTAGTCACGACCTTCTACAAGGGTGATGTTTTGAGAGGCACGTCCGGTATCGCGCTCACGCACTTCTACCGCAACCTTAGCTGAACCTTCAACCACATCACGATGACGCAGGAAGTAGAGCGAACCACCGGTGCCTTGGAACTCGTTATGAGCCAACTGCGTACCCGGCTCTGAGCCAAAGGCGGTGAATTGCCACTGCGGATCGCCATACTCAGTCGATTTAACATTGTTGTAGTTAAAGAAGGCACCATAGAGGCTACGGTTATAAGCCACTAACTCATTACCAGTTAGACCGGTATTGAAGTTACCCCATAAGGCTTCGGACTTATCCCACTCAAGGCGCACATAGAATTTACCTTGAGTCTGCACATCTTCGGTAGTGGTTGAACCATCACCGTAAACCGGATAGTACTTATCTGGGTCAAGACTGCGGAACAGAGCGTCACGATCGCGCTTATGAATATCTCTAAAGATATTAGCGATATCGTCTTCTTTGGTATCCACTTGGGCAGTCAATAGGTATTTACCCTTGATCTTGCCTTTTAGGTACATGGCTAAGCGACCATCAACGAACATGCTTTCGTCATAGTGATCATCCGCCGCCAAGGTCTCGGTATTACCGCTAACACTGTTTTCACCGATGGTGACATCGGCCAAGCCAACCATAAAGAAGTACTCGCCTTTGACCTCAAAGCGCATTGGGCGCTCCCAAACGTCACCATTGCGATCAACCACCTCGATCATGACTTCATAGTTAGCTGGCGGTAAATGACGTTCCACCACAAAGTGGCCGTCTTCATCGATCCATACCGGCTCACCGGAGATAGCAACCGCATGACCATAACCAAGGTCAGCACCGCTAATACGCACCCTTGCGCCGCGTACCAAAATGTTCTGCTGGGCCAGACTGGTCTGCCCATAAACGTTATAGGCTAGGCCACGCTCATCTAATAGAGAGCTGTCATCAGCTGGCAAACTGTCTGATAGATAAATCTCACGGGTCGCAGTTTTATCTACATTGCCTTCAACGCCTTTCGCCTCAAGCTGGTAAACCAAGGTTTCGCCAGCCGCCAACGGTTGGGTTCCAGCAGCTAAAGAGCCGTCCCAGTAAATAATGCCGCCGTAAGGCATGCCTTCCGTCTCTAGGATTGCAATCGGACGCAGCAGATCAGCATCGGTTGAACGGTAGATTTTCAACTGCAGCGACTCAACGTAGGCCATGTAGTTGTTGTAGATGGCAAAGATGATTGGCGTATTCAGCACACCATTCGCCATTGAAACGACCTCATTGGAGATCACATCCATACGTGGATCGGTGACCGCGGCATCTACCGTCGCCCACATCACGCCGCCATCTGGCAGGCGTACTCGACCAGAGAAACCCACATCAACGCGGCGGTTATCCTGCATACCATCGGAGTCAGCATTGGTAGACCGCGGCGCAGACTCACCACGGCTAATCATTTCGATCGAAAAGCCAGGGATACCATCTGCACACTGCGATGCCAAAGCACAGTTAGGGTCGTTAGGGTCTGAAGCTGCATGGGCAGTACCCACCACCGCTGACAGCAACAGGCCACCAAGGTTCTTCATCATGCCGGACACGCTAGAAAGCTTATCTTGGGTAACGCCACGAGGGCCAGATCCGTCGTACAAGCTGTCGTCCACATCATAGGCATCGGTTTCACGCGGTAAGCGTTGATCGTATTTAAATTCAACATTACGCATGAGGTCCTCCCCAAGCATTGGCAACAACGCTTTGTATACATTTTCAGCTCGTCGCTTGGCTAGATCCAAGTTGTAAGCCACGCTATTCCGCCAATCGGCATTACCTTCCACGGTGATCACGCCACAACGGTAGCGCCCAATCTGCTCCGCCACCTTCTCTAGGGCAGGCATGAACTGCCCACGTACTTCATCACGGTCGGTCTCAAAGAACACTGAGCCCATACGTATATTGATAGTACGTTCAGGCAGACGCTCATTCGGCATCCGTACACCGAAGTTAATACGGTTCATCAAGCCACCAGTAATACGCATTACGCGTGGGTTCTCTGTGGTGAAGTAAGCACCTTCAGGCAAGGTCGCCGCATCCACTTTGAGGATAAAGTTACGACCACGGTCAAAGCGTCCGGAATCCACATCAGCCACATGATAGCGACCGTATTGATCAGTCTCGATCAAGAGACCGGTCACGGTTGCGATACGCACGCCTGGGATACCTTCTTCCTGCACACCGTAGTTGGTAACTTCAACTTCGTAGACTAGGTTGCCGGCGTTATCACGCACGATCCGGGTTACTAGATCTACGTCTTGAGCAGTCAAGCCTTTCGCTTTGTCACCGCTATGGTTCACGGTTTTCGCGCCAGACTCGTCGTAGCTGATATGCGTACCTTCGCTGGTAGTTAGCAACAATGGTGCTGCTACCGCTTCGCGAATTTGCGCTCTCACCACTACACGATGCCCTTCAGGCGCATCGGCAACACTTTCGCGACCAGTGATATCACCTAGGTTCAGACCATTTGGCAGTGCATCAGCATCATCCAGTACGGCCTGCGGTCCATCACCCCAGTCAACGGTAGTGGTACCGGCCACATAGTTATTGGCAGCAATGCCACCAGTCAAGGTCACATAACCAGCAACCGCAGGGTCTTGCCAACCGTCTTCATCACGGTCATGGAAGACTTTGCCGATCACTGTAGTGCGATCCAGCTCTGGGTTCGGCATCACGGTAACCGTTGCCGAAGCCACGTTACCGGCTACCGCACCACCATGTAGAGGTGTTGCACGGTTCACATAGTCACCAGGCACCACACCCGCACCTAGGCGTAGGTAGTAGGTCAAGGTCACTTCTTCACCAGAGGCGAGATCACCAATTGTGATGACCACTGGGCGCTCACCGCTTACAGCTGGCTCGGTAACGGTACCGGCGCGATCCAGACGAACGCTGCCAGAAGCCAGTTTGAAGCCGGCAGGCACTAGGTCACTGACGGTGACATTGCCCATATCGAAGCCAGAGTTGTTGGTTGCCGTAATGGTGTACTCAACGATATCACCTACGTAAGCCTCGTCTTTATCGGCGACTTTGGTCAGCAAGATTTCACCGACAGGGTCAAGCGGAATATTGTTGTTCACAATGTCGTAGTAGTTACCGCTTGGGTTACCCGCGGTAATCAAGACGAAGTACTCCTGACCAGCGGCCGAAGTCGGCGCACCGTCGGTACCAAAGCTACAAACGAAGTCTGCTGCCGGCGGCACCACGGTACCGTTACTACAGTTAGCACCATCCGCCGCTTCCGTACCAAAGGCACGTGCCTCGAAGGCCGCTTTATGAGTCACGCCGCTATTTGCGGTCGGGAACACAAAGCCTGTTGGCGTAACAACACTGAGCAAGAAGTCAGTAGACGCCGAGTCGAAGTCACAGCCTGCAATATCGCGGTCTGGCATCGTGAAGCTATAAACACCGTTAGCGCCCGTAGTCACCGTTTGCGCCGCTGGTGCTAGGCAATCAGTAGGCACAGGGTCACCGTTAGCAAGCAACAAGGTCACTTGAGCACCTTCCACTGGTTTCAGAGTGCCAGTACCCGCATCAGTATTGACGGTGTCATACACCACACCAGAGATAGTCACGTCGTCACCTGGGCTACTCACAATATCGCTAGGCAATGAGGTCAGGTAAACAGTGGCTGAAGCGCAAGCCGGTGGCACAGCATTGTCACAAACCTCATAAACAAAGCTTTCCACACCCACATCGTTGTTAGCCGGAGTGAAGCTAAAGTCACCATTCGGCAACAGCTGCAACGTACCCGTAGTTGGGCCAGTCACCAGCGAAGCAGTCAAATTGGCATTGCTTTGGTCATTTGGATCAAAGTCGTTATCCAATACGTTGCCGGTAATGTCAGCACCTTGTAGCGCAGCCGCTGCATCATCTACTGCAAACGGTGCGTCATTCACGCCAACGTCATTGTCGGCCACTACTTGAATCACCACGTCCGCTTGGTCACAACCCGGTACTGGGGTGATGTTGTCGCAAACCTCGTAGGTGAAGGTAAATTCGCCTTCGAAGTTCGCTGGCGGATCCAGCTCAAAGGTACCGTCAGAATTGATCTGTACAGCAGAGGCATCAGTCGCGTTGACTGGCGTGGTGTTAATGATCAACGGCTGACCTTCTGGCTCAATATCATTGGCCAGCAAATCACCGGTCAACACTTGGCCCACAAAGGTTAGTCCAGTGTCGTTATTAGCGATCGGCGAGTCATTATTGACACCGTTATTCGGGATCACTTCAATCGTTACAACAGCAATATCACAAGCCTCAGGCACACCGTCGTCACAGGCTTGATAGGTGAAGCTGTCTTCACCCGAGAAGCCTGGGCTAGGTGTGTAGCTGTAGCTACCATTATTCGGTCCGCCACTTACATCTAGGCTCAAGACACCGTTATCGACACCATCAAGCAAGGCGTTAACACGGATGTTGTCACCTTGATCGTCAATATCATTGGTTAGCACATCACCGGTGACCGACACACCGACCACGGTGTTATTAAGGTCATCAATCGCTAACACGGTGTTCACTTGAGTCGCATCTGCATTGCTGTCAGTCGCACTATTGCTAGTGTCATCTTGCTCAACCACTCCATTTGGAACGGTCGCTGTGGCGGTGTTGTCAATCGCGCCATTGGCGTTAGCAAGCACATCCACATCGATGGTAAAGGTAATGCTCTCGCCAGCTGGGATATCAACCAACTCAGAGATATCACCGCTACCGCTGGCGTTGGCACAACTTGCCGCGCCAGTCGCTACGCAAGTCCACGACGCGTTGGCATCATCCAGCTGAGCGGCCGGCATATCATCAACGACGGTCACCGAGCTCACATCTGAAGGGCCAGGGTTAGCGACTACGATGGTGTACTGCAGCGAGTCACCAGCGGTGTAGCTGTCGACGCCGTCAGACTTAGTTACCGTCAGATCGACTTCTTGAGTCAGATCAGTGTCGTTATCCGTAGCACTGTTATCGCTACCATCCGGATCAACCACGCCAGCTGGCGCTGTCACGCTAGCACTATTCACCAGCGTACCAGTGGCCGAGCTCAACACTGGTGCAGTCACTGTGTACTGCACGCTGGTGCCGGCGGCTAAGCTGGCTGTGCTATCAAGCGCTCCACTACCACTAGCGGCGCCACAGCTGGCGTTAGCGGCTGCGGTACAGGTCCAACTAGCAGCGGCAACATCAAACTGCGCACCTAGCGGATCAGCGACAACAGCATCAGTCACTGCATCTGGTCCAGCGTTAATGACCACAACGGTGTAAGTCACCTCGGTGCCTGCCACTGCGGTAGTACTACCGTCAGTCTTAGTAATACTCAGGTCAGCACTGAAGGCACCCTGAGTATTCGTATCAGAGGCACTGTTGTTAGTAGTGTCGCTATCAGTGATACCTGCTGGCGCCGCTACCGTAGCAACGTTTTCATAATCACCTGCTGCTGCACCGGTAAAGGTGACATCAACGGTGTATGTCAGGCTCGCGCCGGCAGGCACGTCAACTGTTTCATTCAAGCTAGTAGTGCCGCTGGTATTGGCGCCACAGCTTGCACCACCTGCTGCTACACAGCTCCAGCTAACGCTGGCAATGCGTGCATCGCTTAGATCATCAGCAACGGTCGCTCCAACCACGTTGGTTGGGCCAGCATTCGTCACCACAATGGTGTAACTGCTAGTGCCATTTGCTAGGTAACTAGTGCTGCCATCGCCTTTAGTGATTTGCAGATCAGCAAGCGCAGCAAGGGCGTCAACATCCTCTTGTGAATTATTGGTGCTGTCTGGATCGTCTGATCCATTCGGCACAGCCACAGAGGCGGTATTGCGCACTTCAGTGCTAGCGCTGGCTGAGATTTGTGCTGTTAACGTGTATGTAACCGATTCGCCAGCAGCCACATTAACGGTATCCGCAATGCTGCCGGTGCCGTTACCAGTACAGCTGCTGTTAGCGCCAGCAGCGCAAGTCCAGGTTGCCGACACAACTTCGGCTGGCAAGTTATCCGTTACGGTTGCACCCGAGATATCAGATGGGCCAGCGTTACTAACGGTGATGGTCCATTCGGTGCTACCGCCCGCGGTAACAGTCGCCGTACCATTTTCCTTAACAATCGAGAGGTCGCCCTCTGGTACCAGCTGACTATCGTCATCTGTCGCCGTGTTGTTCGAGGTATCCACATCAGCCACGCCATTTGGCGCAATCACGGTTGCTGTGTTCGCCAAACTACCCGTCGCATCCGCAGCCACCGCTGCGGTGTACTTAAAGGTAACGCTAGCGAAACCATCCAGATCAACAGTGGTATCGAGGTCTCCCGTAACCGGTCCAGTTTGCGAACAAGTCGCACCAGCCGCGGCACTACAGGTCCAGCTGCTATTCGCCACGTCAAAGAAGCCAGCATCTAGGGTGTCAATCACGCGAACACCGGTCACAGCAACAGGGCTGCTGTTCTCAACAACAATGCTGTAGACCACGTTCTCGCCCGGCGTAGCCGTGGTAGAACCGTCAGATTTACTAATGGTCAAGTCTGTAGACGCCGTACCAAAGGTATCGGTATCTGTCGCTTCATTATTGCTGCTATCAGTGTCGGTAACGCCGTTCGGGGCGGTTACCGTCGCAGTATTAACGAGATTACCGGTACGACCACCATCAATGTCGACGGTCGCTTCAAAGGTCACACTGTCGCCCGCTGGGATATTAACCAACTCGTTAATATCGCCAGTTCCCGAAGCATTTGCACAGCCAGCACCGCCAGCCGCAGTACATGTCCAGGCTGCGGTGACTTGTGCGTCAAACACGTCAGCAACTTGCGCACCGGTGACATTGGCTGGGCCGTTGTTGGTGACGACAATGCTGTAAACCACTTGGCCACCAGGCAAGTAGCTAGACTGACCGTCATCCTTAGTGATGCTTAGGTCAGCTTCCGCAACCAATGCGGTGTCATCGTCGGTCGCCGAGTTGTTACCACCGTTAGGATCAGTAAATCCAGAGTGCAACACTAGTTCGGCAGTATTCACTGGCGCGGCCGTAGCATTAGCCAATACTGGTGCCGTGATGGTGTAAACCACATTCTCGCCAGCTGGAATATCGACGGTATCACTAATATTGCCGGTACCGCTTGCACTGCAGTTGGCATCGGCATCACTACCCGCGCACGTCCAGGTTGCGTTAGCCACATCAATGGCCGCTGGCAATGTATCTAGTACGCCAATGCCAGTAGCATCAGACGGACCAGCATTGGCCACGGTTACCACGTAGGTGAGGGTTTCACCTGGGCTAACCGCGGTCACACCATCGGTCTTAGTTACGCTTAGATCGCCTGTTGGGAACAACATGGTGTTGTTATCAACCGCACTATTATTACTAGTGGTGGTATCAGCCACACCATCTGGCGGAATCACAGCTGCCGTGTTCACCAAAGTGCCGGTGGCATCTGGCAATACTGGCGCCGTTAATACAAAGCGGATCGTGGCACCGTCACTGACGTCGACGGAGGTATCAATACTACCGCTGCCGTTAGCAGCGCTGCAGCCATCGGTGCCTGCACCCGCGGTTTCTACCGCACAGGTCCAGCTGGCGTTAGCCACATCGTAGACATTAGCGTCTAGCGTATCGACTACGCGTGCTGCGGTTACCGCAGACGGTCCAGCATTGCTAACGTCAATGGTATAAACCACCGCAGCGCCACCCGGAACAGCCGAGGTCAGGCCGTCGCTCTTCACAATGCTTAGGTCAGCTTGCGATGTCGCTGCCGTATCTGTGTCGGTTGCCGTGTTGTTCGCGCCATTGATGTCCATAACACCAACGGTAGGCACGTCAATGGTCGCCGTATTGATCAACGATCCAGAAGCCGTACCACTGACGGTTACCGAAGCCTCAAAGGTCAAGCTGCTATTAGCAGGCAAGTTCAAGGCTAGGTCTACCACGTCACCGACTACGGTTCCCGCTGGGCAAACAGCTCCACCACTTGCCGCTACACACACTGTGTTCGCAGAAGCGATATGGCTCGCAGCAAAGTCGTCATTCAGCAAAGCACCCGCCACGTCAGACGGGCCGGCGTTCGCTACCACGATGGTGTACACAAGGTTGCCGCCAGGCAAGTAGCTTGATTGGCCATCGTCTTTGCTAATGCTTAGATCAACATGCTGCTCGATAGTGTCAGATACAGCCGCTTGGTTACTAGCCACGCTGGTATCGGTGTCAGTAAAGCCTGCTGGCACTGTCAATGTAGCAGTATTGCCTAGAGTACCAGTGGCATCAGCACGTACAGGCACGCTGATACTGAAGGTAACGGTGCCACCAGCGGCCACATCTACGGTTTCAGCAATATTGCCAGTACCCGTGCCATTGTCGCAGCGGCTCGCCGCCGTCGCGTTACAGCTCCAACTAGCATTAGCGGCAATTGCCAAGCTGTTGTCGAAGTTATCGTTAACGCCCACTCCGATCGCATCCGAGGTGCCACTGTTGGTCACTTCGATGCGGTAGGTCACTTCATTACCTGCTACAACAGCGCTGGTCGTAGTCTTAGTCACTGCTAGATCACCAGTTGGCTCTAGGTCAGTGTCATCATCGGTCGCACTGTTGTTATTGGTATCGGTGTCAGCCACGCCAGCTGGCGCGATCACGGTCGCGGTGTTGCTGATGGTGCCTGTCGCGTCGCTACGGATAGCCGCATTCACTGTAATCACAGCACGCGCGGTGTCTCCGCCAGCATTGGCACTAAGGTCAACATTGACATCAACGTTGCCGGTACCAGAGGTTGTTACACAGCTACCAGTACCACTACCTGCCGTCACAATCACGCAACCCCAGCTGCTATTCGCAAGGTCGAATACTGTTGGGTCAAGCGTATCGATCACGCGGGCTGCGTTCACGTCACCTGGTCCAGAGTTAGTCACTTCAATGCTATAGGTCAGGTTGCCACCTGGAATAGCTGAGGTCACGCTATCGCTCTTCGTGATCGCCAAATCAGCTTGGCCAGTCGCTGGCAAGTCGGTATCACTAGCACTGTCATTAGTGCTATCAGGATCAGTTACATTACTTGGCACACCCACGTTAACCACGTTGGTTAGGCTGCCATTGCCGATAGTGTCGGCATCACTAGCAACATCTACAACCGAGGTTAATGTCACTGAACTACCCGCTTGCAGATCAAGCGTGAGGTTCAGATCGCCATTAAACGGACCCGCACCGGTAACACATGCAGCGCCGTTAGAGGCAACACAGCTGGTGCTGGCCGCATCTACTTGGTTTGCTGGGAAGACGTCGGTCAAGGTCGCGCCACTAACATCGCCAGGACCATTGTTAGTCACTACAACGGTGTAGGTTAGTTGACCACCAGGCAGGTAACTGCTCTGGCCATCATCTTTGGTTACCGCTAGGTCAACCACACGATCGACGGCGTCAGAATCAGTCGCACTGTCGTTACCAGCACTGCTATCGGTGGTACCACTAGGCACGGTCACCGTCGCGGTGTTCTCTACAGGGCCAGTGGCGCCAGCATTGATTGGTGCAGTAATGGTATATACCACTTGACCACCAGCCGGCACAGTAACGGTGTCGTTAATGGTTTGGGTTTGCGTACCCGTAGTGCATACAGCACCCACGCTTGGCGCACAGCTCCAAGTGGTATTCGCCACGTCAATATCACTGTGCAGTAAGTCTTCCACAGTGAGGCCCACCGCATCCGAAGGACCAGCGTTGGTCACGGTGACGGTGTAAACGGTAGTTTCACCTGCAGTGACTGAGTTAGCGCCGTTGGTCTTCGCAATTGCGATATCAACCAGTGGCTCTAGATCGGTATCAGCGTCGGTAGCACCGTTGTTTGAAGTATCGCTATCAGCAATACCTGCAGGCGGCGTCACGCTAACACTGTTGCTTAGGGTACCAGTGGCGTCTGCCCGCACCCTCGCCTCTAGGCTAAAGGTCACGCTGGCGCCAGCATCAAGGTCTACGGTAGTGTCGATATTGCCGTTACCGCTGCCAGCGTCACAGTTAGCAGTACCAGCGCTGACTGAACAGCTCCAGCTGGTTTGCGACAAGTCGAACAGACCACTATCTAAGGTATCAACCACGCGGGCGTCGTCGACATCAATACTGCCTTGGTTAGTAACCACGATGTTGTAGGTCACATCCGTACCCGGTGCTGCCGCGGTGGCACCGTCTGACTTGGTAATCGTCAGATCAGTCGCCACGGTAGTTACGGTGTCAGTATCGGTAGCACTGTTATTAGTACCCGTGGCTGGATCAGTCACACCCGCTGGGGCTGCCACAGTGGCGGTATTAACTAGGTCGCCAGTAGCGCCGCCGCTGATTTGAGCAGTCGCTTCGAAGGTCACTGAGCTACCCGCTGCTAGATCAACCAGCACAGCATTCAGGTCACCATTGATTGGTATCGCTGGGCACACAGCGCCGCTAGTAGCAGTACAGCTGGTGCTAACCGAAGTCACATGCGTCGCAGGGAAGATGTCTGTCACTTCCGCTGCGGTCACGTCAGCTGGACCATTGTTAGTCACAGTCACCTGCCAGGTCACTGTGCTGCCCGGTACGTAACTTAGCTGGCCGTTAGATTTAGTAATCGCTAGGTCAGCTTCCACAACTACGTTGGTGTCGGCATCGGTCGCATTAGTGCTATCCACCGTAAAGCCAGTCGGAGCAGTCACAGTAGCGGTATTGCTAATGGTGCCTGTGGCACTAGCCAATACAGGCGCCGTGACAGTAAAGGTCACATTTTCGCCCGCAGGAACGTCTACCACGACATTGCTTAGGTTGCCGCTACCGGTTGCTGGGCAATTGGCATCAGCCACTGAACCAGAACAGGTCCAGCTAGAGTTGGCCGCATCAATTTGAGCCGGCAAGGTGTCGCTAACCAGAGCTCCCACGGCATCGGATGGACCACTATTGGTCACCGAAATCGTGTAGGTCAGACTTTCGCCTGCACGAACGCTTGTCACGCCGTCGTTCTTATCAATTACCAAGGTGCCTGACTGCGAAATAGCAGTATCACCATCAGTGACCACATTGTCGCTGGTATCCGGATCAGCAACGCCAGCCGGCGGTGTTACGCGCGCGGTGTTAGCGGCGGTGCCAGTGGCATCACTGCGGATGGCGGCCGTTAGGCTAAAGGTTGCTACTGCACCGCTGTCTAGATCAACCGTGGTGTCAATATCGCCTACCACAGGGCCAGCATTACAGTTGCCGGTACCGGTGGTGATACTACAGGTCCACTGGCTAGCCGCCACATCAAAGATAGAGGTATCTAAGGTATCTACCACGGTCGCGCCGGTCACAGCCGATGGGCCGCTATTGGTCACGCGAATGGTGTAGGTCACGCTGCCGCCTGCGATGGCCGCAGTAACACCGTCAGTCTTAGTTACTGACAGGTCAGCTTCACCGGTAGCCTGAGAGTTCAGGTCAACCGCGACATTGTCATTACCGGCCGCATTTTGCTCTGCAGCAGCCGCTGGTTTAGCCACAGTAGCCGTGTTCTCGAGGTCACCAGAGGCGCCGCCATCAACGGTCACATCTAATGTATATGTGACTGACTCGCCTGCTGGGATGTTAACGGTGTCATTAATATCGCCATTACCGGAACCACAAGTGGCGCCACCGGTACCCGTACAAGTCCAGCTACCGCTTAGGTCACTATCCAAGTTGTCAGTTACGGTAGCGCCGACCGCATCCGAAGGACCGGCGTTATTAACCACAATGGTATAGCTCAGGTTGCCACCCGGTAGGTAGCTAGCCTGGCCATCGTCTTTAGTAATGCTTAACTCAGTACGTTGGGTAATCGCATCACCGTTATCGCTGTCGCTATTGTTCGCCGGAGTCGTATCGCCAGCCACACTAATGGTGGCGGTGTTGTTGAGACTACCGGTAGCTGCGCTATCTAGCGTAGCAACAGCGGTGAAGGTAGCCGACTCGCCGGCAGGCACATCAACAGTGGTGCTGATGTTACCGGTATCTGCCGCAGGACATACCACGCTAGCGTCGCTGCCGCTGCAACTCCACTCTACCGCGCTAAAGGCTGCACCAAAGGTATCGGTCAGGCTAATGCCTACCGCATCAGATGGACCCGCATTGGCTACCACAATTTCATAAGTCGTGGTTTCACCAGCCACTGCAGTGCCGCTGTTATTGGTCTTGGTCACACTAACGTCGGATTCAACCACAAGGGCCGTGTCGTCGTCAGTCGCTGTGTTGTTCGCGGTATCGGTGTCGGCCACACCAGAAGGCGCGGTTACCAGCACGGTGTTGCTGAGGTTGCCGGTGGCGCTGCTCAATACTGGCGCTGTCACGGTAAACCTAGCAGAGGCACTGTCGGCACCCGCAGTTGGGCTCAGATCAACATCAGCAATGATGTTGCCAGTGCCAGTCAGCTCATGACAGGTACCGCTGCCAGCACCGCCGGTGACAATGCTACATGACCAGGTAATGCCACTGACGTCGAACAAGGTCGGATCAAAGATGTCCCGCACCTCGGCGCGAGTGACCGCCGCAGGGCCGTCGTTAACCACGGTGATGGTGTAAGTCACGCTTTCACCCGGCGTTGCCGTGCTGGCGTTATCCGTCTTCGTCACGCGTAAGTCGGCCACACCACTGGCTTCAGTATCACTATCCAGCGCACTGTTGTTGTTTGGATCATCGTTGATCACGGCGTTAGGACCAGTGGTCGGCACGGTAATGCTGGCCTGGTTGGTCAAGACACCACTAGCACCCGGATTCACATCCACATTGATGGTGTAAATCAAGCTCTGGCCCGCAGCAATCGCTACAGTCTCATTAATGTCACCAGTACCAGAGGCCACCGCGCAATTAGCATTGCTGTTGTCTACACAGGTCCATGTCGCGTTGACGTCATCCAAATGGCTGGCTGGTAGATCGTCGGTAACCACTATGCCAGCCACATCAGATGGGCCGTTATTGGTCACAGTCACGGTATAGGTCAGGCTGCCACCTGCTTGGTAGCTGTTCTGGCCGTCAGTCTTAGTAATGCTAATGTCAGCGTCACGCACCACATTGTTCACATCGCTAGCCTGCTCAACGGCGTTCACGTCGTTGGTTTGGTCAGGCACGGTGATATTCACCACGTTGTTAATAGTGCCAGTGGCATCAGCCGCCACATCCACATTCACGGTGTAGGTAGCTACGCCATTCACTGGTAGGTCAATGCTGTCAGTAATCGCACCAGTGTTATTACCACCAGTACATACCGCTCCATTAGTACCTGCACAGCTCCAGCTCATAGCACTGACGCCTGCCGGAATCGCATCGCTAACACCCACATTGGTGGCTGCAGAAGGACCACTGTTAGTCACTTCAATCACGTAGGTAGTGCTAGCACCTGCTGCCACTTGTGTCACAGCCGGTGTATCAACCTTGGTCACATTCACGTTAACCGCAGGCTCAAGCATGGTATCAGCATCGGTAGAGCTGTTATTGCTGGTATCAAGATCAGCCGTACCAGATGGTGCAATCACCGTAGCAGTGTTAGACACCGTGCCGGTAGCACCACTCAATACTGGCGCCATCACGGTAAAGGTCACTTGAGATACCTGCGCACCACCGTGCACACCTAAGTCGATGGTGGTATCGATATTGCCAGTGCCGCTAAAGACGTCACAGTTCGCACTACCGCCACCACTAGATTGAGCTACACAACTCCACTGCACCGCCGCCACATTAAAGACGGCTGGGTCAAAGATGTCGGTCACCCGAGCGTTGCTAACCGCGGCTGGGCCAGCATTGGTTACTACAATGCTGTACTCAATTGGGTTGCTGTCACCAGGCACGGCGGTTAAGACACCGTCAGACTTGGTGATCGCCAAGTCAGCGGTGGCCGTGGCCGGCGTATCAACGTCGTCGTTGCTGTTGTTCGAGGTGTCTGAGTCAGCCACACCCGACGGTGTCACAGACGCCGTATTGGTTAGGGTGCCACTCGCACCTGGCAAGATCGGTGCGGTAACGGTGTAGGTCACCGTTTCGCCCACAGGCACAGCAATGGTATCTACCAAGTTACTGGCACTGCCGCCATTACAGCTAGCTGAGCCAGTAGCGGCACAAGTCCAGCTGGTGTTAGCCACATCAATGATATTGCTATCAAAGGTGTCAGTAACCGTGGCGCTAGCCGCATCTGATGGGCCGGCGTTGGTGACCACAATGGTGTAAGTCAAGCTGCCACCCGGCAAGTAGCTGGCCTGGCCATCGTCTTTAGTAATGGCTAGATCAACTGATTGCTGGATGCTATCAATTTCATTTTCACTCAGCACCGAACCTGCACGGGCTACCACGCCGGTAGGCAAGCTTAGCGACGCACTGTTCACCAAAGTGCCGCTGGCATCAGCTGCCACCGCCGCATCTACGGTGTAAGTCACACTGCTGTTAGCAGGAATACTAACGGTGTCATTAATGTGCTGGGCACTTTGTAGGCCGTCGGCGCAGTCCGCACCAGCACCAGCCGCACAAATCCAAGTGGTGTCAGCCAACACAATGGAGGCTGGGAAGGTGTCGGTTACATCAACACCAGTCACATCCGACGGGCCGTCGTTCTCAACCACGATGCTGTAGGTCACACGACCACCCGCAATGACGCTACCCACGCTGCTAGATTTATCAATGGTGATCACCGCCGCACGGCTAATCACGGTGTCGTCATCAACAGCACTATTGTTAGCTACATTGCTATCGGCAGTACCCGCTGGGGCGACTACTGTCGCAGTGTTGGCAGCTGTACCGGTTGCATCAGCCGCAATGGTAGCAATAGCTGCAAAGCGTACAGTCGCACCATTTGCCAAGTCGACGGTGGCGTCGATATCACCATTGCCATTAGCGGTATCGCAGTTAGCCACACCCGCTTGGGTACTGCATGACCAGGTCACGCTGCTAAATACGCTGCTATCAAACTGATCCAGCACCTGTGCATCAAACACATTTGATGGACCGGCGTTGGTCACATCAATGATGTAGGTGACGGTTTCACCCGCCACACCACCGGTGGTGTTATCAGTCTTCGTGATCTGCAGATCGGCCTCACCAGTAGCTGGGCTGTCGACGTCGATAGCGAAGTTGTTACCGGTATTAATTTCGGTCACACCGCTAGCTGTCGCCACATCAACGCGGTTGGTTAGGTCGCCGAAGCTAGCCGCATTACTGCCTACATTCACAGTCGACGTGAACGTTACCTGCTCACCGGCTGGAATATTGAAGCTAACACCATTCAGATCACCACTAATTGGGTTGATGCTTGGGCAGGTTGCGGTGCTGCCAGACGCTAGCGTACAGGTCGTCGTAGCGCTGGTGATTTGATTGTTATCAAAGTCGTCGGTGATCCGGGCACCGTTCACGTCTGACGGACCGGCATTGCTAACCACCATGGTGTAAACCAGTTGGCCGCCAGGCAGATAGCTAGTTTGGCCATCAGACTTAGTCACACTCAAATCGGCCTGACGCACTACCGTATCGGTATCGCTGTCGTTGTTGTTGCCACCGTTGGTGTCGATAGCGGCACTACCCACAGTGACTTGGTTAGTCACAACACCGCTAGCGTCAGCAGCTACCGTCGCTACCACTGTGTAGGTTACCGACTCGCCGGCTGGAATGTTAACCGCGGTTTCGGCAATAGAGCCACTACCACTAGCCGTACAGTCAGCCTCAGTGGTGGAGCCAACACAGGTCCAGCTAGCAGCCGCGAACCGGCTAAGGTTGTCATTCACAGCCACGCCGGTAGCGTCAGACGGACCAGCGTTGCTAACCACAATGGTGTAGCTGGTATCTGCACCGGCAACCACGCTATTCACTGGTGTGGCTGGGTTCAGAATGTCATTCGACTTAGTAACCGCCAGATCCACACGTGGCGTCAGGTTAGTGTCATCGTCGGTTGCACTGTTGCTACCGGTGTTCACGTCAGCCACACCGTTTGGCGCGGTAACAGTGGCGGTATTCGAGATGGTGCCGGTGGCATCGGTGCGAACACGGGCAGTTACCGTGATGACGGCCGACGCGGTATTGCCGTTGGCAAGGTCATTCGCTGACAGATCAACGGTAGTGTCTACGTCGCCAGTCTGGGTACCAGAGGCATCACAGTTAGCCACACCGGTTCCGCTAGTCTGTACCTGACACTCCCAACTTACGTTGCTCATATCAAACACATTGCGATCTAACAGATCGACCACACGTGCATCCAGCACATCAGCCGGACCGTTATTGGTCACAGTGATCACGTACTGCAGGTCATTACCAGGTATCGCCACAGTGGTGTTATCAGTCTTAGTGATAACCAAATCAACTTGCGAGGTCGCCGCGGTATCAGTGTCACGGCCTTCGTTATTGCTGGTATCTGGGTCCTGAGTTGCACCCACCATAATGGCTTGAGCTACGTTGGTGATATCCGCTGTCGCGCCACCATCAACTGAAGCGGTCATATTCAAGGTCAGCACGCCACCCGCTGGAATCGCCACGGTTTGGTCAATGCTGCCATTTGGAATACTCACTGGGCAGCTTGCACCACCGGCGGCAGAGCAAGTGGTGCTGGCCGATGCAATGCCAGCTGGCAAAGTATCAATCAGACGCACTGCATCAGCATCCGATGGGCCGTTGTTGGTTACGGTAATCACGTAATCCAAAGTGCCGCCCGCTAGGTAACTAGACTGACCGTCATCCTTAGTCACAACGATGTCAGCTTGACGCAACAAGGTGTCGTCGCGGGTGAAGCTGTTGTTGCCACCATTGGTGTCGTTAAAGCCATTCAAGATCAAGCTAGCAGTATTGCTAACCGGACCGGCAGTTAGGTCTGCACGTACCGTGCCGGTAGCGTTAAAGGTCACCACATCACCGGCTTCCACGTTAACGGTGGTGCTGATGTTGTCGTTGCCACTGGCCGCGCCACAACTGCTGCCAGTTGGTGCGTTACAAGTCCAGCTGACGCTACCCGCTTCAAACTGAGCACTGAAGGTATCGGTAACGGTAATGCCAACTGCATCAGAGGTGCCGTTATTGGTCACGGTAATGATGTAGTTAACCGCAGCGCCGGCGACCACTGGGTTGCCGTCGGTGGTCTTAGCCATTACTAGGTCGCCTTGTGGCGTTAGCGTGCCGCTGACAGTATCAGCGTTGTTGCTGGTGTTGCTGTCCGCTACTAATTGCGGCGGTACGATACGCGCGGTGTTTTCAACAGTACCGGTGGCACTGCTTAACACTGGCGCAGCAATGGTGTAGGTCAAGATGCCATTCACTGGCAACAGCACAGTGTCATTAATGTCGCCATTGCTAACAGCGGTAGTGCAGCTTGCACCTGCCGAGGCTACACAGCTCCACAGTACATTCGCGACATCGAATATCGCGGCATCGAACTGGTCAATAACCAGTGCATTAACAGCACTTTGTGGACCGTTATTGGTCACTTCAACGGTGTAGTTCACCGTGGTTCCAGGAATCACATTTCCAGTACCACCCGACTTGGTGATAGCTAGGTCAGTAATACCTGTTGCCAAGGTATCGGTGTCGACAGCGCTGTAAACATCGTTATTAACAGTGTCGGTCACGGTAACGGTGTTAACCAAATCACCGGAGGCGTTGTTATCAATCTGCGCCTGTACGGTGTAGGTGACATTGCCGCCCGCTGGAATGGTCACGGTGTCGTTAATGTCTGTCGTTAGGTTGCTACCGCTCTCACAGCTCGCACCCGCACTAGCTACACAGTTCCAAACTACTGAGGTAATCGGTGCTTGGAAGTTATCCACTACGGTGGCAGCCACAGCGGTACTTGGACCGGCGTTGCTGACTACGATTTCGTAAGTCACCGCGGTGCCAGGCATATAGCTATTCTGGTTATCCGTCTTAGTAACGGTTAGCGCGTTGACCACATCAATGGTGTCTGGACCATCGTTGCTGGTTTCGTCAATTGGATCACCGTTGGTATCCGTGGTGCCCACAGGGCCGTCCACGTCAACCGAGTTGCTGGCGGTGCCACGGGCATCGCCACGCACTTGCGCGGTGATTTCAAAGGTTACGGTGCCGTTAGCAGCCACGTTAACCAGCTCATCAATATCGCCACTGCCATTGGCATTGCTGCAAGCACCACCGGCGCTGGCCACGCAAGTCCAAGTGCTATTGGCTTGGTCAAATACAGTGTCGTCAATGTCGTCAGTCACACGTAGACCGACTACATCTGAAGGACCGGCGTTAGTCACGGTCACGGTGTAAACGGTGCTGCTGCCCGCCACTACATTACCTGCAGGGTTGGCTTTAACCACGGTGACATCGCCTTGTGGTGTCAGGTCGGTATCGTCGTCGGTGCCACTGTTATTGGTGGTATCCGGATCAGCTACACCTGACGGTACAGTCGCGGTTGCTGTATTCGGAGCGGTGCCGGTTGCCGACGGTAATACGCGTGCAGTCACGGTAAAGGTGGCAACAGCATCATTGCGAAGCGATACGGTGGTATTGATATCACCGCTGCCGCTAGGCGAGCCACAAGCATTGCTGCCTGAACCGGTGCCTGCCGCAGTGATATTACAGTTCCAACTAATCTGACCTTGGTCAAAGATCGCCGGATCAAAGTTATCCACTACCGCTGCATCAACAACCTCATCTGGACCGTTATTGGTCACAACAATGGTGAAGTCTAGATCGGTACCCGGCACTGCCGTAGCAGTAGCCGCTGTCTTAGTGACTTCAAGGTCAGCGTTATCACCTGCACCCAAGCCAATGGTGGTGGCTTCAGAGGCAGAGTCGTTCGCTGCGTTGTTGTCGAAGTCAGACGCCACTGCCACGTTATTAGTGACTTGGTCGTCCACATTCGGCGCGGTCACATTAATGGTGAAGTTAGCAGTGCCGTTGGCAGCTAGGCTATCCAAGTCACAGCTCACTACCTGGCCATTAATGGTGCACTGGTCAAAGTCGCCCTGTGCCGCTGAGAAGTTGCTAAACAAGGCTGGCATCACATCGGTCACCACAATATTGGTGGCGGCTTGTGTGCTGCTCAAGTTAGTCACCGTCACGGTGTAAGCAAACGCATTGCCTTGTGGCACTGGGTCAGTGCTATCGGCTTTCTCAATTTGCAGATCAATACCGTTACCTACCACGGTAGTTTGGGTAGCTGAGTTATTAGCTAGATCAACATCATTGTCAGCAGTTAGCGACACAGTGTTGGTGTACGCACCGTCTGTTAACGGTGCGGTCACTGTCACGGTGAACTGTGCCAAGGCATTAGCGTTCAGGCTAGCTACGTTACAGGTCACAGTTTGGCTATTGGTATTACAGCCGTCGAAGTCACCTTGAGCCACAGTAAAGCTACTGAATTCAGTCGGTACCACATCCACAACTTGGACATTGGTCGCTGCCGCTGGGCCAGCGTTAGACACCGTGATGGTGTAAACGGTTTGGCCGCCTTGCGCAATCGGATCTACCGAGTCGACTTTATCAATGCTGACTTCAGCCGTGGTAGGCGCACCAATTGCGGTGGTTTCGCTGTCAGTGTCACCGTTGTTGTCAAACACCACGGTAGCGTTATTGGTTACATCGCCCGGTGTTACTGGGGCGGTAGCCTCAACTGTTACCAAACCGCTGCTGGTCAAGGTCAAGGTACAAGTAATTGGCGTACTGCCATCACCGATCACATCTGGGAAGTTATCGGTGGTACCTGTTTGTAGCGTGCCGTTACAGATCAAGTTAGACACACCGGTGCCTGGATCAATATCGGTTACCGTCACGCCAGCTGGTACTACGTCGTCCAGCTGTACGTTGTTCAAGGTACCGGCGGCATTTTTCTGCAGCTCTAAGGTGTAAGTGAAGGCCTGACCAGTGGTCAGCGGATCTGCACTATCCAACTTGGTTAGCTGCACCGCAAGGCTGCTGCCAGCCACAATGTCAGTGGTTTCACTGTCAGAGTTTTGGCTGTTGTCGTTGGCGGTTACCGTTACTTGGTTATTCACGGTACCGGTGGTGCTAGGCGCGATCACATCAAAGATCAATGTGCCCGCAGCCGCCGTCAGGTTAACGTTACAGTTAAAGGCGCTTGCACCATTGCCGACGAAGCCGTTGGCATCGCAGCTATTGATGGTCACATTAGTGCCGGCGGTGACCGCTTCTACACGCATTCCATTTGGAATGATGTCAGCGATCTGCACGTTATTTTGTGGCGCCGCCGCAGTTGCCAAGGCAATCACATAACGGAACGGATCACCAGCTTCAACCGCACCATCACCACTGGCTGTATCCACTGGGTCATTGGTTGGGTAGAAGTCTTCTTTAGCGACTGTCACCGTTGCCGTTACTGGCGCAGGTAGACCACCAAAGTTGGCATCGTCGTCATCCACACGGTTATCAACACCGTCGCCGTCTGGGTCTTGGATTGGACCATCAACTTGGCCGTCACCGTTGCCGTCTAGCGAGCCGTTACCCACATCATCAATATCTGGGGTGTTGTCGTTATTGCTGTCTGGGTCGGTGAAGTTCGGGTTGCCGTCACCGTCTGGGCCGTCTAGCGGCGCAGGGTCACCGTTCTCACCGAAGACGCCGTCATTGTCGTCAGCGCTGTCGGTAATACCGTCACCGTCGTTGTCACCCTCGTCACACATACCGTCGCCACCGTTCACCGCGGCGCCAGTCTCGTTAGACAGGTTATCAGTACAGCCAGAACCACCTTCAACTAGGTCAGAGATGGTGTCGTTGTCTGAATCCAGATCCTGGAAGTCAGGAATCGGATCGTTATCGCTGTTCACTGGTGTTAGCGGCGTATCGATCATGCCATCGCCGTCACCGTCGTTACCGTCTGGGCCATCGGCTAAGCCGTTGCCGTCTGGGTCGTCGCCGCCAGCTTCACGTACGTCGTTAATGCCGTCGTTGTCGCTGTCTAGATCACGTGGATCAGGTACACCGTCACCATCGGTATCAACAGGATCATCACCGCCACCAAAGTCATTTGGCAGGTTATCTACGCCGCCGTTATTTGGCAGGCCGTCGCCGTCAGGATCACTAACGTTGTCGATCTCGCCGTCACCGTTTGGATCCAAGGCGCCATTGCCTTGCTCTACAACGTCTGGAATACCGTCGTTGTCAGAGTCTGGGTCACGGTAATCCGGCACGTTGTCTGCAGGCGCATCTGTATTGCGTGGATCAGGATCGTTGGCGTCACCAAATGTTGGGTCACCGTCTGCACCGCCCTGAATACCGTCTTGGTCAGGGTCGTTCACATCACAGGCACCATCGTTTGGTGTGGTATCTAGGCATGGCGAGCCGTTCTCTTCCAAGTCAGGAATTGAATCGTTGTCGCTGTCCAGATCACGCCAATCCGGAATCGGATCACTGTCGCTGTTGGTTGGGTTAGTCAACGGCGTATCAATAATGCCGGTTGGGCCGGTGCCTTCTTGGCCACCACTGCCTTCGGCAAAGCCGTCGCCATCGGCATCAACACCGCCAGCTTCGATTACGTCATTAATACCGTCGTTGTCGCTATCCAGATCTAATGAATCTGGAATGCCGTCGCCGTCAGTATCAACCGCGCCGTCGCCTTCTACGGTGTCTGGAATACCGTCGTTATCGTCGTCTTCGTCGATCGCGTCAGGTACGCCGTCACCATCGGTGTCGTCTGGGTCAACCGCGGTCGTTTCTTCGTCTACATCACCGTTGTTGTCAAAGATGGCAACCGCACGGTTGGTGTAGGTACCGGTAGCCGCCGGCGCACGCATACCTAGGGTAATGCTGCCGCCGCTGCTAGCTAGGCTGAAGTTACAGTCGAAGGTATCAATACCGTCGGCTGTGAATGTGCCCGGCACATCACAGCTTAGGCTGCTGATGCCAACGCTAGGTGTAATGCTCAGCACCTCAAAGCCAACCGGCACTACATCCGCTAGGCGCACATTAAACAGTGTGCCGGCGGTGTTATTGGTTAGATCAAAGATGTAGTCGAAGGTAGCACCTGCATCTACAGGGTCTACGCTGTCACGTTTATCCAACTCAACGGCCAAGGCATTGGTCGCTGAGATTGTGGTGTCTTCGCTGTCGCTAGACTGAGTATTGTCTGGCGCAGTCACTTCAACCGTATTGGTGACATCACCGGTGCTATTGCCAGCACGCACTTGGACCACAAACCAGCCACTGGCTTGGTCAGCGTTAAAGCTACAGCTAACAGTGCCTAAGGCTTCATTACAGCTGATAGCAGAAACGTTATTACTTTGCGGGGCCACGCCCACATAAGTCACGCCGTTCGGCAAAGCGTCTTCTAGGGTCACGCCGTTGACTGGCGTAGCACCGTTGACTGTAAAGTCGAAGCGGTAACCGAATAGGTCGTTGACGCCGACTTCACCTTCGCCAGCATTGGTATCCACAAAGCTGCCGTCTAGGAAGACGTCTTCTTTATCAACCACAACAGTCGCTGCGCTAGGCGCTGGCAAACCACCGTGATTGTTTGGATCGTTGTCGACACGGTTATCAGCACCGTCACCGTCTGGTGAATCCTGAATAGGACCGTCCACTTGGCCGTCGTTGTCGTTATCTAATGGGCCGTTGCCAGCTTCATCAATATCGTTAACGTTGTCACCATCCGCGTCTGGGTCAATGTAATCAGGTAGACCGTCGGCATTGGCGCCTGGGGTGTCGCTGTTAGGTAACGGAGTGCCCGCGTCTGGCGCGTCACCATAGTTACCCACATTGTCATCTGCAGCGCCCTGAATACCATCTTGGTCTGGGTCGTTCAGATCACAAACACCGTTGTCATCAACGTCAGCACAGCCAGAGCCGCCTTCAATCAAGTCAGACACTGTGTCGTTATCTGAATCAATATCGCGGAAGTCAGGCACCGGATCGTTGTCGCTGTTCACGGCTGACTGTGGCGCATCTGGGCCACCGTCGCCGGTAGTATCAGCGCTATCTGGGAACATGCCATCGCCATCAGGATCTGCTGTTAGCGGATCAGCAGCAGATTCAATAATGTCGTTAATGCCGTCGTTATCACTGTCTAGGTCATAACGATCCGCAATGCCATCACCATCAGTGTCGATATTGGCACCTTCAACAATGCTACGCAGACCATCATTGTCGTCATCCACATCACGCCAGTTGCGGTTGCCGTCGCTGTCTGTATCAGGCGTCGGCGCATTGCTACCAGTTGGGTTGGTGTGGTCGTTGCTGCTATTAAGCGCGGTTAGATCAACGTTGTCATAACGATCATCTAGGCCATCGCCATCAGCGTCAGTAAAGTCGTTGTTAATAGCGGCTGGTTCAGCACCATCCAAGATACCGTTACGGTTGGTGTCGTGGCCTTCAATGTTGTCCGGCGCACCATCTTCGTCCGAATCCGTATCACGATAATCAGGCAGACCTAGGCCATCGCTGTTAACCGGAGTTTGGCCAGCGGTGTTGTTAACGTCGTTGTCGTTAGCATCAAACGCTGCATCTACACCGTCACCGTCGTTGTCGACACCACTAGGTAGTGTGAAGGTCACCGTGCCTTGAGGCTGGGCTTCGATCACATCTGGAATACCGTCGTTGTCGGCATCAATATCACGGCTATCTGGTACACCGTCGTTGTCGGTGTCTACCGCGCCATTGCCTTCATCGACATCTGGGATACCGTCGCCGTCATCATCGGCGTCTTGGGCATCTGGCACACCATCACGATCCAAGTCGCCACCAATATTGGTGACCTCGGTGTCGCTGTTGGCTTCGTTATTAAACTCAACCATGACTTCGTTAGTAATGGTGCCGTTTACATTCGGCGCAATCGCTTCAAATACGATCGTACCTGCGCTTGGGCCGGTGTTAAGTAGGTTGAAGCTACAACCAATACGTGCCGAGCCGTCGCCGGTAAAGTCTGAGAAGTCGTCGCCGGTGCCACTCAAGAACTGGCCATTACATAGCAAGTTACTAACGCCAGCACCTGGGTCAATATCGGTAATAACCACGCCCGCTGGTACAAGGTCAGATAGCTCAACGCCGGTCAGGCCGCTGGCTTCGTTGTTGTCTAGCGTGAAGGTGTAGTTGAAGCTGCCGCCAGCACCCACAGGGTCGATGCTGTCTTGCTTATCAACCACAACTGGTTGCACGTTAGGTGCATTAACCAAGGTCACTTCACTGCTGCTAGTTTGGCTGCCGTCTTGCGCGGTTACAGTCACATTGTTAGTGATCTGGTTACCTGCCGGTACCGCGCTAGGCGCAGTCACGACTAGAGTCACGGTGCCACCGCTGCTTGGTGGGCCAAATACGCTCACGGTACAGTCAAAGGTGTCTACGCCGTCGCCAACAAAGCCGAAGCTGTCGCTACAGTTCAAGGTGGTTAAGCCACTTGAAATCAACGCGTTGGTTACGGTGACGCCGTTTGGAATCACATCGGCAATGGCCACATTGCTCTGAGTAACACCAGTGTTGTTAGTCAACTGCAAGGTGTAACGGAAGCTGTCGCCGGTGGTTACCGAACCTTCGGTGTTGCCAACATCTTGTGGTTGGCCGTTACTAAAGGCATCGTCTTTGGTCACGGTTACTGCTGGAGTTTGCACAGTGGTAGTGATCGTGTCTGAGTCAGCCTCGTTGTTGAACTGAACCTGCGCCGTGTTGGTTAAAGTGGCCGCGCTATTTGGTGCGGTCACGGTCAACACAATACTACCTGCGTTGGCGCCGGTGTTGTTCAGGTCAAAGGTACAGTCAAGGCTGGTTACGCCGTCGCCAGTAAAGCTTGGGCTTAGCTGAGGACAGCTGAGGTTAGCAATGCTACCCACCGAGCCTGGTGCTGCAGCGGTTACTACCACGCCGCTTGGAATCACATCCATCAACTCAACGCCTAGCAAGCCAGACGATTCGTTATTAGTGAATACAAACTCGTAGTCGAAGCTCGCACCCGGAGCCACTGGATCTTGTGACGCAGTCTTATCAACCAACACAGCAATTTGTGGTGGCAACTCAACACGTGTGATCTCGCTGTCACTGTCGGTTTGGCCGTTCTGTGCAGTAACGGTGATGTCGTTAGTCAGCAAGGTGCTGCCTGATACAGACGCCGGCGCATCAACTTCAAAGATGATGCTAGCGGTCGTGGTGCTAGTCATATTGAAGTTACAGTTCACAAAACCACCTACACCACTGGCGGCACAGCTCAAGCCGTTAATGCCAGTGCCTTCTAGGGCTTGTACAAAGGTTACGCCTGCTGGCAGGTCATCGCTTAGAGATGCACCGTTTTGCACCACAGCCGTGTTGTTAGTCAGGGTAAAGGCATAACGATAACGGCTGCCTGCACTTACCGCACCTTCGTTTGGTGCAGTCAGGCCGGTTTCCATATCGGTGTTATCAAGGAAGCTATCTTGCTTCTCAATCTCAAGCGCTGGGCGCTCTACCGTGGTGTCTTCAAAGTCGGTATCACCTTCGGTACCAAAGATAACGGTGACTTGGTTAGTTAGTGTTTGTGCGGTATTTGGCGCGGTTACCTCAAAGGTAATCTCGCCAGCACCACTGGCCAACATTTCAAAGTCACAGTTAAAGAAGGTCGTGCCGTCACCAGTAAAGTCTGGCAGTTCATCAGCGGTACCAACATTAATCACGGTGCGGCTAGCGCCCGGACCACAAGAAACGTTGGTTACGTTTGCACTGTTGTAATCGACATCGGTAACAACCACACCTGCAGGCAGTAGATCAGACAACACCGCGCCGGTAAGACCAGACAACTCATTGTTGGTCAGATCGAACACATAGGTCATCGGATCGCCCGGCACTACTGGGTCGGTTGGATCACGTTTAACTACTTGCAGCGCAAGGTTGGCGCCGTTTTCAATCACGGTGTCTTCGCTATCGGTGCTGGTTGGGCCTACAGGCGCTTGAACCGTTACGTTGTTAGTGACGGTTTGCGCAGTTGCAGGGGCACCCACCTCTAGTACAAAGGTACCAGCAACTGTGCCAGCGCTTACCGCAGCCACATCAAAGCTACAGTTGAAGCTAGCGGTGCCGTTACCTGCGAACGGTAGGAAGTTACCTGAACAGTCTGGGTTGCTAACGCCACCAGTAACGCTGAAGCCCTCAACGGTCATGCCGGCTGGGATCACGTCACTAAAGGTCACGCCACTTTGCTGGCTGCCCAAGTTGTTGGTGATCTCGAACACATACAAGAACGGATCATTGGTCTCGACACTACCTTCGGTAGCGCCGTTGTCCATGAACTGACCATTCGGGAATGCATCACGCTTATTAACAGCCACATTTGGCGCTGCAGGCGCAGGCAAACCACCGTGGTTGCCGGTATTGGTATCCGGAATGCGATCAACAATACCGTCACCGTCTGGGTCATGCGTACCTGGATCAACAATGTCGATCTGGCCGTCATTGTTGCCATCTAGCGGCGCATTACCATTCTCGTCAATGTCATCAACATTGTCGCCATCCGAATCCGGATCACGGTAATCAGGCAGTGCATCTTGGCCAGGCGTACCTACATCACTGTTTTGCGGTGCTGGGTCACCACTGTCGCCAAAGCCGTTTGGATCATTCGGCTGGCCATCGGCCGTGCCTTGGATACCATCGCCATCTGGATCGTTTTCATCGCAGACACCGTCGCCGCCAGTCACGGCCGCGCCATCAGAGTTGCGTTGTACGTCGGCACAAACTGAGCCGTTCTCAACTAGGTCAGAAATACTGTCGTTGTCAGAATCCAGATCACGATAATCCGGAATCTTCTGACCAACGGGTTCGCTGGCGTCATCAGTATTTACTGGCAAGGTCGCAGGGCTATCAATACCACCGTCGCCATTGGCGTCGGTGCCGTCAGCCAAGCCGTTGTTGTCAGCGTCTACTAGGCCACCGGCTTCACGTACGTCGTTAATACCATCGTTATCGCTGTCTAGATCAAAGCGATCAGGCACACCGTCACCATCGGTATCAGCCGCAGGTGTTTCTGGAGTGCCGTTGCCGTCCAAGTCGGCCTCGGTTAGCGATGGAATACCGTCGTTGTCGTCATCCACATCACGCCAGTTACGGTTGCCGTCGCCATCGGTATCAGGCAGCGGCGGTACACCGGTGTTCACTTGGTTGTTGTCTGGGTTATCGGCAATCTCGGTTGCGTTCGCAGCCGTTAGCAGATTAACCACGTCATAACGGTCATCTAGGCCGTCATCGTCGGCATCAACAAAGTCGTTGTTAATCGGCGCTGGCTCAGCACCATCAATGGCGCCACTTTCGTCAGCGTCATGACCTTCAACGTTATCTGGCGAACCATCGTTATCCGAATCCGGATCACGGAAGTCATCAATGCTGTCACCGTCAGTATCAACCGGAATCAAACCATTGGTGTTGTTAACGTCGTTATCGTCTTGGTCGTAAGCACTATCAAGACCGTCGCCATCGTTATCGAAGGCATTAGGTGGCACGTAGTTACTACCGGCAACCTGCGCTTCAATTAGGTCAGGAATACCGTCGTTATCGCTATCGATATCGCGGCTGTCCGGTTTGCCGTCGCCATCAGTATCAACGGTACCGTCGCCTTCAGCGCTATCTGGGATACCGTCGCCGTCGTCGTCAGCATCATCTACGTCAGGCACGCCGTCACGGTCGGTGTCAGTACCATCCGGGCATGTACCAGCAGGCGCAAGCGCACCAAAGGCAAAGGTCAGGCCTTCGCTCGCTGCACCGCTCATATTGCTTCGTAACTGACTGATGGTGCTCGTACCGTCTAGGTCAAACACAACCAGTGGGTTATCACCATCGTTATTACCCAATACACGGAAGGTGTTAGCACCACTCACTGAAGCATTCACCGTACCGGTGTTGCCAGCCAATCCACGGTTTTGGAAGGTAATGGTTGGCAGTGGGAATCCGTTTACACCGGATGTACCCGTTCCAGGCACACCAAAGTTGGACGAACTCGTTGTTAAATCAACGCCCAACGAGTAGATAAACAGGTCGCCAACGGTTACAGGGCTAGTGAAGTCAAAGGTGATTGCACCCGTACCGCCATTGTTACGGCCATAGTGTGCAGGCACACCATCCCATGTCAGCGTTCCATCTGGTGTTTGACCAGCGCCATTAGAGGCTGAGCCTGGCAAATCACCGGTAAAGATAGTCATGCCGTCGTTATTAGACAACGTCACCGTACCCAAGGTTGGGTGATCGAAAGTACCGCCCACAGTTGAGATATTGACCCAACATACTTCACCGTTTTCGGCTGGGTCTGGGCTACCAATACCACCAAACTCGGTTGGTAAATCATCTGGAATATCGTCAATAACACCGTCTTGATCAGGGTCATTGGTTGAATCAATAACACCGTCGTCATTGCTATCCAATGGGCTGTTCGCCGTGTTGTCGATATCATCATTGGTGCCGTCTGACGTCACGTTTTGGAAGTCAGGTGCATCGTTGGTTACCGGGCCGGTATTCGTTGGGCCACCGTCGCCAGCGTCACCACGGGTTGGCAAGTCATCCGCCTCACCTTGGATACCGTCTTGATCTGGATCGTTTTCATCACACAGACCGTCACCACCGTTAGCAGTCGCGTCTGAGCCGTCAAAGTTATTGAGGTTGTCAGTACAAGCTGAACCACCTTCAACGAGGTCACTAATACCGTCGTCATCTGAGTCCAGATCACGCCAATCAGCAGGACCACGACCGTCGGTGTTAACCGGAGTTGTGGTGTTATTTGGCACCACACCGGTCGTTGGGTTAGGCGTACCGTCGGCCAAGCCGTCACGGTTAGTATCGGTAACAGGGCCGCCAGCTTCGTCAACATCATTGATACCGTCGTTGTCGGCATCTAGATCTAAGCAATCTTTTATGCCGTCGCCATCGGTATCTGGGCCACCGATATAGAAGACGTTGAACACCATCTGCTCAGCGCCGGTCAAGAAGCTAATTGACCCTGTGATGGTTTGAACCGTTTGACTGGTGACACCAAATAGAGCCAAGTTCTCTTGTTGGCGAGGATTAGTCGCCTGCGACGAGAATCCGTTGCGGTTAAAGGTACCAGTAGACTGGTTGTAATTAACGAAGGATTCTAGATCAGCAACATTAGAGGTAAATGAAGCCACCTCATGGAAGTCGCCGGTATCGGCTGTACCGCCGGTGAACGACACAGAACCATTCCAGCCAGGAGCCCCTTTACTGAATTGACCGAAGTGGATCAGTAGCTCATTGGCAGGAACTGGTTGCGACAACGTAAAGGTAAACGTCGCACTCGCAGCGTTGCCCCCATACAAATCCTGCCCATCACTTGAGAACTGAGCATCATAGGTATAGGTAGTTGCTGACTGGATAGAGCCGCCACTTAAGGTATAGCTATTGGTTGCATCACCCGGGTAAGCACTACCCGAAGTCGACATAGATACAGCCGAACATTCCGCGATATCTTGGATGCCGTCGTTATCGTCATCTAAGTCATCTTCATCACGAATGCCATCACCATCGGTGTCTGGGCCGACTTCTGGCACAAAGCCATCATCGTCACGGTCATCACGCCAATCACGGTCACCACCTGGTGTACGTTGATCTGGGTAACTGGCTGGTTCATTACCACTGCCGTTGTTGGCGTTGAAGTCAGTACCAAAGCCAATAACGTTATCGTAGCCGTCATCTAGGCCATCGTTATCAGAGTCACTGCCTAGGGCTGCATTTTCGCCAGCACCAATGGAACCGTCGCCATTACTGTCATGACCTTCAATGCTGTCATTACGATCATCGTCGTCGGCGTTAGTGTCTAAGTAATCCGCACTGCCTGTGCTGTCGGTATTAACCGGATTCAATGTGCCATCAACTTGAGCGCCAGTACCTGCTGCCGTCAAGCTGCTATAAGCATCATCAATACCATTGCTGTCATAGGTATTTTGCGGCGCAATATAGCTACCGGTTGCCTGTGCTTCGATGTTATCTGGAATACCGTCGCCGTCGGCGTCGATATCTAGGGCATCAATCAGACTGCCATCATTGTCAGTATCACGTGCAGCGACATCACCGCCAACAGTTGGCACAGCAAGCGGAATGAAGCCTATAGACTCAGGCGCATTCAAATGCGCGAAAGTAATACTGCGTACCGTGTCTGTGGACACACCAAACAACACACCACTAGCGCGGGACGTAGCACTCATCGCGCCTGTGGTTCGGTTGTATATAAATTCAGTGCGGTTGTTGTAGTCATCTGCTACAAAATCACCAACATCGGCAGTTCCGCCCGTGACATCAATGTCATATACAAACCCAGTGCCCGGCTCAACACCGACAATACCAAATGCTAGCTGGTTAGCCGGTATAGGTGTGGAGAACGTAATGGTAATGTTTCTTGGTAATGTGCCGTTTCGTAAATCAACAAACTCCAGCACGGAAGAATCCAATGCATATTGGTTACCCGCTACAGCGGTACCAACCGCAGCGCTAGCACCATCTGTACCGGTAATTGAATAGGTAATGTTGGCCGTTGTACTGCCCGGCCATGTGCCGGTACGGCTAGTAACACCAACCAATTGGTGGTGCTCAATGACATCGCGAATACCGTCGTTATCATCATCCCAGTCATTTGCATCTGGAATAGAGTCACCATCAACATCACTTAGCGGCGCAGGAGTTACCGCCGGAACATCTTCTATCACGCGCACCTGATCGATGGATGTAACAGAAGAAGCATTATTGCGGTTTACAAAGCGAATAGTTGTAGCTGTACCAGTAGCAGTAAATGGCTGGGTAAATTCAGTAACCAGCCCGCCACTGTCGATATTACGTACAAGTGCGCCGTCAATATACAACTGGAGATCCGTACCAATAATGCCGCCACCCTGAGCAAGAGCGGTGAAGGTCCAGTTGTAGTTGGCACCTGGCACGGTAGTAATAGTCTGCTCAATGCCAATACCGGTAGTATGAGTAGTTTCGCAGCCACCTTGGTTACCCGTGCCATTACCATGCGACTGCAGGTCTACCGCATATTGCCCTTGGTGTGCGCCGAGACCACAGCCCGGCGGGCCGGCGTAGTAGACGGCGCAACCGCCACTGCCACCGGCATTAACAGCCGTCCAGCCAGTAATTGCATTCGGATTACTACCCGGGAAGCTATTAAAGCAGCCCGTGGCGGGCTGTTCAAAACAGCCATTGGTAACGAGGTTGCCGGAGAAATTACAGTCGGCCGGCGGGCCTGCCTCAAACGGAAGGCCACCGAAGATGCCTGGCAGGGTATCTGGAATATTGTCCTGAATACCGTCTTGATCTGGGTCGTTGCTGGCATCAATAACGCCATCGCCATTGCCATCCAGTGGTCCGTTGTTGGTGCCGAGAATGTCGTTGCTTGTGCCGTCGGAAGTCGGATTTTGGAAATCCGGCGCATCGCTTGTAACTGGGCCCGAGTTGGTCGGCCCAGCGGCATCCAGTGCTCCGTTGGTGTCAGCGGCATCGCCAAAGGCTCCGGACAGATCATCTGCTGCACCTTGGATGCCATCGCCGTCGGGATCATCTTCATCACAAACCCCGTCGCCGCCGGCAACAGCGGCACCGGTGTCGTTTCGAACCACATCAATACAACCGGAACCGCCTTCCAGCAGATCCGAAACCGAGTCGTCATCTGAATCCAGATCACGCCAATCAGCCGGGCCACGGCCATCGGTGTTCGGCATTTCGCTGATGTCGTCACGCGCTTGAGCGGCCGGGATAGCGCCACTCGTGTTAGCACCTTCGCCACCTTCGTCACCGTTACTGTCTTCAGCCATGCCGTCGCGGTCGTTGTCGGTCAGCTGGGCTTCGTCTACGTCGTTAATACCGTCGTTATCTGAATCTAAGTCTAGCGAGTCCGGAATGCCGTCGCCGTCAGTATCTACTGTGCCGTCGCCTTCAACGGAGTCGTAAATACCATCATTATCATCATCTGGATCGCTGACATTCGGTATACCGTCGCCATCAGTGTCAGTCGGATCATTCGGACAGGTGCCTGCAGGAGCCAACGCACCCACTTGGGCGGCCATTACATCATCACCCGCAGAGCGGTATTGAATACGTACAGTAGTAACCGTAGTGCCGGTACTTTCTTCTATCGCCCGAATGAACTTCGGATTGAAGTTACCGACCACGTTGCCATTACCCTCAATGTAAACAGGGTTTTGGTTAACTGTGGTATTGCCGGAACCAGTTGGATCACTTTGGAATCGGCCACGGCCTGTAACAGTTACCGTACCAGGGAAAGCGCCGATACTGGTGGCCGTGCCACCAGGCACACCAAAGCGAACCTGTGCGGTAGTACGTTCAATGCCACCCACATACAAGAATAGGTCATCTACTGGTACAGCATTGCTAAATGTGTAGGTAATAGCATGCGGACCAGAGCCGCCCGTTTGGGCTCCGCCACCACGTACTGCAGCCGCAGCTGACCAATTCAATGTGCCGTTGGTATTCTGGTCTGTCACCAAACCGCCACCGTTAACCATGCCTGTATTGGTAAACGTTGTGGTCACATTACCGAATACCGGATGGTTAAAGCTGGTGTTATTCAGATCGGTAGAAACAAAGCACAGCTCACCATTTTCTGGCGCAGACGCGGGCGTGCCTAAGCCACCAAACTCATTCGGCAAGTCGTCTGGGGCTGCCAGCACAATACCGTCGCCATCTGGATCAGTGGTGTCATCAATAACGCCATCACCGTTGCCATCCAATCCACTATTTGTAGTGGTATCGATGTCATCAAACAACCCATCTGAGGTCACATTGCGGTAATCCGGTGCATCGTTAGTCACAGGACCGGTATTGGTCGGTTGCGGATTCGCGGTTTCACCAAAGCCATTCAAGTCATCGGCGGTATCTTGGATGCCGTCGCCATCTTGGTCGGCTTCGTCACAAACACCGTCGCCATCGGCAGCAGCACTGCCGTCAAAGTTATTCAGGGCGTCGGTGCAGCCAGAACCGCCTTCTATTAGATCAGAAATACTGTCGTCATCTGAATCCAGATCACGCCAATCAGCTGGACCACGGCTATCTGTATTTGTTGGAGCATTTGCCGGCGCATTAACCATACCATCGGTTTTTGCACCATCGGCTTTACCGTCACGATCAGCATCCACAACGGTACCGGCCTCATCGACATCGTTGATTCCATCGTTGTCGCTATCTAGATCTAGGCGATCGACAGCGCCATCGCCATCAGTATCAACATCGACTCCACCATTCGTCTCTACGCTGTCGGGGATGCCGTCGTCGTCGTCATCTAAATCGATGACATCTGGCACACCGTCACTATCAGTATCGAGCGAGTTATCGATATAGCAACCCGCCGCATCACGAGAATTAGCAATCGCAGGAACGGTGCTGGCCAGCGTAATCGACCCGTCTCCAGCCAAGTTAGCACCTGTATTACTGCGATACACGCCAGCGGTGTCATGGACATACAGGATGCCGGACTCATCATTGAATAAAGCAGCGCCTTACTGTTGATCGGTGACCGTTTTTTCTGTCACCGCACCAGTGGCTGTATTAATTGTGCCAATCTTGTTAACGCCACCTGAGGTCTGCCCAACTATTGTTAGCAGGCCGTCAAGCGGATTGAACACCATATCGCCAAACTCAATAGTTCGGCCTGTCAGCGCAATAGTGGCGGCTGACATAGTAGTGAGGTTAACTGCGTACAGGTTGTCGCGGTCCGATGAGGACGCAACGTACATGGTTCCTGCCGCATCAAATACGCCGCTGGCATAGCCCTGAACCGGCAAACCAGAAACGGGGCCAAGATCTTCTATCTGACCATTTGCGCCTACACGATATACAAAGTTGCGGTGGTCTAACGAATCAAGCCGCATAGCGTACAGCAAGTTATCTTGTGGGTTGTGCCCCATGCCGTTGAGGCGAATACCGGAGTTAATTGTATTCACAGCGCTAAATGGCGACGCCGAGGTATCGAATTGCTGAACAACAGCACCGTAGATCGTGCTCGGCGCAGTGTCATCCACTACAAAGGCCGTATCCTCTGCGTTACAAGTACCGAAATCTGTAGGCGCTACAACGACCGGCGGGCAAGAAGCTCCATCACCGCCATTTGGCGCTAATACGTTGGCACTCCAAGTGCTAGAGACACGGTCTCCACCACCATAAGAGCCAATTTCTACGCGAACGGTTTCGGTAGGACGAACCGCATAAACGTATCGATCATCGGCAAAGATGGATCCACTATTGAAGTCTCCAGTCGTTGAGAATGTCGTAACGTCACCACTGGTCGCACCAGGACGAAGACTGACTTGATAGACCTCATTGGCATTACCAGTGTCACCTCGACCAGCGGTATAAAACTGTCCATCACCTGGGTTAAATACAAAGTCATTTTGTATTGCAGTAACACCGTTAAGTCCAATAGTTCTAGTTACCGTCAACGTAGCGAAATCAACTTCGTATACGCGATCCGGGTTTGCTGGCCGCGAGGTATAGAAGAACTGACCGTCCGGACTGAATTCACCACTGCCATACGCGCCTACACCAGTAGGTAGGCCACTAATATCGCCGTGCTTGGTTAGGCCGCCACTACTTGTAAATCGATACAGGTCATCACGCTGGTCATTGCTAGTTGTCGCCGTACGCAAACCGTACAAGAAACCGTCAGTAGCGTTGTAACCGAGCGATGCAAAAGTGATGTTGTATGTGCCAACGGCCGTCATAGTGCCGGTATTGGTGTTAACGCGCATCAAGCGGCTTTGACCCGTAGTAGGCACGTTATTCTGGATGATGTATGCGTCTTGCGTAACGTCACAATCGAATGCGGTCGCGGCGCCGCCGATTCCATCCCGGCTTGAGTCGTTCTCACAACCATCAGCTGCCTCCGAGCTCGGACATACCGGAGTACCAGCGTCCTCATTCGGGTTGCCATCTGCGTTCGGATCAGGATCCGAGCCATCGTCTGACAGGTCAATCAAACCACCTGCCGAATCTGTAACTCGAGCCTGGTTTGAGTACAAGGTCGGCGTATTCGAATTAATTAGGTCAATTGAAATATCAAAGCTGATGGTCGCCGTGCCGCCAGCGGGGATACTGGTACGGCTACTCGCCGTTGAATCTAACAAATCAACCTGACTAATGCCGTTGTAGACCGGCTCACCAGCTTGGCCACCGTCATCTGCACCACCGTCTGCCAGATCAATCACAGTGCCAGCGCTCTGCGCCACTACCTGCAGATTGCTGACCGATACAGTATTTACATTTGCTAGCGCTACGATAGCACCAAGGTCATCTTCAACCATAAAGGCGGTGCCGGCGGCAGTAAAGCCAGAGAAGTTCTCTAGATAGATGGTAACCGTACGCGCAAACGGGTTAATGCTGTCATTTGTCGGATTGGTAATCGTTTTTGCCACACCAACCAACGGCACTTGCTGTGGTGCAGACAAACCACCAAATTCGCTAGGTAGGCCGTCCGGCGCAGCCAGAACAATACCGTCGCCATCGGGATCTGTAGTGTCGTCTAGCACACCATCATTGTTAGCGTCTTGAGGACTCGCGGTAGTGCCATCAATGTCGTCGTTAGTGCCGTCTGAGGTCACGTTTTGGAAGTCAGGTGCGTCATTAACCACAGGACCAGTATTAGTCGGTTGTGGATTCGCAGTTTCACCAAAGCCATTTAGGTCGTCAGCGGTATCTTGAATACCGTCGCCATCCTGGTCGGCTTCGTCACAAACACCGTCGCCACCGTTAGCAGTTGCGTCGGAACCGTCGTGGTTGTTCAAGTTGTCTGTACAACTAGAACCACCCTCAATTAGGTCAGAAATACTGTCGTCATCGCTATCTAGATCACGCCAGTCAGCAGGGCCACGGCCATCAGTATTCACCGGGCTGTTTTGTGGCGTGTCGATCATGCCATTTCCGTCAGCGTCTACGCCGTCGGTCATGCCATCACGGTCGGTATCCACATTGGCAGGATCATGACCCGCTTCATCAACGTCGTTAATGCCGTCGTTATCAGAATCCAAATCTAGCGAATCAGCTACACCGTCGCCGTCGGTATCAACCGCGCCACTGCCTTCAACGGTATCTGGAATACCATCGTTATCGTCATCCGGATCGTTGATATCCGGGATGGTGTCACCATCAGTATCGGTACATGGCTGCATCACGTACATGCCCACGTGATCGGTTGAGCCCGTCGCATTGTTAGCCGGACGGAAGATCAACCTAGCCCGACTAATACCTACGTATCCTGACGTTACAGCCGGGCGGAAAGCCATAAAGGAACTATCGCGGCCATTCGCAGTAGCACCAAACATAAAGCTACCACTGACGGTTGCCAGCGGTTGATTCACTGCGCGATCACGATAACGGCTGTAGAACGTGCCAGCAATTTGTTGATTATTCTCGTCATAGAACAAGAACTGCACACTAGACGCGTTGTTATCGGGGTTACCAAATACGTTGGTAGCCGCGACAATGGCATCTTCGGGGTTCTGCAACACCGGCCAGGTAATGTCGTACGTCAATACATTGGGAGATTCGGCGTACGTTAAGCCTACGCCCTGTGCAGGCGGTAATGTTGCACCCGCATTGAACTGCCAAAATCCTGTTGCGCCAGACACACCACCGGCGGCTAGCGTTCCCCCGACCACCTGAATGCGAACACCATCAGCATTGGTGAATGGGTTTTGGCCACCAAAACCGGTCATTAATGACCAAGCATTAACGTTGCAGCTTCCGTTACTAGGTGGAGTTCCGTTTAGCGGATCCAAGTAATCCGGAACGCCATCACTATTGCTATCTGTTGGAGGCGGCTCGGCCGTGGTTAGCACACCGTCTTCATCATCGTCGGTATCACGCCAGTCACGCGTGCCGTCACCGTCGGTGTCCTGAACCTCAGGCTCACCAGTATTGTCACGGTCGTTGCCTGGGTTGGTTTCAGGGTTAGCGGTGTTGTTTAAGTCAACGTCGTCATAACGGTCATCCATACCGTCGCCATCGCTGTCGGTAATAACGGCGATATTGGCCAGCGGCGCTTCGTCCGCCACACCATTACGGTCGGCGTCATGGCCTTCCACGTTGTCTGGCACGCCGTCGTTATCAGAATCCTGATCAATGTAATCGGCAGTATCTTGTGAATCAGTATTGGTTGGAGCTAACCCACCGACTGACGCCACATTGTTGTCATCAGTATCAAAGGCAGAGTCCATACCATCGTTGTCGTTATCCACGCCATTAGGCAAGGTAAAGTTAACGGTGCCGGCGGGTTGAGCCTCAAATAGATCCGGAATGCCGTCGTTATCAGCGTCGATATCACGCTCGTTTACAAGACCATCACCATCTGTATCTGGAGAGCTAATACCAAAGAAGCAAACCACGTAGCCGTCGACATCAATTGAGTTGGCAAAACTTACGGTGATTTGGTCAACCGTGTCATCACTTACACCTAGTAGCGCGATAGACGCACCCGGGTCATTTGCACCAATAGGTGGTGTTAACGTGCCATTGGTTCGGTCGTACGCGATATCTGGGCCTGCAGACTCAGATGCGGCAACAAAGTCGCCGGCATCCGCTGTACCACCATTAAAGCTTAGTTGCGCAGTTACAGGGCCATTGTTACCAACGCCAGTTACCAACACACCAATTTCATTTGCAGGCACTGGTGTAACAAAGTCTAGGCCGGTGACGAGCTCTGTAAAGCGTTCAGCGTGCACACCACCAGGTTTCTGGTAACACTGGCCATTACCGGGCGCCGGAATGCTGTACTGCCCCGTTACATTAAAGAACCCAGCATGCACAACACTGGTGTTACCAGACAACGTAACGTTGGTATTAGTAGCACCCGGCCAAGCCGCCGTTCCCGGAGAAACGATAGTAGCGCCGCCGCCATTTTCAGTTAAATCGGCAATACCGTCGTTGTCATCGTCCACATCCAGGTGATCATCAACACCGTCATTGTCGGTATCTGGCAGAGTTTCAGGTACCGCGATATTAGGGTCACGATCATCACGCCAGTCTGGCTCGCCGCCAGATACGCGTGCATCTGGGTAGCTGCTTGGCTGATTACCATTGCCGTTGTTGGCGTTAAATGCCAAATTAAAGCCGTTAACATTGTCGTAACCGTCATCCAGACCATCGGTATCGGCGTCAAATCCGGTGGCGCTACGCTCAGCTGGCCCAACTATGTTGCCATCACCATTTAGGTCGTGACCTTCGATTACATCGTTACGGTCGTCGCCGTCGCTGTTGGTGTCGAGATAATCCGGGTCGGTTGCGCCGCCGGTGTTGACTGGCGCCAGACCCGCCGCTCCGTAGGCGGTGTCTTGCCCGTTGCCATTGTAGCTATTTGCTGGCGCGGTATAACCGCCAGTAGCCTGAGCCTCAATGTTGTCGGGGATACCGTCCCCGTCAGCGTCGATATCACGTGCGTTCGTTTTGCCATCACCATCTAGATCGAACGGGAGCAGCGAAGCCAGTATGAAACCATAACCGCTCGCGGTGCCGGTGCCATCTCCTGACACTGTGATTTGGCCAACCAAATCATCCGAAACACCAAACAAACAAGAATTACTGTTGCTACCCGGACTGGTAATCGAACCGGTATTGCGATCATAAGCTGCTTCGGCTGCCGTATGGAATGTACCACCCACAAAGTCACCCGTGTCTGCAGCTCCGGAAGTAATGCTGAAATTAGCACTATCACCCGAACCCAGACTAGTTACACAGAACACAATTTCATTTGCCGGAACTGGCGCATTAAATGTATAGGTCGCCGTCATCGGCGCACCAGACACATCCGAAATCAGCCTGTAAGGCTCAGCAGCCTCCAGATTCGTGTATTGCTCGTCAAATGAAAAGCCTGCAGCTAATGTACCCGAGCTTGTCGTACTCCCGTTATGAGCAACTGTGAATGTTGAACTTGTCTCACCAGGCCAAGGGTAAGGCGAGCCCGGACTAAAGACGGCAACAACAACGCGTTCTGCGTTTTCAACGATGTCGTTGATACCGTCGTTGTCGTCATCAAGGTCAACGACATCATCCACGCCATCACCATCGGTATCAACCAACGGCGCAGGAATCACGGCACCCGTGGGGGTAAAGTTCGAGCCAAACTCCGAGGTGTTGTTGCTGGTGTCGGTGGCGGTGCCGGTGATGGCGGTGCTGCCGGCGGTGACGGTGACGCCGGCGGGGATGGTGAGTGTGCAGTTGAAGTTGCCGTTGCCTGCGTCGCTGGTGCAGCTGTCGATGAAGGTCTGGCCTTCGCCGTGCGGCACGTTGTCGCCACTGGTGGTAGTGGTGGCGCCGTTCTGGTTGCCGTCGTCATTGGCGACGAAGAATTCCAGGGTGCTGTTGGCAAAGGTGGCCTGCCCGGCAGCGCTGCCGACGTAGCCTTGCACTTGCAGGCTGTTGCCGCTAACGATGGCGCTGGTGATGACGGGGTAGTCCATGCCGTCGTTCGAAAGCGAGCCGACGGACTTGGTGCCGTTGTTCGGGTTTACGCCATTAGTGGTGCTAGAACCGTCCGAAAGGTCAATGCCCAGGCCGTTGTTGGCGAAGAAGCTGTTCTTTGTAATGCGGTTGTTGGTTGCACCTGCGGAGCGGATGCGAATGCCGCCGTGGGCAAAGGTCACACCGTTGCCGGTAATAAGGTTTTGCGAAATCGTAAAGTTATCGCCGTCAGCATGGGCGGTAATGCCAGAGTTATGGCTGCCAGTAATCGTGTTGTTGCTTACAGTCCCACTACTACCCGGCCCCGGGTTTGCACTGCCCAGTTCAATGCCCGCACCACCAGCAACGTCTCCTGACCCACTGAAGCCGGAATCGGCAATGCGGTTACCATCAATCAGCATGACGCCATTGGTTTCAACGGCATCGTATTGAAGTATGCGCATGGCACAACTGACGATTTCATTACCGGTGATGTTGGTGATGGTGTCGTCGGTATCAAAAACATCGATAGCCGGTTCACGGCAGTAACCGAAGAAGTTGTTGCGAATGGTGCTGGTGTCTGCACCCGAAACGGCGTCGATTCTTACGCCACGCGAAATCTCATTCGCGGCGATCGGTTGGGTACCGTCAGCACGAGCACCAATGATGTTGTTTTCAACGACAAAGTCACCACGACCTGCGCGCCGCACTGCATTGGTTTCTGCACCGCCATTGTTCATCATGGCGATATTGCGCACGGTAAAGATACCTGCGGTACTGAGGTTTGAGGAGGTGCCGCCGGAACCTTCGTCGGCCTTGTCCAGTTCTAGCTCAAGGCGGTCGAATTGGGCGAGCACGGTTTCATCGCCGGTACCGGCAATGCCATCCGGCCCGACACCAACAATTCCACCCGTACCGAACTGACCCTGGTTGGTGTTACAAGCGGATACACCATCGATGAGATTGTAGGCAGCGCCATCAACTGTAGTGCCGGTGGTTGTTGCAATCGGTCCCGACGGACGCATGACGATTTGCCACCAGGTGTTTCCGCCATTGCTGGCGCAGGTTTGCCCGGTTGCACCGCTAACGGTAGCGTTAGTAGGCACTGTGGGCACAAAACGCATCATATTGGGACCATTGACCGAGTTGGCGTTGTTGATGAAGCGTTCGAATGTGCCCTGCTGATTGGCAGAGACGGTGTTCGTCACCACATTAAAGCTAAAGCCAAAGTCCACATCTGCTTGAGCGGTACTGCCATCGTAAGTAATGGTGGCTACGTGCTCGTTATTAGCTAGTGTTGTACCCGGGTTATCCGCAGTTGCACCGTCGTCACCACCGTAGCAAGCACCCGCGCCATCTAGCGCACCGCGAACAACCATACCACCAGCACCATCAGCACAACGCGCACCGATTGGACCGTAGGTTTGTTCAGCTACGCCGCTACCGCCTGCTTCTGGCGTTACACCGGTTGAGTCCACGCTTACAAAGTAGTTAGCCGCACCCGTTGGCAAGTCAAAGCCGTAAGTACCATCCGCTGCCGTGGTTGTGGTGTCGATTTGTGTTCCGCCCGCATTGAACAAACGAACGGTTACACCTTGTTTCACAGGGTTTAACGCATCGCCGATAGATCCGTCGCTTAAAAGCTCGCCGATGATATCTTAGAATACACGACCAGATATTTCTGGTCCATTATCTATTTGTTTAGCCCCACTAAACTCAGAGGTTTCTTTAAATGTACTGGTACATGTTGCGTTATCACAAGCGGTAGCTGTGGCACTGACAAAGTCGCTAGTGTTAAAGCCTGCAGGACCAGCAAAGCTTACTTGCTGGTCGGTTACATCGCCGGTGACCACTGTGCTGCCTAGGAATATTTCACCTTCGCCGTGACCGCTAGCATCAATTGCACCAGTTGTGTCAGCATCGTTTAAGAAGAACTCAATACGATATGCCGGGTGAGTGCCGTCATTGATATCCAGATCAAACTGGATATCGATATTTGCACCATTTGGTGCAGCTGTGTCTATCACTGGGTAGTTAATACCGTTGTTAGCACGTGCCGGGCTTTGCCCTTCATGATCCGTATCTCCAGCATCGTTGGCAGTCACACCTTCCATACTTAGGTCAATACCTAAATCGCCGTTACTAGAAATCTTATTACCTAGGATTGCTACACTTTGAGAAAGATGGAATAACGATATACCAACCCCACCATTTCCAGCCGGTGTAGTACCGTCGGCTTTGATACCAATGTAGTTATTATCGATTACTGCATTATCAAGATTTACACCGCGGATACCTACATCGGTATTGCCAACAATTATATTTCTACCCGCAACCGTACCATCACCAACAGTTACGCCTATAGCTGCACTTAAATGTAAACCATGTTCACCGTTACCCATAACGGTTACATCATCTGCACCGATACCAACTCTGTTACCCGTAAAGGTTAAATTGTCGCTTTGAGCCATGGTGTAAACGGCTGATTGCGCAGCATTACCAAACACATTGTTTTTCACTGTTGTGTTATGCGCGCCTTGCAAGCCCAAGCCATTGCCTGCTACAGGAAGCGGCGAGTTACCGGTGACATCCACACCTACGTAGTTATTTGTAAACTCAGTTGTAGCACCGGTACCTGAGTTACTTATTTGTATTGGTGTGGTTTCTGTTGCCGTGCCATCACCACCAAATATGTTACGTTGACCAACGCTATCGCCACCAATTCGTAATGTCGTACCAGCAGCCGGTAAATACGTTTTTAGGCTCCAGCTATGGTGGCCTAATGACGCTGTGCCCGCCAATCCAACATTAAAGTTGTTGCCTTCGATGACAATGTTGGCATTTTCAAATGCTGTTGAACCTACACCAAGCGCTACCCTTGCTCCGAATACGTTTTTCTCTGGCGCGGTCGCTCCACCAAGCTGTAATGTACCGCTTACTGTTGCAATACTGACATCGGGTAAGTTACCCGGCACTACTCGACGTAATCTGACTTCACCAGTTCTGTCGGTTGAGAATCGGTTGCCTCGAATGTCTAAATCAACGATAGAAGACGGAGGGTGCTGAGTGGTCAATGCCTGAGTATGGCCTAGTATGACGTTGGCATCGTTGTAGGTGTCACCACCAATTCTGGCGGATCTTGCCTGTGCAATCACGATGCCATAGCTTGGCTCTGAGTCTGCTGGCTCAGTGGTGCCATCGGCTTTTAAGCCTATGTAGTTACAGGTGACAATGGCATCGGCTTGCGCATCGCTTACTTGAATGGCAGCCGTTGTGCCATCGTGAATCGCAAAACCATGAATGGTGGCATCGGCTTTAACATCAAACAATATACTCGCATTACCTGCGTCAATTTCTACATTAATTACACGATCAGACAAGTCAGCTTGAGCGCCGCCACAGGTAGAACCAGGTTGCGTTTCCGCATCGATAACCGCGCCCTGCTGTGTAATCGCAAAACCAGCCGCAGGACTAATCGTTTGAACGCCACCACCAGGAATATTAAAGGTAACTGTGTGATTTGAACAATTGCCCGCATTTAAAACCTCAATTGCAGAACGGAGCGAACAATCACCAGCAGCTGAAGAACAAGCCTGGCCCGAATCATCACCCGTATGATCAACCTCACAACTTAGTAGTTGCGATTGAATAGTGATTGTGCCTGTGGCCGTGCTTGTTTCTGCACCAAAATCTCTTGCCGTATAGGTACAGGTATATGTACCGGGGGTCGAAGGAATATCAAAGACATAATGCGTTCCCGATTCAGTTACGCGGTCCCAAGTTCCAGACCCGACGCCCGCAGCGGTCGGCACCGTCATACCTGCCGAACACGTGAAGTTACTGACCTCCCAACGTGGATCACCATCCGCATCCGCAACATGGCCATCACCAAATATATCTTTATTAACCTGAGAACCCGGCAACGCAGTAATTGTAAAGTCATCCGCTGTCATTGGCTGGTTAGTACCAAACGAATATGCCGCATGGTTCATACAATGATTTAGCGTGTTCGAACGGCCCCAACGGCCAATATGAGCCGACGTACCAGGCGCAATAAATTTCAATGACAGCGGCACCCAAGGGCCTCCTTCCGTATAGGAGGAGGTGGTATACATATTACCCTCAGCCAATGCACCGATATAACTACAGTTACGCGTGCTTACACCGTCACCAGAACGCCAAGCGTCATCCAAGTACCGCACATATATCGTTGCTTCATATAGCTGCCCTGGGGTCAACCCAGTAATTTCTGCGCGAAACTGCCCATGGTATACAGGATGCATAAACGCAACCTGGCCATTCGGATCCGCAGACAACGGCGCACCCCACAACGTATCTTCGAAATCTTTTGTTAATGTAGAGCCGGTCGTTGTAAAAGCATTTACACCCTCTGACACTTTGGGGTAACTGTTATAACCCAACCCATAAGACGTACCCAAGTTACTGCTGGAAATATTTGCAACCGGCACAGCCGTTGGCACCTGATTGGTTGCAACCAATGTAATGGTTGCTGTATCCGACTCACCGTTCGAGTCTGTTACGGTGTAGCTACAACTTGTAGTACCAGCGGTGGCCGGCAGAGTAAATGAATAAACACTGGTTGCCACGCTGTTTAAAGAACCAGTTGGCGAATAGCGATGCACGTCAATAGGATCCGCAACTGCACCAGCACAACCCGATAATGCATATGTACTTAATACATGATTATCCGGATCAGAGTCATTGTGCGCCAATAAGAAACGCACCGTCTCACCAGGAGCACCAACAATTGTGTCATCACCCGCAATCGGGTTCGCAGCATTAGCAGCTTGCATACTGAGCACACCCAATAACAATAAAGCCAGATTCAAAGAGGCCATAGTTCTTAAGCCACGCTTTGGATTCCCCATTGCTGAATAGCCAAAGGACCGCTCATCGCGATTGCAAATCGCTCCTACAGGGGCGTTGTTTTTGGACGCAAGTTTCTTGCCCTGAATCCCGTCCAGGGTAGCAACCGGAGTGCGTGAAGCACGCATGAGCAGGTACTTCGCTGGGCTAGCAACGATCATGATGAAGCCTGCGAACTTACGCAATACCCCACCCTCCCGGTGACGCGCCGGGCCAGTCGAAGCAGGTTGAACCCCGTTGATTTGTTTCTCCTGTTTAGAGTGAACTGCAAAGAGTGCCAACACCTTCTGCATAAGCATTAGGGCATTCCGGTTTCTCGATAAACGAGCAACAGAACGGCGGCGGGTACTTTGTGTTGAATTAGCCATTTGGCTTTCCTCTACAGGCTTACAGGCAATCGCTTTAGCGATCTTTTTAGATTGTTTAGCAGGCAGCACTTGCCACCTCCCGAGTCAAACCCAGCAACAAAAAAGGCCAAGACACTGACGCCTTAGCCTGATAATTCTGCTTCTGAGTTTTTAAATTAGAGTTCTGCGGCGGCATAGCAAAGACGCCGAAAGCCGCTTGATTGGCGGCTGATAAATATTGACTACTAGCGAGTTGCTGCCGGACAGGCGGCCCAGCAGTGGTGCCGTACAACAAACCGGCCCGCTCAACTTTTAAAAAGTGCGGCCGAGAATGATTAACACTAAAACCAAACACGGGCAAAACGCCGCTAACGCATTGATCGATAACCGGTGTCACTGATACGCCGGAAGACTCGGACGCAACCGAGACATCCACATCACACTGCGACAGCTCAGCCGAAGCAGCATCCGAATGAAGAAACTGAGAGTTAACCCCCACAACCGCAGCCTGCAACTGGGTGGCTTGCGCACCCCAAGCACCAAACACACAGGCAAGAGCAAGAATTAGCCGCCCACCACGGCGACCGAGAAAAGAGTTTGCCTTCCACGAGACCAGCACTCCCACTAGAGCACCACTCAACGCACGGCAAAACACCAACGCAGCCAGAACGATACAGGCAAGCGGCGTTTTTTTGTCAGGCATACCGCCAACAGCAAAACACTGTAATGGCGATAATATAGCTGCTTGTTTTGCATATACGTCAGGCGTCGCGCCCAACGGTTTTGCTGAACACGAAGCCAGGCGCACATGCGGCACCTTTATTGTCATTTTTTCACCTACCGCCACGCCCTAAGGCATGGCCATTGCGAGCGTCTTGCTCTTGTTATTGCAGCAACATCCTGTCGCTGCTTTTTATAAGGGCTGCTAATCAGGCGCCCGTGGCCTTTTGGCCTTGTATTTGTCACTAAAACCGGCGAGCGCCTTAGTAACGGTAACGTCTACGTGGACGTTATTTATTTGCTGTTGACCCACCCCCTAAGAGGTATTTCATCAACCAAAACCTCCACAAATTGGTTTTGGTTACGCAGAACACTAACAACGGAAATGCCGCTTATCAAGCCGTTTATCGGTTTTTATTGCCAAATAATCCAGATAAGTGGTTCTTTTTTATTAACAGGCGAGCCGATAAACGGTCAAAAACGGCGCCGAGCGGTCGTTCAGAAGAGTGATAACAAACTACTGCAAAGCCCCACGGGGCGGGGCCTCTAGGAGATTACGCAGCAGCCACAGGAACCTCACAGGTAACTCACAAGTTATGCACAAGTTACCCGCAAGGCTTGCGATCCAGTCACTAAAAAAACTTGAAGAAAACGATGCTCTTCTCTAAAAACCTGGGGTGTTTGTTATGAATTTGCGTAAAAAAGCGCCAATCAACAACGCCAATACGGGGGAATATTGAGAATACGGACAAGCATCAGAACCCATACCGGGCACCGACGAGACCGTTACAACACTAAATGTAGGGAAATAAAACCGGGAGCGAGTCGACTAAGGACTAAGCAATAGCTTGGCGCAGCTTTTTCATGGCCTGCGCCTCAATCTGACGAATACGCTCAGCAGACACACCATATTCAGCCGCTAGGTCATGCAAAGTTGCTTTGCTTTCAACCATCCAGCGTGACTGAATAATGCCACGGCTACGCTCGTCCAAGGTTTGCAGGGCAGACATCAAACGACTTTGAGATTGTTGCGACCACTCAGCCTCTTCAACCAACACTGAAGGGTCAGAGTCAGGAGCCTCTAAGTAAGCCGCCGGCGCTTTCCAAGCATCTTCATCAGATTCATCCGGAGATAAATCCACAGCCACATCATGGCTGTATAAACGCTTTTCCATCTCTTGGACTTCAGCCACTTTAACGCCAAGATCATCAGCGACAGCTTGAGTTTCATCAGCTGTAAGCCAGTTAAGGCCTTTTTTCGCCTTACGTAGGTTAAAAAACAGCTTCCGTTGCGCCTTGGTGGTAGCCACCTTAACTAAACGCCAGTTTTTAATTACGTATTCGTGAATTTCGGCTTTAATCCAATGCACGGCAAAGCTGACCAAACGAACCTCTTTATCAGGATCGAAGCGCTTTACTGCTTTCATCAAACCAACATTGCCTTCTTGAATAAGATCAGCAAGCTGCAAGCCGTAACCTGAGTAGCTACGAGCAATATGAACCACAAAGCGCAAATGGCTTAATACAAGCTTTTGCGCAGCAAGTGTGTTCTCTTCTTCCAACCAAGCACGCGCCAAGTCTTGCTCCTCTTGTTGAGAAAGCATTGGCAACTGATTAACCGCATGGATATAACCATCTAGGCTCGCCGCTGTTAACGGCATAGCTAGGGCGCGATTACCTTGTAGGACTAAGTCATTCATAACGGGTACTTTTATAGCATATTTAGCACTCCCATGTACAGAGTGCTAAAAACCCAAAAAGTTCACCCGTACTGGGACAGACCCAAATGGGACTGCCCCAAATTCACTCTTTAGTTACGTCACATCAACCCGTTATATATCTTTTTGACATATTGACGACATCGAATTCCAATCGTTTAATTATTGCTCGAAAAAGCATCTAAGGAGACATCAAGAATGTATATTTTTCGCAACCTAATAATCGCCCTAGCATTAGTCATGGGCCTAACTGGCGCTGCCTTAGCAGATGACCACAGCGTTAATATCAACACGGCAACCGCAGAAGAGCTCACCGAGTTAGCTGGTATTGGCGAGAAAAAAGCTGCCGCCATTGTTCGTCATCGCGAAGCCCACGGCTATTTCAGTAGCGCCGATGACCTTGCCGCAATCAAAGGCATTGGACAAAAAACTATCGACGGCTTCAGACAGCAAGTGGAAGTGACTGTTCCACTTGATCACGAGTTGAAGAAAAAAAGGCTATAAAGACTAAACCATCTTGGGACAGACCCAAATGGGTCTGTCCCATTTGGGGTCTGGTATAGATCTTCGATGCCTAGAATCGCTAGAGTAGCGCCCGCAGGGTGGCCGTTGCACGTGATGCAGCGAGGCAACAACAAACAATGTTGCTTCCACGATGACCAAGATAGATTTGCCTACCTCAAGCGAGTAGCGGATTGCTTAGAAGAGACAGCAGTTTTGCTTCACGCTTACGTATTAATGGGAAACCATATCCATTTACTAATCACCCCTACCGAAGACACCGCCGCCGGTTTGTTTATGAAAAGACTAGGCCAGCGTTATACCCAGTACTTTAACGGGCGCTACAAACGTAGCGGTACTTTGTGGGAAGGTCGCTATAAGTCTTCATTAATAGAAACCCAGCGCTATCTACTAATCTGTTATCGCTACATCGAACTAAACCCAGTGCGAGCTCAGCTAACGGAACAACCAGGGCAATATCAATGGAGCAGCTACCAGCACAACGCCTTAGGCGCTTCCAATCCATTAATCACCGCCCATGATGAATATTTGGCTTTAGGCGCAAACGCCAAAGCGCGGACCAACCATTACCGCAAGCTATTCTGCGACAAGCCCATTGATGAAGTTACCAAGCTACATATCGCAGAACGTTTAGATAGATGTGCAAGCTGTTAACAGCAAATGGGACAGACCCATTTGGGTCTGTCCCAAGGTTTTGTTAATTTTTGGTGGGCCGTAGCCAGTCTAGGGATTGCTGCCGGCCTTTGGTTAGAGTCAGTTGCTCCTCAGGCGCGTCTTTACGTAGCGTAGTGCCCGCGCCTACCGTCGCATTCTTACCAACCTGAACCGGCGCCACCAAATTACTGCCGGAGCCAATAAAGGCACCGTCGGCAATAATGGTCTTGTGTTTATTTGCACCATCGTAATTGCAAGTAATGGTGCCGGCGCCAATATTAACGTTGTCGCCAACTTCAGCATCTCCAACATAGCTGAGGTGATTCACCTTGCTGCCTACGCCGATAGTGGCTTTTTTGGTTTCAACAAAGTTGCCAATCTTGCTCTGCGGCGCGAGTTCTGTACCCTCACGTAGCCGTGCGTAAGGACCAATATCCGCTTTAGCCCCGACGTAAGCGCCTTCAATATGGCTAAAGGGTTTGATAACAGCCCCTTTGCCTATACGGCTATCTTTAATAACGCAATTGGCACCAATACGCACGTCATCACCGAGCGTGACGTCACCCTCAAACACGCAGTTCACATCAACTTCGATATCCTGCCCTACCGAGAGCGTTCCGCGCACATCGACCCGCGCTGGGTCCAGCAAGGTTACGCCAGCGCGCATCAAGGTTTCGGCTTGTCTGTGTTGCCACACGCGTTCGGCAGCGGCCAACTGCACACGATCGTTGGCGCCAGCCACTTCATCAGCATCATCACATACGACAGCAACAGCCGTAGACCCATCTGTATCCGCCAACCCAACAATATCGGTTAGGTAATATTCACCTTGGGCGTTGTTATTATTCAGCTGCGCTAGCCAAGCATTGAGCTTCTGCCCATTCAAGGCCATCAGGCCCGTATTCACTTCTGAAATCGCGAGCTGCTCCACGCTCGCATCTTTGTGCTCAACAATTGCCGCCAGGCGGTCACCGTCGCGCTGAATACGCCCATAACCGGTGGGATGATCAAGCTCGACCGACAACACAGCAACGTCGGCCTGATCAAGAGCCGCCAACAACGTCCGACAGGTGGAAGCTCGAACCAAGGGAACATCTGCGTACAAAACCAAAACCTGATCGGTATCGCAATGTTCGACAGCTTGTTTAACGGCATGCCCGGTGCCTAGTTGCTCAGCCTGCTCGGCCCATATCACCGGCTCGCCGCTAAATTCGGCTTTTAGCCGCTCACCTGCATGGCCGTAAACCACGATAACCTTATCGGCATCCAACTCAAATGCGGTATTAATTACGTGGCCCAACATCGGCTTGCCACCAACGGGATGCAAAACTTTGGGTAACGCAGAGCGCATTCGGGTACCTTGGCCGGCGGCCAAAATCACGACGCTTAGGGACATAACAACATCTCTTTTTGCATTGAAGTGCAGTGTACGTGTTTATATACGCATTTATAAATTGCAGATACAAAAAAGCGCCCAATGGCCTAAACCATGGACGCTTTTAACGGAGCTTGTCAGCGAATACTAACGAGCACCCTTGCGTTTACGGTAGCTCTCAAGCACGCGCAAGCGAGCAATGGCGATAGCCAATTCAGCTTGCGCAGTACCAACTTCAGCATTGCTTTGTTGATTAGCGACAGCTTCTTCAGCACGCTGTTTGGCTTCTTGTGCAGCCGCCTCGTCAATGTCGTCCGCACGCATAGCAGTATCTGCCAAGACGGTAACTTGATTCGGCTGAATCTCTAGAATACCACCAGTAACAAAGATAGTTTCCTGATCTTTACCACCGTTTTGAACACGCACTTCGCCGGCACGTAGCTTGGTTAGCAACGGCGTGTGCTTAGGAGTCACACCTACGTCACCTTGTATTGCAGGGCAAATGGCCATTTCAGCGGTACCGCTGAAAATCTCGCCTTCTGCGCTAACAATGTCTACTTGAATAGTGCTCATGCTAAAAACCTTTACTGTGAGCCTAAAGAGTCCCGGGGCAAGCCCCGGAACGGCTTACATGTCTTTTGCTTTCTCTAGGGCTTCGTCGATGGTGCCTACCATGTAGAACGCTTGCTCTGGTAGGTGATCGTATTCGCCGTCAAGAATGCCTTTAAAGGCACGAATGGTGTCTTTCAAGCTTACGTATTTACCAGGAGAACCAGTGAATACTTCAGCAACGAAGAACGGCTGAGACAGGAAGCGCTGGATCTTACGAGCACGGGCTACGTCTTGCTTATCTTCTTCAGAAAGCTCATCCATACCAAGGATGGCAATAATGTCTTTCAGCTCTTTATAGCGCTGTAGTACAGACTGAACGCCACGCGCTACTGCGTAGTGCTCCTCACCAATAACCAATGGGTCAAGCTGGCGAGAAGTTGAGTCTAGAGGATCTACCGCAGGGTAAATACCTAGCTCAGCAATGTTACGCGAAAGTACAACAGTCGCATCCAAGTGAGCGAATGTGGTCGCTGGAGACGGGTCAGTCAAGTCATCCGCAGGTACGTATACCGCTTGGATAGAAGTAATAGAACCAGTCTTGGTAGAGGTAATACGCTCTTGTAGCGCACCCATCTCTTCAGCAAGAGTCGGCTGGTAACCTACCGCAGAAGGCATACGACCTAGCAGCGCAGATACCTCGGTACCGGCAAGGGTGTAACGGTAGATGTTATCAACGAACATCAGAACATCACGACCTTCGTCACGGAATGCTTCAGCCATGGTTAGACCAGTTAGCGCAACACGTAGACGGTTTCCAGGAGGCTCATTCATCTGACCGTATACTAGAGATACTTTGTCGATAACGTTTGAATCAGTCATCTCGTGGTAGAAGTCGTTACCCTCACGAGTACGCTCACCTACACCGGCAAATACTGAGTAACCGCTGTGCTCGATCGCGATGTTACGGATCAGCTCCATCATGTTTACGGTTTTACCTACACCAGCACCACCGAATAGACCAACCTTACCGCCTTTCGCGAACGGGCAAAGCAAGTCGATTACTTTAATACCGGTTTCAAGCAGCTCGGTACCGCCAGACTGTTCGTCGTAGCTTGGTGGCTGACGGTGAATCGGCATACGGGCTTCTTCGCCAATCGCACCCTTTTCATCAATCGGATCGCCTAGTACATCCATGATGCGGCCTAGGGTAGCCTTACCAACTGGTACAGAAATCGGCGCGCCTGAAGCTTCAACAGCCAAGCCACGACGCAAACCTTCTGAAGAACCCAGCGCAATACCACGGACAACGCCGTCGCCTAGCTGCTGTTGAACCTCAAGGGTCAGACCAGTTTCAGTTACTTTCAGGGCTTCGTATACCGCAGGAACTGCATCCCGCGGGAACTCGACGTCGATGACGGCGCCAATTACCTGTACGATTTTTCCGGAGCTCATATTCCAAATCCTCAGTCAGAGGTTTCGCTATTACGCGTTACTTAAATACAAAAAATCTTTACTAGCGAGTGCGCGACTATACCGCCGCGGCACCTGCCACAATCTCGGTCAACTCAGTCGTAATCGCCGCTTGGCGCGCCTTGTTGTACACAAGCTGTAAATCTTCAATTAGGTTGCCAGCATTATCAGAGGCAGCTTTCATCGCTACCATCCGGGCTGCCATCTCGCAGGCCACGTTATCAACCGCCGCTTGGTAGACCTGAGATTCCACGTAGCGCTTCAAGACACCGTCGAGCAATTCGGCTGGAGCCGGCTCATATAGGTAGTCCCAATGCTGCGGAAGCTCTTCATCGGTCACCGGCACAACCGGTAATACCTGCTTCACATCTGGGCTTTGCGTCATGGTGTTAACAAAGCTGTTGTTAGCCATATAAAGGCGATCAATATCACCGTTATCAAAGCTGTCCAACATGACTTTGACGGCACCGATAATGTCGACCAAGTGCGGGGTGTCGCCCAAGTTTTCCTTGCTAGCAACGATATTAGCCTTAACGCCGCGGAAGAAACTTCCAGCCTTACGACCAATTACACTTAACTCAACCTCAACACCGGCCTTCTCTTGCTCTTGCATAAACTGCAAAGTCTTACGGAAAAGGTTGATGTTTAAACCGCCACACAAGCCGCGATCTGTTGCCACCACAATGATGCCAACTTTTTTAACGTCTTCGCCGCCAGCCAAGTAAGGGTGCGTGAAATCAGAGCTTGCGTCAGCAAGGTGTCCGATTACGTTACGCATCTTCTCGGCGTAAGGCCGGCTAGCCGCCATCCGATCTTGAGCTTTACGCATTTTACTCGCCGCAACCATCTCCATGGCTTTGGTGATCTTCTGCGTATTCTTAATACTCTTGATCTGAGTGCGAATTTCTTTTGCGTTTGCCATCTACTAGTACCTCGTCGCAGCAGCCGCAGCTGCAGCGACGTAATGGTTCCTTAGGGACGCTCTAGTACACACCGTTAGCTTTGAATTCATCCAAAGCTGAGGTGAGTTGCGCCGCAAAGTCGTTGTTCCAATCGCCTTTCTCGTCGATTGCATCCAATACTGACTTGTAGTTAGCGTGCATAAAGGCATGCACAGCTGCTTCAAAGTCAACTACTTTGCTTACGTCAACGTCGTCTAGATAACCTTCGTTAGCGGCGTATAGAGATACTGACATTTCAGCAACAGATAGCGGTGCATACTGCTTCTGCTTCATCAACTCAGTTACACGCTGACCACGCTCAAGCTGCTTACGAGTCGCTTCATCAAGGTCAGATGCGAACTGAGCGAAAGCCGCCAATTCACGATACTGAGCCAAGGCCAAACGTACGCCACCACCAAGCTTCTTAACAGCTTTAGTCTGCGCCGCACCACCTACACGTGATACAGAAAGACCGGCGTTAATCGCTGGACGGATACCGCTGTTGAACAAGTCGGTTTCTAGGTAAATCTGACCATCAGTAATCGAAATTACGTTGGTTGGTACGAAGGCAGATACGTCACCCGCTTGGGTTTCAATGATTGGTAGCGCGGTCAAAGAACCGGTCTTACCTTTCACTTCGCCGTTGGTGTACTTCTCTACGTACTCAGCATTTACACGCGCCGCGCGCTCTAGCAAACGAGAGTGAAGATAGAAAACATCACCAGGATAAGCTTCACGACCCGGAGGACGCTTCAACAATAGTGATACTTGACGATAAGCCCAAGCTTGCTTGGTCAAATCATCGTATACGATCAAGGCGTCTTCGCCACGATCACGGAAGTACTCACCCATTGCGCAACCAGCGTAAGGTGCTAGGAATTGCATCGCAGCAGGATCAGCAGCAGCCGCAGCTACTACAATGGTGTGATCCATCGCGCCGTGCTCTTCTAGCTTACGTACTACGTTAGCAATCGAAGATTGCTTCTGACCAATGGCCACGTAGATACATTTAACGCCAGTACCTTTTTGGTTAATGATCGCGTCAATCGCAACGGCAGTTTTACCGGTTTGACGGTCACCAATGATTAGCTCACGCTGGCCACGACCAACAGGAACCATCGCATCAATCGCTTTCAAACCAGTTTGTACTGGCTCGTCAACCGATTGGCGAGCAATAACGCCAGGCGCTACCTTTTCAATTGGCTCACTACCCGCAGCGTCAACAGCACCTTTGCCATCGATAGGCTGACCTAGGCCGTTAACTACGCGACCCAATAGGCCTTCACCTACTGGAACCTCAAGAATACGACCGGTGGTTTTAACCTCATCGCCTTCTTTAAGGTGTTTGTAATCACCTAAAACCACGGCGCCAACAGAGTCGCGCTCAAGGTTTAAAGCCAGTGCAAACGCGTCACCCGGCAACTCGATCATCTCACCAAACATGGCGTCTTGAAGACCGTTAATGCGGATAATACCGTCGCTTACGCCGACAATAGTGCCGGTGTTGCGAGCTTCAGCGGCCGACTCAAAGTTGCCGATGCGCTGTTTAATCAGATCTGAAATTTCTGAAGGATTCAGTTGCATGTCCGTATCCTTATTAATGTGTCAATGACGAAGCTAAACGTTCAAGCTTCGCACGTACTGAGCCGTCAATAACCGAATCGCCAGCGCGCACAATGGCGCCACCAATCAGGCTTTCATCAATCGATGTCGTTAAGGTGACATCGGTGCCCAGCTTTTCTTTTAAGCGAGCCGCAATCGCATCGCGTTGTGCATCACTCAGCTCAGCCGCGGAGACGACTTCTGCGTTTGTGATTTTCTCTGCCTCGGCACGAAGCGCTTCAAACTGCTCAGCCAAATCGGCCACTGCAGTCAAACGTCCGTTTTCTGCCAACAGAGCAACAAGGTTGCGTGTCTGCGCATCTTCACTGCCTGCGGCAGCAAGAATTGCGTCTACTAACTGTTGTTGGTCAACACCCGGGGCGGCAATTGCTTGCTGCACCGTGTCATTTTCAGTTACCTGCGCTAAGGCCTGTAAACGCCCAGACCAATCTTTGAATGCGCCCGCTTCTTGGGCCAATTCAAAGACGGCTTTTGCGTACGGTCTAGCCAGACTACTTGCTTCTGCCATTGACGTGCTACCTGCTCGTTGCGGTTAAGTACGGTTGTTCGTAACTACCGCTAATCACTATAAATAGGCGTTAAAGTTGCGCGGCCAAATCGTCCAATAAAGCAGCGTGGGCGTTACCGTCCAACTCTTTATTGATCACACGACCTGCACCTTCAACTGCTAACGTGGCCACTTGAGCACGAAGTGCTTCACGCGCCTGCGCTACCTGTTGTTCCAACTCTGCTTGAGCGCCAGCCTGGATGCGATCCGCCTCGGCCTGCGCAGCAGACTTGGCTTCTTCAACAATCTCAGCATGGCGTGCATTCGCTTGAGCAACAATATTGGCAGCTTGTTCACGTGCTTCACGCAACACGGCGTCTTTCTCGCCTTGTGCGTTCGCAAGCTCACGAGTGCCTCGCTCAGCTGCCGCCAAACCCTCAGAAATGCGGGTTTGACGCTCTTCCATCGCCTTAGTGATTGGCGGCCATACGAACTTCATAGTGAACCAGACGAATGCTGCAAAAACAGCCATCTGGACAAACATTGTGGCATTTATACCCACAGCTAATCTCCTAAAGTTCGTAAGACTAAAATTAGAGAATAATCTCTAATTACTTAGCGCCTACAGCAGCTAGAGCAGCGTCTAGCAGAGGGTTAGCGAACATCAACAGCATGCCCATGGCAACGCCGATAATTGAAACCGCATCAAGCAGACCAGCGATGATGAACATACGGGTTTGCAGCATGCCAGCCATTTCAGGTTGACGCGCAGCGCCTTCCAAGAACTTACCACCAAGCAGACCAAAACCTAGCGCGGTGCCTAGAGCAGCCATAGCGAAGATCATGCCTACGGTAATCGCAGTAGAGCTTTGGATAGTTGCGACGAGTGCTTCCATTGGGATTTCCTCAGATAGAGTTAACAAAGTTTAAGTAAAAATTCGACAACCTAGACTAGTGGTCTTCGTAAGCCATGCTTAGATAAACAATAGTCAGAGTCATGAATACAAATGCCTGCAGCGTAATTACCAAAATATGGAATAACGCCCACGCCAGTCCAGCAACGAACTGACCAATACCCAAGCCGACCGTCAAAGCGCTAACTTCAGTGGACTGCAGAGTAAAGAGAGCAATCAGGATAAATACCAGCTCACCAGCATACAAGTTACCAAATAGTCGTAGTGACAACGACACTGGTTTCGCAAGGTATTCAACAATGTTCAGCACCAAGTTAAACGGCACGAACAAGAAATGATCAAACGGGTGGAACAAAAATTCCTTCGAGAACTTGATCGCACCTTTGCCACGGAAGCCGTAGACAAAGATCAACAAGAACACAGACATAGAGAGGCCAAATGTGGCGCTCATATCAGCTGAAGGCACCACGCGATGGTATACGTGATGAGGGTCTGCACCAAAGAATATAGAACCAACCCAAGTTGCCAAGCGTGGCAACAGGTCTACTGGAATCAAATCCATGAAGTTCCACAAGAACACCCAGACAAAGATGGTCAACGCCAACGGCGCGATCAACTTATCTTTGCCATGAAAACTTTCTTTAACAGAGTTATCTACAAAGTCGACGAGAATCTCGACGAAGTTTTGCAGCTTGCCAGGAACATCCGCAGTCGCGGTTTTGGCAGCCATACGGAAAAAGAATAGGAAAAAGACGCCAAGCACAGTGGAGTAAAGAACCGTGTCTACATTTACCGTCCAAAAACCCTCGCCCACTGTCCAGTGTTGCAAGTGGTGGGTGATATAGCCAGCCGGAGAAACAGCGCCCGCTTCAGTTGCCATACTTCGCTCTCTAGTAAAACCTATTAACGCCAACGCAGTGCAAACATATACACCGCAGTGGTTGCGATCCAGGTGCCCAAAAGCACCATGAAGTATTCGCTAAAATACTTAGCTGCTAACGCGAACATTATCGCTGCTAGCAAAAATTTTATTACTTCTGCCTTCGCTAGCGCTTCCATTCGCTGCCTCGGTGTCGCACCGGGGCCGGTAGAAAAACTGCGAATCGCAAAATACAGATTAGTAATCACACTAATCATTCCGCCAACTGCGGAAGCCAAAGCCGGTTCGAGGCCAGAGCTTAGGAGCCATAACAATGACACCAACACAGCAACTAATAACTGAGTGCGCACCAGCCTCATTGGCAACTGGTGGCGCGCCGTATTTTTAGCAGCGCTCATGGACTTACTCTTACGACCATCGCTCTCGTGCAATATGCACAGGGGCGAAAAGCGCGCGAATTATATGGATTAGCCCCCTTTCGGTCAATGCTGCAGTGCAAAAAAATTACCGCATTCGGGCCAGAATACCGTCCAACTCATCCAGCGAACTATATTTAATTGTTAGCTGGCCTTTGCCAGCACTGTTATAGCGCAAACTTACTGGCGCACCGATGCACTCAGAAAGATCACGTTCCAATTTCGCCACATCAGGATCCGTGGTTTCAGACGCAGACGAGGCTGCCTCGCCACCATGCAATAACTTGCGCACCAAGGCTTCGGTCGCGCGCACCGACAAACCGCCGGCAACAACTTTCTGCGCCACCGCAAACTGCTGCTCTACTGGCAACGGCAACAATGCACGCGCATGGCCCATGTCGATTTCGCCAGCTTCAACCATCGGCTTCACTTGCAACGAAAGCTCTAACAATCGCAACAGGTTACTGACAGCAGCCCGCGAACGCCCTACCGCTTCAGCTACCTGCTGATGGGTCATGCCGAATTCGTCCATCAACCGCTTCAGGGCGACCGCTTCTTCCAAGGGGTTAAGGTTTTCACGCTGAATATTCTCAATCAGCGCCATTGCAATGGCGGACTCGTCCGGCACATCGCGAATCACCGCCGGCACTTCATGCAAACCGGCAATCTGCGCGGCGCGCCAACGGCGCTCACCGGCGATCAGCTCATATTGCACACCGCCATGCTCGGCCTCACCTACAGGACGAACAACAACCGGCTGCACAATGCCTTGCGCCTTAATCGACTCGGCCAATTCGGCCAGCGCGGCTTCATCAAAAACCGAGCGCGGCTGGTAGCGCCCGCGTTGAATATTGGCGACCGGCAGCTGTTTTAAGCTGGCGTTTTCTTCCGGGCTATCAGGCGCCGGCGTATCTTTGCTAATCAGGGCGTCAAAACCGCGTCCCAAGCCTCGGCGTTTAGGGGCCATTAGGCTGCTCTCCTCAATAGTTCTCCGGCTAATGCCAAGTAAGCATGCGCGCCTTTGGAACCGCTGTCATATTCAATAATAGGAATACCGTGACTCGGCGCCTCGGCCAAACGCACATTGCGCGGAATCTGCGTGCGAAAGACCTTGTCACCAAAATGCGCCACCAATTGCTCCGAGACGTCGTTAGACAAGTTATTACGCGGGTCATGCATGGTTCGCAAAATACCTTCTACCTGCAAACGGCTATTTAAGGCGCTGCGAATTTTCTCAATGGTGTCCAGCAGTGCCGCCAAACCTTCCATCGCGTAGTACTCACACTGCATCGGCACTAATACGCCATCGGCAGCGGTCAAGGCATTCAAAGTCAACAGATTCAGCGCCGGCGGGCAGTCAATCAAAATATAGTCAAAATCGTCTTTAACCAGGTCCAAAGCTCGGGTTAACACTTGCTCACGCGCAATCGCGTCAACCAAACCCACTTCCGCCGCAGTTAGGTCCGCATTCGCGGGAAGGACCCAAAAATTCAGCTCTTCTAGCTTTTGAATGGCTTGGCGCGCCGGCATAGCATCGAGCAAAACGTTGGTTACCGAGTTCTCTACGCTTTCTTTGTCAACGCCCACGCCCATGGTGGCGTTACCTTGCGGATCCAGGTCCACCAATAGGACTCGGCGCTTAGTGCGCGCCAGCGCAGCCACCAAATTCACTGTCGTCGTGGTTTTGCCTACGCCGCCCTTTTGGTTTGCAATTGCCAGAATTTTTGCCATATCTACGCTGTTTCCACTGCGGCTTTAACCAGTCGTAAGGCACAACGCGTGCCTTCAACACCGGGAACATCAAGTTCTATTGTTTCAGTTAAGCACCAGCCCGCTGGTGCCTGTTCTAATTCTTGGTCGGCCCGTTGCGATTTCATCGCCAACACGCAGCCGTTTTGAGCAATATGTGCTTCTATTTGAGGCAGCATCCGCGCCAAGGGCGCAAACGCGCGGGCGGTTACGGTATCAAAACCTTGTAGCGCTTTAAATTCCTCAACCCTCGCGTGCACCACCTCAACATTCGGCAAACCCAGCTCCAGCACAGCCTGCTGCACAAAGCGGGTCTTCTTAACATTGCTATCCAACAAGGTAAATTGGCGTTCAGGTTGCGCAATTGCCAAGGGGATACCCGGCAGGCCCGGCCCCGTTCCCACGTCTAGCAAGCTAGCACCAGCAATATGCGGAGCGATCGCTAGCGAATCCAGAATATGCAATGACACCATCTGCGCCGGGTCGCGCACTGCGGTTAAGTTATAGGCTTTGTTCCACTTGGCCAACAACCCCACAAAGGCGTCTAGTAGCGCCAACTGGGAGTCAGACAGGCCCAAGCCAAGGCCATCTAAACCGGAGCGGATAGCAGTAACGTGGGACATATAAAAACGGCGCCGAACATGGGGCGCCGCATTATAGCCTTGTTAACGCAAGCTGACAGCCACAAAGACCGCCGCTGTTAGCGCTACTTCGCTTCGCGCATCAGGCCACGCCCAGCTTCAAAACTAGATTTTTTTAGCTTAATACCCAGCTCAATCTCCTGCATCAACATGTCGCTGCTACGGCCGGTTTGGTGATTAACCATGCTTGACTTGTTCGCCCGCCAAAAGGCATCGTTATATTGCCGCCAGTCATGCGTAGTCAGCGTTTTTAGCAGGTCGCCTTTCTTGTCGTAAAAGTCCGTTTTCAGGACTAAGAAGTCTTTTTGGTCCATCCAAACCACATGCTTGCTATAGCCGGTTTCCTTTACCTGCGGCACGCGCTGTAGCTTCCAGCACATCTTGCCGTCGTGCTCTTCCTCACCGAGCAAGGTTATTTCATATTTTTCCGGATACTGAGAACGCAGGTCTTCGATAGCGAACTCACTACCAATAAAGGCACCGGTAATATTGGCGGCCTTAACTCGCATTTTGCGTTTAAGCCCCGGAATCCAAACCCACTGATTGTCGGTTTTGGTTCGCTTCATATGCGTTAACAAGGCCGTACCCTTATCGTCGTAAACGATAAAAGAACGACCGCCATCGGTGCTATCTTCAGATTCCAGCAACCAAGTCTTTAACTCTTGCGCATTCTCTGAGCCTTGCGCATCACGCAGTACCATTTGGCCAACAGACTTAGAACTCTTCCAGCCAGCGTGCACAGTTTCTGCATAAACAGCCAACTCTGTGCCCGCTTCCAGAGGCGATTTACCTTCAATGTCTGGCATCGCGGTCGCCGCCGCAGTCCACGTTAGCGATATAACGGCCAACGCCTGCATTATTATTTTCATGTCTTCTCCTCGTTATCGAGCTTCATTAAGAGTGGCGGCAGAAAAAAGAAGTCTGCGAATAGCGCCATCGCGATCACAATGGCGGTTAACAGCCCCATATCAGCGGTTGGCGCAAAATCCGACAAGGCCAACACCAGAAAACCAAGCACCAGCACCACTGAAGTTACCCAAAGCGCTCGCCCGACCGTTGCAAATGCATATTGCACGGCTTCTGCCGCCGTTTTATTTTGTAGCCGGCGGGCACGCTGGTATTTACTGAGAAAGTGTATGGTGTCGTCCACCACAATGCCCAAGGTCATACCCATTACCACGGATAATGCCAAATTCACCTGGCCACTGATCATGGCCCACAAGCCAAAGCCTAAGGCCGCTGGCACCAAGTTCGGCACCATACTAATCAGCCCAAGTTTGACGGAACGCAGGGCCAAAATAAGCAACAGCGAAATTAATAGCAGCGCCAAAACCGTGCCTTTTAGCATGCTGCGAATATTACGCTGCCCCAGCTCAGCAAACATTTTCGAAGTGCCACTACCGACAGGATTCAGGATGCGATCGGCGTTATCTGCCAGCCAGACCTGCGCCCGAACATCCAACTGTTTAAGCTCTTTAGAGCTAATGCGGCCTAACGTCGCGGTCACTCGGGCGCGCTGCTTAGAGAGATCCAATAAGTTGTTTAGGCTTTGCCCATAAGGTAGCGACAACTCATAAATGGTCATGTACTGCGCCGCTAGATCTTGATCTTGCGGCAGCCGGTATTGCGCTTCGCTATCTCCATTCAAAACCCGATTCATACGTCGCAAAATGGGCAAATAACTACCCACGTGGGAAACCTCTGGCTGCGCCGCCAACCAATCAACGAAGGCGTCGACCTGTAGATAAAAGGCCTTTTGCATTACGCCCTGCTTTACTCCAGAGTCCAAGGTGTAATGCAGCGTTGTCAGTCCCGACAGTTCGTCGAGAGAAAACTCCATGCCATCGCGCACCTCGTAACTGCGATCAAACCACTCGGGAAAAACATCGTTGATCTCATTGCGTGGCAACATCGCAATAATCGGCAGGAATAACAGCAAGGTCGCTGGCAATAGCAAGCGACGACGCTCAACTACCCAAGCTCCTAGCCGAGCCAAACCCTGAGGCGGCTCGCTGACCTGGCGGCCAGCACCAAATAAGGTAACCAAGGCCGGCAACAGCCACAAAGCCAACCACCAGCCTGCAAACACGCCCACAGCAACAATATTACCTAGCTCACGGAACGGCGGCGCGTCGGAAAAGTTGAGCGTTAAAAAGCCAACAATGGTGGTAATGCTGGTTAAGGAAATCGGTTGGAAGTTAATTTCTAGGCTGTGATTCAGGGCTCGCGCAACCAACTCACCGCGAGCAATGTTTTGCCGAAAATTCACAAACAGGTGCACGCTATGCGCGATAGCCAAGGTCATAATAATGACCGGTGCCGCGGCGGTCGCGGTACTCATGACCAAACCCGACCAGCCCGCCAAACCAACCGCCACTAGCACCGAAGCGCTAATCACCGCCGCCGTCATTAACACGGCTCGGATACCGCGCAACATCCACGCCAGCACGATAAACATCAAGGCGAAACTGGCTGGCCACAACAAAGTTAAGTCATGCACCGTTGCTTCTGACAGGGTCTGATTAAATGGCACCATGCCAAACAATTTGAATTCCAGCTGCGGCCAACGCTGTCGGGCCTCGGCCAGAATCGCACGGGCAGCATCACCTACTTGAGGAATTTCCTGACGGCGGTTCTCGCCAGGCAATTGCACTGTGGCAACCAACACCGCCGCATCGCCATCTGCAGAAACCAGCCGGCCTTTAATAGCCGGTTCAGATAAAGCCCGCTCACGAATCTCCGCAACCTCAGCCACTGTCACCGCGTTTGGCTCAGGTACTAAGTCGTCAATAATCAGGTCATCGCCGTCAGCAAGGCTGTGCTTATAGTTAGTGAGCGAATCAACCCGCTGCACATAGGGCAACAACCAAGCTTGCTCGGTTAACCAACCCTGCGCCTGCAAGGCCTGCGGCGAAAACGCGCCCTCCTGAGCCGGGTTCTTAATCCCATAAATCACGGTGTCGGATTTATAGAACAGCGCCTCTTGATGCTCAAAGGCAATCAGTTCTGGGTTATCAGCAGAAAAGAAAACGCGATAATCAGCCGTAATCGACAGGCCACGCAAACCAAAGGCACAAGCCAGCGTCAGCAGCAGGCTAAACAGCAATACCGCACGCGGATAACGAACACCGACTTGAAAAAGCTTTTCCATGAACCTAAAAGCAAAAGGCCGCAACTAGTGGTTGCGGCCTCTGCGTTTCAAGCTTGCGACTAGCGCTGCTCGATTGGCGTGTACGCCTGACCTTCCGGGCCAATATATTCAGCCGACGGACGAATCAGACGGTTATTGGCACGCTGTTCAAACACATGCGCCGCCCAACCAGTTAAACGACTCATCACAAAGATTGGCGTGAATAACGCGGTCGGAATACCCATGAAGTGATAAGCAGACGCGTGGAAGAAGTCCGCATTCGGGAACAACTTCTTCTCGTCCCACATAATCTGTGCAATACGCACAGAAATATCAAAGATATTTTTGCTGTAGTCGTCAGTAGCAAACTTCTCTGACCACTCTTTAATGATGTCATTACGTGGGTCAGAGGTAGTGTATACGCGGTGTCCGAAGCCCATGATTTTAGCTTTCTCGGCTAGCATCTTACGGATACCGGCATCGGCGTCTTCAACGTCTTTAAAGCTTTGAATTAGCTCCATAGCCGCCTCGTTAGCGCCGCCGTGCAGCGGGCCACGCAGCGCACCAATAGCACCGGTAATGGCCGAGAAGAAATCAGATAGCGTCGCGGTGATTACGCGGCCGGTAAAGGTAGAGGCATTAAACTCATGCTCTGCGTAAAGAATCAATGAAACGCCCATGCATTTAACATGCTCTTCAGGTGCCGGCTTGCCATGCAATAGATGCAGGAAGTGACCACCAATGGTGTCGTCGTCGGTTACGGTATCAATGCGTTTGCCGTTGTGGCTGAAGTGGTACCAGTACAACAAGATAGATGGGAAAGCACCCAACATGCGATCAGCTTTGTCGTATTGCTGCGCTGGGTCAGTTTCCGGCTCAATGCAGCCCATCACTGAACAACCGGTGCGCATAACATCCATTGGATGGCTGTCTTTCGGTAGTTGCTCTAGCGCGGTTTTAACGCCCGCTGGCAAATCACGCAGTGTTTTCAGCTTAGCGATATAGGCGTCTAACTCAGCCTGATTCGGCAGCTTGCCGTAAAGCAGCAGATAGGCCACTTCTTCAAAGTTACCCACTGCCGCCAAGTCGGCAATTTCGTATCCGCGGTAGGTTAAGCCAGAACCTGCCTTACCTACGGTACATAAACCAGTTTCGCCAGCAGATACGCCAGCCAAGCCACGAGTATCACTCATGTGTTGCTCCAAATTAATGATGCCGCCAACGCGGCAAAAAAGAATCTCTAAATTTTGACCAAAGTACGGCCGGTTACGGTGCCTTTTACGTACTCCGACATGACCTGATCCAACTCGGCCAATGGCACTTCTCGCGCCACCATTTGATCCAACTGATCAGGGCGCAAATCGGTCGCCAAACGTTCCCATACGCGCATGCGCACTGGCAACGGCACATTAACTGAATTAATGCCAAGCAAATTAACGCCGCGAAGGATAAACGGCATTACCGTGGTTTCCAAGCTATGGCTGGCCGCCAAGCCAATGCTGGCGACATTACCACCATCGCAGGTTTCAGCAATTAGCGACGCCAATAACTCACCACCCAAGTTGTCGACCACGCCGCCCCATTTCACTTTTTCTAGCGGGCGCTTAGCCAGTTCCAACGTATTGCGATCGACAATTTCACTGGCACCGAGCGTTTTTAAATAGTCATTTTGGTCCGGCTTGCCGGTAATGGCATGCACCTCAAAACCGAGCTTGCTCAGCATATTCACGGCCAAACCACCCACACCACCGGTAGGGCCAGTCACCGCAATCGGGCCTAGCTCCGGTGTTTGCGCATTCTGTTGCATGCGGTGCACTGCCAAGGCGGCGGTAAAACCGGCGGTACCAATCGCCATCGCCTCACGGCTAGAAATACCCTCTGGCAGGGCAATAACCGACTCCCCGGCAACCTTTACATACTCAGCGTAGCCACCATCAAAAGCCTCACCCAAATTACAACCGGTGACCAACACCTCCTGCCCTTCGGTAAACCGAGAGTCCTGCGTACTAACAACGGTGCCGGCAACATCAATACCGGCCACACAAGGAAACTTACGCATAATGCGGCCAGCGCCGCTGATAGCAAGCGCATCTTTGTAGTTGATATCCGACCAGGCCGCTTTAATAACAACCTCATTGGTTTTGTCGCCGTCAGAGGATGCTGTGCCAGCATCCAAATCATCCAAGGTTACCGAGTCAAATCGAGCTTCGGTTTTCTTCTTGCCATCAACTTCAACAGCGTGCACACGCCAAGCTTTAAAAGCGTCCATCAAATATCCTAAATTAGCCCGGCTAAGCATTAGCCGGGCGTCATCAATCGTTTCTAAAAATCAAAACCCAAGGTCAGGGTAATAGCGTCTTGGTCACCGTCCGGCGAACCCGACGACTCGATGGTACGAGCCCAGTATTCCAGGCCGAGCGCAACATCTTCAACGATATCGATCTCAGCCGAAACAACCGTATCGAAAACGTCTTCATTGTCTTCGTCAGTTTGCAGGTAGGCCAGCTCTAAACCTAATTCCACACCTCTGCTAGGCGCATAATTGAAAGCCAACTGGGCACCGTAAGCATTGTCGTTGCCGCTGTTTCCGCCAATCTCGCCACGTAGGCGCTCCAGCAACAGTCCGGCTGAAACATCTATTTTTTCACGCTCAAGAAACGTCCAGCCAACCATGCCGGTTAAATAACTTAGTTCGATATCGCCGTCATAGTCGTCATGCACGTAGCGCAGACCGGCTGTCAAACCACTATCCCAATTCAAATTCACTCGGCCCGTCAGATGAGTCGAGTGGACGCTAGGACCGCCCACCGAGAACTCACCCAAACCAACGCCAAGACGTGCACTACCATCCAAGGCCAAGGCCGAGCCAGTGGCACAACTGGCGATCAAAGCCATTGCTGCTGTTACTTTTTTCATTTTTCAAACTCCCCACAGTTTTATTCTAAAAATGTTGTTGCTTTTGCCAAGGCACTATAACCAATGCATAAACAGTTGCAATCGGCGGCCGGCCTTAGTGAGTAGCGCCAGACGACAAGACCTTGCCTGGGTTTAAAATATTATGCGGGTCCAAAGCCTGCTTAATCGCCGTCATCATGGCGTAACTGCCCTCATCTAGATAATGCTGCAGTTCGCCGGTTTTCATCTGACCAACACCGTGTTCAGCCGCGATGGAACCACCTAGTTCGATGACTAGGTCATGCACCACACGATTAAAATCTTGCCACTGCGCCAAAAAGGCTTCTGCCGACATGGATTCGGGCTGCGACAGGTTGAAGTGCAAATTGCCGTCGCCCAAATGCCCAAAGGGGCAAGGGCGCACTTCTGGCATCAAGTCGGTCACGGCAGCCATGGCGCGCTCAAGAAAGATCGGGATACTCGCCACCGGCACAGATACATCATGCTTAACACTGGCACCGGCGTGTTTCTGCGCGCCCGGAATAGATTTCCGAATATGCCAAAGCGCCTCCCTCTCCGCCGCCTCCACGGCCAGCGAAAACTGCAGCGCTAGTTTGGTCACCAAGTCATCCATCAGCGCCGACACGCGTTGCGGCAAAGTTGACTCAAAACCACTAAATTCGAGCAATAAATACCAAGCACTGGACTGGCTGAATGGCGACCGACAGTCGCTACCGTATTGCATGGCAAACTCAAACGCCTGCGCCGACATCAACTCGCAGCCACTGACCAAATCACCTAACTGCTCGCGCGCCTGCGCCAGCACCGTCACGGCATCATCTGGCTGCTGTAAGGCCAGCAATGCCGTCACCTGTTCGGTCGGTCGCGGAAATAGCTTGAGTACCGCCGCGGTAATAATGGCCAAGCTGCCCTCTGAGCCGACCAGCAAGTCTTTCAGCGAATAGCCCATATTGTTTTTACGTAGCGAGGTCATTTGATTAATCACCTCACCCTGCGCTGTCACTGCCTCAATACCCAACACCAAGTCTCGGGTATTGCCATAACGCAGCACATTAATACCGCCGCAATTGCTGGCCAAATTGCCACCAATTTGGCACTGCCGTTCGGAAGCCACGCTGAGCGGGAAATAGCGATTCACGCCCTCAGCCGCGGCTTGCGCATCCGCCAATACGCAACCGGCATCGAGCGCCATACTGAAGTTTTCAGGGTCTACACTGCGGACTCGGTTCATCGCCGTTAGGCTCAGCACAATCACCGCAGCGTATGCAGACATATCAAAGACGGGCCGCTCCAGCGCTGCTGACACCTCGGCAGTAAACGGCACCGAACCGCCCACCAAACCCGTGTTGCCACCCTGCGGCACCACTGCCACCCGCTCGGCTGAGCAGGCCCGCAATAAGCTCGCTACCTCTCCGGTAGATTGGGGGCAAACAGCGCCATCAGCCTGGGCAAAAAACAAGCCGCGCCATTCACTTAGAAAGGGCGTCAAATCTTGCTGCCAACGCTCGGCCGGCACAGAAGCAACAACGGCGGCAGGCAAACGCATCGCTTAAAAGTCCGCTATCGACTCGGCGTATTCAATGATTAGCGGCGCGTGATCGGAGAACCAGTTGTCTTTATAAACACTCTCTGCGGTTGGCGTGAGCTGCTCGGTAATCACCTGATAGTCAATCCGCCAGCCGACATCGTTAGCCCGCGCTTGGCCGCGGTTGCTCCACCAGGTGTACTTCGCCAACTCTGGCTCCAGCACACGAAAGGCGTCGCGATAGCCCAACTCATCAAACAAACGAGTCATCCACTCGCGTTCATGCGGCAAAAAGCCAGAATTCTTTTGATTGCCTTTCCAGTTTTTAAGGTCAATCTCTTGGTGGGCGATGTTGTAATCGCCACACACAATCATTTCGCGACCGCTGTCTTTTTTCTCTTTCAAGAACGGCAAGAAATAATCCAAATAACGATCTTTACTGGCTTGGCGGTGCTCGCCACTGGAGCCGGACGGCGCGTACAAGGAAACCACAGACAATTTGCCAAACTGGGCTTCGATATAGCGCCCTTCGCCGTCAAACTCTTCGTGACCCATTCCGCGAATCACAGCATCCGGCTCTTGTTTGCTATAGATCGCCGTACCTGAATAACCTTTCTTAACGGTAGAGTCGTAGTAATAGCAGTGATAACCCTCAGGAAAATACTGCGGATCACCCTCTAGTTGATGAATTTGCGCTTTGGTTTCCTGAATACAAACAACATCGGCGTCCGTTGTTGGCAACCATTCAAAGAAACCTTTGCGGGCCGCAGCCCGAATGCCATTCAAATTGGCAGAGATGATTTTCATTCTATAACTCAGTTAAGTTGGCGTACTGCATCACCAGCCACTTATTGCCAACGTCATTAAAATTAACCTGTACGCGCGCATTAGGACCGCTGCCCTCTAGCGCCATCACAATGCCATCACCAAATTTAGCGTGGCTCACCATTTTGCCCAAAGCAATGCCGCCAAAGGCCGTATTGTCTTCAAGGCTGCGCCCTCTGGCCTGACTAGGACGATACAGCGGTTGCGACACCTGCGCTCGTGGCCTAATTTCCTGCATTAACTCTGCTGGCACTTCATCAATAAAACGAGAAGGAATGCCGGGGCTTTCTTTGCCGTATAAACGGCGCGATTCCGCATGCGACAGCACCAGCTTTTGCATGCTACGCGTCATGCCCACGTAAGCGAGGCGGCGCTCTTCTTCCAAACCGCCGGCATCTTGCATGCTGTTTTGGTGTGGAAACAGGCCCTCTTCCAGCCCCACCAAAAACACCAATGGAAACTCTAAGCCCTTGGCACTGTGCAGCGTCATCATCTGCACACAATCTTCCCACTGGCCGCCTTGCTGTTCACCGGCCTCTAGGGCCGCATGCGACAAGAATTCCGCCAATGGCGTCATGCCTTCAGGGCGCTCGGCGACTACATCTTCATCCGGGTCGAAGTTGCGCGCCGCACTCACCAACTCTTTTAGGTTTTCAACCCGCGCCTCAGCTTTGTCGCCCTTCTCGTTTTGGTAATGGGTCAACAAGCCCGACTTTTCAATCACATGCTCAACTTGCTCATGTAGTGGCAAGCCGTGGCAGGCATCACGCAAACTGGCAATCAGCCCAACAAACGCTGCCAAGGCCGTGTTGGCCCGCGCTGCTAACAAGTTGTTTTCAGCACAAACCGCCACCGCGCGCCACAAAGAACAGCTATGCGCACGGCCCGCAGCCCGCAACTTTTCTAAGGATGAATTACCAATTCCGCGAGCAGGCAAATTCACCACGCGCTCAAACGCGGTGTCGTCTTGGTCGTTTTCGATCAAGCGCAGATACGCCAGTGCATCTTTAATTTCTTGGCGCTCGAAGAAGCGGTGACCGCCATAGACTCGATATGGCACCGCAGCGGCAATGAGGCGTTCTTCAAACACACGCGATTGCGCGTTAGAACGATACAAAATCGCCACTTCATCACGACGGCCGCCGGTCTCTACCCAGGCCTTAATGCGATCCACCACAAACTGGGCTTCATCTTGCTCGTTCCACGCCGCGTAAAGATCAATCGCCTCGCCGTCACCAGAATCCGTCCACAGCTCTTTGCCGAGGCGGCCACTGTTACGCGAGATAACCGCATTAGCGGCGTTTAGGATATTGCCGGTCGAGCGATAATTTTGTTCTAAGCGGATAGTTTCCGCGCCGTCAAAATCACGATTAAAGTTCTGGATATTTTCAATCTTGGCGCCGCGCCAGCCGTAAATAGACTGGTCATCATCGCCCACCACAAAAACTTTTGACCGATCGCCCGCCAACACCCGTATCCAAGCGTATTGCAGCGAATTTGTGTCTTGAAACTCATCTACCAAGATGTGTTGAAAACGTCTTTGGTAGTGCTGTTGCAGCTCGGGGTTGTCACGCACCAACTCATGCGCGCGCAGCAACAGCTCGGCAAAGTCGACCACGCCGAGTCGCTCAACCGTTTCTTCGTACTGCTTATAAATTTGCAGCAAGCCTTGGTTCTGCGGATCTTGTGGTGGAGCCACATGGTGGCTGCGACGCCCTTCTTCTTTGTGGCCATTGATATACCACTGCGCCAGTTTGGGCGGCCAGCGCTTTTCATCTAGCTCCAAGCTCTGGATAACACGACGCACCAAACGCTTCTGGTCATCCGAGTCTAAAATCTGAAAGTTGCGCGGCAACCCGGCCTCTTCCCAATGCATACGCAATAATCGATGCGCAATGCCGTGAAAAGTACCAACCCACATAGCACCAATCGGATAGCCCAACATCGGCTCAATCCGCTGGCGCATTTCAGCCGCCGCTTTGTTGGTAAAGGTCACCGCCAGAATGCTATGCACACTGGCTTGTTCGACCTGAATCAGCCAGCCAATACGTCGCGTTAAAACACTGGTTTTGCCACTGCCGGCGCCAGCCAGCACCAAGCGGTGGGCGGCGGGAGCAGTAACCGCTTGGCGTTGATTATCGTTGAGGTTATCGAGTAGATGAGATACGTCCATGCCGGGCATTCTACTGACGCAATCGAGCTGACCATAGGGGCAAGTCAGCCTTTATTCATAGTCGGCCTTTAAATTGACGTAGTTAGCCGCGGCGTAACGCATCATTTTCTTATCTTGCTCATTCAACGGCCGCAACATCTGCGCAGGATTGCCGCGATAAACATGGCCCGCTTTCAGTACTTTATTCGGCGGCACTAAGCTGCCTGCCGCTAAAAACACATCCTCTTCAATCACGGCCCGATCTAACACCGTGGTATTCATACCAATCAGGCAGCGATCGCCAATCGTACAACCGTGCAACATGGCCATATGCCCGACTGTCACGTCTTCTCCAATACGCGTTTCAGCACCACCCGGCAGATAAACACTGTCGCGGGAGACGTGCACAACCGAGTTGTCCTGAATATTACTGCGAGCACCTACCGAAATTTTATTGACGTCACCTCGCAGCACCACGCCCGGCCAGATAGAAACCTCGTCAGCCAGCTCAACCTGACCAATTACCGTGGCTGCCTCATCAACATAAGCCGAGGCCGCTACCTGCGGTTGTTGCTGTTTGTAATTACGGATAGCCATTATTAATCACCAAACTGCTTCACTAGGCGACGCTGAGTTACGTCATCGTTACCAGTTCTTCAGCACTGGTTGGGTGAATCGCGACGGTGTTATCAAGGTCGGCCTTGGTCGCGCCCATTTTTAGCGCCACAGCAAAACCTTGCAGAATTTCATCACAACCATCCCCAACCATATGAATGCCGACGACCTTTTCCTCTTCACCCGTCACAATCAAACGCATTAGGGTGGGCACTTTGTGCTCACTCATGGCGTAATTCATCGGGTTAAATTGGCTGCGATAAACCTTAACCGCATCACCATGACGTTCACGCGCCTCGGCTTCGGTGATACCGACAGTGCCAACCGGCGGATGGGTAAAGACCACGGTCGGAATATTGTCGTAATCCAGCTTGGCTTCGGCCTGACCGCCAAATAAGCGCTCTGCCAAACGACGACCAGCGGCAATTGCTACCGGCGTTAATGGTGCGCGGCCGGTGTTATCACCAATCGCATAAATACCTTCAACATTCGTATTTTGGTATTCGTCGGTGACAATAAAACCGCGCTCTGTCGCCACCCCGGTTACCTCTAGATTCAGCTCTTGCAGCGGCGCATGGCGGCCAGTGGCTACCACCACCGCGTTAGTTTGAATTTCGCTGCCATTGTTTAGCTTGGCGCTTAGCCCGCTGGCAGTGCTGCCGGTTACCTCAGTGACCTCAGCATTGCGGTGCAAGGTAATACCGTCCGCCTCCAACTTATTGGTGACGTAGTCACTGATTTCGGCATCAAAACTGCGCAACACATTGTCACGGCGAATAACCAAATGCGTATCGGTACCTAGGGCATTCAAAACACCGGCCAGTTCTACGGCGATATAACCGGCACCCACCACCACGGCGGTTTCGGGTTGCTGCTCCAATTCAAAAAAGCCATCAGAGGTCATGCAATGCTCGGCGCCCGGCACGGTGAGTTCATTTGGCGTGGTGCCAGTTGCAATCACGATATGATCAGCGCTTAGCTGCTGCTCGCCCACCTGTAGCGTTTTCGCATCTACGAAACGCGCATCACCTTCCCACACATCAACATCTTTATTGCTGAGGTTGTTAGCGTAAATACCATTTAGGCGTTTGATATAAGCGTGCCGCTTGGTGACGAGGGCATTCCAATCAAAGCCATTCCGCGACACATCAAAACCATAGTCCGGCGCCTGCTCCAGCGCCTCGGCCATATGCGCGCCATACCACATCACCTTCTTAGGCACGCAGCCGACGTTGACACAGGTGCCACCTAATTTGCTGCGCTCAATTACGGCCGCACGCTTACCGCGCAAGGCTGCACGCTGCGCCACTGCCAGCCCGCCGCTGCCACCGCCAATCGCAATTAAGTCGTAATGTTGCATCTGCGTTATCCTTATACCAATTCTGACTTGTTAGTTTTTTAAGAGGGGTCTTAGAGATGGAAACTACCGTATTCGTTCTCGCCGGTGGTGTGATTTTATTAATCGGTTACATCATTGTTATCTATAACCGCCTAATCACGCTTAAACACAGCGTTGATAAAGCCTGGGCCAATATCGATGTACTACTAAAGCAGCGCCACGATGAGCTACCCAAGCTGGTAGAAACCTGCAAGCAATACATGGCGCATGAAAAAACCACGCTGGAAAATGTGATTGCAGCTCGCAACCAAGCCTGGACCGCCCGTAACAACGGCGACACCAAGGGTGTTGGCAAGGCCGAAAACGTTATGCGCATGGGTTTAGGCAACTTATTTGCGGTAGCCGAAAACTACCCCGAGCTAAAAGCCGACCAATCTTTCCAAAAATTACAAACTCGCATTTCTAGCATTGAAAATGCCATTGCCGATCGCCGCGAGTTTTATAACGAATCCGTCAACCTCTATAACGTTCGCCAAGAAGTATTCCCGGACGTGCTCGTGGCCAAACGCTTTAACCACAGCCCCCGCGACCTGCTCGAATTTGACGCTAGCGAGATCGCCGATGTCGACGTCAAAGCGCTATTTAACTAGCATTAATTAGCTAGCACTGACCGATGCAAGCCACTGTCCTTAGTTGGACGCATGAAGAGGCCTTGTTCGCCATTATCGCTGGCGCAGTCATCGCCTGCGCCAGCTTTATATTCCTTTGGCGCAGCTTTAAGCGTTACCGCTTAATTCACGACACACCAACCTCAAGAATAAGATCTGCGGCACAAGGTTTTGTCGAATTATTTGGCACTGCCAAATTACTAGAAGGTGAACCGATTTTGTCACCACTCTCGAGGCAACCCTGTTGCTGGTGGCATTACCGCATTGAACGCCGCGTGCGCAGCGGCAAAACCACCCGCTGGAGCACCGTTGAGTCAGGCACATCAGAGGGCATTTTTGCGCTCGAAGACGGCACCGGCCAGGCCCTAGTTGACCCTTTGGGTGCGGAAGTGAGCGGCAGCAAGGACAAAACCTGGTACGGCAACTCACGCCACCCCGGCGACATGGTCAGCGGCATTAGCATGTTCGGCGGCAGTTACCGCTACTGTGAGGAAATTCTGCCGGCCGGTAGCCAGCTTTATGTGCTCGGCAACCTCAAAAGCGAGGACCCTGCTGGGGAGTTCGACTTACATCAGGCAGTCGGCGAAAAACTACGGCAATGGAAACAAAACCAAGCACAGTTGTTGATGCGTTTCGACAGCAACGGCGATGGCGAGATCGACGAACAAGAATGGGCCAAAGCGCGGCAAGTAGCCAAAGACGAGTTAACCCAACAATATGCCAGCCTGATCGAACAAGAACCCATTCACCTAATGCGCAAACCGGATCGGGGCTTGCCCATGCTGCTGTCGAGCTTTGCGCCGCAAAAGCTAGCAAAACGCTATTTGCTCAAAACCCTGCTTGCCGGCCCCCTATTCCTAGCCGCCGGCGCATTCGCGATCTGGGTAGCCAGCCTACGCGAGCTGATTTAGCCCTTGTTTTATAGCGCGGCAACCCCAGCTATTACGGCGAAACCTGTTTAACACAAAAGATTATGACTAACCCGCTACTTCGTACCGAGACGCTACCGGCGTTCGACCTTATTCAAGCCAAAGATATTATTCCCGCCGTAGAGGAAACCCTAGAGGCGCAACGCGCCGCGCTAGCCAAGCTGCTTGAAAAAACCGACTACAGCTGGGACAGCCTGATTGAACCCTTAGAGCGACTAGAAGAAAACTTAAGTCGCGTCTGGTCGCCTGTTGGCCACCTCAACATGGTCATGAACAGCGACGAGCTACGTGAAGCACACGATGCCTGCTTGCCCAAGCTCTCAGATTTCCATACCGAAGTAGCCCAAAATCAGCAGCTTTATGCGGCCATTCAAAGTATCCGCGATAGCGCTGAATTTGAAAGCCTCGATAGCACTCAGCAAAAGCTGATTGATGACAGCCTACGTGACTTCAAACTGTCTGGCGTGACCTTGGCGGATGAACAGAAAGCTCGATATAAAGCGATCGCGCAACGCCTTTCCACACTGACCAGTGAATTTAGCAACAACGTTTTAGACGCCACTAACGCTTGGCAGCACCCGGTCACCGAAGAGTCCGAACTCGACGGCATTCCGGACTCAAGCAAAGCCATGCTCAAGCAATTTGCGGAACAAGCCCAGCAACCGGGCTGGCTGGTGAATTTGCAAATGCCGAGTTATATCGCCGTTATGACCTACGCCGCTAATCGCGCCCTCCGCGAAACGGTTTATCGCGCCTATACCACCCGCGCTTCAGAACTCGGCCCCAGCGAGCAAGACAACTCACCACTCATGGATGAGATTCTGGCGCTACGTCATGAAAAAGCGCAGCTACTTGGTTTCAACAACTACGCCGAGCTTTCACTCGCCACCAAAATGGCAGATAGCAGCCAACAGGTAGAAGACTTTCTCTTGGACCTTGCCGACAAAAGCAAAGACCAAGCACAGGCCGATTACGAAGAAGTACAAGCCTTTGCCGCCGAACAGGGCGCGACTGAATTAGCCGCTTGGGATATTAGCTACTGGAGCGAAAAGCTACGCCAAGCCAAATACGCTATTAGCGACGAAGACTTGCGCCCTTACTTCCCTGCTGAGAAGGTATTTGAGGGTTTATTCAACGTTGCCCAACGTCTATTTGATGTACGCATTGAGGCAACAGAGTTTGCACACCATTACCGTGACGACATTCGCTTCTTTTCCATCTACGACGCCGACGGCAGCCTGCGCGGACAGTTTTTCCTCGACTGCTACGCCCGCCAGCACAAACGCGGCGGCGCATGGATGGATGTCTGCCGCTCTCGCGTGGTGCAAGCACAGCAAACCGACGTCCCAGTAGCCTATTTGGTTTGCAATGCCACACCTCCGGTCGGCGACAAGCCGGCACTGTTAACGCATGACGAAGTAGTGACGCTGTTCCATGAGTTTGGCCACGGCTTGCACCATATGTTGACCCAAGTAAACGTAACCGGTTTAGCCGGCATTAGCGGCGTTGAATGGGATGCAGTCGAGCTACCTAGCCAGTTCTTAGAAAACTGGGCTTGGGAAAAAGAAGCGCTAGACAGCTTTGCCCAACATTGGGAAACCGGCGAACCCTTGCCGCAGGAGCTGTTCGAAAAGATGACCGCCGCGAAAAACTTCCAAAGCGGTTTAATGATGCTGCGACAAATTGAATTTGCCTTATTCGATATGCGGATTCATGGCGGTGCTAGCAGCGGCCCCAGCAACGACAATAGTTTTGTCGCCGAGCAGCTGGCCAAAACCCGCGCCCAAGTCGCGGTAATCCAACCGCCTGAGTTCAATCGTTTTCAGCATAGCTTTAGCCACATTTTTGCCGGCGGTTATGCGGCTGGCTATTTCAGCTACAAATGGGCCGAAGTACTCTCTGCAGATGCCTTTAGCGCCTTTGAAGAAAGCGCCGTATTTGACCGCGACACCGGTCAGCGCTTTAAACAAGAAGTGTTAGAAATGGGCGGTGCCCGCACCGCGGCAGAAAACTTTAAGGCCTTCCGTGGTCGCGAGCCGCAGATTGAACCACTACTACGCCATAGTGGTATTGCCGCCTAATTAAGCGATACTGCTGCAGGCATAAAAAAACCGCCCAGAGTCTCCTCAGGGCGGTTCAAGTTTTTCTTATTGTTGTTATTTCTTAGGGCGCTTCCACGCTAGGTAGATCACCTAGCAGCGGCAGGCTTAAAGTGCCCGATACGTTAATACTTCCAACCGACGCCGAGGCGTTACCCAAATACTGTGGCGTAAAATCACCCTGCATCAACAACAACAGTTGTTCGTTAGCTTCAATGCGCTCAAACACACCGACTAGCTCGGTTAGCTGGTTGTCAATACAGCCCCGAAACGGCGTCATTTGATTGTGCAGTGTACGAATCGTGCCATCGGCACCATCACGAACACCCAAGCCAACAAAGATAATTGGATCAAGCGGCGTACTGACCACTAGCGCCGCGCAAGCACCAGCTGGCAGCTCGGTAGTAATTTCAAACGTTGGGATACCCGCCAAAACATTGGCGCCATCAACCGCACCGTCATAAACCACAATTTCTTGGCGGCCGAGGTTACCGCCACTTAGGCCAGACAAACCACTCACCAAACCCGCTGGTAAATTCGTTAGCGGCTCCAGCGGATTCTCTGGCGCAAAGCTGGTCACTAAGGCCACCATATCGGCCAAGGTATTCAATGATGCCGGGCCATAGGTCACGGGTGACTCTGGAATAGCTACATCGGTGCCGCCCGTGCTCACACTATCCGGCGTAACACTGTCGCCCTGAGTCGGCCCTAACTGCAAACAAACATCGGGAATAATGTCGGCCTCACCCACCTGATGTAGCAATTTCTCACGATACCAAGCGGTCGTTGCTTCAACCCGACCCAGACCGCCACAAACTTGACTGCCATCACCGTTGTCTAAGCCGTGACCACCAGACTTAACATACATACGCACGTCGCCACCCAAGCTCGACACACAATCGAAATTGCGCTGCGCATCGTTGTAGTTGAAAAGCGTATCTTGTGCTGATTGCGAATAGAACGCGTCAATTGGTCGCAAGCCGCCCGGGGCCGTAAAGTCATTTTCACCGGCGCAGTGTGAGGCCAAGCTATTGCTATAAAGCAAGGCTAATTTCTCGTCATCGAGACTATTGGTTAACAACCCTTGTGCCAGACCTTCTTGGACTTCCTGATCTTGGGTATTGGGCGGCACCGAGCCAAGCCCTGCCAATAAGGTCGCCCACATGGCTTTAAATACGCCGCCAGGGAAGAGGCTGTAACGCAGGTCATTCCAGGTAATGTCAGGCGCAATCGCATCCAAACGATGCTTTTCGTCCAAGGCATAAATCAAATGCTGAAAGCCACCGCCATAACTACCGCCGACAGCACCCATCACCGGGTTAGCATCGGGGGCATCTTTGGCGACGACTTCATTGGCGCTGTTTTCATAGCGCAACCAAGTCAGGTTTTCTTCGGCCCAATCCAGCACTTGCAGCCAGTCTTGGCCTTCAAATGCCGGATCCAGAATCCGCACAGTGCCGCCAGATTCGCCATTGCCGCGCTCATCTAAGGACAGCGCACCAAAACCTTCGGCATGCAAGGCTTCAACATAAGCATCGCCAGTCGGATCTGTAATCCGAGCACCCGAGTAACCATGTGAATGCAGGATCAGCGGTGTGGTTAAACCCTCGGCCACAAAGCTCGGCTCCATCACCGTAAAGGCAATGGTTTCGCCGTCGATATTGGAATTCAGATAGACGTTGTAATTAACGCCAGCACGACCCTCGCCAGTAATTGGCGGCGGTGTTTCTGTGGTCGGCCCACCCGTCTCGCCGCCATTGTTGGCCGCTTGGTCTGGAGAGCCACTACAGGCGGCCAACAGCCATACCGCGGTCATCGCCGCGGCTAAATTTAGATGTCTCATGATTGTCTCCTGCAGCCTTTATCTGGCTTTCGCACTTACCCCCGCTCTTTCGAGCGAGCCGGGGATTGTATAGAAATTAACCAGCTAGTCAAACTGGGTTAGCTTTAATCAAACAAACTACGCAGGTCATTTAATAAGCGATCTACCCACGAAGCTTCATCAGCGTCACCGCCTGATTGCGCCGCTGAACCGTTATTTTCAGCACCGCTGTCGCCAGGCTCAGCGGCCTCAGGCTTTTTTCCGCCCACTGGCTCCTGTGCAGGCTCCTGCGCCGACGCTCCCGCCGCGGATTTAGGCGGCAACTGCAGCAATACATCGGGCGACTGTTTTTCATCGCTAATCTTGTTTTTCACGGCGTCGCGCTGAAGCTGGCTCGCCAATTGAGCCGGGCTAAGCCGGGTGTTTTTCTCCAACAACAATGCGGCCACACCAGCCACATGCGGGGCCGCCATTGAGGTGCCACTGATGGTATTACTGCGGCTGCTACCGGTATGCCACGCCGAGGTGATATCCACACCGGGGGCAAATAAATCTACGCAACGGCCCCAATTAGAAAACGACGCGCGTTGGTCGCGTTTGTCACTAGCCGCCACCGTAATCGCCGTTTGGCCCCGGGCTGGCGACACATTACAAGCATTTTGATCTTCATTACCGGCCGCCACCACATAGTGCACACCGGCATCAATCGAGTTGGCCACGGCCTTGTCCAGGGCACTAGAAGCGCCACCACCTAAACTCATATTCGCCACGGCAGGTTTCTGGTGATATTTGGTGACCCAATCAACACCTTTGATCACGCCCGACATTGAGCCTGAGCCCTTGCAATCCAATACGCGGATCGCGTGGACGGTAGCCGCCGGCGCTACGCCATAACGACTACCGGCAACGGTGCCAGCAACATGAGTACCATGACCATTGCAGTCATCAGTTTCACGAGGCTCTGATGGCTGCTCTTCTCGACCACCAAACAAAGCGCCTAACAAGCCATCAAACAAGCCGCCGCTATTTTTACTTTGACTTTGCTGGCCGCCAGCAGAACCACCGGCATAGTTCACACCATCACCCATACGCCCCGCAAATTCCTGATGGTCATGGCGCACGCCGGTATCAATCACATAGGTATGCACACCCTTACCCGTAGTCTGGCTGCTATAGCGTCCATCCAGCGGCAAGTTGGCCTGATCAATACGATCCAAACCCCAGACCGCGCGCTCACGCGTTACCTGCAACCTTACCCAAGCGTCTTGCTCTACCAAGGCCACCTGCTTATGCGCCGCTAATTGCCGTGCTTGCGTTTCGCTAAGTGGCGCGGCAAAACCTTTTAATGCATGGCGAAATAGCAGCTCAGGCTCTATGCCTAGGGTTTTCATCAAACCTTTAACCGTTGCCTCCAACGGCAACCCATCATTCAAGACCACGATAAAACGGCCGGGAATCGCGTCCGGCACCTTGGCGTAATCCGCTTCCGGCAATGAGGCCACACTGCTCTTAATGGCGTCACCGGCTTTTTCGAGCTGCGCTCCAAGACCGTCCAATGGCCCTGCCGCAACTGACAGACTGATCGCCGAGCCAAATACAGCGGCACCTACAATATGAATAATGCGTTTCATCAAGATTTTCCTCGTTGCCGACCGGCGACCTTTCTTATGGGTTTAGTAGCATGACCTTAACAAGCTTTGAAAGTTTAATAACTGGCGTTTGCGCCAACGGTACCAATCAATATACCGCCGGTATCAATGAAGACTGGCTACAAGGCCGCAGTGCTTTTGGTGGTCTTAGCGGCGCCCTAGTGGCACAAGCCATGCGCCAGCAGGTCGACACCGAGCGCAAACTCCGCAGCTTCCAAGTCACCTTTGTCGGCCCTGCACCCGTGGGTGAAAACACGGTATCGCTAACCCCATTACGCGAAGGCGGCTCGGTCACCCATATTCAAGGCGAACTGAAACAAGGCGATGAAGTCTCCGTGACTGCCACCGCCGCCTACGGCAAACGCCGCGACTCGGCCTTTGCTATTCCAGCAACCCCACGCCCGGATGCTGTGGATCCAGAAACGCTAAAGTCGATGCCATTTATGCCCGGCATCGTGCCTAACTTTGTTCAGCATTTTGACTTCCGCTGGGCGCACGGCACACCGCCGTTTTGTGGCCTTGAGAAACCCAATAACCGCGTTTGGATTCGCATGGATAGCGACCGTGAAATTGACGAGGTTGGCATTGTTGCCATGGCTGACGCGTTGCCGCCACCGGTGCTATCCATGCCTAAAAAGCCCTGCCCGGCTAGCTCGCTCAGTTGGTATTTAGAACTACTACCCGTAACCGCCAAAGGCAAGTTGAGCGATTGGTGGTTAGTGGATTATGAATGTGATGCCGGTGCTGATGGTTACTACAACCAGGTGGCTAAGATTTGGGCGCCGGATGGGCAGTTGGTGGCGATTAGTCGGCAAGTTGCGGTGATGTTTGCTTAATCGTTACCCGGTGGTGGGTTTCACTAGTGGCTGTTTCGGCCTTGGTAGCTTCTATCTGCTTTCGGCAAGTGTGCTGGTAAGGCCGAGTTACTTTTCTCTATGGCGAGAAAAGTAACCAAAAGAGCCACCGCCAACCGCGCAGCCCCTTCGGGGTGCCTTGCGCTTCTCGCGGGTTTTGGCGGTCGCGGGAAAGAATCAGCGGGCGTCCTGCCCGCTGCCCCTGCGGGTGCTGCGCATTTCAAAACGGCAGTCCTGCCGTTTTGTCGCTAACGCTCAAACAAGCCGCTCCCTCAATCCAAAACCCACTGCGATGCTCAGCTGCGCAAAAGGGGCCTGTGGAGAAAGACTGCACGCTACCAACACTGCTGGTTAACAGTACCCTTGCCCTTTGTGATGGAGCACATGGTATGAGGGAATAGGGAAATTCAGGGAATTTTCGATTTTTTTCGGGAAAGCCTTATTACAAAAGGCTATTAGACGATCTTTAAAAAAACCGGCTGACAATAGCCGGTTCAAATGGTTTGATGGTTTTTAGCTGTCATTCACTTGGTTTGATGGGTTTTACTGTAACGGCATTATTTTCATCCACCCAATAATGGCTGCCATTAAACACATTCTGTTTAAGGCGGCCTAATCTGGCGTCCTCAAGTACTTCGGTCTGCAGCAGGCCCAACTCCCTTTTGTAGTGTTTGGTCTTTAAGTGAGACTGGCCTTTAAAGTGGCGCCAAGTATAGAACTGGCAAGGCTCTACACAAGAAAGCACGGTAACGTATTCGGTTGAACCTTCTTTGCGGAAGCTTGCGACTTGGTGCTCGCCGTCTACAGAGCCCAAATACTGGTAGAACGTAACTTCGCCGGTTTCATCTGTGTACCCGTAGCTTCCGTTGCTTTCAATGTCATACGCCATTGCAGAGTTAACCAGCAACAAGTCTGCCAGCACCAATATAAGAATAAGCCGCAAATGCTTCATTTTTTGTAGTCCCTAATAAACGCCCTAACCTTATCGGCGGTTAACGGCGTGCCTACGCTTTGGTGAATTGAGTAAAGACCCTTGGTCAGCTCTGTGCGCACCTCTATCGGCAGTGGCACCTGCTCAGTTATACACGCTTCCGCGATCAAAGAAGACGCCAGCGCTAAAGTTTCAATATTTGCGGCGTCAAGTGCCGCTGCGGGCTTTTCTGCAGCACTTTGCGCATCTTCGTAGCGCATGGCCCCTCTGCCAGTGAGCACCCATTCGGCGCAGTAACCGGCCTTAACCATTTTTAATAGAGCATCAAATTTAGGAATTGACCCTTTTTGCAGGCGGTTTAACTGGCTTAAGGAAATGCCAGTCTTTTCGTGCATCTTTTTAGGCCCGCCAGCGTGGCTTTCCATCTCGCCTATGCGACGTCCGATTCCTTCGTCGTCAATCGGACAAGAGTCGTCAAAAAAATTATCTGTGTCCGTTTCTTCGTAAGCCATTGTTATACAACCATAAAACACAAAAATAACGCGCGAACGCGATAAAAAAGAATCGGACACGCAATAAAAACCGTTGACACGATCCCGCTAATGCAATTTAATGCACGCATTGGTGCAATATTTAGAACGCATTCATGCAATGAAAACGACAAAAATGACAATCCCTGAAGACTGGCATAAGGCAAACATTATCGCGGCCATTCGTGTTAGCGGAACAAATTTAAGCAAGCTAAGCGAGGACAAAGGTTACTCACCAAACACCCTACGCACGGCCTTAAATCGCGCCTATCCAACAGCCGAAAAAATCATCGCAAAACAGATAGGCGTACCGGCGCCAATTATTTGGCCAAGCCGGTACAGCGCTACCGAATATGCGAAAGCACTAAACGACTACGAAGCTATTAAACCAGCTAAAGCAGTCGCCTGCTAGGCGAATACCTGAACCCTTTTTAGAACACCAAAAAAAACAGTTATCCAATGACCTCAGCGATCTGGAAAAGACAGCGGCCCAGCAGCTTTAAACACGCCTTAGAGCTTTGCACTCAATACGCACTAAAAGTGCATAACAGATCAATTCCACGCATTGCCGAATTGATGGGCGAGCATAACCACCACAACCTATACAAATGGTTGGCTAATGGCCGCATCCCCGGCGTACTTATCCCAGCGTTCGAGCACGCTTGTGGCATCGACTACGTGACCCAGCATCTAGCGGCTCGCGGCAACAAATTGGTTATAGAAATACCAACCGGCCGCAAAACTAAAACATTGGAAATATCCGAACTGCAAATCCTTTTTGGAGAAACAGTTTCAGAGCTTTCAAGGTTCTATGAAGGCAGCAGCACTGCCGACGAAACCCTAGCCGGAATAGAGAACGCAATCAGAGGCCTTGCATACCATCATTGCAACGTCAGCAAATCCAGCCAACCCGAACTGGAGCTAGACGCGTGAAGCAGTACTACACAGCCAAAGAGTTGGTAGGGCTGCCAGACCTACCGACCACAGAACGCAGCATAAACCGCAGTAACTACCCACGCCGTAAACGCCAGCAAGGCAAAGGCTGGGAGTACCACATTGACGGCTTACCAACCAAGGCCAGAGCCGAGTTAATAGCGCGCCAAATTAGCCAACAAAACAACGCCGAAACCCTAGCGTTTGCAGGCCAATACACCGCCCAAGTAAAAGCCAAAGAAGAGGCCAGCAAACCCACCCCAGAAGCGCCCGTCATGTTCACCGGCAACGCCGCCAAACGCTGCGACGCCAAAATGTGGATTATCGGCACCATCGAAGCCATAAAAACCAACGGCAAATGCACATGGCCACAAGCGCTAGAAACCTACAACAGCGCCGCCACCCAAAAGCCAGAATGGGTCACCAAAATTCACAAGACCGTTAGCCTTCCAAGCCTAGAACGCTGGCGCAAAAAATTAAAACAAAAAGGCTCTAACGCCCTCGCTGGCAACTACGGCAACCGCCGTGGTCAAACCCTTATAGACAGCCAAGAAAAACTAAAAGAACTGGTTGTCAGCATGCTCATTAGCTACCCGCATATCGACCCCATCGACGTACACCGTGGCTGCCAAGCCCGTTTTGCCGACGGCACCATAAAAATACCCAGCAAAAGCAGCCTCGCACGCTGGGTCAATAACTGGAAAAACCAAAACGCCGAAGTCTTCACCGCTTGCACCAACCCAGACAAGTGGAAAAACGAATTTATGATCGCCCACGGCGACGCCAGCGCCAACATCGTGCGCCTAAATCAACGCTGGGAAGCCGACAGCTCACCGGCCGACATTCACTGCGCCGACGGCCGCCACGCACTCGTGCAAATACTCGACGTCTACAGCCGCCGTTGCTACTTCCTAGTCACCCCAACCAGCCAATCAGAGGCCATCTGCCTGGCCATTCGCCACTGCATCAAAGCGTGGGGCATGCCAGAAGAACTTAAAACCGACCAAGGCAAAGACTACAAAGCCACCCGCCTAGTCCGAGTGCTCGACTTCCTCAATATCCAGCACAACCTCAGCCAGGCATTCTGCCCTTGGGAAAAGGCCCATGTAGAGCGCAACTTCCGCAGCTTCCTACACAGCGCCTATATAGAAATGGCACCCGGCTACGCAGGCCACAACGTAAACGACGCCCAAGCGCTACGCGCCGCCCAAAGCTTTGCCGACCGCCTATTCAAAAAGAACGAAGTCGTACAAACCAAACTCACCGGCGCCGAACTGCAAAAACTCTGTGACGAATACTGCGAAACCTACCACCGCCGCCAGCATTCAGAACTCAAATGTTCACCGCTGCAAAAAGTCGCCGACTACCGCGACCCCGTCACCTTCCTAGACAGCAGCGAACAAGTGCTAGACCTGCTTATGTCAACCGCTCCCGGCCTAGACGGCATGCGCACCGTGCAGAAGAAAGGCATCAAGCATGACAACGACTGGTTTATCGGCCCAGCCATCGCCGCCCTAGACACCGGCACTCGAGTCTTCTGTCTCTGCGACCCCAACGACATCGGGCGCCTACACGTATACCTAAAAGACGGCGACATCCTCAACCCCGTCGGCGTTGCCGAATGCGCCAATCGCCTCGGCTTCAATCCAAAAGAAATGGCCATCACCGGCAAGCAAATGCACAACCAGCGCATTAATGAAGAAAAGCAAGCCCTACGCAAAGCCGCCAAAGCCATCAACACCAACAACATTATTGAAGAAATCCGCGCCCAAGACCGCAAAAACAACGGCGTAGTCGCACTGCCAGCCCCCAGCAGCACCGTACAAACACCGGCTACAGCAGCCATTACCACTGGCCTCAAACCACAACAAACATCAGCCAACACCGGCTACATCGCCGCAGAAATTGCCGCCGCCGAAAAGGCAGCAGAACAACAACCAGAAACCCTCGTATTCCCAACTGCAAAAACCGAAACAGGAGAAGACCGCTACAACAAATGGCTAAGCATCGAAAACCGGCTCATTAAAGCCCAAGACGTGACAGACGAAGAGCTGCACTACCACAAAAAATACCGCGAGACACTCGAATGGCAAACGCACAAAGAAACGCGCGACGCCTTCCCAGAGTTCTACGCGCAATAAAAAAGCCGAGCAAAGCCCGGCCAAAAAAGATCTAAGGACACATTATGCCAGACACCCAATCAAAAATCGCCCCGTTGCAAAATATCCTGCTATGCAATGGCGCGCTTAAATCTGCCATGAACCGCCCATTGCACCTGCCGGGTCTAGTCGTATTTTCCGGCCCGGCTGGTTTTGGTAAATCCGTATCAGCTGCGTATGCCGCCGTCGCCAACGACGCCCACTACGTGCAAGCCAAATCCACCTGGTACAAAAAAGACATGCTCACCGCCTTCTGCAAAGCCCTAGAGCTACCGGTCGGCAAAACCATGAACGCCATGATCGACGCCATCGGCGAAGAGCTATCAGTCACCCAAAGGCCATTTATTGTCGATGAAGCCGACCACATCGTAGACCGCAAAAATATCGAACTAATCCGCGACATCTACGAAGGCTCACAAGCCGCCATCATGCTCATTGGCGAAGAAAAGCTACCCAACAAACTCCAACAATGGGAACGCATTCACAGTCGCGTGCTCGACTGGTGCCAAGCACAACCCGTCAACCTCAACGACACCCAAAAACTAGTCGACCTCTACGCCCCCGAAATCAACATCGACGACGACCTGCTAGCGCACATCACCGACCTCGCCAGCGGCTCCATCCGCCGCATCGTCGTCAACATCGAAAACATCCGCCGCCACTGCCAGCAGCAAACCATTAGCGAAATCAACAAAAGCCAATGGGGCAACCGTCAGCTATACACCGGCAAAGTGCCAAAAACGCGGAGCTTCTAACGTGGCAACAGTTAACACCGTTAAATTTGAACAAAGCCGCGACGCTCAATGGATAAAGATGCGAGAGCTAGTCGACTTCACCATCCCGCAAGTCGCCAACAGCACCAACATCGCAAACCGCACCGTTAGCCACTACGTCAAAGACCTAGTGGAAAGCGGCCACGTTATCTGCACAGAAAAAGGCCAAACCACCGGCGGCGCCAAACGCGCCACGCCAGACCAATACCGCGTGGTCAAAGCCCAACATGCAACCCCATGCTTTAGTCACAGCAACAGCCTGCAGCAAGCCATCTGGAAGGCCATCCAAATCCTGCAACGTTTCACCACCAAAGAAATGCTGCAAGCCATATCCACACCAGAGCTAGACGCCAAACAAAAAAGCATTACCGAGTACCTAAAAAAACTTAAAAAAGGCGGCTACCTCGTCAACCACCGGCGCGGCGCCGACAGCGTCTGGCACTGGGTGCCAAGCAACTACAGCGGCCCCAGAGCACCGCAAATAGTTAACGCCCAAGTCATCTGGGATCCAAACCTAAAGCTAACCACCTACAACCCGCTACAAGAATTGGAGACTGAGCAATGAGCGCCAACGCCAGCAAAGCATTACAACACTGGGGAAAAGACATGCCCCAATGGGTCGCCGACCTTGCCAAGCGCTGCGACACCAGCAACCAAAGCAAAGTCGCCGAAGAAATGGGCTACTCCCCAGCCGTTATTAGCGACACCCTAAAAAATAAATACACCGGTGATCTAAGCCGCGTTCAACAGGCTTTTAACAGCGTTAAAAACGGCATCAAAGTCAGCTGCCCCGTGCAGGGCGACATCAGCACCGCCACCTGCATGAACAACCAACGCAAACCCTACAACGGCGCCAACTTTCGCACCGTGGCCTTATTCCGTGCCTGCCGTAGCAACTGCCCACATAGCCAACTAGGAGCCTAACCATGCGTATCCCAGACCGTCAGCTAGACCACTTTGCCGCGCGCTACCGCATTCAATACGGCAACAAAAAAGGCGCTATCAGCTTCCAACTCTACTTATCACAACAACTGCAAAAGCTCGGCCAAAAAGAAGCCGCGCAGCAACTGCGGCAGGAGTGGTACCAGCGCCTAAACAAAAAACTGCGCCAATGGCGCCTATGCCATCGCCTAAAAAACGCCGCTTAAAAGCACCAAAGGAGACAACAACAATGACCGACCACATCCACCCAATGATGACCAACGAACAAAAAGCGCAAGTGCGCGTTAACAACGAAGTGCTGGAAATTCTTAGCGCCAAAAAAAGCTACATGACCACCGCCCAGGTCTACGCCAAAACGCAATTCGCCAAAAGCCGCAACCAATGCCTAACCGCACTCAACTGGCTTAAAAAGCGAGGCAAGCTAATCGCCTTCCGCGAAGACGAACGCACCGTCAAATGGCGCGCCGTTGCCTAAAGCATGAGGAAATCTAATGTCCATCATTACCCCACAAAAAGTACTCGCCGTCCTTAGCCGCCACATTGGCAAAAGCAACGGCATACACATCAACCAGCTCACTGCCGAAGTTATCGGCAATGCCCCGGCAACGCGTCACTTTGGCCGCCAAGTCAGAAACGCCATCGCCAGCTTGCGCCAGCAAGGCAGCCATATCTGCAGTAGCCCAGCGCATGGCTACTACATCGCCGCCACCGCAGAAGAGCTAGAAAACACGCTCAACCAATTTAGAAGCCGCATAAAAGCAGAAGCCAACATCGTCAAAGCCATGAGTCGCCAACCGCTGCTAGAGCTGGCTGGCCAGCAACAACTTAAAGAAGCCTAAGCATGTCAAACGCCATCCCAGAAACCCTAAAGCCGATCCAAGCAGCCGCTGAGAAGGCCGCTAATGCGCGCCAAGCGCTAGCGGAAGAACTCGCCGAACTCGAAGCCGCACAGCGCGCCATACAAAAGCAACACCAACGCGCCATTAACCACTACGCACAAAAGTACGCAGACGCCAACGCCACGCTGCGCAACCTAGTAGAAGGCTCGCCGCAGCTATTCCAGCGTCCCAAAACCCAAACCCTGCACGGCGTCAAACTGGGCTTTAAAAAGAGCCAAGGCAAGATCGAGTTCCCCAACCAAAGCAAAAGCGTTGGCCTCATTAAAAAACACCTACCAGAACTCGCCGACACCCTAATCGACCGCACCGAAAAACCTAGCAAAGCCGCCGCCAAAAACCTCCAAGTCGGCCAGCTTAAAAAAATCGGCGGCCAAGTCGTAGAAGGCGAAGACAAAGTCGTCGTCAGCTACCCAGAAAACGACCTCAGCAAAATGATCGACGCCGTAATGCAAGAACAAAATCCCACCTAGCCCGTCAGGGCAGCGCCCAGTGGTCGGTGGCGGCATACAAATAACAACCACAGTGTGCGGGCAGCACCTCCTACCTTTTCTGGCTGTCGCAAACACCGCCTGGCCGCACGCTACCGGCCACATTTTTCTAAAGAGTAAAAAAATGCAGTACTTCGTCTTTACAACCAAACAACGCGACCAAGCCATATCGCAATGGTCAGCACAGCAGCCAAAGGCAAACACCAACGCTGTCGAGAGGTTGTTTTCCAGCAAATACGTTTCTCAGTCAGACATGCTTAGGCCGGACAAAACCTATTGCGGACACCGCTACTACTTGTTTACCAAGCAGCAGCTGGACTACGCAATTAAAGGCTGGATTACAGAAGAGCAACCATTAGCTACCCAGAGGTCGCGCAACAACCATCCAGACGTGGCTGCCGTAAGGCAATTTTTCGCTAGCCCATATATTCAAGAGTCCGGCATCGCTCGGGGCCGATCACTGCCAGAGGTATAACGTCATGCCTAATAAAAACCCACGCCAAATAGAACTCGGAAAAATCCACATGGGCGCCAAGCAACTCGGCATTGGCAAAGACCAAGACTTAGACGCCTACCAGGCCATGCTCTGGACAGCCGCCCGCGTTAAAAGCGCCGGTGAACTCAGCCCCCAAGGTCGCCAAAAAGTCATTGCCCACCTCAAAAGCCGAGGTGCCAAATTCACGCGCCCGCGCCAAAACTACCAACACCGCAACCCGGTCAGCAAACAGCGCCAACTATCCAAGATAGAAGAAACCAAAATCCAAGCCCTGCTAGTGGTGCTTGAGGCACCTTGGCGTTACGCCGACAGTATTGCCAAGCGCATGTACCAGGTCGACAGCGTTCACTTTTGCAATAAAACCCAGCTAAACGGCGTTATCACAGCGCTAAACAAACGGGCGCAAAACCTACTTATCAAAACCTTGCCTATTCACTTCGACCCAGACTTCGGCGTCAGCAACTGGGGCCAAGCCAAGCTAAAAGCCATAAGTCGCGGTTACATAACTCACCAAGCAGAACTCGACAACAACGTCCAAGCCATGCACCAACTAAAGCAATGGCTAGAGCAACAAACCGCCACTCGCGAGGCCCAAGAAACGCGTCAAGCCCAGCAGCCAACCCGCGACATCATTAACCAGCACATGAGCCAACACGCCAGCCAAACGCCAAAGCGCTAATGGACAAAAAAACCTTTATCCAGCAAACCATGATCCGCAGCCTGCCACCGCTAGAAAAGATAGACGCCGGAATCACCTACGCCGAAAACCTCTGGGCCGCGCTCAGCCAACGCGGCTACGGCGGCGCAGAAAAACGTGGGCCCAACAAAATGCAAAACCACTACCAACAACTTAGCGGCCAGCAAAAAAAATGGTTCGACCAGTTCTGGAAAGCCTACAACCACAAGCACGGCAAGCAAGACACAGCCGCCCGCTGGCTGCAAATAAACCCTGACCAAAGCACCGCGCAACACATCGTTAGCGCCGCCAAGCAGGCCGCCAAACAAACGTTGCCCCAGGGCGGTGTACGCAAGCACCCACAAGGCTGGCTAACCGAGCGACGCTGGGAAGACTACGAAGTCGTAAAACAGTCAGCAAAACAAAGCTCCGCTAGGGCAGAATTGCTATTACTTCAAAGCAAGCTAAGCGGTATAGCAAATTTAAAAGCCAACCAGCTGACCCCAGAGCTGAAGCAACAAAAACAACAACTAGAACAACAGATCGAGGAACTTAGCCGTGAGCAATAACGCACAAGGCAGCAGCGCTATTGCGCCCCAAAAGTGGGGGCAAAAACTTAGCGAGCTGTACGACCACCAACTCGCTGCATTCAAAGAAAAAGGCTATAAAGACCCAGAAGACGCCGCCCGCACCGCCGTCATTACACTCGCCAACGCCCTCGGCGGACGGCTCACCTACTTACCACGCGGTACCAAACTAAAAACCGCCATCCGCGACCGTGAGCTGTACAAGCGCTGGGCCGACAAAGGCGCCGCACCCGAAGATCTTGCCGACCACTACAACGTTTGCACGCAGCACGCCTACGACATTATCAACAAAGAACACGCCCGCGAAATTAAGCGCCGCCAGGGCCAGTTGCCATTATGAACTTGCAGCTCGCACTAAAAGCTGAGTACTTCCGCCAAATAAAAGCAGGCACTAAAACCGAAGAATATCGGCTTTACAACGACTACTGGCGTAAGCGCCTGCAAGGTCGAACATACGACACGTTAACCCTCACACTTGGCTACCCCACTAAGTATGATGACAGTCGCCGTCTTACCCTTCCTTATCGCGGCTATACAATCAAAACCATTAACCACCAACACTTTGGATCCAAAGCTGTCAAAGTCTTCGCTATAGCCCTTAAAAAAGGATGCGAATAATTATTGGTTGCACAAACCAAGCAAAACAAAATACGCTGTAAATAGGCACTAAAAACGTCTTTTAAGCCACCCTAAAATTATTCAAAAACCCGAATCCCCAAGCCCATAGCCAAAGCCACAAACTAATCATTCCTAAGCGGTTTCTTTTTCTTCACAGCTTGGAGTGAAACATGGGCAACACCCCCCTTATTAAATTGTTCGGCGCCGTCGCCTTGCTAGCCATTGGTCTAATTTTTGGCCTTTCGCTACCGGTGGTCAGTGTCGTTACCCCTCAAGTCGCGCTCGGCTTCGCCCTAAAAATTATGGGCGCCGTTATCGCCACCATTGTCCTTTTCGCCACCCTGCGGCTTTGGGACACCCTAATCGGCATCAATTTCAAAGCCAACTTCAACGCATTAAGCCAAGCACATGCCACGTATTTTGCTGCACGCATTATCGGTCTTTGCCTGTTGTTTGCTGCTCTGCTGTTCGCCTAGTCCGGCCTTTGCTAGCGGCGGTCAAAAGCCCGCTGCTAGCTTGGTCGTACAACGGTGCACACTGCACAACACACGCATCAAAGCCGCGTCTGGCAAATACCTGCCAGGCTTAGACTGGCGCCTATACAAAGCCCAGCTCATTGCTGAAAGCAACTGCGACCCACTCGCAGAGAGCCCAGCAGGCGCCCAAGGCATTGCCCAGTTCATGCCAGCCACTTGGCAGCAAACGCGCCAAGAGCTAAGCCTGCCACGTTGGGCCACACCGTTTGACGCCGAGTTCGCTATCGAAAGCGGCGCATACCACATGGCCAAACAGCGCGCCATCTGGCACATGGATCGCAGCGAGTACGACCGCCACAGCCTTGCGTTAGCCAGCTACAACGCAGGCGCAGGCCACCTTATCCAAGCCCAAAAACTCGCCAACGGTGCTGTCCAGTACGCACCCATCGCCCAACACCTGCCCACGGTAACCGGTGACGACGCTATCGAAACCACCAACTACGTCGCCAAGGTTTGGAGCAATGCCGACCTTCTACTAAATGCAGCGGGCCAAGCAGTTGGCGGCAACGCAGGCATCGTGCTTGGCGCGCTCAGCAAACTCGCCAGCCGCTCACGCAATACAGCCAAAGCTGTTCAGCAAGCCTTGGCAGAAAAACAACAAGAACAAAACCGCATTGACCAAATGCGCGCCGCCATACAGCAGCTAAACCACAAACAACAAGAGCTAACCCGAAATGCAGAAGACGAAATCATGCGCCACAGCAGTGCACTTAACCGCTGCCATGTGCCTGCTGGTGTTGTCGGCGTGCTCAACGCCACCAAAACCGGCGCCGGAGATCCGCATCCCAGTGGATATTGGACACATCCCAGCACCCCGACCACCTATACGTGCACAAACCTTGCCATCGACGCCGCCCGCTGCGAATCCGACAACCGAGCAATGCGTCTGCGTTTGCAAGGTGCCGTCCAATGGCAAGCCATCACAAGCGGGGCCAAGCAATGAATTTTAACGCACAGGAATGGATCAGCACCGTCATATCGCTGCTAGCCATCGTTCTAACCTTGGTGCTGTTCCGCACCCGCAGTAACCGCGAAGAGCTTAGCGGGCTGAGAGAAAAAGACGACGACCAAGAAGCCCGGCTCACCACACTCGAAGAGCGCGTCGCCAATCTGCCAACCCACGAGCAAATGGGCCAGATGCACGAAAAAATTAACAAGGTCGGCAATGAAGTTAAGCAAATGCACGGCGAATTCAACGCGTGGAAAGAAGGCGCCAACCGCCAGCTAGACATCATTCAAAACTATCTAACCGGAACCCGCGAGCAATGAGCCTGCTAAAACTACAAGAAAAAGACCGGCGCCTAGTCATCCTGCGGCTACTAGCCGAGCAGCCAGACTACGCCGTTAACTCAAGCGTTATGCAAACCGCACTGGTTGACTTTGGCCACAAAAACAGCCGCGACACCATCAACGCTGACTACCACTGGTTAAAAGACCAAAGCCTCGTCACGCTGACCGACATCGAAGGGGTAGTCCTTACCGCAACCCTAACCCTGCGCGGTCAAGACGTTGCCAATGGCAACGCCACCCATCCCGGCGTGCAACGCCCAAGCCCAAGCGACCTATAACTATGTTGCAGTTTTTCACTTGCCTATTTGTCACGCTTGGCTGGCTAATCACTATTGCAGCTTCATGCTTGGTCATTGTGGTCATCTTGCTAGCTGCAAACTATTTGTTGACGCCCAAAGTCCAATTACAAGACGGCGACCTAACACCGCCCCCTAAAGACTGGCAGGACACCCAGTAATGGCACGCCAAAGCCGCATAGACCAACTGCCAAAAGACCTGCGCGAACGGCTCGACAAACTGCTGGCAGACCCAGCCGTCACCGACCTCGACGCCACCGCAAGGCTAAACGAATGGCTACAGGGCTCAGACGAAAAGCCCATCGGTAAAAGCACCGTTGGCCGCCGTGGCCAACAAGTCCGCGCAGCCGGTGAAAAAATGCTGCAGTCCCGCCAAATGGCCGAAGTACTTGTTGGCCAAGTCGGCGCCGAACCCGCCAGCAAAACCGGCAAAATGCTGGCCGAGATCCTGCAGTCCATCGTCTTTGACGTGCTTATCAAGCTGCGCGAACAAGACGACGTCGAAGTCGCCATCGGCAGCCTCAACAAACTCGCGCTAACTCTGCAACGCCTAGAGTCCGCCCAAACCGCCAACAGCAAACGCGACGCCGAGATCCGCCAACAAGCGCGTGAAGAAGCTGCCGAAGAAGCCGCCAGCGAAGCCGTCAGCCAAGGGCTTACCGCTGAGAAAGCTGCGCTTATTCGTGACCGCGTATTGGCAGGCAAAATATAAATGGCACTACTAGAGCTTAACAGCGGCATTCCAAAGCCGAAGCTGACAGAAGCAGCAGGCCTGCTACTGAATTATCAGCTCGAATGGTTTGACGAAGACGCCGACGTCGCCTTCGCTGAAAAGTCGCGGCGTATCGGCCTAAGTTGGGCCGAGGCAGCCAAAAGCGCTATGACCGCCTGCACCAGTAGAGAGGGCGGCGGCATGGACGTCTTCTACATGAGCTACAACAAAGAAATGACGCAGACGTTTATTAACGACTGTGCCTACTGGATCAAAGTCTACGGCTTGGCCGCAGACAATCCTGTTGAAGAAGTCATCCAAGACGAAGACAAAGATGTACTCACCTACGTCATCAAGTGCGCCAGTGGCTTCGAGATCCGTACCCTGCCAGGTAAAGCTACTGCGCTACGCTCAAAACAGGGGCGCGTCGTCTTAGACGAAGCTGCCTTCGTAGAAGACATCGGCGGAATTCTAAAAGCCGCCATCGCCTTGCTTATGTGGGGCGGCTGCCTGCGGGTTATCAGTACGCACGATGGTGTCGACAACCCGTTTAATGAGTACATCAAAGACATACGCGCTAAAAAGCTTAGCTATGCGCTGCATTCAATACCGCTTAAAAAGGCAGTTAAACAAGGACTAGTTAAGCGCATTTTCAAAATGCGCAACAAAGTCTGGAGCAAGCAGGCAGAACGCGAATGGGAGCAAGACCTACGCAGCAAATATGGCGACGCCGCCGCCGAAGAGCTTGACGCAATCCCATCCAACAGCGGCGGCCGCTACCTCAGTCGCGCGCTGCTAGAGTCGGTAGCTATTCCAGCGCCGGTGCTCACCTTCAGCCAAAAGCCAGAATGGGCCACCAACACCCACACCCTAAAACGCACGCAACAAACCGACGACTGGCTAGGCGAAAACGTTACCCCAATCCTCAGCGGCCTAAGCGCCAAATTGCCGGTTAGCTACGGCCAAGACTTTGGCCGCCATGCCGACTTATCCGTTATTGCCTTGCTGCAAACCCAAAGCACACTGCAGCGGCATACCATTTTGCAGCTAGAACTAAGCTGCATTCCCCATGCCCAGCAGCGCTATATTTTTGACTGGCTTAGCAAGCAACTTAAACGCCTAGAATGCGTTGCCATCGACGCCACCGGTAATGGCGAAGCGTTGGCCGAACATGCCGCCGACAAGCTCGGCAGCAGCGACAGCGGCGGGCCAGTTCACCAAATCAAAATCAGCAACGCTTGGTACAACGAAAACCTACCCGTTTTTAAAGCCGCACTAGAAGACGGCGAATACAGCATCCCCGCCGACAACAACACCATCGACGACCTGCGCGCGCTGCAAGTGATCGACGGCATCCCCAAGCTACCCAAAGTCACCGGCCAAACCGGCCGCCACGGTGACGCGGCTATCGCGCACGCACTAGCGCACTTCGCCAGCCGCCAAGACTGCAATCACTACGCTTGGCACGGGCTCAACCAAAACCCAAGCGTTGCCCGTGACCCATTGGCTAAAAGAGCCAACCGCGACCGCCGCAATCGCCATGCCACCAAACATCAAAAAGGCCTTTTGTAATGTCACGCCAACATCGAGTACCGCCACTGTCTCACCGCTGCATGCGCCGTTTGGGTCACTTCGCGCGTTGGTTAGTCGAGTTTTTTAAACGCAACACCAATCCACAGGCAGGGCAGCTGCAATTTACGCAAGGCCAGCCCGCTGCCCAGGGCAACCGTGCAGACCGCCGCTACGCCGCCAAAGTGTTACGGAAACACGAAGGCGAGCTAAGCAAACGCCGGAACCGCCGCTAATGGAATTGCTACTCGCAAAACTCGACACATCTGCGTTAGTGATCGCTTTAGCAGCTAAAGGCAACCCAGTAATAGCTGCGCTGTGTGTGCTTCTTTTCTACTTCGCCTTTAACGGTATTGAAGGCATTATCGAAAAGCTGATTTTCGGCAAGTACTTCGTCCACTGGCTAGACCCAATCTTTGCCCTTGCTTTCGCTTCCTACGCCTGTCTAGTCGTCTGGAACTGCGCCCACGTCTCTAAAGCGTTAATGAAGCTATGACCCAAATTATCGACCCCCGTACCAACCAACCCTTCGACAGCAACGAGCTACAAAAGCCCGTCAACCTAGAGCGCCTAACCGGCGTGCGCCCACTGTCTATTAAAAGCGAGGCCGAATTCCTAGCGCCAGACCGCATTGCCCGCCTAGTCCGTCAAGCCAATAGTGGCGACGCCTTCGCCTTGCTCACCATTGCCGAAGAAATGGAAGAGCGCGAGCCGCACTACCGCAGCGTACTCAGCACTCGCAAAATCGCCGTTAGTCAGTTACCACTAAGAGTAGAAGAAGCCAGCGACAGTAGCGCTCACGAGGCCCATAAAAGCGCCATTCAATGGCTAATAAAACAACGCTGCGTTTGCCGAATGCTGACCCACGCCTTAGACGGCCTAGGTAAAGGCTACGCCGTAGTCATTGCCGACTGGAATCTCAACGGCACATTGCCCAACAAGCCCGGCATTGCTTGGGTGCCACAGCATTTTGAATGGGCAGATCCGCGCCACTTTGGAATCAACCCCAACAACAAGCGCATCGAGATCCGCAAAAAAAATAGCCAAACCAAAAAGATCACTTACAAGCCACTGCACTATGGTCGCTATATCGTCCATACCCCAGAGCTTAAGTCCGGCAGCCCATTGCGTGGCGGCCTTGCTCGCGTGGCACTGGCTAGCTACATGGCCAAGAGCTACACCATCCGCGACTGGTTAGCCTTTGCCGAACTCTACGGCATCCCCATGCGTATCGGTCGCTATAACGGCACCGCAGAAAGCATTGACCAAAACGACCTCAATGCGCTGCTAAGCGCGCTTAGCGGGCTGGGTACCGAAGCTGCCGGTGCCGTACCCAAGAGTATGGAGATCGAAATCGAACAAGGCGTCACTGCCAGCGGCGTGGCCCTGTTCAAAGAGTTAGCCAGCTATCTCGACGAACAAGTCAGCAAAGCCGTGCTAGGTCAAACCATGACCACCGACAACGGCAGCAGCCAGTCGCAGGCCACCGTCCATAACGAGGTGCGCCAAGACCTGCGCGACTCAGACGCCATGCAACTGGCCGACACGCTCAACGACCAACTGGTGCGGCCGTTTATCGACTACAACTTCGGCACTCAAACCGAATACCCGCGCATCGAGTTCGACACCGCAGAGCCAGAAGACGCTGTCAACTTTAGCCAAGCCGCAACGCCACTAATCCAGGCGGGCGCCAAAGTGAAACAAAATGAAGTCCGCAACCGCCTCGGCCTTAGCGACCTAGAAGGCGAAGAAGGCAACAGCTATATCGCGCCGAGCGAGTCCAGCGCAGCTGCGTCAACACCCGCCACCGACAGGCAACTCAACGCTGAACAAAAGCGCATCAATGTCGGCACCATTGGCCATGTAGAACCATCTAAGTTAAATCCACTAGCCCTAGCGCTAGCCATTGCACTAGAAAAGCAAGCACACCCGCTGCAAGAACTCAACGCCAGCGCCCCAGCGCCGCGTAAAGAAGAAGTCGACCTGCTGGCCGAGCAAGGCTACAAAGATTGGCAAGCCCAGCTAGCCCCCATTGTTGAGCCCATCACCAACGCCATCAACGACATCGCCAGCCAAACTGGTACCGACCAAGAAAAGCAACAAGCGCTACTCGACGCACTGCCAGAGATCCTCGACCAAATCGACGAAACGGAACTGGTACAAAGCCTCGCCATTCAAATGCTCAAAGCTCACGCCCTAGGTGACCATAGTGATACCTAACCCAATCTGTCTGCTTAAAGGGCTATGGCACAGCATCCGGTTGCGAGCTTTAGTCTCAGGATGTGACTTTCATACGGCCAAAGAGCCAACGCCCGACAACATTCACATCGTTGAGTGCCAACGATGTGGAAACCAGAGCGTCGCATGGAGCTGGGAAAGCTTAAATGAGTACAAATAAAATTCCCGCTCGGCCTGAGCCTGTCGAACGGCAAGCCAAAAAGGTTAACCAAGCCCCACGCGGCAACGCCCAATTCCCCGGATATCAAAAAACTCTCGCCGCTTACCGCGTGCAAATTATCCAGCACCTAGCCAACTACATCTGCCATTTGCCAGGCAAAGCACAACGCCGTGAGTTTATGGCCAACTGGAAAAGCCGCCACGGCCAAACCAGCCACGACGACCTTCATAACGCAGTAGATAAAGCTTGGCAAAACCGTCACAACAAGGCCGCTTAATGTCCAAAGACAACATCACGCCGCTAAACCTGCCAGTTAGGCAAGGCTGCACAGTGCAGCATCTGCTCAATGCCAGCGAAACCCAAAGCCTAGAGCAATGCCTAGTTGTCGGTTTTCAGCCCAATGGCAAGCTCTTTGTTGCTGCCAGCAACAACCTCAGCAACGCCAGCGTCAACTACCTGTTAGACGTCGCCAAAGCTAACGTGCTAGCTACCCCAACACTGGAAGCGCTAGAAAGCGTCGAATAAAAGCATGGCCACCACCTTAAAACCCGGCCCAGTTCCTAAAGACGCACTCAAGTACTTCAGCGCTAAAAAACTGCGCACCGGTTTTGACCACGCCGACGTCTGGCGCCAAGAGCACGCCCACGCCTTTACCGTCGCCAAGATGATGCAGCTAGACCTGCTGGCCGACGTTCAAAGCAGCCTTCAAGCCGCCTTAAAAGACGGTCAAACCTTCCGCGACTGGGCCGCGCAAATCACACCCAGCCTGCAAAAAGCAGGCTGGTGGGGCATTAAAGAACAAACCGACCCACTCACCGGCGAGGTGCGCCAAGTGCAACTCGGCAGCCCGCGCCGGCTTAAACATATCTACCGCACCAACGTCGATGTGGCCCGCCAAGTCGGCCAGTGGCAGCGCTTGCAACGCAACAAAGCCACCACGCCGTTTTTGCTGTACAGCCTTGGCCCAAGCGAAAATCACCGCCAAGAGCACCTGCAATGGGACGGCTTGCTGCTACCCATCGACCATCCGCACTGGCGAACCCACATGCCTAAGAATGGTCACGGCTGCAAATGCCGCGTGCGCGGCGTTACCAAACGTCAGCGAGACCGTTATATAAAAGACGGTATCCCAGCCAGCGGCACCGCCCAAGAGCTAGACCCAGCCACCGGCCTACCTACCGGCCGCAAAGTGCAGCAAAAAATTAAGCCGCAAACCAGCGCGCCAACCATAGAAACCCGCCGCCACGTCAATAAACGCACTGGCGAAATCACCTATGTGCCTAAAGGCATCGACCCCGGCTGGGATCACAACCCCGGCGCAGCACGTCAACAAAGTGCAAAGCGCAGCGCGTTTGCTAAAAAGCAAAGCTTTGAACAAGCGCTAAAAGCCCAGGCGCCGAGAGTGCCACTACCGCCGCCCAGCCTAGACGAGGCTATCAACAGCGGCGAAGAAATCGCTAAACAACTTGGTGCACATAAAGAGACAATCAATGCTGCCGCCTTCCGAAACACTTTGCATAAACGGTTGCATAGCGAGATAGGCGCAGAACGCGCAGTCAATGTCAAAAGCAGCGGCAAATCAGCTCAGCTAACTAAGCAGGCCTCAAAGCTTTACCCGGCGTCTTGGATACAGGCCGCCGACGAATTTGGCCCGCTATACACCAAAGCCATAAAAGGTCGCGCTAGCTACTCAACTATTACTGCCAAATATCACGGCAAGCGCGTGCGCATGAGCAACTTTGGCATCATTACCGCAGAGGCCAATGCCGGATACCTAAGATCATACGACTTAAGATCCACCGTCCACGAGTTCACCCACCGGCTGCAGGCAGCATTGCCTGCTTTAGACGATATTTTTCAGCAGCTGCACCGGCGTCGCACGCAAGGCGACGAACGCAAGTCACTGCGAAACCTAACCGGCAACAAGGGTTATGGCTGGAGTGAAGTGGCCAAAGAAGACAACTACATCAACCCCTATTTTGGGCGCGAGTACGATGTGGATGAAGGGCCGACCGGCGCGTTAGAGGTTATGACCATGACACTTGAGCGCATCCTCGCGGGTAGCCAAGAAGAGTTCGACAACCTGCGCAAAAATGACCCAGAACTCTTTAATCTGGGAATTGGTGTATTATTTAGATATGAACCACACATTTAACCTGCAGGCATTTCATCAAAGCCAGCCATCTGGCACGCTGAAATGGAATAGTGAAACCGGCGAGCTTGGCGGCCCGCTGGCAGCCGCTGTTGAGCCGCTGGTTAAAGCGGCTGTTAAGTCTGGCACCATTACCAGCCAGCCTTATCCTACTCAGTACAAGATTAGTCAGCCTTTAACCAATCAGCAGCAACTGGCAGCCGTGATCGCAACCCGCTGGCAACTGCCCGAAGAGCTGGCCAACGAGTTGGCTACGACAGAAGAACCAGAAACCGAAGTGCCAGTGCTGCACTAGGCAAAAACATACAAGCTAATCTAAGCCGCTCTAAGCGGCTTTTTTTTTAACCCGCACCATTGCCCTAAATAAAAATCGTTGAAAACGTAGTCGCTGAGTTAAAAATGCTCTAGCGGCATTCGCGCTGACATTGACGGCCTAGTTAAGCGCGTGTGACACTAAAAGCCGATATTGCCTTTCCTCAGTCGTCGGTTTTGGCTAGGCAATCACCAACCATTAAGCGGGCCGTCTGCCCACTTTAAAATTATTCAAAAACCCGAATCCCAAGCTGCAGCCTAGCCACCGCACACTGGCTGCATGAAACGTCACCAAAGCGACTTTGCCCAATTTGTGATCGCCACTGCGCTCAACGCAGAGGGCGGCGCACCATCGCGCGTTATCGTTTTGCCGGCGCCAGAGCCAGACGGCCTTATTCATGGCCTAGATGGCCGCACATGGCCAGCTATCACCAATGGCCAGCTATTTGTAGCCCAACTCAACAACAGCAAGCGCGACCTGTTTATCGACTACGGCCACGAGTCCGAAAACCAATACGACGACGCCATGCGCCACAAGGCTGTCGCCGCCGCGTGGCTCAGCGACTGGAAGCAAGAAACCAACGGCGCCATTACCGCCGCCGCTGAGTGGACTACGCAAGGCCGCGCCGCTGTAGACGGCCGCGAGTACCGCTATCTAAGCCCCGCACTAAAGGTGAATAGCGAAACGGGCGAAATCGTCGCCTTTGGTCGCCCTGGCTTAACCAACATCGCCAACTTTCCCCAAACCCAATTAAACGCTGAAGAAGCGAACCCCGACAAAGAAACCGGAGCAGACACCATGCCTAAGCAAATCGAAATCACCACCGCCTTGTGTGCCGCTATCAGCGCGACTGACGAAAATGCCGTCACCGCTGCCGGTGTGGTTGACCACATTAACAGCCAAGCTGACACCATCACGCAGCTAAACGCCGAGATCGAACGCCTAAAAGACCCGGCCAACTTCCGCCCAGCGGCCGACGTCGAAAACCTAGAAACCCAACTCAACGCCGCCCAAGACAAGCTAAAAGGCTTCCGCGACCAAGAAATCAAAGCCTTAATCGAAGGCGCTGTCGCCGATGGCAAGATCGCCCCGGCCAGCGTTGGCCACTACACAGCGCTCTGCGCCAGCGACGAAGGCCTCAAACAAGTGCAGGGCATTATCGGCACCGCCATTACCGCCACCCCAAATGCCGACGGCAAACCAGCCGGTGAGGTTGATGACGAAGACACCGACCTGAACGCCAGCAACGAAGCCATTGCCAACGAATTTGGCGTTTCCGCAGAAGCCGCCGCCGCTGCGCGCCAAAGCTTGTTTCCTAACTAGCCGTTAGCACAGCCGCTAGCTCGCACCTAACACACCCATTCCGCTTTATAGGTAAATCACATGCCAGCCTTAACTCAAGACCGCCCAACGCCATTAATGCAAAAGCGCAATCGCACCTTAGTGGTTGCCGCAGGCGCCAACATCTTTTCCGGTGCCGACGTTGTTATTGACAACGGCTTTGCCAAACCAGCCCATGTAGCGCCCGGCCTCAAGTTTGGTGGCGTCGCCAAACACCCAGCAGACAACCGTGACGGCGCCGACGGCGACATCACTGTAGAAGCCGCCGTCGAGTGCCGCGCCTTGTTTGTAGACGACATCGCCACCCTGATTCCAGAAAACCTAGACGCAACCGCCTACTGGTTAGACGACCAAACCGTCAGCTTCGACCCAGCACTAGCGGCCACGCACTCAGCCGCAGGCACGCTTTTCCAAATCGAAGGTCAGGTCGGCTTTTTCCGTCCGCCTGTGGTTTAAGCAGGCCCAGCGTTACCTCTAGTCGACTAGTTAAAGAACCACTTATTTAAGGACACCACCATGTCACATTCACTTACCCGCGAACGCTTACGCGAAGTAATGACTGGCCTTAAGGCCACATTCCAAGAAGCGTTTAACGAAGCCAAGCCGCAATACGGCGAAATCGTTACCGAAGTCAGCAGCACTACCGCCAGCGAGCAATACAACTGGGTTGCCGGTATCGCCGAGATCCGTAAATGGGTCGGCGAGCGCGCCGTCAAAATGCTATCTGGCCACAAGTACTCTATTCAGAATGAGGACTACGAGCTAACCGTCGGCATTGGGCGCAACGACTTAGAAGACGGCGCCATTAGCGGTGCCATTATTGGCGCCAAAATGTCGGGTGCCAAAGCGCCACGGCACCATGACCGCGAAGCCTTTGGCTTGCTACGCGACGGTATCATCAATCTTTGCTATGACGGCCAGCCATTCTTTGACACCGAACACCCAGTCGGTGACGGCGCTGAAGCACCAGCAGAGCTAGTCAGCAACTTGGACGCTAGCGGCGGCGGCTCAGCCTTCTGGTACTTGGTAGACGACAGCCACGGCATTAACCCCATCATCAAGCAGAACCGCAAAGAGTTTAGCCCGCAGGTGATTACCGACCCAGACCATCCAGAGGTCTTTAACAACAAGCGTTTCTTGTTTGGCTTAGACGGTCGTTATGGCTACGGCTACAGCTTCTGGCAACTGGCATACGCCAGCAACCAGCCACTGACAGCCGCCAACTTTGACGCTGCCGTGAAAGCCATGAATGAGTTTAAAAACGAACATGGCCAGCCAATGGGCATCAACCCCACCAAGATCGTTGTTGGCGTGTCCAACAAGGCTGCTGCCAAGCAACTGTTTGGCCGCCAGTTGATCGACGGTGGCGACAGCAACCCGAACTATCAAGCCGTCAAAGTCGTTGAAGTTGACATCTTGAAGTAGAGCTAACGCTCAATCCCCCCAAAACACCCCGCAACAGTGCGGGGTGTTTTTAAAGCCACTTAAAGCCCCGTTTGTATGTGCTTCAAGTGGCTCTAAAAACACCCTACTGAAAATGGAGCCAACCATGCCAGAACAACAAAACACCCACCTGCAAGTGCAGACAAAACTACCCACTCACGTGCGTGCAGGAATTGTCTTTAGCCTAGGCTACAACCTGCTGCCACTAGATGGCATGAGCCAAGAAGTGCGCGACAAACTAGAAGCGGATCCACACCTAGCAGTGAAAGAGATCACCGCTGAAGCTGCCGAGCAGCGCAACCAGTTCCAGGGCGCGCAAATGCTTGAGCTGCCGCAGACTGAAGGCGCCGCCAAGCAAGCCGCTGCTACGCCAGCCGCCACACCTCAACAAGTTCACATGGCCGTAGCCTCGCTAGACAAAGCCGCCGGTGAAAAGCCCACCGTGGATAACGTCACCAAGGCGTTAAAAGACCAAGGCCTAAAGGTCGCCAAAGTAAAAGCCGCTGACATCAAAGCCGCTCAACAACTGCCAGAAGCCAGCGCTGACGCGATTGCCACCGCCATCTATTCATTAAATTTGGCTGAAGGCGAAACGCCAGACCTGCAGACGCTAAATGCAGCCTTGCACGCTGACGGCGTTAATGCGGTTGCTACCGCCGCCGGTTTAGAAGCGGCCATCACCGTTAACCAATAAGCGTTTGCTGTAAGTAAGAGGTCACACGCATGGCAGGCTGGAACTTTGACGGCACCAACTGGTTTTATAGCGGCACCGCTTATGCCGGTGGCGAGCCGTTAGAGTTCCACCCGCCACGTGACCAAGACCTCAGCGGCGGCAATGTTGCCGTTACCATTACCGGTACCGACACCGTTGCCCGCGTCGAGCACACCACCAGCCATCCAGACCGCGTCAAAGCAGGCACTGCCAACTGGCGCAGCTGGCCACTAGGTGACATCAGTAACACCACGCCAGACAGCCTACGCGAAGCCGACCTACGCGAAGACAAAGCCGTTACTGGCCTGCGCCTAAGCATTGTGGCAGGCGACGGCTCAGCCGAAATCGAGGTATTAATCTAATGGTTTGGGAAGTCGGCAACAGCGGCAATAGCCAAAGCAACGGCAATGCTCGCGGCATTATCAACGCCACCATCCAAGGCGGCGAGCTGGTTCTAAGTTATAACGACGGCACCACGCAAGCGGTCGGCACGGTTGCAGGTCAACCCGGCGCTGATGGTAGCAACGGCCTAGATGGCCGTGGCATTGTTGACGGCGCTATCACGCCCGACGGCCAGCTCTGGCTAAGCTTCACCGACGGCAGCACCCAAAACCTCGGCCAAGTTGTTGGCGCCAGCGGCCAAGACGGCGAGCACGGTGTTGGCATTGTCGACATCCGCCACGAGAACGACGACCTTGTTATCGAACTCAGCAATGGCGAGTTGCACAACTTTGGCAACCTGCAAGGCCCGGCTGGTGCACCCGGTCGACACGTATCTAATTTTGAGATCAACGGCGGCAATCTGCTGGTGACCTTTAGTGACGGCGTCGAAGACAATCTAGGGCAAGTAGTAGGCCCAGCCGGTCAAAACGGCGTCGACGGTGTAGACGGCACCAGCATCCAGCAAACCGAAATTATTGCGGGCAACCTTGTTGTTTACTACAGCGACGGTAGCAGCGAAAACGTCGGCAAGGTTACAGGTGACGCGGGTAGCGACGGGCGCGGCATAGAGTCGGTTGAAATTATCGACGGCGAGCTTGTCACCACCTATAGCAACGGCCAAACGCAAAACGCTGGCCAAGTTCAAGGTGAAGCTGGCCGTGGCATTCAAGCGCTCGATATTGTGGCAGGCGACCTGCTCACCACGTATACCGACGGCAGCCAAGAAAACCACGGCCGCGTGGTCGGATTTGACGGATCCACCTGGTATAACGGCAGCAACACGCCAGACAACAGCCTCGGCGCAGACGACGACCTATACCTGCAACATAATGGCGACGTTTATCGCAAAAACGTCGGCAACTGGGAACTAATTCAAAGCCTAGTCGGCCCCAGTGGCCAAGATGGCGAAACCCCAACCCTGACCGACAACGGCGACGGTAGCTACACTGTCAGCACCAGCAGCCAAAGCATCACCATTAGCGACGGCGCCCAAGGCCCAGAAGGCCAAGCCCCAACGCTAACCGACAACGGTGACGGCAGTTACACCATCAGTACCAGCAGCCAAAGCATTACCATCTATGATGGCGCCCAAGGCGACACCGGTGCCGACGGCGAAACCCCAAGCCTCACCGACAATGGCGACGGCACCCATACCGTCGCCACTAGCACGCAAAGTATTACCATTAGCGACGGCGCCCAAGGTGACGCCGGTGCCGACGGCGAAACCCCAACGCTCACCGACAACGGCGACGGCACCCACACCGTCAGCACCAGCACCCAAAGCATTACCATTAGTGACGGCTCGCCGGGCATAAATTGGCGTGACGTTTACGACCCTGACGCAATCTACAACAAAAAAGATGGCGTCTTCTTTGGTGGCAGCAGCTGGCGCAGCACAGTTGACAATAACCAAGGCGTTACCCCCAATAAGCAAAATGCTGAATGGGTGCTGATAGCCGAAGGTGGTGCCATTCCAGAGGTCGGCATTAAACCCGGCTTTATCTTCAGCTGGGGTGGCCCAATCGCGCCGCCCGGCACCATTGAGTTAGAGCCGGGCGCCCGCAAAGCAGTGTCACGGGTCGAATACGCGGGCCTTTATGCGGAAATCGGCGACACTTGGGGCGCTGGCGACGGCAGCACCACCTTTAACCTACCCGAAGGCGACTTATTCCTAGTTGGTAAAGGCCCAGGCCGAGTGGTCGGCGACATTATTGGCCAAGACAGCCACAACCTAGCCCACACGCACAGCGTCACACTAGCGTCTGGGGCCGCCGCGTTTGCTGGGTCGCAAGGCGTTGCCGATGGCACCTATCAAACCGACAGCCAGCTGGGCATTATTGATAACCGCCCACGCGCCACTACCGTCATGTTGGTCATACTGGCTAAGCCAGCCGAGTTCGGCACATTCTTGGGTGCATCCGGCGGCGGCGTTGACCAAGCTCTACTAGATCAAATTAACGACAACGAACAGCGCAGCCTCGCCAATGAACAGGCGCTAGGAGAATTAGGCACTGGCACTATCGTGCTGCGTGACTACAACGGCACTGCCGAAGAAGATGGCCATGTTCAGGTCGCGCTAGACACTCCCACCGAAATCATCACCAACGCCTCCCTAGGCAACACCGATCAGCTTGGCGACATCACACAAAACGGCTCCTTAGCCATCTTTAATGAGCGGGCTAAAGCGGGCTATCGCTGGCACCTGCAAACCAAGGGTAATTAATAATGGCAAAAGTTCCTGCTTGCTTGGTTGAACTAGACAATGAGGCGCTGTGCGACATCATTGAACGCCAAGAGGCGCGCCTTGCCAATTTGGAAATGAATGGCGGCGGCTCTGGCAATAACAACGCCTTGAGAGACACAAGCGGTCACGGCAACCATCTGCGGCTTGTAGGGTCGCCAGCCCCTGTATTTGTCGACAGTCCGCCCGGTGGCGGCTCTGGTGCATGGCAGTTTGACTGCACTAACCGGGGGGCTGACAGCAACGGCTTAACCACCGACAAAGCCATGACCAATGGTAACTTCACCATCGAGGTCAAATTTAAAGCCGGCGCGGCCAATGGCACCGACCAAGTGCTAGCCGGTGAATGGCATACCCACACAGAGAACCGCGAAGACCAAAATCCTGACGCAAGCTGGGTGATCGGCCTCGACGTCAATAACAGCCCCTACGTTGGCTGGCGCGAAGCTGACGGCACTTTTGACCGCCAAGGCCCGGTGGGAAATATCCCAAACCCGCTGAACGAAGGACAGGACTATGTCTTTCAGGTCTGTTATGACGGCGACAACTTCCTGCTGTACTTAGACGGAAATCATATCGGCACTTCTAATAACATCAGTTTGCGCCAAGTCACGGCACCAACGCATTTCTACATGGGCCGCGCGCATGGCGTCGATTATGCCGCGCCAGCCCCCAATCCTTTCTGCGGTCTCTTACGAGCGGGCCGCCTGTCTGACGTTTCGCGCTGGCCCGGCATTACCCCATCTGATACCGGTACCGGCTTCACCTTTGAAAACGACGGCAACACCGTTGGCCTATGGAACATGGCAGCATGATTAGCAACGGCCCAATTATTCGAGACCTAACTGGCTACGCAGAGTTTTACCTGTTCGCGGGACAATCCAACAGCGGCGGCACATCGTCGCTACCGCTGCTAAGTACAACTAGCCCGGCTAATAGCTTTATGTTTGAGAATGGGGTGCGACTAGACCCTGAACATGGCGGCGCCCGAGTCCCTAACCCGGGTAATCTGGTGCCATTGCTAGAGATACAAAACACCGGCGCGTTGAACTACGGGTTTGGCGAAACGTGGGCCAGTGGCTTTGCTGAAACCATGCGCGATAAGGGCCATAAACCGCCCATGATTTTTGCCGCTGGTGGTGTTGGTGGTACGTCCATTGATGACATGCAAGAAGGCAGCAACGCCTTTGAAAACCAAATGGACGCCATTGCCAAAGCAAAAGAAACCTACCCAAAACTAGTGGTGCCGGCAATCTTTTTGAGCCAGGGGTATAACGATCGCAACAAAACTCTAGCCGCACACTTCAGCGCGCTAGAAACGCTGCTCGAGTCTTACCAACGCCGCATAACCGCCATTACCGGTCAAACCAGCAAGCCTTTGCTGGTGATTACCCAGTGCGGTGCCTGGACTAAAAATTTCTTAACCCAAATCGGCACCACCACCTCAGAGGTGCCACAGGCCCAGCTAGAGCTAGCCAAAGCCAACCCTTACGTGCGTCTTGCCTTTAGTTACTACCACTACGCGCCGTGGCCGAATGACGGCATTCACTTTGAGAGCTACGCCAATCGCCAAATCGGCGAAAGCTTTGCCCATTACATGGCGGACATCGCCCGGTTCCCGCTGCCAGACATTAGTGGCCAGGTTAACGGCAACAATGTGGTGCTAACGGTCAATAATTGGGGTGATTTAGAGGTTGATACGAACCTCGTCACAGCGGTGGCCAATCACGGCTTTACGCTCACCGGCGCAACCATTAACAACGTTAGCGTGGCGGGCAACCAAATCACCATCGGCTTTATTTTGGGTACGCCCACCGAAGTCGGTTATGCAATGGAAGGCGTGGTAGATAACGACATCGGCCGGATCGAAGGCCCACGTGGCAATATCCGTCAAGCCGACGTTTGGTTTAACAGCCGTTACGACAATGCGCCGGTGCACCGCTGGCTGCCACACTTTAGGCTGGCTCTATAAATGTACGCCACCGAGCAACAACTGCGCGCCCGCTACGGTAGCGACTCAGTTTTCTACCGTACAGACGACAATGGCAATATTGTCGCCAGCGCGGCCGTCATCGAGGCAGCATTGCAAGACGCCAGCGCCGACATCGACGCCTGGTCAATTCATTGCCAGTCCAAGTGGTCAGCACAACAGCTAGAGGCGTGGACATGCGACGTCGCCATGTACCGCCTAAGTATCCGCCAAGGCGCGTATACCGACGAAAAGAAAGCCCTAAACGCACGCGTTAAAGACACCATCTTGAAAGCCTGCCCACCGCCCAGCCCTGCTGACGGCGGCAGCGCTAACGCTGGCAACCTGAAGCCAGTAGTCACCAGCAAACCGCGTCGCAACAGCAGCGGCACAAACAACTGGTAAGCGCATGAGTATGGCCTTAAACGTCAACCTGCGAGACCTAGAGCGGCTTAACGCCGCCATTGCCAACGCGGCTACTGGCAGCCTAGAGCAGCTCGGCGAACCGGTTGGGCAGATCCTTGAGGACGGCGCCCGCGAGCGTTTAGAAAGCCTAAAATCCGCGCCAGACGGCAGCCCTTGGCCCGCGTGGTCAGAGCGCTACGCCAAAACCGTTAGCGGTGGCCAAAGCTTGCTCGACGCCGAAGGCGACCTAATCGACAGCATTAGCTCTGAGGCCCAAAGTGAAACCGTATTGGTGGGATCCAACCTGCCATACGCCGGAGTCCATAACGAAGGCTGGCCAGAGCAAAACATTCCCGCCCGCCAATATCTTGGCATTAGTGAAGACGAAGCCGAGCGCATTGGTATTGAAATTGGCGAATGGTATTTGGGGCTGCTGCAATGAGTACGCTAAAACTACGTGACGACATCAACGCCGCTTTAAAGGCCATCAATAACAGCTGGCCCAGCGAGTTTGCTGCCAAGCAAGTCACCACCCATGCGGGTCAAGTCACCCTTGCCGATTTGGAATATATCAGCACGCACAACCGTGTGCTCATGGTCAGCTGCCTGCGCACCAGCGCGATTAAACGCTACCAAGAGCTGAATAATCAATATGGCTGTACAGCCCGCATGGCCATTTACATCGGCACTGCCGACGGCCAACAAGAAACCCGTGACCGCATTGCCCTGGCATTAACAGACTTAGTCAGCCTCTGGCTAGCCAAAGACGGGGCATGCAACGACTACAGCGGCATGCCACAGAACATCAACGGCGCTAACCGCTACAGCGTGCGCCTCGACAAAACCGGCATCAACCTCTGGGCCGTCACCTTTGATCAAATCGTCAGCCTAGAAAACAGCAACGGCGCCGACTTAGTGCCGCTCATTACCGTGCACACCAATAGCGAAAAACACATCAATACCCAAGGCGAGGCCGCTATCGCCGCCCACGCAACCGGACTTAATAACCCCATTTAAGAGGCCTTAAACATGGCATTAACCAGCATCCCCATTACCCTAGTACCCGGCGCCGCCATTCAGTTTGACCCACGCAACGCCGTGCGCGGTCTGACCGGCATGCCTCGCAGCATTAATGTGATTGGCCAGCCCTTGGCCAGCGCGCCGATTGCCCGTGGTTTTCGTCAACTAATTACCAGCAACACCCAAGCCGTGGCGCTAGCGGGTGCCGGTAGTCTATTGGCCAGCATGTTGCTGGCCGCATTGCGCAACGCAGGCAACCTGCCGGTTTATGCCATCGCCCTAGATGACGACGCCGGCAGCGCCAGCCAATGGGAAGTGCAATTCAATATCGACGATCCTGTCGAAGGCCCAAGCATTGGCGAGTTTGTGCGCTATATCGGTGCCACCAGCCTCAACGGCCGCGTGCGTATTGCCGTTAATGCCGACGACACCGGCGACACCCTCGCGCAAAGCTTTGTCGATGCCGTGAATGACAACCCCAACCTAAACGTCACTGCAGCGGTTGACGGTGCTGACACTAGCAAAGCCGTACTCACCGCCAAATGGGTCGGCGCTACCGCCAACCAAATCACCATTAACCAAGGCTTAGACCTTGGCCGTAATGAGCCAGACGCAGCAGGCCTAACCGTTATCACCACGCAGCCGGTCATTAGTGTTGGCAACCCAGACATCAGCGCCGCCTTTGCCGCCACTGAAGACGACCACATGACCAAGCTGGTGAGCCCGTATTTAGACGAAGCCAACCTGCGCACCCTAGAAGCCGAACTCGACCGCCGCTGGCAATACAACAGCCAGCGAGACGGCCGTGCCATTTTTGCCGTCGGCAATACCGACACCGGTGCCACCGCTGCTGACCTAATCGCCTGGGCCAATAACGGCCGCAACAGCCACCAAGTGGCTGCGCTAGGCATTGCAGGCAGTGCCACACCGCACTTTGTCATTGCTGCCGATGTCGCTTCAGCCATCGAGGCCAGCGCCAATAAAGACCCGGCTGTAGCCTTTGAAGGCCTGCCACTGCGCTCAACCTTACCGCCTAATAGCAACCATCGGTTTAGTGAAACCGAGCGCCACCAGCTGTTAGCAGCCGGTGTCAGCACCTTTAACGTTGACGCGGCTGGCCTAGTCCGTATCGAACGCATGGTCACCATGTACACCGAAAACGAAGTCGGCGCCCTAGACACCGCCTACCAAGACCTAAACACCGTTGAGGTGTTGAGTTTCTGGCGTTGGAGCCAGAACAACGACATCCGCCGCGAGCTGCGTGGTTTTAAGTTAGCCGAAGACGGCGACAGCTTTGGCCCAGAGGCAGGCCCAGTAATGACGCCAGAGCGGATGCGCAGCTGGCTAATTGGTCACTACCAGAAGTTTGTTAGCGCCGGAATTATGGAAAACCTTAGCCATTACAAAGACCAGCTGATTGTGCTGCGCAATAGCGAAGATCCCAATCGCCTCGATACAGAACAACAGCCAAACACCATGAACCAACTGCGGTTTGTCGGTACCAATGCGGCCTTTGTCCGCTAGCCACGGCTGTGTTGACTCGTAACCCCATTATTTAAGGATTTAGACATGGCTTTAGAAGTACTCAGTTTTATCGCAATCGAATTACGTGGCCAGAGCATTGGTGTCAACCCAGACGACACCAAGATCAACAACTGGGCAGGCAAAGAGAGTGAACCGCTCCCGGCAGGCAATGGCCAACATGGCCAAAAAACGCGCCCCGTGGTGCCGCAGCTACAAGTAGCGCTACTCAATAAAAGCCTTGATACGGCTAAGAATCTGCGTGACGTGGCCAACGAGCCCATCACCTTAGTCGCCTCTAGCGGTGTTCGCGTACTTTGCCCAGGCTGCACCTTCGCCAGTGGTGGCGACCTAGGTGACGACTATCTAACCGTCACCTACACCCTAGGCGGCGACCCTATCCAGCTATAACCCCATGCCTTATTCCCCTCTCCCTACTAGGGAGAGGGTTTAGGGGAGAGGGTGCGAGTAACAACGCATGTACGAACCACTAACCGAAGTCGTCAAGCTTGAACGTGGCATCGCCGTTACCCAAGGCGACAGCAGCGTCCTAAATGCACGCTACGACACCATCGAGCTGCGCGAAGCCACCAAAGCCGACAAGGATAGTGCCGAACTCGCAGCCGAGGTCGGCACCTACTGCCAAGCATCCGGCGAGCCAGAGGGCGCTTGGTTACGTTTACCCAGCGAATGCCTATTTAACCGGCATTTACTGCACGCCCAAATTGTCAAACTCAGCGATAGCACTGGCACGCTGCCAGAACTGGCTAGCCCAAGCATTCCAGCCACTGTGCTGGGCAAACTCTACGAAGTCGACGAAGAGAAAATCGACGAGGCGCAAAAGCGATTAAGGATACGGGGGCGAACGTGCCCTGCGGCTGCTAAACCAGCTGCCAAGGTTAACAGTAATGCAGCAGCTAACGGGCCTGACACCGGCCCAGTCATTACAGATGCCTGAGTCTCTATTCGAGCCGCTATCCATGCAAGCCGACCATATTATCCAAGTCCGCAAACGCGCCGCAGCTAAGGCCGCCCGCAACCATCACTAATGGCCGATCAGGAATACAATATTCAGGTCAACTTGGGTGGCAGCTTTGAGCAGCAAACCAAGAAAAACGGCCGCGCCCAAAAACGGTTTGCTAAAAACACCCAGCAGAACCTACGGCGCATGCGCAAAGACCTAGCCGCCACCGGCCGCAGCTTTAAAGGCTTCGGCAAATTTGCTGGTGGCGCCGGTCTATTAGGCGCTGGCTTTAGTTCCGCAAAAGTCAGCGGTAACTTATTAGAGGCTGAAGAACGCTTCGAGCGTTTAGGTATTCAAAGCGGTCGCAGCCCAGCAGAAATTCGGCAGTTAAAAAATCAGCTGTTCGACACGGCCAGCGCTGACGACATCAACATCGACAGCAAGCAGCTGCTCGACGCCGTCAGCGAGATTGTCGAAAAAACCGGCGACCTCGATTTTGCCCGCGAGCAAGCTCGCAATATGGCGCTAGCCATCCAGGCCGCCGGTGCCGAAGGCGCCAGCGTTGGCGCCTTAACTGCACAATTTAAAAAGTTTGGACTTACCACCAAAGAAGAAGTCAACTCGGCTCTAGATATTTTGATTAACCAAGGTAAAGCAGGCAGCTTTACTTTGGCGAATTTGGCCCAGCTGGGCGAACGTAACGTTGCTGCCTACGCCAAAATGGGCCGCACCGGCATTCCTGCCATCCGTGAAATGGGTGCGGCCTTGCAGTTAATCCGTGCTGGTGTTGGTAGCTCAGAGCAAGCCACTACAGCGTTTGAGGCACTGCTTAGAACGTTAGGCGATGCTGACAAAGTCAAACTGCTGCAAGAAAAAGGTGGCATACAGGTCTTCGACACCGAAGCGCTGAAGCGTGGCGAAGAGATCATGCGTCCGATTAATGAGTTGCTTGTCGAGATCATCCAAGCCAGTGGCGGCAAGTCAACCCAGCTAAGCCAGGTATTTGATGCAGAGTCGACTAGGGCATTTAGTGCGGCAATCGCCGAGTTCAGGCAAAACGATGGCGCTATCGACAGTATTAACGACTTCTATAACGCCAATGGCGACGGCGCCACCTTATTAGCAGACAGCGCACGCGCTGCCCAAATTACCAATCAGCAATTGGCAAGCACAGGCGATACGGTAACCAAAATAGCCGACAATATTCTGGGAACGAACGGCGCAAGAGATGCGTTTGCAGCAATTAATTCAGAGCTATCAGAGCTTGAAAAGCGCAGCCGTCAAGAAGGTTTAAAAGGCGTTTTAAGCCAATTTTCAGACGTCGACCGGCGTCTAACTAGCGCCATCTTTGCCGACGGCCTAGGCTTAGAATCATTCCGCTACGAGGGTAACAACGCCGCGCCCAACGGTGACTCCACTATCCGCATCGAGGTCAGCACCGACGCTAATAGCGCCGCCAAAGTCACCAGCATAGAAACCGACGGCAAAACCAAGCTGCAGGTGAACACCGGCCGCACTAATGTGGGGGCCGATTAATGACCCTAAGCAGTAACGTCTGGCCAGACACCCGCCTGCCTTCGTATAGAGGCGTGCGCTTTGAGTGCAGCCGTAGTAGCAACGCTGCTGGCCGCCTACGTGTGGTGCATGAGTTCGCCTTGCGTCGTTTGCCAGGCTTTGAAGATCTAACCGAACGCGACGGCATTATCCGCGTTAACGGCTGGCTATCTGGCGCTGACGTGTTAAGCCAGCGCGACGCCTTATTGGCCGTCTTTAAAGAGCGCGGCAGCGGCCGCCTAGAATTGCCTTGGTTGCCGCCAGCGCAATGCGTCACCGCCAGCCTGCCGGAGTGGCAATACAATGCCCAAGAAGGTGAGTACGTCGCCTTTTCGATTGAATTCCTGCCCGTCGAGGCGCTTAGCTACCCAGTCGGTGCCGTCAATAACCGCGCTGCCGTTAAGCGACAAGCCTCTGAGGCCAGCGCTGCTGCTGCCGCCGAATTCGCCAACGTATTTAGCGTCCAGAACAAGCCGGAATTTGTGCGCCAAAGCGCCATTACTCAGCTTAACGAGTGGTTTAATCAGTTTGAGGCCGCGCGCACCTTGCGCGGTGCTTCAGCCGTTGCCAATAGCGCTTTCGATTGGTCGTTATACCTCGCCCGCCAGGCGCAGCAGTTACAGAATCCAAAGGCAATGGCTAGCCAGCTGCTAGCAGTTTTTGAGCAAGTCACCGAAACCGTGACCACGCCACTACAAGCGGTATCGGCCCTGCGTGAGGCATGGGGTTATCAAGCCCAGCCACCAAGCTACAACGACACCCCAAGCCGCCAAACGCAAGCCCAAAATGCCAAGGCCTTAGATCAGCTGCTGCGCACAGCGGCGTTGACCAACGCCTGCCAAGCAGCCGCCGCTGCAAGCTACGACAGTCACCAACAAGCGATTGAAATACGCGACCTGTTGCTGGCTGAAATTGACGACCAAATGAGCAGCGCCGACCGCAATACCTGGATGGCTTTAAACAGCCTTTATAGCGCCGTAAGTAGTGATCTAACCCAGCGTTCAGAACGCCTAGGCCGTGTCAGTGAATACACGCCACAAACAACCCAGCCCTGTGCCTTAATCAGCCAAGAGCTATACGGCACCGGCGCCCGTGGCGCAGAAATTTTTGCGCGCAATAGCCACTTGTTTGACCACCCCGGTTTTGCCCCGGCCGGAGTCGCGCTAGAGGTGGTCACTAATGACTAATACCACGCTAGCCATTAACGGCGACGAATTCTTAGGCTACAAAAAATTAAGCCTAACCACGTCCGTGTTTGAGCTGGCCGCTGTGCTGGATTTTTCCGTGGCCGAGTCTTGGTACCAGGGCAACCGCGCCAAAACTATCAAGCCTAACCAAGAATTTGAGCTTAGCCACAACGGCTTAATCGCTTGCCAAGGTTTTATTGACGGCCGCGAAGTCAGCTATACCAGCCAAGACCATCAAGTGCGGTGGATCGGCCGCAATAGCGGCGGTGATTTGGCTGACTGCACCGCTGTGCACGCCACTGGCGAATTCAAAAACCAAGCCGCTGGTAGCATTATTGGTCAGCTGGTAGAGCCTTTTATCAATCGCGTGACTTTTGGTGCCGGTGTCATTAGTACCGCGCCCATGAGTTTTGCACTAGAGACCGGTGAAACCCGTGCCGAGGCACTGCACCGTTTGCTGGCAAAACAGGGCTGGCACCCGCAAATAACAGCAGATGGCACCCTGTATATCAGCAGTAAACCAAAGCGTGCTGACGGCGCCTTGGTACTTGGCCAGAACATTAAAACCGGCAATTTGGTGCAAAACCACAGCGGCCGTTTTCACCGTTATCGAGTCGCCAGCCAAACCAATAGTCAAGCGTGGCAAGGCAAGACCATCCCAGCTACGGCACAACCAGATGTCAGCCTAATCGATCCGGCGATTCGTGCCCCACGCGAGCTGGTTATCTGGGAAGACAGCGCCACCGAGGCCGAGTGCCGTAAACGCTGCGAATACGAGCGCGCTTCGCGCCGTGGCCAAGGTGAGGGTATTGAATACAGCGTCGCCGGTTGGCTGCAACAAGCACCGTCGCCAGGCGTCACAACTAGACTATGGACGGCAGGCGAAACCGTGCCGGTATATGACCCCTATATGGAGATCGATGCAGAACTCTTAATCAAAGACGTCACGCTAGCCTTTGACGATCAGCAAGGCCACCACAGCCTAATTACCGTCACCCACCCAGACGCGCTATTGGCCGAACCAGAGGCGACAGAAGAATCGCTAGAAGGCATGGGCTGGGATTGTAAGTTCGACGCTAACGGCCGCAGTGCTTGCGAGCACCCAGCCGACCTTGCGGAGGCTCAGCAATGAACCTAAAACAACGGCTGCTAAAACTGCTAGGCCGCGCCGTCATTGTCGAGATCACAGAGCAAGGTGGCCGCCAAACCATGACCATTAAAGTTGGCCTTGGTGATACACGCACGGACTGCGAGCGCCTGCAAAACTACGGTGCCGCTAGCTGGCCAACTGAGGATTGCGATGCAGTTTATGCCGCCTTGGCAGCCAGTCGTAACAGCACCGTAGTGGTATCCGCACAAGACCCCAACCGGCCGCCCTTGGAAGTGCGGGGCGACAGCATGATCTACACCGCCGCAGGCAACAAAGCCTACTGCCATATAGACGGCAGCATTAGCCTTATTGCCGCCGCTGGCAAGCCGCTGAAAGTCAGTGCTAGCAAGGCCGAGTTTGATTGTCCTATTCATAGTACCGGTGACATCACTAGTGACGGTGACATTAAAGCAGGCGGCATCAGTCTCAAGCTGCATAAAACTAGCGGCGTGGTGCCGGGCAGTGGCCAAAGCGGAGTGCCGGTGCCATGAGTGATTTAGCACTAATCCTGCAAGACGACGGCTGCTTTGACGCTCAGTTAATCCAGCTAGCGGACGGCCAAGACTTGGCCACCGACCATGACTTACAAACGGCAGTCGCTTGGTCTTTGTTCAGCAACCGACGCGCCGAGTCCGGTGACCGTTTACCCTGTGGTGACAGTAACCGCCAAGGCTGGTGCTTAGGTTACCTAGAGCCGCAAGTACTCGGCAGCCGTTTGTGGTTGCTGCGGGGTGCAAAATCAGAAGATCAAGTGCGCTTGTTTGCTGAAGACGCCGCCACCGAAGCCTTAGCCTGGTTACTGCAAGACAAGGTCGCCAAAACCGTAGAAATCAACGCCAGCCTAAGCGCAAGGCCGCATGGCCCCGACGCCGTTATCCGCACCATCTTAGTGTTAAACATCACCATTACCCGCCCCGACAATAGCCGCTGGCAGCATGTTTGGAACCTGCTAGTGGTACCCGCTACTGAGAGCATCCAATGACAGACTTTACCCGTCCAACCGTGCAGCAGCTGTACGCGCAAAATAAAGCCTATTTTAATGCCCGCTTAGGTGGTGGTTTAAGCCTGCTTAGATGGGCCTTTTCTAGCATCCTCTCAGCGGTATTGGCGCAGTCTGTAAATGACCTTTACGCGTGGCTAGAAACCCTAGTGATCCAAGTCACGCCAGCAGGCGCTAAGCGCTTAGTGCTAGACGCATGGGCCGGTGTTTTTGGACTTAAGCGTAAGTCTGCCGCCTATGCTCGTGGCACGCTGGTGGTCACCGCTGATAGCGGCACAACCATTGCCGCTGGCACGGAGTTCAAAAACAACGCTGGGCAACGCTTTCGCGTCTTAGAAGACGCCACCGCTGACGCTAATGATGAAGCGCTAGTGTCTGTCCGCGCCGTATCCGCTGGCCCCGACAGCAACACCGCTGCTAATGAAGACATGGCGCTCACTGGCGCTATCGCGGGTTACCAGTCCGCCACCAGTGGTGACGGCCTTAGTGGTGGTACCCACCTAGAGAGCGACGACGACCTACGTGCGCGGCTGCTATTTCGCATTCAAAATCCACCCCGTGGCGGCGCCGACCATGACTACGTCCAATGGGCCACCAGCCGAGGTGGCGTCACCCGTGCCTGGACATTACCGGTCATCTACGGTGCAGGCACCGTGGGGGTCGCTATTATTAATGACGACAACCCTGGACTTGACCCCGGCCAAGCCGTGGTCGACGACGTTCAACAATACATCGGTATCTACCCAAATCAGCCCGGCGTCGCGCCAGTAACCGCCGACGTCCGTGTTTTTGTCCCGGCACAAAAAGCCTTTAATTTCCGCATAGCACTAGGGCCCAATACGCCAGCCGTTCAAAACGCTGTTAATGCCGAGTTAAATGACGTTTTTAGACGCAATATAAAACCCGGTGCCAGCATCCCACGCAGCCACTTTAACGAAGCCATCAGCCTCGCCGAAGCCGAACACGATCACCAAATCCTAGAGATCACGGACGCCAACGGCGATCCAGTAGTCGGCGATGTATGGGCCGGAGTCGACGGCATTGGCGTACTAGGTAACGTCAATTACGAGGCGCTTTAAATGGTTGATTGCGAAGAAATGGTTGAGCAGCGAATGGTTTGGCTGAAGCGCGGAAAGAAACTAGTTCCAGCTGCTTATCTCTACGGTGAAAAAGTTTCCCAGAACAAGGCTGTCGAGCTTCTGATTAATGACGAATTTTTTCGGCTTTTTGGTGGTGGGTATATCAGTTGGTACAAAAGGCACGGTTATGTATGTCAGGAATGCCAATCAATAAATCATGGTGAACAGAAATGTTCGGCATGTAACGGCACCGGATTGGGCATGAAGGTCAAAAATGGCTAGCACAACACCAAGCAGTAACGAATACCTCAATTACCTGCAACAGCTAATGCCGCCCGGTCGCGCCTACCTGCGTAAACCCGGCCAAATCATCACCAAGCTCCTGCACGGTATCGCCGATATTCTGGCTGACTTCCACGCCACCGCCTGCGAAGTGTTTCTACGCAATATCGACCCCTGCAAAGCTGACCTGGCACGCAGCCACTGGCTAAAAAGCACCGGCATCCACAGCGACCCTTGCCTTACCGAAACCGACGACTGCGCCGCCATGCTGGCTGTACTACGCGCAGGCGCCAGTGAACACGAAGGCCAAGAGGTTGCCTACTACAAGTCGCTGCTAATGCAAATCGGCATTGCTGAAGCCGACATAGAGATCGCCCAGGGCGCGCCATTAAGTGAATGCGGCGTTGCTCAGTGTGGTGACGAACTAAGCAATGCTGGTGGTGCTTTTACGTGGTCAGTAACCATAAAGAACGCCAGCCAATATCCCGGCTGGGAATGTATCGACGCGGAGTGTGGCACCGCCGAATGCTTAGATCCTATAGGCCACTGCCGGATCGTTTCTGTTGAATGTTTAATCAACAAATTTAAACCCAGCCATACCACCGTGATTTTTTACTATGAGAACTAAATAATGGATAGAACACAGGCTGAAAACCATGTAGTGGTTGATGACAAGCGAATGTATCAAAACCGTCAGGGCTCGAAGCCCGGCACGACCTTAGATGAGCAAGACAGAAACGCTATACAAGAAGAGATTGTCGGCTTTATCGAGCGCAGAGGATTAATCCCTAACGCAAGCGACCTAAACCAGCTGGAACAAGCTGTATTCAGCGCTATTGCCACCGCTGCGGTACCTAAGTTTATCCAGCCTCAAGATGTGGCGGTTTCAACCGGCTCATGGAAAACCGTTAACATCAGCACCATGATCCCGGCAGGCGCTACCCCTAGCGTCGTTTTGCTGGTGCCTTTCGTCTACACCGCCGACGTTGAGTCATCATTTATCTTTAGAGCAAAAAGCGGCCGTCCAGAGCAGAAACAGATAAGCATGGTTGCTAATGGCGACGGTGATATTGTTGGCGTGCGTTCGCTTTCAATGATCGAACTAAACGGCACAAGCTTCCAATATCGAGCTGAAGGCCCGAACCTCGAACTGCAGGTTGTCGGCTACATCTAACCAATTGTGCCCCGCAGAAAACCCCACGCTGCGGGGCGCCCAAAACCCCAGCCCATCAACTCCCCACGTTGAATCACCCTTTAAGACCCTATAAACCCGCTTTTTAACCCCAAAAACAACCATCAAACCAACTGCGCCGCGCCCTCACTCCATTCGCGCGATTACACCCTTCTATGCGGCCGAGCAACGGAGTCAAATCGAGATTGAGCCTGCGGCCTGTTTGAACGGAGCGCTAGCGGAGTGAGTTCCCGCAGGCGCTCGATTTGGCGAGTAGCGCAGGGAACCGCGATAGCGGCCGCATGGTGGGATCGCCTTTCTTTTGGTTACTTTTCTTTGGCGACGCAAAGAAAAGTCACTCGGCCCGCACTTGCAAACCACCCGAAAGCGTACGAAAGCCTCTAAAGGCCGAAAACGACGCCCGCCAAAGCCACAACTACTCCGGCGTTACCAAAGCATAAGTCCCATCTGGCTTATCAATCGCAGTCATCAAGCCCAGCAATTTCAGACGACTACCACTCAACTGCAGCTCGTCACCAAACAAGGTGTCTTTTAAGCCGGCCTCACCTGTCGCCATTTTTAGGAACAAGTTATGCGTCAGCGCTAACTCAGCATCGGCATCATCGTCTTTGCCAGTTTTGTGATGCAGCACATTGTTGCTCAACCATAAGGTGTAGCTTTCACCTAGATCGGTAAAGGTAAATACGACTTTGGTGTCTTTGCCATCTATTTTCTCCGGGTCTAAACGTGCCGCCATCGATTCAAAGAATTTGTCGCGCGGAATGGCGCGCATAAGATCAATGGCGTTGCTCATATCAACACCCTCGGTAGTGGTGCCATGACGTAGCTCATAAGCGGCGGACAAGTAGACATCACGCCAAGGGCCGGATTCAGCCTGATAGCCCAGTTGATCGTAAGTCTTAGCGAGCAGCGCCTTGGCGGCTTTATTACCCGGCTCGGCAAATACCAGCTTATTTAACACCTGCGCGACCCAGCGATATTCACCATCATCAAAGTCCGCTTGGGCTTTGTCCAAAATGGCGTCCGCGCCGCCCATATAGTCCACAAACTTCTTACCGGCGTCGGCTTCTGGCAACGGGTGTAGATTCGCAGGGTTGCCGTCATACCAGCCAAAGTAGCCTTGGTACACGGCCTTGCTGTTATGCATTGGCGTGCCGTAATAACCACGGCTAGCAAAGCGTTTCTGCAACGTCTCTGGCATCTCGATGCTGCTGGCGATTTCATTCGGTGTCGCACCCCAAGTGGCCATACGCATGGTTTGGTCGTGAATGTATTTGTACATATCGCGCTGCGCGATCATGAAGTCACGAATATTTTCATTGCCCCATAACGGCCAGTGGTGAGTACCGAAATAGACCTCGGCGTCACCAAACAAATGCGTGGCTTCGTCGATGTACGCGGCCCACTTCAAGGCATCACGCACTTTAGCTCCACGCAAGGTGTAGAGGTTATGCATATTGCGCGACACCACTTCGCCGCCGCAATAGGTTTTGTGCTCCGGCAGGTAGAAGGTGAACTCAGCTGGCGCTTCAGAACCGGGCGCATTTTGGAAGACAATCTCGACACCATCTACCACCATGGTTTGGCCGGTTTCAGTAACTAAGTCACTCGGCTCGGCAATACCAATACTGCCCACAAATGGCGGTTCTTTACCCAAGCCGGTATCAACATGACCGCGCTCGCTACGCGGCAGGTGACGGCCATACATAAAACCAGCCCGGCGCTGCATGGGAATGCCAGCCATGACGTTTTCACTGGTGGCTTCTTCCATAAACCCAATCGGCGCAATAATGCGCACATCGTCGGTCGCGTACTGCAGCACGCCATCCACACCACCAAAGTGGTCGATATGGCTATGGGTAAATAAAATTGCAGTCACCGGCTTCTCACCTAAATGTAGGCGAGCAAAATCAATCGCGGCGGCGGCGGTTTCTTTACTGGTTAGCGGGTCAACCACAATCCAACCGCTATCACCTTCAATAATCGACAGGTTGGCTAGGTCAAACGCACGTAGTTGGTAAATACCATCGGTGACTTTGTAAAGCCCGGCTTTGTGATTGAGCTGCGCCTGACGCCAAAGGCTAGGGTTTACCGAGGCCGGCGCTTCGACATTTTCGACAAACTGGAAGGCATCATGATCCCAAACCGTTTCATCACCACGCTTTACCACTAATGATTCTGGTGAGGCGATTAAGCCGCGCTTGGCATCTTCAAAATCGGCTTGATCGGCAATCGGCAGCTTGTCGGCTACGGCTTGATTAGCACGAATAGTGTGTTCGGTTGGCGCTGTAAAACCGTGCTCATCAGCACCTTCTTCCAACGCCAACTGACTACTACCACAGGCGCTGAGTAGCAGCCCGAGAGGTAAAAAATAATGTTTCATGCTGGCCTCCTAGTTTTTATTCTGGAAGCCAGTCTACTGACGAACGCCGCTAAACGGTAGTGACCCAACAGCCGCGGCGCCTCGGCAAACCCATGAGCAAACCCATGAGCAAACCCATGAGCAAACCCATGAGCAACCCCATGGGCAAACCTATCGGCAAACCTAATCTAGGCCTAACCCCGGCGCCAAGCGTGATATTTCTCCAGCAATTTGAGAACACCCTCAGGCGCATGGGCTTTTTTCCATTCGCCCGCAGCGTATTTATTGGCTTCAGCGAAGGTAGGATAACTGTGGATGGTGCCGAGAATCTTGTTCAAACCCAGCCCATGACGCATGGCTAAAACATATTCTGCAATTAAATCTCCGGCGTGCTCACCAGCAATGGTGACACCCAAAATTTTGTCTTTGCCCGGCACGGTTAATACCTTCACCAGACCATGAGCACTGCCATCGGCAATGGCGCGGTCGAGATCATCAATACCGTAGGTGGTGACTTCGTAGTCGACGCCCTGCTCTTTGGCGTCTTGCTCGTTAAGACCCACCCGTGCGACCTCGGGGTCAGTAAACGTCGCCCAAGGAATCACCGAATAGTCTGCGCGGAATTTCTTAAACTGACCAAACAAGGCATTCACAGCAGCGTACCAAGCCTGATGCGCAGCGGTATGGGTAAATTGGTAAGGCCCAGCAACATCACCACAGGCAAAGATATTGGGGAAATTAGTACGCAGGAAATCGTCCACCACCACGGTACGTTCGGTGCGAACACCTAACTCTTCCAAACCAAAACCTTCCAGGCGCGCTTGGCGACCGACGGTCACCAAAATTTCATCAAACTCAATTTCCACCACGTCGTCGCCGGCTTGGCAGACTAGCGTTTTGACACCGTTGTTAACGCGTACCTCTTTGGCCTGCGTACCAACCCGAACATCAACGCCCTCGTTGCGGAATTTCTCCATGACCAATTCAGATATTTCTGGGTCTTCGCGCAACATCAAACGCGGCAGCATTTCCACCTGCGTCACTTGGCTACCCAAACGATTAAAGGTTTGCGTTAACTCGCAACCAATCGGGCCGCCACCTAAGACGACTAAGCGTTTTGGTTTTTCGCGTAGGTTCCAAACATTATCCGAAGTCAGGTATTCGACCTGCTCCAAACCGGGAATTGGCGGCACAAATGGGCGCGCGCCAGTGGCAACAACGATATTTCGTGCAGACAGCGTTTGCATCTTGCCGTCGTTTAATTGGACCTCAACTTCCCAAGGCGAAATCAGCTTGGCAGTGCCTTGCAAACATTCCACCCCTAGGTCGGTGTAGCGCTCAACCGAATCATGTGGCTCGATGGCTTTAACCACCTCATGCACACGATCCATCACCGTGCCGAATTCGAACTCCGGCTGCATTGGCTGCAGGCCGTATTTGTCAGCGTTTTGCGCCTGATGCACAGCTTTGGCTGAACGGATCAAGGCTTTGGACGGCACACAGCCCGTGTTTAAACAGTCGCCGCCCATGGCGTTCTTTTCAATCAAGGTGACCTTGGCTTTTACTGCCGCGGCGATATAGCTGGTGACCAAACCACCAGCACCGGCACCAATCACAATTAAGTTGCGGTCGAATGATTTTGGCTTGCGGTAGCCTTTATAAACCTTGCTCGCCTGCACCCGCTCGACAAACTTTTTAGCTACCAACGGAAACACGCCCAATAAGGCAAACGAACCCAGTAACTGTGGCGAGATAATGCCGCTGAGCGAGTCTAGCTGCGCTAACTGAGTGCCGGCATTTACGAACACAACAGTACCGGCCAACATGCCGATTTGGCTAACAATGAAATAAGTGGGCAGCTTGATTGGCGTTAGGCCCATCAACATATTCACCATAAAAAACGGAAACGCTGGCACTAGGCGCAAGGTAAACAGATAGAAAGCACCGTCACGCTCAATGCCCTCGTTAATCGCTTTTAAACGACTGCCAAACTTTTTCTGCACGCTATCACGCAATAAGAAGCGCGCCGCTAAGAACGCCAAACTTGCACCGATGGTGGACGCGAACGACACCAAGATCGTGCCGGTCATGACGCCAAATAAGGCACCCGCCAATAAGGTCATTAACGCGGCACCGGGCAGCGATAACGCGGTTACGGCAACGTAAACCACAAAGAAGGCACCGAGCGCTAAAGCCGGATTACTTTGGTAGTAGTCGGAAAAGGCCTGCTGTTGAGATTTGAAATAATCTAGCGATAGGTACTGACCTAGGTCGAAGCTAAAAAAGGCGGCGACGGCAGCAGCGATAACAGCAAGTAGAATTAAGCGTGAACGAGACATGGGCTTTGTCCAAATAAATACGGCCGCTATGACTAGCGGCCGTAACTAAAGTTTCCTAAGCGGACGTCGTTACCCTGCGGTAAAGAATTGATAAACGTCCCAAGCATCAAACACCAACGACACCGTCATGGTTGCTGCCACTAACGCCAGATAGCGGTTGTACCAGCCCTGAATCGGCTCACGAATTAACTTGGGAATAATTACCGCCAAGGCTAACGGCCAGAAGGTTAAATGCGTTACCCCCCAAACTTTAGATGGGCCAGCCAAAGCGATTAACCACGGCGTCACCACCGTTGAATAGAACACCGCCACAGCAACCCAGCGAGCCTCACGTTTAAACAGGCCAATCACAAAGCTAGGCACCAGCACCACAGTCATAAACAATATCCAGTACTGCACCCATTGTGGCGAACTCAGAATAAAGCTTTGCGCCACCTGATCAGCTTTCCAAAGCGCTTCAAGCAGCTCCGTCGAATTCAATATATCCACGTCCACATTTCTCATCGTGTTATCCCTTCAAAAACGCCATCGCTGCATTAAATGCCTGTTTTGGCTCCGGTGCAAATTTGCCGTACGGCTGAAACACGTGCCACATCCCTTGCCACTCGCTGTAGTCACAGTCGAGGTCATATTTAGCAGCGTTATCGCGCAACATGCGGCTGTCATCTAACAACACTTCCTCACTACCTACTTGAATGCAGATAGGCGGCCAACCACTAAGGTCTTCGGTGCAAGGATTCAGCTCTGGGGAAGCCGCTAACTTGTCGGCAGTAACAAAGGCATTACCCCACTGCTTGAGGATCTCTGGTGAAAGTTCAACATCACGCTTAACGTGAGTTTGATAGCTGGCCCCGCTAAAGGTTAAATCGCAAAACGGCGAGATCAACCACGCTTTAGCCGGTTGAGTTTCGGCCTTGGCTTTAATGCGCATCATCAAGGCGGCGGCCATACCAGCACCCGCCGAATCACCCGCAATCAGCGTGCCGGCTGCAGCTTGGCCCTGCTGCAAAATCCACTGCCACGCGCTATAGGCATCATCAATACCCGCGGGATAAGGATGTTCCGGCGCCAAACGATAATCCGGCATCAATACCCGCATACCTAAGGCGCGGCTAATTTGGCTGCCGAAATCACGATAGGTGTAAGGCGACCCGATCACATAGCCGCCGCCGTGGAAATACAAAAACAAAGGCGCGTTTTCAGCCACACCTTTTGCGCGAATCAGCGTGCAAGTCACGCCGTTACAGACCCGCTCTTCAATCTGGGTAGAACGTGGCGGTGGCGAAAGCTTGCCAAACCAGTGCATATTGCGGCGCTGCGTTTCAATTGGGCGCTTGTAGTTAGTCGCCCAGCCAAAAAAGCGAATTACGGTGTTACGAACCAGCCAGCCACGAATACTCATAAAGGTTTCCTAAAATCACTGCGCGCTACTTTAGCGACTATCGGAAACGCTTTACAGCCCTCACTCCAGAAAAGAGAAGGCACGGATTTAAAAGCGGTAACTCATACTAAAGCTGAGCACGTCGCGGTCACGAACGTCATTAAATTCACCACCGCCAAAGCGCCAGGTATAGCCGGCACTGGCGCCCCAGTTGCCATAATCAAAACGGCCCAACAGAGTTGCGCGCTTACGGCCTTTGACAAAGTTTTGCCCTGGGCCGGGCGAGTAACCATTCACATCATGGAACCAAACCATCACTGCCTGAGTGTTTACACCCCAGAACAGATTCTTGTACTCCAAGACGTTAATCAGGTGATAACCCCAGCTAAAGGCGGTCGGAAAACCGCCGCGCTGGCGCGTTGGATTCTGCATCGCTATCACATCAATATCCAAACCTAGGTTGGTACCACCTGCGGCCACATCGCGGGCGCCATTACCGTCCGCGTCAACCTCGTCACGGCCAATGCTTGGGTGCGTTTGTTGGCCCACACCCTGCAAGCGGTACTCATCCGCCGCCGGCATATCTATGACTTTGGTAAAACCAATTTCTAACACCTGCAGCCAACGGTCGGCACCGAATGGGTTATTGCTTTCGGCATTAATAATTCCCAGCACCCCTTGCGCCACCTGATGCCGCTCCCAGCCGGGAATAAATTCACCAGCGGCGGGTGGTGGCGAATCGCAGGCATCACCACGCGGGCCATTTCGATACTCTTCAATTAGGCTGGGGCCAGCGTCGCAGCGCAGGCTGTCAAAGGCATTAGCCAAACCAAAAAAGTTGAGATCAACACCATATATTTGTAATGGCTGATTGGGGCGATAAGCGAATTCACCAGAGACTGACAAATCCCCCACGACGGTATTAAAACTCAGCCCCCAGAGTTCTATATCTTCCGGATAGGCCAAGGTGTAACGCATGGTGTCTACTACCTTTAATGCGCCCAGTACGCGTGTTAATGACGCTACATCCGGTAGCGGCAATCCGGGCGGCAACAAACCCGGCGGCAATGCCGTCGTTACCGCCGGTGGATCCTGTGTTGCGTAAAGCGACAGTAGAGGGAAGCGGCTGTGGTAATTCATGTAGTAAAGGTTGAACTGGGTATCATTCAGCCACTCAGCGTAATAACCCCAGTTAAGGCCAAACTGGCCACTCTCTTTGGGCGTTAAATCATTCACATGACAAACCGCGCGGCCAGCGGTAAACGCAAGCGGACTCTCTAGCGGGTTGTTCAAGTCGCCACGGTGGGCACCTTGATTATTAGAGCCATTGGGGTCGGTGTCATCAAACAAACACCCGCGGCCGTAAGCAGCGGCGTCAATCGGCGCTTGGAAACCACGATCGCCTAAATTATGTGGGTCTTCTCGATTGTTCCCTAAGCCCAGCAGCAAGTAATCAGCCCCGGCGCCAACCACATCAACGGTACTAAAAAAACTCCCAAACGGCGGTGTCCGCACTGGCTGCCAGTCATACTGATAAACCAATCCAAGGCTGCTGTTTTCGGTGAGGCCGATGCCAATATTCACCAAACCGACCGGATCAAACAGCTCCTCAGGCTCAAAGCCCGGCGTATTCACTCTGACCAAATCCGGCGGATTAATATTGTTCAAGCTATGAGCAACAATAGTGAGCGACTCGCCCCAGGCAAGGCGCTGGCTTCCGACGGTCACCGAGAGGTCTCGATTCAGCCATTCGCCTACCCAACTAACATTGACCGCCTCCAGCTCCAATTCAGAGCCCAGCTGACGCCGAGACTCAAGGCTACGCGGCACCGTTGCTGGCTGATAACCATTGTTAGTAAAGTTATTGGTGTTAACGATTAAGGCATCGTCGTTGACCGGATCAAACACCGCAAAACCTAAGGCACTGAGACTAAAGTCGCCCCACTCCAAGAAAAGCTCACTGCGCAATTTGGCCGCCGCCGCCACCAAATCACCTTTCTCAAAACTACGGTTGCCGTTGTCGCCGTTTAAAAAATAGCTGCCTCGCGCATTACGCAAATCTACAGGGTTGAAGGTGCAGCCTGCCAGCGGTCGGCCAGCGGCAATGTCGGCATCACAGATGCTTTCCTGCCCGGGGACGCTAACCTTGCCAATCAAATCATAATCAATCGGCTCCATGCGCCAAGTGGCACCCATAGACAACTTATTGTGCCAACCTCCCGAGAGGTCTCCCCACTCAAAATCCAAGGCTTGCAGCGGCCCTGCTAAGGCCAGCAAACCCAAGAATAACGCCGTTCTTTTGACAGCCTTCATCGTTCGTCTCCCACTCCGCTCGCGCGGCTAGTATCGGGCTGATGCCCTTTTTACTATTCGGCCTAGGTTGCATAATTTGATTAGGTTGGTAAAGCTGCACTGCAACAAAAACATTGCAGCCATCACAGGCTGGGAGAACAGAGCCGTGAAACCTCGCGCCAATATCACCGCCACCACCGCTAAACAATTTCGCAACGTTGTCGAAAGTCGTCGCTCGGTACGCAAATTCACCAACGAAGCTATTCCCGATGAGGTCGTCAACGAGTGCATTGACTGGGCCTTAGCGGCCCCCAATAGCAGCAACCTGCAAATGTGGAATTTCTATCGCATCACTTCACCCGCGGCGAAGAAACAAATGGCTGCCAATTGCATGAGCCAGTCCGCCGCGAAAACGGCGGCAGAACTGATTGTCTGCACCGGCAGCACCCGCAACTGGAAAAAACACACGCGCATGATGCTGGACTATTGGCCTCAGGAACGCATTCCGAAGCTAGTCAAAACCTATTACGAGAAGCTGACCTTTATTAACTACAGCACACCGCCCATCGACCCCTTCGGCGTGGTCGGCAATGCTAAGAAAACACTGCGCGATGTAGTGGGTTTAGTGCAGCCGATAGCGCGCTGGCCAAATACTGAAGAAGATATGAAAGCCTGGGCCTGCAAATCGGTGGCCTTGGCTTGCGAAAACATGATGCTCGGCTTTCGCGCGCACGGTTACGACACCTGCGCCATGGAAGGTTTTGACGAAGCCCGCATTCGCAAGCTCTGCAAACTCAAAAAAGGCGAGTTTGTGGTGATGGTGATTGCCGCCGGTCGCGCTGCCGACAACGGCCTATACCACGATCAATTCCGCTTTGAACGCGAACGGTTTGTGCACGAGATTTAGGTCTCAGCTGGCAAGGCAAACACGCGCTCAAAATAACCGCTTAGCTCAGCTGCGACAGCCTCACGGTCAGCGTCCAGTTCGGCATTCGCAATCACCCGAGCTAGGCGTTTTTTATATTCCAGCTGCATAGCGCGGCCGATTTCGATGCGCTGCGCTTGTGGACTACCTGCGCCGTGCATAGATTCGGTTAAATAACCCACGGCATTACGCCCCAAGGTCATATTCTCAATTAGGCGCAAAATGCGCATACGCTGCTCGGTGCTAAATTCGCTTTTGCCTTTAAGGTATTTACGAATCAAGTCGCCGATTTCAGGGTGATTCAAATCTTTCTCAGACGGCATGGTCACTACCAAGCCACCGGCTAAATCTTGCGCTACGCGGGCCATGTCGTAAGGCAGTTTGGTGACATGGTGTTTGCAGACATTCGCGAGCATATCGTCCGGTAAGTAAGCGCCCGATTCAGTTTCAAAACCTTGGTAACTAGCGGCAATGCCAATGCCGTAAATGGTTTCATTCAGGTGGGTCATTTCCACCAGCTTGTCTTTCACATGGCTGGCGTTCTCTGCGCCATTCATTTCCGCCACTTGTGCGGCAGCACCAATCAACACGTCACCGACACCGGTTTTACAAACGTAACTACGGCGGTGATAACTGGTAAATCGCTGCACCAAGGTAGCAGCAGTATCGACTTCGCCATTCATAAAGATATGTTCATTGGGGATAAACACATCTTTAAAAATCACCATTGCTTCCTGCCCCCCATAGGTGACGTTGCCCGGATCAATCTTGTTCAACTCACCCGGGGCGCCCTCTTCCATACTGCGGCTATCGCAGCTTTGGCGGCCGTAGATATAGGTGATGCCTTCAGCTTCCACCGGCACCGCGCCAACAATAGCGTAATCTTCATCACCGGCGCCTAGTCGCATGGTCGGCATTACCACTAACCAGTGCGAGTTAATACAGCCGGTTTGATGCGCTTTGGCACCAGAGATATAAACGCCTTCAGCTGTGCGCTTAGTCACATGCACAAACAGGTCCGGATCATCTTGCTGATGCGGGGCTTTGCTACGATCACCTTTAACGTCGGTCATAGCACCGCCGACCACATAGTTGCCTTTGTGCATCTCGGTTAGAAAAGCCACAAAGCGCTGGTGGTATTCGGTATTGCCGGCACCGTCTAAATCATAAGTAGTGGAATACAGCGCGTTAAACGCATCCATACCCACGCATCGTTGGAAGCAGGTGCCGGTGAGCTGGCCCAACTTACGCTGCATTTTGTTTTGCTTAACCAGGTCTGGCGCGCTGGTGCAGATATTTAGAAAACGGCTCACGCGTTCGCCGGTAAACGACGAAACCACGGAGGCCAATTCAGGCTGTTCCACGGCAAGGTCATAAGTTTTAGCCAGCGCGTTAATCGACGGCCGAATCATCGGATGATCGACAGGCTCCTCGACCTTCTCACCAAATAGCCAGATATTGAGATTGCGGCCGCGTAGGCTCTCTAGGTAATCAGCGCCAGTTTCTATTTTTTTCACTTCATTCTCTCAAGACAGAACGGGGACAGACCCTTTCCATCAAACGGGTATAAATTTCATCATTGCCATGGCGCCATTCGAAGCGGGGCCTGTCCCCTTATTCGCTAGGCCGTCGCCCAGCGGTTAGCACGGCGGAAACTGCCGTAGTCGTTAAAGCGCACACCGTTGTCGCGCATAATTTGATGCGCACGACGCGCGGTTAGTTGGCGCACATAAAACGGTTCGCCAACAATAAAGTGGTGAATGGCATGGGTGCTGCCAAAGTTGAAGCAGAACAGCTGAAATGGCCACATCCACCAAGCGGTCCACACTTGGCATTGACGCAGAAAATTGCCTTTTTGCACGTCACCAAAGTAATGCATATTGCTGCTGACAAAATGCAGGCAGAAGCTACGGATCATATTCGGGCCGACCCATACCACCATCAGCAGATTCATGGTTTCGATAAATTCAGGCGTATAGGCCAAGGGCGCGCCAGCCAGCAGGCTAACTTGGTAAGCCAAGAAGGCCCACCATAAACCCCAATGCAGAAAGCCCATTGGGAAGTAGGCAACCAAACCGCCAATCAGCGAAAAGGCCATTTTGCCGGGATTAGGAATATGCCGAACAGTGCGGATAAAGACCGCCGCCATGCCGTCAAACAGGCAGATAAAACGCACTATGCCCCAGTTATAGCCGTTGGTAATGCCACGCTCTTCTAGGTCGCCATTGGTGCCGGAGATTTTGTGGTGCAAGAGATGGATACGCTTACGTATCCAAGGGTTAATGGTGCTGGGACGAGCAATCCAACCCAGCGCATACATGATGTGCTGCACCCATTTATGCTTTTGGAAATACTGCTCGTGAATCAGGTCGTGCTCTAGCTCATGAATCAAGCTAGCGAATAGGCCGGTCACAATTAAGGTAACCCAAGCTGGCCACCAACCCTGCATATAGCCATAGCCACTGACCACCATGCCGGTCACTGACAGCATCATAATGCCAAGCCCAATGGTGTTCTGATATTTCAACCAAGGATGTGCGGCACGCACATCGCGCCCCGCTTGACGAATGCCAGATTTGATCGCTTTGATAGCCGCTTTATCTGCTTCTGAAACGGCAGACTTTTGAATCTCTATCTCGTTATTCTGCATGCCGGGTCTCCTGCGTTTTCACCACAACATACGAATGAGTTTAGTACAGAAGCAAGGGTATATATTGGCCGCAGCGCCAGCTTATTTTCGATCCGGGCTAAAACTCATAGCGCAGGTTAGCGCTAAAGAAACGCCCTTTATCGCGACGGATAGCCGCATAGTTGCCCGGTGCTAGGGGCTGATCCAAAACCTCATCCAAGATGCGCTGGTCGGTTAAATTCTGTCCAGCCAAGGTAATAAAGGCACGTTCTTCGGGGCCAGAAAACGTCACCCGAGCATTGACCTCAGTAATCGCACCTTGGCGAGTCACCGGATCAAGGTCAACGTCTAAAAAGGCCTCAGAGCGGTACTGCAGGTCGACACCAAAGTTCATGTAGTTATCGGTAAACGGCATGGGCAAGGTGAACGACGGCGAAATGCCCGCTGTCCATTTCGATGCTTTCGGCAACGGCTTACCCGCCAGGTCTTGGGTCCGAGACTCGTCGCGGTCGTCGGTGTCAGGATCATCCTCGGTACCGGCAATGGCAGGCGCTTCTGGATACGAGGTAAAGAAAGCGTCCGCGTAACCAATATTAAAGACCACGCTAGAACCGGGAATTGGCGGCAACCAGGTGATATCCATCTCCGCGCCCTGTGAGCGCGCCGCCCCCGCATTCAGAATAATAAAGGTAGCGCTATTGTCTTCGCCGCCAAAGGTCGACAACTGCAAGTTTTCGAAATCGGTTTGAAAAACGGCGAAGTTCAAATTCATAGAGCCTTCCAATAACGAGCCTTTGTAACCCAGCTCAATGCTAGTGGCACGCTCAGGTTCGTACTCCAAATTATTGGCATTCAAGGGCAAGCCATTAAAGCCACCGCTTTTAAAACCACGCGACCAAGTGCCGTAAGCGCCGGCCTCGTCACTGGGCTGCCATGTAAATCCAAGCTTCGGCGACAGATCCTCTTCACGGCGGATCACCGTCGTTTCATGATCTTCTTGCCCAGCGATCTGCTTAATAAGAAAGGAGTCACTTTGGCTGGTAAAGAAACCCTCTTTGCGATCAACGCCATAGCGGAAGCCAAACAGCCAGCCGAGCGTGTCACTAAGCTTGTGCTCAAACTGGCCAAACAGCGCCGTTGAGCGTGTTTGCTCCGTTAAGGTCACGTGCGCCGATAAAGGAATATTGTTGCCAACAGCATTTACCAACAGGGCCTGAATGGCATCAAGCGACAAACCGCCTAAAGCCGGTAGTGGCGAGGTTAGCGGCGGGCCACCATTGGCCACCACAAAATATTCAAGCAAGGCATTGGTGTCCTCTAGCTCGAATATATCTGAGGTATCTAAGTCAGATACGAAGTGGAACAAACCGGTCACAAAGGTCACTTCACCACCCCAGCCAAATAAGCTGCTGGCGGCACCGCTAAAACGCATTTCCTGCTGCAGCTGCTCGTAGGGGCTTGGCCGCAACAAGCTATCTTTGATGGCTGGTGTGGGCCCAAAGTCGGCGTCAATATCGCGCCTAAATGTAGTGTGCCGCGCCCAAGAGCTAATGCTGGTGATATTGGTTTCGTATAAATCCCATAAGCCCGGCAAATCCAAGCTCACATTCATTTGCAGGCTTTCCACCTCAACCTCGCCACGCGCTGGCACGTTGGCCGACAAGGTATCGTTACTGGAGTCTGCCTCCACTTGCGGATCGTAATCCTGCTGCAAGGCCAGCATGCCCGGCGTTAGCTTATGAAACTGAAAGTTATTGTGGTTAAGACCCTGCTCAGAGAGGAAATAAATCCAATCAAATTCTAGGTTTTCTGCCGCATCCCAAACCGCGCGCCACTTGTGAGTCTCTTGCTTGATATTGCGTTCATAACGCTGCAACAAGGTATTAAACTGCACCCCACTATCTTCTTGGAAAACACCGCTATAACGCAGACTAAAGTGTTCGCTAATGGGTATATCCAAACCGGGCTTAATGGCCGTCTCACCATAACTGCCGTACAGGTAATCAATATTGCCGGCGGTTTCGTTACCGGGCTTGCGGGTAGTCACATTCAACACCCCTGCGGTGGTGTTTTTACCAAACAGGCTGCCCTGCGGCCCGCGTAATATTTCTATTCGCTCAATATCATTAAACAAGGCGTACAAGAAATGAGAACGGCCATAGAACACGCCATCGACCACGGTACCTACTGACGGCTCAGTAGCGGCATTGGTGGATTGCGAACCCAAGCCACGAATGCGAAATGAGCCGCCGGTTGGGCTCAGCCGTATCTCAGTATTTGGCGCATAGTTCTGCACCTTATTGATATCAAAAGCACCCGTCTCGCGCAGGAAATCGCCCTCCAAGGCACTGACAGATGCTGGCACTTCTTGCAATGTTTGTTCGGTTTTTTGCGAGGTAACAATCACCTCTTCAATGCGACGCCGACTACTGGCTACGGCAACAGTCGCCGCGGCCTCGCCGGCTTCAGGTTCTTCAGAGGCTAGTTCTTCTGAGTTAGATTCTTCAGCACCGGTCTCTTCGGGTGCTTGGTTTGCGCCGTCGTTTACGGTTAGCTCTACTGACTCGGCCACCGCTTCTTCAAACAGAAAATCGAATTCGTCATCTACCGCCGACTCGGCCAAAGCCGAACCGGCAATCAATAAAGTCGTTAATCCAATTACACCGCGCCACGCCCGCATAGTGTCTCCAGCCAGTCGCCATTTATTTTTATTTAATTTGGCGAGACTTTTCGACGATACAACAGCCGCCACCAATGAGGCTGTAACAATACTGAAATTAGACAGGCAAGTACAACGCCCACTGACGCCACTCGGCCGAGCCCAGAAAGGCCTTCACTGTTAGAGAAAATTAGAGAGCCGAAGCCGATTGCAGTGGTAACACCCGCCAGCGCAATGGCGCGGCCAACATGGTTGTATACCTGCACCAAGTCACCCTTAAAACGCTGCAAAGCCAGCTGCGTATGAATGCTGTAATCCACCGTCACCCCAACCAGCAGCGGCAGGGCCAGCATATTCATCAGGTTCCATTGCCAACCCATCACCACCATCACTGCCGACAAACTCAGCAGGGTTAGCAGCATCGCGCTGAGGCTAAATAAGATTTCTTTAAGCCCACGAAAAGCCAAGAATAAAACCAACAGCAGCAAGCACAACATCGGCACTGCCACGGCGATAAAGTCGCCCTTCATGGCTTCTAGCAAGCCAGCGCTAGCGAACGGCCAACCGGCCATTTGCGCATGGGGGATGGCGTTGATTTCTGCGGCCACGGCATCACGTTGCTGCTCGCTGGCACCATCAGCCAGCTTCACTTGCCCAACCGCATAAAAACCCGGCAAGCCATCGGCTTTATCAAAGTTAATCGCCGCCGTTTGCCCAAACAACCAAGCGGTACCCGGCTGGATCGGCAGGCCAATATTGGGGTTATTTGCCACCAAACCAAACTGGCGCATGATTTCGGTCGACACGGCCATGCTGGAAACCGGGTAATCCAACTGCTCTGCCAGCGCTAAAACATCAGGCCAGGCGGCCGATAACTTTTGCATGATGACGCGGTTTTGCATTTGGTTGTCGGCGTTCGGCCACCACTTAGGCAAGGCGTAACCCGAGAGCACTGCTTGCTCCTGTGCGGCTTCCAAAATAGGACGCGCCGCCTGCATAGCAGCCTGTACCTCGGCCGCACCGCGTTCAAGGTTGTCGCTGCTAAAGAGCACAAAGATAGATTCATCATCACGGCCCAAGGCCGCATCAATATCGTCCTGCAGGGCACGGGCATCCAACTGCTTCGGCCCCAAGGTTTTCGGGTCTGTATTTAGACTTGGCAGCTGCCAACTCAGCACCACCACCGCCACCAACACTAGGCTTCCAGTGGCGGCTAAGGCGCGCGATTGCCTTAGTAAGCGCGGAGCTTTTTGTGGCGCAGGATTGGCTTCACTCAAAGGCCACAGATAAAACGCCAACACAAAGACGGCGGCCACCGCGATACCAATTGCCACCAACAAGCCAAGCTGGGCCATACCGGGCAAACTGCCGCGCGCCACCATCAGAAAGGCAACCGAGGTTGTTAATGCTGCCCACAAGATACTTGGCGCAACCTCACGCACAGTCTTGGCCGCAGCCTGCGGCCGGCTTCGATGCGCCTGATACAAAAGCAAGCCGTAGTCAGCCGCCAAGCCCATTAATACCGCGGCGTAGCCCAAACTGATCACATTTAGCGGCCCCAGCAATTGACCACCAATGGCGACGGTCGTCGCCAACACCAGCCCCAATAAGGTCAGCAACCAAACTAGCGGTCGCAAGCGCCGGTGCGCCCAAGCAAACAGCAAGCCGACCAGCAACAACGTACCTAGGACCGCCTTTTGCATATCGCTCATTAGGCTTTGGCCTAACTCTTGATTAAATGCCGGCGTGCCGGCAACACCGAGTGTGATATCGGCTTGTTCTAACTGCCAGCGAGCCAAGGCGGCTTTAACCGCATCAACCCAATCACCTAACTGCACAAACTCGGCGCTGGGCGCCAAGTACAACACGCGGAAGCGGCCATCATCTGAGGCCAGTAGATTTTCACTACTTTCCAGCGAATCTTCGTTCGACAACTTGGCCAAACCGAAGGGATCAGATAAACCGATGGCGGCTTCAAATGGATCAATGGCTTCGTAAGAATCGGCCACCGCTTGAGCCAACAATTCTTCAGTCGCTTCGGCATCAAATAAGTCCGCTAATTGCTGCATTCTCGCAGGCGGCACATTGAGCCACTGCAAGGCCAATAGCTCAGCAAGCACTTCGGTGTCTTGTTCAGCAGGGTTTTGCCAAATCACCTGACTGACTAGATTTTCGGTTTCAAGAAACGCCGCTAATTCTTCAGCCGCAGATTCCGCCGCCCGCGCTCGCGGTGCTTGTACCGAAATCAATAACTCCTGCTCGCGCTTAAAGCCTTTTTGATAGGTCGACAAGGCATTAATGACTGGCAATTCGTTGGGCAACAAACCAAAAATATCCGCGCTGAATTGCAAGCGCGAAAGCCCACTCGCCAATAACAATAAGCCGATAGCAGTGACGATGCCGATACGTATTTTTTTGCGCACAATAATCTCTCAAGGACGAGCAAGGCGCATTTTAGCGCAGGCTTAAGCTAGAATGCGGCGCATCGCGTTACCAAAAACAATGGAGACAACATGCTACGCCAACTGCTTATTAGCGCCTCTCTGGCACTAACACTCGCTGCCTGCGGCGGCGACAACCAAAACCAGCCTGCCGCCCAAGTCGTCAGTTCAACTGCACTACCCTCTGATCCGGTACTCGCCGATATCTACCAAGCTAGCTGCATGGCCTGCCATAGCCGTCCCGCCAGTGGCGCGCCGCAAACAGGTAGCGCCGCAGACTGGGAAGCGCGACTCGCAAAAGGCAATGACGTACTGCTAGACAACACCATTAACGGTTTCCGCGGCATGCCGCCGCTGGGCAGCTGCTTTGATTGCGGCGAAGAAGAATTTGCCGCGCTAATTGAGTTTATGGCAACACCTCAGTAAGCCAAACTCGGTGACCAACGAAGGCGTTTGCAGAGGGCTAAGAGTCCTCGCAAGCGCCTTTTTTGTAATGGCCTACGTCAGGCTCTAAGCAAGCCTTACAACTATTTGAATAGGTTTTAGATCCCTGCGCCGTTGTCGCACAAACAGGGTCATAAACCGCCGCACACACTGTGTCTTCAGCGCTTGTTGATGACGGCGGACATATGAACTGCCCCGGCGGCAACGCCGCCAAAGATTTCTTTTCCGCGGCCGTTTCTGCGCCGCAGCCGGTCACTAGGGTTACAACTAGAACAGTAAAGTAAATACGCATCGACTTGCCCTTGCTACACTCTGGGTAGAAACTAAAACAAACACTTGGGAGCATAGCAAATGGATCGCCGCCAATTTCTTCGCACCGGCACACATGCCAGTCTTGCCGCATTAATTTTTGGCTCTGGCAGCCCACAGGCACAAGCCGCACCTAGCAGTGGACGTAAGATTCCTTGGCAAAACTGGTCTGGCTATCTCAAGGCCACGCCGAGCGGGCGCGCCGCACCGCGCGACGAAGATCAACTTGCAGAGCTACTGAAAAACGCCAGCCAAACTATTCGCCCTGTGGGCGCTGGTCACTCTTTTACGCCGCTAGTGCCGACGGATGGCACGATTCTGTCGCTACGTAATTTTCGCGGCCTAAAGTCACATGATCCGGAAAAGCTAACCGCCACCTTCGGCGCCGGCACTAAGATCGGCCACGTTGGTGAGCCACTACACGGCATCGGCCAGATGCTGGCCAACATGCCCGACATTGACGAACAATCACTGGCCGGCGCCATGAATACCGGCACCCACGGCACTGGCGAGAACCTCGGTGCTCTGCACGCTTACGTGACCGGCCTAACCTTGGTAACCCCTGAAGGCGAGGTAATGAAATGCAGCAAGGACGACAATGCTGAAGTCTTTGATGCCGCCCGTGTTGGCCTTGGCGCACTGGGCGTTGTGACTGAATACACCTTCCAAAACATTGCCAGTTCGCGCATGCGACGCGAAAGCTGGATTGCCAAGCTAGACGACTTAATTGACGGCTTTGACGAGCTCTCTGCCAAACATCACAGTTTCGAGTTTTACTATATTCCATTCAGTGACTACGGCCTCGCGATTGCGATTGACCCAACCGATGAGCCACTAACACCGCCGCGCGTTGAAACCGATAATGAATCAGCCGAAGAGTTACGCATGTTGCGTGACTATCTTGGTTGGTGGCCAGGCATGCGCCGCTGGCTAATGAATACCGTGGCCAAAGATCACCCCCGTGAAGTCGCCGTGACCGAGTGGTACAACGCCTTCCCATCAGAGCGCGCCGTGCGCTTTAACGAGATGGAATACCACATGGATCGACAGCACCTGCTGCCAACGCTGAAAAAAGTACGCATGCTGGTAGAGAAACATCACAACGAGGTCTACTTCCCTTGTGAAGTTCGCGTGGTAGACGGCAAATCTGATGACGCTATGTTGTCACCGTTTTATAAACACGACTCGGCCAGTATTGCGATCCACCGCTACTTTGAAGACGACCCACTACCGTACTTCCAAACCATTGAGCCTATTTACCAAGACCTTGGCGCCGTGCCGCACTGGGGCAAGATGCACACACTAGACGCCAGCACTTTCGCACAACGCTACCCGCGTTGGCAGGAGTTCTTGGACATCCGCGCCGAGCTAGACCCGCGCGGCATTATGCTCAATGAGCACCTACGTACCGTATTTGGAGTGTAAGCATGTCAGTGAATAGCCTTGCCGAATTTATGCGCGTGTCTCCACTACTCACACGCGCTTGGTGGATCGGCGCTATTAGCACCATCGCCTTGAGCCTATTAATGATGCCGCATTTAGAGGGTTACAACATTTTGGCGCTGCAATTTAGCTTCAGCCAAGAGCAGTTTCTAGCTGTACTTAGCGGCATGACCGCTGAGCAACAGCATGGCTTTGGTATGCACTACCGCTACGATTTCGCCTATCCGGTCGCCTACGGCCTGTGGATGAGCTGCACCGTAGCGTGGCTGCTCGATCGTGCCGACGGCTCCGACTTGTTAAACGCAGTGGTCTATTTCCCAATGTTGGCGGCGGTCTTTGATTTGCTGGAAAACAGCTTCATCGTCCCCTATGCCTTAGACTTCAGCCAAGTCACCGACACCGCCGTGTACTGGCAATCGGTTAACGCCAGCCTTAAATATGGTCTGCTTGGAATCGCTGCTTTGGTTATGCTTTCCTTAGTACCGAAGGCGTTCAAAAAAGGATAAATCATGAGTCGCATCGTTCTCATTACAGGCTGCAGCACCGGCATTGGCCGCGCACTGGCTCAAGCCTTTATTGATAACGGCGACATCGTGCTGGCCACGGCGCGTAATCCATCTTCACTGAACGGCCTCGACTGCGATCAGTTTGCGCTCGACGTCACAGATGCCGATAGCCTCAGCGCGCTGCATAAAGAAGTCAGCAAAACCTACGACAAAGTTGACGTATTAGTGAACAACGCTGGCGTCGCCACCATGGGCCCGGTAGCGACCATGCCGCTAGACACCCTGCGTCAGCAGCTAGAAACCAATACCGTGGCACCGCTGGCGGTATTGCAAACATTCTTACCGATGCTGCAAGAGTCGCAAGCGCCCATGCTAGTCAATATTGGCAGCGTTTCCGGCGTGCTAACAACTCCTTTTGCCGGTGCTTATTGCGCTAGCAAGCGCGCCTTACATGCCTTGGGCGACGCCCTGCGTATGGAGTTAGGCCCACTCGGCATCCGCGTAATCACCGTGCAGCCCGGCGGCGTAAAATCTGCCCTAGGCGACAATGCCAGCGCCGAAGTTGATCGTTGGTTAGATCAAGACAATCTCTACTGGCCGCTGCGCGACGACATTATCGGCCGTGCTAAGGCGCAGCAAGAAGGCGCCACCGCTGCCGACAAGTTCGCGGAAGAAGTCGTCGTTAAACTGACTGACGAAAAGCCCGAGCCCATCATTCGCGCTGGTGCTAAAAGCACACTACTACCGGCTCTCGAACGCTGGGTGCCCACTGAGCGGCTCGACGCCTTACTCAGCAAGAAATTTGGCCTTAACAAACTGAAGAGCTAAGCATGGATTACCAAAGCATTATTTTATGGCTCAACGCGGTGGTGTTCGCCGCCTATGGCATCGCCTTCGTTTTCTGGCCCAATCAGGTTGCTAAAGCCACTACCGATGCAGAGCCGGGCAACGATGCGAGTCGTACCGACACCCGCTCAACCTACGGCGGCTGTATGACCGCTTTAGGTCTTTGGTTTGGCTGGGCCGCCGCCACGCAAACCGCAATCACCGCCGCACTGATATTAGTGCTGCTAATTATGGCCGGCATGGCCAGCGCCCGCCTCTGGGGCATGGTGGTAGACGGCAACTCAACCGGCTATATCAAAATTGCACTAGCGGCAGAGCTACTCATGGCCGTTTTAAGTGCCGCGGCGCTATAGCCACAGACAACCGCTAAACAACTCTTACAATGCTCCCATTCTTTGATCGGGAGCCAAACAATGTCTCTATTGCATAACATTCAGGTGGCTGGCTCAGTAGCCGCGTCTACCGCTGCCCTCTGGCGTGGCACCAGTGCTTTTTACCGCAAAGGCGTGCGCCAGCCAGAAAAAACACTGACCTTATATGAGTTTGAGAACTGCCCTTACTGCCGCCTAGTTCGACTAGCGCTGACCGAGCTACATATCGACGTCAATATTCGCCCCTGCCCTAAAAACGGCACGGTGTGGCGAGCAGAAGCCAAGAAAATAGGCGGCAAAGACCAATTCCCGCTATTGGTCGACGACAACACCAATACCGTGATGTACGAGTCAGGCGAAATAGTGAATTACCTATTCACCACCTACCTCGGCAAGGTACCCAATAAGTGGCAGCCGCAGGAAATGAAAAAACTACTAATCGGCAGCCAAGCCTGTTCCGCTAGCCGCCTAGGCAAGGGCACTTACGCCAAGCCAAATACACAGCCTAAAGAACCACTCACGGTCTACACCTTCGACTCGAGCCCATTCGGGCGCTTGGTGCGTGAGCGCCTTGCCGAACTGGAAATACCGTACAAGTTAATCAATATCGGTAAAGAGCAAGCCGCCGACATGGGCCCAGCCAACCGCAGCTGGAATCGCAAGCCCTACTCCCCTGCCAAAGGCAGCAAACGTGAGACCATGCAGGCCGAGCTAAATCATATTTCTTCGCCCTACCTGATTGATCCCAACACAAGTACTAAAATGCCAGAATCAGAAGCCATTCTTGCGTATCTAGACAACACTTACGGGAAATAACCATGGCCGTCACTGACGTACGTTTACCTGCTGGCAACGGCATCCCTGACAACGAGCGCCGCAACCTGACCGTGGTCTGGGTTCTATATTTGGCGACCTTATTGACCGGCAGCCTTACCGCTTGGATAGGCATAGTCATTGCCCACATTAAACGCGGCGATGCTAGCAGCCACGAAGGTTACGAAAACTATACCTACGCCATCTACACCTTTTGGGGCACCGTTATCGCCACCTTGGTTGGCGTGGCTTTAACCGTCATCGGCCTCGGTTATTTCATCATTCTCGGCGCTGGGCTGTGGTTCATATACCGCAGCATTAAAGGCCTGTTGCGCACCAACGACAACCGCTCGGCCTACGACAACTAAGCCACCGCTGCCCCGCTCACCTAATGCTTGGATTAAGACTTTGAAAATCGCTACTTGGAACGTCAACTCACTGAAAGTCCGCTTACACCACGTACTGCGCTGGCTAGAGGAAAACGAACCCGACGTGCTTGGCTTGCAAGAAACCAAAATGACCGACGACGTTTTCCCTGCTGAGGAAATTCGCGCCGCCGGTTACGAAGTCGTATTCGCTGGGCAGAAAACCTATAACGGCGTTGCCGTATTGGCTAGGCAAGAAATCGCTGATGCCGTTACTGACTTCCCCGGTTTTGAGGACGAGCAGCGTCGCATCATGGCCGTTACCGTCAACGGCGTGCGGGTGATTAATCTTTATGTGCCCAATGGCCAAGCCCTAGACTCACCTAAGTTTGAATACAAACGGCAGTGGATTGAGGCCTTAAATAGCTACTTAAAAACCCAGCTAGCCGAACACGACAAGCTGGTGATGATGGGCGACTTCAATATCACCACCGACGACGCCGACATCTACGACCCGGCCGACTGGGGTGACGGCATTCACGCCTCGCCGATTGAACGCGAATGGCTACAAGGCCTTAAAGACCTCGGCGTGCAAGACAGCTTCCGTTTGTTTGAGCAAGAAGACAAAAGTTTTAGCTGGTGGGATTACCGCGGCGGCGCGTTCTGGAAAAACAAAGGTCTGCGGATTGACTACGTGTTTACCTCCGAGGCCATGACTAAAGCCTGCACCGCCTGCAAGATCGACAAGCGCGAGCGGCGCTTTAAGCAACCGTCGGATCATGCGCCGGTGATGGCTACATTTGATATTTAGGCCAGCCCAGCTTATAGCATTAACTGAAGAAGCTGTGGCTGGTGGCTGTTTCGGCCCTCCCGCTTTGCTAGTGTCGGTTTCGGCCTTTGGATGGTTTGTACGCTTGCGGTTGTTTCCGTTGGTACTTGGCTGGTGGTTGTTTCGGCCCTAGAGGGTTTTGCCCGCTTTCGGCAAGTTTGTTAGTAAGGCCGAGTTACTTTTTTCTTTGGCGAAAAAAGTAACCAAAAAAGCCACCGCCAACCGCGCAGCCGCTTCGCGGTTCCTTGCGCTTCTCGCGGATTTTGGCGGTCGCGGGGACTCGCTAACGCTCAAACAAGCCGCTCCCTCAATCCAAAACCCACTGCGATGCTCAGCTGCGCAAAAGGGGCCTTAGAAGAAAGACTCCACGAAAAAAGGAAAGCTGGTTAGCAGTGCCCTTGCCCTTCTATGCGGCCGAGCAACGGAGTCAAATCGAGATTGAGCCTGCGGCCTGTTTGAACGGAGCGTTAGCGGAGTGAGTTCCCGCAGGCGTTCGATTTGGCGAGTAGCGCAGGGAACCCCGAAGGGGCCGCATGGTGGGATCGCCTTTCTTTTGGTTACTTTTCTTTGGCGAGACAAAGAAAAGTCACTCGGCCCGCACGAATGGCCCAACCGAAAGCATACGAAACTTTCCAAAGGCCGAAACCGACACCAGCTAAACCAAAGAAACCGACCCAAAGGCCGGTTTCTTCTAACGAGATACAGCGCTTAGCTATTGCTCCCGCTTCTCCTTAACCATCTTCGGCGCATTCGCGACTTTTACCTTAGCCGCATCACTGCGCCACCCCACCAGCACCCGCAACACGGTATTGGCCAAACGGCCATAAGGCGGCGTTAGCAGGTCGAGGAAGGCCAAGCGAGTCTGAATAAACACTGGCTTTTGCTTAGAAAATTCAAGGAAGCCGAAATGGCCGTGGTAATGACCCATGCCGGATGGCCCTACACCGCCAAAGGGCAGGTTCGGCTGTGGCAGGTGATAGAGGGTGTCGTTAATGGTGACACCGCCAGAAAGCGTGTTCTCTAGCACGTAGTCTTGGTTCTTTTTGTTCTCACCAAAGTAATACAGCGCCAACGGCCGATCACGGTCATTCACGTAATCGAGGGCCTCATCAAGACGGTTGTAGGTTTTAATCGGTAATAGCGGCCCGAAAATTTCTTCCTGCATCACGCGCATATCATCTGTTGGATTCAGGATTAGCGTTGGCGGGAACATGCGCCGTGCATCGTCTGGAACACTTTCACCACCACAGGCGGAGATTATCGTGGCGCCTTTTTCTTGCGCGTCGGCCACTAAGTCTTTGTGGCGCTGATAGTGCGGCTCACAAACAATATGTGTGTAGTCGTCGTTTTCGGCGACATTACCGTAAGCCTGAGCAACCTTGTCGCGTAAATCAGCCACTAGCTGGTCGCGCATACTCTCATGCACCAGCACGTAGTCTGGCGCTACACAGGTTTGCCCGGCATTTAAAAACTTACCGCGAGCAATGCGGGCCGCCGCCATTTTGCTAATGGCATCGGTGCCAACAATAGCCGGGCTTTTGCCACCCAGTTCTAATGTCACCGGCACCAAATTTTCAGCCGCGTTACGCATAATAATTTTGCCCACGCGGGTGGAGCCGGTGAAGCAGATATGGTCAAACGCCATCGCCGAGAAAGCAGCAGAAACGTCGACATCACCATTACATACGGTGACGTAACTGGTGGGAAAGCTGTGCGAGATAATGTCTTCCATCAGTGCAGCGGTTTTAGGTGCCAGTTCTGATGGCTTAACCATCACGTGGTTACCCGCCGCTAGCGCCCCAACTACCGGGCCCAGGTTAAGTTGAATCGGATAATTCCAAGCACCGATCACGCCAACCACACCCTTTGGCTGGTACAAGATTTTAGTCACCGCTGGTGCGTACTGCCATACCGCTCGCTCAACCTTTGGCTTCATCCAGCTGCGCAGGTGCTTAATGGCATCATCAATTTCACTGACAACAACGAAAATTTCGGCCAATACGGTTTCGTGAGCAGAACGATTACCAAAGTCTGCCGACACCGCAGCGACCCATGCATCTTGATGATCAGTCAGGCCTTTTTTCAGCGCCTTCAGTGCATCAATGCGTTTTTTGTAGTCAGGCGTACCCGCTTGGCGCAAGGCTTTACGTTGCTTATTAAGCAACTCGCCTAGCCAAATTTCAGGCTTAACTTGATGAAGGTCGGTGGGTTGTAATTCTGCAGCCATGATGGCGTCCTCTTCGCACGTTGTGCGAAAAGCATACGCCTTTTAAAGCAAAGCACAAAGACCGCCGGTCGGCGGTCAATTCAAACAAGACTAATCGCGATGATCGCCACTCAGCAACCATAACGGCATACGACGACGATAAATATCTTCGTCAGTCACTGCCATTTCGTAGAGCTTGGCTTTTTTCGCTTCCGCTTTAATAAATGGCGCCGCCGGGTCTACCCGTTCAGCCAAGCTCGGATCTTGAGCGATCAGGTCTAGCAATATCGGGAGCTGATTACCCTGACGTTTAACAACGGTCTTTGCAATCACGGCTTCAACGCCGGCGTTAATAACATCTTTAACGGCCTGAGCCTCCCAAGCCTTATAACCGGCAACACCACCCACTAGTGGCGCCCAAGGGAATGGTCTTTTGGCCGTAGTACAAGGCGGTGCCTCAATAGCCAGCTTGCTAACCACCTTATCAACGATAAACGAGGCATCTTCACGCGCCGTGGTGTATTTACCACCGATAGGCATCAGCATATTTGGCAATGGCTCAGTCAAAGCCCACTCGCGGCTCACCTTGCTGGCTGATTTGCCCTCTACATTTTCTAGCGTACGCACACCCGCATAACTGCCGCAGATATCTTTGCGCTGCCAGTGCTGCACGCCGGGCACCTGCGCTAGCGCCTTGTTGGCAATATCGAGCAGATAATCTTCTTCGTCGGTGGTCACACCAAGCGCATCGGGCGAACCGTCGTAGTCACTATCGGTAGTGCCCAAGATGGTATAGCCGTACCAAGGAATCAAAAACACCACACGGCCATCATCGGGGTTGGTAATCAACATGCCGTCGGCATAACCGTGATCTTGCAAAGGCAAAGACGGCATCATTAAGTGCACGCCCTTCACCAAACGCGTTAAGCGTGATTTACCACCCGAAGGCAGTAGCGACTCACACCACGGCCCCGCTGCATTAACAACGGTACGGGCATGGACCTTAGTTTCTTCGCCAGTTAACTCGTCGCGCAACTGCGCGCCGACAACTTTTTCACCCTCGCGCAACAGCTCTGTCGCGCGGCAGTGGTTAACGCAGGTAGCGCCAGTAAAATCGGCGCCCCAAACAATTTCCACCGTCATGCGGGCGTCGTCTTCTTGGCAGTCACCATAGGTAAAACCGCCCACTAAACCCTCTTGACGAATATAGGGGTAGCGTTTGCGATATTGCTTACGCGTTAGATATTCATGTTTCGGTGCTGGCGATTTGCGCGTTGCCAACCAGTCATACATGGTGAGACCGGCTTTCATCTGTAGACGAGTAACGTCATCGGTCTTATAAATCGGCAAAGCAAAACGCACTGGCTGAATTAAATGTGGTGCCAAACGTGCCAGCAATGCCCGCTCGCCCAGAGAGTGCTTTACCAAACTAAATTCGTAGGTGGCCAAATAACGCAGACCGCCGTGAATCATCTTTGAACTAGCCGATGATGTGCCTGAAGCCCAATCTGACTTTTCTACCAAGGCAACATGCAAGCCACGTCGCGCCGCGTCATAAGCCGCCCAAGCGCCGGTAATACCGCCACCAATAATGAGGACGTCGAATTTACCGCCACTGGATAATTTAGAAAAATTACGTTGCACCTATGAACCCCTTAAGACGAACCTAATTATTGTAGAGCTGATCTGGCAGCCATGTGACCAACTCTGGCCATAACGCCAGTAAAACCAACATTGCCAGTTGAATCAATACAAAAGGTAATACGCCCCGATAAATTTGGCCGGTACTGACGCTATCGGGCGCCACGCCACGAAGATAGAACAAGGCAAAACCAAACGGTGGCGTGAGGAAGCTGGTCTGTAAGTTAATCGCGATCATAATGCCAAGCCAAACGGGGTCTAAACCCATCGCTAGCAAGACTGGGCCAACAATCGGCACCACCACAAAGGTGATCTCGATAAAGTCGAGCACAAAGCCAAGTAGAAACATCACCAACATTACGATGATAACGGCACCAGCAACACCGCCCGGTAAGTCTTGCAAGAATTCTTGCACTAACTCGTCGCCACCAAAGCCTCTAAACACTAGCGAAAACAAGGCTGCCCCGAGCAAAATCATAAACACCATACTGGTGACTTGAGCGGTGTCGCGAACCACAATCCAAAGGCGCTCTTTGTCGAGCTCACGCTTAGCTAGCGCCAGCAAGGTAGCACCCATGGCACCGACGGCCGCAGCCTCGGTCGGCGTTGCATAACCACCCAAAATCGAGCCCAACACGGCAAAGATCAGCAGCAACGGTGGCGCTAGCGCTGAAAACAGATGTTTCGCCAAGTCCCAACCCGTGTCGGTTAGCAACTCTTCTTCTGGCACTGCTGGCGCGGCGCTAGGTTTAAACCAAGCCACCAGCAATAGATAAGCAATATAGGCCGCCACCAACAACAAGCCGGGAATTAAGGCGCCGACAAACAGGTCACCCACGCTAACCGTTTCCGGCGACCAAATACCCATATCCAACTGCGCTTGCTGATACGCCGACGACAACACATCACCGAGCAGCACCAATACAATCGACGGCGGAATAATTTGTCCCAAGGTGCCACTGGCGCAGATCACGCCGCTGGCCAATTCAGGCGAATAACCGCGTTTAAGCATGGTTGGCAAGGAAATCAGGCCCATGGTCACAACCGTGGCGCCAACAATGCCGGTACTAGCCGCCAGCAACATGCCCACTACAATCACGGACAAACCAAGGCCGCCCCGCAGGCGCCCAAACAACTGCGCCATGGTTTCTAATTGCAGCTCGGCAATACGAGAACGCTCCAGCATGACGCCCATAAACACAAATAGCGGCACCGCCATTAGGGTTTGATTGGTCATCACGCCATAAAGCCGGTTTGGCAGCGCTTCAAGAAATACTGGATCGAAGGTGCCGGTCACCAACCCAATAGCGGCAAATATCAGCGCCCCGCCGGCTAGCGAAAAGGCCACCGGATACCCCAGCAGCAAAACACCGCAAATAAACAGAAACATCAGCAGCGGCATTAACGTGACTAAATCAGGCATGTTCATCACAGCTCAAATCTAGCCAAGCCTGACCCGCCTGCGCCAATGCCTGCAATACCAACATGGCCGCCGACAAGGGCATCAAACTCTTTAGCAAAAACACCGCATCTAGGCCGCCGGTTTCTTTCGAGCCCTCGCGGATTTGCCAACTCAAGGCGACATAATCCCAGCTGATATAAAGCAGGAAGCCGCTGGTTGGCAGCAGCAACAATAAGGCACCCGCCAAATTCACGCGAGCTTTGTTGCTGGCGCTCATTTCACGGTAGAAAATATCGACTCGCACATGGCCATCGGTTTGCAACACCCAGGCGGCGGTGGCCATAAACAAACTGGCATGCATATAAATCACGCCCTCTTGTAAGGCGATGGAGCCCCACTCAAAAGCGTAACGCAGCACCACCACCAAAAATTCCAGCACCACCATCGCCAGCGCCAAACAAGCCGCCGACTTGCCGATGCCGGCATTCAGTTTGTTAACGAAGGCCAGCATTAAAGGCTAAAGGGTTGCTCAATATGATGCAGCAGCAAATCGCGGAAGACGTCTGGATCTTTGATGTAAGTCATCTCGCCTTCACGCGGGCTGTGTTTATCATTCAGGCGCGACAACCAAAACCGCAAGGCGCCAGCACGCAACATGGCCGGCAACGCCGCGAGCTCTTCACCAGCAATATCACGGCGCGCGGCATAGGCGCGTGTCACCGCTCGCGCCAGCTCAGCGTCTAAAGAATGATCATGGTCATTCCGACACCAATCATTCAGCACCACCGCCAAGTCATACATATAGGCATCGGTGCAGGCAAAGTAATAATCGATAATGCCGTTGAGTTCGTCACCGACAAATAAGGCGTTATCGCGAAATAGGTCAGCATGGGTAACACCTTGTGGCAGCAAATCACGGCCGGCCTGCTCTTTCTGGAATTTAATTTCCTTCAGCAACAAGATATTGTCGTCAGCTGACAAATGCGGCATCACTTTCGCCGCCATTTGCTCCATCCAAGCCAAACCACGGGTGTTTTCACGTGGTTCGGTATAGCTTTTAGTCGCCACATGTACCTGCGCCAAGGCGCGGCCAATGGACTCGCACTGCGCTTGGTTGGGTTCCATGCATGGCTTACCCTCTAAACGCTGCACCAAGGCCGCTGGCTTGCCGCATAGCGGGCTCTGGAAACAATCGTCTTTATCAAAAATAGGTGCCGCACCGGGCACGCCATGCGTGACTAGGTGATGCATCAGCTCGAGGAACCAAGGCAGCTCATAAGGCGTGAAATACTCAAACACTGTCAACACAAAACGGCCACCCGTGGTGGTGACGAAATAGTTAGTGTTCTCGATGCCTTCGCTAATGCCTTCATAGGACACCAGCTCGCCCTGATCGTAACGGGCCAAGAATTGTTTAAGCTCGGTTTCAGAAACCGTTGTAAAGACCGACATAAAACCGTCGCGTTAACTGTGACAAAGGCGCGCGATTATACAACAGCGAGGCTTCAAGCTCGCTATACCGACCCCAGGCGCAAGCCGGCAAACATAAAAAAACCCGTTACCGCCGAAGCGATAACGGGCCTATACCCTGAATGGGTTGTTAGCTAAAGCGCTTAACTAGGGCGCCAAGCCACCCAACAGCCCCAGCAGGCCATCGCTTAGGCTGCCTAGAAGGCCACCCAAAACACCGGTAGGGTCATTGTCGATCAAGGCACCTAGCAGCAGATCAGCCGGCGTACCAGTTGGGCCAGAGCCGCCACCAGAACCACCGCCCGGCAAACCGCCTGGCAAACCGCCTAGCAGCGAATCCAGCGGGTTACCGCCACCAGCGCCGCCACCTGGAATTTGGCTAGTCAACATACCTAGTGCACCCACTAGCTGATCAATGCCGCCGCCCAAGACATCGCCCAAATCAACTGGGCTAGAGGCTAATAGCGTCGCAATCGCGCCTTCAATTGGGTCAAGCAAAGGTGATGCTGCGTCGTCTAGCACAGTGCTCAACAACGGATCAATCAACAGCTCAGTACCATCACCAATCGCCGATACGCCCTGAGCAATACCGTCGCGCACTGGGCCAGCTAGGTCTTGACCAGCCTGCTCACCAATAAAGCGCAATGGCACAAGCTCAGTCAAAGCGTTACCAAGGGTGTTTTCTAGCAGCGTTTCAATTGCCGCGTTGGCGTTAACACCATCGTACTCACCTACTTCATCAACCAAATCACCAGTGTCTTGCAACAGGGTCGATAGGGTTAGCAACAGGCCACTTACCACTGGCACTTCACTGCCAGCCGCATCTTCTAGTTGCGCCTGGCCATTACCAATCGCAGCGCCTAGGCTAGACACAACAGTATCTAAAATATCAGTTAGCGGCTCTAAGTCTTGGTCAGAAGAGTCACCACCATCACCGCCACCACCGGGCAGACCAGCTAGTTGGTCTTGCAGTTGGGTTAGCAAACCGGTCAGTGGGTTGTCGCCACCACCTGGCAAACCTGGCAACGCAGGAACACCACCACTGCCGCCACCTTCAAGCACGGCAAGCAAAGCATCTAAGCCTTCAACGATTGGATCAACCAAGGCCGCCGCTGGAGTACCCGCAGCAGAGTCTTGTAAGGTCGAAACCAAGGTATCCAAACCGTCCATCAAAGGCGCCAAAGCCGCATCTAACGGGGTACCGGTTGGACCCTCAGAACCGCCATCACCACCGTTGTCTGGAGACTCACCTGAGCCTGCCTCGTCACAGCCTGCGCCACCTTGGCCGGCCAAGCCGGTCAATAGCGCTTGTAGGTTATAAACGGCGTTGTTTAAAGAAGCACCAATGTCATCAAAAGCGGTCATTAACGCAGCTGGATCTTGGGTGCTGGCTAGGTCTTCCAAGCCAACCAACAGTGCGTCTGGCACATCAACCACGTTATTCACAACGTCGCTAGCACAACCAGCTACCGAACCCAGTGGCTCAGGCAAAGCGCCGCCAATTTGACCACCCACTAAATCAGCAACAGTCTCTTGCACGATGTCTAAGGCACCGCAGGTTTGACCGCCAGCACAGGCTTTACTGCCGTCGCTGCTGGCGCTGCCACAGGCAGCTAACATCACAACGGAGAGCAGCACTGCCAACGACGGCAGACGACTCTTAATACCAAAAATATTCATTAATTTCCCCTTGCTAATACACTTAGCTGGCGCCCTTTTGAGACTCTCTAGGTGCTATAGCATTGACATAAACAAACCCAGCAATAACCCCTATGGCCAGCCAGGAACAGATTTGCGATGGCGACAATAATGGCAACTGAAATCTAATTCAATTTAAGAATTGGTGAACGGTGGTTACACATACCGCTCAAACTACCGTTCGTCGGTTTTTGGGCGTTTTTAGGCAATCAAAACTTGCCGCGTTATCGGATTTTTTTATTTAAAAACAACAACATAACAATCAAGCAGACAAACCTGCAGAATTGAAGACAATTTGAGCCGCGAGCGTTTGCTTAAAACAGCCAATACGCAGCAAAATTGCGCAACTGCCAACCTATCAGCTGCGCAAAAAATCGGCCTAGCCACCACAATAAAATTAGCTTTGTTATGCTGTCAGCGAGGACTTCCTATGCAATGCACAAACTGCCATCACGACAACGCCGACAACGCTCGCTTCTGCAACCAGTGCGGCAGCAGCTTAAAACCCGGCTGCGCTCAATGTGGCGCCGAAAATCCCGCTGACTCAAAATTCTGCAACCAGTGTGGCAATTCACTCGCGACTGCTAGCACTAGTGAAGCCCCAAGCCGCAAGACCCAAGCAAGCCCCAAAGACTACACACCCAAACATTTAGCTGACCGCATTCTCAGCAGCCGCAGCGCGCTGGAAGGCGAGCGCAAGCAAGTGACGGTGATGTTTGTCGATCTTAAAGGCTCTCTTGATCTCGCAGAACAAGTCGACGCCGAACGCTGGCACGAAATTCTGGATGAGTTTTTCGCCATCCTAGGTGAAGAAGTGCACCGCTTTGAGGGCACCATCAACCAATATACCGGCGATGGCATTATGGCCCTGTTTGGCGCGCCCGTTGCCCATGAAGACCACGCTGCCCGTGCTTGTCGCGCTGGCATCACCCTGCGCGACCGTCTAGCCGACTTTGGGCAACGTTTACGTCTAGAAGACGGCCTTAATATCTCCACCCGCATTGGTCTCAATTCCGGCGAAGTCATCGTTGGCAGTATTGGCGATGACCTACGTATGGATTACACCGCCCAAGGCCACACCGTGGGTCTAGCCGCACGCATGGAAAGCCTAGCAGCCCCTGGCAGCGTGTTAATGACACGCTACACCGCTCGCCTAGTAGAGGGTTATTTCAAACTTAACAACCTTGGCGCCAGCAAAGTCAAAGGCGTCAGCGAACCGATTGAACTGTATGAGCTAGAAAGCGAAGGCCGCCTCCGCACTCGGCTCGACCTCAGCCGCAAACGCGGACTATCTCCCTTTATTGGGCGCGAAGGCGAGCTCGAATCACTGGCGCAAGTGCTTAACTTTAAGGCGGAAAAACCACGCGGCATTATTGCCACAGTGGAAGGCGATGCTGGTATTGGCAAAAGCCGGATCTGCCACGAGATTGCCGAAATCGCCCGCAGCGAAGATATTGAAGTCTATAGCTGCGCCTGCGTGCCTTACGCCAATGCCGCGCCGTTCCAACCAATGCGCGAACTTATCGGTGCTTACTTCGGCATTATCGACAGTGACGACAATGCCAGCGCTCGACAAAAAGTCGCCGGCGCCATCACCTTGATGAACATTGGCGACGACAACTCCTTACAACTGATGTTTGAGTTTTTGGAGATTGCCGACCCCAGCAAACCCGCGCTCAATCTGCCGCCGGAACTACGTTTAGAAAAACTGTTCGAGTTTTATGATCGCTTTAACGCTGCCGCACCAGACCGCCGCAGCTTGGTGATTGTTGATGACGTGCATTGGGCCGACGAAGGCACACTGGCCTTTCTAGAGCGTATGCGCAGCGAAGTCTGCGAACACCCGGTATCGATCATCTTTAACTACCGGCCGCATGAAAAACCCAGTTGGTTAAACCAAGCCGATCTTCACCTAGGCCTACGCCCCTTAGATGACCAAGCCATGCTGGAGCTAGCCGAGCGCCTGATTGGTTGCGATAGCGAACTCGCCAGCCTCAGACAGCGCTTGGCCGAACGCGCCGCTGGCAACCCCTATTTTGTTGAAGAAGCCCTGCAAGCCTTTTTGGAAGCCGGCACCCTTGTCGGCGAAGCCGGCTCGCTGCGGCTTACTAAGGCGGTTGAAGATGTCAAAATCCCGGACACCATCCATGCCGTTATTGGCGCTCGTATTGACCGCCTAAACGAAACCCAGAAACAAACACTGTTAAGCGCCGCTGTCATCGGCAAACAAGTCGCCCGCGCCATGTTACTGACGCTGCTACAGAAGTCAGACGCGGATATCAAGGACGCAAACTTGCTTGACGACCTCAACGCGCTGAGAACGCTCGGCTTTATGGAGCCCACCATTCTGGATGACAGCTGCGACGAGACTGATCCCTGTCATTGGCAATTCCGGCACCCACTGGTGCAAGAAGTGGCTTACCACAGCCAACTGAAAAGTCGCCGCCAGCAAACCCACTCACAATTAGCCGAACTGATTGAGGCCGAAGCCGGTGATATTGCCTCTCGCAGCGAAGCCAGCCTACAGCTGGCACATCACTACGAGCGCGCCAAACTCTGGGACCAAGCCGCCCATTGGCTACCCATCGCTGCCACCTATATGGCGGCCAAAGACATGGACGACGCCTTACGACGTTACCGACGCGCGATTGAGCTGCTAGACAAGGCACCGCTTTCAGCCAAAGTTTTACACGGCCGCATTACCGCCCGCGCCGGCATTTTGCGCATCGCCACCTTCTATCAGTTACCGTTTGAAGAAGCCGAACAGGCTTGGCTTGAGGCCAAAAGCCTAGTCGCCGAAAGCGAAGACAAGACCGCCCTCGCAGAACTACAAGTCAGTTACGCCATGGCGCAAATGCGCGACTCCGATGCCGACGATGCCGTCATCAACACCACTGAAGCACTACGCACAGCACGTGCAGCCCACGGCGGCGAGGAAGTGGAGAGCCGTTTTCGCACCTCGATTATGGTGGCCTACTTTGGTGCAGGCCGGGTCAAGGAAGGCCTGCAAATACTCACCGAACCGGGCTGTGAACCGTGGACCGAAGGCCCAGTTACCTTAGACAACTATTACTCGCGTGGTTTTCGCGCACTCATGATTAGTTATATGGGCCAGCTGAATGAAGCCCATCAAGACCTCATCGCTTCGATTGAAATGGCGACCCAGAGACAAACTCCGGTTAGCTGGTTCTATGGCAATGTAGTCGAATATTGCAACCTTAGCGGTAATAGCGAAAAAGCCCTGCAAGCGGCTAAAGACTCCATCATTCGCGCCAGCGAGAATCAAAGTCACTTCTTTATTGCCAACGCCCAACGTGCCGTGGCCATTGCCAATTGCCTTGCTGAACGCTGGGATGTGGCCATCGAAGCCTGCGAAACCGCCATTCCTCTGACCGAAAAAGGCACTGCGGCCTATCAATTCAAGGCCGCCAACCTCGCCACCTACACGCGGGCATTGCTGGGCGCCGGCCGCTTGGAAGAAGCCTTCAAAATCGGCGAGCAGGCCATTGCCGAATCGCAGCAACGCCACGCCAGAATTGTCGAGTGCCAAACACGCCTAACCATGCTCAGCGTATTACGCAAACTCGGCAAAGATAGCCCAGCGCTGACCGAGCAGCACCTTAATGCCATTAATACACTCATTAGCCAAACCGGCGCGGTTATGCTGACACCGTTCATGCTTGAAGAAACCGCCCGCCTGCACTGGGTCAGAAATCAACGTAACGAGGCTAACGAATGCCTCAGCAAAGCGCACCAGCTGTTTGTTGATTACGGTGCCGACGGCCACGCCGAGCGGTTGCAACAAAAACACCCGGAATTAGCCGCCTAGTCCCCGCTATTACAAGCGCCTAAATCTGCTTGCGGCGGCTGCCGGTTGCCGCCACAATGCGATACATGATTTTTACCCCTAGCAACACCGTAGCGGCTAGGAGTTAGCACAGAGAATGCCAGCATGCGTAGTTCGATATTATTTTTGCCGCTGATTTTACTGAGCCTGGCGGCGCGGGCCGAGAGCACGCCAGCGACACTAGAAAGCATCCAACAATGCATGCTTGCCAATATCCCCACCACCACTAGCGAGCAGTCGGTTCGACTGCGCAGCATTGACCGTGCCGGTAGCGAGCAAGCCCTTAGCGCACGCCTATGGTGGCGCCACCGAGACGACAAAGACACCCGCCTGATGGCCAGAATTGATTCGCCGCTAGACCTCGAAGGCGCGGCCTATCTCGCCATTCAAGAAGCTGGCGAGCAGACCGTGTATTCCTATATACCGGCCATCAAACGCGTCCATCGCATTAAGGGCAACACCTCAAAAGGTAAGCTCTGGGGCACCGATTTTAGCTATGAAGATATTCGCTATTTACAGGCCATTGCCAGTAGTGGCGAACTGAGTCTTGACGGCACCGGCAGCATTGGCGAAAGGCCCACATGGATCATCACCATGGTGCCAACGGATCCGAATAGCAGCTACCAAAGAGTGGTTAATCAAGTTGACCAAGCCACCTGCGTGCCACTGATGTCCGAACTATTTGAGCAAGACACCGAAGCCCGCAAAGTGCTTAGCGTAGACCCATTGAGCCTTAGCCAAATTGGTGAGCGCTGGCTAGCCAGACGCGCCAGCATGGAAGACAAGCTAAATGAGACCCGCACCGAGGTAGAAATCACTCGCGTCGAATACGACGACAAAATTTCGTCGCGCACCTTTAGCCCCAGCAATTTTTATAAAGTGCGCTAGCCGGCGTCACCATGGCCAACGTTAACGAAGAAGAAATCCCCCAACGCGCAGCCAGCGCCTTGGTCAGCTTTGCCACCGACAAAGCTTGGTGGTGCATTCTAGTTGTCTTCGCGTTAACCAGCTTAGCCGGCCTAAGCTTAGTGGATCTAAAAACGGGCAGCTTGCGGCTAGACGTTGATCCCTCACTAGACCGGCTTCTGCCTCGTGATGACGAAGACCTGAACTTCTACCGTCACAACCGCCATATTTTTGGCAGCGACGACGCCATTGTGGTTGCGCTACGCCCGCACGCCATTAATGGCGAAACCGCCAATGTGCTACGAGCCGAGCCGCTGCAGCGCATTCAAAACATGGCTGCGGAAATTGCTGAACTGCCCGGTGTGCACTCTGTTATCTCCATTGCCACCGCACCCGCCATCCAAGTCAGCCAAGAAGAAATCAGCTTCGGCAATATTTACGACCAGTTGCAAGAAGCCAATTTCAGTAACGAAGCTCGCCAAGCGATTTTGCTGAATGACCTTTACCGCAACACCTTAATTACCGCCGATGCCCAAGTCGGCACCGTCCTCGTTGGTCTACGAGATATTGGTGACCGCGCCTTATTAGAGAGCGACTTAGTAAAGCAGCTACGCAGCATTGTGGAGCAGCAAGACCCTTATTTTGAAAGCTGGATTACCGGTGGTTTGGTTGTCAAAGACGCAACCGCTGAAACCTTATTCAAGGAACTGACCAAGGCGCTACCGCTGATTGGTCTTATTCTTTCAGCGCTATTATTGCTGGCGTTCCGCTCTCTGCGCGCCACCGTGCTGCCCATTGCTACCATTATTGTGAGCTTGGCTTGGACGCTAGCCACCATGGTATTGCTGAATCGGCCACTGAATATGGTTACGGTGATTGTGCCGCCGGTCATTATCACTCTGGGCTTGGCATACTGCATGCACGTCATCACTGAGTATTACGAGAGCTTCCGCCATCATCAGCCGGGCAGCATCATGCCAAGCCAACGCTTGCGCTGGGTACTCGACAAAATATCGCTACCACTATTTATTACCGGCCTCACCACCAGCGCCGGTTTTCTAGCACTATTGGTTAACCCCTTAGCCGCGGTTAAAGAATTTGCGTTTTTCGCTACGCTCGGCGTCGCCTATACGGTGTTGTTGGCGCTGACTTTTTTACCTGCCACACTCACCGTCGCCGGCAAGGTTAAAAAAATACGCATGCCTACCGGCTCAAGGCTGTTTGCCCGCACCGCGGATTTCCTGGCTCGATACAACCTGAAGTTACGGCCACTGATCTTGACGCTGGGTTTTGCCACCCTCGCCGTGGCTTTATACGGCGCCAGCCGTATTGAAGTCGGCAGCAGCTATATTTCTGACTTCCCAGAGACCTCAGAACTACGCCAAGACTACGAATTCATCAACAGCACACTCGGCGGTGCCAGCCCGTTCTTTATTGTGATTGAGGGTTATGTAAAAGACACCTTCGTGCAACCCGAAGTGTTAGCCGATATTCGCTCGCTACAAAATTGGCTAGAAGAACAACCGGAAGTCGCCGACACCCACTCTTTGGTTGATCTACTGCTGCAAATCAACCAAAACCTCAATGCCGGCGACCCCGAAAGCTATAACATTCCGGACGAACCCCGCACTATTAAGCAGCTATTTTTGTTTGGCGGCGGCGACGAGTTGCGTAGTTTTGTTGACGCCGAATACCACACCATCAAAATTGCCGTACGCGCCAATGTTGAAGACACCGCCAGCATTAACGCCCTATTACAGCGCGTCGAAACCCGCTTAAAACGTCTACCGCCGCCGATGATTGGTCGCGCCACCGGCTCATCCGTGCTCGCTACCCGTACAGTTGATGATATTGCCGGCGGCCAGCTGGTCTCCTTCGGGCTTGCCCTCGTGGTGATTTGGATCATCTTGACGCTGTTATTCACCTCTCGCCGCGTCGGCTTTATGGCGCTAATGCCGAACGTGATCCCAATCGCGATTTATTTTGGTGCACTAGGACTATTTGGGATCACCCTCAACCCGACCACCAGCCTTATTGCCTGCATCGTGCTCGGTATTGCGGTGGATGACACCATTCACTACCTCGTGCGTTTTAACGCCGAAGCCAAACAAGCCGCCAGCGAGGAAAAAGCTACCTACGCCACCCTCAACGGCGTTATCCGGCCAATTACCTTCACCTCTATCGCCCTAGTCTGCGGCTTTCTGGTGATGACCGATTCGGAATTAAAAAACCAAGTCGAATTTGGTGCATTAGCCGCCTTTACCTTGGCCATGGCTTGGATTACCGACGTCACCTTCACCCCAGCGATGGCCTCGCGACTGAAGATTGTGACCTTGTGGGACGTGCTACGACTCGATTTGGGGCACGACCCACAACGCTCTATTCCTTTGCTACAAGGGCTCAACCTGCGCCAAGCTCGTCGTTTTGCCTTAATGAGCAATTTCACCACGCACCGCGCCGGTAGCCGCATTATTGAAAAAGGCCGCGACGCCAATAATATCTATGTACTGATAGACGGCACCTTAGAAGTTTGGGTACCGAACGACAAAGGCGAACGTATTAGCCTGAATACGCTACGCCGTGGTGCAGTCTTGGGTGAGGTCGGCTCTTTTAACAAAAAACGCAGTGCCAATGTTGACGCCATGACCCGCGTGCGGGTACTGAAATTCAATACCGAAGACCTTGAGACGCTACGCAAACGGCATCCGCGTATTGCTGCCATTATTTACCGCAACCTGAACCAGAATCAGGCAGCGCGTATTGCTGAGTTAACCGATCGCGTGCAACACGCCTAAGCGGTTACGACCCTAAAAATCCATAATTAACAACACCTTAAGGCCAGGCTGGCAAATCTGGCACGCATCCTGCTTTCTATGCTGCAACGCATCAACGACGGTGCAACGCTTAAAGAATTAAAGAGGTATTAAGTAGGAGCCTCGAGATGGATATTCAGAATAAAGCCACAGGTATTAACCTGTTTGATTTCAAAACCGTACAAATGCGTACCTTCCACTTAACGTGGTTTGCGTTCTTCTTATGTTTTTTTGGTTGGTTTGGTATTGCGCCATTAATGGCCGTAGTGCGTGAAGACCTACTGCTCACCAAAGCCCAGATTGGTAACACCATTATTGCCTCAGTCGGCATCACCGTTTTGGTGCGCTTGCTGATTGGCCCACTTACCGACAAGCTGGGCCCACGCCGCGTTTATACCGGTCTACTGGTGCTCGGCTCTATTCCGGTGATGACCATCGGCCTAGCTAACAGCTATGAAAGCTTCCTGCTAGCGCGCTTGGCGATTGGCGCTATCGGTGCTTCATTCGTCATTACCCAGTACCACACCTCAATGATGTTTGCGCCGAATGTAGTCGGCACTGCCAATGCCACTACCGCTGGCTGGGGTAATCTTGGTGGCGGCGTCACGCAGATGGTGATGCCACTATTCTTCGCCGGCATTTTGGCACTAGGTTTTTCTGAGGCTGTTAGCTGGCGCATGGCAATGGTGATTCCGGGCGTCATGATGCTAATCACTGCATTCCTCTACTGGACCTTTACTACCGATGCTCCCGATGGCGACTTCAAAGATATTCGCAAAAACAACGGCACCGAGAAGAAAGAAGGCCAAGCCCTAGAGAGCTTTAAAGCCGCTGCTTCTGATTACCGCGTTTGGTTGCTCTTTATTGTTTACGCAGCTTGCTTTGGTGTTGAGCTAACCCTTAACAACATCGCCGCCATTTACTACTTCGACAACTTTGACCTAAGCCTCAAAACCGCCGGTATCATCGCTGGCCTATTCGGGCTAATGAACCTCTTCGCCCGAACCTTAGGCGGCGTATTTTCAGACTTTATGGCCCGTAAAGTTGGCTTCCAAGGTCGTATCTTCTTCCTCTTCGCCGTGGTCCTATGTGAAGGCCTAGCGCTAATGCTGTTCTCGCAACAGAGCGTACTAGTGCTCGCAGTTGGCAGCATGCTGGTGTTCTCGTTATTCGTACAAATGACCGAAGGCGCTACCTACGGCATCGTACCGTTCGTAAACAAAAAGGCGCTCGGCGCAGTCGCTGGCATTGTTGGCGCTGGCGGCAACGTTGGCGCTGTCGCGGCCGGCTTCCTATTTAAGGCCGAAGGCATTAGCTACTCACAAGGCTTTTTCTACATTGGCTGCGTAGTGGCCTGCGTATCCGTATTAGTACTACTAGTGCGTTTCAGCCCTGAAGACATTAAAGAGCAAGACGCTGCATTGGCAGAGGCGCTAGCCCAGCGCGAAGCTGCACGCAACGCCGCCGAACAAGCTGCTTAAACCGCTCCTACGATGGACTAACTAACCACTAGTCTTTCTTCAGCCCAGCGAGTGACTCGCTGGGCTTTTTTTTTGGCTGCGCCTATAGTGCTCAGCCATGAACACATTTGTTATCGCTTTAAGCTTTGGTGTTGCCTGTGCTGTCGTTATTGCCGCCAGTGGGCGCATTACCGGTTTCGACAAAGAACGCGGCTTTTACCCTACCGTGTTGATCGTCATTGCCAGCTACTACCTGCTTTTCGCGGTGATGGCGAACGACGCCATTGCCTTGGAAACCTTGGGGCTGGTGGCCTTTACCGTATTCGCGGTCTTTGCCGCCTTTAAGGCCTACTGGCTGGTGGGCTTAGGTATTGTGCTGCACGGCTTGTTTGACTTTCTGCACCCCCACGTAATTAACAACCCCGGCGTACCCAGTTGGTGGGCGCCATTTTGTGCCGGTGTTGATGTGGTGTTAGGGCTCTGGGTGATTTACCTAGGGCGACAGCCGCAGCTTCTTACTGGGATTTCAGCCAAGCCGTAGGCGAGCATCCCAGTTGCGCAGTAAACGCACGCGCTAAAGCCGCCGAGCCGCTATAACCGACTTCATGCGCCACCAAGTTGACGGGCTTACCCTTCTTCAATAGCAGCTGCGCTAAGCCAACCCGCCAGCTGGCAAGATATTCGCCGGCAGGTATTCCCACCACATCTTTAAAACGCAAGGCAAAGCGCGAGCGCGACATGCCGGCTTCTGACGCCAAACTCGCCAAAGTCCAATCATGTGCCGGTTGGTTGTGCATGGCTGTCAGCGCCTGCGATAACCGCGGGTCAGCCAGTCCGGCCATCAGGCCAATCTGCTCTACGCCGTCTTCCATTAAATGCCGTAGCAGCTGCAAAATTAATAACTCGCATAAGCGGTCTAGCGCGGCTTGCTGACCACAATGATGCTCAAAGGCTTCGGCGAACATCAGCTCCAACGTCATCCGCAGACTTTGGTTATTGCTGAGGTCCACCACCATTGGATTCGGCAAGGCTTGGCCGATTGGGTTGCCGCTAGCAATCCCAAAACGAATAGCTCCGCAGACCAAGGTTGGCTCGTGACGCAGGCTCGGCCTCAGCGTATGAACTGTTGGCTGCATATAGAACAACAGCGCAGGCCCAACAATGGTTTGACTACCCTGACCTTGGGTATCCACCATAATCTCGCCAGACTTCAACACATGCACGTGCCCAACATCTTGGTCAGCCTCAAACGTGGCCGCCGTGCACAGCAAGCCACGGTGAAACACCGAGGCTTGCAAGCTAAAACGCTGTAGTAGTGACTCTAATCTATCCATATGAGCAGAATAGATTCACAATCTGTGTAAAAGTTTACTTTTCGTCTCATTTTGCATACCAAACAACGTCTTCGCGTCCGCACAACCCCACATGCGAATTACCTTCGTATCGTTTAGAATGCCAAACGCGCTCGCTGAGTTAGGCTGGCGGAAAGAGGAGACAAATCATGAAGAATATTTTATTCGCGGCCCTAGTGGCTGCGTTAGCTGGCTGTGGCAATAACAGCCCCAGCGGTACCGGTGGCAATAACAGCGGCAACAATAACAGTGACCTCGGTAGAGCCTCGGTCGCCGTCGTGTCCAATCGCGCCGACCTAATTTCCGGCGGCGACGTTTTGATCGAAGTGGTACTCGATAGCGCCGAAGACCTTAACGATTTGGTTTTAGAGCTCAACGGCAGCGATGTTACCTCGCAACTACAAGCCACCAGCGACAATCCTCTACGCTTGCTAGGCCGCATCGAAGGGCTGAACTTAGGCGACAACACCATTGCCGCGAACATTGGTAATAGCGTAGACATTACCAACCACCCAACTGGTGGCCCTGTATTTACCGGCCCGCAAATCCAGCCTTGGGCCTGTAATAACGGCGACGCCGAGGACGACCAATGTAATCAGCCTGTGAGCTATAGCTGGCTTTATAAGTCGACCAACCCGGCTAACGGCGGCCTACAAGAATACGACCCAGCTAACCCAGCAAACGATGTCGCCACCACCACCACCGAAAACGGTGAAACGGTGCCATTTATCGTAAGAAAGGAAAGCGGTTTCCAAGGGCGTGATGAATACGCCTTTTACACCCTCTTTAAAGAAGGTGAAGACTGGACGCCTGCAGCACCACAATCACAATGGAATGGCGCTGTAATGGTGCCGCACGGCGGCAACTGCCGCGGTCATCACAGCACTGGCTCCCCTCGCACCGACGACTATTCCGGCACGATTCCAGCCAACCCTGTGACAGAACAATCGTATATCACCGCACTCGGCCTAGGCTGGTCCGTGGTCGCCGCCTCTCAGCTTAACCTCGGCCACAACTGCAACCTGTCTTATCAGGCAGAAGCATTGATGATGGCAAAGGAACGCTTTATCGAACACTACGGCGAGCTGCGTTATACCGTTGGCAGCGGCTGCTCAGGCGGTGCCATTACTCAAAACATGATCGCCAATGCTTACCCGGGTTTATACCAAGGTCTACTCACTACCTGTACTTACCCAGACGTAATGAGTACCGCCACCCAGTTCGCCGACTATCACATCTTGCTGAAATACTTTGACGCCAGCATTGATATCCCATCGGCCCCTAGCGACTTTGATGGCTTTGTCACCCAAGTTAACAACTTGGTTAATACCGTTATCACAGCCAACACAGCCCGCGACGGTACCGTCTTCACCATTCCACAGCAGAACGCTATTTACGGTCACCTAGCCGGTATCGTAAACGCATCGCTGGCCGACTCTGCCCTCTTTGGCGAAGCGGTTAACCCCGCGTCGAACTGCAGCGGCGTACCCGACACCATTGCTGGCGATGTCACCACGCGCTTCGATAACGATACCAACCCAGGCGGCGTACGCTGCGACGTGCTGACCTTTATGACAAACATGGTTGGCCCGCGTGAACGTTTTCCAAGCGAAGACCCGCGTGACCACTGGTCACAAATTGAGCAAGATTTAGGCTACGGCTTTGCTGGCTTCCCACTTGGCAACGAAGGCGTGCAATATGGCCTTAAACAACTGCAAAGTGGCGTTATCACCCCAGCTCAGTTTTTAGCGCTTAACGTCAATATTGGCGGTGTTGACCCGAGCCTAAACGTGACCCCCGAACGGCTAAAACCCGACTACCCAGCACTGCCAAACGCTTATCGTACGGGCATTCTCAATACCATTGTGAACATGGACACAGTGCCAATTATTAACATGACTGGCCCTGATCCAGGCGCAGCCCACGACGCCGTGCATGGCTACTGGGTACGCTGGCGCCTTGACCGCGAATTTGGCCACCACGGCAATTTCGCGCACTGGGGCGGCGCAACCGTACTGATTGGCGACATCAACTATATGAACCAATCCTTAGTTGCGATGGGCGAATGGCTAGACGCGATTGAGGCCGATAGCAGCGATCGACCGCTAGCTGAGAAGGTGCTTTCGAATCGACCTGACAGTGCCGCCGACCGTTGCAACGGTATCCCCGGCAACATGTGCCCTGAAGCCACCATGACGGTCTTTGGCACACCAAGAACAGAGGCCGGTGCCGACCAATACGGCGACCAAGTACAGTGCCAACTCAAACCACTCGACCGCAACGACGATTACGGCTTTGCCAATGATGGCTTGCCACTGCCGTTCCCAGACTGGACTGAAAGCGAGTGGCAACAGCTCGAAGCCGCCTTCGACGTTAACGGCGAAGCGATGGTCTGCGACTGGTCAAAACGCCCACTCGGCTGGCAACCCACCATTACCTGGCTAAGCTATCAAGACGAGCTTGGCGACGTGATTTACGGCGGCACACAAATGCCACGCGCCGACTTCCCTAGCGGCTGGGCTAGTCCGTCGTTCCACAATACCTGGGAGCCAGGCTGGCAGCAGTAGCAGCTGCACTAAACTGTTAGAGAACGGCCAGCTTTCGAGCTGGCCGTTTTGCATTGAGCCATTGCTCCAACGACCACCCTTTCTTACACTCAATAAATGCAATTTCGAGTACTCGCATCCGTATATCGAGGTCTAGTAGATATTCTGCTGGAAAGCGGTTGGACACGTGCAAAGCTTTCTGCCGAGCTGGGGCTAGACCTGCAGTGCCTAGAAACACCGCAAGAGGCGTTTGCAATTGAAACCGTCACTCAGCTTTGGCGATTGGGATACCAGCAGCACGGCAAAACCATTGGCATTCGTGCCGCCCAGCGGGTAAAGCTGATCGACCTGCAAGACTTAGGCGTGTTCCTCGGCGCTAGCCAAAATATTACCGAGTGGATGGAACAGGTAGACCATTACTCCACTCTTTTTTCCAACGTTGGCACCTTCAAATCGCAACTCACCGACGCCGGTTTAGAAATTACCATCCACTACAATTTAGCCGTGCCGTTGCTACACGAACGGCTCGAGTTCATTGCTTTGATGCACCCAGTGTGGGTATCGCAATACCTTGCCAGCCCACTGCAACTCTCTCGTGTTGAGCTCACTCGACCAAGACCAGAGGACAGCAGCGAATGGGATCAGGCCTTTGGTGTAGCCGTTCGATGGAATGCGCGAGTGACCAAATATGTGATCTCATATCGCGAGGCCGGACGCCTGATTTTGACGCGCAACGAACAGATGCGCCGCGGCTTTGAAACCATTTTAGAAAGCCGCTTAAAAGCCAATAACGACGCTTCACCACTCGACGCCGTACGCAATGAAATCACTAACCAGCTTGGCGGCGGCGCACCCAGTCTGGATGCGGTTGCAGCGGCACTGAATATGAGTAGCCGCTCATTGCAGCGCCGCCTACAAGAGGCCAACACGTCATTTAGCGCTCTACTAGCTACCGTGCGCCACGATTTAGCCAAGCAGTACCTGAGCCTAAATATGCCGCTAAATGAAATTACCTTTAGGCTTGGCTACACCGATAGCAGCAACTTCAATCGCGCTTTCAACCAATGGGAAGGCATGCCTCCCAGTGCTTACCGCGGCAACTCATAGCGGCAGCAACACCGACGGTCGTTTAAGACGCCGACGGCCGCCACAAGCCCATTAATCGAAGCAACGCCACCGATAACACAGGCAGCTTCTGATAGGCACGCACAAACCAACGCAAGCTCCACGGGTAGATCATTTCGCGTTTATTTTTACGGATAGCCTTAATCACCTCAACGCCAACTTCATCCGGTTCCAATACAGGGAAGATCTTGGAAGCCTTTGGATACCAGTCCATATTGGCGTCATTACGGTCAAAATAGCCAGTATTCACCTGCGCCGGACAAAACAGCGTGGAGCCGACACCATAAGGTTTAAGTTCCTCATTTAGCGACAGCGCTAAACCGTTCATGGCGTGGCGAGCAGCCACATAAGGCATCATATTCGGAAACGGGATATAACCCGCCGGGCTGGTCAGAGTCACAATATGTCCACTGCGCCGTTCCATCATCCCTGGCACTACCGCATGGCTTGCCGCCATTGCCGCCGTTACAGGGATACCTACAGGCAAGTCAGCCTCAGCCGCCGTTTGCATATGCAGCGGCTTAAAGGTGCCGCCACCCACGTTATTCACCAGAATATCAACGGCACCATAATGCTCATTGACTTCAGCGATCACGCGACGCACATCGTCGGCGTCCATCAAATCGGCCTTAAAGCCTTTGACTTCGCCGCTTAGCTCAGCCGCTGTAGCGTCCAACTTGTCTTGCGAACGCGCCACAATTGCCACCTTGGCACCTTCTGCCGCCAATGCTTTAGCAATGCCTTTACCGATGCCCTCGGAGGCACCGGTAACAACCGCAACCTTGTCTTTAATATTCTTCACTCAGCTCTCCACACCCTTAATTAGGCTGGTTGGTCTACAGCGCAACTATTGATATTGGCCGGCTGTTCGGCGCAATCGTTGGCGGCGTCAAACGGACAACCATCATCAGCGTCCGCTAATCCATCCAGATCAGCGTCCAGAATAGCGTCTGAAAACACCACCGTAAAACAACCGTCATCTACTCGCCGCTCTGGGCCGCCCGCTGGCGCCTGCAAAACCGAACTGAAACGACCGCGCAAGCCTTGTTCGCTGACTTCGGTTACTTCCACCTCACACTCGCCTAGGGCCGAATCCAGGGTTGCACCATCGCGGGTTAAGGCAATATAAGGCGCGTCTATATCTCCGCATCGATAAGTACCGAGCGCTGGCGTCACATTAGTGAGCTGCCAGCTCGCCTGGTGGTCAAACAAATCTTCAACCGCCAGGCTACGCTGTAGACCCGCCGCGGTGTAACGTGCGTCGCCGCTGTAATAGTGATATTGGCCGCCAACGGTTGCCGCTACGCCAGAGCGCGCCTGTGTTAACGGCGTCTCGCAGGCAACCGCTTTATCGGTCACATTCACGCCTGTTTCCGGCGAGCCGCCGCAGGCCACAAGCAAGGCCAATGGAGCCGCCGTAATCATCGCTTTTAGCATTGATAATCTCATGCCAACGCTCCTAAACTTTGGCCGCTTGAGCGGCAGCAAAACTGATCACGCCGGGGTGACGATTTTGCACAAACAACTTAAGCAACCGAGCCTCGCCGGGAATGCCACCGAACTCAGCGCGATAAGCAATAACGCCGTGCTGCTCAGTAAACCGCCGAGCGAAACCTTCGATATCCTCTGGTCGAGCCGTTACCGAGGTGACGGTGTATTTCTGCAAAACCTGAGACAGGTATTCAATTTGCCCCCGCGCCTGCTCTTCCTCATTAGCGCTTAACGCCCAAGCGGCGGATGAGGCAACAACGGCCCCGCCGGGGATAACAACCGTGCTTTTGAGGAAAGCTCTACGAGTAGTTTTCTGATTCATATGCGCTACCTCCTTAGTTCCACGGGCTCACGGTCATGGTCGCTGGCCGCTTTAGGTTGTACTCCCAACGGCGTGTTTCATTCCGCGTTTTAATCTTTTCATTAAGCTCGTAAATCGCCTCTTGGAATATCTTGAGGTGTTTATAAACACGCTGGTCGTGCATAAATTGCCCTTGCGGGTATTTGCCCAATGAGCGATGCCATTCCTGCGGCAGATCCACAAACACGCGCGAGGCGATAAACGTCGCCATACCGCGGTTAATGGGGGGCAAGATATTCAGCCAATCTTGCTCGGTTTTGGTTTCGCCCTTGCGCGGCACACGATCTGAGTAATAGCCCACTGGCGCAATATGCTGAGCGCCCAAGGTCGCTTCAAGGGCGTGATTGTTGGTCATCCAATAGATAATGCGAGTAACGGTGTCGACCATCTCATCGATGGTATTCAAGGACTCTGGAAAGCCACTGACCTTAGCCTCGTTTAAGGTCTCGTAACAGAAAGCTTGTAGCTCTTGGTCATTCACCACATCGGCGTCGTAGCGGTAGTAAAGACGCAAATAGCCGTCGACCCAACGCTTAATGATGTCGAAAAGCCCAAACTCATCATCGTGCAATGGAAAGTCCTCAATCGCGGCAAAGTCTCGATCGCTGCGGCGGTCTAATGGCGTACTGTATTCAACAAAGTCATAGCGGCCAGCGGTGCGCACGGTGGAGTCGATAAACGTTTGCCCACTCCAGCCAGAGATTTCGTCGGCCATGCCGGTTAAAAAGCCGTCATCGGTAGCGCCGAAGTCTTCCCAAGCACGGCCTTGATCCCAAAAAATGCCCGCGTGATTGTTTAACGACAGCGACATAAAGTGCGGCTCTAGCAATGCCGTTAGCGGGTGCTGCTTAGGAATGTTTCGATAGAACGCCACCGGAATAGCGCCCAAATAAACATGCGTAGACAGATGGTCGACCACGTTGCTAATGGCATACATGCTCATAAAGCAGGTTTTGGCCATTTGCCACGACCAAAAGTCGTCATTTGGCGTCAAAATTTCTGACAGCGGTCGCGCCGGGTCTTGAACATTATCGTTCACCCAAGCGTCATACTCGGCTTGGTTTTTGGGCGCATTTTGAGTTGGCTGAATCGCTAGCAGCTTTAAGTCACCACCGATTTTAGGCACTGCGAACAAGGCAATCGGTGTAAAGAAACGAGCGCCTGAATTGGCTGCTGGCGGCTTAATGTTGTCTTCATGGTAGTGCTTAAAGTCAACGATAAAGACACGGCCTTCAGCCATCGCTTGCTCAAGGTCGTCGTCGGCAAATGGCGCCAACTCGGTAAACATGGCATTGCTATAGGCAAAGTTTTCTTGATGCTGTCGGAAAGGCTTCAGCGGTGAATACGGCGACGAAGCTGCCAGCTGCAACCAGCCAACAATATCGTCGTCTTGATGCTCGTCGTGGAACGGCTGCTTGGGATAACGCTGAGGGTACTTCTCCGGGTAGAAATCCCAGTAGCAAACGTCATCACCACGGGCTTCTGGGTAGATTGTTAGCACCGGAGACAAGAGACTGATACGAGTACCGCTGGCACCCTGGCCATCGGTTGCTGCGCCGGCAAGCAAGGCCATCAAGCCATTTAACTTATCCGGGTTTTGCGCCCACAGACGCCAGTTCTTCTCAATATAGGGGAACATTGCCTCCAGTAAATCGGTGGCATTTTCCGCTGGGTTAGCGTCATCAACGCCAAAGCTCGCTTCCTGCGCAAACTGGTCACGTTGCTGTTGCGTGCCGCGCATTGTCCATACAGCATTCTCGCGCACATCCTGCGAACCAATATTGCCGTGGACCACTGCGCCGGGAAGCAGCTCGCCGTTAAAGGGGTTATTCAATTTGGCTTGCGTTAACTCAGCATCGCGCTCTTGTTGCTTGCAGGCCTCGGCACGATGGCGCAACAGCGGGAAGGGATACATCGGGTCTTCGCGAAACGACGTACCGATGCTGAAATGGGTGTCGCAATACCCCAAGGTGATATGACTCAGCTCGTGGTTCTCTTCACTCGTGTCTGCCGAGCCGTTGCAAAGCGCACGCGCAGCGTCCCACGCACCAACGGGTAATTGCTGATAAATCCCTTGATAGGGATCATTATCAAATTGAGCCATCCACTTCCTCTCCATTCTTTTTTCTAAACGTACCCTATTAGTTTCTATCCGTCATTTCACGCCAAGCTTGCGTAGTCGGCGCCAAAATCAGCCACAAACCACTAGCCGCGTTTGACGCCCGCAATCAAACAACTGTCATCGGCCGTCAACACTTGGCGGCCAATGGCGGCGACAATGAATCAAATTTCTAACCGGGCTAGCGCACACCGCCCTAGCCCAACGCTCAAAACAAAAAACCATGAACAACGCAAAACACGCAGTTATTTCCGGCGGCGGCAGCGGCCTAGGCAACGGCTTGGCTACGCGCTTATTAAAACGTGGCACCCACGTCAGCGTGCTCGACTTAGGCATTAGCGACGACTACCAGCTAGCCTTGAATGACGCAGCTAACGCCGGGGCCAGCAAATGGCAGCTATTTAAAATTGATATCACCGATAGCGGCCTAGTGAAGCAAGCTGTGGCCGACGCGATCAACACCTTTGGCGACATTGATTTAGCCATTAACTCAGCAGGCATCGCCGTTAACAAAGTCGCCGCCGAAACCGCGGTAGATGAGTTCCAACGCGTTATTAACATCAACCTCAACGGCAGCTTTAACTTTGCCAGTGCGGTGCTGCCAACACTTAAGCCCGGGGCACGTCTAGCCCTGCTGGCCTCATTAGCAGGCTTTATCGGCAACTACGGTTACTCGGCTTATAGCGCCTCAAAATTCGGCGTGGTGGGTTTAGCCACGGTGCTACGGAATGAATACGAACCCAAAGGCGTCCACATCAGCTGCGTTTGCCCGCCAGAGGTGAAAACGCCGATGGTGGCACAAGAGCACGCCACCGGCGACCCCGTCAGCCTAGAGATGAAAAAGTTCGCAGGCTCGCTTGATGCCGATTACGCCTGCGACAAAATGCTGCAAGGTTTAGACAAAGGCCATTGGCTGATTATTCCGGGCGGCATGGCCAAAACCACAACCTTTATCGCCCGCCACATGCCGGGACTATTTGGCAGCATTGGCTTACAGTTGGTAAAACAGACCCTACGGAGACAAGCCCGTGCCTAAACTCAGCAGCGCTGTTCTGGCGCTAAATGCCATTGCCATTGGCTCTATTGGCATCGCCTATCTGATTGACCCAAACCTGCTGTTGGCGCAGTACAACATCGTTTCCGACAACGCCGGGCTCGACAATATGTTCCGCTCCGCCATAGGCGGCCTATTCCTCACCATGGCCATTGGTTTTGCCTGGGGCGTATTCAAACCGCAATACCAACGCCACTCACTCACGCTGCTGGCGCTATATAGCGGCGGCCTAGCACTCGGCCGCGGCGTCAGCATGGCAATGGTCGGCTTACACCATCCGTTACTTGGTTTTTTATTTGCCTACGAAGTGACCGCGACGCTGCTGGCATTATGGCTACTCAAGAAGAACGCTAACTGATAACGCTGACAACGGCTGATACTGAGGGCCGTACCTAGCTCGCCTGCATTGCGGTACGGAACTGCCCCGGTGTTTGGTCAAACCAACGTTTGAAGGCACGTTGAAAACTACTTTGCTCAGAGAAACCAAGCATTAGCGCCACGTCTAATAAAGACAGTTCGGCGTCACGCATGTATTTGCTGGCAAGGTCTGCCCGCACTTCGTCGACTAGCTCTTTATAGCCTTTACCAGCGGCCTCTAGCTGGCGCTGCAAGGTGCGCGCTGAGGTGTGGAACTGTTCGGCGGCGTCATCAACGCTGGGAATCCCGTAAGCCATCGAGTCAGCGATAAACTGCTTGGCTTTCGCCACTACTGGATCGGCGTCTGTTTGCGCGCCCTGTAGCGCCTGCAAGCGTTGTTTGGCTTGCGCCTCCAGCACGCCTTTTAACTGCGGATTGCCACCGAATAGCTTTATCTTGCCGAATTCGGCAGCGACATAGATTTCATTCGCCGGGGCGTTGTATTCAACGGGACAACCAAAGAACTCACGCTGGGCCGAGTCGTCTTCTGGTGGCTCATGCGCCAAACAGACTCGACTGGGCGAGTAAGACGCACCACCAATCATTTTGCCGATATTGATCCAGCCAGCAAAACAAAACTCGTCATTATGGCGACAGTACGGCTCGGTACGGGCGGAGTGGCTTTCGAAGCCAATTATCATTTGATCGCCTTCTTGACGCTGTGTCACAACACCGCCATTACCGAGCAAATCTTGATAACGCAAAACAAGGTCAAACGCATCACTCACCGTGTCGCAGCTAATCACCAACATGCCCAACACGCCCAAATGCGCCACCTGCATCGAGCGGCCCATATTGAAGCCAACGTTCGGATCACCCGTTAACTGCTCCACCAACTCAAACACCTCGTTTGAGTTGCTATCGTCCAACAACAAATCAGGATCCGATAGCTGCGACTCTTGAATACCGAGTTCATCTAGCAAGGGCTGAATTTCTTGCCCCTGCTGAATCAGGTAATCAAACATCGGCCGCAAATAGCCGAGGGCTACGTAGAGTTTTTCTTGTGGTTCTGCCATTGGCTTAGTTTAATCGTTCAACTGCGCCTTACGATACTCTGTTGGCGTAACATCAAACCAGCGCTTAAATGCTCTTTGAAAACTACTTTGCTCCGAGAACCCAAGCATCAACGCAACATCAACCAATAATAGCTCAACGTCTGTAACCAACATTCCTGCCTGTTCTTGGCGAACGGAATCCAGCAGCTGTTTGTAAGTACTACCTCGCCGTTCTAAATCTTTCTGCAATTTACGCGCACCAATATCTAAATGCGCCGCAGCCGCTTCCAATGTGGGGGCGCCTTGATACAGAGACGAGACAATAAATTGTTTCAGTTTCCTTCTCAGCGGATCGCTATCCAGCTGCTGACCTTGCAGCTCCAACAGTCTGTCCCGAGCAGCAGCTTCCAACGCTTGCCTTAGCAAGGGATCGCCTGCCATCAATGGCAAGTCGCTATAGGCTTTGGGCACTACAAATTCAATACTATTACCCGTTTCATAATAAACGGGGCAACCAAAAAACGACTTCTGCTCAACGTCGTTTGCAGGTGGCTTACTAGGCGAGTAAATAGCCGTCGGGTTTTTGTCAGACGAGCTGACCCAGCGCCCCAAAGTAGCCCAACTCGCCAAGTTGTATTCAGCATGGTGTCGGCAATGTTGGCGAGTTGAGTCGCAAATAGTGCAACGCATAGTGACTTCATCATCACCGTACTCAAACTCCACCAGATCACCATTACCCACTAAGTTGTTGAAGCGGGCGACAAAATCATACGTCTCACCAGCCGTTTCACAGGTCAGAATCAAGTGCCCCAACATACCAATGTGGCCAATTTGCATATTCATGCCAGCATGTAGGCCAATATTCTCATCCCCGGTGATCGACTCCGCCAAGGCCCACATCTCATTCAGCAGGGAATGGTCCATGCGAACATCTGGCTTCGCCAAATCCGCTTCACACAAACCCAACAAATCTAAAAGTGGCGTCACCGAGTAGCCCTGCTCTTTAATGTGATTAAAGAGCGGCAACACGTAACTGAACGTTAAAAAGTAAGGCGACCTCTGGCGGCGTTCTTTTTCCATAACACAACTGTTACCCAAGCTGGCTAATAGGTCAATTGCCTAAGCTTGTTTGTAGTGTCAAAGGCAGGCTTCTAGGGTCAATACGGCATTAATGAGATTAGTAAATAATTGCGACAAATGGAGGAGTCATCAATGCGTTCAAAAACCCAGTTCGGGGAGCAATGCCCCCGTGCAAGAAAATTCATTAGCACTGCTAGCTGTTTAATCCTGCTCGTAGCTTGCAGCTCATCACCCGACATAGCGGGCGAGCGAGGCAGCCCCGGCAACAGTACAACACCACCTGCTGCTAAAACCGAACCACTCACGGTTCTGGGCCACGAGTACCGCCAGCGAGCCGTGCCACCAATTACGTCGGGTGGCGTAGTAGAAGTTGCGGCCAACCAGTGCTACATCCACCGCACCAAAGGCGGAACACTCGAGCTTTATTTCAAAAACCTCAATTCGGTCGACGTAACCATTGAAGACATACAGCTTAACGGCCTGTCACTAGATGCATACATCGATCTAGTCAGCACTGACGATACCTTTAGAGACGTTTGCAATCCTATACAGCCACTCTCATGGTGGTCTTTAGATTCAAAAACCTTGCCGCCTAACGGTGTAGCCACGGTTGTCATAAACGGCGATGTATTGTTGCCTAACGTGCCGCAAACATTTAACGTGATTACGTCACCATCAGACGCCTCAGTAACTAGTCAAACCTTTTCTTTAGCGACCACCGCATCCACCATCACCGACCTTTTCTTCAACGAAGAAGAGCAGCGCTCACATCTATTTCTCGCACCGGCCAACGGCGAACACATTGAAGGCGTAAAGGTCAACGGCAACGCCATCAACTGGCGAGGCGGCTCAACATTAAACAGCGGTTCACCAACCCTACTTGAACTCGATACAACCCTGACGCTGGGCGAGCCATTTATTGTTCAGGTTGATATTGAGAACAGCCCGCCAATCATGACTCAACGCCGGGTTGTGGACGACCGCTTCTCAAACGGCATGGGCATCACTGAAGTTGACAAAGATGATCTCAATCTACTCCATGATACCCAATTCAACTCCGTTACCGCCTTCAATCACAGCCCTCAAGCAGACTATGAAAATCTTGATCTAGTCATTAGCCACGCCGAAGAAAACAACATGGGGGTAATGCTTTACGGAGCGCACTCTGCGGAAGAGCGTTTAGAAATCTTTCGCCATTATCACGACCGACCCGGCGTATGGGCGCTAGAACCCATCGACGAACCCGACTTAGTTGCCGCCCCCGGGCTTCCTTACGGCATTCATTTCAGCACCCCAATGGAGGTGCAAGCACTCATAAACGAGGCCAATAAAATCAATGCCACCAAGCCAGCCGCCATTAACTTGCAGTTTATTGGTGCCATCAACATGTTTGGTGCGCAGGGAGATATTAACGGCTGGGATCATTATCCATTTACCTCAGACGTAATTAACCTTCGCTTTGAGGGCGCTGCTGATTACGCCGATACTTTTCGCACGGTTCGAGGGGCCAAACCGTTCTGGTTCTGGCCACCGGTGTATTCGGACCTGGGCCTGATAAACGGCGGCTACGATCCGAACCTCAACCCACGCTATCCTTCGCCGGACGATGCGCGCGCATACAGCTGGCTGTCATTTGGGCATGGAGCCAAAGGCGTACGCTGGTTCATCTACGGCAAAAACTCAATCAACAGCCCAACATGGCCAGACGTGGAATTCCAGACCGCCCTGTTAAGCCACATAGGCCGCGACATTCTAAAAAGCACGGTTTGGGAGCAAGGAGCCTCATCAAGCTCAGCCACCACTGATATTTCAACCCTAGTGTCTCCCGACTCCGCCATTCTCACCTTAGTAAACCTGCAATACGACAACCACACCGACCCCACAATCTGGATTGAGCAACAAGGCGTAGAGGTGCAATGGAACATGCCACCTTGGCTGGTTGGCAAAGATTTGGCGGTTGGGCATATCCAAGGTGAAACCATCACTCAAGTTGGCACCGTGGATGACGCGATCACTTTGACCACCGACCTCTACTCAGCCGATATGTTTGTCGCCTTGCCGCAAGAACGCTTAGACGCATTAATTGCGGCAATGACCGACTTCCGAGAACGATAGCCTTAGCTAAGGTTTACTGCGGCAACCACTGCTGTAAAAAGCGGATTTGGTTGCCGCCCATCACGGCGCGGATTTCGGTTTCGCTAAAGCCGCGCTCTAGCATGATGTGGGTGAGTGCGGCCATTTCCGATACATCAATTGGTGTGTCGACAGAACCGTCAAAATCCGAGCCAAGGCTCACATGATCAACACCGAGCAGGTCGATGGCGTAGCGGATGTTATCAACAATGGCTCCAGCGGTGCGGCCGCAGGTGGCGGTGTCCCAGAAGCCAATGGCGACTAGGCCGCCGCGTTCGGCAATTCGCTTCATCAATGCGTCGGGGAAATTGCGATGACTGTCGCAGGCGCCGCGAACACCGGTATGCGAAACAATCACCGGCCGTGGCGACAAAGCCAATACATCTTCAACCATGGCGTAGGAGGAATGCGCCACATCTACAATCATGCCTAGGCGATCCATTTCCTTGATCACCGCGCGACCAAACTCGGTTAAGCCCTCGTCGCTTTGGCCATGTAGCGAACCGCCCATTTTGTTATCAAAAAAATGCGTTAAACCGGCAATGCGATAACCCGCATCAAAGAGGCCTTGCACGTTTGCTAGCTCGCCATCTAGAGCATGCATACCTTCCGTACCCATCACCGCCGCCAACTTTTGCGAGCCTTGCGCACGCTCGGCTAAGACCGTATTTAGATCAGCCTGAGTTAACACCACTTTGATCTGTTCTGGCGCACGGCGTTCTAAATCGAACAATTTACCCACCTGATATTCAGCGCGAGCAAAACGGCTAAACCAGGTATTCAAAGGCCAGTCATCAGCCAATGCCAATAAACGAATCTTGTCACCCACCGCGGGGTTGTCTTCTAGGTTGGTGCCTTTGGATGGCACCCGCGTGACCGAGTCAAACACCTGCACCGCGACATTGCCCTCACGTAAACGCGGCAAATCCACTTGGCCCTGTTCGGAACGCTGCAATAAATCACGCGACCACAATAAAGAGTCAGCGTGCCAGTCAGCCACGTTTAAGGTCGCATGCAAAGCCGATGCTTTTTCACTGACCGCATAAGGCTCGTGGGGAAAGACGTTATTCATGCCATTTATGCGCTCGGCATTAAACGGTGGCGCAAACGCCACCAATAAGACAAACACCAAGGCCGCTGCTAGCAACACTTTTAATAATATTCTCATCCGTTCTCTCCCGGCCGCCTCCACTTAGGCGTTATGAATCGGCGCATTCGCTAGAATCTCTTCCACCGCCGCATCTAGCGGCAGGCCCGTGCTATTGAGCACATTGGCAAGTCCTTGATAGTGATTGATTAAGCAAAACAGTTCAATCAACTGCTTATCATTAAAGTGCTGGCCTAGCGCATCCCAAGTCGCATCGCTAATCATGCGCTCACGGCAAAACTCGTCACAGCAATTTAAGATTTGGCGTTGTTTATCGCTCCAATCCGCAGCTTCTGGTCCGAGCGGCACCCGGGAAATTTCCTCCGGTTTCAAACCTGCCCGCAAACCAATATCAACATGTTGGCCCCACTCATAGCGAGAACGGCAAACCCAAGCCACACGCAAAATGGCCAACTCGGTATTTCTGCGTCCAATGGTGCCGTAAGGCATCATTTTGCTGCTGTAATTGAGCCAACCACGGAATAGGCGAAAATTACGCATCAGCAGTAGAAACACATTAAAGGCCTGCAAGCGCCCTACTTTGGAAATCACCTTTGCAAATAGCCGTATACGCAGACTTTGTTCTTCACGTTTCATTGGCCCTAAGCGCACTCGACCCGGATTCGCCCAGCCACCTGCCGGCGTTAATTGCTGATCTTGTGGTGTTGCCATTATTTATTCCTCCGGAACGCAGTTTTCAGGGCCTCAAACGGCTCCATAAAAAACTCTTTTATTAATGTACTGCGGCTAATCTCTGTCATTCGGTTATGCGAACCATCGCAAAACGGCAACTGCTTAGAATCACCACAGCGGCATATCATTAAGGTTTGCGCTTGCGATGACTGATGTATCACCGCGGCACAGGGTTGACCGGTTTTATCACAGTGAGGCTGCTGTTTGCGCTTCTCGCAACCACATATCGAATAGCAACGACCCGCCGCCACCGTGACCACCCACGGTAATGGTACTTGCTGTTGGTTTTGCTCGGACATAGCTATTGGTACGGCACTTTAACCAGTCGGTCGCCGGCATAGGAACCGATATAAAGATGATCGCCGACTTGAAAACCGACTGTCGCCGCACCCATTGGCTGGCCGCCTTGATGGCTGTAAACCACTTCATGTTCCAGCGTTTGTGGATCTAAGCGCACGATGTCGTATTCACCGCCGCAATTAGTGGGGGCAACTTCCAAGCAGCGCACCGACTCAAACAATCCTGTTGTCATACTAGCGACGAGTAGGCGGCCGTTTTGGTCCCAACGAATATTGTCGAGGTGCGGAATCTTCTCGGAACTTGCTACGCGCTTTCCAGCCATGCGATCAATCTTATGCACGTAACCGTCAACGCTGGTATTCATAAACAAATAACGACCGTCGTCACTCAGCTCAACACCATTAGGAAAACCTGCCTCACTGCCCGGCACTTTTTCAAACTGGCGTCCGTCAGCCACCGCAAGGCCTTTCCACTCGACAGCGTGACCACTTGGTATGCCGAGCACAGCCTTTAGCGCCGGCCACGATGTGGTGCCAAAACGCAGCGCATCTCTGCTAAACATATGCGAGTAAATAAAGCTGCCTTCGGGCGTGGCCACGACGCTATTGGCGAAATCGTTTTCTGGCAATACCACACAGCCACGCCATTGAATGTCGTACTCGCCTTGCTGAGAAACCACCTCAAAGAACTCAACGCTTTCGCGCTCACCGTGGTTAATAACGAGCAATTGACCAGCGCCATCGGCGCGTTGTGAATAATGAATACCATGCGGTGAAAACACACCACCCGGCGGGCCCGGGCAATCAACATCTACCCACACTTCACTAGCGGGCTGGTCAAATAGCTGAAAGCGTTTTGATTGTTCAGTTTCGGTATCAAACAGCGCCAAATATCCACGCGCGTAGGTGAACATGCTTCCCAATTCCGCCACCACCAGCGTTTTACCATCGGGCAACAACGCAAAGTCTTCTGGTTGATGAAAACCACATATCGGTTGGGCATCACCTACAGCCTCACAGGCAGAGGGGTCAATATCGTTCTTACCGCAGCCGCTTAGCAGCAATGCCACAAGCACAACTGACAACAAAATTAGGCGCATCGGCTATCTCCTTTTATTAACCGAACCATACCCGAAGCCACCTTTAAGGCGCCAATACAAATACAGCTAGTTTGGCGTTAAGCCCCCTTGGCGATACACTGCAACGCGTACTGGCAGTGCGGTTGCATAAACAACATTACAAACGCATCGGTGACTGCCGCGTTCAAACAATGGGAGGAAGACATGGCAAAGACACAAACATTGGGTCCCGGCGACTCATTTTTTCTAGTTACCGAAAGTGAAAACACACCTAATCAGGTAGGCGTACTGGTTCGCCTGAAACTACCAAAAGGCGCACCTAAGTCTTATGTGGCTGACATGGTTCAGCACTTCAAGCAGTTTCCGGTTAAGGAATCTCCGTTCAACAAAAAGCTGGCACCAAACAGCCTTAAAGATCCGCTACCTAGTTGGGAAGTTGAAGAAGACGTTGACCTCGACTATCACCTACGCCATTCAGCGCTGCCTTATCCTGGCGGCGAACGCGAACTGGCGCAGCTAATCTCTCGCCTACACAGTATTCCACTGGATCACGCCCGCCCAATGTGGGAGATCCACGCCATTGAAGGCCTAGAAGACGATTGTTTTGCGGTGTACTCAAAAATGCACCATGCCCTAGTGGACGGCGTCGCCGGTTCCAAAATGGTGGCACGCTGGACCAGCACCAGCCCAGAAATCGACGACGACTTCTTACCACTTTGGTCGCAACCAAAACCCAAGCGTACTAAACGTGAGAAGAACGACGCGGCCACACAAACCACCAGTTTGATGGATCAGGTCACTGACCCGCTGAAGTCGATTGCTGGCGTTGCCTCCGCCACATGGGACACCTTATTGGGTGGTCGCGGCAAAGGCACACCGGGTTTGATTGCGCCCTACTCGGCACCGGAAACCATTCTCAACGTACCCGTTGGCCCGGCCCGCCGGGTCAGTATTGTTGAGTTTAAAACCGAGCGTCTTAAAAACGTCGCTGCGGAATTGGGCGGCACCTTGAATGACGTGGTCATGGCCATGTGTGGCGGTGCCTTACGCGGTTATTTACAAGAACAAAACGCGCTGCCGAAAAAACGCCTAGTGGGCCAAGTGCCGGTTTCCATTCGTCCTAAAGACGGCCCAGAAGAAGGCAATGCGATTGGCATGCTGCTAGCCAACTTAGGCACCGACATCGCTGACCCGATTGAGCGCTTTAAGGCAGTTAATCAGTCCATGAGCGCCGGTAAAACCATGCTCCGTTCTATGAACAAAGAGCAGATCACCGCCTACGCGGCACTGCTAACGCTGCCGTTTACCATTGGCCAAATTACTGGCATTGGTAACCGCCGCCGCAAGCCGATGTCTAACGTGGTGGTATCTAACGTACCGGGCCCACAAGAAAAACGCTGGTTGAATGGCGCCGAGGTGCTGAACATCTCGCCTATCTCTTTCATCATGCAAGGCCAAGCGCTGAACATTACGCAGTTTAGCTATGACGACCGCATCAGCTTTGTTTACATTGCCTGCCGCAAGTCGCTACCAAGCGTACAGAAGCTGGTGCCGCATACGGAAAAAGCCCTAGAAGAGCTGGAAGAAGCGGTTAAGAAGATGAAAAAGCGCAAAACCACTAGCAAGCGAAAAAGCACTGCTAAGAAATAAACCTGCGCAGCCATAAACAAAAAGCCCCTGATATCAGGGGCTTTTTTGTTGGGCGGCTATTTCTTAGGAAACCAAGGGAAAAATACGCTGGTGGTGCGCTGATATTCGGCGTAACCGGGCCGTTTTTTTACCGAATAATATTCGGCTGGTTTAGCGCCGGTGGCGATTACCAGGGTGAAGTACATTACCGCCGGCGCGCCCAATAGCGCCAACGCATAAACACCACCAGTCAGCGCTCCCGCATTGGCAAACACGGCCATTAACGAAGGCAGCGAGGCGATAGTCAAACCACACCAAACCAACCACTCGGCAAAATAATTAGGGTGACGGCTATAACGCCAGAGGCCAACATTACAAACCGCGTCACGCGGGTTATTGGCAATAAAGTGCAACTTGTGGCCATCGGCAATGGTTTCTAACACATAGGCCACGCCCCATAGCGAGAAGCCGAATACCTCAAGCATGGATAACGGCGCGCCTTGATTGGACAAAATCAAGATGCCGGGCATCGCCAGCACGCTAATATTCGCTAAGCCTTGGGTGATGGCATCGATCTGCAAATGTAGGCCGGGGTTTTTAACGCCCTGCTTGGCCAGTATTTCATGGCGGTATTGGTAGCGTGGAAACTCATGCTTAAAGATGACACCGGTTTTTAAACCCATGGTCAGCGCACCCAAGCCCATCCGCAGGCCCACTGCCAAATAAATGGCGGCCACAATATAGGCACTCCAATTGCCGGGTTCAGCGGCCAGCATTAACTGTGCACCAATCAAGGTAAGACCAAACGGCCAAGCGATATCGACGTAAGACAAACGCCCAGTGCGCCATAACGGAATGCAGACCACAAACAAAAACAGCAACATTTGGGCAATGCCATTTTGTAGCGCAAATTCTGCAACAAAGGCGTTATCGGCATTCAGCAGAACAGCCCAAATCGCAATAAAACAAGTACAAAGAAAAGCAGCCGCCATCGTCGTTCTCCTCTAGTAAAAAAGCTCTAGATCAATACAGTCGGCCATCGCCGCATAACCCGCCGCACTCGGATGCAGGTTATCGCCACTGTTGTATTCGGGTAGTAGATAACCTGGATTATTTGGATCTTCAAGGCATGCGTAAAAGTCGACAACGCCATCGCTCAAGGTTTGCGAACGAATCCAATCATTAACTTCATTACGGGCCACCTCGGCCTGCGGCATACCATGCATAATCCCAAAACTATCGCTAAGACCTGCAGGTAGCTCGCCAACAATCATGCCCTTTGCCGGCGGGATGGTGCCGAGAATGATTTTCACGCCAGCAGCATGGCTACGCTCAATCACATCGGTGTAGCCAGCAATCATTGCTTCAGTCGATGGGATTTCTTGTGGCGTCGCCGTGCCAGAATCGTTGGTGCCAATCATCATCAGCACATGCGACACACTCGGCACTTCCAGTGCGTCATAGTCATAGCGCTCAATAATCGGCGGGCCATATTGCGGCACTATGCCGTCGCTTAACAGGCGGTTACCACCTATGCCTTTGTTAGACACAGCAAACGGCAAACCCGCCTCTAAAAATCGCTTGGCAAGGAAATTGGGGTAGCGCTCATCTTTGCCCAAACTCGGGTGACTAAAGTACAAACCCGCTAAAGATCCCAACAAGTCAGAGGCACCGTCGGTAATGGAATCACCTATCGCCACCACGGTACTAACCTCAGGTGTAGCGGCAACTTCCAACGCTTCAATAACCAAGAAGTTGTTAGACAACGCTATCGGTGCTGGCACATAAGCTGTGCCAGCAGGGTCGGCGGTGTGGTCACCGGGAATACTAATATAGGGGGTTTCGACAGCAGCCAAGTGACGAGTCAACTGCGGCGCGAATTCCGGTGACAGGAAGCTAATACCCAAGCGCTTAAACGGCGTTACCGGGAAAACGATAGCGTCGCTTAGCACCGTTTCACCAGCGCCAATCGTGACCGTGCTTTCCCCTCCAAAGGTCAGCAGGCAATCGCTGCCTTCTACCACTGCAGCGGTGGCACTATTGTCTTGCTCAGCTAGACGCAAATTTTGCAGGGTAAGCGGCACAGACGAATAACGATTACTTAATCGCATTCGCACCACCTCGCCGGGCCAATGCGGTGCAAAAAATTGCCGCACCGACATATTCAGCAACGGCGGCGTAATCAATGCGTCGCTAGGCGCGGTAGACCAGCTCGGCACGGCCTTGTCGCCATGGTCGTCAAACTCGACTTGGCTACACCGAGCCAAGTTGACGGTTTCTGCTTCCGCACCAGTGCCCGCACCCGGGGCCGAGCTGGATGGTGCACAGGCACTTAAAAAACCAATAGCCGCGAATGCGGCCAATAACTGCTTAGGCATGCTCTCTCCCCATCTTGCCTAGCGCCCCACCGCTGAACCTGTTCTTTGCAGGGACTAGCGGTGCGCGCTTTTTACTGTTGTCTAATTAGTGGCGGTGCTAATAAAGGCGCGATACACCGCCGCCGCTTGCGCCGGAATTTCCACCATCGGCATATGGCCAATACCTTCAAAAATATGCAGTTGCGCGTTCGGTGCCGCGTTTACCCACTGCTGCCCTGCGCTTACATGAATTAGGCGGTCTTGGTCGCCCCAGATCACCATGAGCGGAAGCTCGACCTTAGGCAGCTCAGGCAACAAGCCATCACGGCCATGCAGGTAAGGAAAGATCGCTTCTAGCTCGGGTTTGCGCGCCATATATTGCTCAGCCATTGCCGCTAATACCGACGGCGGCAAGAATGGCGGTTTGGCCATGGTCATTGGATAGAAGCGTTTAAAGTCTTCAACACTTTCGACTGAAAACGGGTTCTTACCTTCGGCCAGCATTTTTTCCATATCGCTAGGGATCGGCGAGGCCACGCCGCCCGGGTCCATCGGTGCTGCGGTAATGGTTTTCTCAGGGAACAAAACCGCAAACCAACCGGTAATAAAACCGCCCATTGAGTTACCGGTGATATGGGCTTTTTCAATACCCAACGCGTCCATCAGCGCGGCTACGCGCTTAGCTTGCGCCGGGCCGCTGTAATCCCAACTGGCATCAAAACCGGTATCACCGTGGCCCGCCAAATCCGGTATTACCACGCGATAGTCTTTAATCAGGTGCTTAGCAAAACGCGGCCAAACATCTTTGTCAGCGCTATAACCGTGAATCATCACAATCGCTTCCGCGTCTTCCGGGCCGCCGACATAGGCTTGCATTTGCAGTTCGCCAATATCGACCGCTTGCTGCTCTAAACCATAAAACGAGGCTTCGGCATCTGATGCATTGGCATAAATCCATTGCCCAGCCACTGGCGAGGTCCAGGCCCAATAGCCAGCTGCCGCCACAATAATAGCGAGGATAATTTTTTTCATAATGTCTCTTCTCTGTGTCCGCGCCGCAATCACAAGTTGTGGCGACAAGCTCTAGTGGGCTATACGTTGCGCCCGTTTGCCAAGCCAGTGAATGACGCCGCCAACAATGATTGCCGGCGGCGCAGTCAGTACTTATCGAGACTGCTCTATAAAGGCGCGATAAACCTGGGCGGTTTCTGCGGGGGTTTCTACCATTGGCATATGGCCAATGCCTTCAAAAATATGCAACCGACCATTTGGCAATTTGCTTTCCCAGACTGGGCCGGCGCTGGCATGCAGGATTTGGTCGCCACTGCCCCACATCACTAAGCTTGGGGTTTGGATGTTTTGCAGCTCATCGGTCAACCAATCGTGGCCGTAGAAGCTGTCTTCAATATGGCGTAGCTCTTCGCGGCGCTCGATATAAATTTCACCGGTAGCGGCAATAACCGACGGCGGCAAAAACGGAGGCTTCTCCATCGTTAAGCTGTAGAACAGCTCAAATTCTTCTTGGTTGTGCACAAAGAATGGATTAGTGCCGTTTTCGACCATTTGATGCATGGTGCTAAGCACCGGGAAGTCCAAACCAGCAGGGTCCATTGGCGCCGCAGTTATGGTGCGCTCCGGATACAGGCGAGCAAACCATGCCGTAATAAAGCCACCCATCGAGTTACCAATCACATGCACGTTCTGAATGCCTAGCTGGTCTAACAAGGCCGCCACACGCTTGGCTTGCGCCGGTGCGCTGTAATCCCATTCTCGCTGGTAGCCGGTATCACCGTGGCCAGCCAAGTCGGGAATCACTACGCGATAGTCTTCAACAAAATGCTTGGCAAAGCGTGGCCATACATCTTTGTCGGCACTAAAGCCGTGGATCATCACGATGGCGGGCTTGTCTTCTGGCCCGCCTACGTAGGCTTCCATCTGCAGCTCACCGATATCTACGGTTTGCTGTTCAAAACCATAAAACTTGGCTTCGGCATCGGTCGCATTGGCATAAATCCAGGCACCGGCAACCGGTGACGTCCAAACCCAATAACCAGCAACCGCAATGACTACCGCAAGAATAATTTTTTTCATGGAACTGCCCTAACGCTTTTGAGTAAGGAATGAATATAACGACAGGTCTGACACCGGCTTTAGCTCGCGCCAAATAATTTTCGCCATCCAACGTAAGGGTACAAAACGTGCACCCAACCAGGTTTTGTAAGCGCCATTGCCGTAAACCATGCGCTGCTTGCCATTAGCCATGCACTTGATCACATACTCAACGATTTCCTCGGGGGGCGTCGTCAGGTATTCGTCACGAAAATCCTGATCGTCTTGGCTGGCACCGATATTGGTGGCGATGCCACCTGGGTGTAGCAAGAACGCTTTTACTGGGCTTTCTTGCAACTCAGCCATTAAGGATTCGGTATAACCACGCACGGCAAACTTAGTCGCGCAGTAGTCGGCATTATTAGGCGTGCCAATTAATCCAAAAATACTGGAAACGTTTAACAGCACAGCCTCTGACTTAGACATAAGCTGCGGCATAAAGGCTTGGCTACCGTTCACCACGCCGTAGAAGTTAATGCCAAAAATGCGCTCAAACTCGGCCCGGTTAATTTCCCAGCCCGGTTTCACTGCACCCTCGACACCGGCGTTATTAATTACCACATCGGCGGCACCCAGCTCAGCCTCAACCTTGCTGGCAAAATCATTCATAGCGCTAGCGTCACTAACGTCAAAGGCTTGCGATACCACTTTCGCGCCACCCAACAAACCAACGGTTTCGGCCAAAGTGTTGGCGTTGTAGTCATTCAGCGCAAGCTTAGCGCCACGCTTGGCAAAAGCCTCGGCATAGGCGCGCCCCATGCCAGAACCGGCACCCGTTACCACCACTACTTTGTTGTTAAAGTCTTTCACTGCTGTCTCCTATTTATTGTTTTAGGCAGCTTCTGGCTGCGCATTGCCGAGCTCTTCGCTAGGCGCTGCCGTCACATGGTGATGCTCGGGCTTAAAGTTGGCTGCCAGACGTTTATAGGTAAAGCTAAAGCCCGGGTACATAGCGATCACATGGCCACTATTACTCTTGTACCAGCTGCTGCAGCCACCTTGTTTCCACACCGTTTTGTCCATTTCTGAATGGATGTTGTTGGTGTAGTTAGCTTCTGCTTCGGCCGTCACTTCAATGGTTTTCTTAGCGCCGCCAATAACGTGCTTAATACTCTTGGCGATGTATTCCAGCTGCGACTCAATAATGAAAATAGCCGAGGTGTGGCCAATACCGGTATTCGGGCCAACCATTAAAAACAGGTTAGGGAAGTTCGGCATTGAGGTGCCCATATAGGCGCGCGGGTAGGCTTCCCACTGTTGCTCCAAGGTCACACCCTGTTTGCCGGTAACTGGGTAAGAAATCATGCCGTCGGTGGCTTGGTAGCCGGTGGCATACACAATTAGGTCGACATCACATTGCTGACCGGTGGTGGTCAAAATGCCTTTTTCATTAATTGAGGCAATGCCATCATCTTTGGTATGCACCTGCACATGCGGCTGATCTAAGGCCGGGTACAAGGTACTAGACAAGATAATGCGCTTACAGCCGATGGTGTAATCCGGCTTCAAGGCCGCCTGCAATTTCGGGTCTGAAATGGTTTTCTTAATAAAGCGCTCGGCTTTATTTTGGGCCGCTAGTTTGAGCATGGTTTTAGAGTATTTAAAGCCAATCACTCGGCTCTCCAGACTCCAATAAATAATGCTGCGCAAGGCTTTGTAAATCGGTTTAAAGCCCAATAGCCAACGTTCGGCTTTACTAAATTTATGATCGGGACGAGGCAGCACCCAATGCGGAGAACGTTGGAATACATGCATCTCAGCCACATCACCCACCATCGCCGGAATCGCCTGCGCAGCACTGGCGCCACTGCCGATAATGGCAACGCGCTTGCCCTTGTAGTCGTAGTCCCAGTCCCAATTATTGGTATGGAATGACATGCCGGCAAAGCTGTCGCGGCCGGGAAAATTCGGCGTCATCGGTGTACTGAGCAAGCCGCTGGCATTGATCACAAACTGCGCGCGGTAGTTGCCATTGTTGGTATTTACCTGCCACTGCTGAGCTTGCTCATCCCAGTTCACGCTTTCTACGCTGGTGTTTAATCGCACCTTCTCGCGCAGATTGTTTTTGTCGATAACGTGGTTGGTGTATTCCTGCAGCTCAGCCTGTTCGGCGAACATTTGGCTCCACTTATAAGGCTCGGCCTCAATCGAATACAGCGGCGACTGCACATCCACTGCCGCACCGGGATAGGTGTTTTGGCACCAAGTGCCGCCCATAAAGTCGCGGCGCTCTAGCATCACATAGTCGCTGAGGCCCATTTTTTTAAGCTTCATGGCAGCACACTGGCCGCCAAAGCCGGTGCCGATAATAATGGTAGTAAAGGTTTCTGTAGTCATCCTGCTGACTCCTCTAAATTCTGTAGCACTATGATGCAGTTTTTTTGACAACAAGCATTGTCACAAAATGACAATCAGTTGACTCTAGGTGCCAATAAGCAAGGAAGATGCACCTACGCACCGCCCATTAAGCCAGTAGCCGCTCTAGTGCAGTTCTATTTTCTTTAGCTTGAATAGCAGCTTGATCACCGACACGTAGCTCGTCGGCAATAGGCGCGCCAGAATGTCTTGCAAGCGCCCATCACTAATAAAGATGCGGCCAGTGTTTTTACGAATACCCTTGAGAATAATCTGCGCCGCTTTATTTGGCGGTGTGCCTTTTTGCAGGTTTTCATGGAAGCTTTGCGAGCTAGCACCCACATAATCAGCATTCATAGTGATGTTGGTCGCCACCGCGCCGGGGTGCACCGTATGCACGGTTAGATTACGCACACCCGCAAGCTTTAGCTCAGCGCGCAGGCTGTCAGTAAAACCACGTACGGCAAACTTAGTAGTGCAGTACGGCACCAAATGCGGTGCTGCCAAAATGCCCTGACTGCTGGAGATATTCACAATCGCCGCCTCAGGCTGCTTAATCATATGGGGATAGCATCGTTGGGTGGTATGGATAACACCCCAATAGTTAATGTCGGTAATTTTTTCGAAGTCAGCCTCGGTAACCTGCGCAAAGGTGCGATCACCCAAGGCAATACCCGCGTTGTTAATCAACACATCAATTTGACCAAACTCATCCAGTACGGCGTCTACAAAGTCGTTGATCTGCGCTTTGTCGCTCATATCTACCGGCGCGCTGTAATAGGTTGTACCCAGTGCTTTTAGCTTTTCTTCCGTGTGCTCTAAATTGGCAACATCACAAAAGGCCACTTTAGCGCCCTGCTCAGCCAAGGCCATCACTAGGTTGTGGCCAATCCCAGTGCCACCACCGCCGGTCACGATGGCGACTTTATTACTAAAGCTTTTCACGAATCTCTCCAAATCATAAGACTGCAATTGCCAGACATTCTCTGCTGGCAACGCTAATGTTGTATTGACTAAAAATGACAATAGGTGATGTCACATGACACCAAGGGTCAATTAATTGGTGCCTACGGTCAAGCGCTGGGCAACCAGTCTGCCAATAATGCGTCATCGAAAAAGGGAGCTAACCATGCTGAAAACCATTGCTAACACCATGTGGAGCGGAGAGCTGAAATTCTCTGAAAAACTTCGCCCCGCCGCCAACCTTTATGCCATTAGCTTTGCGGTCATTTTTGCAGCCGTATTCATGCCACTGCTACTGAGTGAAACTTTTGCCAATGTCGGCCCTGGGCTGGGCGAGCAAGTTAGCTTTCAGCTGTTGTGGGACGAGCTAGCGGCTCTTAAACAACGTGCCGAAGCAGGTGGCCACGACGCCTTTTTCTTTGGCGTGGTTATTTTGCTCTGTGGCGCCATGTTCGCCCGTGCTTTGGCCGGTTTGAGAGCTTACTTTCTATATTCCGGCCCCAACGGTGAAAAATACCCAATGGAAGAAATGTGGGTATGGGGCATGACCAACTTCTTTGGTCTACTCGGCGCCATAGTGTTGGGCGTAATCGCTGCCAGCGTTATTTATTTAATGGGCGGCGACTTTGCCAGCAGCCTAAATTTTGTCGGCGACATGGGTGCCTATGCCCATAGCTTGGTTGACCAATACGTACCCACTTTGGTGGAGCTGCCCTCATGGCTGGCCATGCTCTGCATTTACTTAATCGGCACCTTTATTCACTACTGGGCTCATCGCTGGAGCCACGACTTCCGTGCCGCTTGGTTGCTATTCCACCGCATTCACCATATGCCACGAGTACTTAGCGCTCACACCACCACGGCGGTGTTCTTCACTATTCCGCTGCTGGTGTTTGTGGTTATTCCTTACAACTTTGCTTTTGCTGCAGCCACCAAACTGTTTTCAGAGCAGCCGCTTTATATTGAAACCGCCATCGTTATGTCGCTAGTCAATATGGTGGACCCTTGGTCGCACGCCACCGCGCTTTACAAAGAAGCCATGAACAATCGCTGGTTACGCACCATGGGATTTGTCTTTAACGCCGGCGCTTGGCACGCCATGCACCATGCGGCAGAACTCGAATACACCGGCAAACGCAAAGCCAACAACACCGTCAATATTGGTGGTGGCAACCTGTTCTGCATGTGGGATATCGCCTTCGGCACCTACGTAGCCCCCAGCAAGGAATGCCCTCAGCCGGGACTGACCGGCAACCCAGATTTAGTCATGAACCCATTCCGCCAAGCACTGGCTGGCACTGTGCAAATCGCCTACGAGCTATGGCACAACAAGAGCTGGAAAGACCGCTTCTGGATTCTGTTCGGCAGCTCCGACTGGAACCCACCTATCAGCAAAGACTTTGCCCTAAAACAGAGCTAGCGACATGAACGCGACTGACATCATCAACCTCGCTGTGCCGTTTTTTATCGCCCTAATGCTGCTAGAGGCGATCGTATCTTGGCGCCGGGGTTTAGGCTTCTTTAGCCTCAACGACACCCTGCTTAACCTCAGCCTTGGTTCCACACGGCAGGTGGTCGATATTTTCAGCAAGGTATTTTTGTTTGCCGCCTACGTTGCCATTTATGAGTGGTGGCACTGGCTTGATCTAAACGTCAGCGCTTGGTGGCAATGGCCACTGGTGATCGTGGCAGTCGATTTTCTTTACTACTGGCAGCACCGCTGGTCACATGAAATCAACCTACTCTGGGCTGGCCACTTGGTGCACCATAGTAGTGAAGAGTTCAATATCTCGGTAGCGCTACGCCAGAGTTTTGTGCACGACCTCATGGTGTACCCGCTGTATTTCTTGCTCGCACTATTGGGGTTGCCGCCGTTTGAATTCTTTATTGGCGTCGCCTTCCTCGCTATATATCAGTACTGGATTCACACCCGCACCGTGCCGCGCTTACCCGAATGGATAGAAAGCAATTTCAACACGCCTTCAGCGCACCGCGTGCACCACGGCTCCAACCCAGAATATTTGGATAAAAACTACGCTGGCGTATTTATGTTGATCGACCGCGTGTTTGGCACCTATGCCCGCGAAGAAGCCCCTGTGCGTTACGGCCTGACGGTACCTGTCAAAACCTGGAACCCGCTTTGGGCCAATATGCACTGCTTTGTCGAACTCAGCCGCAGCAGCATGCAGACCCGCCGCTGGCGCGACCGCATTAAACTGTGGTTTGCCCACCCAGGCTGGCTACCGTCAGAACTACGATCTGACGAACCCAAAGCCGACACAGCAACCGAAAGCCATTACCAGAAATTCGAAACCCGAATTAGCGCAACGCTATGGCGTTATTGCCTGCTGCAATACGGCCTTGCCGGCGCGGCCATCTTGCCGGTAATGGCATTTGCAGCTCAATTAGATGCTCTGCAGATCGCACTGCTTTTAGCGTTCGCAACTTGGTCAGGCATTAATGTCGGCGGCTTGCAGCAAGCTAGCGCTTGGGCGGCACCTTCAGAAACCTACAAATGGTTGCTAACCACTGCAGCCGGTTTCGCATATGCATTTAACCCAGCGTTTACGCTCATCGCCGCGGCTAGCATCGGCCTAATCGGGGCGACCAGCCTAGTCTGGTTATACGCCATACGCCGCCATATACGGCTGCTACCTAGCAACGCCTAAAGCCGATTAATTGGCATCAGCAGTCAAGTAGTCGGTTTGCGTGGTCAATTGCATTTACCCAGAAGTCGGCAATATAGACGCCAATAACAATAAGCAAAACAATAATTAGCCAACCCAAGCCTAGATGTTTGGAGGATGACAATGAAACACCTTAGAGAGCTGTCGCTAGTCGCGCTGCTAGCGGCCCCTATTCACCTTGACGCCTTTAGTTTTGAATGGGGCGATATCGAAGGCAGTGCCGACACTTCGTTAACGGTAGGGGCGCGTTGGCGCATGAGCAGCCGCGACCAAAATATTGTTTCTAAATACAACAATCCCGGCGGCTCCAATCTCTGTGTTACCGACCCTAATGACCCTGCTGATATTCTCGGCGGCTGCGTGTTTGACGCGCAAGAGACCTATGCCTTTATCAACGCACCCGGTAACAACAACCCCAATGGCGATAACGGTAATCTAAATTACGACAAAGGCGACATTACCCACAGTGTCGCCAAGTTCACTACCGACTTCAGCCTAGCTTGGGAGAACATCAGCCTGTTTGCGCGCTTAATTGCTTTGTACGACCCCAGCGCCGCCGACTTTACCGAAAGCCACCCCGACAGCACCTTCCAACCGGCCACCACGCAGCGAGAAAAAGCCGTCGAAGACGAAGTCGCCTATAACGCCGAACTGGAAGACTTTGCGCTCTACAGCGAATTCGATTTATTTGATCGCACTCTGGCACTGAGCATTGGTAACCAAACCATCTCCTGGGGCGAAAGCACCACCTTTGTGGTTAATTCCATCAACTCGGTGAACACCCCTAACCTAATCCGCCTGCGCACGCCGGGCATGGATTTAAAAGAGCTTTTTAATCCAGTGCCACTAGCCACCGCCGGCATTGACCTGACCGACAATATCAACCTAGACCTGTTCTACCAGCTACGCTGGGAGCCCATTCAGGTTGACCCCCACGGCACATTCTTCTCAACTTCAGACGTAGCTGGCACTGGCGGCAAATACGCCCTCGCTAACGCCGCTGAAGATCCACACAACATTCGTGACGACGGTAACGACCGCGCCAATATTGGCCGAGGCTGCATTAACCGCGACCCCGCCAAATATGACAAACCGGGCGAACAAGCGGCGTTTGATATTTTTGGGCCGTACCAAGCTGATCGCGGTGGCGACGCTGGCCGTACCATTTGCCGCACCGAACGCGATCTAACACCACGCGATGACGGCCAGTGGGGGCTTGGAATCAAATATTACGCCGGCTGGTTGAATGACACCGAAATGGGTTTTTACGCCATGAACTACCATTCACGGCTGCCCTACGCCGGTTTTATCGCTACCGACCGTCCCGACGGCTCAATCGACCCAACTGACCCAATCGGCTCACTATTCCAAATTCTCGGCGGCACCGGCGACATTTATGAGGCGTTAATTAGCCCAATCAGCCCTCTTAACCAAGCCTTTAGCGCCATCACCCAAACCATTCTTAACTTAGACCCTGACGACATTGCGGTACTTGGCGCGCTGAAACATGCCGACAGCGGCGCACTTTTTCTGGAATACCCCGAAGACATTCGAATGTATGGGTTTTCGTTTAACACCACTGTCGGTGACCTATCTTGGGCAGGCGAGGTCGCCTACTTCCCCAATATGCCGCTGCAGATTAACGCCACTGACGTTTACTACTACTCACTCTCGCCAGCCTTCCAAGGTTCAAGAGATGTTGGCGTACCATCGTTTTTAGAGCAGTACGATCGCGCTGAAGAAGCCGCCGCCGACCCGGTCGCCAACGGCAACGCACATGAACTACCCACCATTGCACCGGGCACACTGATCAGCGGTTACAAACGCCATAAAGTCGCCAACGTGAGTAGCACACTACTTTACTCACTAGGCACCAACCCCTTTGGCGCCGACAGCGTGATCTTGTTGGGTGACATCGCCGCCACCACGGTTTTTGACTTACCGGACACCGCCGTTTTGCAATACGAAGCCCCCGGCACCGAAGATCACGCTAGCCAAGGCCGCAAGGAATACGACGAACAAAATGGCTGCACCGACAATAGCAACGTGCTTATCAACAACCCCACTAATTGCCTGCGCGGTGCCATTATTCAGAACAAAATTCAGGAGCCGTTGGAAAACTTCGCCGACGACTTCTCATGGGGTTTCCGCGTGTTAGCAATCGCCACCTATAACAACCTGTTATTTGGTGCCAACCTGAACCAAACCCTTGGCGCCTTTATCGACGTTAATGGCAACAGCCCAGGCCCCGGCGGCAACTTCGTAGAAGGCCGCAAGTTTTTCCTTTCCAGCTCCGAATTCGTACGCGGCAACTTCGCCACCAAAGTTGAGTTCCAGTGGTATACCGGCGCCGGCGACCGCAACCTAGAAAACGACCGCGACAATGTGTCCTTGTCTTTCCGCTATGACTTCTAGCAGCAAAGCGACGCGTTAGTTAACGCGTCGCTTTGCGTTCACTGTTGTCCAGCCACATCAGTAACGCAGGCAACAGTACAAAGTCACAGATCAGCGCCAACACAATCGCAATACTGGTGAGGCCCGCCATAGTCGAGTTACCGGCGAAATCAGAGGTAGTTAACACCAAGAAGCCAGCAACCAAAATCACCGAAGTGGCCACAATAGGCGCACCCACCATGGTGAAGGCACTGCGAACAGCAGCCTCGGTACTCAAGCCCATTTCGCGACGGGCGCGTAAGTACTTCGATAAAAAGTGAATGGTGTAATCCACCACAATACCCAGCACCATGCCGCTAACCACGGCGTTGGTGAAGATGATATTGCCGTGAATAATGGCCCACACGCCTAACGTCATAATCAACGGCAGCAAGTTCGGCACCAGTGATAAGGCACCGAGTTTCAGGTTGCGCAAGGCAATCATCAGCAAAGCAGAAATAGCGAGCATCGCGATCAAGGTGCCAGATTGCATCGATTCAATATTACGCAAACTAATATGGGCAAACATTAGCGGCGGGCCGGTGACTTGGGTCAGCAACTCTGGCGCATTGTCTTTCAGCCATTGTTCGCCGTCGGCACCGTAACGGCGAATTTTCTCTGACGCCACATCACCGAAGGTGACGCGGAAAAGGCTGCCAGATTTCTCGCTATTAATTTGTTGGTTAATGTCCAAGCCAAACGGCAAACTCATTTCGTAGAGGAACAGGTTCTCTACCGACAACGCTCGTTCGTCTGGAATGGCATAGGCCGCAGGGGCATCGCCATTCATGGATTTATTGATGCGTTTCATTAATGGCGCAATCGAGCGCACATTGGTGACATCGGGATTTTCGTACCACCAGGCTTCAAACGCTTCCAACTTACGCAGGTAGTCGGGCTCGGCCACGCCCCAGTCTTCTTTGGTGTCTAGGTCATAAAACACACCCATAAAGCCGGAGTAATGGTCACGGGCAAAGTCAGTATCGGTACGGAAACGAATGTCTTCGCTGAAGTAGCGCACAAAGTCGTCGTCGCCAAACTTGTTGTATTGCGCCATCCAACCAAGCCCGCCGACCACGATGGCAGACGCTACTAGCGCCGCCTGCCAGCGCCCCACTAACCAACCGCCGTAGCGCGAGCTAAACGCGGCAATGCGGTCTTCAGACTGGCGCACCTTAACCGGCAAAATGGCCATGACTGCGGGCAAGGTGGTGACTGAAAACAGGAAGGCCATCATCACGCCAATGGCGGAAATATTGCCTAGGTCGCGTAGCGGCGGCGAGTCGGAAAAGTTCATACTCAGAAAGCCGACTGCGGTAGTAATCGAGGTCAGAAACACCGGCCCCATATTCAGCCGCAATGACTCTACTAGCGCATCGTCGCGGCTGGCGCCCTTACGCATTTGTAGCAGCATCGCTACCAGTAGGTGAATACTGTCTGCCACCGCCAAAGTCATAATGATGGTGGGCGTGGTGGCGGTGATGGAGGTAATGGTAATCCCCATCGCGGTAGCAATACCAAAGGCCGCTAACGCCGAGGCGGTAATCACCAGCATGGTACTAATCAGGCCAGAAACTGAGCGCAGCAATAACCACAACACGCTAATAATGACCAAATACTGAATCGGCGTGAGGTTGATGCTGTCGTTTTTAGAGGCTTCCAAAAACGCCACGCTGAGCATGGTTGGCCCAATCATATAAATCTTTACGCCCGGATACTTCTCCATATAGCGTTGCTCTAAATCGCGCGCAGCAGCTACCGCTTCGGGCGTTTCTGAGAGCTTCTTCTTCGGCAACGTAAACGTTACAGCCACCGCACCATATTGGCCCGGCTCAGCTAGATTTTTAGAGATAAGTGAGTCGGTGAGCAAGGGCTCGTTAAGCGCCACTTCGCGTACGCGGTCTACATCGGCCTGGGTCACTTCACCGTATTCTGTTACTAACGGCTCAACGTTTAGGTCGTCGCCAATGGCCGTGGTATTTTGAAAATTGGTTAAGGAATCGACACGCGTGGCATAAGGCAGCTGCCAGCCTTCTTCAGTCATCCAGCGCATACTCTCAATAATGCGCGGGCTTAACACCGTGCCTTCTTCTGGGGCCAGAATAAAACTGATTTGGTCGAGCTTGGTGTAGTCGGCCTCAATCTTGTCAAAGGCCAAGACCTGCGGGTTACCGGGGCCGAAGAAGTCGCGATAGTCGGTCGAGAATTTCACATTCTGGCTGATGCTATAAAAGCTCACCGCCATGGCCGAGAATGAAGCCAGCAAGACTAACCAACGCCAGCGAATAACGCCGCGACCATAACGCTCAATCAGGCCATTGCCATTCGAGCCCTTGGCTTGCTTATCCATATCCTTCTCCCGATTCAGCCTAAAGCTGTCCTTAATATAGTGACAGCCAGACTAAAGCCACCCGCGCCGCCAAGCAATCGAGTTTTTCTAACGCATTATTTAGATTTTCTTAAGAATAGGCGCCAAAAATCCATTTAACATGTCGGCATTGTTAGGAGTTCTTAAATGAGACAAGCGCCACCACCTATTCAGTTGCTACCCGCGTTTGAGGCTGCAGCCAGATTGGAAAGCTTTAGCAAAGCTGCACAAGAACTCAATGTCACCACCTCAGCGGTGAGCCAACAGATCAAAACACTGGAAGGCCTAATTGAAGCGCCACTATTCCGGCGCGAAGGTCGCCGCACCACGCTGACAGAAGCCGGTCGCCAATACGCGCAAACCGCCCATAAAGTGTTAGACGAACATCGACGTGGTTACGCCGAGTTGGTGCGCAACCAAGGCTCACCCGTGGTGCGTATCAGCACCACTGCACAAATCGCATTTGATGTGATTATTCCGGCCTTGCCAGATTTTCAAAACCAGCACCCCGATATCGATCTGCGGGTAGAAACCAGCGACAAGGTGGTCGACTTTGAATCCGACCGTAGCGACGCTGGCATTCGTGTGGGTTTTGGCGAGTGGCCCGAACTCAATAGCCAATTACTGTGTAAAGCGGTCGGCGTACCCGTTTGCGCGCCTGATATTCACGCCAAGATTGAGGCTGCAGGTATTAGCGAAACTTCGCGTTCGACCCTGATTCATGGTCGCAGCACTAGCAATGACTGGGCACTTGCCGCCGAGCTACTAGGCTTCAGCCTAAATCCACAACGCCAGCTGTATTTTGAAAATCAGTTTGCAGCCCTAACCGCCGCCGAAAGCAGCCTAGGTATCGCCATTGGAGTTAAACCAATCGTTAACCACCGACTGCAGAATGGCCGCTTAAAACAGCTATTTGGCGCCGCCGGCGAAGTGCCTATGGGAGTTTATTTAGTCAGCCCCAAACACAGCCAGCCCAGTAAAGCTCACCAGCAAGCCTACGAATGGCTGCAGCAGCTGTTTTCAAAACTGGCCGCCACGGTCAAATAATTCGGCTGCGGCCAGCCACGCGAATCAAGCGCGGCTTATCGCAGAAGTTAATTCCTAGCCAATAATAGTTGTGCGTATACGCGCACGTAGTGATGCACCTCTTCGCTGACGGCCGCCTCCGTCAATGCCAGCCATTGCCAATCTGTATGCTGCGTATCCCGCTCCAATCCGAGCTGCCCGCTTTCTAAGGCAATATAGTGGGGCAGATTGACGTAATGGGTAGTCAGCTCAGGCGAATATGCACTGGTCGGGTAGAAATGATCGTAAACGCCCATTAGCTCAGCGTTTTTAAGATGCTCTGGGCGGCAGCCGATCTCCTGCTGCCCTATTCGAGCCAGCGCCTGTTGCCAAGGCTCATGCTTGCGAATGCAACCGCCCGGCGTAAACCACCAGCCTTTAGCTGGCTCATTAATGCGTTTACCGAGTAGCAACGCCTGCTGCTCATTCACCACACACAAGTCCAAAGACACCAATGGCAAAGCCGCCGTGGCTTCACGAAACTGCTGCTCAGGCAACCACGTCGCGGGCGGCAAATTGGCTTCAGCAATATGCGACTCTGCCGCTAACTCGCTCATTACGCATAACTCCAAGGCATGGCGGCTTCCAACTCGTAAGCCAACCCTAACAACATCGCTTCTTGGCCGCGCTGAGCGGCAAATTGCATCCCCATTGGCAGGCCGGCTTGGCTTTGCGCTAACGGCAAGCTAATGGCTGGCGCGCCGGTGACGTTTTGCACCGGCGTGAACGAGGCATACTCCTGTAGGCGCTCCCAAGTGGTTTCAATATCCAAATCCAAAGCCAAATGCGCTAGCGGCACCGGCGGCTTCGCTAGGGTTGGCGTTAGCACCACATCAACATCGGCAAAACGGGCCTCATAAATGGCGTTATAGCCTTTTAGGCGTTTAAAGGCCGTGGGGAAACGCCAAGCATTTTTTACAAAGTGCTTGCTCAGGTTCTGCGTCAAGGGCTCTAGTTGTTTACGATCAAACTGGCGATGCAGGGTTTGCTTGCCTAGGAAATTTAGCGACGCCGCCAGCATGGCCCAATAGAGGAAAAAGTCCTCACCCATTTGCTCGCTTACGGGCGACTCAACCCACTCAACGTGGTGACCCAGCTCTTCCAATTTGGCCGCCACGCGCTCAACCGCGGTGGTGACTTCTGCATCACAGCGCTGGCCGCCTTGGCGCTCAGCACAGACAGCAATACGCAAACGCTTTTTACTGGGGCCCGTCACATGACCAATTTCTGGCAACTGCGGATTACGGTAATGCTGCTCAGCGCCAGCATAAAAAGCAGCCGTGTCGCGTACTGTTCTGGTAACCACGCCGTCAGCGACAATATTTAACGGCAGCTTTTCTACCATTGCCGCATTTCGCAGGCGGTCACGCGTTGGTTTTAAACCGACCACCCCACAACAAGCTGCCGGAATACGAATAGAACCGCCGCCATCGTTAGCATGTGCAATCGGCACCACGCCGGCCGCCACCAAGGCTGCCGAGCCACCCGAAGAGCCGCCACAAGAGTGCGCCGTATTCCACGGGTTACGGGTTGGTTCAGATTGGCTGTACTCCGTGGTGGCAGTCAAACCGAATTCGGGCAAGGTGGTTTTGGCAATTGGAATAAGGCCCGTGGCCATAAATTGCTGCGCAAACTCACCGTCTTTCTTCATTGGCACATCAGGGGTGCCACGTGAACCATGCCGCGTTGGCAGGCCCACCAAGTCGGTATTGTCTTTAATAAACGAAGGCACACCAGCAAACACGGCCGCATCTTGCTGGCCTGATTGACGCCGCGCATCCAAGGCCGCGGCATTGGCTAGCGCCACATCAAAGCGCTCACAAGCAACCGCATTTAAGTCTTCATTCACGGCTTGCAAACGTGCAATCGCCGCCTGTGTGGCCTCCACGGCGCTTAAATCGCCCTGCGCAATTAGCGCCGCAATCGCGGTCGCATCCAAATTCGCATCTGAGTTCGCCAAGACATTATCTGTCGGCGCAGTCACGGCCAATGGCATACTACGGTCTCCTCGTTTATTGCCGCTTACTGTGCCAGAAGCTCCTCACGCTGTCATAACCCCACTCGTTACCCTTGGCTTGCTCGCTGGCGGCGAAGGTCAGCGCGTTGGCGGCGCCGACAAAGGCCTCTTGCCGTTTAATGGCGAGCCCCTGATTCATTGGACTTTAGCGAGCGCGCAACAACAGCTAGGACAAACACCAACGCTGATTAGCGCCAACCGTAACCAGCAGCGCTATCAAACATTCGCGCCCAGCTTTGCCGACGACAGTAATCACGCTGGACCACTCGCCGGTGTCGCTGCCTTACTTGCCCAGTGCCAAACCGAATGGCTGCTAACGCTGCCCTGCGACTGCCCCAAATTGCCGCCGGACTTTGGCGCCAAGCTGGCCCAGTTCCTGCTTAACGCCAAAGCAGAACACGTTGCCGCCGTAATTAACGACGGCCAACGCAACCAAAACGCGGTATTGCTGATTCGTAAAAACCAGCAAGCAGCGTTACTGAAATATTTAGAACACGGCGGCAAGGCCATACATAAATGGCTGGCTAGCATGGCAACATCGGCTATTGTTTTTGATAACTGGCCAGCTGAACGCTGGAACGCCAATACGGTAGACGCCTTACAAGCACTGATTGATGACGACTGACCCACAGCGACTACTGCAAGACCAACATGGCCGAGTGAAACGCAAAATGCGTTTGTCGCTCACCGACCGCTGTCAGTTCCGTTGTCAGTACTGCATGCCGGAAACGCCAAAATGGCTACCGCGCGACGCCATTCTTCGACAAGAAGAAATCCTGCGTATCGCCACGCTGGCCGTTACCCAGCTCGGCATTACCCATATCCGCCTAACCGGTGGCGAGCCGTTACTGCGTAAAGATGTGGTTGAAATCACCACCGAACTCGCCAAGCTCAAGAGCCAAGGGCTACAAAAGCTGTCGATGACTAGCAATGCCGCCCGCCTAGGCGAATTTGCCGCGCCACTGAAAGCGGCGGGTTTAGATGACGTCAATATTAGCCTCGACGCAATTGATGCCGAGCTATTCAAAACCCTAACCAAAGCGCCGCTGCAGCCCGTATTAGAGGGTATCGCCGCCGCCAAAAAAGTCGGCCTGCCGGTTAAGGTCAACGCCGTCTTAATGAAAGGCCAAAATCAAGATCAGATTTTGCCGATGCTGAACTGGGCCGCGGCCGAGAACGTTGAACTACGTTTTATCGAATTTATGCCGCTTGATTCCGGCCATGTTTGGGACGAAAGCCTGGTTGTCACCGAGACCGAAATCCTAAACGCCGTGTCCGAGCAGCACAGCGTACAAGTGCTGCCTAAAGGCCACGAGCCCGCGACCCGTTACCAATTAAAAAACGGGCCCAGTGGCGGACAAGTTTTTGGCGTTATTCCGACCATTAGCCATGCCTTTTGCGGCAGCTGCGACCGTATTCGCATTACCGCCAAAGGCACCGTTTTCGCCTGCCTGTTTTCGCAAACCGGCACCGAACTCTTACCGCTGCTGCGCGAAGGCGCTGATGATGAAACGCTGACTAAAGCCATCCGCGGCGATATCTGGAACAAACACCGAGGTTATATCGACCATCCGGGATATGTAGAGAGACCAATTACCATGCATGCAATGGGCGGATAAAGAAATGTTAAAGATTCACTGCCTAGGTATATTGCAAAGCAAAGTTGGCCAAGCTGTTTGCGAGGTCGACTGGCCACAAAACAACAGCATTGAAACGGCATTGGCCACTCTGGTCGAAGCACACCCGGCCGTTGCCAGCGAACTACCCCGCTGCGCCTGCGCTATTGGCGATGAAATCGTGCCGCGTTCTTATCAACTGCAAGCTGGCGATGAGCTGGTTTTACTTCCACCAGTAGGAGGTGGATAGCCACGAAACCCGCGAAAAACACGAAATAAATTTTTCGTAGATTTAGTGGATTTCGTGGCCATAATCACAGCCATGACAACTCTTAGCTCTCAACCCTTAGATTTAGACGCTTTACTAGCGGAAACCGAAGACGATAGCGCCGGCGCCTTGGTGGTGTTTAGCGGCACCATTCGTAACCACCACGACAACAAATCCGTAGAGCGCTTGAGCTATACCGCTTACGAGCCTATCGCGAAAAAAGCCATTGCCGAAATTGAGCAAGAAGTAAAAGACAAATTCGGCGTTAGCCGATGTCGCATTATTCACCGCATTGGTGATTTAGAAATCGGCGATATCGCCATTCACTGCGTGGTCCGCAGCGCCCACCGCGGCGAGGCCTTTGAAGCCGCCAAGTACGCGATCGACACTACTAAGTCACGCGTGCCAATTTGGAAAGAAGAACATTACAGTGATGGCACTTCCGTTTTCCGTGAAGGCACGCCATTGAAAACTTGAACCGTAATACCCGTTAGTCCTGAGCTCGTCGAAGGACGGGGAATGCGGTAGAACTACACTTAGCTGGTTCACCCTTCGACAAGCTCAGGGCGAACGGATTGATTGCTCGGTAATATTGAACAGAATATGAAAGACATAACTCACAAGCCCGAATCACTACGCACAGCGGTAGCCACCGGCAAGCTCTATGCGCCCGCCGATGCCTTGCAGCTTTTAAAAGACCGCAAAACCGAAAAAGGCGATGCGCTAGAAGTGGCGCGTATGGCCGGTATTCAGGCGGTTAAAAACACGCCACAGATTTTGCCGTTTTGCCATCCAGTGATGAGCCGTGCCGCCGATGTGACTTACGACTTTCAAGACGGTTATGTGCGGGCTGAGGCCAGCGCCACGGTGATTAATAGCACCGGCGTAGAAATGGAAGCGCTAACCGCCGTTTCCGCCACCCTGCTTTGCTTGTGGGACATGCTCAAGCCGCATACCGACCAAGAGCAAATGCATATCGGTGATATTCACCTGCTGAAGAAAACCGGCGGCAAATCGCATTACTTACGCCAGCTTAGCCCTGCGGTAAAAGTTGGAATCTTGGCAACGCATCCTGATGTAGCCAGCGGCAAAAAGTCGAATAAAGCGGCTGAGCATTTGAAAGCGCTACTAGAAAAATACAAATTTGAAATCAGCGAATTTGAAACCTGCGCTGGTGAGCTGCAAGACACCAATCAACGCCTACAAGCTTGGCTACAAAAAGATATTGAGCTGATCTTTACCGTGGGCGGCACTGGCACCGAACCGACTGATTTGACGGTAGAAGCCGTACAGCCGTTACTCAGCAAAGAACTACCAGGTTTGATGGAAACCGCTCGCCAGCACGGCCAAAAACGTACCCCTTATGCGCTAATGTCACGTGGCATTGGTGGCCTTAGCGGCAATACGGTTATCGTCACCTTGCCCGGCTCAACGGCCGGGGTTGAAGAAAGCTTCCACGCCCTGCGTGGCGGTTTGCTGAAGTTAGTCTCCAATCACCGTCTTGGCTAACGGGGACAGACCCCGCCCATCAGACCATGGCAATAACTCATTTACATCTCAGCGTTTCCGAAGAGGGGTCTGTCCCCTTTACTCGACCATGATCCCTATCGACAACGCCTTCGAGCAAATTAACCAGAACATAAAGGCCTTGCCCACCAGCAAGCGTCCGATTTTGGAGTGCTTGGATTTAACGCTGGCCGAAGATCAAAACAGCCCGATTGATTTGCCGCCGTTTCCGCAATCTGCGGTAGATGGTTATGCAGTAACGCATGCCGATTTAACGGCGCAGCCATTAACCGTTGAAGGCGAAATCCCAGCCGGCGGCATGAACGCAGCGCCGGAACACAAACCCAAGACGGCTGTTCGCATTTTCACCGGTGGCTTTGTGCCACTGGGTGCCGACACGGTAATCCGCCAAGAATATACCGCGTTAGACGACGGCAAGCTTTCAACCACTGAAGACGTCGCCAAAGGTGCTGACTTCCGCCAGCAAGGTGAGGAAATCCAGCAAGGCGCATTGCTTGCCAAAGCTGGCAGCAAACTCACGCCGGGTTTGATTGGCTCCTTAAGCAATAGCGGTATTGCCGAGCTGATGGTGCATCAGCAGCCCCGCGTACGCGTATTAATTACCGGCAATGAAGTCATTCCACCCGGCAATAAACTAAAACCCGGGCAGGTTTACGACGCCAATGGCGCAACCTGCCTAAACTTCTTTAAAACCCAAGGCATTCAAGATTTATCGGTGCAATGGGTAAAAGACGATGCCGATACCGTAAAAGCAGCCATGCAAAAAGCATTGGACGAATGCGACTTGCTGGTTACCACCGGCGGTGTTTCGGTGGGTGATTACGATTACATTCCCAGCAGCTGCGACGCACTGGGCGCGGAAACCATCTTCCACAAAGTGGCGCAGAAACCGGGTATGCCGCTGTTATTTGCCATACACAAAACTAACGGGGCTGACAAAGCCATTCTCGGTTTGCCTGGCAACCCGGCGGCCGTGGCCGTTAACCTCAATCTATACGCCCAACGTATCTTGGATTTATTCGCCGGCAGCCAAACACCGGGGCCGCTGTGGCAAGCCGCGCTATTGGCGGATGATATACGTGCTGATAGCCGACGCGACCGCTGGGTGCGCATGCACCAACAGGTAGCAGACAACGGCCAAATCAGCTTAAGCCGCTTACGCCACCAAGCCTCGCATATGCTGACCAATATGAATGAAGCCAATGCACTGATTCGGGTCAAGGCGGGACAAGACCTCCGCGCCGGTGACATCGTTGCTTGGTGCCCCGCCAGCTAGACATGCGCCAGCTCACTCAAGCTCAAACGATCACGGTGCAGCTGCTGCTATTACTCAGCACAGCCCTCTTGCTGATAGGTATTTTTAGCCCGCTGCTGTCACTCAGTAAGTTTTGGATATTTAGTAGCGAAACCAGTCTGGCCTCGGCTATTCAGCAACTATTACGGCACGGCGAGTGGTTTTTGGGCCTAGTCATTTTGGTTTTTTCAGTGCTATTCCCTATTGCTAAAAACCTGCTGAGCTTTTTCTTGGTGCGCGTACCCGATCACCCACGCACGCCACTGTGGATGGCACGCCTGAGCAAACTCGGCAAATGGTCGATGTTGGACGTCTTTATCGTGGCGTTGATTATTTCCGCCGCCAAACTCGGCGCCATCGCCCATGCGGAGGCGCAATATGGCCTCTATCTATTATTGGCCGCCACCCTGCTAAGCCTTGCCCTATCAAGCTTTCTAGAGAAACCAGCAGCTCAAAAGTAGCGCGTTTTTGCGCACTGCAACAAAAGTTGGCATCGCTCTTGCTTATACCCTCGCAAACGTAGGAAAAGTCCCAAAGACGGGGCTTTAAGGGTTAAGCCCAGAGGTTTAAGCAATGAAGAATGCCAAGATTCTAGAACCTGATGCCCCAATGACGGGACATAACGAAAAACAAACTGTTGTTGTTATCGGCAACGGCATGGTCGGTCACAAATTTATTGAGCAATTGCAGGAAGCAAAAGCCGCTGGCCAAGGTGATTACGACATCATCACCTTCTGCGAAGAGCCGCTACTGGCTTACGACCGCGTACATCTTTCTGAATACTTCGGCGGCAAATCAGCCGACGATTTATCACTAGTCACCCCCGGCTTTTACGAAGACAACGGCATTAAGGTGCTGCTGAACGAAAAAGCCACCGGCATCGACCGCGACGCTAAAACCGTGACTGGCAGCCAAGGCACCGTTGTTGAGTACGACAAGCTAGTAATGGCGACCGGCTCTTACCCATTTGTACCGCCGGTACCGGGCAAAGACCGTGACGACGTATTTGTATACCGCACCATCGACGACCTCGATCAAATGATGGAATGCAGCAAGCGCGGCAAAGTTGGCGTGGTTGTGGGCGGTGGTCTACTGGGCTTAGAAGCCGCGAATGCACTCAAGAATCTTGGCCTTGAAGCGCATGTAGTGGAATTTGCCCCCGGCCTAATGGGCGTACAGCTGGACCAAGGTGGTTCAGACATGCTGCGCCGCAAGATTGAAGAGCTAGGCGTGCAAGTGCACACCAGCAAAAACACCCAACAGATTGTGGATGGCGATAACTGCACGCACCGTATGGAGTTTGCCGACGGCACTAGCCTAGAGACCGATATGATCGTGTTCTCGGCTGGTATTCGCCCGCAAGACGAGTTAGCGCGTGAGTTTGGCCTAGAAATTGGCGAACGCGGCGGCATCATCATTGATGACAACTGCATCACCTCAGACCCTAACGTATACGCCATTGGCGAATGCGCGCTCTACGACAACATGATTTACGGCCTAGTAGCACCGGGTTACGCCATGGCGCAGGCAGCGGTTGATCATATTACCGGTTCGTTAAATAGCAGCTTTGCCGGCGCCGACATGAGCACCAAGCTGAAACTGCTTGGCGTAGATGTTTGCTCGATTGGTGACGCGCATTGCCGTACCGAAGGCGCGTTGGCTTACACCTTTGTCGATGAAACCGCGCAGACCTATAAAAAGCTTGTGGTTGATGCCGACAAGAAACGCGTTTTAGGCGCGGTATTAGTTGGTGACGGCGACGCTTACGGCAACCTGCTGCAAATGAAACTGAACGATATGGACTTACCGGAGAGCCCGGAAGCCCTTATCTTGCCTAGCGTTGACGGCGAAGCCGCTGCTGGCTTAGGTGTTGATGCACTGCCGGATACCGCGCAGATTTGTAGCTGTAACAACGTTAGCAAAGGCCAGCTTTGCGAAGCCATTGCCGGTGGTTGCACTGATTTGGGGCAGCTTAAAGATTGCACCAAAGCGGCAACGGCCTGTAGTGGTTGTGCCGCTTTGACCAAACAAGTTTTAGACAACGAGCTTGAGAAACAAGGCATCGAAGTCGACAAGTCTATCTGCGAGCACTTTGCTTATACCCGCCAAGAGCTGGAGCATTTGGTTCGCGTAGGCAAAATCAAAACCTTTACCGAGCTACTTGAACAGCACGGCCAAGGTCATGGTTGCGATATCTGCAAACCAACCGTGAGTAATATTCTGGCGGCCACTTGGAATGAGTATGTACTGAAACCACAACACTCAGTATTACAAGACACCAACGACCGCGCCCTCGCCAATATGCAGAAAAACGGCACCTATTCTGTAGTACCGCGTGTACCTGGCGGTGAAATCACCCCAGACAAGCTAATTGTATTGGGCGAGGCGGCGAAGAAATACAACCTTTACACCAAGATCACCGGTGGTCAGCGTATCGACTTGTTCGGCGCACAACTGCACGAGCTGCCACTGATTTGGGAAGAGCTTATCGCCGCTGGTTTTGAAACCGGTCAGGCTTACGGTAAGTCAGTCCGTACCGTTAAATCTTGCGTCGGCTCTACCTGGTGCCGTTACGGCGTTAAGGATTCTGTGGGCATGGCGATCTTTATTGAAGAGCGCTACAAAGGCCTACGTTCACCGCACAAACTGAAGTTTGCGGTTTCTGGCTGTACCCGTGAGTGTGCTGAGGCGCAGAGTAAAGACGTCGGCGTGATCGCCACCGAAAACGGCTGGAACCTATACGTGTCTGGCAACGGTGGCATGAAACCACGCCACGCTGACCTATTAGCGTCAGACCTAGACGACGAGACCCTAATCAAATATATCGACCGCTACTTGATGTTCTACATCCGTACCGCTGACCGCCTACAGCGCACCAGCGTGTGGTTAGACAACCTTGAAGGTGGTCTGGATTACGTCAAACAAGTGGTGCTTGAAGACTCGCTGGGCATTGCTGCCGAGCTAGAAGAGCAAATGGAACTGATCGTTGACACCTTCCAGTGTGAGTGGAAAACCACTGTCGAAGATCCAGAGCGTCGTAAGCACTTCCAACACTTTGTGAACAGTGCCGAGACTGACAGCAACATTAAATGGGTTGATGAGCGCGGTCAGATCCGCCCTGCCCAAAAGACTGAACTTGAGGCGGAAGTTTAATCATGAACGCAGTAGCCAATACTAACGATCTAGCCACTCAAGTATGCGAGCTAGACTTTATCCCTGAGCACGGCGGCGTTTGCGCACTGGTTCAAGGTGAGCAGGTCGCCGTTTTCAAAATTGCTGGCGAAGTCTATGCCATCAATAACTACGACCCGTTCTCTGACGCTTATGTGCTGTCACGCGGTATTGTTGGTGATATTAAAGGCGAGCTTGTAATCGCCTCACCGGTATACAAGCAACACTTTAGCCTCAACAGCGGCGTGTGTTTGCAAGACGAAAGCGTAACGCTAAAAACTTGGGAAACCGAAGTCGTCGACGGCGTGGTTTACATCAAACACTAGGGCTCGTCCTTCGACAAGCTCAGGACTAACGGAATTTACTTTCCGATCGCCCTGAGCCCGTCGAAGGGCATCCGTGAGATCTATGGATAGTTCACGATGAGTAACGAGAAACAAAAACTAGTCGTCATCGGCAACGGCATGGCCGGCATGCGTACTGTCGAGGAGCTATTAGAAATAGCACCCGATATGTACGACGTCACCGTGTTTGGTGCCGAGCCGCATGGCAACTACAACCGTATTATGTTGTCGCCAGTGCTGGCGGGTGAAAAAACACTCGACGAAATCATGCTCAACACGCCGGAATGGTATGCGGCTAATAACATCACCCTACATACCGGCGATCCGGTGGTTGATGTGCAACGCGGCCGCCGCGTGGTGGTTTCCGAGTCGGGCCTCGAAGTCCCGTATGACCGTCTTTTAATTGCCACCGGCTCCAACCCGTTTATCTTGCCGGTGCCCGGTAAAGACTTACCCGGCGTGGTCTCTTTCCGTGACGCGCATGATGTAGACCGCATGCTCGAAGCGGCTGAAGAACATCAACACGCGGTAGTGATTGGCGGTGGTTTGCTCGGTTTGGAGGCTGCTCATGGTCTGCAAAAACGTGGCATGACCGTGACCGTGGTACATATTTTTGAAAACCTGATGGAACGTCAACTCGACGAGCTATCGGCCCACCTACTCAAACAATCGCTGGAAGAAAAAGGCGTGGAATTTGAGATGGGCGAACAAACCCATGCCCTACTCGGCAAAAAACGTGTTGAGGCACTGCAGTTTGCCAACGGCCGTAAGATTCCAGCATCACTGGTCGTCATGGCCGCCGGTGTGCGTCCCAATATCGACTTAGCACAACAGATTGGTCTGCATTGTGAGCGTGGCATTGTGGTTAACGACACCATGCAAACTTACGATCCGAAAATCTATGCGGTTGGCGAATGCGTACAGCACCGTGGCACCTGCTATGGCCTCGTGGCACCGCTTTGGGATCAAGCCAAAATTTGTGCCAACCATTTAGCCAGCCATGGCATCGGTTCTTACGCCGGCACAGTGGTTTCAACCACGCTAAAAGTCAGCGGTATTAACCTGTTTTCTGCCGGCAAATTCGACGGCGGCGAAGGCACCGAGTCATTGGTCTATCGTGATCCGAAAAAACAGATCTACAAACGTCTTGTGATCCAAGACAACAAGCTGATTGGCGCGGTGATGTACGGCGAAGCCGCCGATGGCGCTTGGTATTTTGAACTGATTCAAAACGGTACCGACATTAGTGCCGCGCGCCAAAAACTGATTTTTGGCAAAGCCTATGCCGAGCCGCTGCTCGAGAGCATCGCTGCCGCAGCCTAACCCTTCGGCAGATCTAGCTTGGCTAGGTCTGCTGTTTGCACAGATTTAAAGAGAAGCTCTGATGAGTGACCAGCAAAGCCCTTGCGTAAAAACAACCTGCCCATACTGCGGCGTTGGCTGCGGCGTTAATGCCCAGCCCACCGGCGGCACCAACGTTGAAGTTGCCGGCGACAAAGAGCACGGCTCCAACTTTGGCCTGCTGTGCTCTAAAGGTTCAGCACTCGGCGAAACCACTGACTTAGAAGGCCGCCTGCTACAACCGCAAGTGGGCGACCGCACCGTCGATTGGGACAGCGCCCTCGATGTGGCTGCCAAAGGTTTTAAACGCGCGCTGGATAAATACGGCCCTGACCGCGTGGCTTTTTATGTCTCCGGCCAATTGCTAACCGAAGACTATTACGTCGCCAACAAGCTGATGAAAGGTTATATCGGCGGCGCCAATATCGACACCAACTCACGCCTGTGCATGTCGTCGGCCGTAGCCGGCCATAAACGCGCCTTTGGTAACGATATTGTGCCGGGCTGCTATGAAGATTTAGAAGAAGCCGACTTGGTGGTGCTAGTAGGTTCGAATACCGCTTGGTGCCACCCGATTGTGTTCCAACGCATTATTCGCTCACGCAAGCAGAACCCAGGCAAAAAAATCGTCACGCTGGATCCACGTCGCACCCCCACCGCTGAACAGTCTGACCTGCATATTCCGCTTAAGCCGGGTACCGATGTTTTGCTATTTAACGGCTTGTTGGCTTATTTACATCAGCAAGACAAACTCGATGCCGCTTATATCAGCGACCACACCGAAAAATTTGATGCCGCCCTTAACGCTGCCCTAACAGAAGCCAGTGATCTAAAAACGGTAGCCGAAGCCTGCGACGTAAACGCGGATGACCTACGCCAACTTTACGAATGGTTCGCTGACAACCCGAAAACAGTGACTGTATTCTCGCAAGGCGTTAATCAATCCACCCAAGGCACCGACAAAGTTAACAGCATTATTAACTGCCACTTGGGTACCGGCCGTGTCGGCAAACCTGGCGCCTCACCGTTTTCCATTACCGGCCAGCCCAATGCCATGGGCGGCCGCGAAGTTGGTGGCCTTGCCAATATGTTGGCGGCGCATATGGGCTTTGACAATCCGCAGCACCCCAAGCTCGTACAAGAGTTCTGGAACAGCCCAAAAATTGCTAAAAAGCCCGGCTTTAAAGCCGTGGAAATGTTTGATGCCATTAACGACGGCTATATCAAAGCCGTTTGGATTATGGCCACCAACCCCGCGGTGAGCTTACCCAACGCTGACTTAGTCAATGCCGCCTTAGACAAATGTGAATTTGTAGTGGTCTCGGATTGCATCGAAAAAACCGACACCACGCGTTATGCCGATGTACTGCTACCCGCCACCGGCTGGGGCGAGAAAGATGGCACCGTCACCAATTCGGAACGTCGTATTTCACGCCAACGTTCGTTTTTACCTAAAGCTGGCGATGCCAAACCCGATTGGTGGATTATTTGTGAGGCCGCCAAACGGATGGGCTTTGCCAGTGGCTTTCCATACCGCCATCAAGCCGAAATTTTTAATGAGCATGCCGCGCTGTCTGGTCATAGAAATAGCGGTCAGCGGGATTTTGATATTTCCGACTTGGTTGGTTTAAGTGTTGAAGAATATGACGATCTAGAGCCTTTTCAGTGGCCACGGGCTGCGGGTGTTGAAAGCACGCCCAGAATGCTGGGCGATGGGAAGTTCTTTACGCCCAGTGCTAAAGCTCAGTTTGTTTCGGTAACGAATAAAGCGCCGGAGAACGCTACCAGTGTTGAGTATCCCTTGGTGCTGAATTCCGGCCGTATTCGGGATCACTGGCATACGATGACGCGCACGGGTAAGTCGCCAAAGTTATCCAGCCATTTGCCAGAGCCTTTTATTCAAATCAACCCTGCCGATGCGCAGGCACGGGGCATTGAAGAAGATGAATTTGTTGAGCTGAGTTCCAGTTGGGGAACGGCATCTGGCCGTGCGCGCATTACCTTGGTAATGCGCGCCGGTGAGGTGTTTATGCCAATTCATTGGAGCAAAACCTATTCGGCCAGTGGCGGCGTTGGCAGTGTGGTGAATCCTGTGGTGGATCCAGTTTCTGGAGAGCCTGAGTTTAAGCACACGCCAGTTCAGCTAAAACCAAGTGGTATGCGTTGGTACGGCTTTATTTTGTCGCGCCAACCTGCCACGGAATACGCTAAAAAGATAGGCGAGCGTGGTGCGGACGCTTGGGTGAAGGTCAAAGGCAGCCAGTTTTGGCGTTATGAATTTGCCGGCACAGCGGAGTTGCAAGACTTGGAAAGCTGGGCAAGAGCTGGGTTTGGTTTAGGTATGCCTGAAGCCGCTGCCAATTCTGAAGAGTTAGGTATCAGCATTGCTTTGGATGACGCCGACTGGATTGACTATCGGGACCCGTCCGAGGGCGTTTATCGCGCGGCTTGGATTGTTGAAAATCGGATTGAAGGCTGCGTATTTGTGTCGCCCACGCCGCAGCTGCCGGCGCGTTCATGGTTGGCGAGTGTATTTGCCAAAGAGGAGATTGATGAGCAGGATCGCCAAGCGCTGTTGCTGGGTGAGGCGCCAGACCCGTCGGCAGACGTTGGGCCGATCGTCTGTTCTTGCTTTGGCGTTGGTCAAAACGTGATTAAGCGAGCCATTGCGGAACAAGGTTGCAAGTCTGCAGCAGACATTGGTGGCTGTTTAAAAGCAGGCACCAACTGTGGTTCCTGTGTGCCGGAGCTGGAGTCTCTATTAGCTGAGGCTTAAGTGGGAGGAGTAGCAGGCCTATTTAGGTCCCAGTTTCTCACCTAACAAATTCACCAGTGGTTTCAGAAAGAAGCTGTCCTCCGGCATAAGGTCTACCCGTACGCCTTTTTCAACCAGGCAGTCTCTTACTACCGGCCCCACCGCGGTCACCGCGAGTCTGGAGAACGCTTGCTCCATGCGTTGAGTTTGCTCAATCTTTTTGGCCACCGCCCATAGTCGTTTAACTTGGGTGGCGCTAGTAAAGGCGATAACATCCACGTCGCCAGCAACGAGTCGGTGAATCAAATCTACCACGCGCTGTTCTTCTATGTCGTCTGCGTATACATAGGGAGCGACTGATTTCACCGTGGCGCCTTGCGCTTCTAATGCCTCAACCAGTGGTGGGTTGCTATAGGTGCCGTAAAGTTGCAAGCCAACGGTATGGCCGTCCAAGTTCAATTCTCGCATTGTGTTGATGATGCCTTCGGTGGTTGGTGCCAGCGCATTGATATCACGCTCTAAGCCCAACTTACGTAGTTCGCTATTGGGTTTTGGCCCCCGTGTGATTTTTCTCACTCTGCCTAGTTGGCTTAAAAAGTCATCGCGCATGTTCGGTGCGTGCAGCTCAATAATGCTTTGTAGGCGCCTTAGTCCTTCACCTGTCATTAAGATTAGGTCGTCATAATCGCCGCGATTAAAGGCTTCTAGCCACTCTAAAACGGGGGCTGTGTCAGGTGTGTTGTGAATCCCAACTAGCGGGCACTGAATAACCTCTGCGCCGCGGCGTTCTAGTAGCCGTGTGAAGATGTCGAGTGAGCGGCTTTCAGGAACGGCGATAATACGGCCAGTTAAGTTTTGAGGAAAATCTGACATTTTTGTTGATGGTTACATAGTAAATAACGTGACGCCCCAAGCCATTCCTCCGGCAACGGCGGCTAAGGCTACGGTGTCCCCTTTTTTAATGCGCCCGTCTCGTCTGGCAAGGTCTAGCGCTAACGGTATGGTAGCTGCCGATGTGTTGGCGTGTTGATCTACCGTCACAATGACTTTTTCCTCTGGCAGCCCGATTTTCTTCGCCACGGCATTCATGATTCGAATGTTTGCTTGATGCGGAATCAGCCAGTCAATATCGTTAATGGACTTATTACTATCTGTTAGAGCAGTTTTGATGCCAGAACTCAATACGCGCACTGCATGTCGGAATAGTTCGTTGCCGCGCATGTAAATTCGGTTGGTTTCGTAGTCTTTACCCGGTGGTTGGTTGCCGTTGGTGATGAACACAACGTCTTTGAGCGCGCCATCGGCATATAGTCGGCTGTATTGAATGCCGGTCTCGGTATCGCTGGCTTCGAGTATTGCTGCACCTGCGCCATCACCAAATAGTACGGCGGTGGCACGATCGTCCCAGTTCACGACTTGCGACAGTCGGTCTACGCCGATCACCAATGCGCGCTCGGCGGCGCCAGTAATGATTTGTCGCCAAGCGTTGTCTAGTCCGTACACAAAACCAGAGCAGGCGGCGTTTAAATCAAAGGCGGCGCCGGTAATGCCGAGCGCCGCTTGTGCTTGGCAAGCGACCGATGGCGTAGCGTAGTCTGGGTAATGGGTGCCGACGATAACGAGATCAATGTCTTTCGGGTCGGTTTCGGCATCTTCAAGCGCACAGCGAGCGGCTGCGATGGCCATGTCGGCTGTGCTTTCAGTTTCGCCAGCAAAAAAACGCTGCGTGACTCCGGATCGGCTGCGAATCCATTCGTCCGAGGTGTTGCACAGCGTTTCTGCCTCAGCGTTGCTGATGCGTCGCTTTGGGATGTGGCTGCCAGTGCCGGTAATTCGTGCGGTTTGTGTAATGAGTGGTTGCATACTGTTTGCCAACAAAAAAGGCAGCGCAAAAGCGCTGCCTTTCCCGTTTAGTCTTGACTAAAACTTAGCTGAAATCAGCTGCGCTAAAGCTCAGGTTAGAACCGTCAGCAAACGTAACGGTTACCGTGCCGCCAGAAATTGATGCAACAGCTGGTACGGAAACCACAGAGCCACCAACGGTAGCTGTAACGGTTACTTGTACGCCAGCAGCCGTAGCGCCAACCACTGTAACGCTCGCATCAGTTGCGTTGCTGATGGCAGCGGCGGTGCTGCTAGTCGTTACTACAGAGCCAGTAGGCTGGCTTTGGTTGGCTGCTGGCGCTTTGCCGGCTAGTGCGGCACCTGAAACAAACATGCTGCCAGCGGCAACAAGGGCTAATAGAGTTTTCATCGTAATCACCTAATAGATAAATGGGACTAGAAGTTCCAGCTGTAGCCTAAGCTACCGCCAAACTCGGTGTCACCGGTTGCGGTGCCGCCATCGGCTGCGTCAACGCCATTCACGTTAACTGCACTCAAGGTAACGGTTAGTGGGTAGCTGCGTAGTGGTACCAAAGAGATGCCTGCGCTAGCGTAGTTGCCGTTGTAGTCAGCAATTAGGCCAACTTGGCGATGTACTGCCAGTGCTGCAGCTGCGAATACGCCTGGGCCGCTGTCAGTTACGTTGTTGTCAACTTCTTGGAAGCGCTCAGTACCAGCGCCGATGGTGAAGCTGAAGGTTAGTGGGTTGCTTGGGTTGTCAGACAGTGCTTTGACCGTGGTGAAAGCAATGTATGCGCTAGGGTCGGTACCGTCTAATGAGTCACCCCAGGTGCTGATGTTCTCGGCACCCACAGAGATGGCAGAAGTGCGGCCAACGTTACGGCTGATTTTGGCAGAGAAAGAACCTTCTTCGCCAAAGTCAGAGTCAGGGGCGTTGTCAGTCAAGCTAATAATGTTGGCTTGAATTTCTAGCGCTAAGAATTCGTTTGCATCACCAAAGCCCATGCCGATTGAGGCAGACCCATCTAGGTCGCTGTCGCCGCCAGCATCTTCAGTCGTGGTGCCGCCGATCGCTGCATAAACTTGGCCGGAACCAGCGCCAAAACCCGTTGGAACGCCAATGCCGATACCTGGAGCCGCTTTAGGAGCAGTCAGCAAGGCAACAATGGCGCGTTTTTGGTCGTCACTAAGTTCATAGCCTGCTGCTGATGCAACGCCAGTAGCAGAAAGTGCGGCGCTAGCCAAAAGGCCTGCCGACATAATTTTCACAGTTTTAAGCATTGTTATCCCTTGTCCAGATTTGCTAATTTTAAAACTTGTTGAACGGCCTCGCGCGCGAACCAGAACCTAAGCGCAACGCCAGTACCTTGGCTTTATACACCACCGTATATTAAAGCTCAATGAAATCTCATAAGATTGTAAGCTGTTCCCATTCCTGTTTTGAACCCGCTCAATGCTCGCTCGAGATCGTTTAAATAGAGTTTTGGCGCTCGCGCTGCCGATTATCGGCGGCATGACCAGCCAAAATATTCTCAATTTGGTAGACACGGCATTTGTCGGGCGCCTCGGTGATGCTGCCTTGGCGGCTGTCGGTTTGGGTGGTTTTGCCAACTTTATGGCGATTGCCTTTATCACGGGGCTATCGTCTGGTGTGCAAGCCATCGCGGCCCGTAGAAAGGGAGAGGGCAATACCCAAGAAATGGCCGTGGGTCTAAACGGCGGTTTGTTGCTGGCTCTCGGTATCGGTGTGCCATTAAGTGTAATTCTGTTTTTTGCCGCGCCGTTTCTATTCCCGTTACTGAATGGAGATCCCGCTGTGGTTGAAGTGGGCGTGCCCTATTGGCAAGCCCGTTTGGCGGGCATGATTTTTGTCGGCATGAACTTTTGCTTTCGCGGTTACTGGAACGGCGTCAATCAATCCGGCTACTACATGCGCACCTTGCTGATGATGCATGCGCTGAATATCTTTTTTAACTACGCGCTTATTTTTGGCAACTTTGGTTTTCCAGAGATGGGTGCTACCGGTGCAGGTGTGGGTACTAGCCTAGCGTTGGTTTTCGGCACCGCGTATTACTTTTATTTAGGCTTGCGCCACGCCCGGCCAAACGGGTTTTTGGTTGGCGTGCCAACTTCTGAGCAATTTAGCAATATGCTCAAATTGGCAATGCCCTCTTCTATTCAAACCTTCTTTTTCGCGGCGGGCTTAACCGCCATGTATTGGATTATTGGCCAAGTAGGCACGCGAGAGCTCGCCGCTGCGAATGTGCTGGTCAACATTATGCTGGTGTGCATATTGCCGGCCATTGGGCTCGGTCTGGCGGCTGCTTCCTTATCCGGCCAGGCGCTTGGCGCGGGTGATCCAATGGATGCCAAGAGCTGGGGCTGGGATGTGGCCAAGGTGGGTTTTGTATTTCTGGTATTGCTTGGTGTGCCCATGTGGGCGGCGACTGAATGGGTATTGTCTGTGTTTGTGACGGACGCAGCGACGATTGCCGTGGCCACATTGCCGTTAAAAATGGTCGGTTGGTGCATGGCGTTTGATGGCGTTGGTCTGATTTTGATGAACGCTCTGCTGGGCGTCGGTGCCGCACAAGTGGTGATGAAAGTATCGATAGGGTTGCAGTGGGGCTTATTTCTGCCAGTTGCCTGGGTGGTGGGCCCGTGGCTAGGTGGTGGGCTTATCGCGGTATGGGTGGCGCAATTTGCGTATCGTGCCTTGCAAGCGGGTGTGTTCGGGTATTTATGGCAAAAGGCCGATTGGAAGGACATTAAGGTTTAAGCAGAAACAATGCGTGTTATTTATTTAAAAGTTTTATTGGTTTTGAATTTGTTTGTCGGGACGGCGATGGCCGACGCTGAGTTGCGTTTCGTTGATCCTAATGATGAACAGAGCTTTGTGTTAGCTAAATCTGACATGGTCCGGGTGGAAAAAGCGGGCTCTAAAAAAATGTTTATGTTGTTTGATGTGAAGCAAGACCTATTGACCGTGGTTAATATCGACAACAAAACATTTCAGCGTATTGATCAGGCGCGTATTGATCAGGCGGCCGAGAAAATCGCCACCGCTAAAGCCAAGTTGCGTGAAAATTTTGCCAATCTGTCGCCGGAGCAACAAAAACAGATACAACCAATGATTGAGCGCATGGCGGTGGCCGAGGCGCGCGAGCAACGTATTGAAAAAGGCGACAAAGACAAAGTGGCCGGTGTTGACTGCGTCAGCTATCAGGTATTTGAGAACGACAAGCCTAGCCAAAGGCTCTGCGTGGCCGATGCGAAAGCGTTGAATGTGTCGCAACAAGATTATGAAGCAATCTCTGCAATGTTGGTGATGTTGGCTGACCTTAGTAACAAGATGGGCGGCGGCATGATGGAAACAGCGATAAGCCCTGAAGACACTGGCGGGATACCCGTGAGAACTGTAGATGGAGATAACAAGGCGACGAGGCTCATAAGGGTCGAGACCGATACCCTTTCGGCAGCCTGGTTTCAGGTCCCTGATGACTACCGTGAGACTGCCGGTCAATAGCTTTTGGCAGAAAAATCATTCCAGCTTAGGTTGGCTTTTGCCTTTGCGCGGTTAGCGTTGGGCGGCGCTGCACTTGCGCCTATGCTTTGCGCATTGCACAATCGCGCCCCTTAACTTTTGCGTCCCTGTGCAAAATGGCTCGCGTTTTTGAGAAAAAACACGGGTTTGTCACTGGATTTTTATAACCATCGACGTGGAGATGACCATGCCGATTACCGTTGCGGTACCCAAAGAAACGCTTGAAGGCGAAAAGCGCGTTGCGCTCGTGCCTTCAGTTGCCGGCAAGCTTGCCAGCAAGGGCGTTAATATTTTAATTGAGAACGGTGCGGGAGAAGGCATTGCGATGCCTGATTCGGCGTATACCGACGCTCACGAAAACGTCAAACTTGGCAGCACCGATGAAGTGTTCGCTGCAGATATCGTGCTAAAAGTAGCGCCGCCATCTGCTGATGAAATTGCCAAGCTAAAAGACGGCAACATCATTATTTCATTCATGCAGGCGCACAATCGCTTGGATGAGACCAAAGCGCTAGCGGCTAAAAACAGCACTGCTTTTGGTATGGAATACATCCCGCGTACCTCTCGTGCGCAATACATGGATGCGTTGTCTTCACAAGCTAACGTTGCGGGCTATAAAGCCGTGTTGATTGGAGCTAGCAAAATCGGTCGTTTCTTGCCGATGTTAACCACCGCTGCGGGCACCATTCGCCCGGCTACTGCACTGATTATTGGTGCCGGTGTTGCAGGCCTTCAGGCTATTGGTACTGCGCGCCGCTTGGGTGCGATTGTAGAAGGCTACGATGTGCGTAAAGCGACGGCTGAGCAGGTTGAGTCGCTCGGTGCCAAGTTCGTCGACGTAGGCGTTTATGCCGATGGTGAAGGTGGTTACGCCCGCGAGCTAACCGAAGACGAAATCGCACAGCAGCGAGAAGTATTGGCACAACACGTTGCTAAATGTGACTTGCTAGTAACCACCGCTGCCATTCCTGGTCGCCCAGCACCGAAGATCATCTTCAAAGACATGATCGACAACATGAAGCCGGGTGCGGTGATTGTTGATATCGCGGCTGAGACCGGTGGCAACACCGAGCTAACCGAAGCTGGCAAAGACGTGGTTTACAACAACGTCACCATCTGCGGCCCAACCAACTTAGCCTCTTCAATGGCCGAGCACGCTTCTGAAATGTATTCCAAGAACCTCGAGAACCTACTCGACATCATGGTTGCAGAAGGCGAAGTTGCCCTGGACTGGGAAGACGAAATCATCGCTGGTTGCTGCCTAACTCACGAAGGTGAAGTTAAGCACGCACCTACTAAAGCATTACTAGAGGGATAGAACCATGATTGAAGGAATGGTTGCTCTATATATCTTCATGTTGGCCGGTTTTACCGGTTACGAAGTGATCGCCAAAGTACCGGCGATTCTTCACACCCCGCTAATGTCTGGTTCGAACTTCGTTCACGGCATTGTATTGGTAGGCGCCATGGTGGCTTTGGGCCACGCTGACAGCCTACTTGGCCAAATCATCGGTGTTATTGGCGTCGCGCTTGGCGCTGGCAATGCCGCTGGTGGTTACGTAGTGACTGACCGCATGCTCGACATGTTTAAGTCCAGCAAAGACTAAGGCGAGGAAATCATGGATATCATTAAATTATTGGTAGACGTTAGTTACTTCGCTGCGATCTTCCTATTCATTATGGGCCTTAAGCGTATGGCCCACCCAAAGACTGCCGCTTCAGGCATTAAATGGGCCGGCGCCGGTATGGTTGTAGCCACCTTGGCTACCTTTGCTTACCCGGGCGTTATTGATAACACCACCAACCTGATCCTGATCATCGCCGGTACCTTGGTAGGTACGGTATTGGCTTGGGTAACAGGCAAGCGTGTTGAAATGACCGACATGCCGCAAATGATCGCCCTTTACAACGGTATGGGCGGCGGCGCGGCTGGCGCGATTTCTGCGATTGAGCTATTCAAAGGCGGCGAGCACGCCCCTGTGATTATGGTGCTAGCGGTACTCGGCGGCATAATTGGTACGGTTTCGTTCTCTGGCTCTTTAATTGCTTGGGCCAAGCTCGACGGTCGCATCAAAGGCGTATTGCGCTTTAAAGGCATCCAAGCCTTTAACGGCCTAACCTTCCTCGCCACTTTGGCGCTGGGTGGTTACATTGCCTTTGCTCACGGCGACGCCACCGTGGTTACCGCGTTCTTCGTACTAGCCTTGTTCTTCGGCGTAATGATGACCCTACCTATCGGCGGCGCCGATATGCCGGTTGTGATCTCGCTTTACAACGCCTTTACCGGCCTAGCGGTTGCGTTTGAAGGTTTTGTACTGGGCAACCCAGCGATGATTATCGCCGGTACCATCGTAGGTTCTGCAGGTTCACTACTGACCGCGCTAATGGCTGACGCCATGAACCGTTCAGTAGCCAATGTACTGTTCTCGAACTTCGGCGAAGTTAGTGGCGGCGAAGCCGCTGAATACGACGGCGAAATGAAATCTATTGAACTAGCCGACGCTGCTATTCAAATGGCTTACGCTGAAAAAGTCATCATCGTACCGGGTTACGGTATGGCGGTTGCACAAGCACAGCACAAGATCTGGGAACTAGTACAAGTACTACGCGAGAAAAACGTAACCGTTAAATTCGCGATCCACCCAGTTGCTGGTCGTATGCCTGGCCATATGAACGTATTGCTTGCCGAAGCTGGCGTGCCTTACGACATCATTTATGACCTTGATGAGATCAACAACGAATTCGCGACCGCTGACGTTGCCATGGTTATTGGTGCTAACGACGTGGTTAATCCAGTCGCTAAAGACGACCCAAGCAGCCCAATTTATGGCATGCCGGTACTTAACGTAGATGAAGCTAAAAACGTCATCATCGTTAAGCGTGGTCAAGGTGCTGGTTTCTCAGGCATTCAGAACAAACTGTTCTTCTTAGACAACAGCCGCATGCTTTACGGTGATGCACAAGCTGTTGCTAATGACCTGATTGCTAACGCTAAAGAATTCTAAACTTTAGCCACAGCAACAAAAAAAGGCGCGTTGAGTAATCAACGCGCCTTTTTTATTGCCTAAATTTTTTTGGAGTGGAATAGGCGCTAAGCCATTTCTTCCTTGGGCGTTCTCGCGATTAGGGCTTTGACCGCATCCATCGGCGTTTGGCCTTCATACAACACCGCATAAATCTGCTGCGTAATCGGCATATCCACCTCAAATTTCTGGGCCACCCGCCAAACCTCATCGGTTGTCATCACCCCTTCAACCACCTGCTGAATTTCGGCTTTGGCCTCGTCTACGGTCAAACCTTTGGCTAAGGCCAAACCCATGCGCCGATTCCGACTTAAGTTATCAGTACAGGTCAGTACCAAATCACCAAGGCCTGCCAAGCCCATAAAGGTTTCGCGCTGAGCGCCGAGCTTCATACCCAAGCGGTTCATCTCCGCCAGGCCCCGCGTAATCATTCCAGCACGAGTATTGGCGCCAAGATTCAAGCCATCAATAATACCCGCGGCAATCGCCAACACATTTTTAATGGCACCGCCCAGTTGCACACCAATAATGTCGCCATGCGTGTAAGCCCGCATACCGTGGCCATGTAAATAACCCACGATATCTTTAGCAAACTCAGGATTTGGCGAAGCCACAGTAACGGCGGCCGGCAAACCAGCAGCCACCTCCTTCGCAAACGTAGGACCAGAGACAATGGCGACCGGCACCGGCCCCATAATCTTCATGGCCACATTATGCAAAAACTCACCGGTACCACGCTCTAAGCCCTTGGTAATCCAAAAGATACGCCCGTCTTCCGGGAAGTACGGCTTGATGCTTTCTAAGGTCTCACGAAATGCATGACTAGGCACACTAATCATAAAGTCGCGGCAGCCCTCGCAAGTCTCTTGCAAGCTAACATGCGCGCCAAGCAAATCAGGAAACGGCGCATCGGGTAGATAACGCGCATTCCGGCGCGTCTCTGCCATCCCTCGCATCTGCGCCTCGTCTCTACCCCAAAGCTTCACCGGCTGTTCACAACGGGCTATTTGAATAGCCACAGCAGTGCCCCAAGAGCCTGCACCGAGGGCAGCAATTGGCTGAAGTGTGTTTGACATGAAAGATCCTTAAGCAATTATCTGGGTTTATACCTTGTCCTCATTTTAGCGAGCATTGAGCTGTTTTTGTCATGCAGATGCAAGGCAGGTAATATTCCCCCCAACAATAATATGTGGTTGTCGTCCCTAGGCTATCGCCTCAACGCAGTCTGCGTGAATCAACAGGACGCTCAACCGGGAGGATATATCAATGAAGAACAATCAAAACCATCATGACTCAGGTGGCGTTTCCCGCCGCGATTTTTTGCGCAGCGCCAGCACGGCTGGCGTTGCCGCCACTGCCGGTGCCGGCTTACTTGGCGGTTGCTCTAGCTCACCACAGCAGGATGGCGGCCGCAGCACCGTTACCCCTAACGGTAGCGAACCCGACAACCCATTCCAGCATGGCATTGCCACCGGCGACCCTCTAAGTGACCGTGTTGTTTTCTGGACACGCATCACCTACGACCAAAGCCTATTCGGCAACAGCAATTCAGTTACCTTGAAAATTTATCGCGCACTCGATGTCGATAATATTGATAACGGCCAAGCAATACCGATTATCACGCGTAACGAAACAGCGATCGCGGCCCGCGATTACACCATCAAGTTAGATATTAACGGCTTAGCCTCATACAGCACGTATTACTACCAATTTGAAACCAGCCTAGGCGGCCATAGTTTCAAATCGGCGATTGGCCGCACCAAGACCTTACCAACCAGCAGCAGCGCTGACGACGCCAAGATCACCGACGCACGTCCGAACGGCGGCGGCGATGAGAAACATCTACGCCTCGGCATTGTGTCTTGCTCCAGCCTAGCGCACGGTTTTTTCAATGCCTATGCGCGGCTTGCCGAGCGGCCAGATTTGGACGTCGTCATGCACTTGGGTGATTACATCTACGACTATGCCAGTGTTGATGTTAACGCTCCCGGCGGCAGTCAAAATGATGGCGCCACCCCAGCGCCGGCCGGCACCGAAGGCGACGAAGCCGAATACGTTTACGGCAACGTCCGCACCTATGAACCTAAACATGAAATTTCCTCGCTAGAGGACTATCGCAGCCGGCACGCCCACTACAAACGGGACACCGACCTCCAAGAGCTGCACCGACAAAATGCCATGATTAACATTTGGGATGATCATGAGCTCGTCGACAACGCCTATCGCTGCCTGGCCAAGAACCACAACGTCAATAACGGCCATCGTTTTGACGACGCCGGCAACCCGCAAACCGAAGGGCAGTCCGCAGACCGCGCCGACACCACCAACACCGACACCGTATCCGAGCTCTGGGTCGACAGGGCCTTCAATGCCATTCAAGCCTTCCGCGAGTGGTTACCCATTCGCGAACCATCACTAAGCGGCAACAGCCTGTCGATAAACGGCAGCAGCATAGACATCAGCGCCTATTTGGACGCTTTACCAGACGAGACCTCTCGCAACCTGTTCCGAGCGCAATCGCCGATCATCTTCCGCAGCTTCGACTTTGGCAGCTTGGCCACAGCACACATGCTCGATACTCGGTTCATTGGTCGCGACGTGGAAACACAGGGCAACGGCAACCTAGGCGGCGCTGCAGGTTTTAGCACCTTCACCCCCGACGACCCCGGCGCCAACCAGCCACTAGATAGCGCTGGCGAAGAACTACTCTGCAGCACCGCTGATAACAGCCCTGCCGAGCAAGCGCGACACGAAGACAGCACGCCAAACGACGCCCCAGGCACCGCACACACGCTGCTAGGCCCGACTCAACGCAACTGGCTTCAGAGTCAACTACAGCAAAGCAAAGCCCTGAATAAGCGCTGGAATCTTATTGGCCAACAAATCATTGTGACACCACTGTTCTTGGTTAACAGCGGCCTTTCATCAACCCTCGCCTACCGAGAATTTCTAAACCCTGATCAATGGGATGGCTACATTCAAGCCCGCTCGGCGCTACTCGATCAGTTTGAAACCAACTGCATTTTTAACGACGGCAGTGACAAGAAAAACGCCATTGTGCTCACCGGCGACATCCACACCTCGTGGGCCTTTGATGTGACCCGTGACCCCGGTGTTGGCGACCCACTAAACATCACCGGCGGATTGCTACCTGTACCGCTGCCTAGCCTGCCCAGCACCGCGGCCTATAACGCCGACACCGGCGCCGGTTCATTGGCCGCCGAATTCGTCTGCATGTCAGTAACCTCCCCCGGGCTCGACCTTCCTGAGCAAGACATTCCGGGTGTTGGAAAAATTAGTGCTGCCAATTTATTGCAAACCCAAAATCCGCATTTACGCCAAGCCGACTTCACCAATAAAGGCTATTTACTACTCGACGTGCGAGAATCCTACGTACAAGCACAATGGTGGACCGTTGGCCTAGAGGCGGCCCAGGCAAGCCGCCAAGATTCTCACGATGTACTCTTTACACATCGGGCGGTGAACAACAACGCCGGAGACATTCATGTCCCTAAAGGCGGCGTCGCAGCAGCAGAATATGAACCCGAAAGACCGAACGCACCGGCGCTGGCGCCGGTGAGCAGTAGCTAGGTGACACCAATGAAAACCGCTCTACACTGCCTTATCAGCTGCTGCTTCGCAGTTTCTCTTGCCAGCTGCAGCAGCCCAGACTCAAATAACAACAACAGCGGCAACAATCCACCGCCCGCGCCGCCATCTGGTGAAAACGCACTCACAGTGGTGGTCGTGGCAATCGATAGCCTCATGCCTGAAGACATTGACGCCACCGCCATGCCCAATGTTACTGGCCTCATCAACAACGGCAGCTACTACGTGGAAAGCCGTTCGGTTTTTTCAGCCGAAACCATCCCTAACCACGTTGCCATGATGACGGGAGTCTACCCCGACCGGAACGGCATACCAACCAACAATTTTTGGGACAAAGAAGCATTGCCAAACACCCCCGGCGATGAAGACTTAGATAACCCCAACGAACTCGAGGCGAAAACGCTATTCACATGGATTGACGAACAATGCCGACAAGGCTCTGCACCACTCAATCCAAACATTCGACATGCTGCCGTGCTCTCTAAAACCTACCTTTGGGAGATTTTCCGCGGCGATGGCGCTGACAGCCAAAGCAACGACATTGGCATCAGCAACATTAGTCCAGATATCCACTGGGACCCGCAATCCAGCCCTGGTTACATTGGCCCCGGCTCCGAGCACACCCCAGACCCATTTACCGGGCAGGAGGCGGTAGCGACGCTGCCCGAGGCCGACTTTATCTTTATTAATCTCGGTGACGTCGACCGCAGCGCCCATGCTTCCGGTAGCACCGGCCGCCAGGTCACCCGAATTACCGCTGACCAACAAATTGGCAGCCTTATTACCGCGTTGCAAGATGCTGGACGTTGGGAAAAAACGGTACTTATAATCGCCAGCGACCACGGCATGGACTTCTCAGCGCCTGAGCCCAGCGAATTGGGGCCAGGGTTCCCAACCGATTTAGCGCTCGCCACCACGCCCCAAGCGCTCGGCAATTACCTGCTAGATTCACTGAGCACCCAGCCTCTGCTTGACGAGCTCAGCGCTTGCACCACAGCCGACGTCGGCACGATCAAGCCAATGTTGGCAGTGCAAAATGGCGGCACCAATAGCATTGTTATCACCGATCTTTCGGCCACTGATAATGAACGTGAAACCACCCTGAGCGCAGCGCGGGCCTGCCTAATGAACTTCACCGGCGACAATGCCGCTAACGACGCGCCCGCCAGCTGCGAAAGCGTTGTTGGCAGCGCCTGCTATAGCAGCCTTACCCAGCCGATAAATATTCGCGCTGTTGAGCATGCCTGGTATGCAAATCCCGACCTCTACAGCGGTAATGCCTTAAACGGCGCGCTGGCTGCCGACACGGGCGGCATCATGCCGGCCAGCATCAAATCACGGCACGAGAACTTAGGTGACCTTGTATTGGTGATTGCCGACGGCTTCAAATTTTCTGAATCTGATTCAACTGGCAATCCGATACCCGGCAATCACGGCCATATGCCCACCATCCATAACACCGTGATTGTCTCCGGCGGTGCCAACTTTATCGCCAGCAACGGCAACATTGACTCTGGTAACGATGATCACTTTGAACGCGCTGCGGGCCAGTCAGAGAATATCGATATCGCGCCCACAGTGGCATGGTTACTAGGACTAAATGTTCAAGACAGCCAATTTCCTGACGCCGGAGTGACATTTCCAGACTACGGCGACGCCGCCAACCGCAGTGGCTTCGACGGTCGCGTATTGTCTGAGGCGTTTACGGTCACGCAGGCACCTAGCGTTTGTGGACTACTGCCAGATTAGGACGCTGTCACCAGCAGTCAATTAATGCCCGACATGGGCCGGCAGCCCCTCGGCGTAGCGCCCCCTAAGCAGGTCATCAATATTGGCGTCGCCAATGTGGCGAGTTGAACCCAAGACAATAGCATAGGGCCGAGCCGCCGCTTCACCGTCGCTCGTCACCGCATATTCACAACTCGCCTTGGCTGGCTGCGGCCCTAGGGCAGAGCGAACGCTAAAAACCAAATCAGCCCGCCAGAACTGTTCATCTCGCAACCACTGCTCAGAACTAAAGGTTTCCAACGGCAGGTATGTTCGCACTACCTCTTTGCACTGCTCTAGGCGCTGCTGTGAAGCTGAACAAGCCAGCAGCAACAAAACGAGAGCACTAATGCTTAGCTTGTTGCGCCGCTTCATGTTGCGCTTGCTGCAACTGCTGTACGTGTTGCTGATAAATAGCTTCAAAGTTAATCGGCTGCAACACAAACTGTGGAAAGCTTGCTTTCATCACCAAGTCGGCAATGGTTTCTCTAACATAAGGGAATAGCGCCGTCGGCCCATGCACACCAAGCGCTGGCTTCAGCTCGCTATCGCTGAGCCCCCGGTGCGTAAACAGACCGGCCTGTTTGACCTCAACGATATAAGCGGTTTGCTCCGCGTTGGTCACCGTCACCGTTATTTGCAGCTCAACTTCAAAGTGACCTTGCTCAGCCTCAAGCGGCTGAACTTGTGTATTCACCTGTACGTCAACTTTCGGCTTCCAAGCGTGCTTGAATACCGTTGGCGCATGCGGCACTTCCAACGAGGCGTCTTTAAGGTAAATACGTTGCAGGTTGAACTGTTTATTTTCAGACATTAATGCGACTTAAGGGTTAGGGGCGAGCTTAGAGTCGAGCTGTTGCGCACGCTCCAAAGCATAAAGGTCATCACAACCACCAATGTGCTCACCATTAATAAAGATTTGCGGCACGGTATGCGCGCCAGCGGCACGTGACATCATTTCGCCGCGACGGGCCGGCTCCTGGCCAACGTCAATCAGCTCATAAGCAACCTGCTTATGCTCCAGTAATTGCCGAGCACGCACACAAAAAGGGCACCATTGCGTGGCGTATACCACCACGTTTGCTGTCGCCATCAGATTACTTTCGCGTCAGCGGCAGCTTGTCGTCACGCCAAGCCATTACACCGCCTTTCAGGGTGTACAGCTCACTGTAACCAGCTTGCTTTAACTGCACCGCAGCACGATTTGCGCTATGGCCATTTTCACAAACCACCAACACCGGCTTATCTTGCTGCAACTTGAGGTTCGACGGTGTCTTTAGCAGCTGCTCCAACGGCGCGTTATGCGCGTTAGCCACATGCCCCTTGTTGAACGTCGCCGCGTCTCTTACATCCAATACCTGGGCTTGCTTTTGGTTAATCAACTGAACCGCAGCAGCCGGAATCATGGCTGCAAAGCCACGCATTTTGATGGTGATTTCATTGCCCAACAGCAAAATCGTGACCAGCAACATTGCCGCACTCAGAAAGCCGTGATTACCAATAAATTCGATTAATTGAGAAGAGTCCATTGCGTCATTACAAAGTTTTTAATTCAGTGACGCATATTATTTCACGTTCTGACGTCAACTTCTGCCCAGCAGCCGTATAACCACTGGCCTCGCGCCTGCTAAAATGCACGCAACTTAACGTATTACTAGTTCGCCATGCCCGCACCTAAACCTGCCATGCTTATTGTTCTCGACGGCTTCGGTCATCGTGAAGCTATTGAAGATAACGCCATTGCCGCTGCTAACACCCCAAACTGGGATGCTTTGAAAAACGATTCAGCCTTCAGCACTATCGACACCTCAGGTCTAGCGGTAGGTTTGCCAGATGGCCAAATGGGCAACTCAGAAGTTGGCCATGTGACGCTTGGCGCGGGACGCGTGATCTATCAAGACTACACCCGCATTAGCAAAGCCATTGCCGAAGACAGCATCGCCAACAATAGCGTTATCTGTGCCGCCATGGACGAGCTAGCCGACAGCGGCAAAGCCTTGCACCTGATGGGCCTGCTATCACCCGGCGGCGTGCATTCACATGAAGAACATTTACATGGACTGATTCGCCTAGCTGCTCGCAAAGGCGTTAAACAGCTTTATGTTCACGCCTTCTTGGACGGCCGCGACACGCCACCTCGCAGTGCTGAGCCGTCACTCCGGGCGACCGAGCAAGTGCTGACGGAAACCGGCATTGGCCGCATTGCTAGTCTCGTAGGGCGTTATTACGCAATGGACCGAGACAATCGTTGGGAGCGGGTAAAACCGGCCTATGACTTACTCACCAGCGGCCAAGCCGACCACCAAGCTGACGAAGCCGTAATTGGCCTGCAAGCCGCCTACGCCCGCGACGAAAACGACGAGTTTGTCGCCGCCACCTGCATTGGTGAACGCGCGCCGATGAATGATGGTGATGCCGTACTGTTCTTTAACTTCCGCGCGGATCGTGCCCGCGAAATCACCCGCGCCTTTATTGAGCCAGACTTTGACGGTTTTGACCGCGAAGCGACGCCACAATTGTCGCATTTCGTTTGCCTAACCGAATACCACGCCGACTTTGACGCCCCGGTCGCCTATCCTCCCGAGGCTATCGTTAACGGCCTCGGCGAATACGTATCAAGTTGCGGCAAAACCCAGCTGCGCATTGCCGAAACTGAAAAATACGCCCATGTCAGCTTTTTCTTTAGCGGCGGCAAAGACGCCGAATATGCCGGCGAAACTCGCACCCTAGTGCCCTCTCCCGACGTTGCCACCTATGACCTTAAGCCGGAAATGTCGGCCCCAGAGGTCACCGACCACCTCGTCGAAGCCATTACCAGTCAAGCGTACGACTTAATCGTCTGCAACTACGCCAACCCAGACATGGTTGGCCATACCGGCGTATTTGACGCTGCCGTCAAAGCAGTCGAAGCCATTGATGAATGTCTCGGCCGCGTGCGCGAAGCGCTCGAGCAGGTCGGCGGCGAAATGTTAGTCACTGCCGACCACGGCAATGTTGAACTGATGCATGACCACGACACCGGGCAAGCGCATACCGCACACACCACCTTTACCGTACCGCTGGTTTATTTTGGCCCGCAGGGCAACAAAGCACAGTTACGCAGCGGCGGTAGCCTGCAAGACATTGCGCCATCATTGCTGCAACTAATGGGGCTGCCGCAGCCAGCGGAAATGACCGGACAATCATTAATCGTGAAGGCCAACGAGGAAGGCGCCTCTGCCTAAATTAATTTCATACACGGGGCTGACAATACTGACGTTGCTGCTAGCAACGTCACTGCCAAGCTATGCCAACGACAGCCACCAAAAACGCCAACGTGCGCTAGAAAGTGCCATCGGCGACGTCGTTAAAGAAATTGAAGCCGAGAAGAACCGCTACAGCGACCTACAGAAAAAGCTCGCAGACATCGAGCGCCGGGTGCAGTCACAGGCGAGCAACATTCGCCGCCTAGATCGTGAAATAGCCACCAATCAAAGCCGCCTGTCACGGCTCGAAAACCAACAAGCAGAACAGCAGGCAGCACTCAGCGCACAACAAAAACTACTTGCCAAGCAATTGCGCGGCGCTTGGATGGCTGGCAATCAAGAACGCCTTCAGCTGTGGCTAAGCGGCGGTGACGTTAAGTTATTTGGCCCCGTCATCACTTGGTACGACTACATCAACAAGAACCGCGCTGGCACGGTAATTGACCTCGCCAATGAGCTTGAAGTGCTAGTTCAAACCGAACAACAAATCAGCCAAACCAGTGAGCGCCTACTAACTCTGCGCCAGCAAGAGGCGCGCAATATTGAGCAGCTTTCAGCGGCACGCCAACAACGGCGCGAGTTACTAAGCTCGAGCCAAGCCCGCATTACGGCGGAGCAGAACCAGCTCAGCAAACTTAAGAAAGAGCAGGCACAACTGAATGCGCTAATCGAGCGCTTAAAAAAACTGGCCGCCCAAGCGCCTCCCGCACCGAAGATACCAGCTAAACCTTTTGCCGAACTAACTGGCAAATTGCACTGGCCTAGCAAGGGCAAAATACTGCACGATTACGGCTCGCCGCGAGCCGATGGCCGCTTAAAGTGGAACGGGGTTACCATTAAAGCAAAACAAGGCGCTACAGTACGCGCTGTAGCCAACGGCGAAGTGATATTTGCCGACTGGCTGGGGCGTCTCGGGTTGCTCATGATTGTGGATCATGGTGACAACTACCTAACGCTTTACGGACACAATCAAGCTTTGTACAAAAAGCCTGGCGAAAAGGTCGCCGCCGGCGATTTGATTGCCAGCGTTGGCAATAGTGGCGGGCGCACGGAATCTGCGTTGTATTTTGAGGTCCGAAAAGGATCAAACTTTCGTAATCCGCACCAATGGTGCAAGAAAGCGGCTCTTTAGCCGCGTAATATAGGTGGCCAACAAAGTTGGCTCGATGGAGACAAACATGACTACCAAAGGCAAGGGCCTCTGGCTTGGGGTTGGACTAACTGTTGGGGTTGCGCTTACCGCAACACAAGGCGTACTAGCGCTAAAGTCCGATAACGAATTTAACGGCGGCGTGGCCTACCAAGAGGTTATTGCGCTAACGCAAGTGATGCGCCGAGTACGCGAGCAGTACGTTGAACCAGTTGAAGACGCTGAATTATTAAAGAACGCGATTCGCGGCATGCTCGAAGGGCTGGACCCACATTCTAGTTATCTAGATGCAGAAGCCTTCGAAGACATGAACATCAGCACCTCTGGCCAATTCGGCGGCCTAGGGATTGAAGTCACCATGCAAGATGGCTTTGTACGCGTAGTAACGCCACTGGACGACACCCCTGCCAAAGCCGCCGGCATGGAACCTGGCGACATCATTATTCGCTTAGACGACAAACCCGTAAAAGGACTAACCCTGCGGGAAGCTGTCAACATTATGCGCGGCAAACCGGGTGAGAAAATCGTTTTGACCGTTGTCCGCGAAGGTGAAGCGGCGCCGTTTAATGTGGATATTGTTCGTGACGTAATCAAAGTCACTTCTGTGAAGCAGCGCATGCTCGATGACGGCATTGGCTATGTGCGCATCACGCAGTTCCAAGGTAACACTGGCAGCAATATGCTGAAAGCCTTAAAGACCCTAGAGAATGAGAACAAAGATCCACTTAAGGGCTTAGTACTCGACCTACGCAACAACCCTGGCGGCGTTCTAAACGCAGCAGTCGACGTATCCGACGCCTTTTTGGAAGGCGGCCTAGTGGTTTATATCCAAGGCCGCGATGAAGCCAGCCGTCGAGACTATAACGCTGGCGGCGGCGACAAGCTTAAGGGCGCACCGGTTGTCGTACTCATTAACGAAGGCTCCGCCTCCGCATCAGAGATTGTGGCCGGCGCACTGCAAGATCGCCACCGCGCCGTGATTATGGGCCGCAAGAGTTTTGGCAAGGGTTCGGTACAAACCATTATGCCGCTGAGCGAAAAGTCCGCTATTAAACTCACCACGGCGCGCTATTACACCCCTTCTGGGCGCTCAATCCAAGCGGACGGCATTGAGCCCGATATTGAACTACAGCGCCTCACCGTAACCGCCAGAGAAGGCAGTGACTTCCGTCGTTTACGAGAAGCCGACCTTAAGGGCCGCCTCGACAACGCTGAGTCTCGGGAAGACGACGAAAAAGCCGCTCAAGCACTCGCAAAAGGCGAAGAGGCAGAAGTCGAAAACGAAAAATCGTTAGCCGAGACTGACTTTGAGTTATTTGAGGCCCTTAACCTACTAAAAGGCCTGGCCATTCTGAATGCGCAACGCCGATAAAGAGACCCTAAGATGAAAAAAACCACCGCCGTTTTGCTGGGCCTAGCGTTTGCTAGCAGCAGCCACGCTGCCGACACTATTAACTTAGACAACGGCACGCCAACCCAAGCGACCTTTAGAACCATTGTTAGCGACATGGGCGGCGCCTTTAACTTTAAAGCGCTTAATCCAGCCGAACCACAAGGACTGATTGGCTTCGACCTCAGCGTCAACGCCACCTATGCTGAGGTCTCAGATAAAGCCGCATGGCAAACCGCCACGGGTGAAAACATCGAGCAAATTGGCTCCATTGGCGTCAAGCTATCTAAGGGGCTGCCACTCGGCTTAGACGTCAGCGGTTTTTACAATATTGTGCCGGGCACCGACGCGAGTTTCTGGGGCGCGGCTGTTAGCTACGCGCTAGAAGAAGGCAGCATTATTGCTCCGGCCGTTGCCATCCGCCTCGGTTACACCAAGGGCCAAGGCATTGAAGACTTTGACTTCGAAACCAAGAGCATCGACTTCACTGTCTCTAAAGGTTTTACCGCCATTACACCGTACGCCGGCATTGGCCAAGTCTTTATCACCGGCACACCAACTAGCACTACCGCCACGGCGCTACTTGATGAAGAAGACTTTTCAGAAACCCGTGTGTTCGCTGGTGCCAAAGTGAACCTCGGATTCCAGCTAGCAGTGGAATATGAAAAGACCGGCGACATCGACACCATTTCAGCCCGTCTCGGCTTTGGTTTATAACGACACCGCACTCATAAAAAAGCCCGCTTAAGCGGGCTTTTTTATGGCTAGTTCAACGCTAGCGACTGAAATGGTAAAGCGCTATTTCACCAAATAAATTAGGCAGCGTCTTGGCCCGCAAATCAGCCTGATGATTACTATCTAGCACCACGCGGCGCAGAATTTTGATGCCTTTCTGAGCACAGAGATTCTCGAAATCACGCACCGTACACAGGTGAATGTTATCGGTGTTATACCAGTGATTGGGAAGCCCCGGCGTTACCGGCATCTGGCCTCGCGCCACCGCTAAGCGACATTTCCAGTAACCAAAGTTGGGAAAGGTAACAATGCCTTCTTTGCCAATGCGCAGCATCTCGTCCAACAGCTTGTCTGGGTGGCGCACCATCTGCAGCGCCTGCGTCATCACTACATAGTCAAAACTATCGACGTCAAAATCAGCAAGACCGGCATTCAAATCCGTATGAATCACTTTGACACCACGGCGAATACCGGCGGTAACGTGCTTAACGTCCAACTCTAGACCGTAACCATTGACCTGCCGTTGATCACGCAGATGGGCGAGCAGCGAACCGTCGCCGCAGCCTAAGTCTAAGGTGCGACTGCCTGGCGTTATCCACTCACTAATGAGTTCTAAATCGGCCCGCAAACTCATCGCACACCTTCCATCCAGGCATTAAAGCTTTCCAAATACTGCGGAATATTCAGCAAGAAATCGTCGTGACCCACCCGCGATTCAAAATCGATATAGGACACATCTCGGTCAGCGTCTAGCAAGGCCTTCACTAACTCGCGCGAACGCTTCGAGGAGAAGCGCCAATCTTTGTTGAACGAGGCCACAAAACAGCGGGCTTGAATGCGGCGACAGGCCGCCGCCAAATCGTCACCGTATTCACGCGCCGGGTCAAAGTAGTCCAAGGTTCGCGTCAGCAACAAATAGCTATTAGCGTCAAAACGGTCAACAAAGCGGCTGCCTTGATAGCGCAAATAACTTTCAACCTCAAAATCGACGTCAAAACCAAAACTCAGCTTACCGTCGCGCAAGTCGCGGCCAAACTTTTTACCCATACTGTCATCCGACAGATAGGTGATATGGCCAAGCATACGGGCAATAGCTAGTCCCTGCTGGGGTTTGCTGCCCTGTTCCCGGTAATGACCATCACAAAAGGCAGGGTCAGAGCGAATCGCTGTTCTCGCCACTTCATTAAAGGCAATGTTTTGCGCCGACAACTTAGGCGCCGCGGCAATGATGGCGGCATGGCGCAATTTATCGGGCAAGTCGATGGCCCACTGCAGAACCGTCATGCCGCCCAAGCTGCCGCCAACCACGGCCGCCCATTGAGAAATATTCAGATGCGCCATTAAGCGCGCCTGACTGTGAACCCAGTCTTTGACCGTAACAATCGGGAACTCAGGCCCCCAAGCTTTGCCTGTGGCAGGGTTAACGCTCAATGGCCCAGTGGAGCCGCCGCAGCCACCAATGTTATTGGGACTCACGACAAAGAAGCGGTTGGTGTCGATCGGCTTGCCGGGCCCAATGCAGGTTTCCCACCAACCGGGCTTGTCCGAACCCTCGTGATAACCAGCGGCATGGTGCGTACCGGTTAGGGCATGACATACCAAAATAGCATTACTACCGTCAGCGTTAAGCTCGCCATAAGTTTCATAGACGAGCTCAAAGCCCGGCAATTGAATGCCGGACTCTAGTGTAAAAGGCTCATTAAAGTTGGCCGCCTGCGGGGCAACCAAGCCGACGCTGTCCGCGGGGTAGTTAGTCATGCCAGCATTGTACCCAACATGTTCCGCGTTAGCGCAGCCATAAGCTCCAAAATTGAGCATTCAACATTTTTGCAAACTGGATACCCAAAAACAGCACCAAGACGGACAAGTCCAAACCACCCAATGGCGGAATAATTTGTCGCAGCGGTGCCGCCAGCGGCTCTACTAGTTGATTCACAATCGGCCAGATTGGATTTTGCGCACCCGCCGGATTAGCCATCATTAACCAACTCAGAACGACCAATACAATTAGGGCGGCAAAAAACACATTCAAAAAGATACTGGTAATGTTAAAACCGCTGTAGGCAAAAGGCGCCACAGCCGACTCCGGAAAGCCAATGCTGTTTTTCTGTACAAACAGCCAGAACACCACATGTAGCAGCACCATCACCAGCAACGATGCCGCATCCAAGCGCCCCTTGGCGGGAATTAGTTTGCGCACTGGGCCGCAAACCGGGTCAGAAAATTTCAGCACATATTGAGACACTGGATTGTAAAAATCCGCCTGCACCAACTGCAGCAGAAAGCGCAACGCCAATACATAGGAAAAGGCTGTAATCAGCCAGTGCACTAAGCCGATACCGCCACTCATGATGCTTCTCCGGTATCGCCATTCGGCAAGGCGTCATTACCTAGCTGATTAGCTAATTCCAAACTGCGAGTAGCCGCCGCCTGCGTTGCTGCTTCCACCAGCGCCCGCAACTGGTTGTTCTCAAAGCTCAAAATAGCTTGCTCTGTTGTGCCACCGGGCGAAGTCACTTTGCGCCGCAACTCGGCTGGGTCCTCATCGCTTTCCAGCGCCATACGAGCCGCACCAAATGCGGTCTGCAGCGCCAATAATCGACTAGTGCGCGCCTCTAAACCAAGCTTTTCGCCGGCCGCTTCCAGTGCCTCAATAAAGAGGAAAAAGTAAGCTGGGCCAGAACCAGAAATAGCGGTTACCGCGTCAATATCGGCCTCGTCTTTAACCCACACACATAAACCAGCGGTGCGCATAATTTCTTCTGCCAAGCTTTTTTGCTCGGCCTTGCAGGCTGCGTCAGCAACCAGAGCCGTAGCGCCCGCCTGAATAAGCGCAGGGGTATTGGGCATCGCGCGAACGATAGCAACATCGCCACCTAGCCAGCGCTTAATGCTGCCCGCACGAATACCGGCCGCGACCGATAGCACCAATGGCTTGGTCTCACAATCAGCGAGCTGCGCAGCCAAGCCACGACAAACACTTTGCAGGATCTGCGGCTTTACCGCTAGGGTCACCACGTCGGCCGCTGCGAGCAACTCAGACGAAGCCTCGGCGGCAGTATTAATCGGAAACTCCGCTGCCAAGCGGGCACGCTGTTCGGCTTGCGGGTCAACTACCGTGATATTGCTGGCTGGCACGCCGGCGGCACAAAGACCACCGACCAAGCTGGTAGCCATGTTGCCACCGCCAATAAAAACAAGTTTGCTGTTATTCATACGCCTATTATGGGGTTCGTGTACTGAAGTTAAAGCCAATCGGTTAAAAGAATACCAATACCCAAACGAGTGCCGTGATGGTTGTAATCAATAAGACTCTCGGCATAGCCGTCAAAGAACTCAACATAACCTTTGAACCGCTTATTTAACGGATAGCTATAACCGAGCTGCAGCGCACCCTTATGGCTAGAGAAGTTATGGCGCACAATTAATGACAAGCTGCTGCCCTGCTCATAGCGACGGAACAGGCCCAGTTCAAAGTGACCCGTAAATTGTTCAATATCAGGGTTGTCATCACCCTTCGGGTCGTTGGGATTTTCCTTTTCATCTTCTGGCAACCTTAACCAGGGCTTCAGCGCTACCACCCAAGCCCCTTTTTCCAAGGCCAGGTTGGCGTACACGCGGTTCCAGCTGCGTGAACGCAAGCCCGATTGACCATTAGATTGATGACTGAGTCCCAGTGTCAAAAACGCCGCATCTACACCCCAAGGATTTAGCGATAGCGGCATGACGGCAAACAACTCTGGCTCGTGATTAGTTTCCCGGAACGGCGCCGAGGCGCGACTGTTGTAGGCCTGCCACCAACTTTGATGAGTGTAAGCACCATAGAACCGCAGCCGACCATCCCAGAGCGCCGGGCCAATCGGGAATTTGAAGCTCATTTGGAACTTGATTTCACTACGCTGCAGATCGTAGTCATAAACGCCCAAATTATTCGGACGCAGGTTGTAACTTAAGGGCAGCAGATAATTCGGCTTATGCGCCGTAATGGTGAACGGGTTGTAGCGAGCTGCGCGCTCTTGCTGTGCACGAGCATCTAAGGAGTTTTGCTGCGCAAGCTGACATTGCTGCTTTAGCTCGCCGACGGTGATCTCTGCGCTGGCGTTCTGGAGGGCCGACTGCAAGCAATCATTCTCTCCTGCCATCACCACCGGAGCCAGCAGCAAGCTCAACAACAACCATGCTGTCTTATTCACTGGCGACTCCCAAAAATGGCGGTGCCGATTCGAACATGAGTAGCGCCCGCCAAAATCGCCGATTCGAAGTCACGACTCATACCCATCGATAGCACATCTAGTTCAAAGCCTTTCGCCCGCAAGTCCGCCGCCAAGGCCGCCATTCTCGCAAAGGCGTTTGTATCGTCCGGCGCCGGAATACACATCAGGCCACGCAGGCGTAAGCGCGGCAACGCAGACACTTGCGCCAATAAGGCCTCGACTTCCTCAACCTGCACTCCGGCCTTTTGTGGCTCGGCGCTAATGTTTACCTGTAGACAGACATTTAGCGGGGACAATGCAGGATCACGCATTGACGACAACCGCTGCGCTGTTTTTAAGCGATCAATGCTATGCACCCAACTCGCGGCATTCGCGACCAGTTTGACCTTATTACTCTGCAAGGGACCAATAAAGTGCCATTCTGCCGCCTGCTGCTCCGCTTTGTCAGCCAACTCTTGGGCATAGTTCTCTCCGAAGCAAGCGTGCCCTGCAGCGACTGCCGCTTGCACCAAACTCAGCGGTTTAGTCTTACTAACCGCAATTAACTGCACCGCCTCGGCTGCTCGACCAGACTCTTTGGCCGCGGTTGCAATGCGGGCCTGCAGCCGAGTCAGATTCTCAGCAACATTTACAGCACTATCGGGAGTGTTGGCGGGGCTATTCATCAGAGTTAGGATAGGAACGTATAAAACTGCGACTGGGAAGGCTACTATAACGTCTAGATCGTGGTCTCAGAACACACAAGGGGAACAACATCATGGATATAGCGCAGCTGTTAGCATTCGGGGTTAAAAACGGCGCGTCTGATTTACATCTATCGGCCGGCGTGCCGCCCATGATTAGGGTTGATGGAGATATTCGCCGCGTCAATTTGCCCGCCATGGAACATAAAGACGTCCATGACATGGTCTACGACATCATGAACGACCGGCAACGAAAGGAATACGAGGAACATCTAGAAACCGACTTTTCTTTCGAGATTCCTAATTTGGCCCGTTTCCGGGTCAACGCCTTCAACCATAACCGCGGCGCGGGTGCCGTTTTCAGGACTATTCCGAGCGAGATTCTGACACTAGAGCAGTTGAACGCACCAGCCATCTTTAAGGACATTGCCAATACGCCTAGAGGCATTGTCCTAGTCACGGGGCCTACCGGCTCCGGCAAATCGACAACACTGGCGGGCATGGTGGATTACATTAACGAGAATCATGCTGGCCACATTCTCACCATCGAAGACCCGATTGAATTTGTTCACCAGAGCAAGAAGTGCCTGATCAACCAACGCGAAGTACACCGCGACACCCTCGGCTTCGGCCCGGCCTTGCGTTCGGCGCTGCGTGAAGACCCCGATGTTGTTCTGGTTGGCGAGATGCGCGACCTAGAAACCATCCGCTTAGCGCTGTCCGCAGCTGAGACCGGCCACTTAGTGTTCGGCACCTTGCATACCAGCTCAGCAGCTAAAACCGTCGACCGTATTGTTGACGTCTTCCCGGCCGCTGAAAAAGACATGGTGCGCTCAATGTTGTCAGAGTCCTTGCGCGCCGTTATTTCGCAAACACTGCTGAAGAAACAAGGCGGCGGACGCGTCGCAGCACACGAAATCATGATCGGCACGCCAGCCATCCGCAATCTAATCCGCGAAAACAAAGTCGCGCAAATGTACTCGTCCATTCAAACCGGTGAGAAAGTTGGCATGCAAACCTTGGATCAGTGCCTGCAGGGTTTGGTTAAACAAGGCGTTATTAGTCGCGACGCAGCCCGTCACAAGGCCGTCAATAAAGAACAGTTTTAGGGTACCGAGCTATGGAACGAGAACAGGGCATAAAATTTGTTCGCGACTTGCTGACCGCGATGAAGCAGCGCGACGGCTCCGACCTGTTTTTAACGGCGGGCTTTCCACCCGCTATTAAAGTCGACGGCAAAATACAGCCAGTTAGCAAACAGGCCCTAAGCGAAGAACAAAGCGCTGTCATGGTTCGATCCATGATGAGCGACAAACAGGCCAAGGAGTTTGAAGCCACCCGCGAATGCAATTTTGCTATTGCGCCACCGGGCGTCGGCCGCTTTCGGGTCAACGCCTTTGTGCAGCAAGGCAAGGTGGGCGCGGTGCTGCGGACCATCACCACCGAAATCCCTGATTTTGAAACGCTGAAACTACCGCCTATATTGCGTGACGTAGTCATGAGCAAGCGAGGCTTAGTACTGCTGGTGGGCGGCACCGGCTCGGGCAAATCGACCACCCTCGCAGCGATGTTGGGACACCGAAACAAGAGCACACAGGGGCATATCATTACGATCGAAGACCCCATCGAGTACGTGCATCCTCACCAAGGTTGCGTGATTACCCAACGCGAAGTTGGGGTAGATACGGACAATTGGCACGCCGCTCTGAAAAACACCCTGCGGCAAGCCCCAGACGTGATTTTGATTGGCGAAATTCGCGACATGGAAACTATGGAGCACGCCATTCATTTTGCCGAAACCGGCCACCTGTGCCTATCAACGCTGCACGCCAATAGCGCCAACCAAGCGCTGGATCGCATTATTAACTTCTTCCCAGAGGAGAGGCGCGAACAGCTGCTAATGGATTTATCGCTGAATATGCGCGGCATCATTTCACAGCGCTTATTACCCAAGGTAGGCGGCCAAGGTCGCGCCTGCGCGATGGAAATTTTACTCGACACCCCGCTCGTTAAAGATCTCATCTTTAAGGGCGAAACCGATGCCATCAAAGGCATCATGGCTAAGTCTCGCGAACTCGGGATGCAGACCTTCGACCAGTGCCTGTTCGATCTATATGAGAACAACGAGATTAGTTACGAAGAAGCGTTGCGCAATGCCGACTCCAAGAACGAGTTACGTTTACGCATTAAGCTGGAAGGTAAAGATGCCGACGACCTTGGCGAAACCGACAGCAACCTAATGATGGTCGACTACGACGCCGACAATCCCGATAACAAACTTTAAGCCCAGCCAGAGCCAAGTCATATGGTCATCAAACCGTACCTTCAATTATTGGTCGAACGAGACGGGTCTGACCTGTTTTTTACTGCCGACTCTCCGGTGCAGGTCAAAATTGACGGCCGCATCACACCGGTCGGTAAAACCTTGTTAACACCTCGGGCTGTACAAGATGCCGTGCACGCGCTCATGAGTGAGCGCCAAATCGAACAGTTCACCGATAATTTAGAGCTCGACTTTGCGCTATACGAGCCAGGCCTCGGCCGTTTTCGCGTTAACGCTTTCCACCAACGTGGCAACGTCGCCATGGTCTTGCGTTATATCAAGAGCGACATTCCCGAACTCGACTCTTTACAACTACCCGAGTCGCTAAAAGAACTGGCGATGATCAAACGCGGCATGGTGCTCGTAGTGGGCGCTACGGGGTCTGGCAAAACGACCACCCTAGCCTCAATGCTTGATTACCGCAACGCTAACGCCAGCGGCCATATCTTGAGCATTGAAGACCCGATTGAGTTTGTGCACAGCAATCGTAAAAGCATTGTCAATCAACGCGAAGTCGGCACCGATACGCACAGCTACAGCAATGCCCTACGCTCAGCTTTACGCGAGGCACCTGACGTGATTCTTGTGGGCGAGGTTAGAGAGCGCGAAACCATGGAGTCGGTAGTCGAGCTCGCTGGTTCTGGCCACCTATGCATCTCCACCCTACACGCCAACAATGCCCACCAAGCTCTAGATCGCATACTGAATATGTTCCCAGAGGACATGCAGCGGCTACTGTTGATGGATTTGTCTCTCAACCTCAAAGCCATCGTCTCCCAGCGGCTGGTGCAAACCCGCAACGGGCGCCGCGTCGCCGCTGTCGAAATATTGGTTAACAACGCCCATACGGCTGAGCTGATACGCGACGGCCGTTTCGACGAAGTTGCCGAAGCCATGGAAAAAAGCACTACCCGCGGCATGCAAACCTTTGACACTGCGCTACTTGACCTCTATCGCAGCGAAACCATCACTCTCGAAGAAGCCCTCCGACACGCTGACTCCAGCGCAAACCTCGAAGCTCGCATCAATTTCGGCTAAAACACTCGTTTAATAAATGATTGTTTTTAAACGCACAATGGAACCAGCGGCGTTTAAATCCGACAAACGGTTGATTATGCGGAATGTACGGTAGATAATTCTTTCCCTTACTTACCAACCAACAATGAGTGGTTGGAAAACTCTTCACGGAGATAAGAGGAATGAAGGGACCAAAGCAACTCTTTGCACTTGGCCTACTGGTTGTCCTAAGCGCTTGCGGCGCTGGCGGCGACGATGGTGATGCCGCTGGCACACTACCGAACTGCTCAGCAAATCAATGCCCTGAAGACATACCGTACGCTGAACTAGCAGCAGGACAAGACGGCAGCTACACCAATAGCCGCAGTTTTATGGTGGTAAAAACCGCCGAAGCCTTTGAAACGCTTTGGACTGAAAACGACGAACTAGGCGATTTACCTAGCGTCGACTTTGAAAAACAAATGGTAGTTGCGGTTTTTTATGGTGAAACCGACAGCAGCGGTTACAACATCCACGTGGTTGCCATAGAAGATCACGGGAATGAGTTGGTAGTTGATCTAGTGCTCAGCACCCCAGCCAATTTTGACCACTGCCAGCATTTAACCGTGGTCACCCGCCCCTACCAATTCGTTGCCCTAACGCGCAGCGAGAACAATATTCAGTTTCGCAGCCATATAGAAGAACAACAGGACTGCGACTAACCAAACATAGGCATCTGCCTATACCGGTTCTCCGTGAACCCTTGGCCGCGACTTGATCGCGGCTTTTTTTTGCCTAAATTGAAAACACGCGTTATTGTGGAGGCGGGGCTCGAATAAACAGCTAATCATCGAGCCGCGTTATTGAAAATATAGACTGGGAGTCAACATGAAAAAAACACTAGTACTTGCTGCGGCATTAACCGCTAGCCTAGGCGCTGACGCCGCATACCGCGACAACGGCGGCATCGATTGGCCAACACTATTTGGTACCGATGCAACTGCAGCCGCAACCACTACCGCTGCTGCACCTAGCTACAAACCAACTAAGGTAGCGACCTTTAACTCGATCACCTTTGGCTATAAGTCGACTTCCGTTTCTGGTTCACAAGCAGATCTTGATAAAGCCAAAGCAATTATCCGCGCGGATCGCAATGGCCACTTTGTTGTAGAAGGTCATACTGACAGCAAAGGTTCAGATACTTACAACAAGACACTTTCAGAGCAACGCGCCCAAGCAGTTAAAGCATGGCTTGTAGATAACGGCGTTGACGGCAGTCGCCTAAGCGCGATTGGTCGTGGCGAAAGCCGCCCAGTTGCCGACAATGGCACTGCAGAAGGCCGCGCTAAAAACCGTCGCGTAGAGCTGCATCGCGCTCGCTAGTCATTAGCCAGCCGATACAAAAAAGGCCCCTATAAAGGGGCCTTTTTTTTGGCTTTGATAAAGCTGCCGTTAAATCAGAATAACGTCGGCTTCTTCTTTATACCAAGTTGGGATCTGCTCGTTGTAGAGCTCCTCAATAAAGTGACGACGCACTTTCATAGTAGGTGTGAAGTGACCGTCATCAATAGTCCACTGAGTTCGGCTAACGATAGTCTTAGCAATAAACTCGTGGTTCTCTAGGTCTTTATTCAGTTCCACTACACTGGCTTCGATACTTGCCAACAGTTCTTCGTCGCTAACATCTTGAGCGGCTTCAGAGGTGGTGCAAACCATGACCGGCTGTTTCTGTCCGGCACCAATCAAACATAAAGATTCAATAAAGCCATTTTTGCCAAGCTTAGTTTCAATCGGCACTGGCGATACATATTTACCTTTATCTGTCTTGAACAGGTCTTTCACACGACCAGTAATAAACAGATAACCGTTTTCATCGATACGGGCACGGTCGCCGGTATGCATCCAGCCATCTTGGTTAATGGTTTCCGCGGTTTTCTCTGGGTCGTTAAAATAACCGCTGAAGACGGCCGGGTGACGAATCATCAACTCACCCTCGTCATTAATATGCGTTTCACAACCGGGTAGTGGCTTACCAACAGAACCGATCATGTCATGCGTAGGGTAATCGATAGAGGTATAAGCCATGTTTTCCGACATGCCGTAACCCTGCGAAATCGGAAGACCCAACTTGGTGAAAAACTCGATGGTCGCCGGTGCCAACGGAGCGGCGCCAGAAATATTGATCTTAGAGTTTTGCAGACCCAAGCCTTCTTTAATCTTCTTCTTAACAATGCCACTTAAAACCGGGATTTTAAGCATTGTGTTTAGTTTCTTCTCTGGCATCTTCTGCAAAATACCAGCTTGCAAACGCTGCCAAATCAGCGGCACACCAACCATGCGGCTTGGCGCCACCGATTGCAGGTCACGCTGGAAGGTGTTCAAGTTTTCTAAGAATGAAACCTCGGCGCCCATATAAATACTGGCAAGGCCAACAACGCCACGCTCAAACACGTGTGCTAGCGGCAAATATGAGAACCAACGTGGCTCAGGGTCAGCAGAACCCAATTTTTGTACTAGACCGCCCATGGCCCACTTAACGCCACCTAAACGCAGCTCAACACCTTTCGGATTACCGGTAGTACCAGAGGTGTAAATTAGCGTTGCCAAGTCACCGTCTTGGGCTTCATGTGGAGACGCCATCGGCTCATTGTTAGCAACCAAATCATCCCACTGATGATCAACCGCACAGCTCACTTCCTCATAAGGTGCGGCAATTTTGATCACGCCATCTGGGGCATTCGCAGCAACGTTAGCAACGTCTTCAGCAGGGTTAATAAGCAATGCTTTGGCGCCACAATGGCGCATTACAAACTCGATATGCTCGCCTGACATCTTCGGATAAAGGCCGACATTACAAGCACCCACATATAGGGCTGCCAGATCACCCATGATCCAATGGGCGGTATTGCGACCAGAGGTTGCGATCACATCGCCTGGGCCAATTCCCATGCCCTTTAGCGCTGTCGCCATACGGGCGACCTGATCAGCTACCTGTGCCCAGGTGTATTCGTTCCATACGCCGTTGACCGGCTGACGAAGATAAACTTTATTCGGATGTTGTTCTACACGACTTAGAAAAGCCTGTATTGGGGCCTGTTGCGACATGATGGGCAGTCTCCCTACTGTGCTCTGTTATTAATTTCTGTTAGTGGCGTTACACCACACTCCTTAACCCAACCATCATGCGCAGATTGGCCCCGGCACGCAAGTGTTTCTGGCGCTAAGGCTAAGCGTTTTCGAGCGACGGCGGTACAATGCCGCCTTTATTGCCGCTGACGTTTAGATATTTACATGACTTCTTCAACAAACACCCCCAAACAAGGCCGGGTTGGTTTTGTAAGCTTAGGCTGCCCCAAAGCGTTGGTGGATTCGGAGCGAATCCTCACCCAACTACGCACCGACGGCTACGAAGTAGTCGGTAACTACGACAATGCAGACATCGTCGTCGTGAATACTTGCGGCTTTATTGACAGTGCCAAGGCCGAGTCCCTTGACGCTATCGGCGAAGCTGTCGCTGAAAACGGCAAAGTTATCGTCACCGGCTGCATGGGCGTAGAAGCCGAAAACATTCTTGAGCAGCACCCTCAAGTTTTGTCGGTTAGCGGCCCGCAACAATATGAAGACGTAGTCAGCGCCGTACACAAATACGTACCGCAAACTGCTGAGCACGACCCATTTACAGACTTAGTGCCTCCACAGGGCGTCAAACTCACTCCGCGTCATTACGCCTATCTAAAAATCTCTGAAGGCTGCAACCATAAGTGCAGCTTCTGCATCATCCCCTCAATGCGCGGCAAGCTCGTGAGCCGCGAAGCTGGAGACGTACTTAATGAAGCTGAGCGCTTAGCCAAGGCCGGCGTTAAAGAGCTACTGGTTATCTCCCAAGACACCAGCGCTTATGGTGTTGATATCAAATACAAAACCTCATTTTGGGGTGGCAAACCGGTCAAAAGCCGCATGCTTGAGCTTTGTGAGGCACTCTCTTCCCTAGGCGTTTGGACACGCCTGCACTATGTCTACCCTTACCCACATGTAGACGAAGTTATCCCGCTAATGGCAGAGGGAAAAATCCTGCCCTATCTCGACATCCCATTTCAGCATGGCAGCCCTAGCGTACTTAAACGCATGAAGCGCCCGGCATTTGCTGAAAACACGCTTGAGCGCATCAAGCGCTGGCGTGAAATCTGCCCCGAGCTCACCATTCGCAGCACCTTTATTGTCGGTTTCCCCGGCGAAACTGAGGAAGAGTTTCAAGAGTTATTAGACTGGCTCGAAGAGGCCCAGCTAGACCGAGTCGGTTGCTTCGAGTACTCCGCAGTAGACGGCGCAGACGCCAACGAACTAGCCGACCCGGTACCCGACGCCGTGAAAAAAGACCGCTGGAACCGCTTTATGGAAGTTGCACAACGCATTAGTGCTGAACGCCTAGCGGCTAAAGTCGGCTCTACGCAGTTGGTGATTATTGACGAAGTCAACGCCAACGGCGCTATCGGCCGCTCAACTGCAGACGCGCCCGAAATCGACGGTCGCGTACACCTCGCAGATAGTTTTGACCTAGCCGTTGGTGACGTCATTGAAGCCACCATTACTGGCGCCGACGAGTACGACCTATTTGCGACGCCTGTCTACGAATAATCACGAACTTATCGGTGCCCGCTAAGCTTAACTAGGGACACACAGCCGCTCGACAGCCAGGACCTAGCCGCGTAACCTCTAAATGGGGATTACTTAAAGGGACTTACTGACGGCGTGTATGGCAGCTACGATCTAAAACTGGTCGCCTTATCGCTGATTGTGGCGGTAATGGCAGCATATACCGCGCTGGATATGTCCGGCCGCGTTAGCCAAGCCCAAAGCCGGCGCACCTCTCTGGCCTGGTTACTCGCGGGCGCCACTGCCATGGGCTCGGGCATCTGGTCTATGCACTTTGTCGGCATGCTGGCTTACCAGCTTCCGATCCCGATGCGCTACGACCCCCTCATCACGCTGATCTCGCTGGTTTTTGCGATACTGCTATCCGGTCTCGCGCTCTGGTTAGTTAGCTTGCGAGAACTAAACTGGCGCACCGTTTTCGGCGGCGGCACAGCCATGGCGGCCGGCATCTGCGGCATGCATTACAGCGGCATGCATTACAGCGGCATGGCAGCTATGAAAATGCAGCCTGCTATTCAATACCAGCCCGGCCTGTTTGGCATCTCAGTAGTGATCGCCCTACTTGCCTCTATGGCTGCTCTTAGACTCTGCTTTACGCTGCGCACCGCTACCGACAGCAAGGGCCTGTTGCGCCGGTTCGGGGCTGCGTTATTTATGGGTTGCGCGATTGCCGGCATGCACTACACCGGCATGGCCGCCGCAGAAATCGCACCTAATGCCATCTGCGGCGCCGGCCTCAGCAACGGCGTGTTCGCGCTAGACACTCAAGCGATGGGCATTGGCATCGCTGTCATTATTGCGCAGCTGATGCTGGCCAGCATGGTGGCCTCGGCAGTACAAACAGCAAAAGCCAGCGAACTGGAACTTGCCAATAAAGCCTTAAGCGAGGCACGCGATGCCGCCGAACAGGCGGCGAAGTCGAAAGCGGCTTTCTTGGCCACCATGAGCCACGAAATACGCACTCCCATGAACGCCGTGGTTGGTTTCGCTGGCCTCCTGTCCGACACCCATCTGGACCACAGCCAAAAAGACTTTGTCAGCTCAATCCGCAAAAGTGGCGACCACCTATTGGGCGTTATTAACAATATCCTCGACTTTTCCAAGATGGCTTCTGGCAAGCTCGAGCTGGAGCGTGCACCATTCGAACTACGGCTCACTATTGAGGCCGCTCTAGATGTCGTTGCTGGCGCCGCAGATACCAAAGGCATAGAGCTCAACTATCGCATCGAGGACGGCGTCCCCGCTGGACTAGAAGCGGATGAGGCGCGCATTCGACAGGTGTTAATCAATTTACTGTCCAATGCCGTCAAATTCACCCAGCACGGCGAGGTTGTCGTCAGCGTCGCCGCCAGCCCTATTGGAGCGGAGCAATCACAGTTCCATTTCCGAATCGAAGATACCGGCATTGGCATTAGTGCCGAGCAACTACCCTTGCTGTTCCAAGAGTTCAAACAGGCCGACGCCAGCACCGCCAGAAACTACGGTGGCACCGGCTTAGGGCTAGCTATATGTCAGGCCTTAGTAAATCTGCATGGCGGCAAAATATGGGTACAAAGCAAGCTCAACAAAGGCAGTTGCTTTGAATTTACGTTGCCAGCCCATCATTGCGATGTCGAACCGAAAGGCAGCAACACCTCAAACCACCGCTTCCTAACCGGAAAGCAGTTGTTATTGGTGGACGACAACAGCACCAACATTGAAATCATGCAGCAACAAGCACAGGCATGGGGCATGCGCGTTCATAGCACCCACGGCGGCACCGAAGCGCTCAACTGGCTAACGGCAAATCCGCACTGTGACCTCGTCATTATCGACCACCACATGCCGGACATGGATGGCATTGAGCTTGCGACCCGCATTCGCGACCAACAGCTCACCACCGCCCCGCTCGTGCTTATGAGCAGCCAAAGCGCCAGCCTAAGCCTAGCTGCCCGCGGCGACACGCCTTTTGCAACGGTATTAACCAAGCCCCTACGCCAATCCAGCCTATTCGACGCCATTGCCGAACTATTTGATAACGCCACCTTAGTATCGCAACCCGATGCCGCCAACGAACCTTACTCACTACCGCCGCTATCTATTCTATTGGCCGAAGACAACCACATGAATCAACGTGTTGCCGCCATGATCTTGGAGCGCATGGGGCTTGACTGCGACATTGTTGAAAACGGTGAGGCCGCCGTTGAAGCCGTACAACATAAGCCCTATGACGCCGTCTTGATGGATATTCAGATGCCAGTGCTTGATGGCCTTAAAGCCACCCTCGCCATCCGCGAGTTTGGAGACAGCGTTCACCAACCTTTTATCATTGCCTTAACCGCTAACGCCATGCGTGGAGACCGGGAAATGTGCGTCGCCGCAGGCATGAACGGCTATGTGGCGAAACCAATTGACCGGCAAGCGTTGCTAACCGAGCTGAAAAAGATCAACTCGCCGGCGGCGTCAGAAGACAGCTAATTAGCATCGTCCCGGTTTGGCACTAACCATTCCGATGAAGCCAGGCCCTGACTGCCGAGGCTGGCAAAATCAAACAGCTCAGTATCTGCTAGCTGCGAAGGCGCGACATTCTTGATGGCCTTAAAGATGGTCTCAACGCGGCCCGGGTGAGACTGATCCCAGCCCTGCAACATCGCTTTCACCACCTGCCGCTGCAAGCCGTCTTGAGAACCACACAAGTTGCAGGGAATGATTGGAAACTGCTTCAGCTCACTCAAGCGCGCAAGCTCTTTTTCGCGGCAGTAGGCCAGCGGCCTGATGACCGTGACATCGCCTTCGTCGTTAAGCAGTTTTGGCGGCATTGATTTCATCGTACCGCCATGAAACATATTCAAAAACAAGGTTTCCACCATGTCGTCCATATGGTGACCAAGCGCAATCTTGTTAAACCCATGCTCTCGCGCATAGTCGTACAAAATCCCTCGGCGCAGTCGCGAGCATAAGGCACAAGTAGTTTTACCTTGCGGCGTTTTCTCTCTAACAATGCTATATGTATCGCGCTCGACCACCTCAAATGGTTGCTCAAGACTCTGCAAATACTCAGGCAGCACATGTTCAGGAAAACCCGGCTGTTTTTGATCCAAGTTAACAGCGAACAACTCAAAGTCGACTGGCGCCGAAATCTGCAAGCTACGCAGCACATCTAACATGCCGTAGCTGTCCTTGCCGCCCGACAAGCAAACCATAATGCGGTCACCGTGCTCAATCATGCGGTAATCCATAATCGCTTGGCCGACGTTTCGGCGTAGTCGCTTATATAGCTTCTTGCTATTCAGCTGGGCAACATCGGCACGGCCTCGCCTAGCCGGCGCTTGCTGCACCAGCGACTCTACGGAAATCCGCGCAACTTCAGTCATAACGCTTTTAAACCTGTTAGGCCATTGCCAAACGTAAAAAGGGCGCGTATTTTGCCGTAACCGACTTGTCCTGTCATTGATTAAAAAATATACAGACAGGCTAACCCGCGCCGGAGGACAGATGCGCTTAAAAGACGAACACGATTACGACCCAACTTACAAAACAAAGCAACGGGTCAAAACCCCAGTCCCCGCAACAGTTGACGTTGCCGTGGTTGGCGCTGGCCTTGGCGGGCTCATTGCTGCCGCCTATCTAGCGCAAGAAGGCAAAAAGGTAGCGGTCTTTGACCACCACTACGTGGCCGGCGGTTGCTGCACTCAATTCAGCCGCGGCGGCCCCAATAATCGCTACAACTTCGACATCGGCTTGCACTACATTGGCGACTGCGGCCCAGAAGGAAAAATTCCACGTTTATTGGCTGGGCTCGGCATCCATCTAGACTACGAGCCGATGGACCAAGACGGCTTCGACACCCTCGTATTCCCTGATTTCCAATTCCCCATGCCGGCCGACCATGACCGCTATCGCGACCGCTTTGTGGAAATGTTTCCGGAAGACAAAAAAGGCATTGACCGCTACGTTCGCTTCCTCAAAGAAGTCGACACCTTTGGACGCAAGCTAGACGCTTCAAAAGGCAAAATGGGCATGGGCATGGCTGTATGGGCAGCCACCAGCGGACGTTTAGCGGCCAAATACCAGCGCGCCACCCTCAAAGAAGTACTCGATGATTGCAGCCGCAACCCACAGGTTCGCGCCGTTATGGCGGGCCAAAGCGGCGACTACGGCGTACAGCCAAGCAAAGTCAGCGCAGCGCTACATGCTGGCTTAACCAATCATTACTTTGCAGGCGCTTACTACCCTAAGGGCGGTGGTCAAATCATTGCCGACAAGCTCGCCGAATACATTGAAGCCAAGGGCGGCACCGTTCACCTACGCAAAGGCGTGGATGAAATTATCGTTGAGAACGGTCGCGCCGTTGGTCTCCGCACTGAGGCCACCAAAAAAGGCCAAGACGAGATACGCGCCAAGGCCGTACTGTCCAATGCCGACATCCGCGTTACTTTCGACAAACTACTCGCGCCTGAGCATGTGCCAGACGAGTGGAAACAAAAAACCGAAAACTTTGAAATGGCAGCCGCCATTTACATGAGCTGCATGGGCATCAAAGGCGATATGCGTGACCGCGGCATGCGCACCGCCAACTATTGGACCTTTGACGACTATGACTTTGAGGGCTTCTACGACACTAGTAACGACATGAAACCTCGCGGCGCCTACATCACTAGCGGCAGCCTCAAAGACCCCCATACTAGCCACCACGCACCGGAAGGCATCCAAACCGTTGAAGCCATGACCGTGTTATCAGGCAAGGCCTCCGACTGGGGCATTAATCAGCAAGGCGCCGAGCAATGGGACTATAAGAAGTCAGACCATTACCTTGAGCTAAAACAACGCATTGAAGAAGACATGGTCAACCGTGTTGACGCACTGTTTCCAGGCGCCAAGGAAAACTTGGTTTTCTGTGAATCGGCGTCACCAATGTCACATATTCGCTACACGCGAGCTACTGACGGCACCGGCTATGGCATCGCCGCGACTCCTGAACAGTTCTTTGAGCATCGCCCAGGCTACGCAGGACCAATTGAAGGCCTGTTCCTAGCTGGCGCCAACACTCGCGCTGGCCACGGCGTATTGGGCGCACTGATGTCAGGACACCGAGCCGCCAAGCGAATAGCACGCGAATTGGGAGATATCGCCGTACCGGATATACCCGCTCGCGCTTAGCCGCCTAAAGGGTAAATAAAACGCTCACCACGCCAAAGCAGCACCAGCCCCTCCTCGACGATGTGCTCGAGTTTGGGGCCAGATTTTAGCCGCTCTCCCTCGCGGTAGCGCACGCCGGCAATCATTACAAAGCGGCGCGACGGCTCATCGCTATAGCGATGAAACTGGATATCTAAGCTTGGCAGGTCACGACGGAAGGCCAGAGACTTCTCCCTTAACCAAGGTAGCGAGTGCAGCTCTGGCTCTGCCGCGTCGTTTGTATCAACCGCAGCACTAGCAACATCAACCTCGGTATCAGTATCGACGGACGCCGGTTCAACTGGCGAGTCGCTCGCTGCTACCGCCGCGGACTCCCCTGTCGGCAGCGCCATCGGCGCTTGCGGCGCTACTACTGCCTCGGGTGCCGCCACCTCCTCAGTCGCCACTTCATTAGTTGGCTCGCTAATAGGCGCATTAACAGGCTCATTAAGGGGCGCAACCCTTGATTCAGAGCTCTCGTCAGCCAGCACCACTTCGGAAACTTCGGTCACCGTGACCGGAGCTGCCTGCACAATGACCGTCGGTTCTGTCTTCACGGCAGTGACTCGCGTAGGCAGCGAACTGCCAGCCACTGGCTCTACTGCTGTCACCGGAACAGCGGCAGGTCGCTCTACTTTCACCGCAATGGCGCTAGACTTGCTCGAGGGCAGCTGGGCTGATAACCAAAAACTGAAGGCCGCCACTGCCATGGCTAGCATCAACACCAGCAGCACCAACCACGGCCAACGGCGGCTGTCGCTTTCATACGGATCCGGTGCGGTCTGCGCGGCCGCATTAGGAATCTGGCCAATCTGGCGCTCTTGCTCAGCGCGCTTAAGCGCATCCAAAATATAGGACATTAGCGCTGCTCCCTAACGAGCCGAGGCGTACCCGAGGCTGGTGCCAGGTTATCCAGCAGTGCCAAGGTTCTGGCACCCACCAAGCCATCGGCCGGCAGCCCGTAACGGGTCTGGAAGTCTTCGACACGTAAACGCAAGGCCGTGTCATAGAATTCCGCTTTCACCCCTTCGATAGCAGGCAAACCATCAGCCATACTCATTCGCCGCCGTAACCAGGTAACACTAGGGCTTCGTTGCCCCGGTTCAATTAACAGACTACCGCTGGCGTTTTTATAGAGCGCGGTGAATTGACCGTTCCATAACGCCAGCAAGGTATTAAGCGGTAGCAACTTAGCACCATCGGCTGCCAATACGGTGGCTTGCTCGCCATCAGTGGATAGCAACAGCACTTCCTCTGAACGACCTTGCTGCACCACCTCAACTAAGGCCGGTCGATCTATTAATTGCAGCATCCGCCAATCAGCTTCGCCGGCCAAGCAAGCAACGTCCACTTTCGCCGGCGGGCATAGACTTGCACGCGTCACGTCACTGGCATCCAGCTGCCATTGCCGCAGTAGTTGCTGCGCCAAGTAATCCGGGTTGGCGGCATTAATCTGTGTAGCTGCCGCGGCGGGCACGGAGGCCGGAGCTACAGCCGCGGGGCTCTCTACAGCGCTAGGTTTATCTCCCGCCAACCACCAACCAAAGGCGGCCGATGCAGCAATCAACCCCGCACTTAACGCCAGCCATAACGGCCATGACGCACGGCGACTAACGCCCAGCGATTCTTCCGCCGCGCGATTCACGGTGGCCACCGTCACTCGACGCTTCTCCTGACTGTAAGCGCCCATCAGGGAGCGCTCGCAGAGCACGTTAATCAGGCGGGGCACGCCCTCGCTAAGACGATATATACGTTTCAATGCAGCAGCTGAAAACACATCAGGATGACCACCGGCCACACGGATACGATGCCTCACATAGGCTGCCGTGTCCTTCGCGTCTAACGGTGATAGGTGCGAACGCGCGGTAATACGCTGGCTAAGCTGGCGCAAGTCATTACGAGCAAGCATGGCTTGTAGCTCTGGCTGCCCAACTAGAATGATTCGCAGTAGCTTTTCGTTGGCGGTTTCTAGGTTGGTTAACAGCCTAACCTCTTCCAAAACGTCGCGGCTCAGCTGCTGAGCCTCGTCAATAATAGCCACCACCCGCTTGCCAGCAGCATGAGCCTCGAGCAGGTACTTATTTAGGTTGTCGATTAGCTCTTTTAAGGACTTGCCGTCGTTGTACTCAACATTCAACTCATCACAAATATTGGCCACAAACTCTGGCGCGGTAAGTTGCGGATTGAGACACAAGGCGACTTCAATATTGTCTAGCTCTTGCTCTAGCAAGCTCCGGATCAAGGTGGTTTTGCCAGTTCCGACTTCACCGGTTAGCGCCACAAAACCACCGCCTTGCCCAACACCATAGACCAAGTGCCCAAGGGCATCTTGGTGGCTCAGGCTAAGGTATAAAAATGCCGGGTTCGGCGTGATTGAAAATGGGTTTTGGGAAAAACCAAAATAATTGTTAAAAATCGCCATGGATGAGTTCAAACGTTACTTGCTCGCCGTGCCCCAGTAGTTATATGTCGCAAATTTAGGCCCCGGAATATACATCTCTTCGAGTCGATCAACATTAAAACCAGCATCCGTTAATAAATCCGGAATCGCACGGTTTAAATTACAACCGCCAGCAAAGCGCCCCCAGACCGAGTTCAAACGCTGCTGCCAGCGTCTCACGTTGGGGTCCGGCGCCTTGCCGTGCTCACAAAACAACAAACGCCCATCGGCAGCCAGCACTCGTTTCATTTCCAATAAAGCCGCCACTGGGTCAGGAATGCTGCAGAGCGTATAGGTACAGACAATGGTGTCAAAACTGTTGTCATCGAGAGGAATTGTTTCAGCGTCCAAACCCACAAGGCGGGCTTCTAAACTGGTTTGCTTGAGGCGTTTTTTCGCCAAGCGATGCATCGCCAACTCTGGATCAATACCAACAAGCTCATCTACCAAACCGGGCTGGTAATGTGAAAGGTTTAGACCGGTGCCGATACCAATCTCAAGCACCCGGCCACTGGCGCTAGGGACGACTTTTTGTCGCTGCTGACCAACGGCCTTCATTCCGCAGGCTAGATCGATAACGTACGGCAAAACGTGACGGTTATAGAATGACACAGGCGACTCCCTAAACTAGCAGGTCAGGTATAGGACTAAGTAGCAAACTACCACTTGCCGCGCCGACAATAAAGCTTATTTACCGATCGCGCCCGCTGGCGACAACACTCAAGGCTAGTGCCGTTAGCTAGGCGCTGTGACTACTATCTAAAAACTTGTCGTAATGGATATTGCCAGCTTCTACGCCTGCCCTAGTAAGCGCGGCCTCAGCGGCATCAATCATTGGCGGCGGACCACACATATAGACATGTTGCTGCGCAAGCTGATCGCCCAACAGTTCGTCAATATGCTCAGTGACCAGCCCTCGACGCCCCTGCCAATCTGAGCCGTCGGGCTCGGCACTTAGCACCGGCACGAAGCGAAACTCGCCATGCCACGATTTCGCCAAGGCTGACATTTCATCTAAGCAATAAAGGTCTGCCTGAGTTCGAGCACCAAATAAATAAAGCACATCGGCTGACACTTGGTCGCGCTCCGCCTGCTCCAACAACGCCTTCAACGGCGCCATGCCGCTACCACCGGCAATGGCCAATAACGGCGCGCCAGCCTCACGCAAGTGAAAATCACCATAGGGACCAGCAATTTCCAAGGCCGTGCCGGTTCTATCGGCGGCATGTAGCCATTCGGTAAAGGCACCATTCGGTACTTTGCGCACATGAAACACTAAGTCAGAATTGCCAGCCCTTTTGCTCGGGGCCTGCGCAAAAGAATAACTGCGTACACCACTACCCAACTCTGCCGGCAAAGTCAGCTCTGCATACTGCCCGGCAAGATAGTCCATGTCCTGCTCTAGAGTCATCGAGAGCTCAACAATGTCGTGGGTCAGCGCACGCTGAGCCGTGATGGTCGCCGTGGTTTTAGTAATGGCCGCCGCCGTAGCACCCGGCTCTAAGCCGTCGACGCGTACCACAACGTCGCCGCGAGGAATCGATTGGCAACCGAGAATATAGTTGGCTTCCACTTCCTCGGGGCTCAACAAATAACTTTTGTCGGTAAGCTCCGTCACCTCGCCTTCCAGCAACTGACACTTACAGCTGGCACAACCACCCACACGGCAGTTATGAGGAAACGCTATGCCCTGCTCGAGGGCCAAGGTCAGAATGCTGTCATCCCCCTGATGATCCAGGGTTGTACCCAGCGGCTGAATCGTCACCCGGCGCGGGCCACTAGGGGTTTTGTCTTTTTTAAATAATCCAAACATTAGGCTGCCTTAAGCGGTACAAACAGGAGTATTGCCATCATCTAACGTCGTCATAGTAAACGCTAGGCAAGGCATCCTAGCAGATCGCCCTCACACAAATCTACTCAACAGTAGATTATAGGCAGCGCAACCTAACAAGCATTAAGTCGAAACAAACTGCTTGTTCAATTAACTCGACAATCGTTAGGTTTTTCCTAACCATTTATTATGTTTTTCGGAGCTAGCCCCAACAGCAAAGCTAAGAAGCTGATTAGCTTAGGTTTTTTTGACCAGCAAAGAATACCGACCGTTTTGTGTTTCCCTAGCGACTGTTTAGCCGTAGTGAGTACTTTTGGGCGACCCAAAGAAACCGCTAAAGCATTTCCGTCAGCGCCGGCAGCACCTCATGCAGATCCGCCACCAAACCAATATCGGCAACCTCAAATATAGGCGCGTCAGGGTCTTTGTTGATCGCCACAATGGTGCCGGCATCTTTAATACCGGCAAGGTGCTGAATAGCACCTGATATACCGGCCGCAATATACAAGTCCGGCGCGATAATTTTACCGGTTTGACCAACCTGCAGATCATTTGGCACCCAGCCAGAGTCTACCGCTGCTCGAGACGCACCAACCGCCGCACCTAGCTTATCGGCCACGGCCTCAACCAGGGCGAAGTGCTCAGCCGCACCCAGTCCACGACCACCAGAAATAACTTTTTCCGCCGCTTGCAAATCTGGTCGGTCACCCTGCTCACCGTCTAAGGCGACAAAGCGGGTGTGAGCCGGTAGATCGATGTCGCTGGTTTGGCACTCAACCGTCACTGGCGCTTGGGTCTGAACAACGGGCGGCCAAGACGCCCCTCGAACGGTTGCCAGCACCAATCCATCATCATCCACCTGCACCGTGGTGATAGCGTTGCCCGCGTATACAGGGCGATCAAAGGTGCGGGCATCCTGCACCGCCATAATGTCAGTCACCATTGGCCGATCTAGCAATGCCGCCAAACGCGGCATTAGGTCTTTGCCAAAAGTACTGTTTGGCGCCAGCACGTGAGTGTAGCCCGCTGAGATTTCCAACAGCTGAGGCGCCTGTAAGGCCGCCAAGGCCTGCGCATTACCAGGGTTCGTCAGCTCGGCGACAGAGACCACGCCCTCGAGACCAGCCGCTTGCGCGGCAACGTCGCAGCTCCCCGTGGTTAGCACGGCGACGGTAATCTCTCCACCAATGGCCGCTGCACAAGCTACCGCCCGTGCAGTACTGCTATTTAGAACGCCATTAGCATGTTCAGCAATTACTAAAATCTTGTTCATAACAACGGCTCTCCTATACCAAATTGCGGGCTTTTAGCTCAGCCACTAGAGCCTCGCTGGACTCAACCTTGATGCCTGCTTGACGTTGTGGCGGCGCCGAGGTCTTGAGGGTTGCAATACTTGCGCTAGCGGCGATATTCAGATCGGCCAGATCGATCACTTCTAACGGTTTACGCTTTGCCTTCATGATGTCTGGCAACTTAATATAGCGAGGCTCATTAAGGCGCAAATCACTACTAACGACCGCAGGCAAGTCGACACTCAAAGTCTCAAGTCCGGCATCAACTTCTCTCGTCACTGCCGCGGTATCACCGTCAATTTCCAACTTCGAGGCAAATGTTGCCTGCGGCCAGCCTAGCAGGCCTGCCAACATTTGCGGTGTTTGATTGGCGTCATCGTCGATGGCCTGCTTACCCAGCAAGACGAGTTTCGGCTGCTGTTGTTCGACCAGGTTTTTAAGTATTTTGGCCGCCATTAGCGGCTGGATTTCGTCGTCTGTTTTTACCAACAAAGCACTGTCGGCACCCATTGCCAACGCTGAGCGCAATGTGTCTTGGTTTTTGTCGCCGCCGATACTGACCGCAATCACCTCGGTTGCAAGGCCGGCTTCCTTTAGGCGAATCGCCTCTTCTACAGCAATTTCATCAAACGGGTTCATGCTGAACTTAACGCCGTCAGTTTGTACGCCACTGCCGTCAGATTTGACCTGAATGCGGGTATTAAAATCGACTACGCGCTTTACGCCAACCAGTACTTTCATAACGTTTATAGGTTTCTATAGTTGGGGCCTGAACCACCCTCAGGCGGGACCCAGTTAATAATTTGATAAGGATCTTTAATGTCGCAGGTTTTGCAGTGCACGCAGTTGGCCGCATTGATCTGCAGCTGACGACCTTGCTCTGTTTCTATCATTTCATAAACATTGGCCGGGCAAAATTTTGTACAGGGGTTGCCATATTCTTGCGCGCAGCGACTGGTGCAAATATCAGGATCGGCAATTTGCAAATGCACCGGCTGATCTTCGTCATGCTCCGTTGCTGCAAAATAAACTGACGCGAGACGGTCCCTTGGCGGCAAATCGCGCTCTACCCATTGACGGTCACGCTGGGTCATCTCGGACAAACGCTTCAAAGCACTATGATCTTCGTGGTGTTTCATCACCCCCGGCACCAATCCGCGCGTTAATGTTTGCCAGGCCGCGTTTAGCAGGCCACGCCAAAGCCCGTATTGAAAACCTGGACGAATATTTCGGACTTGGTAAAGCTCTTTGGCCACCGGCGACTGGCGGAAGGCTTGGTCCCAGCCCGCGCTGTCGGCTTGCTCAACCAAGTGGTCGGCCGCATAGATACCGCTCCATAGGGCAGTATGAACACCCTTAATCTTCGGCACATTTAAAGTACCGGCGGCATCGCCAATTAACATTACCCCTGGTGCATCCATCGTCGGCAAAGACTGCCAACCACCCTCCACCAAGGCGCGAGCACCAGATGAAACAATTTCGCCCCCTTCCAATACAGGCTTCACTGTGGGGTGATGTTTAAACTGCTGAAAAGCTTCGAACGGCGAAAAGCGCGGGTCTTGATAATCCAGGCCAACCACAAAGCCCACTGCGACCTGGTCGTTTTCGAGGTGGTAAAGAAAGCTTCCACCATAGGTCGCCGTATCTAACGGCCAGCCAATACTATGCTGCACAAGGCCCGGCGTGACTCTACCCGGAGGCAACTGCCACAGCTCTTTGATTCCAATTCCGTAGGTTTGCGGCTGGCTATTCTTGTCCAAGGAAAAATGCTTTATCAGCTGCTTGCTCACGGAACCGCGACAACCTTCCGCCAACACAGTTACCTTGGCTTTCAAATCCATTCCGGGCTGGAAACTGTCTTTCGGCGAACCTTGCTTATCAAGGCCCATGTCGCCGGTGCGCACACCAACTACACGCCCCTCATCAAGCAGAGCCTGCTGTGCTGGAAAACCTGCATAAACCTCTACGCCAAGCGCCTCGGCTTTTTCCACCAGCCAAGCAACCAAAGCACCTAACGAGGTAATCACATTGTCATGATTTCTCTGCTGCGGCGGCAGCGGCAGCGGCGTTTTAGAACTTGCGGACAGCAGGCTAAATTCGTCTTTTGTGACCGGCACCCAAACGTCTGGCGGCGTTTGACGCCAATCCGAAAACAACTCATCTAGAGCAGCGGTTTCGATCACGGCACCCGCCAAGGAATGCATACCCGGCTGGCTAGCCTTTTCGATCACGCAAACGGTTAAATCGGCGTTTTTCTGCTTTAACCTAATCGCCGTGGCTAGACCGGCCGGTCCAGCACCAACGATTAGGTAATCGAACGCCATTTCATCGCGTTCAATCTCGTCCGTTGTCGCTTGGCTTATATTTTGATGGTTATTATTGGCTTCCACCGGCCCTTCCCGCCAAAAAATCAGCAGGCAGGATAACACTACCAAGCGCTTGCTTGGTAGTCGCAGAAAAAATTTCTTAAGCCAACAATCGGCTAGTGCGCTTGCTCACCTTTAAATTTATTGCGGAAACCCGCCGGCGTATCGTCAAACCAGCGCTTGAAGGCCCGATAGAAGGTACTCGGCTCGGAAAACCCGGTCAGATAGACGACATTCTCGATTGATTCTTCCGTCTCGATCAATAGGCGACGCGCCAGGTTTCGACGGTAGTCATTTAAGATTTGGTTAAAGTTGGTACCGGCTTCAGACAAGGTATGACGCAGTTCTCGTGGGCGATAGCCCAAGCGCTCGCTAACGCCTTCAAGATTGGCGCCGCCCTCTTCCAAGACCTCAGCGATGGCGCTACGCACATCACCCACCACATCCTGCTTTTCCAACTGATGTAGCTGCTTACTAGCCACCTGCTCATGCAGTTTTAACAATTCGGGTTCAGCATGCGGAGAACGCGCCTCGAGCAATGCCGCATCAAAATAGATGCGATTACTGCCACGGTCAAAATCTACCGGGCAGCGCAGAATACGCTCATGCTCGCTAGTGTCTGTGGGCATCGAGTGCCGAAAGGTAATGCGATTGGGTACAAAGCTTCGATTGGTAACAAAGCGGTAGAAACGAATAAACACGCAAGCCAACCACTCAGCTAAGTGCCTAGGGGTTTCGGTGGCATGGGTCACCACATCAAAAGCCAGCCAAGCTTGGTCGCCTTCGATCCCTAACTCACCTTGAGCAGCATCGGAGAACAGTCGCTGGTATTTCAGCGCGCGCTTCAGGCCTTCACCAAAGGTTAGGCTAGATAAGAATAGGTACTCCAGCACCTGACCTCTATATAGCGGTGCGCATTCGCCCAAGTGCAGGCCGATATCTTTATCAGCAGATACATTTTCCACGGCCTGCCAAAAAGCCGCGACCGCATCGTGGCGAGTACGTAATTTACGATCCCGCAACTGCTCAACCAGGCGCTCGGTTGAGAGTCCTAACTGGCTATAAACTTTGCCAACATCAATCTCCAAAGCCATCATCGCCTCATGCAAATGCAGCATGGCGAGGCCGGAGTCTCGTAATTCTTGTGTGGCTTCTGCTTCGGTCAACATACGCTTACCTCTTGTCGCTGAAGTCAATATATTTGATTGGCTGACACCCTAACGCAAAATGTTGCACTGCGCAAAAACATTAATTCGCTTCCGACGAACGGCATACAGCAAGGGGCAGCCATAAAAAAAGCGCTGCAGTCACCCGCAGCGCTTTTTCTTAGAACATGTCTACTAGGCCTAGTGGGCGATAGCAGGCTTGTTCTTAGGCGGCTTGGCCAAGAAGCGCGCCAAGGCGCCCAATAGCAAGATCGCACCAAACATGTTCGCGGTGAACATATAGAGCAGCATCAAGCCCATATCCGCCTGGAACTTAAGGTCAGACCAGAGCCAAGTAATTACACCGCCGCCCAAGGTAATACCGGTGAATACCACCGCCTTACCCGTTTTACGGAGTGTGTTGTACATGGCGGTCTCAAGGTCATCACCGTTGTATAGGCCTTCTTGGATGGTGGAGTAGATGTAAATACCGTAATCCACACCAATACCTACCGCCAGCGCCACTACCGGCAACGTCGCAACCTTCATACCAATCTGTAGCTCTGCCATTACACCGTATGCAGTTAGTGACACCAGCGACAGCGGCAAGACAACGCATAACACGCCACCCACTTGCCAGAAGCTCAGGTACATAAAGATCAAAATCACCACGTATACAATCGCAATGGTAACGATCTCTTTGGCCTTAATTACCTCGTTGGTCGCGGCCATTACACCGACGTTACCAGTCGCCAAGGCAAAGTTCATTGGACAAATCTTATCGAACTGCGAGTATTCCGACGCGGCGTCTTTACTCTTAGCAATAGCCTCGTCAATAACGGCTTGGTCAGAACGAGCCTGAGTCAAGATCGCTACCTTATCGTCGGCCTCTTTCAAGACACTAGCAGCTGCATATTTGTCATCGCAGTAAGCTTCATCCACATCGTCTTTCAGAGCGATGAAGTTAGCTTTATTTTCGGCGTTGAACTTCTTCACTTCATCAACAATATGGATGATGGTTTCGGCTTTGTGATCCTTAGTAAAGATATGGATCGCATAACCGTCACGCTTGTCATTCCACAAGCCAGATGTGGTTGGAATGTAGTTCGTCGATTGTGCCAAAGAGAAGCTGTTACGCGGCAAACGCACAGCATCTAAACGGCCATCTTGGAAACCTGAGTTCACCAACTTAGCGAAGGTGCCCAGGGTAATTACACTCTGCACGCCAGCCGTATTACGCATATGCCACTCAAAGCGGTCAAGCTGCTCCATCAACTGGTAATGCGAGTTGCCTTCCGGTTGAGTTTCGCCAATTACCGTAATGATATCGGCACCAATCGAGAAGTTATTCACGATCGCGTCGGTATCTTGGTTATAGCGCGACTCAGGCCATAGCTCTGGCACACCAGCCTGGGCGTCACCTACCTGCAGCTGTGGATACTTGTAGAAGCCCCAAGCAGCGGCAAAACCAGCCAAGATAATGATCACAATGGCAGGACCAGTGCGGGTACCTTTGGCAAGGAATTTCCACAGGCCGTCGCCCATTTGTTCACGCTTGGCTTGGCCAACTTTGAACTTATCAATGTCACCAACGGAAACGTAGGTCAACCAAATCGGCATCAACATTTTGTTGGTCACGATAATCGCCGCCATACCCAAGGTAGCGTTGATCGCCATCTCTTGAATAATGTCGATATCAATCAACAGAATGGTCAGGAAGCCGGCAACGTCCGTAATCAAGGCTGTAGTGCCCGGAATCGCTAGACGGCGGAAGGTAATCAATGAAGCGTCGTACGAACTCTTGTCATTGAAAATTTCTGATACCCATGCGTTGGCGTACTGTACGCCGTGAGATACCGATACCGACAAAATCAAGAACGGCACAAGAATCGCGAACGGATCCAAGCCGTAACCGAAGAAGCGGAATAAACCAAACTCCCAGATAACGGCAACAATTGCCGAACCTAGTGGCAGCAAGGAAAGCTTGAACGAACCGAGGTACATCCACAGCATGACCAAGGTAAAGACCAAGGCAATAAAGAAGAAACCAATAACCTTTGGAATCGCATCGGTCACATCACCTACGACTTTAGCGAAGCCAATGATATGAATACCGATATCTTCGGTTTGGTATTTCTGACGAATTTCTTCTAGTTGATCAGCAATCCGCTTAAGGTCGCGCTTCTCGCCGGTAAACGGGTCAAACTCTTCGATCTCAGCGGTAATCATGGCGCCATTTTCAGACTCCGTTACCAAACGACCGATAATCTGCGCCTTACCGACGTTGTCGCGAATGCGACGGAAGTTCTTTTCGTTAGGCACGTAATCAGAAGGAATCACGTCCTCACCAGCTAGACCGCCCTCAACCACCTCGATGTAGCGAGTGTTAGGGGTAAACAGCGAGGTTACTGACTTACGGTTAACACCTTCAACAAAGAACACCTCATCCGTCACCTTGCTTAGTTTGGTTAGGAATTCTTCGTTGTAGATATGCTCACCGTCTTGGCCGTTGCGATTAATCAACGACACCAGAATGGTGTTACCACCACCAAAATCTCGCGCCCATTTGGCACGAATTTGCATGTATTCATGCTGTTGCGGAATGGACTTTTCAAAACCCGCATCCGGCTGAATTTGCGACGCCTGATAGCCAAAGAAGACTGTCAAAGCCAACAAAATAATATGAGTTACCACACGGTGGTGGTAAATCGGCGGAATCACCACATTCAGGATGCGGTCTGTAATTGTGACCTGGTTCTTATCGTCACTCATTTTTCTTACTCCTAGATCCTGTGCGGTTACTGCAGTTCGATCACTTGCACGCCAGATAAGCCAACGGCAATCAGACGATCATCAAGTGCAACTACAGAGTTAAGGGATTTGTTGGTCGGGCTTGGTACGCTAGTGAGCTCCGTTTTGCCCGGAGCGCCTTTATACAAAGAACCGTTCTGGCCAACCATGACGTAGTTACCGTCATAAGTGATAGCACCACCAAATACCGCCGTAGCTGCCGGTACGGCTACGTTTTCGTAACCAATCGCCGCCAGCTCTTCATCCGTCCACTCAGACTGGATAGAAAATGCGTCCAGATCCCAAGGGTCCATCTCAGGCAACACACTCACATCAACCGCACTACGTGCAGTGCCGCGTAGGCCGTACAACATAACGCCATTGTTACCCATTGGCAGCACGCCAAAGTAAGAGCCCGCATAAGCCGTTTGGCCTAGGTTCCAGTTGTCACCGTTGTCGTTAGAGTAAGCAACCATGCCCGCCTCACCTACAACCACCAAGGTGCCGCTAGGCAACTGCGTGATCGAGATTAAGTGTACGCCTGGCTCGGTAATACCAACTTCTTGTACTTCCCAGTTGTCACCACCGTCGGTAGTGCGGAAGAACTTACCAAATGAACCAACCGCCCAAGCGTCTGTTTCACTTAGCGCAAGCACGCCGTACAGAGGTTGACCCGTTTCTGGGTCAAAATTTTGCGATTCCCATGACTCGCCACCATCGCGGGTGCGCAAGATAATTGAATCGTGACCCACAGCCCAGCCGTTTTGGCTGTCTGCAAAGTCGACCGAAATAAGCATCTGGCGCGCAGGTACGTTTTGCTGAACCCAAGTGTCACCTTTGTCATCTGATGTCAGCACGTGACCTTTGTCACCCACCGCCACCAAACGCGTGCCAGCCACCGTCACGTCCAAAAGCTGACTTTCAGCAGCTAACGGCATGATTTCAGCAGGCTGTAGCACCATCGTTGGATCAGTAACCTCAGCGGCCACGGGCAGACTCGCACCGGCACCGACGCACATAAGCGCCCCTGCCACCGCGGTCCGCAAATGCATACTCCTATTCATAGATTCTCCCCTCTGTACAGAGCTGATAATTGCTTATAAAGCTTGTTTTACAAGGACACACAGCCCTGCAACCTATTCAGGAAGCAGGGCTGCGGCCAAAAGCCAATGCCTAAACACCGGCCTTATACCTTGCGATTATTTAATACGCTTGTCTACGTTAGCAGGTTTGAAGTACTTAACCGCGAAATCCGCGTCCGTATTATTCAATTTTTCTTCGTTAACCATCGCTGTAGCAAAGTAACGACCTGACTGTAAATCATAAATGAGTTCTGGAACAGCTGAAGCTGTACCTACCCAAGGTACTGATACCATATGACCTTCTTGGAATTTCCACAATTCACCACGGCCATCGTAGCCATCTACCGCGTTAATTGACCAAGAATCTTCGTCGATATACATCACGCGCTTACCTAACTTGTGGCGCTTGCCATCTTGCAAGGTCGCTTCAACCACCCATACGCGGTGCAATTCGTAACGCGCTAGGTCTTGGTTCACGTGGCCAGCTTTTAGGATCTCGTTGTACTTAAGTACTGGGCTGTTGATGTCAGCAGAGTTGTACGGCATGTACATTTCTTTTTTGCCAACCAGTTTCCAGTTGTAACGATCCAAAGCGCCGTTAAACATATCTACTTGGTCGTTGAACTGTTCGCCATCAGACGTCTGTGACGGGTTGTCGTAACCTACGTTAGGCGCACGCTTCAAACGGCCAAAACCTTTGTTATATAGCCAAGCGTTGCGCTTGTCTTTAGCTTGGTCGGCAGTCTCGTGCACCAAGGTACGCGTACCAGAAGAACCCAAGTCAGTTTGTAGGTAGTACAACAAGATGCCATCTTGGGTATTACCCGCCAAATTGGCATAAGTGAAGAGCACGTCTTCTACTACTTTAGTTAACTTAAAGGTACCGTCGGTTTTCACAATCGCCTGATTGTTATAACGAATAACGGCGTTGCCGCGATATTTGGTTTTGTGGTTCCAAATCGGCTCAGCGCCAGATGTAGGAATCGGGAACGGGAAGCCTAGAGTCGCACCCTGCAGGCTATCAGTACCATTCAAGGTTGCGGTAGTCGCATTGGCCTTGGTCGCAGCTTCAATTTCTTCTGGGAAGAAAGCGCTACGCATGGTTTTGTAAACCTTCATTTTGTAGCTATTAGGGAACTTGGCAAACAGCGCCTTGTGGCCCTCGGTTAGCTTGTCGGCGTGTTCCTGATAGTTGGCACCGGTAATTTCAAAGACAACATCGGCTGCTTCATTGCGGGCCATATAGGCCGCCAGCGTGTCGCTTTGCTCTTGGCGAGACATTTTCTCAATGTCGTCATAGGTATAAGCCAACTCGGTGTCGGAAAAGAGAGTTTTTCCTTGGAAGGCAGGAATGCTGCCGTCGGCATTGGCGCCAGCCTCGGCACCCACCATGGTTAGGCTGTCGCCCAATTTCGCAGCTTCTTCTGCGCTAACTTTTGCTTGAGCGTTAAACGCAAGCAATGGCAACGCTAGTGCAACACCTAGCGTTAGCGATGTTTTAGTAGAAGTCATGTGTTTCTCCTCCAATTTTCTGTGCAAACCGCCAGACTTACGCCCAGCTCCCCAAAAATTCCAAGGCCTACTGATATGAGCTCCCATGCTCCTGCCAGAAGACCGGCCGACAAGCCTAGCCTAGATTGGCCGAAAAGGCACACATCTTTGTTTAAGAAGCCAATTTGTCGGGACGCAAGTATTACGCGGTTGCCGTTCGATGGAAAGAGTTAGCTTCTGTAAAATTCAAGCAAGCGCTTGGCCAACGGCTTTCTTTTGTTATGATGCAAAGCAACATATCAAGAGACAACACGGGTGCCCCATGGCCTACTTCAATTACCAAGAACATCGTTTGTTTTATCAGCAACTGGGCGAAGGCTCTCGCACCATCGTGCTGCTCCACGGCATTTTGATGGACACCGACGTTAATAGGTCACTAGGGCAAGACCTAGCCAAGCAAGGCTTTAAAGTTCTACTGCTGGATCTACTAGGGCACGGCTTATCCGACAAACCCGACGACATCTCTGTGCTGCGCATGGACAAGTACGCAGATCAAGCCGTTGCACTATTAGACCATCTCGGCATTAAGCAAGCCGTATTTGGCGGCCTCTCGCTGGGTGCCGACGTGTCCATGCATGCTTATTTGCGCCACCCACAACGTGTACAAGCGCTAATGCTTGAGATGCCTGTGCTGGAGCACGCCGTACCCGGCGTCGTGGTACTGCTAGCACCGCTGCTAATGGCCACGCGTTTTGCGCCGGGGCTTGTGCGCCCAGTCTCTCGCCTACTACGCAAGCTACCTAAACGCGACAAGGTCGCTTGGGATTCACTACGAACCATTTTTGCCAACGACCCCGACGCCATCGGCTCGGTGCTCAGCGGCACCCTAGTTGGGCCAATTGCCCCAACCAAGGCCGAGCGCCAATCAATCCGTGTACCCACCTTAATTATTGGGCACCCCAACGACGCGTTACACCCGTTTACTGACGCCGAAAAGCTGTCGAAGCAAATTCCAGCGGCGCAATTTGTAGCTGCCGAATCCATCTTCGAACTGCGGGACCGCCCAGCTAGGCTTTCAAACATTATTAGCCAATTTATGACGGAAGCTTGGCAGCCCAAGCTAAAGGTTGCCTAGATCGCGAATTAGGGCTTTACCTTATTGCTACATCTGTATAGAATGCGCGCCCTCTCAACCGCTGGTTGAGATGGTCTGCGCCTGTAGCTCAGCTGGATAGAGTACCTGGCTACGAACCAGGCGGTCGGAGGTTCGAATCCTTCCAGGCGCGCCATATAAACAAAAAAGCCCTCGCAAATGCGAGGGCTTTTTTGTTTATATCCCGTACTAGAGGTTCGAACCGAGCCTGCGCAGCAGGCCAGGTTCGATAAAACGCATCGCGTTTTAGACCGAGCGCCAGCGAGCCCGCAGGGGCAAAACCGCGAACAGCGGTTTTGAGTCCATCCTTCCAAGCACCCCAACCAAGCCAACCCTTACCCAACATCCGCTCAAGCACAAAGCAAATAATCCTCCCAAACCCGCATAGCCTGCTGATTAAAAAACTGCTGCAAAGCCTGTCGCGCCGACGACATGCCTAAAGCTCCCAAATAAAAAACATCAGAACCCGCTTTAACCGAATCATAAGCCAACACCGGCTTATCCCGCTTACTACGCCCCGGCTGCAACGGCGTCACATCCACAAAGGCCAATACCTCGGCCCCTTCCAGCACTAAAGCATCATGCAAAGCCGAAGCCACTGGCCCCGTGCCACAAATGACCGCCGCTCGACCTTGCAACACATGCTTGGCCAAATAATGCGCCTTACAGGCAATTAACTGCTTCTCTAAATAACGCGACTGGTTTCGCGTGCTCCGTAAATCGTGGTCTCTCCATCTAAGCAAACAACCTGCCGGTTTACCCATCCGAATACCGGCAAAATGGGCACGCAAATAGAGGTCGTAATCTTCATGCCAAACCGGATCAGCGAAGCCGCCAAGCTGCTCGTAAACCTCGCGACGAAACATCACCGTCGGATTCGGGATAGGACTCTCAACAAAAATATTGGCGGCGATTTCATCCGGCTCATGTAAAGCATTAATCCACGATTGATAACGCCGATAACCGCCCCCGACTTCAGCATCATCGCTAAAAATTTCAACCTCAGCGCCGCACAGACCCACATCAGGCTTGGCTTGCAAATACCTCAGCTGCGTCAGCAGTCTGGACGGTTCCGAAATATCATCCGCGTCCATTCGCGCTATAAATTGGCCCTTTGCCAATTCCATAGCCGTAGCCATCGCCGCACTCACGCCTTGGCCATTATTCTTGACACAACGCATTTTCGGATCAGCTGGCAACCCCTCCACCGCACCATCACTACTGTGATCATCAACCACTATCAACTCTATGTTCGAGTAGCTTTGCCGCAAAATACTGTCGACCGCAGCAGATAAATAAGCGCCACCGTTTCGAACCGGTAACAACACAGAGATAAGCACTGAAGAAGTCATCCGCGCACCCTAACATGGCCCAATATAACGACCGCTACCCAGAAGCCCCGGCATTTTGCTACAGTGCCGAACAGGAAGTTCGGGAGACAACAAGAATGAAGCCTTTGATCGCAGCCTGCGCCACCTTCTCTGTGGCGCTGCTGATGAGCACCGCGGCGTCCGCAGCCAAAGTCAACGACGTATTAGACGCAGGCCAAGAATGGCTAGTCGCGCAACAACAAAGCCAAGCCAAAGTCGACAACTACGCTGACGAACAACAAGATTTAGCGCAGGAATACCGCACGGTATTACGTGAAATTGAAGGTTTAAAAGCCTACAACCGCCAGATCAGCCGCCAGATAGAACTACAAGAAGACGAGCTGGCAACCTTGGCAGACTCAATTAGCCAAGCCACCTCAGTCGACCGCCAAATTCTGCCACTGCTAATTCGTATGCTCGGGGCTTTGGAACAGTTTATTGATCTCGATATGCCGTTTTTGGCAGAAGAGCGCGAAGACCGTATCGAATTTATTAAAGAAGCCATTGACCGGGTCGACGTCACGGTGCCGGAAAAATTCCGCCAAGTACTCGACGCATACAAAATCGAGCTGCAGTTTGGCCGCGATATTGAAGCCTATTCCGACATCATCAATTTGGCCGGCGCCGACGTTGAAGTCGACGTGCTACGCCTAGGCCGCATTGGCCTGTACTACCAAACCCTAGACGGCAAAGAAACCGGCATATGGAACCGCGATAGCAAACGCTGGGAAGCGCTCGGCAGTGAATATCGCAGCTCCGTTCGCCAAGCCGTTAAGGTAGCTCGCAAGCTTAGCGCGCCGGGGCTCCTAAACTTACCCGTTACCACTCCAGCGGAGGCGCTATAAATGAAAGCTTTATTCGCCCTACTGCTGGCCAGCAGCTTGGCCTTTTCTGCTTACGCCGAAGACGCCGCGCCCAATCAAAATCAAGCCGACAGCCTCGATGAGCTGTTGGAAATGGTCAAACAAGGCACGCTAGAAGACCAACAAGAACTGCAATCCCGCGAAGCCACTTTCAAACGCAAGCGCGACGAACAGGCTCGCTTACTAAAAGAAGCTCAAGCAGAATTAAAACGCCAAGAACAGCGCTCTGTTGAACTCGAACAACAATTCGATAACAACAAAAAGACCATCCGCGAAGACCAACAAGTTTTATCCGACAAACTCGGTTCTTTAAAAGAACTATTTGGCATCTTCCAACAAACCGCTGGCGACCTGCAGGGTGTGTTCTTTAACTCTGCGACCTCAATCCAATACCCCAATCGCGGTGAATTTTTAGAAACCTTTGCTAAGAAAATGAGCAAGGCCTCGGAAATTTCCACCATCGAAGAAGTCGAGCGCCTGTGGTTTGAGCTACAACGCGAAATGACGGAAACCGGCAAAGTAGTACGCTTTAACGCCCCAGTGTTAGGCGCTGATGGCCGCGAGAGCAACCGCGAAGTGATCCGACTGGGTGGTTTTGGCCTAATTACTAACGACCCGAGCCCAGCCTACTTGGCTTGGCGCGCCGAAGTACAAAAGCTGGCTGAGTTAAAACGCCAACCTAGTGGCAATGCACTTGCACAAATTGAAGACTACGCCGAGTCTGACAACCCTTATGCAGGCCTTTCCGTAGACCCAACCGGCGGCGCGCTGCTAAGTCGTCTGGTCGATAGCCCCACGCTAAGCGAACGCGTTCAACAAGGCGGCCTTGTCGGCTACATTATCTTAGCGGTGGGTGCCTTTGCGCTTCTGCTCGCAGCCTACAAACTGGTTACCATCAACATCACCGCCGTAAAAGTCGCAGCCCAAAAACGCGACGTCGCGAACCCGCAGAACAACAACCCACTCGGCCGCGTATTGCAGGTTTACAACAGCAGCAAATCGTTAGACATCGAAAGCCTAGAAATGCGTTTGGCAGAAGCCATTTTGGATGAAATGCCGCGCATTAATCGCTTTATCGTCATTCTCAAAATCATCTCGGTGGTGGCGCCGCTAATGGGCCTGCAAGGCACCGTTACTGGCATGATCAACACCTTCCAAGCAATCACCTTGTTTGGCACCGGCGATCCTAAAACCATGGCGGGCGGCATCTCGCAGGCGCTAGTGACTACCGTGCTAGGCCTCGTTGTGGCCATCCCAACCGTGGTACTACATACCATTGTGGCTTCACGTGCCAAGTCGATTAATCACACTTTAGAGCATCAAGCCGCCGGCCTGATCGCCGAGCAAATGGAAGCCAAGCACGAGTCTGACTAATGCAAGAGCTGGCCTACCAAATCGGCGAAATCGGCTTTAAGGTCCAGAGCTTTCTGGACACGGGCGGCGGCGTGCTACTGATTATTGCCGCCGTGATTGTGCTGATGTGGGCCTTACTCATTGAGCGCGCACTCTACTTTAGCCTGCGCTTCCCGCAGCAAGCACGGGCGGTTCATCACGGCTGGAACCTGCGTCCAGAGCGCCAAAGCTGGCAGGCCCACCAAATCCGAGAAGCCCTAATCGCCGGCCTACGCATGAATGCCCGCAGCGGCGTCGACACTATTAAAACGCTAGTTGCGATCTGCCCAATGCTGGGTTTATTAGGCACGGTAACCGGCATGATCGAAGTCTTCGACGTGATGGCTGGCAGCGGCATGGGCAACCCTCGGCTGATGGCTGCCGGGGTATCGAAAGCCACCATCCCCACCATGGCAGGCATGGTCGGCGCGCTGTCTGGAGTATTCGCTTTGGCGTTACTTGATCGCACCGTTAATCATCGGGTTGAAAAGCTTAGCGACCACTTAACTATAGAAATCACTGACGAAGAGGTCACCGCCTAATGCGCCGCATTGCCGGAATGGACAACAAACAAGAAGAAGAGTCCAGCATTGACTTAACGCCGATGCTCGACGTGGTGTTTATCATGTTGATCTTCTTTATCGTCACCGCTTCTTTTATCAAAGAGTCTGGACTGGAAGTTAACCGCCCTGATGCCAGCCAAGCGCAAAAGCAGGAAAAGAAAAACATCGTTGTGCGTATTGGTTCCAAAGGCGACATTTGGATTAATCGTCGCCGTATTGACGTACGCAATGTGCAAGCCAATATCGAGCGCCTACATGCCGAGAGCCCCGGTGGCGCGGTGGTGATTCAGGCTGACGAAGCCTCCACTAACGACAAGCTAGTGGTAGTAATGGACGCGGCCCGTGCTGCCGGTGTTTATAACGTCTCTATTGCCGCCCAATAAGCTGGTTAGAAGTCTATTAGATGAGCCAAACTTCAAACATTGTCGCAGCCTCCAATGCTTCACCTAAAGCGTTATTAGGTCGTGCCTTAGCGGCCATGCTCGCCGCTGTGGTGGTGACGTTTTCCTTGTACTGGCTAATGGCGGAGCTGGTAGCTACTGGCCGAGAAGCGCTAACCGAAGCCAAAGAAGGGCGCCTGGTTGATTTTGTGCGCGTCAAACAAGAACAAGAACTCAACATTGATCAGCCAAAGCCAAAGAAACCACCTAAACCAGAAACGCCTCCGCCGGATGCACCTGTACCCCAGCAAAGCCAACAGGCCCCGCAGGCCAACACCGTAGACATCGGTCATATGTCGGTTGATGCCGATATCGCCGTCGATGCCGGCTTTGGGCTTTCCGCTAGCGATGGCGAATACCTACCAATCGTCAAAGTCGCGCCGGTTTACCCAAGACGTGCCGCACAGCGAGGCATCGAGGGCCATGTCGTTCTAAGCTTTACCGTAAACGAGACCGGCGCCGTGGTTGACCCCATAGTGGTGGAATCAGTACCACCCGGTGTATTTGATCGCGCCGCCATTCGTGCCGCGCTCAAATTCAAATACAAACCCCGAGTAGAAGACGGCAAGCCCGTACCCGTACCCGGTGTTGAACACTTAATCACCTTCCAGCTTGAGAAATAAAATGCGGGTGATGCTGCCAAAATTAGTGTTTAACTTAAGCCTTGCCCTAGCGTTAGGCCTAGCCCCCAGCTTGTTATCGCCACAAGGACAAGCTTACGCCGCCGACAAGTCGGCCAAGCAAGAAAGCAAACGCAAAACCAAACGCAGCCAAGTCATCGGCCAGAAGGTGTTTAAGGTTCTAGAGCATGCCCAAGCGGCCAACGACGCTAAAGATTACCCGCAAGCGCTGAGCCTTTTAGACGGCTTGATGGCCAAGCCAAAACGTCTTAACAGCTTTGAAAAAGCCACCATCTACAACTTTTACGCGGTTATTTATTACCAAACCGAGCAGCTCGACAAGGCCAAAACAGCCTATAAAAACGTTTTAAAACAAAAAGACATCCCCGAGGGCCTGCGCAATAACAGCCTCTTCAGCCTCGCGCAGCTATTATTTGTTACTGAGGATTACGCAACCTCTATCCGGGTTTTACAGAAATGGTATGGCTTGGTTGAAAACGTTAAACCCGACGCTTATATGCTCGAGGCCCAAGCGCATTACCAGCTAGGTGATTATCGAGCCGCTGAGAAACCGATCTTGGCAGCACTGAAAGCCGCGAAACAGCGCAAGCAGCGCCCGAAAGAGAATTGGTTGGGTTTATTGCGCGCCGTTTATTACGAACTCAATAATTATGAGCGCGCTGCCAAAGTGCTGGAAGTGATGGTGCGCCTCTACCCGAAAAAGGTTTATTGGACTCAGCTAGCCGGCATGTACGGCCTTCAAGGCCGCCAGAAAGACCAGCTAGCCACCATGCACGCTGCCAACGAAGCCGGTTATTTGGACAAGGAAAGCGAGCTGGTGAATATGGCTAGGCTTTATCTAGCCGAGCAAGCACCTTATGGCGCCGTGCGTGTGATGAAAGCGGGGCTCGAATCGCAACAAATAGAAGACAGCGTGCAGAACCTACAGCTTTACGCCCAAGCGCTAAGCCTTGCACAGGAATATGAAGCGCAACTGCCGATACTGGAAAAAGCCGCGGAGAAGAGTGGCGAGGGTAAACACTATGTATACCTAGGCCAGGCGCAGGCCGCCCTAGGACGATGGAAATCAGCCGCCAGCGCTTACCAACAAGCATTGCACATAGGCGAGCTGGAACGCGAGGGCAGCGTCTTGATGCAGCTCGGCATGGCGCGCTATAACGCCAAGCAGTATCAAGCTGCCCGGAAAGCCTTTGTGAAAGCGATCGAATTTCCCAACAGCGAAAAACAAGCCAACAACTGGTTAAAGTTTGTTGAAGGCGAAATAAAACGACAAGAGGCGCTGGCCAAGCTCTAAGCGCCGCAGTAATTAAGCGCATTTCGGCATAGAATGCGTCTATGTCCACCGCAGTCATTATCGGTGCCGGTTTAGCCGGCTTATGTTCAGCCCGCGCGCTACAAAAGCGCGGCTGGCAAGTCACCGTGGTAGATAGCAATCCCGCCGCTGCACTGGGCACCAGTTTTGCCAATGCCGGCATGTTAACGCCGTCGATGGCGGACCCTTGGAACAACCCTGAGTTGTTACCTTATCTACTTAAAAATCTAGGCCAAGAAAGCAGCAGTTTTTTGCTACGCGCTGGCGGCTTATTTAGCAGCGCCGCTTGGAGCCTCCGCTTCCTACAGCACAGCAATCGCGCCGACTACCGCCACGCCTGCGAAGCGAACTTTAGGCTAGCGAAATACAGCTTGGAGTGCCTACAACAATGGCAGCAAGAGCTGGGGCTGGAGTTTGAGCAACGCCAGCTAGGCACCATGAAGATATTTCGTGACGCTGATCAGCAGCAAAAGTCGCTCGCCTTAGCCGAACAGCTCAGCAGCCATGGGCTGGACTACAGCGCTTTAGACGCCGCCGCCGCGGTAGCCAAAGAGCCAGCTTTGGCGGCCATTGAGCAGGAACTGGTAGGTGCCATTTGGTATCCGCAAGACAGTTCCGGCAACGCGCACTTATTCTGCCGGTCGCTTGCTGAGCGCATCACCAACGACGGCGGCCGTTTTTGTTATGGCGAAAACTTTCGCCGCTGGCGCTGGCAGGGCCGCAAACTAAGCGGTTTTTCTAGCAACAGCAACGACTACGATGCCGATGCCATTGTCTTAGCGGCGGGCTGTAATAGCCCTAAGCTATTGCAGAGCCTGGGCTTAGAGCTGATGGTGAGACCCATTAAGGGTTATTCACTAACTCTAGACTGCACCGGCGTTAGCAGCCTGCCACAGCAACCAATTATTGATGAAGCCCTACACGGCGCTATTACCCCTTTTGACAACAGCCTTCGTGTTGCCGGTACCGCAGAAATTGCCGGTTACAACCTAAGCAAAACACCCGCACGGCTGCAAAATTTACGGCAATTAGTGCGACAGATGCTGCCTGCACAAGCGGAAACACTGCTTACTAACGAGCAAAGCGAGTGGGCCGGATTACGCCCCATGAGTGCTGATGGCATTCCGTATATTGGGCCAGTTGATCGTGGTGGCGACTACGACCGACTCTACCTCAATAGCGGGCACGGCCACCTCGGTTGGACACATTGCGCCGGTAGCGCTGAGCTACTTGCCGCGAACATGGAAAACAAATCCGGCAACATTAGCATTGACGCTTATGCCGCCAAGCGAGTGCTGCGCCGTGCTTAGCCAACGCGGCTTGCTAACGGCCTTGCTATTGGCGGTGAGCGCCAGTGCGACCGCCAATGATGGCGATCAAGACGGCGTTAGCGACGCTATTGACCGCTGCCCTAAAACGCCCGCAAACGCGGCGATAAACAACAGCGGCTGCCATTTTCAACATACCGGTGAGCTGTTCACGGTGCAGTTTAAGCCCGGTTCTGCCTGGATCAACGCCGAACAAACACTGGCCTTAAGAAATGTCGCCAAGCAATTAAAGCGGATTGTTAACGCCTTTCCCGGCACACAAATCGCCGTGCGTGGTTTTCACGGTGGCGGTACCGACCAATCGCCCGCTGAAGACCTGTCGTCATTACGGGCTAAGAATGTCTTTCGGCAATTAAAACTGTCGCAGCTTCCGGCGACGGCCATGATAGTGAAGGGTATGGGACGGGCAGCGGTTGCCAACAATGAAGCCGCCGCCCGACGAGTAGATATTTTGGTACTGGACTGGCCGCCTAGGGTGCCGCAGGCACCATAGAGTGCCCTATAACACCGGTACCGTACGCACAGAATGATGTGCCGCCAAGGTAGCCAGCAGCAACACCGCGGCACCACCGTTATGCGCAGTCGCAACTAACAACGGGAACTGCAGCTCAATCATAAAGATGCCGATCGCTAACTGCAGCGTTAGCGCAAACAGCAATGCGCCGCCTACCGACTTCAAACGCTGATCACGCTCACCCGCAATTAGGCGAAACGCCAACACCAAGACCACCAAGGTAGTGACAATGGCACCCAAGCGGTGGGTGTAATGAATGGCGGTACGTGCCGCCGTCTCTAGAACGCCAAACTCATAGTTAACGCCCAAACCACGCCAAAGCACAAAGGCCTCTTTAAAATCCATATTCGCCGGCCACCATTGACCTTGGCAAGTTGGAAAATCGGCACAGGAAGTCGCCGCATAGTTCGTGCTAGTCCATGCCCCTAGTGCAATCTGCACGATCACCACTAACAGCGCAATGGAGGTAAAACGGCGCAAGCGCCAGGCGTTAGAAATCGAACTCGGCGCGAAATAATTGCCCTGCCGCATTAATAACCACCAGATCAGACCTAGCACCGTCATGCCCCCCATAAGGTGAGCGCTGACCACCAACGGTTTTAACAGCAAGGTCACGGTCCACATGCCAAGCATGCCTTGGAAAATAACCATAAACAGTAAGAAGGTTGGCAACCATACCGGCTGTTCCGGCTCCTTACGTTTACGCAGCCAAGCCATCAAGCACATCACCAGAATGATAAAGCCAAGGGTAGTGGCGGCGTAGCGGTGAATCATTTCCTTCCAGGCTTTGCCCGTTTCCACAGGTCGCTCTGGGTAGGCCTCATTCGCTTGGCTAATTTCCTCCTGAGTTTCAGGCACATCAATTAGGCCATAACAGCCCGGCCAGTCTGGACAACCCAGTCCGGCATCCGACAATCTAACAAAAGCACCCAGCACCACCACTACTAGCGTTAATACCAGGGCCAATTTACCTAAGCGGTGAAACCAATTTTTTGTGTCGCCTGCGTACATGGAGTCCTAACCTGCGCGAGATACTTTAAGTAGATGTTTAAGGTCTTTCTTAATGGCGTATGGCGAAGCATCGCCTTCATACTGCATCATCAGATTGCCAAACGGGTCAACTAGATAAATGTGGCCTAAGCCTTCAAAACCCTCGCCATACAACTCGGTGAGAGCAGTGCGAATGCGGTTGGTATCCGCCAACTGGTGAATCATTAAACCGTTATGGTCACGCTCTAAAACCGCCTGGGTTTCTGTCGAGAACTCGCCGTTATGTAAGAACAAGCCTTGCACGCGGTCCATACGCTGCGGACCTAATGCCAAACGAGTTTGACGGAGCTTGTATAAGCGATCCAAGCAAATGGTATCGCAGCTATTATCTGTCACATAAATAATGGTCCAGATGCGACGCAAGGCATCCTCAGCAGCAAAGCCTTCTAGCTCAATGCTGTCGTCTAAGGAGACCGGGCGCGGCGGCTCGATCAGTGTGCCTTTGTTCGACGTTCCTTCAATGGCGAAGGTGTCAGTGTTCTGCGACCAAATCCACGCCACACTCAAGGTAACAGCGTAAATTCCAACAATCGATAAAAAGACCCGACGGCCTTTCTTTTGTTGCTTTGGATTATCGTTAGTTTCAGTCATTGCTACGGAAAACTCTCACTAGCAGGATGAGGCTAATTACCACCACAGCAGTTGCCATTGCAAACCACTGAAAGGCGTAGCCAAGGTGTTTTTCAGGCGGCGCGCTCTGCACTTTCCATTCGCGCACAAAGCCTTGTGCTTGGTCGGCAGCGAGCCAAAGCGTGAATGGCAATAATGGCTGTTGGTACAGCGTTTCCCATTCTTGCTGGTTGGGGTAGTTTACCACTACTGGCTGCTGCGCTGGTGGGCTTACCACCGCCGGACCTAAGCGCATACCGGCCTTGCGATAGGGCGCGACAATACCCGCCACGGTTGTTTCGGCAGTGTCGGGCACGGTCAATTCGGCATCTATCGCTACCCAGCCTCGGTTTATCAAAAACAACTGCTCGGCCGCAATAAATCGGCTGAATACCTGATAGCCGGCTTTGCCGTTACGGGTTTGATTGCCTAACAGAACGGGCATCTCATCTAGGTAACGGCCGCTTACTTCCGTGATACGCCAAAACGCAGCGTCGACATTATCAGCGGCCATCGTTACTGCTTCGTCAAAACGGATTTTTTGCGCTCCCGCATCCGTAATCTGCTGCTTTTCCGCTGCTCGCTCTAGCTGCCAAAATCCCAAACGTAGACACAACGCGAGCAGCGACAACATGATGAGCGAAGCAATCACTCGTGACGGCGTAATCAGGGTTTTCACTGGTGGCAACAGGCCTATAGGCATAAACTGAGCGCTATTGTAAAACAGCCGAAGGGGCAAACCGTGATTGAGTGGAACGCGGCCAAAATTATTATTGTGTTGTTGCTAATGGCAGCGATTGTTTCTTTGGGTTTTGGCTTCCGCCATTTGATGAAAAGCGAGCAGGACGAAGACGATCAGCGGCGTGTTTTTCGCTCACTAGTTAAGCGCGTGGCGTTTTCATTAGTAGCGATGGTAGTGATTTTATATGCCGGACTTTCCGGCATGCTGAATCAATAGAATCACAGTCAGCAAAAACAAAAAAGGCGCCGAAAGGCGCCTTTTTTATGTCTTATGTATTTCCGCTAAAGGATATACACAAAGATAAATAGACCCAGCCATACCACGTCAACAAAGTGCCAGTACCAAGCCACACCTTCGAAGCCGAAGTGTTGCTCTTTGCTGAAGTGACCCATTGCGGTACGAATGGTGATCACGATCAACATGATGGTACCTAGGGTAACGTGCATACCGTGGAAACCGGTCAACATGTAGAAGGTTGAACCGTAAATGCCACTTTCTAGTGTTAGGTTCAGGTCTGCGTAAGCGTGTGCGTACTCAGAAGCCTGCAGGTATAGGAACCACACACCTAGTGCAGAGGTAATACCCAACATGATCGCGGCGCGGCCGTTCTTGCCTTGTAGTAGGCGGTGATGCGCCCACTCAAGCGTTACGCCGGAAGTTAGAAGAATCATGGTGTTAACCAACGGCAAACTGTGGTTAAACCACTCTTTGAAACCGTGGCCCCATTCGCCCCAAGGCGCTACCGTTTGAAAGATGCCGCCCCATTCTGCCGGGCCGTTAGTTGGCCAGTGAGCTTCCCAGCCGTCCCATAGGAACAAGTTGGTTGCTAGGTTATTGCCTTCACCACCAATGAATGGGATTGAAATAGCACGTGCGTACCAAAGCGCACCGAAGAAGGCCGCAAAGAACATCACTTCAGAGAAGATAAACCAGCCCATGCTCCAGCGGAAAGAAAGGTCCATACGCTTGTTGTATAGGCCGCTCATGCTTTCGCCAGCAACTTGCTTAATCCAGCCGTAGAACATGAATAGCAGTACCGCGATGCCCGCGTACATTAGCGGCGCGCCAAAGCTGCTTTCGTTCATCATCATAGAGGCGCCAACGGTGGTGCCAAACATGCCAACAATGGCAATGGCTGGCCACAGGCTGCCTTCGTGAGGGACGTAATAAATGTCCTGGTTGTTTTCTGCGGAATGCGCCATGGCGGTATCCTTTTCCGGTTGGGTCTAGTTAACTTTTCTAGCCTTTGTCGGGCGCTTTAAAAAACGTATACGACAAAGTAATTGTATCTACATCATCAGGAAGTGCAGGGTCGACCAAAAACGTCACCGGCATTTCCCGAGTTTGTCCGGCTTCAAAAGGCTGCTCGTTAAAGCAGAAACATTCCGTTTTACGGAAATACTTTGAAGCCAAAGTAGGCGACACACCCGGTATGGCCTGGCCAATACGCGTTTCTGTCGCCTTGTTCGTGGCATAAAACTGCACCGTGGTCATTTCACCCGGATACAATTGAATGCTGTTGGATGTGGTCCAGAATTTCCATGGCAAATCGGTGCCAACACTGGTCACAAACTCAACTTTTACTGTTCGGCTCACATCTGGTTCGAAACTACTAACATCAGCCACCGTGGTAGTGGCTGAATTACGGCCGTTATAGCCGGTAATTTCACAAACCAGATCGTAAAGAGGAACGAGGGCATAACCAAAAGCGAACATCGCCAACACAGCGCCTACTAAACGCAGGGTTGCATTGCGGGTGTCGTTTTTGAGATTCGCGGTTTCGCTCAGTTTTCTTACTCTTTACGTTGATCTAAGCCTATTGCGGGATGCCTTAGTGCCGAGGCAATAAGACATCCGACGATAGGCTGGCCCCTAAAACGCGGAGCCAGCGCCATACCACGCCCTAGTGAGTAGGGTGTGGCTCGTAGTCAGACAAGTCTGGCTGTTGCTCGAAGGTGTGGTATGGCAGTGGAGAAGGAAGCATTTCCCACTCAACGCCTTTAGCGCCTTCCCAAACTTGATCAGTTGCCTTCTCCCACTTACCACGGCAGGTGGTAATGAGGTTGTACAAGAAGATGAACTGAGTGATGAAGAAGGCAAACGCGCCAACCGAGCTCATGAAATTGAATTCCGCAAACTGAAGGCTGTAGTCAGGAATACGACGCGGCATACCTGCTAAACCTAGGAAGTGCTGCGGGAAGAACAACACGTTAATAAAGATGGTAGACAACCAGAAGTGCAGCTTGCCTAGCTTCTCGTTGTACATAGTGCCGGTCCACTTAGGCAGCCAGTAGTAAACCGCTGCGAACAAGCTGAATACCGCACCAGGCACCAATACATAGTGGAAGTGAGCTACTACGAAGTACGAATCGTGGTACTGGAAGTCAACTGGAGTCATCGCCAGCATTAGGCCAGAGAAGCCACCAATGGTGAACAGGATTACAAAACCCAGTGAGAACAGCATTGGTGTCTCAAAGGTCATGCTGCCACGCCACATGGTTGCTACCCAGTTAAATACTTTCACACCGGTAGGCACAGAAATCAGCATGGTCGCGAACATAAAGAATAGTTCGGCCGCTACTGGCATACCAACGGTAAACATATGGTGAGCCCATACGATGAACGACAAGAACGCAATCGCGGCTGTCGCATAAACCATTGAGCTGTAACCAAATAGCGTCTTACGAGCAAAGGTAGGAATGATCTGAGATACCACACCGAAGGCAGGCAGGATCATGATGTATACCTCAGGGTGACCGAAGAACCAGAAGATGTGCTGGAACATCACTGGGTCACCACCACCTGCTGCTGCGAAGAAGGTAGTACCGAAGTACTTGTCAGTTAGCAACATGGTTACCGCACCCGCTAGAACAGGCATTACCGCAATCAATAGGAAAGCAGTAATCAACCAAGTCCAGCAGAACAATGGCATTTTCATTAGGTCCATGCCAGGTGCGCGCAGGTTAAGAATGGTCACAATTACGTTGATAGCGCCAGTGATTGACGAGATACCCATCAAGTGAATTGAGAATACAAGGAACGGCATCGCATCACCGGTCTGCATAGACAGTGGTGGATATAGCGTCCAACCACCTGCTGGTGCGCCACCATCCATGAACAGCGTGCTTAGCAACATGCCGAAAGCGATTGGAAGAATCCAGAAGCCCATGTTGTTAATACGTGGCAGCGCCATATCTGGAGCGCCAAGCTGAATTGGAATCAGGTAGTTTGAAAGACCGGTAAAGGCTGGCATTACGCCACCAAAGATCATAAACAGCGCGTGCATGGTGGTCATGCTGTTGAAGAACTGAGGATCTACAAACTGCATGCCCGGCGTGAATAGCTCAGCGCGGATAACCAGTGACATAAGGCCACCGACGATAAACATCGCCAGTGAGAACATAAGGTATAGCGCACCTAGGTCTTTGTGGTTGGTGGTTTTCAACCAACGCATGAAACCCGGCTCAGGACCGTGGTGATGATCGTGTGCTTCTGCGTGACTCATCTTTGATAACTCCTAATACGGGTTCAACTATTGCGCGAGGGCAACGTTTTGTTCGGTAGCAATGGCGGCCCCATTAAGGGCTGACTCGGCACCCTTTTGGGCAGCCAGCCATGCTTGATATTCTTCTGGGGTCTTGGCGATCACAACCACTGGCATAAAGCCGTGGTCACGGCCACAAAGCTCCGCACACTGGCCGCGGTAAGTGCCAGGCTCGTCGATCTGCATCCAGGTTTCGTTGATGTAACCAGGAATCGCGTCTTTCTTAACCGCAAAGTCCGGCACCCACCAAGCGTGGATTACATCAGCAGCGGTTAGCAGCAAACGGATTTTGGTGTCGGTAGGTACAACCAATGGGTTGTCTACGTCTAGCAAGTAGTTATCAACGCTTTCTAGATCAACACCTGAGTTTTTCTGACGCGCGAAGTTAGAGTCTTGCGACAAGGTGCTGTAAAAGCTCACGTCTTCATCGATGTACTCGTACTGCCATTTCCACTGGTAGCCAGTAACTTTGATGGACATTTCCGCGCCGCGGGTATTTTCCATCTTCACTAGCGTTTTAGCGGCAGGTAGCGCCAAAGCCATCAAAATAACGAACGGGATCGCAGTCCAAACAATTTCTACCACGGTGCTGTGGTGGAAGTTGGCGGCTTTCGCGCCTTTGGACTTACGGTGAGCAATGATCGAATAAATCATTGCGCCAAACACTACTGCGCCAATAACGCAGCAGACGTAAAACACCAACATGTGTAGGTCATAGACCTCACGGCTAATTTCGGTCACGCCCACTGGCATGTTTAAGGCGTATTCGGCGGTTGCGGCTTGGCTAACCATGCCTAAGCTGGCTGCGATAGCGAGCTTGCTCATCAGCGCCCCGGCACGGGACATAAAAGCTGAAGACATGTGGTGCTCCTGGCTAAGTTTGAATGATTAGAGCGGCTTGACCATCGCTAGATGCTGGCGAAACCCTCTTGCTCCCAACGGCAATTACCGCACATCAAACGCGGTCAACTGCCCAAAAGTGGCACTATTCTAGTGACCACAGCCCCGCGGGACAACTTAAAAAGGCTTTTGTTCAGCTATTTTCGACAGCGAAATGCCGATCTGACGCAGTTACGGGCGCAATAACGGTGCTAAGTTTATTGAGCCAGCTGGCAACTGACCGTTTGGCCGATAGCCAAATTGCGCGATTAAAGGCATTTTCATGCGCTCACACAAGATCAACTTTAAGGTCTCTAGGTTGTCTTTTTCAGCCGGCATATCAGGCTCTACGGTATTGGCCACCCAGCCCGCCACCGGCACCCCGGCGGCCACCAACTGCTCTGCCGTCAAAGTCGCATGATTGATACATCCCAGCTTAACGCCGACCACCAAAATCACCGGCACGCGCAACACTGATGGGATCTCAGAAAAACAGCGGCCACTTTGCAAATGTAACGGCACTCGCCAACCGCCAGCACCCTCAACCACCACATGGTCGTAATCGGCCTGCAAGCTTTCAAAGCCAGCACGAATTTCGTCTAGCGACAACACCAAACCCTGCTGCTCAGCCGCCACATGGGGCGCAATCGCAGCCGGAAGCGCATAAGGATTAATGCGCTCATAAGCGGGAGCCAAATCACTCACCGCCTGCAAGGCGAGGGCGTCTTCATTCTGCCACCAGCCATCAATCATCTCGCAACCCGCGGCCACTGGCTTATAGCCCACCGCAGTACCCGAAGCTTTAAGCGCCTGCACCAAGGCGACGCTGACAGCAGTCTTGCCACAGCCAGTATCCGTTCCGGTCACAAACCACGCACTCATGCTGCTTTCTCCGCTTTAAATAACCACGCGTTCCACGTTAGCGCAATACCCTGCTCGTCACGAAACGGCTCCAAAGCCGCCGTCAAACGAGCCAATTGTTGACGTCCCATCAAGCCCTTTTTGCGTTGTTTTAAGGCGTTGGTAGCACCCAAACCACGTAAATGGCGGCCAATATCGCCCAAGCTGTCGAAATGTAACTGCCTAGTAAAAGGTTGCTGCCAACTAATTCTCAAACCCACCGCCTCAAAAGCCTGCCGGGTGCCGTCAATGGCAGGCAAAGGCAATACATGCTCAGCGTCGTCAACCGTAGCCCATGCCTGCGCCAGTTCCGTCAGCGAACCGGCCGTAAAGAGGCTAGCCAAGAGGCTACCGCCGGGCTTCAAATTGGCCGCAATCGCCTCTGCCGCCAGCGGCATATCGGTCGCCCATTGCAACATACTGCTGGTCCATATCGCATCCGCGCTCAAACCAAGCTCACCAAAGCAGCTGACATCGCAGCAGTGCTGTTGCGCCGGCATCGCACAACGCTCAGCTGCGGCCGCCACCATCTCGGGCGCGATATCCACTAAATGTAGCCGGTGTTCGCGGCTAAGCCATTCGCTGTCATGGCCTGTGCCACAACCCAAATCAACTACGGTCGCCGGGTTAGGCAAACGCGGCCACTGCAGCCGCAACTGCGCGGCAATATCACGTTGCAACGCCGCATATTGGTCATAACGCTGCGCAGCACCACCAAAATTACGCGCCACACGCGCACTATCGAGCCGCATAGGAGTTAACGCTGCGCCAGCCACGCACCCAAAACCTCTTGAAACGCGTCGGGATGAGACATAAACGGCGCATGACCCGCACCTTCAATATTTTCCCAATCGCAGTTCGGAATAGTTTGCTGCATAAATTCACTGGCCTGCGGCGGCGTAAGCCGGTCATGACTGCCAGAGATACAGAGCGTTGGCGCGTAGATACGCTCAACATGAAAACGAAAATCAGTCGCCGCCAGAATGTTTAAGCCGCTTTGCAGCGCTTTCGCGTTGGGAGCCTCGTGCATAAACGCGCGACGCTTAAGCTCGGTCCACTTTACTTTGGGCCGCTCACCGCTCAGCAAGGTCAGCTTCATAAAATCACCGACGGTGCTTTCAAAGCTCGTATGCATATCTTTAGAGAGCTGCTCAAAAGCCGCTGGTTTCGCCGCATGAGGCCAATCCGGCGCTTGCAAAAAACGCGGCGTGCTCGCCACCAACACCAAGGCTTTAATATGCATGGGGTAGTTCAAGGCAAAATGCTGCGCAGCAATACCGCCTAAAGACCAACCCAGCAATAGCAGCTGCGGCGGCAGCAGCTGCGCTAACTTTTGACTCAGATGCGTCAAGGTCCAAGTACAAGCTGGACTTTGACCGTGGCCCGGCAGATCAATGTTGTAGCAGTAACAATGCTGCGACAACTGCTCAACCAACTCCGGCCAAAAGTCACCATGCAGCCCCCAGCCATGCAACAGTGCTAGCGGCGGGTTCTCAGGGTTGCCGCTGGTTTGAATATGTAACTTCATCTTTACTTACAAGCCTCAGCTAGAGCATCAAGGAGGCGGTTAATATCGTCTTCGCCGTGATCGACACTTAAGGTAATGCGTAAACGCTCAGCGCCAACTGCCACGGTTGGACTGCGAATAGCGGTTACTAAAAATCCAGCTTCTAATAACTGCTGCGATGCTGCCATTACCGCTTGATTACCCGGCACTAACAGTGGCTGAATCGCCGTAGACGACGCCAGCAACGGCAAACCGAGTTGCTCTGAGCCTTGGCGAAACAAGCCAATATTGGCCTGCAACTTTTGCCGCAAGTCGTCGGCTCGCCGCAGCACGTTGAGCGCCGCCAGCGAGGCGCTGGCCATCGCAGCCGGCAAGGCAGTGGTATAGATATAGCTGCGCGCCGTGTTTACGCAGCGCTCAATATCACTGCGCGAACCCAGCAAGATAGCGCCAAAGGTGCCGCCAGCCTTACCTAAGGTACACAACTGCAAGGGCACATCGGCGGCTGTCAATCCGGCGGCGGCAACACTGCCACGACCCTGCGGCCCCAATGCGCCAAAACCATGCGCGTCATCAACTAATAATGGCGTTTGTTGCTGTTTTGCCAATGCCGCCAACTCCGCTAACGGCGCAATATCACCATCCATGCTAAACACGCCATCGCTCGCCAATAACTTAGCCGGCAACTTTGTCGCTGCGTGCTGCATATCTGCATGGCGATAACGGCTCAGTTTAGCGCCGGCCAATTTAGCGCCATCCAGCAAACTGGCGTGGTTGAGTTTGTCCTGCAACACCACATCGTGACGGCCAGCAAACGTCGAAATGACGCCCAAGTTGGCCATATAACCAGTTGAAAATAGCAGCGCCGCCTCGTAGCCCATAAAGTCAGCAAAGGCTTCTTCAAGCTCAGCATGCGGACCATGATGGCCGCTGATTAAATGCGCCGCACCGGAGCCAACTCCCCAGTCGTCAGCACTCTGCTGAAGGGCTCGCACCACCTCTGGGTGTTGTGACAAACCCAGATAATCATTGCTACAAAACAAAGTAACGGCACGGCCATCCAACATCGCCTGATGGCCCTGCCGCTGGCTTAAGGTTTTGTTCTGACGATAAAGCCCCGCGGCTTTTAATTGCGCCAGCGGATCTTCTAGCACCGCCGCTTGCTGCGTCGACATCTAGACGTTTGCAAGCTGCGGCTCAACGCTATCCGTTGGCCGTTCCAAACGAATTTCGGTGGTTTTTGGATCTGCCTTAACTGGCTCAGGCTGAATGCCCAACTTGGCAAATAGCGCCATATCTTTTTCGGTATCCGGATTACCGGTAGTGAGCAGCTTTTCGCCATAGAAAATGGAGTTAGCACCCGCAGCAAAACACAGCGCCTGTAACTCTTCGCTCATTTCTTCACGGCCGGCCGACAAACGCACATGCGATTGCGGCATCAAAATACGGGCCACAGCAATGCAGCGCACAAACTCAATCGGATCAAAGTCGTCCTCATCTTGCAACGGCGTGCCCGCGACCTTAACCAGCATATTAATCGGCACACTTTCCGGCGGCGTTGGCATATTCGCTAGCTCTACCAGCAAACCAATCCGATCTTGACGCGCTTCGCCCATGCCCAAAATGCCGCCACAGCAAACTTTCATGCCGCTTTCACGCACCGCTGCCAAAGTATCTAGACGGTCTTGGTAACAACGCGTGGTAATGATTTCTTTGTAGTATTTGGGCGAGGTATCGAGGTTATGGTTGTAATAGTCCAAACCGGATTCCGCCAAGGCCTGGGCCTGACTCTGACTCAACATGCCTAGAGTCATACAAGTTTCCATACCCATTTCCTTAACGCCGCTGATCATCGCGGCCAATTTAGGGATGTCACGATCTTTAGGACTACGCCAAGCCGCGCCCATGCAAAAACGCGTGCTGCCAGCGTCTTTGGCTTTTTGAGCTTTTTGCAGCACCTCTTCGACATCAATTAAGGGCTCTTTTTCTAGGCCAGTGTTAAAGCGAGTGCTTTGCGGGCAGTAGGCACAATCCTCAGGACAGGCACCGGTTTTAATACTCAGTAGCGTGCTAACCTGAACCTGATTGGGATCGAAATATTGACGGTGCGCGGTTTGCGCCTGAAACAATAGGTCGCTAAAGGGCAAGGCGTAGAGGTCGGCAACTTGCTCGCGATTCCAAGCAGGGCTAGGGGATTGGCTCATGGCTATATCAACGGGGTTTTTAAAAGTGGCTGGCATTGTAAACCCATTGCGGATTAAAAGTTTACAACTCTGGCGAGCAACTCAGCAGCGATTACCGAGGCGCTGCCGACTCTGTGAACAACTACAGGTTTCGCCACAGAATATTTGCAATGCCTGCGTACAGCAGTTTCCGAGCGCCGGCAGCTTATGCCCGGTTTGCGCTGAAACCCTAAGCAGCAGCCAAAGCGATTGCCAACACTGCCAGGCCCAAGCACCCGCCTTTGCCCAAACTCATGTGCTTTGGCAATGGGGCTGGCCGCTAGACCAAGCCATTAAGCGTTTTAAATTTGGTCAGGACCTAGCGCTAGGCAAAGACCTAGCGGCGATCTTTAGCAAGCAGCTTAAGCAGCGACTACCGTCGCCACCAGCGGATGCTTTTGTCGCCATGCCGATGCATAAAACCCGTTTACGTGAGCGCGGCTTTAATCAGGCCGCGGTCTTGGCTTCGGCTCTGGCTCAGGCCTACCAACGCCCGCTATTAAGCACCGCCAAACGCATCCGCGAAACACCCGCGCAGTCCGGATTAAATCGCCAGCAGCGGTTAAAAAACCTGAAAGGCGCCTTTGCCATTGAGAGCAGACTAGATGGCCAGCATATCGCCATTGTCGATGATGTTATGACGACCGGCAGTAGCGCACAGGTGCTATCAGAAGCATTATTAGACGCGGGCGCAGCTAGCGTTGAGGTTTATGTGCTTTGCAAAGTCACGTAAGTAAGACGACATCAGCAAGACGACATAACTGACACCGCATAAAAAAAGCCCCCGCTACTTTTCAGCAGCGAGGGCTTGATTGTCACTATCGAACTAAATTAGATCGCGCGACGATACTGAACGCCTAGCTTGTCTAGGGTTTCAAAGGTCAAACCACCAGAAGCCATGCCGTTATCTTTTTGATACTGAGTCACAGCGTCAGCGGTTTTCTTACCGTATACGCCGTCAATCCATACTGGGTCATAACCACGGATCTTAAGCGCTTGTTGCAACTGCTTAGTTACGTCACCAGTGATATTGGTTTCGCAAAGCACGGTGCGCCAGCGTAGCTCGCTATCGCTAACCTTGTACTCTTGAGTAATGGTTTTGGTTTCAGCAGGCACTGGAATGCGAATTTCCTGTGGCGCGCGAACCAACTGCTTAACTTGGATAGTCTTAGTTTCAGCAGGGTGGGTAATACGAGTTACCTCAGGTGCTTTCGTCATTACCTGACGCTTAACCAGCTCGGTCTGCGCAGGAATCGCGATGCGGTGAGTCGCCTCAGGAGAAACCAAAACGGTGCGAGTCACAGTTTTGTATTCAGCTGGCACTTCAACCAAGCACATGATTTCGCCAGTAGCGTTATCTACACGCTCAATCGGACCGCGACCTGGCTTCCAAGTAGTGTAAGCCGGCTTAACTAGCACTTCTTCAGTGCGTTCTTCGTATACCGCTTCAACCACTTCTAGGCGTTCGCTAGCTTCTTCAACGATAACCGCTTCTTCAATCCACTCGTACTGGGCAGGGGTGACTTCAATCACTTCTTCCCAAGCTTCTTTAACAACAACGGTTTTTTCTACCCACTCGTACTCTGGCTCAGTTAGCTCAACACGCTCTGACGCCTCACGCACGGTGATGGTCTCAGTGCGTGTTTCATAAGTTGCTGGCTCTAGTACACGTGCATAGCATTCGCCGGCTTGTGCATTAGGCGGCAAGTCAGCGCTATTGCTGGCAGGAGCCGGCGCTGGTGCCGGACGGTTGTTACCCGCTACAACCGCGTCACGCAGTGCTTCGTTCTCTTGTTGAAGCTTGGCAATACGTGCTTCTAAGTTGCCATTAGAAGTCCCGGTGTTGGCACAGCCAGCAGAAAGCGTCGCCACCACGGCGACCAGCGCGCCTTGGCGCACTCGTTTTGATAAGTTCATGTTAATCCCCAAAATTGTTTGCAGTGAAACCCTATCCCCAGTGCAGATGCTGCAAAGAGGATGGCAATCATAGCGTAAAACTACGCGATTAACAGACAAACCAAACGAAAGGTTAGTCCGTTCTGCCCCATAATCACCCGATATTTAGGCCTTATTCGGGCAGTCTAAAGCCCTGCTGACGCCAGGCTTCATAAACCGCGATTGCCACCGTGTTCGACAAGTTAAGGCTGCGCGTATTGGGCATCATCGGCAAGGTCAACACTTCGCCATTCGGCAACTTATCCATCACCGACTGCGGCAGGCCACTGCCCTCATTACCGAAAATCAGCGCATCGCCGGGCAAATACTCAACCTCAACATGAGACCGCTGGCCGCCGGTTTCAATCGCAAAAACACGCTGCGGTTTAACGCTGTCGAGAAAAGCCTGATAGCTATCGTGATGTTCAACCGGCGCCATTTCGCGGTAATCCATACCAGAGCGCCGCACCGCTTTTTCATCGATCGAAAATCCCAATGGGTGGATCAAATGCAAACGCGCACCAGTATTGGCGCAAAGCCGGATGGCGTTGCCGGTATTCGGCGGGATTTCTGGTTCATGCAGCACTACGTGCAACCAAGGTTGCTTACCATCAGACATAAAGAGCGGTTCCATCTACCGGCATGGCTAAAGCTTGCTGGGTTTTTTCATAGGCCAGCGCGTAGGCCTCGCGGCCAACTTCCATTTTAAACGGCCCAGACTTAGGCAGGGCAGTTAATGCTAGCGCCTGCAAACCCGGCCGTTGTGGAATCACTGTATGCGCGCCGTTCTTACGACGCCAAGCCGACTTCGACAAAATATGGTGATACAAAACCCGCGAGCCCGACGGCATGCCCACCAACCCCGGGCGATCTAGAATGCCACCATCAAGATATGGCCGACGTTCGATCCAAACCGGGTGAAACATAATCGGCACCGTACAGCTGGCTTGAATGGCCGCCGCCAAATTGCCTTGCTCGAGCACTTCCGTGCGATGCCGAAAAGCGTTGTATACCGATAAAGCCAAAGGCGTTGGGCAGTCTTCAATCTTGTTAACCGGCAGCATCGACTCCAATACGGCCCTGAACTTTCTGCCTCTCAACACTCCCAAGCCTGGCTTTGGGTCCCAGAAGTCTTGGCGAGTCAGCTCAAACAGCCGATCACGCATCTCCGGCGCTGGCACACCCGCCGCCCACAAACCCGTTGTTAGCGCACCAGCGCTTGAGCCAGAACAACGGCTAGGTTTAAGTCCTGCATCTAACAAGGCATTCAACATGCCGCAGTGGGCAAAGAAACCAAAAAAACCCGATGACATGGTTAAGCCAAAATCGTCTGCCGCCAACCAATCGCCAAGCGTGGTGGTCTCTGTTGTTTTGATCTCTGTTTTGGACATTTACAAACCGGAACGTTATAACGAACAAAAAAATAGGGGGGGGGGCAATATGTTTTACTACACAGGCCACTTTGCCAAGCTCATTATCGCTTGGATTGATCTAGCGCTGTTCTCAATAGCCATGTGGTTACTCGCCTGGCTACCCAAACCCTTGCGCAGCTGGTACCCCAAACTCTATCAACGCTGGAACTGGTGTTTTGTCCGCGCGCTGGGTGTCGACCTACATATCCACCAACATTACGCTGGCAGCCTGCCTTCACGCTATATAGTCATGGCCAATCACCCTTCAGCCTTTGAAGATGTCGGCATTCCGGCGGTCTTCCCCGTGCGCGCGATTGGCAAGATAGAGGTCAAAAAATGGTGGTTCGTCGGTCGCATTGCGATTGCCGCAGACACCATCTTTGTTAGTCGCGAAGATAAAGCCTCAAGACGCCAAGCGGCAGAAACCACCGAAGCGCGGTTGCGCGAAGGTGCCTGCATTGCGGTATTTCCCGAGGGCGGCTGCTACGGCCGCAAGTTAAGAGACTTTTTCCACTACGGCAGTTTTGAAATTGCCCACAACACCAGCACCCCCATCGTGCCGACCTTTATTCACTACGAGGCTGAAGAAGACTTTGAATGGGCAGACCAAACCCTGCCACAAAAAATTTGGGATATTTTGACCACCCGCAACCACACCGTACACTTCCATATTTACGACCCCATCGACCCAAGCTTGTTCGACGGCAAGGAAGCACTAACTAACCATGTCTACGGGCTGTTTGTTAAATGGCAAGAAATCCACCTTGGCACACCACCGTCAACCGGCGTCATGCGTGGCCAACCTGAAAAACTACCCCGCGCCTAAGCCACACGTTTTATGACCGATAGCTATTCCACCCTACAACGCCTAGACAAACTCGCCGCCTTACTCGACGCTCGCTGGAAAATCCCCGGCACCGACATCCGCTTCGGCCTCGATTCCCTGATTGGCCTTATTCCCGGCATTGGCGACGCCGCCACCGCGCTTATCTCGCTTTACCTAATGGGCGAAGCCAAAGCCGCCGGCGCCAGCAACAAAATTCTCGGCAAAATGGCCTTTAATATCGGCCTTGAGTTCGTGGTCGGCTTAGTACCGGTGATTGGCGACCTGTTTGATATTGGCTGGCGCGCCAACCAACGCAATATGGCTTTGTTGCGCCGCGAAATCGCACCACCACCGCCGGATATTGCCGGCAAACGCGTAGGTGAAGATGCCATAAACGAAAAAACCAGCCCCAAGGGCTGGTTTATTCTGCTGCTATTAATGGCCGCCGCCGCAATTGCCGGCAACCATTATGGCTGGTACAGCTTATAGCTTACTCAGCCGCCGCACGGGCATGCTTCTTACGCTCATGCTCTTGCAAGTAAAGCTTACGTACACGCACTGATTCTGGCGTAATTTCCACCAGCTCATCGTCGTTAATAAACTCTAAAGCACGCTCAAGCGTCAGATCGATCGGCGGTGTTAGTACCAAGTTTTCGTCAGTGCCGGCAGCACGTACGTTAGTCAGCTGCTTGCCTTTAAGGGCGTTCACAACCATATCGTTGTCACGGCTGTTAATACCGATAATCTGGCCTTCGTAAACTTCCTGCGCGTGATTGACGAACAAACGGCCGCGCTCTTGCAAGTTAAATAGCGAATAAGCCAAGCATTTACCTTGCGCATTCGAGACCATGGCACCGTTGTGGCGCTGACCAAAGCGGCCACCGACGTAAGGGCCGTAATGCTCAAATACATGCGTCAAAATACCGGTGCCTGAAGTCATCGACATAAAGTCAGTTTGGAAACCGATCAAACCGCGAGATGGAATCAAATACTCCAAGCGCACACGGCCTTTGCCGTCTGGCTCCATATTTTTCAGCTGACCTTTACGCTGATTAAGCGCATCAATCACCGAACCTTGGTGCTGGTCTTCAACGTCACACATCGCCATTTCGTACGGCTCTTCTTTAGAACCATCTTCTAGCTCATGCACAATTACATGTGGACGCGATACCGCTAGCTCAAAGCCTTCGCGGCGCATGTTTTCGATCAATACGCCAAGGTGCAGCTGACCACGGCCAGACACTTTGAAGCGGTCTGGATCTTCGGTCGGCTCAACACGCAGCGCTACGTTGTGCTTAAGCTCTTGCTCTAGGCGGTCTTTAATCTGACGGCTAGTAATGAACTTGCCTTCTTTACCAGCAAACGGCGACTTGTTAACGCCGAAGGTCATGCTGATGGTTGGCTCATCGACGCTTAACGGCGTTAGCGCTTCTGGGCTATCCGGATGGCAAACGGTGTCAGAAATGTTCAGCGGATCAAGGCCGGTAATACAAACAATATCGCCCGCCTGAGCTTCATTTGAGTCAACACGCTCAAGGCCCATGAAGTTCATGATCTGCAGGATTTTGCCTTTACGGGCATTGCCTTCGCGGTCAACCACAGCCACTGGTGAGTTGGTGCTGATTTTGCCGCGTTTCACACGACCAATACCAATCACACCTTGGAAGCTGTTGTAGTCCAGCTGCGAAATTTGCATCTGGAAAGGCCCATCCAAGTCCACTGTTGGCGGCGGCACTTGCTCAACAATCGTTTCAAACAAGGCATCCATATTGCCGTCACGCACGTCATCTTCATGACCGGCGTAACCGTTCAAAGCACTGGCATACACGGTGGCAAAATCAAGTTGCTCGTCGGTACCGCCAAGGCGATCAAACAGATCAAAGGTCTGATCCAACACCCAATCTGGGCGAGCCGATGGGCGATCAATTTTGTTAATCACAACAATTGGCTGCAAACCCAAGGCAAAGGCTTTTTCGGTTACAAAGCGCGTTTGTGGCATTGGGCCATCTTGCGCATCAACCAGCAGCACCACCGAATCAACCATGCTTAATACACGTTCTACCTCGCCACCAAAGTCGGCGTGGCCCGGTGTGTCTACGATATTAATACGGTAGTCACGCCATTTAATGGCGGTACATTTAGCCAAAATGGTAATGCCACGCTCTTTCTCTTGGTCATTGCTGTCCATGGCGCGTTCTTCAAGCTTGGCACGTTCGTCCAAGGTGTCAGACTGCTGCAACAACTGGTCAACAAGCGTAGTTTTGCCATGGTCAACGTGGGCGATAATGGCAATATTGCGAATTTTTTCGATAGACATAAAAAGGGTACCGACCTAAAAGGCGTGGCGGATTTAAATCGGCCACCAACACTTGGCAGCCATAAAATGGGCGCGCATTATACGCGGCATTGCACAATAAATACGCAACAAATCAAAAAGCGGGATAAATCATGGATTTCAAACAACAATACGGCCCTTGGGCCATGATTAGCGGCGCTTCTGCCGGCCTAGGCGAAGAATTTGCGAAACAACTAGCCGCCAAAGGGCTAAATTTGGTCTTATTAGCACGCCGCACCGAGCGCCTTGAGGCGCTAGGTAAAAGCCTGAGCGAACAATATGGCATTGAATATCGCGCCGTCAGCGCCGACCTTGCCGACCCAGACTTTTTGCCACCTGTGGCCGACCAAACTGAGGACTTAGAAATTGGCTTGTTGATTAACAATGCTGGCTTCACCAATAACGGCGATTTTCTCGACAACGACCTTGAGGCGGAAATTCGGCTAGTAGATGTTAACTGCCGGGCTGCCGTAATCCTTGCTCACCATTACGGCCAAGGTATGCGTGCCCGAAAAAGGGGCGGCATTATCTTTACCGCCTCAATTGCTGGTTTTGCTGGCATACCGTTTTGGGCCAACTACTCCGCCTCCAAATCATTCGACCTGAAACTGGCCGAAGCGCTTGGCGCCGAGTTAAAACCACATGGCATAGATGTACTGGCACTCTGCCCCGGATCAACCTATACCGAGTTTGCCACCTACGACGGACTTATCTCCAACTTGCTGACCATGAAAGCCAAGCCGGTAGTGTCGGGCGCGCTTAAAGGCCTAGGCCGCAAACGCACATGGGTCGCTGGATTTTTAAATCGCGCCAACGTGTTTTTCACCCGCTTGTTGCCGCGCAAATGGAATTCAGTGCTATTCGGTTTTGTTGTCCGCGACATCGTTAAGCACTAATGATCGCGCTACTACAAAGAGTCACTCAGGCCAGCGTCACGGTTGAAGCCAATACCGTTGGCGCTATCGATCAGGGCCTGCTGGTTTTTGTCGGCATTGAAAGCGCCGACGAACAAAAACAAGCCGACCGCCTGCTGGAACGCATCCTCAATTACCGTATTTTTGAGGATGCCGACGGCAAAATGAATCGCTCTGTGAAAGACATAAACGGTGGGCTTTTGCTGGTCTCGCAGTTCACGCTCGCCGCCGATACCGAGCGCGGCAACCGCCCCGGATTTTCCACCGCCATGGAACCGCATGCCGCGCGCCTGATGTTTGCCTACCTCTGCGACCAAGCCCGCCAGCAACACCACACAGTGCAAACCGGACAATTTGGTGCCCATATGCAAGTGGCACTTACCAACGATGGCCCGGTCACCTTTCAGCTGCGTTGCTAGGCCGCCTGTCATGCGGCATTGCAACAAAAGGTTCAAACTCGGCGCGCACAGGAGTATCATTCCGCCTCTTTTGTAATGGCACCCCAATAGGTAAGCCTTATGAGCCAACGCACCGCGACTGTTGAGCGCAATACCCAAGAAACCCAAATCACGGTTTCTATCAATTTAGACGGCACCGGCGAAGCTAAATTCGTTACCGGCGTACCGTTCTTTGACCACATGCTGGACCAAGTGGCCCGCCACGGTTTGTTTGATCTAGATATCAACGCCAATGGCGACTTGGAAATTGATGCGCACCACACCGTCGAAGACGTTGGCATTACCCTCGGCCAAGCCTTTGCCAAAGCGATTGGCGACAAAAAAGGCATCCGCCGCTACGGTCATGCCTATGTGCCATTAGACGAGTCACTATCTCGCGTTGTTTTGGATATCTCTGGTCGCCCAGGTATCGAATACGGCGTTGATTACCCGCGCGCACGCGTGGGTGATTTTGATCTCGATCTAATCTTTGAATTTTTCCAAGGTTTTATTAATCACGCCGGTGTCACCCTGCACATCGACAACCTACGCGGCCGCAATGCGCACCACGTAGCAGAAACGATTTTTAAAGCCTTTGGTCGCGCCCTACGCATGGCTACCGAAATGGATCCACGCATGGGCGACACATTACCTTCTACAAAAGGCGCTTTATAAAGCGCCTTTTGCTTTTGCGGATTTAACACTCGATGTACACCATTGCTGTTGTTGACTACGGAATGGGCAATCTGCACTCCGTAGCAAAAGCACTTGAGCGCGTAGCCGTGGCGCAACGCGTACAAGTGACTTATGACCCTGACGAAATCATGCGTGCCGACAAAGTCGTTTTCCCCGGCGTTGGCGGCATTGGTTACTGCATGGGCGAGCTTGAGCGCCTTGGCCTTGACCAAGCGGTGCGCGAAGTCGCCACGCAAAAGCCGCTACTCGGCATCTGTGTTGGCATGCAATCCATGCTGGATCATTCAGAAGAAAACGACGGCCATGACGCGCTAGGTTTATTCCACGGCCGCGTGACCCGTTTTGAAGACGGCCAACGCGACCCCGTTAGCAACGAGCGCTTAAAAGTACCGCAAATGGGTTGGAACAAAGTCGCCATCAAACCTGAGTTTGCTAGCCACCCAATATGGGAAGGCATTAAAGACGGCACCCGCTTTTACTTTGTACACAGCTACTACGTCACGCCAGACGATCAAAGCATTGTGCAAGCAACGGCCGAATACCCGCATGAATACTGCTGCGCGCTCGGAAAAGACAACGTCTTTGCGACACAGTTTCACCCAGAAAAAAGTGCCGACGCCGGCCTTCAGTTACTCAGCAACTTCTGCGCTTGGAACCCCTAGGAAAGCAGCCCATGAGGTTTGAACTAATCCCCGCGATTGATTTAAAAGACGGCGAATGCGTACGCCTAAAACAAGGCCGCATGGAAGATGCCACCGTGTACGGCAGCAATCCCGCGGAAATGGCGCAGCGCTGGTTCGACCAAGGCGCACAACGTTTACACCTTGTCGACTTAAACGGCGCCTTCGCTGGCAAGCCAGTTAACGACGACGCGATTCGCAGCATTTGCAAAATTTCCGGCGATATCCCTGTGCAAATCGGCGGCGGCATTCGCAATAGCGACACCATCGCCGCTTATCTTGATGCCGGCATTACTTACTGCATCATTGGCTCACAAGCCGTGCGCGAACCGGAATTTGTACGCCAAGCCTGCCGCGAATTCCCCGGCCATATCATCGTCGGCTTAGACGCTCGCGACGGTAAAGTCGCAGTCGATGGCTGGGCTGACACCGCCGAAGTACTGGCGGTAGACCTCGCCAAAGAATTCGCTGACGCCGGCGTTAGCAGCATCGTTTACACCGACATTAGCCGCGACGGCATGCTCAGCGGCTGCAATGTTGAAGCTACCGCCGAATTGGCTGCGGCTTGCGGTATTCCTGTGATTGCCTCCGGTGGTATTAAAGATATTTCTGATATCGAGCAGCTACTCGCGGTGCGCCAACAGGGCGTCGCCGGTTCTATTTTGGGCCGCTCTATTTACGAAGGCACGCTAGACCTACAACAGGCCGCGGCTTTGGTTAAACAGGAGCTTGCGCAGTAATGGGCTTAGCTAAACGCATTATTCCCTGCCTCGATGTCGACAACGGCCGCGTTGTTAAAGGCGTTAAGTTTTTAGGCCTGCGTGATGCCGGAGACCCGGTAGAAGTTGCGCGTCGTTATAACGACCAAGGTGCTGACGAAGTTTGCATCCTCGATATTACTGCTAGCTCGGACGACCGCGCCACCATGGTTGAAGTCGTACAAGCCGTAGCCAGCCAAATCTTTATTCCGCTAACCGTCGGCGGTGGCATCCGCGAATGCGCCGACATCCGCCGTATGCTCAATGCCGGTGCCGACAAAGTCAGCATTAACACCGCTGCGGTGAGCAATCCCGAATTTGTGCGCGAAGCCTCTAGCCGCTTTGGCAACCAATGCATCGTGGTAGCGATTGACGCTAAACGCGTTAACAAAAAGAAAGAAGCACCCCGCTGGGAAATCTTTACCCACGGCGGCCGTAAAAAAACTGGCCTAGACGCCATTGAATGGTCAAAGAAAATGGCTGAATACGGCGCTGGCGAACTATTAGTAACCAGCATGGACCGCGATGGCACCCGTGAAGGTTTCGATAACGAGCTAATGCAAGAAATTGGCCGCCACGTCAATATTCCGCTGATTGCCAGCGGCGGTGTTGGCAAACTCGATGACCTAGCCGACGGCGTTGAAATCGGCGGCGCCGATGCGGTACTCGCAGCGAGTATTTTCCATTTTGGTGAGCACACCGTTGGCGAAGCCAAACAGTGCATGAAGAACCGCAAAATCGAAGTGCGGCTATAAGACTGTTAACAAGCCTAGCCAAGGCATACAATGTGGTCATCGAAGGAGCTGGCCACAACAATGACAACAGCCAACCAAACCCCAGAACAAATAGCCCGCGATCAAATTGATGCCCTGCTGCAACAGGCGGGCTGGGTACTGCAAAGCTTTTCTGAGCTAAACCCCAATGCCTCCCTCGGTGTAGCCGTACGGGAATATCAAACCAGTACTGGCCCCGTCGATTACGCGCTATTTGTAGACGCTCAACTCTGCGGCGTAGTTGAAGCCAAGCGTGAAGACCTCGGTTTTAAGCTACACAGCGTGGCCGAACAGTCCCAGCGTTACGCCTCGTCTGAGTTCAAATTTATTGCCCCCGGCACCGCGGTACATTTTTTGTATGAATCTACCGGCACGGTTACCCATTTTTCTGACGCGCGCGATCCAAACCCGCGTTCCCGAGAAGTCTTCAACTTCCATCGCCCAGAAACCCTACAGTCGTGGCTACAAGTACCGCCACTGCGCCACCGTTTACAAAACATTCCAGCGCTTGACAGCAAAAACCTGCGGGATTGCCAAATCACCGCCGTCACCAACCTAGAAGCTAGTTTCAAACAAAATAAACCACGGGCACTTATTCAAATGGCCACCGGCGCCGGTAAAACCTACACCGCCGTTACGTCTATTTACCGCCTGTTAAAACATGCTGGCGCCAAACGCATCCTGTTTTTGGTTGATACCAAAAACTTGGGTGAGCAAGCCGAACAAGAATTTATGACCTACGTGCCAACCGACGACACGCGTAAATTCACCGAGTTATATACCGTTAACCGCCTCAAATCGGCTCATGTGCCAACCGACGCACAAGTGGTTATCTGCACCATTCAGCGCCTCTACGCCATGCTCAAAGGTGAAGAGTTGGAAGACAGCGCCGAAGACATCAACCCCAATGAGCTCAAACTCGGCCGCAAAGAGCCGCTGCCGGTGGTTTACAACGCAACCGTACCGCTGGAGTTCTTCGACTTTATTGTCATCGACGAATGCCACCGCAGCATTTACAACCTTTGGCGACAAGTGCTGGAATATTTTGATGGCTTTCTAATTGGCCTCACCGCCACGCCCGACAGCCGCACCTACGGTTTTTTTCAGCAAAACGTGGTTAGCGAATACACCCATGAACAAGCGGTGGTAGACGGCGTAAACGTTGCGGGCGAGGAATACATCATCCGCACCAAAATCACCGAACAAGGCGCCAAAGTAGAACGCGGCCACTACAAACGCCACAAACTTACCCGCAAACAACGCTGGGACAGCAACGACGAAGTTGAATACCAAGGCAAAGAACTGGACCGCTCCGTGGTCAACGAAAGCCAGATTCGCACCGTGCTCAGAAGCTATCGCCAAGCCCTGCCTGATATCTTTCCACAACGCCCCACCGAAGGCGAAGGCCCACAACGCAGCCTAAAAACCATTCCCAAAACGCTCATTTTTGCCAAAACCGACAGCCACGCCGACGACATCATCAATCTTGTACGGCAGGAATTTAACGCCGGTAACGACTTCTGCAAAAAAGTCACCTACCAGTCAAAAGAAGACCCCAAATCGGTACTCAATAGTTTTCGTAATGACTACATGCCGCGCATCGCCGTCACCGTAGACATGATTGCCACCGGCACCGACGTAAAACCGCTGGAATGCCTGCTGTTTATGCGCGACGTAAAAAGCAAGAACTACTACGAGCAAATGAAAGGCCGCGGCACCCGCGTGGCCGACAGCGAAGCCATGAAACGCGCCTGTGGCGAAGACGCCCAAGCCAAAACTCACTACGTACTGATAGACGCGGTTGGCGTAACCGAATCCATTAAAACCGACAACCGCCCGTTGGAAACCAAGCCGAGTGTATCCACCAAAGACCTACTCACCGGCGTAATGATGGGCGGTGCGCGCGATGACGACAGCATTGCCAGTGCCGCAGGCCGTCTAGCGCGGATAGACCGCCAACTCAACCAACAGCAAAAACACCAAATTGAACAAACACTGGCTGAAAACGGCCACCCCGATTGCAGCGTACAAACTATTGCTAAAGGCCTTTTGGCAGCTATCGAGCCAGACCAAATTGAACAAGCCATTCTGCAAAACCCTGATCGGCAAAACAGCGGCACCATTACCAGCCTAGAAATTGAACAAACCCGCAAGCAACTTATTGAAGCGGCAGTTAAGCCGCTGTCCATGCCCGTAATTGAACTCATTACAGACATTCAACGCCAACACGAACAAACCCTAGACGAACACAACCTAGACGAAGTGCTTGAAAGCGGCTGGAAAACCAGCGTGACAGAAAAGCAGCAAGCCACCGTGAGCGAGTTTGAACAGTACCTACAAAGCCACCGCGACGACATCACTGCCCTAAGCCTGTTCTACTCGCAGCCCCAGCGCCGTAAAAACCTCAGCTTTAAAATGATTAAAGGTCTGCTGCAAACCCTAAAATCTGAGCGCCCACATCTGGCGCCGCTACGCATATGGGATGCCTACGCCCAGCTAGACCAGCTCAGCAGCAAAACCGCGCCGGAAAAAGAACTGGCCGTACTCGTCTCTCTCGTGCGCCGCGCCTGCGGCATCGACCAAACCCTAAACCCCTACAGCGACACCGTAGAAAAACGCTTTGCCGACTGGGTATGGAGAAAACAACAGGGCGACGGCCCCAAATTCAGCGAAGAACAAATGCACTGGCTGCGCATGGTGCGCGACCATATTGCCCACAGCTTTCACTTTGAGCGGGATGACTGCGAACTGGAGCCCTTTAACCAGCATGGCGGCCTAGGTGGGTTTTATCAGCGTTTTGGGGAGCAGATGGATGCAGTGATTGATGAACTGAATGAGGCATTGGTGGCGTGATGGCACAAGGCGTAACGCTTGGTAGCGTCTGCCAGATCTCAAACGGTTTCGCGTTTAAGTCCAAGGAATTCACAGACTCCGGCGTTCCTGTGGTACGCATTTCTGATATCCATGAAGGACAAATTTCCACCCAAAACAGTGCATGTATAGATGCAAGAAGCGAGTTCGAGCGATTCAAAATAAAAAAAGGAGATTTGTTGATTGCCTTGTCAGGGGCTACAACGGGAAAGTTTGGCCGATTTGTTGGAAGCAATGCAGCGTATCTAAATCAGCGAGTAGGAAGGCTTAGATCGCTTGATGAAAAAGTGCTTTCTCAAGCCTATCTGTACTACTTCCTGCACGAGGCCAAGCGTCAGATAGAAAAAATTGCTTACGGGGGAGCACAACCGAATATATCGACGAAACAAATTGCCTCTATTGAGGTGCCAATGCCAGATATTTTAGAACAACACCGCATAGTAGAAAAAATCGAAGCCCTGTTCGCCGAGCTGGATAAGGGCGTAGAAGCGCTAAAAACCACCCAACAACAACTCAAAATCTACCGCCAATCCGTACTCAAGCACGCCTTTGAAGGCAAGCTCACCGAGCCATGGCGGGCCGCAAATCCCGACAAAGTCGGCAACGCCGAAACCCTACTGCAGCAAATCCAGCAAGAACGCCAACAACGCTACCAACGACAACTCAGCAACTGGCAACAAGCCGTCAAAAACTGGGAAGCGAACGGGAAAGAGGGGAAGAAGCCAGTTAGGCCCAAAAGGCTGGTACCTAAATCTCCTCGTTATTCCACTAGCCCTGAACTGCCTAGTAGTTGGGCCGAAACTTCATTCAGTACTCTATGCTTGGAAGCGGCCCTCGGTAAGATGCTGGATAAGAAAAAGAATACGGGCACTCCAATGCCGTACCTAAGAAATGTCAATGTTCGCTGGGGAAGCTTTGATCTAGATGATTTGCTAGATATGAAGTTTGAGCCAAGCGAAAATGAGAGATACGGCTTAGAAAACGGAGACCTAATTGTTTGTGAAGGTGGTGAGCCAGGTCGGTGTGCTATTTGGCAAGGCCAGGCATCGGAAATGCGCTTCCAAAAAGCGCTACATCGTGTTCGAGTTCCGATAGGTCTAGTTGCGCCTGAATGGCTGTACTACAAACTTTGGCTACTTGCCGACAATGGCGCGCTAGCAAAGCATTTTACCGGAACTACTATTAAACATCTTACAGGCGAAGCGCTGTCGGAAGTGCCGGTATCAATATGCTCCCCCGCCGAACAACAACAAATCATCCAAGCAATCGAATCCAGCCTCTCGGTTGTCGAGCAGCTGGAAACCACCCTCATCCAAAATCTACAAAAAGCCGAAGCCCTACGCCAAAGCATCCTGAAAAAGGCCTTTGCCGGCGAGTTGGTGTCCCCTGAAGTTACTGAGGCCGCCAATGGCTGAGCTACGCGAATTTCAGAACATTATGCCAATTGCCAATATTCCGTCGGTATTGGCCAATGGGATTTTGAGCCATGAGCAAGCAACTGCATTTAACCATGCCGACGTATCCATGGCTCATGTGCAGGATAGGCGTTCGCGAGTACGGGTCTACGGAGGTCTGAGGCTGCACCAATATGCCAACTTGTTCTTTGATGCTAGAAACCCAATGATGTCGTCGCGCCGGGATATGGCTGAAGAGCTTTGCGTGTTAACGGTGTCCACTGGTGTGCTTGAGCTGGCCGGAGTGGTGATTACAGATCAAAACGCCTCCAGCAAATATGTCGCGTTTTATCCCCCAAACGCAGTCTCAGGTATGGATCTCGATTACATTTATGCTTGGGACTGGCGCCACCCCGACAATCAAATCGCTGAATGGAAGCACAGTTCGGCGAAAGGCGCCGAGGTGTTGGTGCCGAATGTTGTACCGATTGAATTTATAACCGGCGCTGTAGTTGCCACCGATGCGGTGGCTCAGCAATTGACCGAGCTGGGGTTTACAATGCCCATCACTATTAACCCCCAGCAGTTTTTCAGGGATTAGACATGATCAAAGTGCTGATTGGCGACATGTTCCAAAGTGAGGCAGCCACGCTGGTGAACACCGTGAATTGTGTGGGTGTAATGGGCAAGGGCGTTGCCGCTGTGTTCAAAAAGCAGTTCCCAGGGATGTTCAACGATTATGTGTCGCGCTGTGACCGCGGAGAGGTTCAGCCTGGCGCGCCTTACCTTTATGAAGATATTTTGGGCATTTCCGTCCTGAATTTTCCTACCAAGAAGCATTGGCGTTCGCCTTCGCGGCTGCAATATGTGGTTGATGGCTTGGCCGCATTTGAGCGCGACTATAAAACTTGGGGCATCCGGTCTATTGCGTTTCCGCCACTTGGCTGCGGCAATGGCGGGCTGGAGTGGAAAGATGTAGGCCCACTTATGTATAAAACACTGAGTAGGCTAGATATAGATGTTGAGATTTATGCGCCCTTTGGCACGCCTAAACAGCAGCTTGAAGTACGCTTTTTGTCTGGCCAACTAAACTTAGACGAGGACAAAAAGGGGCATAAGAATGCCCAACTGACGCCTGCATTGGTTGCATTGCTTGAAGTCGTGAACCGGTTGCAGCAACAACCTTATGCCAACCCTGTCGGGCGTACGATATTCCAGAAAATTTGTTACATCTTTACCGAACAAGGCGTTGCTACCGGTTTCGATTTCAAGAAAGGTTCCTATGGGCCTTTTTCAGATGACGTAAAGGCGGCATTGGGCACGTTTGCGAATGCAAACTTGATTACTGAAGGCCAGCTTGGCCGAATGACCGCTCTCAAGGTTTCTGCGAACTTTGAAACTGAAAAGGCGAAATTTGCCGCCGAATTAGCACAATACGAGTCTAAGATTTCAAAAACGGTAGATTTGTTCAGCCGAATAAAGACAACCGATCAGGCAGAAGAGGTTACCACCATTTTATTTGCCGCCCGTGAAGTCAAAGCTGGAAGCAGCACCAACGCGGCAAGCGAGCAGGATGTTTTGGATTTCATTGCGTCGTGGAAATCAAAATGGGCGCAGGAGCCCAAACGAAGCTCGGTTATTGAATCAATGCGAAATCTGGAAATGCTGAATTGGTTGCGCCTTGATATCTGTGATGATATCGCTTTTGCCAGCATGTGATTCAAAGCAGTCTAATTGCCCAAAATTAAAATGCACAGGCAAAAAAGACAGCCCCTGCTGGGCCAAATGTCTCTAAGCTCGTCACCCGCCGATGGAAGATACCACTTAGGATTTACCCGCCTAGAAGCGGACTATAGGTCGCATGGTTGCTAAATGCCAATGAGCCCCTTATTGAAAATAACATTATGAATGCTTCGACTATTGTTTCCCGCATTTGGAATTTTTGCACCGTACTTAAAGACGACGGTGTGAGCTATGGCGATTATTTAGAGCAAATTACCTATTTAATCTTTTTGAAAATGGCGGACGAATATTCCCAGCCGCCCTACAACCGTGATGTAGGCATTCCTGCAGAATTCAACTGGAGCAGTTTGCTCGCAGAAACAGGCGCAGAGCTCGAGGTGCACTACGTGCGGCTGCTGCAAACGCTAGGGACTAAGCCGGGCATGTTGGGGCAGATTTTCACTAAGGCGCAAAACAAAATTCAAGACCCCGCCAAGCTGTACAAGCTGGTGCAAATGATTAACAGCACCGACTGGACCATGACTGGTGTAGACGTAAAGGGTGAAATTTACGAAGGCTTATTAGAAAAGAACGCGGAGGACACCAAATCGGGCGCAGGCCAGTACTTTACGCCCCGCGCTTTGATTAAAGCGATGGTGGAGTGCGTGCGCCCGGAGCCGGGCAAAACCATTGCCGATCCGGCCACAGGCACGGGCGGCTTTTTACTGGCAGCCTATGACTTTATTGTTGAGCAGCATGACTTAGACAAAGAAGAAAAAGCCGCACTAAAAGACCGCACCTTCTACGGCAATGAGATTGTCGCGAATACCCGCCGCCTGTGCTTAATGAACCTGTTTTTACACAATATTGGCGAGATGGACGGCGAACCAGCGATTGCGTCGACCGACGCCTTGGTGGCGGAAAGCCCCATTAAAGTGGATTACGTGCTGGCAAACCCGCCGTTCGGCAAAAAATCCTCCATGACGGTGACCAACGAAGCCGGCGAGCAAGAAAAGGACGACTTAACCTATAACCGCAAAGACTTTTGGGCAACCACATCGAACAAACAACTCAATTTTGTGCAGCATATTCGCAGCATGCTGAAGTCCACCGGGAAAGCGGCGGTGGTAGTGCCAGACAATGTGTTGTTTGAAGGCGGCGCGGGCGAAACGGTGCGTAAGAAGCTACTTGCCACCACGAACCTGCACACGGTTTTGCGGTTGCCTACGGGTATTTTCTACGCCCAAGGCGTAAAGGCGAATGTATTGTTTTTTGACAACAAGCCAGCCGCCGAAAAGCCTTGGACCAAGGACATTTGGTTTTACGACTACCGCACCAACATTCACCACACGCTAAAAAAGAAACCGCTGCGGCTAGAAGACTTAAAAGACTTTATTGAGTGCTATCAACCGGGCGACATAGAAGGCCGAGCTGAAACCTGGAGTGAAGAAAGCCCAGAAGGCCGTTGGCGCAAATACAGCTACGAGGATGTGCTGGCGCGCGACAAGACCAGTTTGGATATCTTTTGGCTGAAAGATAAGTCACTGGCGGATTTGGACAATTTGCCGGACCCGGACGAAATAGCGGAAGAAATAGTGGAAAACCTTGAAGCAGGCCTGGCAGCCTTCCGGGAGATAGAAGCGGCATTAACTTAGGTTATTTCGCCGCGATCATTTAACGGCCAGCGGCAGCTGCTGCACCATCGCCTGCGAGGCGAAATAAACAATCCAATTCACGTAACTAATGGCGGGGAAGAAACCCTCGCCATTATTGCCGTATATCCATAACGAACCAATCAAGGCATCGGCAATGGCCGCTAGCGCCAAGCCCAATGCTGCCCAACGGATACCGGCCGGCGCTGTTGCCGCGCCATAGGCTTTTAATAACCACAGGCTAGCGACGCCAACAACAGCAATCAAAACCGCATAACTGCCAGTAATACCTAATACGCGCTGGCCCGCATCAAAGTCAGCCATATTAATAAAGCTCAAAGCGGCGAGTACCGCGGCTACGGCAGCGGTCACCGACATAAATTGGGCACTCACTCCACGCGCTTGAGCAACGCGGCCCACGGCCACTAGCAATAGCAAATAACCGGGGGCAAAGAAAAACACCGAGTCAGCCAAATAGTCATGCTTTACCACGCTGCCGTACTGATAAAACTGCTGCGCAAAATTGCGATTAACCACATCGCCAACAAAACACAGCATTAGGGACAGCAGGCATAACCAAGACAGTTGTTGCGCTAACAAACTAGAAGGCTGCTGGTAAATATGGCGCTTGATGGCAAAGCCATTAATGATCAATAACAGCATTAACGCCAGCTCGGCGACACCAAAACGGACACGCTCGGCATCGTTGCCATCAATACCCCAGATGCCAGTTAACCCCAATAGGCTCAACAAGGTCGCCAGCACAGCAAGAACAACGGCATTACGGGCAAAAACAGTCATCAGAACTCCATCTAAATCAGAAGGCTTACAGTCAGGGATAGGCCAGCGGCAGCAGCGCTGCTAAACTGCGCGGCATGAATACCTTACAGCAACTCGCCGACGTCTTGGAACAACGCAAAGACGCTGATCCGGACAGCTCCTATGTCGCCCAGCTTTATAGCAAAGGCCTCGACAAAATCCTCAAGAAAATCGGCGAAGAAGCCACCGAAGTGGTAATGGCCGCCAAAGACGGCGATAAAGATAACGTTGTCTATGAAGTCGCCGATCTATGGTTCCACACGCTGGTGCTATTGGCGCAACAAGACCTGTCACCAGACGCGGTATTAAAAGAACTAGATCGTCGTTTTGGCCTTTCAGGCCTGGAAGAAAAAGCCAGCCGCAGCGAATAGTCGGCGCTAAGCATCACAAAAAAGGCCGCGTAAATACGCGGCCTTTTTATTGCTTTAAATAACCAGCTTAAGCCTCGTATTTAAAACTCTTACCTTCCGCCTGCATTTTCAGCAGGATCTCAGCAGGCTTAAAGCGCTCGCCAAATTGAGCCGCCAATTCTTGGCTGCGCTCGATAAAACGATGTAGGCCCACGTGCTCGATGTACTGCAAGGTACCACCTGCCCAAGGCGCAAAACCCCAACCGAAGATGGAACCAATATTGGCATCGGGTAGCGAGCAAACCACGTCTTCTTCGTAGCAACGTGCGGTTTCATTGGCTTGAATAAACAGCAGACGCTCTTGTAGCTCGTTGATGTCAACATCTTTGCGAGTCGCATTAAAGTGCTCTTTAAGGCCCGGCCATAAAGCTTTTTTACCACCTTCCGGATAATCGTAAAAGCCTTTGGTCGCACGCTTACCGGGACGGTCTAGCTCTTCAACCATCTTATTAACTACGGCCACCGCCGGCGTGTCTGGCATGGTTTTGCCTTCGGCTTCCATGTCTTTCGCCGTCTGCGCCATGATGTGGTGACATAGCGAAATCGCCACTTCATCGGTTAATGCTAGCGGTGCCATTGGCATGCCAGTCATTAGGCCGGCGTTCTCAATCATCTGCGCATCAATGCCCTCGGCCAACATCGCCATGCCTTCGTTTACGTAAGACGAGAACACGCGTGAGGTGTAGAAGCCACGGCTGTCATTCACCACAATCGGGGTTTTCTTAATTTGCAGCACGTAGTCAAACGCTAGGGCTAGGGTTTCATCATTGGTTTTTTCGCCTTTGATGATTTCTACTAGCGGCATTTTTTCTACCGGCGAGAAGAAGTGCAGGCCAATAAAGTTTTCTGGCTTACGTGAGGCTTCAGCCAAGCCGGTAATTGGCAAGGTAGAGGTATTGGATGAGAACACCGCGTCTTCACCTAATACTGCCTCAGTCGCTTGGGTGACATTGGCTTTTAGTTCGCGATCTTCAAATACCGCCTCAATCACCAAATCACAGCCGGCCAAATCGTCGTAATCACCGGTAGGGTGCATACGACCGAGAATTTCGTCGGCTTTTTCTTGGGTCATACGTTTACGTGCAACCTGTTTATCGGTGACGCCTTTAAACCAGTCTTTGCCTTTTTCAGCCGCTTCTTGGCTAACGTCTTTCATCACCACTTCAATGCCAACTTTGGCTGACACGAATGCGATACCTGCACCCATTAGTCCACAGCCCAAAACACCGAGCTTCTGGACTTTCTTCGGTTCAATGCCATCGGGGCGCGACGCGCCGCGTTTGATGGCATTAAGCTGGAACCACAGCGTCGACATCATGTTTTTGCTGGTTTGGTCAGCAATGGTGGCAGCAAATAAGCGGCTTTCGATCCGGCAAGCGGTATCAAAATCTACCCGCGAACCTTCGGTAATCGCCTTCATGCAGTTTTCAGGCGCTGGGTAGTTGCCCCAAGTTTTGGCGTGCAACATGGCTGGCGCAATCGCCAACATTTGCACATTGCGCGGGTTATTGGCATCGCCACCCGGGAATTTAAAACCTTTTACGTCCCAAGGTGCCTGCACGCTTGGGTTAGCTTTAATCCAAGCTTTGGCTTTGGCCATCAAGTCATCAGCGTCAACCGCCAACTCTTCGATTAAGCCTGCAGCCAAGGCTTTTTCAGGGCGTAGGGTTTTGCCTTCCAGCATCAGCGGCATGGCCTGTTGAATACCAATCATGCGCGGCAAACGCGCTGTGGCACCGCCACCGGGGAAAGCGCCAATTTTGACTTCTGGCAAACCAATCTGGGTACGCGGGTTGTTAATGCAGATACGGCGATGTGCCGCCAAGGCGACTTCATACCCGCCACCTAGCGTGGTGCCATTCATGGCTGCCACGACCGGCTTACCGCAGGTCTCTAACTTTCGCAGCATGGCCTTCATGTTTTCGACCATATCGAACACCTTCTCAGTGGTGTCGAGCGCGATCAGCATTTCAATATCAGCACCGGCAATAAAGTCTTTTTTGCCGCTGGCGAGGATGATGCCACTGGTGTTATCAATGTCGGCCAGAATGCCATCAATCGCTTCCGCCATTGGCACCATTAGCTCGTCATTCAGCACGTTCATGGGCTTGCCGGGCAAGTCCATGGTGATGGTTACGATATTGTCTTGGTCTTTAGTTGTTGTGATTGCCATGTCTTATGCAACCCTTTCAATAATTGTTGCTACACCCATGCCGCCACCAATACATAGTGACGCCATGCCGGTTTTTTTGTTTTGACGCTCTAGCTCATCAACCAAGGTGCCCAAAATAATGGCACCGGTGGCACCCAAGGGGTGGCCCATGGCGATAGCGCCGCCGTTGACGTTAACTTTGTCTAGCGGAATGCCTAGGTCATCAGTGGCTTTTAAAACCACCGCCGCGAAGGCTTCGTTGATTTCTACTAGATCGATGTCGTCGACGGTCATGCCCGCCTTATCCAAGGCTTTGCGGCAGGCCGGTGCAATACCAGTCAACATAATGGTGGGTTCAGAGCCGGTCACCGCCACTTGGCGAATTTTGGCGCGCGGTTTTAAGCCGGCTTTTTCGCCAGCTTCTTTGCTGCCCAGCAGCACAAGGCCAGCGCCATCAACAATGCCAGAGCTATTGCCAGCATGATGCACATGGGTCATTTCGCCGACTTCTGGGTATTTGAATTTGGCCACATGGTCAAAGCCCATTTCGCCCATTTGGGTAAACGAGGCTCTTAGTGCGCTCAGTGATTCCACACTGGTTTGCGGACGAATGGTTTCGTCTTTATCTAATACGGTTAAACCCGCACGATCTTTTACCGGAACGATCGTGTTATCAAAACGGCCATCGGCCTGTGCTTCTGCGGCACGACGATGTGATTCCGCTGCGAAAGCGTCTAGCTGCTCACGACTATAACCTTCCAAGGTGGCGATTAAATCGGCCGACACGCCTTGGGGAATAAAGCCCATAGATTGGCTAACCGCAGTATCCATCACCATGGCGCCACCGTCAGAGCCCATTGGGATACGGCTCATCGCTTCAACACCACCGGCAACCACCATGTCTTCAAGGCCAGAACCGATTTTCGCGGTCGCCAAGTTCACGGCTTCTAGGCCGGAGCCACAGAAACGATTGAGTTGCACACCAGCCACTGACTGGTCCCAACCTGCGTAAAGCACAGCGGTACGGGCGATATCAGCGCCTTGCTCACCTACGGGAGTTACGCAGCCCAGCACCACGTCATCTACCAAACTGGTATCTAAATCATTACGGTCGCGCAGTGCCTCTAATAGGTTCTTTAGCAAATCAACCGCTGGCACCTCATGTAAGGAGCCATCTTTTTTACCCTTGCCGCGCGGTGTTCTCACCGCGTCATAAATGTATACGTCTTGCATGCTCACTCCAATTGATCGCTGTGCAATTAAAAATAGCGCAAGCAGTGTATAGCCATCGATTTGAATTTACCAAGCGCTTGCTTGGTATTGTCAGATTGGCGCTAGAGTCAATAATCGCAGTAGGATTTTATCGGCACTGCGGTGTATGCTTTGCCACCATCGTTATCAGTCTGTTGGGGGACATAAATGGCTAAATTCACTTGGGGCAGCTTTCTACTAAGACTGCTATTTGCCAGTTTGCTGGTGTTGTTTACTTGGAATCCAACCGGCTACAGCTTCATCCACTGGGTGAGCACGGCACCACACTTCACCCCTGAGAAAGCCATTTCCGCACTCGGCCTGATTATTGGCTGGGTCATTTATACCCGCGCCACTATGCGCTCACTTGGCCCAGTCGGCATTGCACTGCTCGGCGCTATCTTTGCCTGCATTGTCTGGCTGCTATTTGATAAAGGCTGGCTCAGCGGCGAGAACCTGAATGTGGTGACTTGGATTGTGTTGTTTGCCACCAGCGGTATTTTGGCCGTGGGCATGAGCTGGTCGCATGTGCGCCGCCGCTTAAGCGGGCAGGTGGATACTGATGATGTAGACCAGTAATCGCTCGTTGCTAGAACAAACCCATGAGCCTTGAAGAGTTAACGATCACCGTTGGGCTTTTAGTTTGGGGACTCGCACTCTGGTTGTTCTTATCCGCTGGTAGCCACTTCCTTAAAATGCGGCCCCATGTTGCCAATAAGCGACGAGCTTTAGCCCAGAACTTATTACCGTTTATATTGGCGCTCACGCCTTCTAGTTACGATGCCGAAGGAAAGAGGCACTTAAAGAGCTTTTACAAATATTTTGCGGCTTTTGGAGTAGTTGTTTTAGTCATCATCGGAGTATTTATCGCTCTAGACATACCCACAGGGCAATAGAAACAGTCGATTTAAGCTACGACTTTGTTCTGGAAATTAACTTCGGCTGGGTTTCGGCCCCGGAAAGGCAACTCGATTGCGTTTAGATACTACCGAAGGCCGAGTCTATTTTTGAGGCATCAAAAATAGACGAAAAAATGCTTTACCCACCGTGCGGCCGCTTCGCGGTTCCTTGCGCCACTCACAAAATCGAGCGCCTGCGGAACTCGCTGCGCTCAAACAGGCCGCAGGCTCAATCTCGATTTTGCTCCGTTGCTCAGCCGCACAAAGGGCGAGGGGTTCGCCCTGAACTTATGCGGTTTTTTTCTTAGATACCACCGAGTAGGTTTATTCGGTCGTCCCCAAACATTTCCATATCCGGTGCCATTAGTTCTACGTAGCGGTCGAAATAGAGGAACTGTTTTACCAGTAGGGCAAATTCACGCGGGAATTTAATGCCGTATTTTTTGCCGGTTTCGATAATTGAAAACATCATTTCGTTGATCTGATGTTCATCAACAAAGCCGTTCATCATGTCCGGCGTATCCATACCATCCAGCGCAGACACTACGCGGCGCAGGTCTTGCGCCAGCTGTTTGGTATCGACATCTTGGTCGGTCGCGCCAATAGTGACCATGCTCTCGGCCATGACCTGGTAGTCCATGCTTTGCTGGGCGCCGATAAAGTTAACTAGGGCACCCCAAGTTTCTTTGCGGATATGACCGACAATACCAAAGTCGATAAAACCTACGCGGCCATCGGTCAGCACCATCAAGTTGCCGGCGTGTAGGTCAGCATGGAAGAACTGGCACTCGGTAAGGCTGCTAAACCAAGTATTCAGAGCACTAATCAGCGTGAACTCTGGGTTCTTGCTGTATTTCTTAATTGACTCTAAGTCGGTCAACGGCACGCCATAAAAGCGTTCCATCACCAACACTTGCGGCGTACAAAACTCGCGGTAGAGCTGCGGTACGCAACACATCTGGTTGTTCGAGTCTTTTAGAAACTTGTCGAACATTTCGATGTTGCTGGCTTCTTTGAGGAAGTCACACTCTTCCAACATAGTGGCCTGAATATCACCAATGATGTCGCCCAAGGAGGCGCGCGATACGGCAGGTGTAATTTTCTCGATTACGCGCATGGCGACGTAAAGGAAATTAAAGTCAGTTAGCAGAATGTTTTGCACACCCGGCTTTTGCACCTTAATCACCACGTCTTCGCCAGTAACCAGACGCGCCGAATGCACCTGTGCAATTGAGGCAGAGGCCAACGGCTCTTTATCAATATGGCTAAAAATTTGCTCTAGCGGGCGGTCATACTGCTCTTGTAGCACCTTCTCGATGACGCCCCAAGGCAGCGACCTAACGCTATCTAAACAACCCTCAAACTCGCGCACATATTCAATGGGGAATAGCGACGGCGAGCTGGCAATAAATTGACCTAGCTTGATGTAAGTCGCGCCGAGCTTTTCAAAGGTTTGACGCAACAGCTTAGGCACTGGCGGGCGGTCGCCACGCAACCAATCAACGCCGGTCACGCCAAGCACGGCCGCGGTTTGGCCAACGCGGCTGGCGGATGCGACACCGTCACGCGCCAAGCCAAAGGCTTTGCTGTCGGTGATTTTAGAAAAAGTATTAGATAGTGGGTTCGCCATAGCGCCGCCCTAAAAAGTCATGAATAAGGATATTGTACTTATATTTGTGCACTGCACAAAAATACAAGTGCCTAGGCCACGTTAATTTAGACCCAGCAATAAACCCAAAAAGACCACAGCACCAAAGTGATTGTTGTTTAAGAAGGCCTTAAAGCAGAGGTCGCGCTCACGGTCTTTAATTAAATATTGCTGGTAAGCCGCCAATAAACCGGCTAGCAATAAGGACAAAAAGAACCACTCATTTAAACCCTGAATCTGCCCGACCAAAAACAACAACCCTAGAGTGAAGGCCTGCAGCAGACCAATCGCCAAGCGGTCAAAACGACCAAATAAAATGGCGGTTGATTTGATGCCCGCTTTTAAATCGTCAGCGCGATCCACCATCGCATACATGGTGTCGTAAGCAACCGTCCAAACCAAGGTAATGCCAAACATTAACCAAGTGATCGGCGGCAACTCACCCGTTTGTGCGGCAAAGGCCATCGGCGTGGCCCAGCCAAAAGCCGCGCCAAGAACAAACTGTGGCAAATGCGTAACGCGCTTAGTGAACGGGTAGAGCGCAGCTAGCGCCATACCCACAAACGACAGCTGGATAGTGAGCCAGTTTTGCGTCAGCACCAAAGCAAACGCAATCAGCCCCAACACGGCAAATAAAGCCAATGCTTGCTTGGCGGTGACTTCACCGGTCGCTAACGGGCGGTGTTTGGTGCGCTCCACCTGGCCATCAAAATCACGGTCAGCGTAATCATTAATCACACAACCGGCGGCGCGCATCAGCAACACACCGAGCACAAAAACCAGCAATACATCTAACTTCGGCAGACCGCCAGCAGCCGCCCACAACGCCCATAGCGTAGGCCAAAGCAGTAGGAAATTACCGATAGGGCGATCAAGCCGCATTAAGCGGATATAGGGGTTTTGCTTCCAACGACTCATGAGGTACTCATGTCCAACCGGGCAAGAAAAATTCGGAGACCAGTATAGGGCGACCAGCCAAATAAAAGGCTGAACGCCGCCCCCAGATATAGGCAGGGGTTTCAATATCAGCCACTACCTTATCCCAGAGCAAGTCACCTGCATGTAAGCAGGTTAATTCGACTGGGCCACGGCAGATATGTGGGTCACTGAATAGCGCCGCGCCCAAGGGCCGCGTACCCAGCTGCAATAAATGCCGATATTTGCCACGCACCGAGGCTAGCGGTATCACCGTATGCGCAAACACCAAGGGGCGCTGGTCGGCATAGAGTTTTACCTCGCGCACAATGGCACCGGCAGCCCGATGCATACCTAGGGCCTGCGCCTCTTCAGGGCTCGGGCGGCCATTATGTTGCGCCAATAGCTGCACATGGAAATCACTACTAGCTTGCGCGCGGACCTGTGCCGTTAATGAACCACGGTCTAACAAACGTTGCCAGGTCTTGGCGTCAATATCCTGACGCCAGCGCAGGCGGGCTTGCCGCGGCGTATGCCAACGCAATCCTAAGGGGTGATTTAAGGGTTCTACCGACAACGACTATCCAACATCTGCGTATTGAGTTTTGGCGCCCATCCAGCGCTCCACTAAAATCGTGGCGGCGGCAGGCTCCTGATTTAGCAATTCTAGCGCTAAGTCTTTAACCACGGGCAGCCAATGACGGTCGCGTTCTAAATCCGCTACTTTGTAATTCATCTCGCCGGACTGTTTAGTGCCCATGACCTCACCGGGGCCGCGGATCTTTAAATCTGCTTCGGCAATTGCAAAGCCGTCTGTGGTGTCGCGCATGGTGTTCAAACGCGTTTTCGCGTTTTCCGACAACGGCGCTTGATAGGTTAAAACGCAATGCGACTGGCGGCTGCCACGGCCAACACGCCCGCGCAGCTGATGCAGCTGAGCCAAACCAAGGCGCTCGGCATTCTCAATAATCATTAAGCTGGCATTAGGCACATCAACACCGACTTCTACCACCGTAGTCGCCACCAGCAAGTCGAGCTCAGCGGCCTTAAAAGCCTGCATTACCAACTCTTTTTGCTCTGGTTTTAAACGGCCATGCACTAAGCCAACGCGCACATCTGGCAATTGCTCTGCCAACCAACTAGCAGCATCTTCGGCCGCTTCGGCCTGCAATGCATCTGACTCTTCCACTAAGGTGCAAACCCAATAGGCTTGCTCACCCGCTGCACAGGCCGCACCAATGCGTTCTGCCAGCTCTAGCCGCCGCTCATTCGCCATTACCACGGTTTTAATCGGCTGCCGGCCCGGGGGTAATTCGTCAATCACCGAATAATCTAAATCGGCATAGCCGGTCATGGCCAAGGTTCGCGGGATCGGTGTCGCCGTCATAATTATTTGATGGGGCAAACGGCCATCTTCACGTTTATCACGCAGCGCCAAACGCTGGTGCACGCCAAAACGGTGCTGTTCATCAACAATCACCACCGCCGGATTTTTAAAAGCCATATCGGCCTGAAACAAGGCATGCGTGCCGACCACCATCGGCGCGGCATAGGCGGCCTCACGTTCGGCCTTTTTACTGCGCCCTCGCAATAAGACAGGTTCTACCCCTAAGGGTGCCAGCCATTTATTGAAGTTGGCAGCATGTTGCTCAGCGAGCAATTCGGTTGGTGCCATTAATAAGGCTTGCTCGCCATTGGCGATCGCCTGCAAAGCCGCTAATGCGGCCACTACGGTTTTGCCGGAGCCAACATCACCTTGCACCAAACGCATCGCCGGCTGCGGCCGTGTCAGATCATCTTCTATAGTGGCTGCGACCTTCTGCTGAGCAGAAGTCAGCGTAAAACCTAAGCCCGCCAGAAATTGTTGCCGCTGCGTAGACACCCGAGCCAAGGCCACACCTTGCTGCGAGTGCGCCATCGCTCGGCGCTGTTGCATGGATAAGGCATGTGCCAATAACTCGTCAAAGGCGAGCCGTTGTTGCCATTGAGTCTCACCGGCTAACAAAGGTCGCTGCGAAACATCCGGCGGCGGCTGGTGCAGATTTAATAGCGCCTCAACCAAGCTACAGGCTGGCGCTTGTTGCCGTGCGGTGGCAGGCAAGGGGTCATGCAGCAGTGCGGGTTTTTGACGTAGCTCTACTAGCAATCCTTCGATCAAGCTGCGTAACTTATTTTGACTTAGACCCTCAGTAGCTGGATAGACCGGGGTTAGGCTGGCCTCTAACGCGAGCGGCTTATCCTCGGAAATACTGCGCACTTCGGGATGGATCATTTCAAAACCGACCGCGCTGCGGCGCACCTCGCCAAACACTCTCACCACTTTGCCGCGCGGCAGATTGTCCTGCTGCGCCTTGCTAAAACGAAAATAGCGCAGCATTAAGCGCATACCGGTGCCGTCACTGATTTGCACCAGCAACATCCGCCGCTTGCGGATAGTGATTTCGCTGTGCAGCACTTCACCCTGCACTACGCAGCTATCACCCACCACCAAAGCCCCAATCGGCGTAATGCGAGTTCGGTCTTGCCAGCGCAGCGGCAAATGCAATAGCAAATCAAAAGCCGTCCGCAAACCCAGCTTTTCTAGCTTGGCGGCAATACTTGGCCCCACGCCCTTAAGCGCGGCAATAGGGCGCTGATGAAATGGCTGTGGTTGTTTAGCGGGAAACGCCACAAAAAACTTTATGAGGTGACTTAGGGTGCCAAAGACAAGGCCAAAATGGCCGAAGAAGCGGAGTTTACAGACACGTAAATGAGCATTCTAGCCGGCTTCGGGGCCATTTTAACGCCGTATTTGGTGCCCTAAGGCAGCTCCAATACCGCGTCCATTTCTACTTCCGCACCTTTCGGCAGGCCCGCGACTTCTACCGCCGCGCGAGCAGGGTACGGCTGTTGGAAATACTCCGCCATAATTTCATTTACGGTAGCGAAGTTGCCCAAATCGGTAAGAAAGATATTCAGCTTGGCGATATCTGCCAACGAACCACCCGCGGCTTCTGCAACTGCGGTGAGATTCTCAAACACTCGACGAACACTATTCTCAAAACCGTCAATTAGCTCCATAGACGCAGGGTCTAGAGGAATCTGACCGCTCATATAAACCGTATTGTTAACGCGCACGGCTTGCGAATACGTACCAATAGCCGCAGGGGCCTTGTCGGTCTGAATAATTTGACGGCTCATTTAGGGCAACCTCAGTTAGTCGAAATAAAGGCGCAGTTTAAAAGATGCGAGCGCCTTTGGGCTGCCGATTTGCGTAGGGGTGACTAACCGCGAACGCGCGTGACGCGCTTAACCTGAGAGGTATTACGAATGGTACGGAATACGTCTGCAAGGTGGCGACGGTCGCGCACTCGAATCACAAACCGCAATGACGAGCGCGCGCGTTCCTTGTCTACGACTTGTACATTCTCAATATCGGCCGAGGCCGCCGATATGGCCGCCGCAACTCGAGCCAAGACGCCACGTTGGTTGGATACCTGAATATCAACCGGCACCACAAAGTCAAAGCCTTGGTCTGGGTCCCAATCCACCTCTACCCAGCGCTCTGGCTGATCTTCAACACCTGATAGCGTTCGGCACTGCGCATGGTGAACCACAACGCCACGGCCAGAACTTAGGTAACCGACGATCGGATCTCCCGGCACCGGGTGGCAACATTTAGCGGTTTGCACGGCGAGGCCTTCGGAGCCTTTAATCATTAACGGCTTACGGCTATCAGCCTTCGGCTTACGCCGGAATATGTCGCTCAAACTCAAACGCGAGCCACTATCGGCCTGCATATTCTGCATATGGTCAGCCAAGCGTTTGGCAACAAGTGGGGCCACGCGACGGCCCAAACCAATATCCATATACAAGGACTCGCGGGTCTTCAGCTGCCACTCTTTTAGCACTTGGTCCATCGCCGGGCCGACCGATGTCAGCTTGTGGCTATGCACCACCAAGGCGTTTTGTAGCATCTGCCGCCCAATGCGCTCGGCATCTTCTTTGTGTAAGGACTTCTGGTATTGGCGAATAGCGGTACGCGCCTTCGCCGTGACCACAAAGTTCATCCACGCCGGTTCTGGATGTGCATTTGGATCGGTGAGTAATTCCACGCGCTGGCCCGAGCGCAACTCGGTGCGCAGCAGCACGCGCTTACCGTCTACTCGCGCGCCGTATACTTTGTTGCCCAAGCCGGTATGCACGGCATAGGCATAGTCGATCACTGTCGCGCCACGTGGCAAACGGAAAACATCGCCTTTAGGGCTAAAGACATAAACTTCATCTGGGAACAGGTCGATCTTGACGTTATCAAGAAACTCTTCTGAATCGCCGGTTGCCTGTTGCAGTTCCAACAGATCACCCAGCCATCGACGCGTAGGCGCTGCGCCACCATCTTCACCGTTTTTATAACGCCAATGCGCAGCTACGCCACTTTCGGCGACTTGGTCCATTTCTGTGGTGCGAATTTGGCACTCGAAGGGCAGGCTTTTGGGGCCATAGAATCCGGTGTGCAAGGCCTGATAACCGTTGGCTTTAGGAATCGCAATGTAATCTTTAAAGCGCGCCAATAGCGGCCGATAGAGATTATGCACAACGCCCATCGCGCGGTAGCAATCGTGCAGATCCTCAACAATAAGCCGCACGCCGTAGACGTCATTTACATGTTTAAAAAAGTCGTTACGCGCATGCCGCAAACCTTCCATCTGCTTCTCATGTAGCTTGCGCCGAATTTTCCGATAAATGCCGTACAAATGTTTTTCGCGGCCATAAACACGGGCTTCGATACCTTGCTCGCTCAGAGCGCTGCCGACCTGTTCGCAAACCTCATCAATCAGCTCGTCGCGGTTACCCTTGCCCATCTCAACTTGGTTTTTGAGGGTTTGGTAACGCAGCGGGTGAATATGAGAGAAGGCCAAATCTTCTAGCTCAACCCGCATATTATTCATGCCTAGGCGGTTCGCCATCGGCGCGTAAATTTCTAAGGTCTCGAGTGATTTTTCACGCTTTTTATGCGCCGGCATCGCGCCCAAGGTGCGCATATTGTGGAGGCGGTCGGCCAGCTTAACGATGATGACGCGAATATCATCATTCATCGCCATCAGCATCTTGCTGAAGTTAGCCGCTTGCGTCGCTTTGGCCGAACGCGTGTCGAGCTTGCCAATCTTGGATACCCCTTCCACCAAGTTGGCGATGGTTTCATCAAAGCGCTCTGCCAACAAGGCACGGTCAGCTTCAGAATCCTCAATTACATCGTGCATAAGGGCCGCGCAAATGGTTTGGTAATCCATGCGCATATTGGCCAATACCTGAGCCACGGCAACGGGGTGAGTGATATAGGGCTCACCAGACTTTCTAAACTGCGTTGAGTGCGCCGAGCGGGCGGTGTCACAGGCTCGTTCTACTTCATCCAGCAGCTCATCGTCCATATAACTCGCTAGGGTACGCATTAACAGCGCCATGCCAGCCTCGTCGGCGGGCATCTCCGCAGCGCCCTCATGGGTTACCGCATGCTGTTTCACATGGCTATTGGTTTCCACAAACATATCTAGCTGGTCCTTGTTCAAGGCAGCTGTTTGTGCGGCGTCGGCTTCGACTGCGTGTTGTTGCTCTAGTTTTTCAGGAATTTGTGTCACCCGCTAACTTCAGCAGAGTTAGCCGCAAACGGCAAGCAAAGTTAAGCAAACTCCATAAAAAAACCCCGCGACATTAGCGAGTTAGGCTAACAGCGCAGGGTTTTATCAGCGGCCCGCCGAAGCGGCCAGCTTTGGTTCAGACTTAAACGTCTACCGAGATCACCACTTCTTCGCCTTCGCTTTGCTCAGGCATATCCATCATTACTGGGTTCTCAACTTCGTCCAAAATATCTTTGGTAACGTCACCAGCAGCAATTTCACGCAGTGCGTGTACGGTTGGCTTGTCATTAGACCATTCAATTGAACTGTCAGCGCCATTAGCCAGCTGACGAGCACGCTTACTTGCAACCAATACAAGCTCAAAGCGGCTATCTACGTTCTCTAAACAATCTTCAACGGTAATGCGTGCCATGCCGCAATCCTCATAAATTCGTAACAGACAAAAACGGCTCCCGATATGGAGCCGATATAAATAGGGGCGCGATTCTACACTTAGTTGAGTAAAGACTCAATTAAGGCCTGCTGCGCCGCCGCTTGATTGGGTTGGCGCAGACGCTGGCTACGGAAAATGCTCAACAATTCCTCTAGCGCGGTATCGAAGTCATCGTTGATGACCACAAAATCAAACTCTTTCCAATGCGACATTTCCGACTCCGCATCACGCATACGCCGCGCAATCACCTCATCACTATCTGAGCCACGCCCACGCAGGCGGCTTTCTAACTCAGTTTTTGACGGTGGGAAAATAAATACGCCAATGCAATCTGTGGCCTTGCGCACCTGCTCAGCGCCTTGCCAATCAATTTCCAGAATCACATCAAGGCCGGCCTCAAGGTTGGCGTTCACACTGGCCTGACTGGTGCCATAGTAATTATCAAAGACCTCGGCGCATTCCAAAAACTCACCCTGGCTGCGTTTAGCAACAAAGTCGTCTTTGCTAGAAAAGTGATAGTCGACGCCATCAACCTCACCCGGACGAGGCGCACGTGTGGTGGTGGAGACCGAAAAGGCAACGGTCGGCTGCTCAGCATTTAAGCGCTCTTCCAAAGCCCTCATCAAACTGGTTTTGCCGGCGCCAGAAGGTGCCGAGACTACAAATAGGTTACCGATTGCTGTCGCCATGGTTATTCGACCATTACTCAATATTTTGTACTTGTTCGCGCATTTGTTCGATCAGCACTTTTAGCTCAACCGAAATATTAGTGGTTTCAATACCTTGGGACTTAGAACCCAAAGTATTGGCTTCGCGGGTAAATTCTTGCATTAAAAAGTCGAGTTTACGACCCACAGGTTGCTTTGACTTAAGCGCCTGCTTAACCGCTGCGATATGGCTTTCTAGACGATCAACCTCTTCGTCGACATCGGCCTTCTGCGCAAACATCACTAACTCTTGCTCGATGCGGCCTTCGTTTATTTCCACATCAATTGCATCTAAGCGTTTACGCAGGCGCTCTTCCATGGCCTCGCGGATTTGCGGCACCACCTCGCGCACCTGCTGCGCGTAACCGGCAATGGTTTCACAACGCTCTAAAATCATCGCTGCCAAACGCTCGCCCTCTGCCGCTCGACTTTCGATAAGTTGGTCAAGCGCCTGTTCCAGCAAAGCCAGCACATCGGTTTTGACATCGTCTTGCGCCAACTCTGGCTGCTGCACCACACCGGGATACTGCAACACGTTCAAAGCGTTAGGCGAAAGCACACCCGGCATGGTCATATGCACTTGGTTCATGGCCTCATCGAGCGCTTTTAGCAAATCCGTATTTACCGAGACCTCGGTAGTGCTTGCCGCTTCCGGGTTGAAGTAGAAGTTGATATCCAGTTTGCCGCGGCTAATACGCTTGCCAATGGCTTGGCGAACATCGGCTTCCAGAAACCGCAACGGGTCCGGCAGGCGTAAATGCAGATCCAAAAAGCGCTGATTAACCGAGCGGATTTCAATAGCTAAAGCGCTCCACGGCGCGCGAGTTTCGGCACGAGCGTGCCCTGTCATACTGCGAGTCATCTGATTTCCTAAAGACTAAAAGCTGACGCCGCTGCAACTTTTCTTTCAGCCAGCGCCGCTACACAGCATAACATTGCCCCAGCAGCTAAGCAGCGCGGTAAAATGCGCGACCTTACTCATCAAACGCGAAGCTACACCTATGTCTGACTGGTCCCGTCCTAGCGGCCGCAATGCCGACCAAATGCGCGACGTGCGCATCACCCGCAACTACACCTGTCATGCCGAGGGCTCCGTTTTAGTTGAATTTGGCAATACCAAAGTACTTTGCACCGCCTCGGTTGAAGACCGCACGCCGCCTTGGTTAAAAGGCAAAGGCAGCGGTTGGGTCACAGCCGAATACGGCATGCTGCCGCGTGCCACCGGCTCACGTAGCCGTCGCGAAGCCAGCGCTGGCAAACAAAGTGGTCGTACCCAAGAAATTCAGCGCCTAATCGGCCGCTCACTGCGCGCCGCGGTAGATTTAGAAGCCTTAGGCGAGGTGCAAATCACCATCGACTGCGACGTTATCCAAGCCGACGGCGGCACCCGCACCGCCAGCATTACCGGTGGTTATGTCGCTTTAGTTGACGCCATTAATTGGCTAAAAGCGAACAAAAAACTGAAAAAAGAGCCCATCTTCGGCCAAATTGCAGCGATTTCCGTTGGCATGTATGAAGGTCAAGCAGTTTTAGACTTGGATTACCCAGAAGACTCCAACGCCGAAACTGATATGAACGTAGTGATGAACGAAGCCGGCGGCTTTATTGAAGTGCAAGGCACTGCCGAAGGCCACGCCTTCCGCCGCGACGAAATGGACGCCATGCTGGCGCTAGCCGAAAAAGGCATTAAAGAGCTCGCCGCCGCCCAAGCTGAGGCGCTTGCATAACAATGCCGACGCTCGTCCTCGCTAGCGGCAACAAGGGCAAATTGGCTGAGCTTTCAGCCATGTTGGAGCCGCTGGGTTTTGATGTTAAACCTCAGTCAAATTTTGAGGTTGAAGACGCCGAGGAAACCGGGCTTAGCTTTATCGAGAACGCCATTTTAAAGGCCCGCCATGCAGCCAAAGCGACTGGCATGGCAGCGCTGGCCGATGACTCCGGCATTGCGGTGCCGGCACTTGGCGGCGCGCCAGGCATTTATTCAGCGCGCTACGCAGGTGAGCATGGCAATGACGGTGGCAATATTGACCTATTGCTAAAAAACCTGAAGGGCGAGAGTAATCGTGCAGCATTTTTCTACTGCGCCATTGCCTACATTAGCCACGCCGAAGACCCCACGCCTCTAATTGCCACCGGAGCCTGGCACGGCGAAATTTTGCAAGCGCGCCAAGGCGAGGGCGGTTTTGGCTACGATCCGGTGTTCTTTGACGCAGAGCTAAAACGTAGCGCAGCCGAACTCAGCCGCGAAGAAAAAGCCACGCGCAGCCACCGCGGCCAAGCCTTACGCGCATTGGTGCAACAATTAAATGAGCGCGCCTAACCCGCAAAACATCCCGCTTAGCCTTTACGTCCACATCCCTTGGTGTGTACGCAAATGTCCTTACTGCGATTTCAACTCTCATGAAGGACAGGTTGAAGAGGCCGCCTACGTCAGCGCCTTACTTGCTGATCTAGAACAGGACCAGCACTACGCCCAAGGGCGACCTATTCACAGCATTTTCTTTGGCGGCGGCACGCCAAGTCTTTTTAGCGGCGAGGCCATCAAACAGATTTTGCAAGGCGTTGCACAACGAATCCCGCTAAGCGCTAATTGCGAAATCACCCTAGAAGCCAACCCCGGCACCGTAGAGCAGGCCCGCTTTGACGCCTACCGCGAAGCCGGCGTTAACCGCCTTTCGATTGGAGTGCAGTCATTTAATCAACAGCACCTGCAACGCCTCGGTCGGATTCATAGCAATGACGAGGCCATCAAAGCGGCTACCGCGGCGCGCCAAGCTGGCTTTGATAATTTCAACCTAGACCTAATGTTTGCTCTGCCTGGGCAAACCGAAGTCGAGGCGGTGGAAGACGTACTGCAAGCGGCAGCTCTAAATCCAAGCCACATTTCTCATTACCATCTGACGATGGAGCCGAACACGGTTTTCGCCAAATACCCACCAGAGCAACTCCCAGACGAAGAAGCGAGCTGGGAGATACAGGATATTTGCGAGCGCGAACTTGAATCAGCGGGCTATGAAAACTATGAAGTCTCGGCATGGGCAAAACCCAATCAGCAATGCGCCCATAACCTTAACTATTGGCGCTTTGGCGACTACCTTGGCATCGGTGCCGGCGCACACGGCAAGATCACACAAGCTGACGGCAGCATTATTCGCACCGCCAAGAAAAAAGCCCCGGCGCATTTCTTGCGCGACAGCGGCAGCGCCGCGGTTTACGCCAGCAAAGCGGCCATCAGCCCGCAGGCGCTGCCATTTGAATACATGCTAAACCGGCTGCGCCTTAGCGAACCATTCGACGCGGTCGAACTGAAAACCTACAGCGGCATTAATAGTGAAGACCTGTCGGCAGCCTTTGCCGAAGCCATTGAACAGCAATTATTGGTAAAGCAGGGCAACTACTGGCGACGCACCGGCAAAGGGCGCGACTACCTAAACAATCTCCTAGAGTTGTTTTTGGCGTCTTAAGGCCAAATAAACGATCGCTTTCTTTGACTATTTTCTAACCAAGCTCTACATTTAAGCACGTAGCACCGGGCTCGCTTAGGCGCCCCAAAACCGAATAGACCAACTAACTGGAGCCATCATCATGGCTATTTCAAAAAAATTTACATTAAATTCGCTGCTATTTATCGCAGCAGCGGCATTTTCAGCACAAGCCGCTGCAGACGGCGGCGGCTATGGAAGCCAATACCACAAAGACGGCAGCAGCAAGTGCGGCGATTATGAATATTGGGACTACGATGCACACCGCTGCAGATCTATGAGCAGCACCTATGACAACAGCGGTGGTACTTATTACGTGCCAGACGAGCCGGTTTACATCACCCCCGGTTACTACTAATAGCAACAAAAGGTGGCTAGCGGTCCGCTTGCCGCTCGCTTCAGACTAAATCCGCCGCGCGCCATGGGTCTCTGCGCCCGCACATATTGACCTCGAATTTGGGCTATAACGGCCAAGGCCCTATTAAGCCCAGCTTGTTTAGCGGCCTTAAAACGCCTAAAATGCCCGCCCCTTGTCGCAATGCAACATCGTGCTAGCGGCAGGTTGTTACTACCGCACACCCTGATGGGTCCAAAATCGGCGATTCTAGGCATATGTCAAAAGACAGTTTTGAACAGCGCGCACTCGACTATCACGAGTTTCCAAAACCCGGCAAGTTGGGTATTACGGTTAGCAAACCGTTTACCACCAGCGAAGAGCTGGCCCTGGCCTACTCGCCAGGCGTAGCTGAGCCTGTCCGTAAGATCGCCAAAAACCCAGACGACGCCTTTAAATACACATCCAAAGGCAACTTGGTTGCCGTCATGACCAACGGCTCAGCCGTGCTAGGTCTAGGCAACACCGGCGCACTCGCTGGCAAGCCAGTAATGGAAGGCAAGGCAGTACTGTTCAAAAAGTTTGCTGACGTTGACGTATTCGATATCGAAATCGACGCCGACAACCCGAAAGATTTTATCGAAACTGCCAAACGCATTTCACCAACTTTTGGTGGCATCAACCTAGAAGACATTTCTGCACCGACTTGCTTTGAAATTGAGCAAGCCTTGGTTGAAGAGTTAGACATCCCGGTATTCCACGACGACCAACACGGTACCGCGATTATTGTAGCGGCCGGCCTATTAAACGCCGCGCAACTACAAGAGAAGAATATCGAAGACATGCGCATTGTGTGCATGGGCGCTGGCGCAGCCGGCGTAGCTTCACTGAATTTACTGCTGGCTCTTGGCGCCAAGAAAGAAAACCTACGCGTACTAGACCGCAAAGGCGTGATTCACAGTGGTCGCACTGACCTACCTGAATACAAAGCCCAGTTTGCAGTAGACACCGACGAGCGCTCAGCCGAAGACGCCATGACCGGCGCCGACGTCTTTATTGGCCTTTCAGGCCCAGACACCGTCACCCCAGAAATGGTTAAAGCGATGGCACCTAAGCCGATTGTTTTTGCGCTGTCTAACCCAGACCCAGAAATTCGCCCAGAGATCGCACACAGCGTGCGTGACGACTTGATTATGGCCACTGGCCGTTCGGACTACCCGAACCAAGTAAACAACGTATTGGGCTTCCCATTTATTTTCCGTGGCGCTTTAGATGTGCGCGCTCGCCGCATTACCACAGAAATGAATATTGCCGCTGTTCACGCCCTGCGTGACCTAACCCACCAGCCGGTACCTACCAGCGTATTGGAAGCGGTAAACCGTAAAGAACTCAGCTTTGGTAACGACTACATTATCCCGACACCATTTGATCCACGTTTGATCGACATCGTGCCGGCTGCTGTTGCCAAAGCCGCGGTTGAATCGGGTGTAGCGCGGGCAGATTACCCAGCGCACTACCCAAAACTTGAATCTATGGAGTCTGCGGCCTAAGCCGCACGCGCACTCAGCGCAGCTACAGAAAGGAACTCAGAAACATGAGCGACAAGACTTTTACTCTCACCTCGCCAGAAGGCAAAAGCATTGAACTACCAGTACGCACCCCCGTACTAGGCCAAGACTGCATTGAAATTAAAAATGTAGCCGGCGAGTTTGGCGCCTTTACTTACGACCCTGGCTACGCCGCTACTGGTAGCTGCACCTCTGAGATCACCTACATCGACGGCGCCGCTGGCCAACTGCTATATCGCGGTTACACCATCGAAGACCTTTGTGCCAATAGCTCATTCCTAGAAGTGTGCTACTTGTTGCTAAACGGCGAGCTACCTAACTTAGAAGAAAAAACCAAGTTTGAGACCTGTGTGCAAAACCACACCATGATCCACGAGAACTTGAAGAACTTCTTCCAAGGCTTCCGTTACAACGCACACCCAATGGCCATGCTACTGGGCGTAGTCGGATCACTTTCTTCGTTCTACCATGACGAAACCGACATCAGCGACCCAGAAAGCCGCAACCTATTCGCGGCGCGCATGATCGCTAAGATCCCTACCATTGCTGCCGCTGCCTTTAAGCGCAACATTGGCCAGCCATTCATCTACCCTCAGAACAACTTGGATTACGCCAGCAACTTCCTAAACATGTTGTTTGCCGTTCCTGCTGAAGAGTACGAAGTAAACCCAGTGGCAGCGAAAGCCTTGGACGTATTGTTCATCCTTCACGCTGACCACGAGCAAAACGCATCAACTTCTACCGTGCGTCTTGCTGGCTCTGCTGGCACCAACCCATACGCCGCTATCGCAGCCGGTATTGCTACCCTTTGGGGCCCGTCACACGGTGGTGCTAACGAAGCGGTACTAAACCAGCTAGAAATGATTGGCGACATGAGCCAAGCCGAGAAATATATCAACAAAGCCAAAGACCGCAACGATCCGTTCCGTCTAATGGGCTTTGGCCACCGTGTTTATAAGAACTTCGATCCACGCGCTAAGGTTATTCGTAGCTACTGCCACGAAGTACTGAACGACCTAGGCATTAACGACCCAATGCTAGACCTAGCGATGAAGCTAGAAGAAACCGCGTTGAACGACGACTACTTCGCCGAGAAGAAGTTGTACCCGAACGTCGATTTCTACTCAGGCATCATCTACAAAGCGCTTGGCATTCCTACCAACATGTTTACCGTACTGTTCGCTGTAGCACGTACCGTAGGCTGGGTGGCGCACTGGCAAGAAATGATGGGCGACAAAGAAATGCGTATTGGCCGTCCGCGCCAAATTTACGCTGGTGCTCCTCAGCGCGATTACGTTTCTATCGACAAACGTTAGAAGCCACGCCGCTAGGCGATAAAAAGCCCCGCAATGGTTTTGCCGTTGCGGGGCTTTTTTGTTTTTAGGCGTGTGGCTAGGCTTTGCAGGTGTCGGCTTCGGCCTTAAGAAAGTTTTGTGCGCTTTCGGGTGATTTATAAGTGCGGGCCGAGTGACTTTTCTTTGCGTCGCCAAAGAAAAGTAACCAAAAGAAAGGCGATCCCACCATGCGGCCCCTTCGGGGTTCCCTGCGCTACTCGCCAAATCGAGCGCCTGCGGAACTCGCTTCGCTCAAACAGGCCGCAGGCTCTATCTCGATTTAGCTCCGTTGCTCGGCCGCATAGAAGGGCAAAGGTACTGCTAACCAGCAGCGTTGGTAGCGTGAAGCCTTTCCCTCTAGGCCCCTTTTGCGCAGCTGAGCATCGCAGTGGATTTTGGGTTGAGGGAGCGGCTTGTTTGAGCGAAGCGAGTTCCCGCGACCGCCAAAATCCGCGAGAAGCGCAAGGAACCGCGTAGCGGCTGCGCAGTTGGCGGTGGCTTTTTTGGTTACTTTTTTCGCCAAGGAAAAAAGTAACTCGGCCTTACCAACACACTTACCGAAAGCGAGTAGAACCTTCTAGGGCCGAAACAACCACCAGGACTCCCACCGAAGTGATTAAGCGATACGTCCGCGCGCCCGCTTAACCGCCTCAAGCACCTGCGCCGGCGCGGTACCACCAAAATGATTCCGCGCACTGACTGAGCCTTCGAGCGTCAGCACATCAAACACGTCCTGCTCAATGCGCTCATCAAACTGTTGCAGCTCTGCCAAGGTCATTTCAGAGAGGTCTTTACCTTGCTCAATACCATAGGCCACCGACTTACCGACTACTTCATGCGAGTCACGGAAAGGCAGACCTTTGCGCACTAGATAATCCGCCAAGTCAGTAGCGGTGGAATAACCTTGCAACGCAGCCTTGCGGCAGTTGTCGTGCTTAACGGTTACGGCCGGCATCATGTCAGCGAAAGCGCGCAAGCTACCTTGTAGCGTATCGACAGTATCGAATAGCGGCTCTTTGTCTTCTTGATTGTCTTTGTTGTAGGCCAACGGCTGGCCTTTCATCAAAGTAATCAAGCCCATTAGCGCACCAACCACGCGGCCAGATTTGCCACGCACTAGCTCTGGTACGTCGGGGTTTTTCTTCTGCGGCATAATTGAGCTGCCGGTGCAGAAGCGGTCTGGCAGGTCGATAAAGTCGAACTGCGCCGAGGTCCATAGCACTAGTTCTTCTGAGAAACGTGACAAATGCACCATGCAAATTGAAGCGGCCGCACATAGCTCAATCGCAAAGTCACGATCGCTAACACCGTCTAAGGAGTTTTCACTCACGGCATCAAAACCCAGTAGTTCAGCGGTAATGGTGCGATCAATAGGGTAGGTAGTGCCGGCCAAGGCAGCCGAGCCAAGCGGCATTACGTTAATACGCTTACGCAAGTCCAGCATACGCTGCACATCACGTTCAACGTTCTCAAACCAAGCCAACATATGGTGGCCAAAAGTCACTGGTTGTGCCACTTGCAGGTGGGTAAAGCCCGGCATAATGCTGCTGGCTTCGCGCTCGGCCAAATCCAACAAGCCTTGTTGTAGGCGACGCATTTCAGAGACGATGACATCAACTTCATCACGTAACCAGAGGCGAATATCGGTCGCCACTTGGTCGTTACGCGAACGCCCGGTGTGCAACTTTTTGCCAACCGCACCAACAATCGCCGTCAAGCGTGCCTCGACATTCATATGCACGTCTTCAAGCGGTACCGACCACTCAAATTGGCCGCTTTCGATCTCGGCTTTAACTTGTGCCAAGCCGTCCAAAATCTGATCACGCTCTGCAACAGTCAGCACGCCAACTTCAGCTAGCATAGTCGCGTGCGCAACCGAGCCAGCTATATCGTGTCGATATAGCCTTTGGTCAAAATCTACCGATGCGGTAAACGCCTGCACAAAGGCGTCAACACCCTCAGAAAAACGGCCACCCCATTGTTGGTTTGCGGACTGCTGTGGGCTTTCAGGCGTGTGCGTTGAAGACATGAATGCGTATCTCTAAAAAGTTGTTGGCATTTTACCAGAGCGCGAGCAAATGGTTTCCCGAAAACCGCTTGTCAGGCCGCTTATCAAGCCTATAATCGAGCTCTAGGAACCACTCATGCCTACCAATCGCACCGAAACGCAACTCGCCAAGAAACCAACGGCGACAGAACTCTTCCCCGACTTTTCACATCGGCGAGTATCTATCGCGTTTGTGTTCTTTGCTGCCTGTGCCGCTTTTGCCATTAGCGCCGCTAGCGCACCATGGCACCCTGACCCAGTACAAAGTTTCTGGAGCGCCCTCGCTCTCTGTGTTGCCGTTGGCGGCTTATGGATCAGTAGCCTCAGGGTCGTTGCACCGAGATTAAAAAAGCAGAAAATTGCTACCGCCTATCTGATTGCATGGGCACTTTTAATGGCGATAACCGGGCTTAGTCTGGGCGTTTGCTACGCCGTGCTCGGGACTGAGAAGGGAAGTCATTACATGCCCTTGCCATCAACCCTCATTATGGCCGCCGCTCTCGGCGGTTTGGCGCTGCGTTATTTTTATATTCATGCCAACTGGCAGCTGAACCAAGAGCGCGGGCAGATCGCCCGCAGCCAAGCTCTAGCCGCGCGGATCAGGCCGCATTTTCTGTTTAACACCCTAAACACTATTGCCGAGCTAACCCGCGCCGACCCGGAAGCCGCCGAGCACGCAGTTGAAGACCTCGCGCGCCTTTACCGAATGAGCTTGGCCGATGTGCAACACAAGGTGCCGTTAGCAGACGAAATTAATACCGCTAAAAGCTACCTCTATATTGAGCAATACCGGCTGGGCTCGCGCATGCGGCAGACTTGGGATACCGACCGCCTACCAGCTGACGCACAGCTGCCGATATTGACGCTGCAGCCGCTAGTAGAGAACGCCATTTATCACGGCTTTGAGCCATGTCCGGATGGCGGCCACCTACGAATTGAAGGCTGGTCGGAAGGCGACCGCCTATATATGGTGGTTACCAACCCCATTCCAGAAATCGAACGCAGCAACCGCCAAAAAGGCAATAACATGGCGACTGAAAACATTCGCCAACGACTACAAATGGCATTTGGCAAACAAGCCAGTATGCAAACAGAAAAGTTAGATCAACAATATCAAGTAACATTAAGGTTCCCTTATGTTACGGGAGACACACAGGGATAAGTCATGCGCATATTGGTAGTAGATGACGAGCCACTCGCTCGCGCCCGAATTTTACGGTTAGTCGACACAATGGCTGACGCCGAAGTTGTAGCCGAAGCCGCCAACGGCCGCGAAGCCATTGAACAAGTTGAGCACTTTGAGCCCGACGTGGTGCTAATGGATATTCGCATGCCCGGCATTGATGGCCTTGAGGCAACGCGGCACCTAAACAGCCTAGAGAAGCCTCCAGCGGTTATTTTTGTAACCGCTTATGGCGACTACGCTCTAGAAGCCTTCGACGCGCATGCTCTCGGCTATCTACTAAAACCCGTACAGCGTGAAAAACTTGAAGACGCGCTCGGCCGCGCTCGACAAGTCACCCAAGCGCAGTTATCTGCGCTTAACAACGAAACCAGTTTTGGTGCCGCGCGCACGCATATCTCCGCCAAACACCGTGGCGGTATGATGCTCGTGCCGGTACGAGAGATTTTGTATTTCCAAGCCGACCAAAAATACGTCACCGTCAAACACAGCGAAGGCGAAGTCCTCATCGAAGACTCACTCAAAAGCCTTGAAGATGAGTTCGGCGAAATGTTTATCCGCATACACCGTAAAACACTGGTGGCTCGCCGCCATATTGCCAGCTTGGCACGAGGCAACTCTGGCCAATTTCATGTGGTACTGAAGAATCACGAAGACCAACCTGAAATTAGCCGCCGCCACGTTACCGAGGTCAAGCAGGCCACCTCCAAGCTCTAACAACACACTATGCAAAAAGATTTATTGCGCATTGCCACGCGCAAAAGCCCACTCGCACTCTGGCAAGCCGAACATGTTCGCAGCCGGCTGGAAGAACTGCATCCCGGTTTAGAGGTGCAGCTGTTGCCCATGACCACCACCGGCGACCAACTACTGAGCCAACCGCTCTCGCAAGTCGGCGGCAAAGGACTCTTCCTCAAAGAACTCGAGCGCGCCATGCTTGACGGCGATGCCGACCTAGCCGTGCACTCTATGAAAGACGTGCCGCCGGTACTGCCCAACAGGCTTGGCCTAGTCGCTATTTTGCCGCGACACACACCTGAAGACGCCTTCGTCTCCAATGACTACACCAGCCTTGATGCATTACCTCAAGGCGCCGTCGTTGGCACCGCAAGCCTACGCCGAACAACCCAGCTTAAGGCGCTACGTCCAGATCTCGAAATCGCGCTATTGCGGGGCAACCTGCAAACCCGCTTACGCAAACTAGACGAAGGCCAATATGCGGCCATCGTGCTCGCCTGCGCAGGCCTCGAGCGACTTGGACTAGAAGACCGGATTCGTCAACGGCTCGACGCCAACACCATGGTGCCTGCCGTAGGCCAAGGCGCACTCGGGCTAGAAGCGCGGCTTAACGACCCGCTGGTCGCCAGCCTAGTAGAGCCGCTGATCTGCCCGCAAACAACGGCTTGTGTAACCGCCGAACGCAGCCTTAGCGAACATCTTGGCGGCAGCTGCTCGGTGCCTATTGGTGCCTACGCAACACTCGAATCTGACACCATCACTTTATCGGGCCTAGTTGGCAGAACCGACGGCAGCCAAGTCATCAAGGCGCAGCTGTCCGGCCCGGTAGAGCAGGCACAAGCACTAGGCACCGAAGTCGCCAAGGCCTTAGTTGCGGATGGCGCGCAAACCATTTTGGACGAACTCAAAGCCTAACTATGGCCGCCGCACAGCGTAGCGCGGTTTTTGTCTGCTCGCCGCAAGCGCGCGGCGAGGCGCTTTGCGCCAGCCTTGCAGAAGCTGGGTTTTCTAGCCGGCATTACCCAGCGTTTAGCATCGAATGGCTACCAGCAGTAGCGCCGACAAAAACTGCCGACTGCATCATTGTCACCAGCCCAAACGCCGTTATCGGCGCCCAACGCAGCGGCCTAGCGCTACCTAAAAACCAGCTCTACTGCGCCGTTGGCAAGGGCAGCACCCAAGCATTACTAGACGCCGAGATTCCGGCTGCACAGATTCAAACCGCTGCGACACCCGGTAGCGAGGGGTTGCTGGCACTCAGCGCATTACAGCCCAAACAAGCTATACATGCGTGGCTGCTAACCGGCGAAGGTGGCCGCGGCTTACTGGAACAGGTACTACCAACGCGGAAGATAGACTTTAGCCGCATTGCCAGCTATCGACGCCTAGCCAACCAAGACGCCGCAGCACTCAAGCAGTGCTTTGCCGAACCCGACCCCATTTTAGCGATCGCAAGTAGCGCTGAAGCGCTGGACAATTTGGCTGCCATATCCGATGCTGCTACTTCGGCGAAACTGGAGAACTGCCACTGGCTGGTGAGCAGTCCCCGGCTCGGCGAACGGCTAAACCAACACTGGCCCACTGCCAGTTTTACGCTTAGCAAGGGGCCCGACACAGAATCCTTCGTAGCCGCTTGTCAAGCCTGGCAACAAGAGCAGCATTAGCATGGCGCAAGACGACAACAAAACAGATACAAACGATGCTCCGGTAGAAGATACCGCCAATACGCTGGAGGGCGAGTGGCGCGAATCGCCCATGGATGACGGCGACATCACCCTGCCGGAAATAGACAAACAACCGAAGCGCAGACGCTTTGGCGCTTTCCTACTAGTCATACTGGCCATTGCACTACTCGGCGGCTTAGCCGCTGCTGGCTATTTCGGCTGGAACGCATCGCAACAGTTCTTAAGCGACCAAGCCGACAGCCGTGACAACCACGCGCAGCTTGTCGAGCAAATACAGGCTTTAGAAAGCTCTCTCGCGCAACTAAAACAAGCACAAAGCAACGCGACCACGGCCAACAACGTCGAAAACCAGCAACTACAAAGCCAGGTTAAGGCACAGGCAACGCAACAACAGCAACAACACGACGCCATTGCCGCGATCCAAACCACGCTCGCCGAATGGTCGGCTCGCAGCGGCGTTGAACAAACAGGCTGGCAATTAGCCGAAGCCGAATGGCTGCTTTGGCTAGCGAATATGCGCCTGCAACTACAAGATCAATACAGCGGCGCACTGACCGCGTTAGGGCAAGCCGATCGCTTACTACAACAAATAGACCACCCCAAACTTCGGCCTATTCGCAGCCAATTAACGGCCGAAGTCTTGAGCCTGAAAACGGCCGAACGGCCAGACATCGACAATATCGCCCTCAGCCTACTGGCCATTTCCAACCAAGCCGAACAACTGCCTCTACCAGCACGGCCCAAGCCACATGGCGACGTGGTAAAAACAAACTCCGCCACCAGCCCAGAACCCACCGGCTGGCGGAGCGCTTTAGCTGGTTTATGGGAAGAAATGAAAGGCTTGGTGGTTATTCGACGCCAAGAGAAAAATCTACGCCCTTGGCTATCTGACCGTGAAGAACAGCTTATCTACCAAGGCCTGCAAGTTCGCCTAGACGCCGCTCGCCTAGCAGCACTGCGTGGCAAAGGCACCTTGTATCAGCAAAGTATTCGCGCCGCCCAAACCTGGCTATTGACCTGGTTTGACACTGGCAGCAGCACCGTAGAGGCGGTCGACAGCGAGCTCGATGCTCTCGCCAAACAACATCTAGACCACCAGGCCCCGGACATCTCCAGCTCATTAACTATGCTGCGGCAACTGCGCCAAGAAGGTCTATAAGCCATGCGCGCGGTTATTCTGCTATTCCTACTGCTCGCCGCCACGGTTGCCTTAATGCTGCAGATCCGCGAGGACAGCGGCTATGTACTACTAAGCTACGGCAGCTACTCATTAGAGACCTCTCTGATTGTGCTACTGGCTGCTTTAGGCGCGAGCTTTGCCCTGCTTTATATAGCCGTGCGCACGGTTATTGGCGCCATCCGCATCCCAAAAGCAACCCGCGACTACAACCGCAAACGCTTACGCAGCCGCGCCGCCAACGAGCTACAACAAGGCTTATTGCAGTTAGCGGAAGGCAATTGGACACAGGCGCAAAAGAACTTGTCACGGCACGCACACGACAGCCAACTAGCAATTGTGCACTACCTCAGCGCCGCCCGCGCCGCCCAACGCGCGCATGACACCGAAAGCCGTGACGCGTGGCTGGCTAAGGCTTACCAAGCCAACCCGCAGGCAGAAATTGCCATTGGCCTAGCGAAAGCCGAACTGCAGCTAGATGAAAAACAACTGGTGCACGCGCTCGCCACCCTTAGGCGGCTGCGCGAGAAGAACCCCAAACACCCCTATGTGTTGAAGCTGCTTGCACAGACGCATATCCAACTCAATGAATGGCAAGAGCTTGAGCAACTATTAGCCGATCTCGAACAGCATCACGCGCTTGGCAAACAAAGCATGCTAGAGCTACGCCAAAAATTATGGATTCAGCGCCTACAACAAATCACCCAAACGGCATTGGAAGGACGGCGTGAAATCGCTGCCGAACATATTCAAGCACTATGGAAGAAAACCAGCCGCGCAGAACGTGAAGACGCTGACCGCCTGATCCATTTCGCCAAAGCTCATCACGCCGCCGGAGAAGACCAAATCGCGGCTGGCTTAATTGAGCCAGTCGTTAAAAAGACCTGGCATGAAGATGCCGTAGCACTCTATGGCTGGCTCGATCTAAGCCAAAAACAAGCCTTAAAAACCATCGAGCTGTGGTTAAAGAAATATGGTGATCAGCCAGCCTTATTACTGACTGCGGCCCGCGTTTGCATTCGCTATCAGCTCTGGGGACGCGCCCGTAGCTGGTTAAATCACCTCACCACTACAACGCCATCAGAATCAGCTTGGCGCGAGCTAGCCGCGCTAGAAGAAAGTCAGGGCAATAGCGCTGCCGCCGCCAATGCTTGGCGCGCTGCGGCGTCGATGGGCGGCAATACTGTTACACCGCTACTGCCGAAGGCACCATCTGCCGCGCAAGCCGAAGAAGAAGCAACTGAACGTTTTTCACAACCAGACGTTGCCGGCCCAGAGTGCATTGGCAGCGAACAAGAAAGCGACGACAGCGATAACGCCGCCATCGCTGACGATCAGCTAGAGCTGCCGGTCACGCCGGCCGCCGCATATTCAAACGAATCAAAAAACAGCTGATCTTGCGGCAAACCTGCGGCTAGGAATTCTGACTTGGCCGCCTCAATCATCGGCGGCGGCCCAGCCATATACACATCAAATCCCTGCAACGCTGGGTAACTGTCCAGTACGGTTTTGTGCACCCAGCCGCTTCGCCCTTGCCAGTCACTATCAGGCTCTGACAGTACTGGTGTAAAACTAAACCCCTTGTGCTGCGCAGCCCAAATTTCGGCTTCTTTGCTATATAGATCCTGCTCGCTACGCACACCCCAAAACAGATGAATTGGCGGCTCATAACCGGCATCAAAGGCCTGCATTAACATCGCTCGTAACGGCGCATAGCCGGTGCCGCCGGCAATAAACACGGCTGGCCGCTGATGCTCGCTGCGTAACCAGAACTGACCATGCGGGCCTTCAAGGCGTAGCACCGACTTTTCCCGCAGGCCTTCTAGCTGGCCACTGAAATAGCCCTCGGGAACCTCGCGAACATGCAGCTGCAAGGCGTCATCATGCTCTGGCGGATTGGCTAAGGAAAAACTACGGCGCTTGCCACCCGGCAACAGCAAATCAATATATTGTCCGGCTCGGAACTGTAGGCGCTGATTTGGTGGCAGCTGCAAATCCAACTGCATCACATCATGCGCTAAGCGTGTTTTTTTCATCAGCCGGGCAGGCAACACCCGTGGCGGCACCGCTTCTTCGCCACCCAACTCACACACCTGCACTGTGCAATCAACCTTGGCGCGCGCCTGACATAACAAGGCCACGCCGGCTGCGGCTTGCTCGGCGGTAATCGCCTCCGGCTTGCCATTGGGGTAGTCCACGGCGCCACATAAAACGCGCCCTTCACAGGCGCCGCAGGAACCGCCACGACAGGAATAAGGCAACATCACGCCTTGCCGCAGCGCCGCATCCAGTATGCTTTCATTTTCTTCAAGCTGAATTTGATGGCCAGATGGAGCCAATTTAACGGTGACTGACATTCGCAATATCTTGATAGTAGGTTTTGGTGACATAGGCCGCCGAGTAGCTTCGCATTATACCCAGCAAGGGCAGCACATCACGGCTGTATGCCGCACAGCCGCCGATAGCGAGGCAGCAACGCTCAAGGTAGACCTAGACCAAGATCAAAAGCCGATCATCGACTGGCTCGCCGCTAACCCATCTGGCCAAATCTATTGGTTTGCGCCACCACAAAAGCATGGCGTCACTGATGAGCGCATCAACCGGTTTTGTCAGGCGTTAAGTAACAGCGATATCAAACGCTTCGTATATATCAGCACCACTGCAGTCTACGGTGACTGCCAAGGCCGTTGGATCGACGAAGAAGAACCTCTCAAACCCGGAACAGATAGAGGAAAAAGACGACAGAACGCCGAGCAATGCCTACAAATAGCCGCAAAAGAGCATGGTTTTGAGCTGGTCGTTCTACGCGTGCCCGGCATTTATGGCCCCGGCCGCTGGCCACTGGCGAGACTCAAAAAAGGCCTGCCGGTATTAAAAGAAGCCGAGTCGCCTTACACCAACCGCATCCACCAAGACGATCTTGCCAACATCTGCGTCACCGCCATGAATCAAGCCCCAGTAAAAGCTGGCGAATGGCGCGCCTATAACTGCAGCGACGGCCACCCCAGCACCATGACCGACTACTTCAATCAGATTGCTGATGCCTTTGATATTGCAAGGCCACCACAACTCCCACGCGCCGAAGCTGAACAACAGCTTACGCCGGGGATGTTGTCATTTATGAACGAATCCAAGCGATTAAATAGCGACCGGGTTTGGACCGAATTTAAAACGACGCTCAGCTACTCATCGCTGGCCGAGGCGCTTAACTGATCCTTTCCCGTGGCCCTGCCGTACGCTAAAGAAAGCGGAATAACGGTTGCCCAAACGGCAACCGCGGTGACGACTGTAAATAAGCCATTTAACGCCCATAAATGTAACTCGCCCTTAGGCAGAACAAAGCTCATCAAAAAAACTAATATTCCAACGGGCAAGAAAACAGCCAACCAAGCTAGGGTGCATCCCAAACCGTATGAGACCAGCCACCCTTTAGAGTCGTACCAGGCAATACTTACATTAGTCGACTCATCAATCGCAATAGCTGGAAACATGAACGACAAACGAAAGAATAATAGGGCAGCAACAAGAGCGTATACGGCGCTATAGACAAAGGGGTCGAAGGCATCTGGCCCTCCGATAGCCATTCCAATCGGCGAAATCACTATGACGGGCAGTAACAACACTAAGTACATCAACCATTCGTATAACACGAACTTTACCTCTCGCCAGGACAGCGAGATAACACCACCATCCGGCACCTTATCAGCACCAAGCAAGACCAACCTGTGAGTCGAAACGGCTAATAGAGCAGTAAACAGCGCCACTACAACGCTTATCACGATACTTACCAGCCGGGACTCCACACCAACGAAAAAAAGCTCTGACAAACCAACAGCAACCATTAGTAGAAAAGGCCACCGTGTCTTTAACCACAAGTGTTGCCGATTGCTGCGAAGCCAGTTGAGTGACGCTCTAATCGTCCACAGAAAGTGAGGCGAGCCATGATGTTCTGCTAGATACGCATTCGTGTTTTGATCTTCGCTCATTTCTTGCGCAACTCAGTTACTTGCTCTCCACCAACACCCCAGTTATCCGTCTCAACCTCGTCGATTACAACAACTGTGGTTTTAGGGTTTTTACCCAGCACATCCACTAGCAGCTGCGTTGCGCCTTTAATCAGCGCTTGCTTCTGCTCTTTCGTCACGCCTTCGTTGGTGACTTTGATATTGACGTAGGGCATTAGTCCAACCCGAGTTCAGACCACATTTCATCAACGCGGCTTTTCACAGCTTCGTCCATCACAATAGGCTCGCCCCATTCACGGGTGGTTTCACCTTGCCATTTGTTGGTCGCGTCCATCCCCATTTTTGATCCTAGGCCGGAAACAGGGGAGGCGAAGTCGAGATAATCAATCGGCGTATTTTCGATTAGCGTGGTATCACGAGCAGGGTCCATTCTGGTGGTCATCGCCCAGATCACATCTTCCCAGTTACGCGCATCAACGTCGTCGTCGACCACAATCACAAATTTGGTGTACATAAACTGGCGCAGGAATGACCACACGCCCAGCATCACGCGCTTAGCGTGGCCGGGGTATTGCTTCTTCATACTGACCACGGCGACACGGTAAGAACAGCCTTCGGGCGGCAGATAGAAATCCACAATTTCTGGAAATTGCTTTTGGATCAGCGGCACAAACACTTCATTCAGGGCCACACCCAAAATAGCCGGCTCATCCGGCGGGCGGCCGGTGTAGGTGCTGTGATAAATCGGATCTTCACGGAAAGTCACGCGTTCAACGGTAAAGACCGGGAACTGGTCTACCTCGTTGTAATAACCCGTATGGTCACCAAACGGGCCTTCGTCGGCCATCTCGTCCGGATAAATATGGCCTTCCAAAACAAACTCGGCCGAGGCCGGCACTTGCAGGTCATTGCCGCGGCATTTCACCACTTCGGTTTTGCTACCGCGTAACAAACCGGCAAAGGCGTATTCAGAGAGCGTGTCCGGCACCGGTGTTACCGCGCCCAAAATGGTCGCCGGGTCAGCGCCCAACGCCACCGATACCGGGAACGGCTCACCCGGATGGGCTTTTTGCCATTCCAGAAAATCCAATGCGCCGCCGCGATGCGACAGCCAGCGCATAATAACTTTGTTCTTGCCGATCACTTGCTGACGGTAAATACCCAAGTTCTGGCGCTTTTTATGCGGCCCCTTGGTCACCACCAAACCCCAAGTAATTAGCGGCGCGGCGTCACCGGGCCAGCAGGTTTGGACTGGAATACGCGACAGATCAACCTCATCGCCAGACCACTCATGCACTTGGCAGGGCGCACTACCAACAACGTCTGGCGCCATATCCAAGGCCTTCTTAAATATCGGCAGCGACTGCCAAGCCTCTTTCATGCCCTTTGGCGGCTCAGGCTCTTTCAGAAACGCTAGGGTATGACCTACCTCGCGCAAGCCGGCTAGGCTTTCTTCGCCCATACCCAAAGCCACGCGTTCGGTGGTACCAAACAAATTGGCTAGCACCGGATACTGATAGGGCTGACCGTTATCATCAATGGGATTCTCAAAAATCACCGCCGGACCACCTGCGCGCAGCAAACGGTCACAGATTTCGGTCATTTCCAAATTGGCTTTTACCGGCGCTTTAATGCGCTTTAAATCGCCGCGCTTTTCCAGCAGGGCGATGAAATCTCTTAAGTCTTTATATTTCATGCCGCGATTGTGCGTTGGAACGCGACAAGAATCCACTGGCACGGCGCTTTGAGCTGCTAAACTCACGCTATGACTTTACGCTTTTCCAAAATGCATGGGCTTGGCAACGACTTTATGGTGATCGACGCGATTAACCAGCAAGTTTCGCTGTCACCACAGCAGTTACAGCAACTCGGCGACCGCCACCGTGGCGTTGGCTTTGACCAACTGTTGTTAGTGGAAGCCGGCGATGCTGACTATGACTTCCGCTACCGCATTTATAACGCCGATGGCTCCGAAGTAGAAAACTGCGGCAACGGTGCGCGCTGTTTTGCCCGTTTTGTGCGCGAACAAGGCTTAAGCGATAAAGACGAATTACGCGTCATTACCGCTGGCGGGCCGCTGCTGCTACAGCATCAAGACAATGGCTTAGTCAGCGTTAATATGGGTCAGCCAAATTTTGATCCGGCGAGCCTGCCATTTAGCAGCGAGCACCAAGCACCTCGTTATAGCGTGGCTGACGGCTTAGGCAATATTGAATTTGGCGCTGTGTCGATGGGCAATCCGCATATCGTATTGCCGGTCGACAGTGTTGATGACGCCCCGGTAGAACGCTTAGGCCCGCTACTAGAACAACACCCCAGTTTTCCCAACCGGGTCAACGTTGGCTTTGTTGAAGTCGTCAGCCCTAGTGTTGCCAAACTGCGCGTATTTGAGCGCGGCGCCGGCGAAACCCAGGCCTGCGGCACTGGCGCTTGTGCGGCCATGGCCGTTAATCACCTATGGGAAACCTTAGGTGACGAGGCCGAAATCCAACTCCCCGGCGGCAGCTTATTTATCCGCTGGCGCGAGGGTGAAGACTTATGGATGACGGGGCCGGCAGAAACCGTCTACCATGCAGAAATTGATTTATAGCCGCCATCGGCATAGCGAATAAGAAGATGACTAACACCGCTGAAATTTTGGATGCCAACGGCGAAGCCACGGAAGAAACCGCGACTAACGATTTTGAACCGCAGCAGGTAGCGGAATGGCTGCTGGCTAACCCGGCGTTTTTTACCGAGAACCCAGAGCTATTACGACAGCTAGAGCTAGGTAGCAATCACGGCACCAGCATTTCGCTGCAAGCACGGCAATTGACTGCACTACGCGACCGCATTGCCGAACTAGAGCTTGAGCGCCAAGAAACACTCGATGTCTTACATAACAATGAAGCCGTTACTCAGCGCCTACACAAATTGCTGGTTAACTTGGCCGAGTGCAACACTGAGCGCCAACTGTTCCAAGAACTAGAGCGCGCCATGACTCAGGATTTCAGTGTCGACTTTTACGCTTGGCACAGCGCCGGCAGCCTTGGCGACCAAATTCCAACCGAGCTGCACGAGTTACGGCAACAACCCAACACGCTAATGGGACGCCTCAACAAACCCGTGGTACTAAGCTGCTTTGGCCAGCATATTGAAGAAGTCGCCTCAGCCTGCGTCCTTAGCCTACATTACAAAAAACAGTTCTTGGGTCTGCTAGCGCTGGGCAGCAAAGACGAAATGCGCTTTACCGACCGCCCCGGAACCGGCCTGCTGGAACGATTTGGTGCGGTTCTAGGCGGCATTCTCGGCAGCAAATACCCGCAGGAATAAACATGGCTAAGGGATCTGCCGCCAACCAGCTGGCCGATTACCTGCAACACTTGCTGGCTGAACGGCGCATGTCGCCGCATACGGTTAGCAATTACCAACGCGACCTTGGTCACTTACAAGCCTTGCTGACTGAGCAAGGTTTAAAACATTGGCAACAGCTACAAAGCCATCATATTCGTGAACTCATCGCCGCCCGTCGCCAAGACGGCTTAGGCGCCTCCAGCTTACATCGTTTGCTGTCATCTATTCGCGGCTTTTATCGCTGGCTGCAAAAACATCATTTAGCCGACCACGACCCCAGCGCCGGTATTAAAGCCCCAAAACGCGAACAAAAATTGCCACAGGTGTTGGAAATAGAAGAGGTTGGGCAACTGGCAGAAGCGCCGCTGCAAAGCCTAGACACCAACAACCCGTTAGTACGGCGTGACAGCGCCATTATGGAGTTGTTTTATTCTTCCGGCCTGCGCCTTAGTGAGCTGGCGCAACTAGAACGTTATGACTACGACCCCGGCGAGCGTACCGTCACCATTCGTCACGGTAAAGGCAATAAACAGCGCCGCGTGCCGGTTGGCCGACTGGCGGCAGAAGCCATCCAAAACTGGCTAAAGCTGCGCCCGCAAATTGCTAGCAGCGACAGCCGCGCGCTCTTTGTCAGCCAACGCGGCCAGGCGCTAAGCGTGCGCAGCATCCAAGCCCGCCTTAATCACTGGGCCAAACTCAGCGGTGTGAATAAACCGGTGCACCCACACTTGCTGCGTCACAGTTTTGCCAGCCATATGCTGCAATCTAGCGGCGACCTTCGCGCTGTGCAGGAACTGTTAGGCCATGCGGATATCTCAACTACTCAGATATATACACATTTGGATTATCAACACCTCGCCAAGGTTTACGACCAAGCCCATCCCCGCGCCCAAACCAAAGCAGGCAAAAATAAGTCCTAGGAGTCCGCTCATGATCCGCGCCGTTATTTTCAGCCTAATGTTTGTCGGCTTGCTTAGCGCCTGCAACAACCAGAGGAACGCAGAAAGCGGTATCGCCGACGCGGTAGCCAAACACCTAGCAGCCTCGCACCGTAGCGAGGTCAAACAAGCCCGCGATAGCCATCGCCACCCGGCAGAAACGTTGGCTTTTTTCGGCATCAGCAACGACATGCACGTGGTCGAACTTTGGCCCGGCGGTGGCTGGTATACAGATATTCTGGCGCCGTACTTGCGCGAACAAGGCCAACTCACCGTAGCCAGTTTTAACCCCAACAAACCACCGGCTTTTCGTGGCCAAGTAGAAGCCAAGCTGCGTGCGCATTTTGCCGAATACCCCGAGGTGTTTGATCGCGTTCGCGTGGTGCCATTCGCACCGCCTGAAGAGGTCACGCTCGCACCAGCTGCCACCGTTGACGCGATTCTGACCTTCCGCAGCAACCACAACTGGTTACGCGAGTTTTCCTTGCCGCAGGTCTACCAAGCCGCATTTGCAGCGCTAAAACCCGGCGGCGTGATGGGCGTAGTTCAACACCGGGCAACCCCCGGCACTAGCGCCGCCGAATCACGCAAAATTGGCTATATGGATGAAACGCTGGTAATCGAAATGGCCACGCAAGCGGGCTTTGTACTCGACGCCAAATCTGAAATCAACGCCAATCCTCTCGACAGCAAAGACCACCCCAAAGGGGTGTGGACACTGCCGCCGTCTTACCGACTTGGCGATATAGATCGCGAAAAATATCAGGCCATTGGCGAGTCCGACCGCATGACGCTGCGCTTTCGCAAGCCAAACTAATCTAGAAATCGCTTGAATTTAGCGGCGCAGCCCCTATTTCTTAAGCCATCTAACAAACAAAAGGAATCCGCCATGCAACAGATGTGCGGCACCACCATCCTCTCGGTACGCCGAGGAGGAAAAGTTGTGATTGGCGGCGATGGCCAAGTCACACTTGGCAATAGCGTAATGAAGGGCAACGCCCGCAAAGTACGCACGCTTTATAACGGCAAAGTCATTGCGGGTTTTGCTGGCGGCACCGCTGACGCTTTCACCTTGCTGGAACGTTTTGAAGGCAAACTCGAACTGCACGGCGGCAACCTGCTACGTGCGGCGGTCGATCTTGCTAAAGATTGGCGCACCGATCGCATGTTGCGCCGCTTAGAAGCCTTACTACTGGTGGCTGACAAAAATCACAGCTTTACCATCACCGGCAACGGCGACGTGGTTGAACCCACCGAAGAAGGCCTAATGGCGATTGGCTCCGGCGGCGACTTTGCCCGCTCTGCCGCTTTGGCCTTAGTTCAAAACACCGATTTAAGTGCCCGCGATATTGTTGAGCGATCTCTCAATATTGCCGGCGACATCTGCATCTATACCAATCGCAACCTAACGATTGAAGAATTAGACAGCGAATAACCCCAAACCAATTTGTAGCCACGAAACCCGCGAAATCCACGAAATAGTCTTTTCGTGTTTTTAGTGGATTTCGTGGCCATCACGAGACTCAAATGACAGAGCAACTTGATAACAGCACCCCCATGACGCCACGCGAAATCGTGGCCGAACTAGACAAACATATTATTGGCCAAGACGGTGCCAAGCGCGCCGTGGCTATTGCGCTGCGTAATCGCTGGCGCCGTATGCAGGTGGACGAGCCGCTACGTGGCGAAATCACACCGAAAAACATTCTGATGATTGGCCCCACCGGCGTTGGCAAAACCGAGATTGCGCGTCGCCTTGCCAAGCTAGCGAATGCGCCGTTTATTAAGATCGAAGCCACCAAGTTCACCGAAGTCGGTTACGTTGGCCGCGAAGTCGATTCGATTATTAAAGACCTAACCGATATCGCAGTGAAACAAGCGCGTGAAACGGCGATGGAGAAGGTGAAGTTCCGCGCCGAAGAGGCCGCCGAAGAGCGTGTATTAGACGCATTACTGCCGTCACCCACCGGCAATACCGAGACTGACGACAGCTACCAAAATACCCGCCAAAAACTGCGTAAAAAACTACGCGAAGGCGAGCTCGACGATCGCGAGATTGAAATCGAGGTTTCGCAAAATCCGGTTGGCCTAGAAATCATGGGCCCGCCGGGCATGGAAGAAATGACCGAGCAGCTGCAAGGCATGTTCCAAAAAATGGGCAGCGGCCGTAGCAAGCGCCGCAAGATGAAAATCAAAGATGCCTTTAATGTGTTGGCGGAAGAGGAAGCGGCCAAGATGGTGAATAACGAAGACCTGAAGCAGGTTGCGCTCGATAACGTTGAGCAAAACGGCATTGTGTTCTTAGACGAGATCGACAAAGTCTGCCGCCGTGGCGAAGCCGCCGGGGCCGATGTGTCTCGCGAAGGCGTGCAGCGCGATTTATTGCCGCTGGTTGAAGGCAGTACCATCACCACCAAACACGGCATGGTAAAAACTGACCATATTCTGTTTGTGGCCAGTGGCGCCTTCCAGATGGCAAAACCATCCGACCTGATTCCAGAACTGCAAGGGCGCTTGCCGATTCGGGTTGAACTCAGCGCGCTAAAAGCCGAAGACTTCGTTCGTATTCTGGCCGAGCCCGACGCCGCGCTAACACGCCAATATCAAGCGCTGATGCAAACCGAAGGTGTTGAGCTGAGCTTTGCCGAAGATGGTATTCAGCGCATTGCCGAAGTCGCTTGGCAGGTTAACGAAAAGAACGAAAACATCGGCGCCCGCCGCCTGCACACGGTGATGGAGCGTTTACTGGAAACGATTTCTTTCGAGGCTTGTGACAAGCAGGGCGAGAAAGTCAATGTGACCGCCGCCTACGTTAACGACCACCTTAATGAATTGGTCGATGACGAAGACCTAAGCCAGTACATTCTTTAGCGGGCTACCAAAAGTAGGCACCAAAGCCTAACGAGAACGTTGTTAAAAAGTCGCCCGCCTGATCTTCTAGGTGGGCGGCCGCGGCATCTAAATCGGTTTGCACTTGGGCAAAGGCGGGGTCGGTAGCGCGCAAGCTTACGTCGCCGTCAGTCACCACAATATTACCGATATCTAAACTAACAAAACCGTTGAGCCCCACCGGCCATAGCAGGCCAACGCCAACAAACGGCGTTAGGTTGCCGATGCTAAAGCTGCCTTCTACATCACCAATCTGATCGCCGCTGTAGAGGTTGCCGTTAATGGTGTACTGGCCATCTGGCTCCAGGTCGGCGTCGAAGTCGTTACTGGAAAAGGCATTCAACGCCACGCCCAAGCTAAGGCGGAAATAGCGCCCAAACGGCAGCCAGTCGTGTAACAGGGCAATGCTTTGCACCGACACGTCCTCGGTGACCAGTAAGTTTTCACCGGCTTCTGTTTGCCGATCCAAACTGAGGGTATTGAATGAAACACGCCAAAAGTTGCCGTTGTCTCGCTGCCAAGCCAGCTCGACCGCGCCGCCATCTACCGACGACTCGACGCTGGTAAGCTTTAACGCCACCCAAGGGCCTTGATAATAATACGGCGAACTTTCGGCCGCGGCCGACAAGGGTAGCGCCAGCAACAAGCACATTAAGGTTAGGCGCATCGCTTAGCTCCGCGGCTCAATCACTAGGAATGGCGTTGCCAAGCTCTGCTGCTTGACCATGTAACTCGCCAGCCATTCAGGCAACACCACCGGCCGCTGAATTTGCTCAAGCGGATCAAATTGGAACATTTCGGGTAGCGCTTGTGCGTCTTGGTTAAAGCCATAGAAGGCACCGTCGCCAGAGGTCACTACGGCGCGCACATTGAAGTAATCACGAGCCGGGTAAGTAATACCATTGACCGTTTTCTCAGGGAAACTAAAGTCAGTTAAACCCTTGGCTTTACCGGTCACCAAGTTCAGTACATTAAAGCGGTCTACGCCGCCCTGCACCAGTTTGGTCATAAAGGTCGCTTTGCGCCAGACATAAACACTCAGACTGTCTTGACCGTCTTCCAGCTTGCTGCGGTACTGCGGCACTACGGTTTGGTTGAGTTGACCACCATTGCCTAAACCAACGTAATAAATGCCGTTGCGGTTACTGCCGTGTTTGCTCTCTTGCAAGGCTTGCAGCTCACCACCACCCAACAAGCTGTCGTCAGGACGCCACCACAACAGGTAGGTGGTTTGTTTATGTTTGTCGCTCTCACGGTTCGGCGCATGGTCTATGTCGATAACAAACATAACTTCAGCCGTGTCTTCGTTCACAACGTGAATCTTTTGCGCCGTTTGCTCCATAAAATAAAGCCAGCCGACACCGCCGGTACTGAAGCTCGGCGGCCGCCGATACACCGTGCTCCAGTTTTCGTTATAGCCTTCTAACGGGGTTTCGCTAATGGTGGTTTCACTGCCGTCGGATTCGATTTTTTTCAGCAAGCCGGTATCGCGCTCGGTGAAATACGCATAAGCATTCGGCAAGCTAGATTGCGGCGCCGGCACGTCATAGTCGCCTTTGCTAATTTCAATATTGACCGGGTAGCTACTGCGCTTATGGCCGTCCGTTACCGTTAGATTGACCGTGTGCGTGCCGCGATCACCCAAAATTGCATAGGTTTTAGCCTTTGCTTCAGTAAAGCTTGTGGGCGGCGGGCATTCAGCATCGGCACTGTATTGATCGGCTTCAGAACAGCTGTTGAAGTTGGCAGCGGGGTTGTATACCAAGCTGACAAAGCTGTCCTGTGGGATATGTTCACTGCTGGCGACTTTTTCAATCAATAGCTGGGCAAGGTCACCATCGGGGTCCGACCACTGAAAATCACCGCGATAGGCCGGGTCGTCATATTCGCTAAAGCGGAGCGTGATGTCGGCCCCTTGGTCGAGCTGCGGCGCTTGGTTTTCCTTCACCTCGCCCAGAATCCAATCTAACAGAATGTTGTAGTCACTCGAGCCAGGGCTAAGCACCTGCGGGTGCTGGATGTTTGCATTCAGATTATCGTTGCTGGGGTAGGTCAGCAGTTCAGAGTCGCTTGGGTTATCAAAATCTATACGATACAAAGCCGACGTCATGGTGCGCTGCAGGGCATTCTCCAAATTGCTTTGCTCTAAATATTGCGAGAAGCCAAGGTCTGACTCGCGCGCTTTATGGCTACGTTCAACCAAACGCAGCTGGCCGTCGCGCAGACCAAACTCGCTATTAAAGCGCTTGCTTTTAGGGCGAGCGCCGCCCTCAGCTAGCGGTTTATCAACGCCACCTTCGGCCAAGTCATGGTGACAGCTGTAGCAGTTGTTAACGATAACTTGGAAAGCCTTTTGCGCCGCCGCTGTGGCCGCACTGCCCGCGCCTTCAAACTCAATGCGGTCAGATAAGCCAACCGGAAACTGCGTGGCAGAAAAGTTGATAAAGGCCTGGGTATCTTCTGTAGACCAATGCTGGCTGTGGTCATATTCCGCATTAATCGCGGCAATTGCCTCATTCACGGCAACACTGTAGCGGGCGCCATAATCGCCATCACGATCCAAGTTGCGATTGCCATCGGCATAACCCTCGGCAGGCGCCACGCTTAAATCGTCGTCTAACAACAAACTCCACAATAGCGGCGCCGGGTGGTAGTTATTGTCCATGCCCATGGGGTTAATAGATTGATAACTAAACGGCTGCACGCTGTCTTGCGGCTCGCCTTCATCGTCACGACCTTCGGCCAATAGGCGCGCGCCTTTTAACATTCGTAGGTAGGTGCTATTTAAAGCGCTCGGGCCAGAACGGTTACTCAGATTAAGAGCGTCACGGGCATGGTGACAATCAACACAGGACTCGCCGCCTAAACCCGCCGCGTTTTGCGGTGGCTTCTCTAGCAACGGCACAATCTGGCGGTGAAAGTCCGGCACACTATCGTAGGCATAATCTGCATCGGCGGTGATATCGGGCATCTGCGCGCCGGTTTGTGGGTCGCGCAAACTGCCGTTTTTCATTGCTCGCGTGGCAATCGAGTCAAAGTTTTCATAGAACTCGATATTGGCTTGGTCACGCTCTTGGTGGCATTGATTACAGGCGTTTACGCGGTTGGCAACAAAGTTAATTTCCTGCCGCTCAACCCGTACCGGTATCCAAATATTGTCTTCTGCCAAGCCGTCATCGCCGCGATCAAACTTCTTGGCGACCTGCCAAGCGTATAAGCCGGGGCGCAACACAGCGCCAAACGAACCATCTTCCTGCATCGGTAGATAGTCACTGGCTGGCACACTGAGCTCACGAGCGCCGTCGCCCCCAGCCACGGTGACTGACTGCCCCGGAAAAGTATGCGAGGGGATGATAAAACGCAGCCCTAACTGGTCAGCGGCAACACCATCAAGCTGTTGCTGAACGCCGTTGTCAGAGCTATTCATTTTTTGCGTTAAAAAGCCGGCGTTGCCTGCCAAGCCATTATTGCTAAATGAGCTACGGCTGTCGCCAACCGCACCGTCGTACACCGGCGTGGCCGCATGGGCAGGAGGCAAATAGCTGCGCGCCTGTACTAAATGCAAAAACGGGCTGTCGGCAATACATTTGCCGGGGTCATCCATATCCGCAGCTTCGCCATCCACCGGGTAATCTTTAATGCAAAGATCATAGGTATGGTTTTGGTTGGCGCGATAACTGTAAATAAAGCTCTCGTCATTAAAGTGCTCAGGATTGCGAGCAATACCGCTGTCGCCACCGTCACCAGCGCTTTGCATTCTTTGTAGATAGATTTTGTCTGAGCGCAGATCAAGATCAACGCGCTCAGTCATGATTACATTGCCTTCAGAGACAAAGCTGCCGCGCGCGCCTTCGCCCATCAGCATATGGCCCTGATAAGGCCCGCTTTTAATTTCACGGGCGCCGTATAAATCGGCGCTGCCTTTGTCAGTGCTAGATTCTTGCCCAAAGAAGGTGAAGTTATCGGAGCCGTCTGACTGCATTTTCCACAAGGCAAAACGGTTAGTGCTGTCTTGGTGTTCCCATTGCGTAAACACCACTAAACGCTGTCCGTCTGGGCGGGTATGCAATACCGGCTCTAGCTGATGCGAGTTATTAAGGCCCACCCGGAAGAGGTCGCCAGTAACCGTATCCAGCTTATGAATTAACGGCGTAGCGGCACGATCGTATTCATCAACAAGAGTCGCCGACTTGTAATAATTATTGGGGATCTCTTTGTCACTGACGGTTTTGGCCACAAATAGCTGCGGGTGGCCGTTCTCGTCTCCAACATAGGTCGGGTTTAAGAAGTGATGCGGCTCATCCGGACTAATTTTTTCAAACGTGAAGGCCTTAATATTGAATTCATAGATACCCAGATGAGTATCGTCATCTCGGCGCATAGACAAATACAAGGTGTTGCCATCTGGGCCAACGTCAAAGCTATGAATACGAATTTGTTCTTCGTCTTCGCAAGATTCATCCAGCAGCGGCAGTAGTTGCCAAGTGCTGACGCCGCCGCCGGGCTCTTCTCTGGTGACATACAGCTTGTCTTCAAAACCGTCTCCGTCGTAGCCGCGCGCTGGAAAGCTTAGTTTCAGGCGTTCATCTAACTTCGCCCAAGCCAAAAAGAACACATCAGGATGCTCGCGGCCATCCTCACCAAAACGTCTTGCGGGTGCTGGCACATAGCCATTTTCCGGATCTCGCGCGTCGCCCGCGCCGGCCAACACGCCACACTGCGTAATGTCTGGAGTGCCACCGCCGCTGATCACTTCGTTAGATGGATCGACACAGGCAACAAGCAACGCCGTAGCCAGCAACAATAAGCCGCGCGCAGAGGCTAAAGACAAATTCATAGGACGAGGACCCAAACAAACAACGAGAAAACTAACTGAACTACCGTTTACCTTATCGAGATAATTGCCGTAATGACAGCACTTCCGACCAACGGCGGTTAAACAAAGATCAGCGCCAGCTTCTGCAGCAAGCGCCAGCGACAGACGCCAGCAAGAGCCTTGCTGGTGTATGATGCGCGCAACATTCAGAGCCACTATTGGCTCTATAGCAACCAGCTCAAAAACGAAAACGCGCTATGACTCAGACGCCTAACGACACAACCCATTTTGGCTTTAGCCAAGTCCCCGTAAACGAAAAAGCTGACCGCGTGCGCGAAGTCTTTGACTCGGTTGCCGGCAAGTACGACGTTATGAACGACTTAATGTCGATGGGCATTCACCGCATCTGGAAGCAATACACCATTGACCTCGCGGCACCGCGTCCGGGCGAGCAAGCGCTAGACCTAGCTGCCGGTACCGGCGACTTGAGTATCGCCATGTCGCGCTTGGTTAAAGACCAAGGTCGCGTGGTGATGTCAGATATCAACAACGAAATGCTTACCCAAGGTAAGCAACGCCTGCGCAACAAAGGCATTGTCGGCAACGTCGAATTTATGCAAATCGACGCCCAGGAAATACCCTTCGAAGACAATACCTTCGACATCGTCACTATTGCTTTTGGCCTGCGCAACGTGACCGACAAAGACAAAGCCTTACGCGAAATCAATCGCGTACTCCGCCCCGGCGGACGCTTATTGGTATTAGAGTTTTCGAAACCGACTGTGCCAGGGCTTGCGCCGATCTATGATCAATACAGCTTCAAGTTGCTACCGCTGATGGGTCGCATTGTCGCCAATGACGAAGACAGCTATCGCTACTTAGCGGAAAGCATTCGTATGCACCCGGACCAAGAAACATTAAAAGGCATGCTCGAAGATGCCGACTTTGGCCGCGTGCAGTACTACAACCTAACCGGCGGCATTGTAGCCCTGCATCGCGGGTATAAATTCTAATGACCAGCACTGCCAACCCGGCCTGGCTTGAAGGCAACCCGTTACTAGGCGCTGTCGAAATCGCCGTTAACCGCGTTGTTCAAGAGCACCCAGAAGCCGCCGAAAAACTGGCTAGCCTCAACGGCCGCAGCCTGCAGCTAGACATCCGCAACGCTGGCATTGGTATGCGCATGTACATTGCCAACGGTGCCGTAGAAGTCAGCTTGCCGCCGCAGCCAGCAACACAAAATAATCGCCCTGATGCCCGCATTGAAGCAGGGGTAGGCGACCTAATGCGCATGGCCGCCGGGCAGTCAGACGCGGTTAGTATGATTGCCAGCGATTTACGCATCGAAGGCAACACCGACGTTGCTCAGCAGTTCCAAAAACTCTTGCAAGAAGCGCCCTTAGACTGGGAAGGCCAACTGGCCAAAGTAGTGGGCGACGTGCCCGCCTATGAAATAGGAAAACTTGGCAAGCGCTTATTTGGTTTAGCACAGCATGCCGCCAAAAGTTTTTTCGCTGATGGCAGCGAATATTTACGCGACGAAAGCCAAGACCTTGCATGGCCCCAAGAAATCGGCGCCTTTCGTGACGATGTAGAAAAACTACGCGACGACACCGCACGCTTAGAAGCGCGCGTGTTCCAACTAAAAAAGCAGCGTAGCCAAGCCTAAACGGCCATAGCAACAACATGATTGGCATTCAGCAAACACGCCGGCTTTTACACATAAATCGTGTTTTTATGCGCTACGGCCTCGACGAGGTTTTGGTTGCCCTAGGTCTACACAAAGCCCGCTGGATAGGACGGCTACAGCCTCACCATCGGCTAGCTCGCGGTAGCATCCTGCAACGCCCTCGTGGCGAGCGCATTCGCATGGCGCTGGAAGAACTAGGCCCCGTTTTTGTAAAGCTAGGCCAAGCCCTGTCGACACGCCGCGACTTGCTGCCGGATGACATTGCCGAAGAGTTAATCAAACTCCAAGACAAAGTACCGCCATTTGCCGGCGACATTGCCCAGCAGCAAGTTGAACAGGCTCTTGGGCAACCGGTTGCCGAGTTGTTCGCTAACTTTGAGGTAACACCACTGGCCTCTGCCTCGGTCGCGCAAGTGCACCGCGCTACCTTACATAGCGGCGAAAACGTGGTGGTCAAAGTGCTGCGCCCTGGAATTGAAGACGTCATCCGCCGGGACGTCGCCGTGCTTTATGAGCTAGCGCGCATTGCCGCCAAATATAGCGACGACGCTAGCCGACTACGTCCGCTCGAAGTGGTTGCTGAATACGAACGCACTATTTTGGATGAGCTAGACCTCATGCGTGAGGCCGCTAACGGCTCAACCCTACGTCGCAACTTTGAGAACTCGCCGCTGCTGTATGTGCCGGCCGTCTACTGGGATTATTGCCGCAGTAATGTACTGGTGCTGGAAGAAATTAGCGGCATTCCAATTGGTGACATTGAGGCACTAAAAGCCGCCGGCACCAATTTTAAAGTACTGGCCGAACGCGGCGTAGAGATTTTCTTTACGCAGACTTTCCGCGACAACTTTTTCCATGCCGATATGCACCCTGGCAACATCTTCGTTGATGTTCGCGATCCCGAGAACCCGCAATATATCGCGGTGGACTTCGGCATCATCGGCTCGCTTACTGACGCTGACCAACGCTATATCGCCTGGAACCTACTAGCCTTCTTCAATCGCGACTATCGCCGGGTGGCAGAGTTACATATTGAATCCGGCTGGGTGCCAGCCGACACCCGAGTTGACGACTTCGAGGCTGCCGCCCGCGCTGTCTGTGAACCGTTTTTCGACAAACCACTCGGCGAAATTTCTTTCGGCCTGGTACTGCTGCGCCTGTTCAGCATTGGCCGCCGCTTCAGAATGGAAGTGCAGCCACAATTAGTGCTGCTGCAAAAAACCCTGCTTAACATCGAGGGCCTTGGTCGCCAACTCTACCCAGATCTCAACCTCTGGGACACTGCTAAACCTTATTTGGAACGCTGGGCCAAAGAGCGCTTTAGCCCACAGGCGTTATGGGAAAAATGGCAAAGCAAATTGCCCGAGCTACCCGATAAACTCTGGAAGCTTTCGCAAGCATTAGAGCAGTTCGATCCCGCCGCCAGCCAAGCGCAACAACTGCAAGCCCAAGAACAACTGCGACAACAACAAGCCAAAGCCGCACGCCAACAACGCTGGACGCTGATCGGTTCTAGTGCATTACTGCTTGGCGGCTTGCTACAGTTCAGCTACGGGGTTAGTCCTTATGCGCCACAAATCGGTGTTGGGTTAGCGGGTTTTGCCATCCTCTGTTGGTATCGAGGTTCTAAATGACAATTCGAATTTTATTGGGCTCGCTGATCGCCGGACTAACACTGCTAACAGCAACCGGCTGCCAAACCACCGAAGCACAAACCATTAATCTTCACCAACCCGAGTGGGCCGCGGACCATTACGAAAAAGGCATCGCCGCTTGGCACCGTGGCGACAAAAAACTAGCCGTAAGACAGTTTAAAGACGCGTACACCTTTAGCGACGCCCGCGCTCAAGCCATGCTGGGCATAGCCTATTTGCAAGGTACCGAAGTTTTCCAGAACGCCGAGGTTGCGCGCGCTTACGCGATTGCCGCGGATCAACGGCCCGATTTCGACGCGTTTGCGTTTTACCATCAGCGCTGGCAAACACTAGCCGAAGCCGACAGCGCCTATCTTATTGCCTGGGTTCTTGCTAATCGGTTTAGCGGAAAAGCCCGCCAAGATTACGAAACGTGGATTCGCAAGGCCGCCGAGACTGGCCACCTAGAAGCTAGAAAAGATTTGGCAAAGTACATAAACTAGCTAAAATTGTGTAATTTGACCGAACGTATAGGCGCTTGCTAACAATCCGTAACTAACCGCCCATATATGGGAACTGACCGTTCGGACAAAAACCGTCGTAGAAAGCTTTGCAAAGCCCAATACGACTGGTAATTTTATTACCGACGGCTCCTATCGACATAAAGACAACGACCCACGGTGAACGGACATGGCTAGAAAACCTGCCAAAGAACAAGGCGATACTCTGAGAATCATTATTGACTCAGCGTTTGCGCTATTCGGTAAATATGGCTACGACGGCGTGTCGGTCGATCAAATTGCCAAGAAAAGTGACCTTTCCAAAGGCGCCATGTACTGGCACTTTAAAAACAAAGACGACCTCTATGTTGCCTGCCTAAAAGAAGTTCACGAAATTTTTAATCGTTATGTGTTCTCGGCTATCGCCGGCGAACCTAAGGTTAGCGACGCTTTATCTTCATTGGCCGACGGCGTCGACACCATGTTGCACGACCGCCTAGTCATGCGCGGTATTGCCGGTTACTGGCTGGAGCCTTCTAACCGTGCCGATACTCGACGCATTGAAACAACCAACAAAGCCTTCCAAGACAACGCCATGGCGGTCTTGAGCAGCTTATTCGAACGCGGCCGTGCTAGTGGCCAGCTTGCTTTTGATGAAAATTCTGAAGATGTAGCTCGCGCCCTCATGGCACTTATCGAAAACTCGGTACTGACCCTACGCCGAGGTGCGCCAGAGGAAAGCCGCCACACCAGCCAAATTCTAATGAACGCGTTTTTCCGTGCCTACGGCAAGGGCCTTAGCCCTGCCAATACCGAACAGTTCGGCGAGAAAAACGCTAGCGGGCGCATTGCCAGCTAAGGCGTAAGCACAAACAGTGGCCTCGCCACTGCCAAAAAGCCCACTACGCGCAAGCAAGTGGGCTTTTTTGTGCCTGCGCCGACCACCATGCGGCGCTAGCGGCAGCCCTTTTTCGATAAGCGCGTTCTAGAATGCAGGCATGGCCAAACCGACTCCGCACCAACAGCAATTTAACCCCGACTACCAATACCAGCACCCGCCATTGCCCGCCGGGAAGGTTTGGCAACATGAGCTCGACAACGGCTTAGTACTGCGTGGGGAGTTTATTGAGAGCGCCGCCGGGGCAAATGCACCCGTGCTGCATTTCACTCATGGAAACGGCATGGCCTGCCGCTTATACGAAAGTTTTCTAGCACCACTACAGGCCAACTTTGCGCTGTTTCTACACGACACCCAAGGCCACGGCGACAGTGACAATGGCGATCCCAAACAACATAGCTTTGTCGGCTGGAACGGCAGCGCAAAACGGCTTATCGAAGTTATCAGAGCACAGCAAACAAACGGCTTTCTGAAGCAACGCCGGTTGATTGGCTGCGGCCACAGTTTTGGTGGTGCGCTGACGCTGCTTGCGGCGGCCTCCGAGCCAGACTTGTTCGAATCATTAGTGCTGTTTGACGCCATGATGTTTCCACCCGCCATGGCCAAAGCCATGAGCGCGCTGAGCATAACCGGCTTGGGCAAACAAAGTCCGCTGTCTAAACAAGCACGGGTCAGAGGGGCAGAGTGGCCTGATATAGATACTGCATTTCGCTATTTCTACAAACGCGGCATGCTCAAAACCTGGCATGACGATTCGGTATATAGCTACTTAACTCACTGCCTAGTTGAGAATACGGCGGGAGGACAGCAGCTACGTTGCCCGCCTTGGATAGAAGCCAGCATTTTTGGCGACGCGCCAAGAGGGCTGTGGAAGGCTATCGACTCCATCCAGGTGCCAAGCTTGTTGTTTTACGGCAAAGACAGCTACGATTTTTTAGCACCGGCCGCCAAACGCGCCGCACGCCACAACCCTCAGATAAGCGCCGAACCCGTGGCCGGCAACCACTTCTTTATGCTGGAAGACCCAAGCTGCTTGAGCGCACACCCTATTTGGCAAACGCTCGCCGCCTAGCTCTCTACTAGCGGGCTGCCGGAACCGACATTTGCATGCGGCGACTACCTGTTAAGCCACGCTTTTCGAAATAGGGATCATGATTATCCGCCACCACCTGCATACCGAAGCGCTCATATAAGGCTTGGCCACGCGGGTTGTCAACGGATACGTCGAGCTCAAAAAACTGCTTGCCGCGCTGCTTGGCGCGCTCCAGAAAGTGAGCCAACATAGCGGTACCAACACCTTGACCACGGGCCGCCGCGGCGACACCAAAGTTCGCCACATAGTCGACGTTTGCTGCTGGCGGGCGCATGTAACAACGGCCCACCCGTGACATTGGATAGATGCGCGGGATAACCCCCAAGCCCCAATACTTCACAGCTTGTACAAAGGTTTGAGCGCCCATCGCTTTATGAGCTTTAGCGCTATAAACCGCAATCGCGCCCAACACTTGGCCATCGCGCTCAGCGACGCAGTGCGCTTTATACCCAGCAACGCCCTTGCCGCTTACCCAAGCGTTATGCAAAAACGGCAATGAAGACTCAGGCGAGCCATCACCCATTAAATAATCCCAAACCTCGGGGCCTGAGCTATAAATCAACGGTACTGCCGCAGCAGCATCTTCAGCTGTAGCAGCTCGGATAATTAACGACCCAATATTGTCAGACATAGTAATGAGGGTATCCTGTGAACTCAGCATTAACGGATAAATAGGAGCATACCGCGATGAAAATTAACAGCAATAGCTTTAAGCATGGCGAGGCCATTGCCAGCGAATTTGCCTTCGGCGAATACGATCCTGTTAATCACGTTGCCTTATGCGCCAACAAAAATCCCCAGTTAAGTTGGTCGGGTGCACCAGAAAACACCCAAAGCTATGTGCTGCTCTGCGTGGACAAAGACGTGCCGAGTGTGGGCGACGACGTTAATCAAGAGGGTAAGACCGTGCCCAAAGACCTAGCGCGCTGCGACTTTTATCACTGGGTGATGGTTGATATTCCGCCCGCTGTTAACGCGATTGCCGCCGCTAGTTGCAGCGATGGTATTACCGCGAAAGGCAAACCCTCTCCCTTAGGGCCTGGCCGCCAAGGCATTAACGACTACACCGGCTGGTTCGCTGGCGACCCTGAAATGGCCGGTGACTATTTTGGCTACGACGGCCCTTGCCCACCTTGGAACGACGAGCGCGTACATCATTACCATTTCCAAATTTTTGCCACTGACTTAGCCCGTTGCGACGTCGATGGAAGCTTCACTGGCAATGACGTACTCGCCGCCATTGATGGGCATGTTTTGGCGCAGGCGGAAATCGTCGGCAGTTACCATATTTATCCGCAAGCGGTTAAGGCCTAGCGCACTAGCGTAGAATAGCCACCCCCAAACATCGTTTTCACCTGACCCACTAAGTTATGCGTTCTCTTTTTTGGATCAACTTTTGTCTGACCGTTTTCTTCAGTTTTTTTGAAATCGTTATGCTCGCCGTAATCGTGCTCTATAGCGCGGTACTAGGAGAAGTGCGCACCAGCCAAGAAGAACTTCGAGGCATCTACTTAGTGACGTTGTTTATGGCTGGTTTTGTAAGCTTCACTGGGCTCACGGCCTGGGGCCTGCGACCACAACTAAAGGGCCAATACAAACCGTGGATTTGGCTTACTGAGGCAACTGCCGTGGCCATGGCATTCATGGCTGTTATGTTTATTCAGAGCTTGGCTTAGTCACAGCGATTGTGCCTAAGCCCTTAGCAGTTTAAAATTCGCGCACTTACGCGTCCGTGACTTGGAAACTAATATGTTGAAGAAAACCTTTATTGCCGCTGCAGCCGCCTCTGCGATGCTGAGCAGCGCCAACGTACTCGCTGCTGGTGACGAAGCCGCTGGCAAGCTAAAAGCCCAAACCTGCATGGGTTGCCACGGTGTCGATGGCTACTTCAATGTTTATCCAAGCTACCGCGTGCCAAAATTATGGGGTCAACACGCTGACTTCATCGTTGCCTCGCTTAAAGCCTATCGCGATGGCGCCCGCGAGCACGAAACCATGAAATCTCAAGCAGCAGACTTGTCAGACCAAGATATGGCCGACATCGCCGCTTTCTTTGCTAACGCTGCTAACAAGCCTTAGGCCTCAGGAGCTACACCATGAAAAAAATTCTTCTTGCTTCTGCATTCATCCTAAGCGCTGGATTGGCTAACGCAGCTGGCGACGCCGCTGCTGGCGAACAAAAAGCGGCAGCTTGTGCAGCCTGCCACGGCGCTGGTGGTAATAGCACCATTAGCATTAACCCTATTTTGGCTGGCCAACACCGCAGCTACTTAGTACAGGCGCTAAAAGCGTACAAAGACGGCACACGTAGCAACCCAATCATGAAGGGCATGGCTGCTGGCCTATCTGATCAAGACATTGAAGATCTAGCTGCTTACTTTGCCGCCCAAGACGGCCTGCAGTAAGACTATCAGCACTTACAAAAAAGCCCTGTTGGCGCGTGCCAACAGGGCTTTTTTATGGCCTTTGCTAACCCAGATTTAGCGCTGGGCTTTCCGCAACATGCCGTTTACCACCATGCCATCTAAAAACTTTAGCGAACGGCTTTCCACCAACTCAAAACCATACTCGGCATAGAAGTCCAACTGCGATTGCACCGAGGTCTCTAAATAACAGTCGACGCCATCGGCATCCGCCATACGGCAAATATGGCGAACAAAGGCGCGGCCGATACCTTGGCCATGAAACGCGGGCGTCACACCCAAAAAGAACAGATACCAGTGGGGCTCTTGCGGACGCATTTTTCGGATTTCACGCTCATAGGAGACGTAACGCATCGACGCTCTCGGGCCAACCGTTAGCGCTCCAACGCCGCTTAGTGCTCGGCTAAGCAAGCCCGGGCCAGAATGCCGTGGCGGGTATGCCACCGCAGCGCCCGCCACCCGACCTGACTGACGCACCACAAAAACGCGACCGCGTTGTAACGCCATTTCCATTACCGCTCGATAGATGCGTCGCACGCGGCGCAAGCGCAGCTCTTCCTCAGTGTCGGGGAAAGCATGCTTTGCCAGCGGGTTTTGATAGAACGCCTGTGCAATCACCTCAACCGCATCTGGCAGGTGACGTCTAGTTAGGTTTTCAATAGTTACATGCGCGGGGTTCATATCGCTTCGCGGTCTCACGATCCTGTAAGTCGTTGTTATTAGGCTTTTTTTAGCCTTTATTGGGACATTTTTGGACTTCTTTGTACCACAAAAAACCCTGCTTCCTCGCATAAACCACCAAATCAGGCGTAAATTCTCAGCCCCATTTAGGCCAACACCAGCTGCTATCAAGCTAGGCTTTTCACCAAGCGCTTGCTCGCCGCGGCGGGCTTTGCCAGAATGCGCAGTCCCTAGGCGCTCCTGAATACTTTATAACCACAAAGTGCGCCACCCGAATTCTTAATATCCGTCTTCGTTACAGGAGCAATCCGCAAGATGATTTACCAAGGACAGACCATTCAGGTCTCACAAGTCGACAGCAAAGCCGGCCCGATCGCCGAGCTAGTGTTCGACAACCAAAACGACTCTGTTAACAAGTTCAACGCCGAAACCGTTGGCGAGCTAAAAGCTGCTGGCGAAGCCATTGCAGCTTCTGGCGTGAAGGGGTTATTAGTTAGCTCTGGCAAGAAAGTATTTATTGTCGGCGCCGACATCACCGAGTTCGGCAAAAGCTTTAGCGAAGGCGAAGACAAGCTAATGGGCTGGCTAAAAGAATCTAATGACGTATTTAACGCCATTGAAGATTTAGACATGCCTTCAATCACCGCCATCAACGGTATCGCCCTAGGCGGCGGCTTTGAAATGGCATTGACCACTGACTACCGCGTAGCGGGCAGCAAAGCCTCCGTCGGTTTGCCAGAAGTTAAGCTAGGCATCTTCCCTGGTTTTGGTGGCACCGTACGTTTGCCTCGTTTGGTAGGCGCTGATAACGCCATCGAATGGATTGCCGGCGGCACCCCAAACAAGCCAGAAAAAGCCCTGAAAATTGGTGCGGTTGACTCAGTCGTTGCTGACGGCCAAGAGCGTGATGCTGCACTAGCCATGCTTGAGCTAGCCATCAACGGTACTTTCGACTGGAAAGCACGCCGCGCACAGAAAACCGGCCCGTTACAGCTAGGCCCAATCGAAGCCATGATGGTATTCGAAACTGCTAAAGGCTTTATCGCAGGCAAAGCCGGCCCTCACTACCCAGCGCCAGTTGAAGCCGTTAAGGGCATTCAAAAAGCTGCGGGCATGAGCCGTGATGACGCGCTGCTAGTCGAAAACAAAGGTTTCGCCAAAGTGGCGCAAACCACCGTTGCCGATTCTTTGATTGGCCTGTTCTTGAATGACCAGTACCTGAAGAAATTAGGTAAAGGCCACGCCAAGATTGCTAAAGAAGTGAAGCAAGCGGCGGTATTGGGCGCGGGCATTATGGGCGGCGGTATTGCTTACCAGTCTGCCTCTAAAGGCACCCCAATCATCATGAAAGATATCGCTGAGCCAGCCCTAGAGCTAGGCATGGGCGAAGCCACTAAGCTGCTTTCTAAGCAGGTTGAGCGCAAGAAGATGGACAACGCCAAGATGGGCAAAATTCTATCTAGCATTCGCCCAACTTTGAGCTACGGCGACTTTGGCGAAGTAGACATCGTGGTTGAAGCGGTTGTTGAAAACCCTAAAGTTAAACACGCTGTATTGGCAGACGTTGAGAAGAACGTGAAAGAAGGCACTATCCTGACTTCTAACACCTCTTCCATCTCAATCAGCTACCTAGCAGAAGCGCTAGAGAAGCCTGAAAACTTCTGCGGCATGCACTTCTTTAACCCTGTGCATCGTATGCCATTGGTAGAAATTATTCGTGGTGAGAAATCATCTGACGAAGCCATTGCTACCACCGTGGCTTACGCCAGCGCCATGGGCAAAACCCCAATCGTGGTTAACGACTGCCCAGGCTTCCTAGTAAACCGCATCCTATTCCCATACTTCTTCGGCTTTGGCGGCCTAATGAGCGAAGGCGCTGATTTCCGCAAGATCGATAAAGTAATGGAGAAATTCGGCTGGCCGATGGGCCCGGCTTATCTGAACGACGTTGTCGGTGTTGATACCTCTCACCACGTAGGCGACGTTTTGGCAGAAGGCTACCCAGACCGCATGAAAGTAACCGAGCGCTCTGCGCTAGACGTGCTTTACGAGAACGAGCGCTTTGGCCAGAAAAACGGCAAGGGTTACTACGAGTACGTGCCAGACCGTAAAGGTAAGCCGAAGAAAACTTACAACGAAGAAATCGAAGCTCTATTGGACGAAATTCGCCCAGAGCGCAAAGACTTCTCCGATGAAGAAATCATCGAGCGCCACATGATCCCAATGATCATTGAAACCGCCCGCTGCCTAGAAGAAGGCATCGTAGATTCAGCTCAAGAAGCTGATATGGGCTTGATCATGGGCATTGGCTTCCCACCGTTCCGCGGTGGTGCGCTTAAGTATGCAGACACCCTAGGCATGGCAAACATCGTGAAAGCTTGCGATGAGAAATACAGCCACCTAGGCAAACTGTTTGAACCGACTGACAAAATGCGTGAAATGGCTGCCGCTGGCGCCCGCTATTACGGCTAGGCCGGAATAGCTACTAACATTTCTACGCTTAAGCAACGCCTAGGAGAAAATGACCATGGCAAATGCAGTAATTATCGACGCCGCTCGTACGGCAATGGGTCGTTCAAAGAACGGCATGTTTCGTAACGTTCGTGCAGAAAACCTCTCTGCCGAAGTAATGAAAGCGCTATTGGCGCGTAACGAAGCGATCAATCCAGAAGACATTGATGACGTTATCTGGGGCTGCGTACAGCAGACCCTAGAGCAGGGCTACAACATCGGCCGTAACGCCGCGCTATTGGCCGGTATTCCTACCAGCGTTCCTGCGCAAACCGTTAACCGCCTATGTGGTTCTTCAATGACCTCGATCCATATTGCCGCAGCAAACATCGCTGCTGGCATGGGCGACACCTACTTGGTAGGTGGTGTTGAGCATATGGGCCACGTACCCATGACTCACGGTTACGACGCTAACCCAGCGCTATCGGTTAACACCGCTGCCGCAGCTGGCATGATGGGCCTAACCGCTGAGCTACTTGGCAAAATGCACGGCATTACCCGTGAAGAGCAAGATCAGTTCTCACTGGCCTCTCACCAGAAAGCCATTGCTGAGCAGCAAGGCGACAACTACAAGGGTGAAATCATCCCAGTAGTCGGCCACGACAAAGACGGCAATGCCGTGGTTTGTGACACCGACGAAGTCGCGCGTGCCGACGCTAGCTTTGAAGGCCTATCTTCACTGCGCCCAGTGTTTAACCCACGTGGCGGCACCGTTACCGCGGGTAACGCCTCTGCACTATCTGACGGCGCCGCCGGCATGATCGTAATGTGCGAAGACAAAGCCAAAGCCCTTGGCCTAAAACCAATGGCTCGTATTAAAGCCACTGGTGTAGCCGGTTGTGAGCCTTCAATCATGGGCCGTGGTCCAGTGCCTGCAACGCAGAAAGCGCTGAAAACCGCAGGTCTAGATATCACCGACATGAACTACATTGAGCTTAACGAAGCCTTTGCAGCGCAAGGTCTGGCGGTATGTAAAGAGCTTGGCATTAAAGACAGCGAGTTGATGGACAACATCAACATCAAAGGCGGCGCGATTGCTCTAGGCCACCCACTGGGCTGTTCAGGCACCCGTATTACCGGCGCTTTGGCTCACATCATGAACCAGAACGACGCACAGTACGGCCTAGCGACCATGTGCATCGGCCTAGGCCAAGGTGTTGCGACGATTTTGGAAAAAGCCTCTTAAGGCCTACAAAAGAACGAGTCGTTAAAAAAGGCGCTGAAGTTCAGCGCCTTTTTTATATCTGCTGTACTCAACTACCAGCGATAATTCCAAGCCAGCCGGTACATCGAGCCATCAACGTTTTCGGCTTCCGCTCGCAACTCATGCTTTGACGAAAAGCTATAACGCATCTTCGCCGACCAACGGATAGAGGCATAATTCGAGTGCGGTCGATACTGCCATTCCGTCTGCAGTTTCAAGGCGTCATCAAAGAATGTGTATAGCCCACCTAACGAAATGGCGGCCCCCACTGGCTCTTGTTCAGATTGCACGTAACCATCGGCAAAGCCATATATAACGACGTTAGGCGCCAGCTGCGACGCTAGGCCAATACCAACCTCCGCCGTTGTAACCATATCGTCGTCCCGATTACGGGCTGACTCAATGCTAACCCGCCAGGAGCTGCGAGCCTCGTCTCTATACGGAGCGGGCTCGGCCCTAATCTTGGTAATATCCGCCAACGTCAGATGATCAAGCCGCAAACGAGAATCTTTGCTTAACGAAACGCCGATGTCCACCGCGGTGAACGCTAGGTTCTCTGAATTGCCTCTCATCAACAAATCTTGGTGATAGGGCGCATAACGCATCGTAATCAAGTCATCTGCCGACCGACTTCGAGCTGCGCCAACTTGGAAACGATTAGGCCCGGACAACTTAGACGGATCATATAGCCTAGGGTAGGAAAGCAACGGCTGATACTGCCCATCTGGCAGTTTAAACCGCCGTTTCAATAACTCTGTTTTTGCGTCGGTTAATGCCTGTCCCCTAGACTCTTCCGCTGCTACCAATTTGTAGTTGTAATACTTAAGCAATGTGTCGACAACTTCCACTTGCTCACTTCGGCTTAAATCATAAAACTCCGGCAAAGTCCCTGAATTCGCATATTTAATATAGTCATTGACACGCGCTAACAGCCGTTTCGGCAGCGATGAAGCCAATGCATAAGCTTCTCGCTGCAAACTTGGCTGAAGTTTTACGCTCCGAATTAGGCCGCCGTGCCGCTGTTGCAGCTCGTTCAAACGCTTAAACGTAGTGATAGGGATATACCAAGGTTGAGCCCTGGGCGTGAAACGATATCCAGTAACTAGCTCCAGTAACTCAGCAAGCCGATAGGCACAGTTTTTATCCAAAAAGTAATAAACAAATCCAGCCTCAACAAGCTCCCACAGGTGATACACAAAGAGCTTCAACTGATAATCTGAAAAATCTAGCTCGTACTCCCACATATCTCTAAATTCGGTGCGGGTGTAAACCTGGTCAGTATTGTAGAACGGCTTATTGCTAAACGCCGCCCGGTAACCACCAAACAAGCCGCGCAGGATGTAAACCAACATTGGTTCATTATCAGGCACTGCTGCGCCGTAATTAATGCCGTCATCTAATAACGACTTAACATCAGGTGTATCACCATTGTTGAGCTTTAGCATAAGGTGCCCGAAGGATGAGGCCGGATTACCGAAATAGCCAGTCACCATCATTAGACTTGCCGATTGCAATTTATCTAGCTTCGCCCATGCATCTAAATTTGGACATACAACGGCAGGCAACACTTCCTCAGGAACACCAGTTTGATGCAGCAACCAATGCTTTCTCGCTGGGTATTTACATTGTGCATGATCGTTCGTGTTGCCCATTGGCGGCGTGTTAAAGGCCTCTATCGTTGCTCGCAACTCTTTAGCTGGGTTCACCCGCTTATGATCAGTTGCCGAAAGAAAGAACTCAGAATCAACGACGCTACTTTCCGCCAAGCCTCCTACTGGATCTTCAATATGTAGCAAGCGTTTCCAAGCTTCAGATTCCGCGAGACGCATTTGTTGAGACTTTTCAAGTAAGCCAGCGGCCTCGGCAGTGCCCAGAGTAGATAGCCCATACAACAAAAAAAACGCCCAGCGTTTAAGCTGGGCGTTTTCTTTGATGAACGAAGTTCTAGCGAACGTCATTCACCACCTCTTTTATACAGCGCAAGCGCTGCTATTTGTCACAACATTGTATAGCGACTCCGCTTTCGCCTCTCGGCTTTGCGTTGCAAAACCTTCCGCACTAACAACGCTTGCAAAGTCCGCACGTAACTCACCAGCTGCGCCGGCTTCACAGTTAGCAACACTCATTAAGGCAGCTAAATGCTCGCCTTCACCAGCCGCCAAATCGTTCTCCAACTCTGGGTAGCTTTGCATAACAAGCTTAGCCGTTTCGGCTTGACCACCTTTACAAGTGCCAGGAGAAGAAGAGTTCGAACTAGCGGCGGTAGTACCCAAGTCCCAAGTGATGTTGGTGATGATAGCTACTGTTCGGTCATCTGGGAACAACATCGCACCCAAGCCACACTCACCCAAAATATCCCCGAAATCACGAGTGCTACTATCCTTCGCTTGTGCTGGGGATAACGCCAGAACGGTCATTGCCGCTGCAACCAATAATTTTTTCAATTTATTCGCTCCTAAAAATAATATATTTCTACGCTTCTGCGCCTAGCCATCTTAGCGTCGGCTGTTTTATCTTTGCAACTGTACATCCGTTTATAGCTCACCTCGCGATAGCAATCGCTCGTGACTGCCGTGCATCGTCCTGTAAAAGACAAAACCTGGCAAAACGAATGCCTAGCCGACGCGCTAGTTATGCTTAGGGAAGCGGTTATTGATCACACGGCCCGATGTGCTTGTGCCTGACCAAGTTAATCTATTCCCATCAGAATCAATGTCGCTAGTAAGGCCTACCCAATCCCGCCTAGTATTCTATAATCCCCGCATCACGAAGTAGACAATCGTATACGTCAAAAAGCGACGCCTCATGTATAAAAACGACTTTGAAAGCCTAAGACTGTTCACGGTAAATCGGCCTGCCGCCATGGTTCTAGCGAGCTTATTGCTTGTGCTAGCTGCGTTTAGCGGCATTACCCAGCTAAAACAAACCACCGATTACCGCGTTTACTTTGGCAAGAACAATCCGCAATTACAGGCGTTTGAAGATTTTGAAGCGCAGTTTGAGCAGAAAGAATTGCTGGTTGTGGGGATTGAGGCCGATGACGGCGATATCTTTACGCCGGATTCGCTAGCAGCAGTTCGCGAACTGACCGATCGCGGCTGGGAGCTGCCCTATGCTTTGCGCTCAACCTCCCTGTCTAACTTCCAGAATAGCTACGCAGTCGGCGACGACATTATCGTCGAGGCCCTAGTACCAGAAGAAGGGCCTATATCGGCAGACCGTGCTCGCGCCATCAAAGATTTTGCCTTGCAGAGCGATGAGATCGTTGGCAATACCGCCGCTGCAGACGGCGGCTCGGCCGCTATCTACATCACCACGCCGTTGCCACGCATAAATCTCGAAGCCGAAGTGCCAGAAGTTGCCGATGCCATTCGCGCTTTAACCGCTGAGATCGACAGCAAATACCCCGGCCACCAGTTTCATATTAGTGGTGTCATTATGCTTAATGACGCCATGGCGCAGACCACCCGCTATGACCTAACGCACCTATTTCCAGCCGCCTATCTATTGATTTTGTTTGGGCTGATCGCCTATTTCCGACGCTTAATCCCAGCCTTGGCAACGTGGGCCGTGGTTATTCTCTCAACCCTTGCTGCTTACGGCAGCGCCGGCTGGATGGGAATTACCATGAATGCTGCGAGCATGGCTTCGGGCATGATTGTAATGACGCTGGCGGTGGCGGATTGCGTACACGTATTGGTTACCTACTATTACGGCATTGAGAAGCGCCAATCCAAAACACAGGCCATGGCCGAAAGCCTACGGCTGAATCTACAACCCGTATTTTTGACATCCATCACCACGGCCATTGGCTTTTTGTCGCTGAACTTCAGCGACTCGCCACCGTTTCGCGATCTTGGCAATATCGTCGCCGTCGGCGTGATTTTCGCCTTTTTGCTATCTGTGTTCTTTATGCCAGCGTTGATGATGTGGCTACCAGCGAAAGGCAAAGCCGCCAGCCAAACCCGATGGACTGACGGCCTTGCCGACTTTGTTATTCAACATCAACGCAAACTATTGCTTGGCGTTGGCGTCGTTATTCTAGCGCTGTCTGCGGGTATTCCGTTGAATCGCTTTGGCGACAATTACGCTGAATACTTTTCAGAGGAAATCCCATTCCGCAGCGCCACCGACTTTCTTAATGAGAAAGTGGTAGGTATGCAGCAGCTGCAATATACGCTGCGCAGCGAAGAGCCCGGCGGCGTTAATAGCCCTGAATTTTTACAGTCTTTAGCCAAGCTCCAAGCTTGGTATGAAGAGCAGCCCAATGTCCGCAAAGTCATCAGCATTCTGGATATTCACAAACGCCTGAATAAAACCATGCATGGCGACGACGAGACCTGGTACCGCATCCCAGACAGCCAAGAACTAGCAGCACAGTATTTGTTCTTTTATGAGCTTTCGCTGCCACAAGGCCTCAGCCTGAACACCATGGTAGACCCAGACAAACAGCTGACTCGCTTTATCGTGCTGATGGATACAGTAGATGCCACCACGCTAACAACGCTCGGCAGCAATGCCCAGGCTTGGATGCAGGCGAACTTGCCCGCCAGCATGGTAGGTAATGCCGAAGCGGTCGGTATTGGTCAGATGTTTGCGCAAATTGCCCGGCGCAACTTCACCAGTATGATCGGCGGCATGCTGGTAGCGCTGGTGATGATTTCTGGCCTGATGATGTTAATGATGCGCTCATTGCGAATCGGCCTTATCTCACTCATTCCGAATATTGTCCCGGCACTTATGGGCTTCGGCCTCTGGGGCTTATTGGTCGGCAAGATCGGCATCAGCCTCGCCATTGTGGGCTCGATGACTCTCGGCATTGTGGTCGACGATACCGTTCACTTCCTTAGCAAGTACCTACGCGCGAGACGCGAAGGTAACTTATCGGCCGAAGAGGCGGTGCGCTACGCCTTCCATAATGTGGGCAGCGCCTTGACGCTAACCACCATTATTCTGGCCGCAGGGTTTTTAGTCATTAGCTTGTCGAGCTATCAGCTGACAGAGCACATGGGTCAGCTAACCTCGCTGACGATCTTGTTGGCTTTGGTCTGCGACTTCTTATTCTTGCCACCGCTGCTGATTAAGCTCGACGGCAAAACTAAAAATACCGCAACCAAGTCAGACTCCACTCCTGATCATTAGGCGCTGACTCTAACTGGCTTAAGCGGCCCTGCAGCCGTAGCCCTTGGTTACGGTTGAGCTGCCATTGCAGTCCTAACTCGCTAGTCCAGTCATCCATGTCTAAACCGGCAAGGCTGGCTAAATACTGAGTCTCAAAGACTACGCTTAGCTTGTCTGACAGCGCTAGTTTGGCTGCCAATTTCGGGCCCGCTGCGAGTCGGCCATCTCGGTCTAACAAGGAGCCCCAATGGGCGCCCAGGGCCATGCCAAGCATCAAATGGCTTTTTGCAGAACCGACGGTGACACCACCGTCGGCCTCAAGAGTAAATCCGAGGCGAGGGTCGTCGTCAGCTGCCTTAAGCCAGGCTGGTCGCTTCAACCCTAAACTAAAACCCCAGGAGAAAGGCTTGGCCCAAGCATTCCAATTATTGCGCGAAATAGCCGACAACAAGGTCAGTTCTTCAAGCTCTAAGCGAGCGGGTTCAACATAGTGGCGTAGCTGCAAGCGCCCAAAATCAATCGCATAACCCGGCAGAAAGCCCTCTGCCGGATCTAACAAATCATGGAACGCTGCGCGGATGTCTAAACCCAGCCAAGTGCCGCGAGCATCACTACCCAGCGCCAGCCCCCAGCGGGCGGATGCATGCGCTTGATCTGGCGCCACAATGTCAGCGGACAACTGTGGTTCTGGCGCAAGCCCCAAAGCGCTACGCGCACGCAGAATTCCGTAAGCCCTAGGCAGCACCACCTCGCGCTCACCTTGGCCACGGCGGTAGTTGTTATGCAGGAGCTCGTAAGCGGTATCAAATACCAAAGCTCGCTCAGCTACCGTTAGTTGCTCAAAAGCCGGGGAGTTAGGCAGCCGCTCTCCAGACATTAACTGGCGCACCAGGCGGCGCTGTTCGGCATTCATAATTTGGCGAGCGCCATCCAGTGCTCGTTGGCGCGATGGCCGCAACTTCGGTTGCGCAGCAACAAACCCCTGTTGCTGTAAACGGCGCACGGTATCGACGGGAATTGCGTAAATCCCAAAGCCATTTAGCAGCTCCGCGCCGGGGCGGGCTATCTCTAACAAGGCCAATAGTTGCCATGAGCAGTTTTGATTAAAGAAGAAATAGCGGAAGGGAACCTGCTTTAATTCCCACACATGCTCCAGCACGCGCTGCAGCTCCAGTTCGCTTAGGTTGAGCGGGTATTCCCAGATGTCCCGATGCTCAATGCGAGCGTACTCCTTGACCTTGGTGTAATAGGGGAACAAGCCAAAGAAACCGGGGAAGCCACCAGCAATACCTTTAACGGCATACTCGAGCGGGCCCACACCACGCACATCAGCGGCATAGTTAATAGCGTAGGCGAGCAAACCAGCCCTGGCGCCTTGTTTGGCACCGTTAACCCGCAACAAGGTGTGCCCAAACATAGAGCCCGGGCTACTGATATAGGCATCTGGAAAAACTAGGGTTGCCGAGGTCGGGTTAATTTCCTGCTGCCAGAGATCCCGCTTGGGGCACTCAAAACTGGGAATGTCTGCGTCACGCAGTTGTAACCGCTGTTTTAACCAACGCAATCGTGCTGGGAATGCACAAAGCGCATGCTCTTGTCGCTGAGGTAACCAACGATTTTCAGCAAACGCCGCTAACGTTGCTAATAATTCTTGCTGCGGCTGGCTGGCGCCTTGCTCATGCACAAAAAGCCTCTCACCACCGGCAAGGCTCACCACACCATCGCCGCTACGCTGATAGTGCAATAGTTTATGCCAGTACGGATGCTGCCATAAGCTCAGCTGCGTCGCCGCCCGTTGCCAAGCCGCGGCGTCCGTATCAGCGACGGCATTCGGCACTACAAAAAAAACGGACAGCGCTAAACACGCTGCCCGCTTGAGCCAATACATTGGGTAACTGACCCTCTGCAATTAGGCCATTAGCGCATCAACAGCGCTCAACACGTCCTCGGCATTTACATCTTCATTAGGGAAGATCGCTGCGAAGTTGTCTTGGATCTTGGCCGCCATGGCATCACGCTGACTAGCGTCTACACCGTAAAGCTCCATAAACACATCCAATGATTCGCCTGCACCACGCGACGCATCAACCATCAACTGGTCAAGGTTTTCATCGGTATAAACCGCTAGCTTCATTCGTGATGTAACTTTGTCCGTACCATCACAACCCAAAGTACCAAAGGTAATACCGAAGGTTTGGTTGCCCGATGAGCCATTAGTGGTAGCCGCGAGAATATGCGAAACCTTACCAGTTTGCCCCTCCCACAGAATTGAACCGATACCACAGCCAACATCCGTGTCTGCTATTGCGGCCGGAGCAAACGGCATAGCTGCAACCGCAGCAGCTGCTAAAATTTTCTTCACCTTGTCTCTCCCAAAAAGTAAAAATCAATACGCCTGAGCGCCATCCCAGTGTACCCAGCTGGTAAAGCTTGGCAAGCGCTTTGCAAGGCTTGCTTGTTTATAGCGGCGGGACGGTCTTCAGAGTTAAAGCTCTCGCCAATTCTGGCACTTGGAGTGTCTGGTATATGGCGGCCGCTGACCGAAAAGGCTTAACACTAATAGCTTGGGGAAACCTCCTGCCACCCTCCAAATCTCGGAACTGAACGGTTTGTTGTCAGCGGTAGTTTTGGTCAACTAAGGGCCAGTGGCCTAGCTGGCTCTTGTCGCTTCTTTCACTATCACGCGCCAAAACAGTGCAATTTCATTACAGCTACTTGCATTGAGCCCTAAAGATCTTAGAATAAACGATCAATCGTTTATTTAGTAGATATGAACGCTGTACCGCAAACACTAGACGAACTCAGACGTCGTAGCACCCTGCTAAGTGCGCCGCTACTTGGCGCGCTATGTCTTGCCGGTGCGTGGGTCATTCCCAGCCTGCCCGCTAGAACATGGGAGACGTCCTTTTTTACTGTTAGCGGCATGCTTTTTCTTGTCGCGGGGGTAGTTGCCTGGCGGCGTCCACAAGCAACAAGTAAGGTCGCTAACGTCATGATGCTGCTACTCGCAACCATCATCGAGGTTCGACTACTAAGCATTTTTAACGGCCCCATTTTTGCCGATAACGACACCAGCCTATTCATGCTGCTGTTCGCACATATGCCAATGTGCTACTTGTTTTGCTACATGATTTTTCCAAGCCAACAAGCCTTACGCTGGTGCGGTGCTATTTGCATGATTTTTAGCGGTACAACCTTGGCTTATTTACTACCAGCGTTGGTGGAGACACCCGACCGCGAGGGCGCAAGGCACCTACTAGTCTGGACCTGCATTAGCAGCCCAGCATTTGTCTTACTTATTTCAAACCTTTACCGTTTTGAACACGTGGTGTTGCGGCTGAATACCGAGCATGACGCCGTATCAGCCAGGCAAGAGCTCTACAAACACCAAGCCACCCATGACTACTTAACGGGGCTACTCAATCGTCTCAGCTTTGATACCGAACTCGATGTTATTTGGCGCCAAGCCGAACATCGCCAACAACCCGTCGCGCTGCTGATGATTGATGTCGATCACTTTAAACATCTCAACGACCAACATGGACATCGGGCCGGCGACTTGGCCTTGCAACAACTATCGGTGATCCTTTCACAGCAGGTGCGAGACCGCGACATCGTCACCCGCTACGGAGGTGAGGAGTTTGCGGTTTTACTCAGCAACACCCACTTGAGTGCAGCACTACGCTTGGGAGAGCGATTACGCGCCGCCGTCGCCAATAGCCAACTAAACACCGATCAGGGCCGGCTTAAATGCACCATCAGCGTTGGTGTAGCTTGCATCCAACCTGAGCCCGGCGTGAACCAAGATCTACTCGTTACCGAAGCCGATCGCGCCCTATATATAGCCAAACGGCGGGGCCGTAACATCGTGGTATCCAACCACCGCGAACTAAACCGTGAACCCCAGCTAGTGGCCGCCACATCAAACGCCAAGCAAGCCTAGGCGCCACCGCGATACGCAATCGCTTCAGCCATATGCGTGGCCAGCACCTCATCTTGGCCATCTAGGTCCGCCACACTCCGCGCCACCTTCAGCAGTCGATGGTAGCCGCGGGCAGTTAGATTCAGTCGTTCCATTGCCGCCGCCAACAATTGCAAAGCTTCGCCACTGGCATGAATATGTCGTTCCAATTCTGCCGCCGTTAGCCAAGCATTGGCTTTGCCTTGACGACGTTGCTGTCTGTCACGGGCGGCTTCTACCTGAGCCTGCAATGCACGGCTGGATGCTTGTTCGCGACCACTCGCGCTTAACTCGTCATGAGGTAATCGCGGCACGCTAATGCGCACATCAACGCGATCTAATATCGGTGCCGAAAGCTTGCCCCGATAACGGTTAATCTGGTCGGGCGTGTCACGGCAGTTATCCGGGTCTCCACAGGGGCAGGGGTTCATTGCCAGCACTAGCTGAAACTGCGCCGGATAGCGCTGTTTAGTGGCGGCACGGGAAATATCAATGTAACCATTTTCAAGCGGGTCTCTAAGGGCTTCCAAACTACTGCGTGCAAACTCCACGCATTCATCCAGAAAAACCACGCCAAGGTGGCCGAGAGATATTTCGCCTAACTGTTGGCGGGCTCCACCTAATAACGCCACAGCTGACGCACTCGCATTAACGCTACGGAACGGGCGTTGATAAAACTGATCCAGCTGTAACGCTAGGCCCGCGAGCGAATGCACCGCAGCAACTTCTAAGGCTTCAGCATTGCTTAGCCGCGGCAATATGCCTGGTAGGCGTTTTGCCAGCATCGACTTACCCGAACCCGGCGGCCCCTCCATTAGGACATTGTGTCCGCCGGCTGCGGCCACCAACAACGCGCGCTTAGCTTGCGCTTGGCCTTTAACATCAGCCATATCCAATGGGCTTTTCGGTTCCGGTGGCGGGGTAGTCGAAAGTTGCGGTGCCATTGGCTTGCCACTATTGAGTGCGGCCACTACGTCAGCAAGGTGTGCCGCTGGCAGCACCGTTAGCCCGTCAACCAAGGCCGCTTCACTGGCATTTTCTCTTGGCAACAGTAGCGCCCGCTCGGCAGCTGGCAACGACATCGCTATGGGTAAGGCACCCCGCACGGCACGCAACTCACCATTAAGTGCCAGCTCACCCAACAGCTCCACTTCCTTTAAGACATCATTAGCGAGTTGACCGCTCGCTGCTAGCACGCCAAGGGCGATCGGCAGATCAAATGCGGTGCCGTCTTTGGGTAGGTCGGCCGGCGCTAAGTTAACCGTGACCCGGCTCGCCGGAAACTCAAAGCCGCTATTTTGAATTGCGCTACGCACGCGGTCTTTTGCCTCACGCACTGCCGCGTCAGGCAGACCGACCATATTGACGCTTGGCAAGCCACCCGCAACATGAACTTCCACTGTCACCAGCGGCGCCTCCAACCCCAACAGCGCCCGGCTATAAACTCGAGATAACCCCACAACTCCCCCTAATAGGGCAGCTTCCCCAAGCTGCCCTAGTAATCATTCCAAATTAGGCCTTCATAGTTTTGGCCAGAATACCCGTCAGCATGCGATTGGGCGTTAATGATGCGGCCAAGGCACCCAGCTTATTCGGCGCTCCCGGCACAATCACCGCACGACCTTTCTCCATAGCCGCCAATGCGTCTTTGGCAACCTGATCTGGAGTCATCATGATGCCGGATACCCTTTTCACCATGCTGTCGATATCTTTTGATTCGGTGGCCGCAAAAAAGTTAGTCGCTACAGGACCAGGGCACAGTGCCGTAACCGTCACGCCTCTGGATTTGCTCTCAGCATGCAATGCCTCCGACAACGACCTTACATAAGCCTTAGTCGCCGCATAGACAGCTAGGTAAGGCATCGGTTGAAAACTCGCGGTTGAAGCAACGTTAATAATAGCGCCACGTTTACGCGCCACCATGGCGGGCAAAAAGGCATGGCATAAACTGGTTAAAGCCGTAACGTTAAGATCAATCTCTTGGCGCTCGCGAGCGCTATCAGCTTTTACAAATGGCCCCATGGTGCCAAAACCGGCGTTATTGATAAGCAAATCCACTTCTCTGCCAAGGGCTTGAGTTGCCTCAATCACATTGCTGCAGCCCTGCAATTCACTTAAATCGGTCGCCATGACATCGACGGTCACGCCGTGCTCATCATGTAAATCACCAGCAAGCTCGTTCAACACGTCCTCTGAGCGCGCCACAAGGATTAAGTTGCAGCCTTTGGCTGCCAGTATTCGCGCGAAGGATTCGCCGATGCCTGATGAAGCGCCGGTAATTAGTGCCGTTGCGCCTTGGTATTGAAAAGCCATTCCGTTCTCCTAAAGATTGCCAGCAGTGTAACCGGCCGCCGAAGGTTTAAAAAGGCGGGCTCAAGAGACAGATAAAAGAAAGCCCCAAAAACGTCGGGGCAGTTGGAGGAGACTATGTTTTTTCCTAGGACTTCGCCTAAGTTTGGCAGGTTTCGGGTAAACCGCCAGTTATAGAGCGACCGCTGGTCGGCCTATAATGACCAATTGTAGATTATTAACGATCGTTTGCAAAGACAAGCGGTCTTTATTGCGGCGCGAGCGGTCTGCCAGGGCCAGGAAACGCATAGCGCACAATACGATACCACGCCCCGCTTAGTTGTCGGAACATACTGCGATTGTTGTAGTAAATGCCATGCTTTTCACAAATAGCTCCAACCTCAGCGGCGATCTTTGGATAGCGCCAAGCAGGCAAAGTCGGAAATAGGTGGTGCTCAATTTGATGCGACAGGTGTCCACTCGCCCATTGCATGTATTTGCCCGATTTGATGTTGCACGAACCTAATAGCTGGCGCAGATACCAACGACCGCGATGTTCCTGCTCGTCACCTATGTGCTCAAAGGTGTGTGCGTCGGCACCAAAATGACCGCAATAAATAACCGAAGACGCCCATATATTGCGCCCTAGATCAGCGATAAAGTTTCCTAAGGCCACCTTCCAAAAGAACGGCCCGGCCAACAATGGCCAGAAGATATATTCCTTCGCTATATGGCGTAACTGTTTACCCATGTACGCGCGCCACTTGGCATCACGGCGGTCTCGCTGGCCAATGCTGACATCGTCGCCGGCACAATAATTGGCAATGGCATACTGAAAGAAGAACGCGTTTAAAACGTTATACAGCGGCTGCAGCAGATGTTTTCGCTGCCAAGGAATATCATCCGACAGACGGAATATGCCGTAACCAAAATCGCGGTCTTTACCGATCACATTGGTGTAAGTGTGATGAAGGTAATTATGCTCGTGCTGCCATCCGGCTGCCGTTGGCGCCATGTCCCATTCGTAGGATTTTGATTGATACTTGGGGTTGTCTAGAAAATCATACTGACCGTGCAAAACGTTATGGCCAATCTCCATATTTTCTAGGATTTTGTAGGCGGTTAAGTGGGCCACGCCTAAGGCCCAACCAACCGGTTCAAAGCTGAGCAACAGCAAACCGCGCCCTGCCCAATGACAATAGCGCGCCAGCCCAGTGACCTTCTTCAAGTGGGCCTCGTCCTTAGGGCCTAGGTCAGCCATCTCGCGGGCTAATACAGCATCGAGATCACGCTGTAGGGCATCCAATTTTTCCTCTGACCAGTTGATAACGGTGGTCATATCGCCAGCTCCACATTACCAACGGGGGCACTAATACAGGGCAGGATCCACTCGCCATCTCGCAGTTGCTTTAGGCCAGTTTGGATATTCTCAACAACACCCGATACCTTTCGAGTTTCACAGCTGCGGCAAACCCCTTGGCCACAACAATGCTGCATTGTTACGCCCGCTGCCTTAGCCGCCTGCAATATGGTTTGGCCCTGTTGTACCGGGATTTGACGGCCGTCGTTTAACTTAACCTTGGCCACAACCTGGGTTTCAGGTGCTAACTGCGGCGCTGTCACCAGCTGGTAAAAACTCTCCATGTGCAATTGGGCCGCCGGCAGCTGTTGCGCCCAGCAGGCTTTTTCAACGACCTCGCGATAGCCATGATTGCCACAAACAAAAACCTCAACCGACGGGCTAAGGGTTTGCAGCCGCTTTTCTAGATCTAGGGCGGTCGGCCGACCTTGCTGATTGGTATTCCAGAGTTCACAACGCAGCAGGTTTGGATAGCGCTGCTGTAAAGCTCGCCACTCTGACCACAATAGCGGCTGCTGGCCGCGCTGCACTGCCAACAGCTGTACCGCGCGCCCCTCAGCCAAGGCTGATTCAGCCAGTGGCAGCATGGGCGTAATACCGGAGCCAGCCGCGCAAAGGAATAGCGGTGCCTGATTCTGGGGCAATACAAAGTCCCCAGCGGCAGCCGAAATATGTAACAAGTTACCTACTCGCAAGCGCGGTATTAGTTGTTGTGAGAACAGACCGTCGCTAACCTTGCAGACGGTTAGCCGAACCCGATCAGCCTTCACATCTAAGCTAGAAAAGCTGTAGCAACGGCTCAGCGTTTGACCATCGTGTTGCAACAGTAACGAGACAAATTGACCGGCTTGTGGCCATGCCCAGCGTTGCGCCGGTCTAAGCCACAGGTGAGTGGCATCATCACCGTGTTCAATCGCTTCAACTCGCGCCGGAAAATGCTGTTTGTCCCACAATGGCTCCAAAGCGAACGAAAACAGGTCTACGGTTGTCGAGCGCCACTGAGCCGCTAACATTTTTCGCTCAACACCATCGCTCCAACTTTTAATACGCGTGCGGCGTTTATCTAACCAACTGCTCGCCCTGTTCATTCACTTTGTCTCTTTAGAATTATTGAGTGTACGCGTGTACACAGAAATTAAACTTTACGGACAAAACGCTAAAGCTGTCAATTTTTTGTACAACAGCTGACCAACAACCATAGTCAAGTGGCTGTTTTTACTATAAATTGAGCCAATAACTTTTGTGTACACGCGTACACAAATGCGCAAATGCTAGAGGTTCGCAGAATGAGCAGCCGCACCGACAAGAAACAACAGACCCGCCAAAATTTAATTGATGCCGCTCTCGGCCTGCTCAACCAGCAACGTAGTTTTGGCTCACTGAGCTTGCGCGAGGTGGCCCGTGAAGCCGGCTTAGCACCCAATGCTTTTTACCGGCATTTTGACGATATGGAAGACCTGGGACTGGCGCTAGTTGATGTTGCAGGACAAGGCCTGCGGACGGTAATGCGGGAAGCGCGACAAAAGCTCGCCCATAGTCAGTCGGTGATTGACGCCTCTGTCGCCGCGCTGTTTGATCACATTGCGAGAGAGCCACAACTGTTTCACATGCTACTCAGAGAACAGGGCAGCGGTTCGGAAAGCTGGCGTCGTGCTATTCGCACCGAGATTCGCTACTTCACTAACGAACTGGCGGAAGACCTAGAGCGACTCGGACAGGCCAAGCAGCGTCCAATATTTGACCCTTATGCCACCGCTGACGCCATGGTTGCGATTACCTTCGGCGGTGCCGGCAATGCCCTCAGTATGACCGCCGATAGTCGCGCTGAACTAGCAGCACGACTAGTACAGCAACTAAGGATGATTATGCTCGGCAGCGAGCGCATGGCGGAACCCAAAGCTTAATTAAGCTTACTCGAAATGATGAATCTCAAGCCCTTGGGTTTGTCGCTGTGCGTCGGCCGCCATGGCTGCGGCTACAGAATCCGCTGGGGTTGCGCGGTACTTGCGTAACGCGCCTTGTAGCAGCAGGTTAAGCAGCGGCATCAACGCTTGCCCCACGCCTTCGCCGGAGCGACTGGGCTGATCCAAATGGTCCCGCTTACCAATCAGCAAAGACGGCTGATAAATATGTAAGGCGGCAAAATTTAGCGCCCGAAGGTCACGCTCCATTTCACCTTTGACACGGTTGTAATAAACACGGCTTGCGGCATTTGCGCCTAAGGCAGAAACCACAAAACAGCGCTCTGCACCGCCTTGCTGTGCCAATTGAGCTAGCGCAACCGGGTAGTCATGGTCAATGCGGTAGAAAGCCGCCTTATCGCCTTTCACTGTCTTAATGGTAGTACCTAAACAACAGAAGACGTCATTCGCCTCCAAAGGCTCAGCGCTAGCAATAAGTGCATCAAAATCCTCAATGCGCTGCTCAGCGCCTTCAGGTAAGTCCGCTAATGGACGCCTTAGCAACACCGTCACCCGCTGATAATGTTGGCTCTCTAGCAGCTCATTCACTAATTGGCGGCCGATTAGGCCACTGCCACCTAGTACTAATGCGGTTTTCAACTCTGACATGGCCACTCTCTAGTTTTCCTACTCGCCATTCTGCATGGCTTCTAATGCTTCCCAGCGGCTAAATGCGGCTTCTAGTTCGGCTTGTAGGCCCGTCATTTTTTCTTGCTCGGCGGTTACCGTCGCCACATCTTGCTTAAAAAATTGCGGGTCTGCCATCGCCGAAGATAAAGCAGCGATGTCTTCTTCTAGCTGCTCTATTTGCTTAGGCAGCTGATCTAGCTCTAGCTGAAACTTGTAACTCAGTTTGGTTTTTTTCGGCTTTGGCGCCGACACCGCCGCCGCTTTCGGCTTTGCCTTTGCCACCTTCTGCTGTTGTTTTTGCTGTCTCAACCAGTCGTCATAATTGCCAACAAAGTAGTCAAATTGGCCATCACCTGCATAGGTAATAATGCCGTCAACAACGTTGTTTACGAACTCTCGGTCATGCGACACCAGCAGCACCGTGCCCGCAAACCCGTTTACCAAATCCTCGAGCAACTCTAAGGTCTCAACGTCCAAGTCATTGGTTGGTTCGTCCATCACCAAAACATTGGCGGGATGAGCAAATAGGCGCGCCAATAACAGGCGATTGCGTTCTCCGCCCGACAACACGTCTACCAAAGACTGCGAACGATCCGGAGTGAACAGGAATGCTTTCAAGTAACCCAATACGTGCAAGCTACGGCCGTTGAAGTCGATTTTTTCGTAACCTTCAGCAATGTTCCAAGCCGCTGTTTTGTCTAAACGGAGCGCTTTACGCGTTTGATCAAAATAGCCAACTTGCAGATTGCTACCTTCAATAATGGTGCCGCTGTCTGCCTTAAGCTCCTGCAATAACAACCTCAGCAAGGTTGTCTTGCCACAGCCGTTTGGCCCCATTAAGCCAATTTTCTGTCCACGAATAATTTTCAGGCTGAAATCGTTAACGAGGGTTTTCCCGGCAATGCTGTAGCTGATATTTTTTGCTTCGATCACCCGTTTACCGGTGTTCTCCGCCATCTGCGCCTGAATGGTGGCCCGCGCTTGATACTTCTGATGCGCCTCGGCTTCCTCACGCAAATCTTCTAGCCGGCGAACACGGCCAACGTTACGTTTGGTACGCGCCTTCACACCTCGTCGGATCCAAGCTTCTTCTTCGGCTAAGTTTTTGTCGAACTCTGCTTTTTGCTTGCGTTCAACATCTAACATCTCCGCCTTGCGCTGCCGGTATTCGCTGTAACGGCCAGGGAAGTTAAACAGCTGGCCACGATCAACTTCGACAATACGCGTCGCAATAGCATCCAAAAAGGCGCGATCGTGGGTCACAAATACCACCGCAAAGTGACCATTGCGAATAAAGCTTTCTAGCCATTTAACGGCTTCGATATCGAGGTGGTTAGTCGGCTCGTCAAGCAACAATAGTTGAGGGTCACTAGCTAAGGCCTGCGCAAGCAGCACCCGCCGTTTAAGGCCACCTGATAGGCTCTGGAAAAACGCCATGCCATCAAGCTCCATGCGCGACAGCACTTCATCTACCTGACGTTTTGCATCCCAGCCGCTTTGCGCCTCAATCTGATGTTGCAAATCGAGCAGGGCCTCGGCGTTTTCACCTTGGGCGGCAGCTTGCTCATACTGGTTGATTAGGCTGCCGACATTACCCAAACCCGCCGTCACCACATCGTAGACGGTACCTTCAATGTCGTGCGGTACATCTTGCACAAGGCGCGCCACCCGCAGCTGGTCCTGCAATGCACGCGTGCCACTATCGGCCTCGATATCGCCGGCAATAATCTTCATTAGGCTCGATTTACCAGCGCCATTACGACCAACCAAGCAAACCCGCTCACCAGCATCTACTTGAAAGTTGATGTCATTGAGTAATGGTTTTTCGCTATAAGTTAAAGACGTCTCGCGTAAAGACAGCAGCACAGAGCGGCCCCTTGATGAAGCTAAATTAGCGCCGCATTATACGTGGCGGCGCTGACTAATTTGCAGCTAAGCCGGGCAGCTTAACTAAAGGCATCAAATAGGCGTGCTGCCAAATTCCGGTAACCAAGCTCTACATTTACGATGGCCGGCATATTTAAGTAGGGTGCCGGCGCCGCTAACGGTAGCTGTAGTTGATACCAGCTACCCAAGGCTTGTGGTTTCCCGGTAACGGAAATTTGGGTAGCAATTGGCCCGCCAGCATGGTCCATCAAAACTGCTGGCGGACTAAGCTGCAATTGCGGCTCCGGCAAATTATCCGCTAACACCTGAAATAGCTGCTGGCCGTTCGCCAATGTGATTGTTACGCCCGCGGCGGTTTGCTCTAACCACTCAGCCAACTGGCGCTGAGACAGATACAAATCTAGCTGTGCCATTTGCGGGTTGGCCGTTACCAATAAAGTGGCACCCGCTCGCACCGTATCACCTGCGCGCAGCTGTTCATCACGCGCCATCACAACGGCCGCCGGCTTGGCTTTAATCAGCAAATCCTGCTGCTGCTTCTGCAGCCGCTCTAGGTCTTGTTTCGCTCGCGCCAACTCAGCCAGCGCTGTCTTACGAAGACCGCCTTGTTCGCCGGTGAGCAATAGCGCGTCGTGGCGGCGTTGCCGCAGCTCTAGTTCTTGCTCAGCTAAGGCCAAGTCCCGTGTTAACGCCGGTTGTTGAGCACTTAACAGCAAACCGCCTTTTTCAGCCACTTGGCCTAGTGCCGGCAAATCATCAAGTAATTCGGCCGCTAGCGGAAAACTATGATGCTGCTGATCTGCGGCCGACACCGTAGCGGCGATATCTAGCGACCGCGGCAATGGCACTAGCAGCAACGCCAACAACATAATCAAACCGATCGCGGTACGGCGGCTATGGGCGCTACGCCAGAAGCCGCCATCTCTTAAGAACCGCCATTCTTGCTGCAATGGCGTCCACAGTAAATTACGCATAAAAAACACCCCAACGATAATGGCAATAGGCGCCCCTAGGCTGGTCCACACCAGCCCGATAATTAGCGTCGAAATCAGCCATCGCCAAACCCAGGCAGTCCAGCCATACACCCATAACCGAGGTCGCCAGTTGACAGCAGCTGCACCCCACATTTTGTGCCGCCGCCATTGCTGGCAATGCGCCTGGGCCTGCTGTTGCAAATTCGGCAGGTTCCAATAGTCCATCAATGCGTAGTAGCCATCAAAGCGCATCAGCGGATTGAGGTTAATAAGCAGGGAGCTAACCAAGGCCACACTCGAAAAAATAAAGGCCAGGGTTCTGGCGATGCCATCAGGCAACAGTAGCCATAGACAGGCGGCAATGGCAGCTACTGCCAATTCAAAGACAATGCCGGCTAGGGCAATGCTGGCCCGTTTGCGCCGGTCAGCAACCTTCCACGCATCAGTTACATCGGTATACAACAGCGGCCACAACAACATAAAAATGATACCGATTTGCCGAACTTCGACACCCAAACGCGCTGCTGTAAATGCGTGAGCCAACTCATGGCCTAGCTTCAATACAACAATGCAACAAACAAACAACAACATACCCGCCGGGGTAGCCAGGTAATTGGCGGTACTTGCATACAGCTCCAACTGCGGCGCAATACCGGCAAAACCCACACCGCCGAGCAGCACTAACAACCAAGCAAAATGGCGGCTAAATAGTGGGTTTAAAGCGGGCAACCAACGCTGCAAAAATTGTTGCGGACGCCAGAGCGGCACGCGCCACATTAACGACCAACTAACACTCTGATCTGTTGCTGGCGTTTGGCGGCAGAGGCCCTGCTGCTGACAATCCATTAAAAAACGACCTAACGCAGAAGCAGAAATCACCTGCTCACGCACAAGCTGCTGACAAGCGCCCGTGGCCGACGCCGATTGCACTAACCGGCGCGCCACCTCGGCCTCAGAGCGGCTTAACTCAAACAAATCACCGCTTTGCGGATCTTCTAACAGGTATTGGCCGGAGTCGACTTGGTGTAACAATAACTCCGGCCTAAAACCAGCCCAGCCCGGCGGCAACAGCGACGCCTCCTGCAAGGACGATATGCTCATGCTCGACTTTGGCGGCGCCATTGTCATTAATAGCTCTTGAACTAACGGCTAGGGTTAGAAGGGCTAGCCACCGCACACTCGCCAGCATCTCCGCTGCGATAGTCTTCAGCAAACACCGCCGGAGCTTCATTTAAGTGATCGCACTTAGCTGCGGCAACGAGTAGATCATCGGTCGGCACTGCCTGAGGGCTTAGGCTGCCAGCTTCCATATAACGGCCGAGCAGCTCTGGCTGAGCGTTAGCCAAACGCGCCTCTGGGGCGTCAGCGGCAGCTAAATTGCAAGCACCCAAACCAGCCACTTCGCTACAGCTACGCAAGATGGCATTGGCATCACTGCTTGGCGAGCCTAACTCGACCGTGCTGGCCAAACCGGTTAAGCCTAAGTCGGCGTTGGCGGCCAATTCCTGCAGCTGCTTAGCCGCACTTTGCAGATAATCAGGTCGGTTTAGATCCAGCTTTTCTAACAACGGCGAGCCAGCCTGTGCGGGCAAGCCGTCACTCTCGGCCGCCACCGAATTGCCAAATAGCGGCTCTGCCGCTGATTCATACCCGGCCGTAAATACACCGGGGTTAGGGGCACTACCGTCGCGCATTAAAATATCAAAGGTTGCCGTCACCGGCGGTGCACCGGTTGTAGCTGGGTCAGATAAGGCAAATTCAAACTGATCCCGCTCAAAACTCATATCGCTAGCGGCGTAGCTAATTCGGCCACTGTTGATATCCTCCTGGGAAAAGCTGTCACCTACTTGCAACGTTGTGCCATCTAACATCAGCTCACCATTCTCCGGTACACCAGAGAGGGTATAACGGAGGTCGCTGTTGGCATTATCCGGATCACTAGCAGCGAGTAATTCGCCGCCAATTGGAGCAGGGGCATCCGGCGTGGCGAGGACTAACGGCTCATTAATATCGAGCTGCGGCAAATCGTTACTTGGGGTCACCGCGATTTCAATCCGCTGCTCATCCGATAGCGGACCAGGGTTAACCGGGCTTTGGTCGTTAACGGCAACAACTAACGCCGCTTGGCCAGAGTAGTTTTCATCAGGGGTAAACGTAAGGCCATTCAAAGCGGCATTGATATCGCTCAGGCTACCCTCTACAACCACTTCGCTGCTCCCGTCCGCAGCGCCTGAAATCAGGGTAAGCCCACTTATGCTAGCGAGACTGAGTTGGCCATTTTCAGCACTGATGGTCACGCGGGGCAGGCCGTCATCAGCGTCGACATCGGTAATGCTGATGTCAGTAAAACTGATGGCATTGTCTTCAAGCGTGGTGGCGCTCGCTGGCGCCGCAATCACCGGCGCATCGTTAACCGCACTAACGCTGGTGTCAGACAGGTCAATAACCATACTGCTTGAAGCCGTAAGCGCAGCACCGCTACCTTGGCTCCCTTGGTCGTCAACCAAGAGCTGCAACTCATCGAGGCCGTTAAAGTCCGTACTGCCGGTGTAAGTCAAACCGGCAAGGGCCTGATTCAGGCTATCGAGAGTGCCGCGCAGTACCACGTTGTTACTGCCATTATTCTGCAGCGCAGTTAAACCCGCATCGGTCGGCAGCGAGAGGCTGCCATGACTAACCGTGAGCGTCACCATGAGTTCGCCCGTACCTGCATCCACATCGCTAACGGTAATCCCGTCGATCAATGTGGGGGTGTCCTCAATGGCTACTTGGCTAGCAGGGTGACTCCAGGTCGGGGCGTCATTACGTGCCTCGACGCTAACCAAGATGGTGGAAATATTACTGCTATTTTCGCCGTCAAACGCGGTGACTTGGATGATCCGATTCTCGGTCGAGGGAGCGTCACTGTGGTTGCCATAAACTAGGCTGCTCATGACGTTTTCGTAAGCTTCGATCGATGCTGTATTGCTCAGTGTTAACACGGCTTCGCCATTGTCATAGTCAAGACTGGCGACGATTCCACTGTCGCCCACATCAACCTGCAAAAACTCTTCAGCACCGTCGGCATTATTGGTCAGCCGAATAGTAACGCTCTCTAGGTTTACGGCGTCCGAATCTCCATCGGTAATAGTCACTTCGCCACTATTTACAATTGAGATCGGGTCACCATTTTCAACAAAGTTGGCAATGAAGCCGCGACCTGGGTTATCGCCGTTAAGGTCAATCGCTGGGTTTTCATCATTGACAGGGTCAACTGTGAATTCAAAAACGCCGTTAGCCTCACCGGTAAGGTTGTCTTTAACCTTGAAGCTGAAGCTATCGAGCATGCTATTTTCATCGCCATCGTGGATGTAGCTCACCAAGCCATTATTCAGTTCTAACTGCGTAAAACTCATGGCGGCATTGCCATTCAGTAGCACTTGGCCATGGTTAGGCAATGCCGTAATGGTATAGACCACATTCTCAGGCGGCTGACTGGATGTAGCGCTCAGTTCAGCCGCGGACAATTGGTGTTGGCCGCCTTCCGCTACGGTGGCACCTTGGTTTACAGCTATATCTAAGCCGCCCGCACGTGGCTGGATATCCAAGGCCACATCATCGACTACGGCTACGGCAGCCGCATCTAATACCACTCGCTGTTCTAGTTTGCGCATGGCTTTACCTCCGATTCTCGGCTACCGATTTGGCTATCACACACTATGAAGTCACCAACCCGCAACTGAGGGTCATGCTTGTCTACCCAGCAGTCCATATTTTGTTGCTTTAGCAGCTCGCAAGCGCGGCGCGCTTGTTTTTCGGTGAAGCCAAGATAACGCGCACGGTAAATGTTGCCGCCGTCAGGGTTGGGGTGACGTGTAACCACCGGCTCAGTGCGCTCGAGTAGACGGCTTAGTAGCTGTTGCGCTTGCTGTAGGCGTGGCGCCAAGGCTGCCTCGTTACGATAAGCACCTACCTGCAGAGCCCAAGGGAATAGGTTGCTGGTTTCCTTGAGCCCGACATGGTGAGCAACAATTTTGCGCTCCGGTGCAATGGTTGCCTCTAAAGCTTCATTGCCACCTTGCTTTAATAGGGCTAGCTCGTTGAGGTCCGAGTTCCAGTACGACAAATCCACGCCGGAACTAGATAGCATGCGGCGGTAAGACACCATCACATCGACAACGGATTGGTCACGGCGCATCTTAGCGGCCAGGTCTTGCAGTACGCGTTCGGTTACGGCGAGGTCAGATATTTTGCCTAGCCGATTATGTTCCTGAACCATGGTCAGAACGTCGTTAGCCAAGGTATAAGACTCGTCCAAAAGCAGCATGCGGTCTACTTTTACGGCATAGTCCAGCAGCGCAAGATGCACCTGAGTGACCACGCCAACGGTAGTTTGCAGACGCTCGTACTGGGTTTGTTCTAACTCGTGTTCACGGGCATTTTTACGCTTCGCCAGAGAAGGCAACTTGAGCAGGTTCCAGCCGAAGTTAACCCCTACGGTGTTCCAGTTATTGGCATGTAATAGGCGGTTATCATCGTAGTGACGGCCAATGCCAAAGGTTAGGTCAGGGAACATCGACAACAGCTCCGCACGCACATTGTCGCGGCTAATTTTTTCCTCAAAATCGGCGGCGAACAGCTCGGGGCGGTGGTGTAGGGCATGGTTCTCGAGCAACGCCACATCAAGCTGATGCGGGCGCGGTAAGCCGGCCAAAATCGGACGAATGGCTTCACGCTCCAACTGGAAGTCGCCACCTTGCTTGAGGCCCATCAAGCGCGACAGCTCTATTCTTGAGCTTGAGACTTCGGCCTGTAAATCACGAATGGTGATCTCAAGTTCGACAATCCGGCGTTGCGCATCCTTGGCCATGATGGGGTCAACGCGATGCTCTGCCACGCTGCGCTCAATCATGGATTTCTGCTGGCGCATTTCAACCGCCACGGCGCGGATATAGTCGAGGCTGTCTTCAGCTAGTGCCGCTCGCCAGTAAGCGTTGGTGATCTCCAACGCCAGCAGCTGAGCCTGTCGCAGCCGCTGCAAATCGGCAATACGTGTTTGGTAACCCGCCTGACGCGAACGCACCCAAGACATACCAAAGTCCAACACGTTCCAGGTCAGGCTTAAGTCCGCCGTCAGAGAGCTTTTGAATGAGCTCAGCGTATTAGAGTTTTGTACCGCGCCAGTGTCGGCATCAATATAGTCTTGTGTGCGGTCTTCGGAACGACGGGTTTGCGAAGCATTGAGGTTTAAGTTGGGCAACATACCCAAGCGAGTAGCCAAAGCATCATCTTTGGCTATTTGCTGCTCTAGCTCTGCTACGCGCAAATCTAGGTTGTAGACGAGGGCGAAGTTAATCGCCTCGTTTAAGGTCAGCGCCTTGTCGGGCAAGACCATGCGGCTCTCGGCCAAGCGACGCATATCGTCACGCAGATTAACTGCCCGATCGCCTTCCATATCTACATTATGTGTACTTACGCAGGCGCTGGAAACTGCGGCTATTAACGCTGCTACCCCCAAAACCCGCACCCTCTTAATTAAGCCGCTGTGACTGCTTAAATGATCCATGGCACTTTCCCCAAAATGGAGCTGCGAATGCCCCTCGCAGCAGGATTTACGATCGGTTAATTTGTGTCTTATACGTTAATTAATAATACAGCGAAGAGCAATGTAATAAAATCAAGTAATTAGAACGATTAGTTAATAAAAGTTTTAAATATAACTAGAACGGTAATACGCGACGAAGTTGCTGCCAGGGCTTGCGGAAAACCTTAATGCCCAATAGCGTCCAACCGGCATCAATTCTGGCCGTGCCGCGTTCTCCCAAACGCAGCGCGACTTCGCTCGGTTCTGCAAAAGACGCCATCGCAACGATGCTCGGTTGTTGCTGTTCCGACAGCTGCACTTCCGCTCCAAGATGAGATAGTGTTGCTGACCAGCGTTTAAACGGTGCCGCGTCAGTACGGAAATGCAATGTGCCGCCGGGTGCCAACTTACCAAAATCGGCCACCGACACATTCAGCTTTAGGCGTAACTGCTCCGCGTCCGCCACCGTAAACAACAACTCACCTGCTTGCACCAGTGCGCCCGACAACTCCTGCGCATCATCCAACAGCAGCGTGCCAGCCTGTTCGGCACGTACCTCCGTATCTGCCAACAACGTCTCTAGGTAGCTTAGCTGTTGAGTTGCCTGCTCAATCCGCAGTTGCTGCGCTGGCATCGCGGCGCGGGCCTGGCTATCTTGCCAAGCGGCTGCGCTGAGGCGCTCGAGCTCGGCCTCAGCCAGCTGTTGCTCACGCAGCGCCTGTCGCCGCTGTTGTTGCCAGTCACGCTGCTGGTAACGCAGCAACAAGTCGCCTACCTCAACCGTCGCTCCTGGTTTAACTAGCAAGGTTTCAACCACACCACTTAACGGCGCATAAACCTGATCAGCCTGCTGTGACTCAACCAGCGCCGGCGCCACCACCGTATCCGGTACCGGCAGCATTAGCGCAGCCAACACTAAGGCGAGTATTGCCCATCGACGCTGACGCCATTGGCGTGATTCCCGACTGGGGCGGATCGAGGCTGCCAATGCCGGCGCGACCTGCTTTAGTAACTGCAACTCTGCCGCTTGCCACGGGTTAGCGGCCGGCCGCTGCAGCAATAATGCTTGGCCAGCACCCAGTGCTAACCAGAGGTTCTGTTGCTCAAAGCAGCTGTCGCCATCGGCCTGCGCCTTCATCTTCGCCGCCGTCATGAGCAGCTCGTCGCTATATGCATTGGCGGGCGGGCGACCCGTATAGCTGTCGCTGGCAATCAGCTTAGCTTTGCCGGTAGTCGCCACCAGCAATACTCGGTCGGCGCGGAATAGGGCCGCTAGTTTGGCCGCTAGCAACTGCCGCGCAGTGGTTAAATTGGTGTCTTTCGCAACATCTACCGTTATCTGTAGTACCTGCGCTAAAAGTTGGCTGGCTGGTTCAGTCACCATCTACCTCCAACAACGAAAGCTGGGCGCGCATACCTGGAAATACTGCTGCGGCTTGCCCATCCACAAACAAAGGTTTTAAACGAATATCCACCGTGCCACTTTGGACATCTACCTGTGGCAACACCGCCGTTAGCTTGGCCTTAATTTGCGTTTTCAGCGCCATAATTTTAACGAGGTAGACGGTGCCTATTTGCAAGTTAGCCGCCATTTGCTCTTGCACGCTGGTGACTAAACTCAAATCGTCTTCTGCAACCAGTTTCAGCAGCGGTTGGCCGGTTTGTAACCATTCATGCGCATTGGCATGCAAAGCCACGACCGTGCCACTAAAGGGCGCGGTAAGGCGAGCGCGACTCGCTTGGCCTTTCAACCAAAGAATATTGGCGAGGGCTATGTCGGCGTCTTTCTTCAGCTTGGCCAAGTCACCCGCCTTTGCCATTCCTTGTTGTATGAGCCGTTCTGTGGCGGTTATCTCGTCTAACAAGTAATTACGTTGCGCACGGCTAGTGGCCAAATCACGTTCTAATTCACCACTGTCAAAAACAGCTAGCAGCTGCCCTTTTTCAACCTGTTCACCTACCTTAACCGGCAAGCTTTTTAACAAGGCAGGGCGTTCCGCCGCCAATACCGCTTGTTGTTCTGCTACGAAAATAGCCGGCAACGGCTGCGCTTGTAGCAGCGCCGGCCACACCAGAACGAGACAGAGCAAACCTGCCGAGAACATCGTCCTGGCATAGCTCCGTGTTATTAAACCCAACATGTTTTCCCCAAATGCGGATTGATCCGCGTTACCCAGTCGCCACCGAAATGTATAAAACAGCGGACTTATAGGCAGCTATTAAACCAAGCGATGGTATCGCTGGCTACCTCTTCGCGATTAATCTCATTAAACATTTCATGACGGCCGTCTGCATACACCCGGACATCAACACGTTTAATTCCTACAGCCAGATATCGCTTTTCTAGTTTACGAACACCCGCCTCGGCGTCATTACTAGTGTCGCGTGCGCCCGTGATCAGGGCGATAGGTAGATGCTTGTTGATTTTATTTTGCTGGCGGCGCTGGTCATTAAAACCCAAACCACCCAACAAGTCCCGCCACATACGGGGCGAACAAGAAAAGCCACACCAAGGATCAGCAATGTATTTGTCTACTTGGCTCTGATCTCGAGAGAGCCAGTCAAACCGGGTTCTAGCAGGACGAAAACTCTTGTTGAAGGCGTCATAAGACATCGAATCTAACAAGCCGCTTTGGCCACGCGCGCCAACCCGCCAGCTTTCGACCAAGGCCAGTAACTGACCTAGATAACGTATCGGTCCGGTTGAGCCCCTAGTGCCACTTAACATTGCAGCCGAGACCGTGTCGCCATAGCGAATTAGATAACTTTGCCCGATATGCGAGCCCATGCTGTGCGCCAATAGCAACACCGGCACGCCAACGTGCTGGGCCTGAATATGGCGATTCACCGCCGCTAAATCATCCACCACTTTCTGCCAGCCCTGGGAATCGGCAAAGAAGCCATGCGGCATTTTTTGCGCTACGGCCGTTTCGCCGTGACCTCGATGATCATTGGCATACACGGCAAAGCCTGCCTGTGTGAACTGTGTTGCCAGCCACTGGTAGCGCGCACTGTGTTCAGCCATGCCATGGGCGATCTGAATAATCGCCTTTGGCGTCTCAGCGGCGGGCAGCCAGCCACGTACAAATAGCGGCAATCCGTCATCAGTGGTGACTTCAAACTGTATGGCTTGCATTCTTTTTACCCCACTTCTTGGTAGCAAGTTTATTGTAAAGCCTTGACCGTAAAGGCTGACAACGCCATGCTCTAGCCACGAAAAAGAACCAGCGCCACAGGGGACCGCGCATGACTACCTATCTCTTGGCTATTGACCAAGGTACCACAAGCAGCCGCGCCATTATTTTCAATCAAGACGGGCAACAGCTCGGCGTTGGGCAACAGGAATTTGACCAGATTTATCCAACCGACGGCTGGGTAGAGCATGACCCCGAACAAATTTGGGAAACCACTTTAAACACCTGCCGCCAAGCCATCGCCGACGCCAATATTAGTGCCAGCGACATTGCTGGTATCGGCATTACCAACCAACGCGAAACCACTGTAGTGTGGGATCGTGAAACTGGAAAGCCGGTTTACAACGCCATCGTCTGGCAAGACCGCCGTACCGCCGAACATTGCGCCAAGTTGCGTGACGAGGGTGTCGAAGACATGGTCACCAAGCGCACTGGCCTGCTACTCGACGCCTATTTCTCCGGCACCAAACTAGCTTGGATTCTAGATCGCGACCCAGGTTTGCGTAAGCGCGCCGAAAACGGCGAGCTAGCATTTGGCACCATCGATACCTTTTTACTTTGGCGCCTGACTGGCGGTAAACAGCATGCCACCGACGCCAGTAACGCCTGTCGCACACTGCTATATAACATCCGTAGCGGCGAATGGGATCGAGAGTTGTTAGAGCTACTCAATGTACCCGCCGCGGTATTACCCGAGGTTAAAGATTCAGCCGATAACTACGGCGAAACTGACCCTGAGCTGTTTGGCGCGGCCATTCCTATCCGCGCCCTGATTGGCGACCAACAGGCCGCCACCGTCGGTCAGGCCTGCTTTGAGCCGGGCATGATTAAAAGTACTTACGGCACCGGCTGTTTTGTGATGCTTAATACCGGCGACAAACCGTTGGCATCGAAAAACCGCCTGCTAACAACGGTGGCTTATCGCCTTAACGGCAAAACCACCTACGCCCTAGAAGGGTCTATTTTTAATGCTGGCACCGCCGTGCAATGGTTACGTGATGGCCTCGAACTGATTCAAAAAGCCGGCGAAACCAAGGCCCTAGCGGAAGGCATCGACTCTTCACACGGGGTTTATCTAGTACCTGCGTTTACGGGTTTGGGCGCACCGTATTGGGATCCCGACGCTCGCGGCGCGGTACTCGGTATCACCCGCGATACTGGGATTGCCCATGTGGTAAGGGCAGCGCTCGAGTCAGTTGCTTATCAAACCCGCGACTTGCTTGATGCGATGCGGGCCGACGGCGCGCAAATTGACACCCTTCGCGTAGACGGCGGCATGGTTGTGAATGACTGGGTAGTGCAGCGCTTAGCTGACATGCTCGGCAGTCCCTGCGAACGGCCTGAGGTAACCGAGACCACCGCCTTGGGCGCCGCTTATTTAGCGGGCCTTGCTGCCGGTGTTTACGAATCATTGGACGAAATTGGCAGTCATTGGCGTTGCGAGCAACGCTTTAATAGCCGTATGACCGAAGTAGACCGGGAACGACGCTATCGCGGCTGGCAAAACGCCGTGCGCAAAGTCCGCGCCAAATAGCATGAGCAACTGGGTAGCTACTAGTGAGCGCATGGTTGCGCAGACATGGTTACTGTTAGCCGCCGCGTTTGTCTTTGAAGTAGCCGCGATCTTTGCGCTGCAACAGCAGCCACAATGGATGCCCGGCCTGCGAGTAGTCCATTTACTGCAAATGGCCGCGCTGTTGCTGCTTAGCTATCGCAACTTTAGCCACCTTAAACAAGCGGACTCACACTGGGCTTGGCAAGCGCGGTGGTTATTCATAGCACTGCTGTTCGCTTTTAGCGGCGACCTGATTAACTCGGGCTTAGTTGACCTAAGTGGTATTACTGCCCAACGTCACTTACTTTCAATTCCCGCCTTTGCGGTGATGCAAAGTATTTATGTGCTGCTGTTTTGGCGTAGTAGCAGTGCCGCAGCCAGTCATATAAATAGCAATCGAATTAAAACCTTGAAACTGGCCAGCCTAATTGTTTGGTTACCGGCTTCAGTGCTGCTTTGGCGGCTCGTGTTTGACAATGACATGTCCGTGTTGATCCAACGAGCAACACTTTTCTATGTCTGCTTGGTTGTTCTGATGGGGATCACCAGTGGCTGGCTCAGCTACGTTTGGGGTCGCACTGCCTACTGGGTAACCGTTGGCGCTATCTCATTTATGATTTCTGACGCTTTAATTGGCATTGCGCTTAACCAAGGCGGCGTACCGACTGGCATGGCAACCCATTGGGTTTGGCTGAGCTATATTGGCGCACAATGTTTAATTGTGCGCCTGCCGGTGCTGGGTGCCAGGCTTGAAGCGGAAACAAGCCGCTAAAAATCAGCTCCATAAAAAAGGCCGCTTGGAAACCCAAGCGGCCTTTTTAAATCACGCTAGCAAGCGATTAGCCAAGTAGATCTTCTACCGCAGCACGCTCTTCACGTAGCTCAGCTTCAGTCGCGTTAATACGCTCTTGGCTGAACTCGTTGATTTCTAGGCCTTGCACAATCTCGTAACCGCCATCTTTGCAGATCACTGGGTAAGAGAAAATGATGCCTGGCTCGATGCCGTAGCTACCGTCTGAAGGAATCGCCATAGAAACGATTTTGCCGTCAGAACCCAAGTGCCAGTTACGCATATGGTCGATCGCTGCGCCCGCAGCAGAAGCCGCAGAAGAAGCACCACGAGCAGCAATAATGGCTGCGCCACGTTGCTGTACGGTAGGAATGTAGTCATTCGCGTACCAGTCTGCGTCGACTTGATCCAATGCTGGCTGACCTTTCACAGTGGTGTGATGAAGATCAGGGTATTGAGTAGCAGAGTGGTTGCCCCAAACAATCATGCTGTCAACGTCGGTGCTGTGAGCGCCGGTTTTCTCAGCCAACTGGCTGATCGCACGGTTGTGGTCCAAACGCATCATTGCAGTGAACTGGCCTGGGTTCAGGTCAGGTGCATTGCACTGAGCGATCAAAGCGTTGGTGTTAGCAGGGTTACCTACAACCAATACTTTAACGTCACGGCTAGCGTGGTCGTTGATTGCCTTGCCTTGTGGGCCAAAGATAGCGCCGTTAGCAGACAACAAATCTTTACGCTCCATGCCTGGGCCACGAGGACGTGCGCCAACAAGCAATGCGTAATCAGTGCCGTCGAAAGCTTCTTCAAGCTTGTCGGTAGCAACAATGCCGTGCACCAATGGGAAAGCACAGTCATTCAGTTCCATAACCACACCTTTAAGAGCGTCTAGCGCTGGGGTGATTTCTAGCAACTGCAGAATAACGGGTTGGTCTTTGCCCAGCATGTCGCCTGAGGCAATACGGAAAGCCATTGCGTAGCCGATTTGGCCAGCAGCACCGGTAATGGTGACGCGCAAAGGTTGTTTCATGGAAGAACTCCTGTTTTAAATCGAATTTTCCGCCACGCCAGAGGGGCGCGGGCGAAAATAGCCGCGGAAGGATAGCGGAAAGCAGGGCTGGCTACAATCTAGACAGCTTTTTAGGGCACGGATTAACTAATGCGCTTGGCCGGTAAATGGGTCACTCGGGCGCAGCGCATGTACTTGGCCACCATTGTTAGGCGAACAGCTCTGGAGCTTTTTCACTATCCGCTCGATGGTGTGCTTGCCTTCGTCTTGCGCCATATAGTTCTGCGCAATCGCCGCTAGGGCATTGATATTGCTCGGGTCGGCGTTGTCCATATCACTGCTCGCCGCATCAAGGCGTACCTGCACGCGAATATAGTTTTCCGGCGTTAGTAGGTTGCGACACATATAGTTAACCGCTTGGCGGTTACCATCAAAAACAATATCAAACAGCGGAATAGCCCAGTCCCAAGGACCCCAGCTCAGTCCTTCTTCGATGGAGATATGTCGCGTAGAAACACCGGTACCAAGGCTGACCATGACATAGTCATCCATGCTGCGCTCGAGGCCTTCTTCACGGTTTAAGCGAATAGCTTCAGTGAGCGCCGATGCTGCCGGACTCGCAGCAACCACGCCACCGTCGACTAACGGCAAGTCCGCCACACCAACACGCATCACATGCGCGGGGAAAAAGGTCGGGGCAGAACTAGAGGCGGCGCAGACTTCCCACATCGGCAAACTGCCGTGATCACCACGCCAACTTTTAAGCATTAAGGCACGACGGTTAAGCAGGTTATAGGTAGTGACCATGGTGGGAATTTTGCACTCACCAAACTGCTTGTCGTTAAAGACATCTTTCAAAGTGGTTTGCAGACCATCAGCCTTGTATTGCGGGCCAGCAAAACGCTGAGTAACAAAACGTTTGGCGTTATCCCAAAAGCGGCCATCACCCTGAGGAAACACTTGCGCGGCACGGTCAATATAAATTTGAGCGGTTTCCGCCATTGGTGTGCCATTGGCCACGGCGCAGGCCAAGAGGCTGCCGGTGCTGGTGCCAACAACGAGGTCAAAATAGCGATTCAGCGGCTGCCCTAGTTCTTTTTCTAAACGGGCTAACCAAATGGCTGGAATCAGGCCGCGTACGCCACCGCCATCAATAGCGAGAATTCGATAGGGTTTATCTGTCATTTGTTCTCTCCAATAGCACCACTTTCGCGCTGTTGGAGAGATGCGTCAAGTGCTGGCTAGCCGAACTCGCGCACAGCCGCAAACATCGCCCCGGCATGTTCCGGATTTACACCCGGCGTAATGCCATGCCCTAAGTTAAAGACGTGGCCCGTGCCTTCACCAAAACCGTCTAAAACCTTTTTCACTTCGCTACGAATGGTATCGATAGGCGCATACAAAATGGAGGGATCCATATTGCCTTGCAGAGCGACTTTATGGCCGACGCGCTGACGCGCTTGAGTAATATCGGTGGTCCAATCTAAACCCAGTGCATCCGCACCGGTGTTTGCCATCGCCTCTAACCACTGGCCACCGCCTTTGGTGAAAAGAATAACCGGCACTTGGCGGCCTTCATTTTTGCGATTTAGGCCTTCAACAATTTGCTGCATATAGCGCAACGAAAACTCTTGATACATCGGCCCGCTTAAAGCGCCACCCCAGGTATCGAAAATTTGCACGGCCTGCGCACCGGCGGCGATTTGCGCATTTAGATAACTGGTCACGCTTTGTGCCAATTTATCTAATAGCGCATGCGCAGCTTGCGGGTCGCCATAAGCCATAGCTTTGATTTTGGCGAAGTCTTTGCTGCTACCGCCTTCAACCATATAGGTAGCCAAAGTCCAGGGGCTACCGGAAAAACCAATCAGCGGCACATCGCCGTTAAGGGCTTTGCGAATCGTGCGGACGGCATCCATCACGTAGGGCATTTCCGCCTCTGGGTCGGGCACTGGCAATTTATCAACATCAGCTTTGCTAGCAATAACGTGCTCGAACTTGGGCCCTTCGCCAGTGACAAAATGTAAGCCAAGACCCATGGCATCGGGGATGGTGAGAATATCTGAGAACAGAATCGCCGCGTCAATCGGATAGCGGCGCAATGGCTGCATGGTGACTTCACAGGCCAGTTCTGGATTCTTCATTAACTTTACAAAGCTACCGGCTTGCTCGCGTGTGGCCCGGTATTCAGGCAAATAGCGTCCGGCTTGGCGCATCATCCACACAGGCGTGCGTTCAACAGGTTGGCGCAGTAACGCGCGCAGCAATAAGTCGTTTTTTAGTTCGGTCATTTGGTCTGTTCTTTAATGGACCAACGATAAGAAAAATGATGGTCCATGACGTTGCCCTGATAACCCTGTACCCAAGGCTTAACGAGGCTGTTATTTACATAAAAGTAGAGCGGAATAATCGGCTGCTCTGCCAGTAAAACTTGTTCGGCCTGCTGCAGCAGGTTTTGTCGCTTACCCCTATCTGTTTCCGTAGCGGAAGCTTTTAGCAGCGCATTGTACTCGGGGTTGTCCCAGCCTTGGTCATTCATACCGTGACCGCCGCGTAAAATTTCAGCAAAGGTAAAGGCGTCGTTATAGTCGCCAATCCAGCCCGCGCGAAACATTTCTGTTTTGCTGGCGTCACGTTTGGTATTTAAAAATACCTTCCACTCTTGGTTACGCAGGCTGACTTCAGCGCCAAGCTTTTGTTTCCACATGGCCGACAACACCGTGGCGATCTTTTTATGACCTTCGGAGGTGTTGTAAAGCAGTTCAAACCGCAGCGGATTTTCCGCGCCGTAACCGGCTTGCTGATAAAGCTTGGCGGCTTCAGCATCGCGTTGCGTTTGATCCCAGCTTGCCCATTCGGGTAACTGTTGTTGATAGTTATTGACGTTAGGAGGCACCCAGCTGTACGCCGGAATTTGGCCGCATTTTAGAATCTTATTAATCAGTAACTCACGGTCCACTGACAACGACAGCGCCTTTCGTAAATCGGCATTATCAAACGGCGGCTTACTAGTATTAAGGCCAAAATAGTAAGTGCCTAAATAAGCATGGGTAACTAAGTCATCGCCTAGGTTTTTCTGTACCCATTCGCATTTGCCTACTGGCAAGCTGTCGTTGTAATCAATCTCATTGGCGCGGTAACGTTTTAGCGCCGCCTCTTGGTCATCGATTGGCAGGTAGTAAACGGTGGCTACACCATGCGCTTTACGCCAGTGTTTTTGCGCACTCAATTTAATATGCGATTGAATCTGCCATTCCGCTAACTCATAAGCTCCATTACTGATTAACTTGCCGGCGCGGATAAATTGGTCGCCATGTTCTTGCACCGACGCCGGATGCACCGGATAAGCGGTTGAATGCGTTAACAACCCCAGAAAATAAGGCGTGGGCGCATTGAGTGTAATTTCTAGGGTTTTGTCATTTAACGCTTTTACACCCAAAGCTTCTGGGGGCTGCTTGCCCGCTATAACGTCAGCTGCGTTATTAATCGGCTCCAAGATTTGGGCGTAATGCGAGCCGGTGGCGGGGTCAACGGAACGGCGTAAGCTAAAAACAAAATCTTCGGCAGTTACTGGGTCACCATTCGACCAATAGGCGGCCTTATCAATAAAAAAAGTATAGGTTTTGCCATCGGCACTGATCTGCCAGTTGGCCGCGGCACCCGCTTGCAAGCTGCCATCGGGCGCTTCTCCCACTAGCGGTTCAAATAGGTCTCGCAGAATATTGCTGCTGGTAACGTCTTGCGCGCGATGGGGGTCAAGCGTGGGCGGTTCTGCACCGTTGGCTTTGCGGATAACGCCAGCAACCGGACCACGAACGCCTAAGGGGCTACCGGTATCCGTTACCGGTTCAGCGGTTGTGGTGGGTTCCGTTTGGCCGCCGCAGGCCGCCAAGTTGGCCGTTAAGCCTGCTGCCAAGAGTAGAAGCGCAAAACGCATAGCTCAGGTTTCCTTCAATGAAGGTTAAACCTTATCAAGCGGTTTTGCGTAGTGGAAAGCCTTTCTTCTTTAAATGCACAAGCAACAGCGAAACCGCCGCCGGTGTGACTCCGGAAATACGCGCAGCTTGGCCAATGGTTTCCGGGCGAATATCCACCAGCTTTTGACGGACTTCATTTGAGAGGCCGTTAATCTCGGTGTAGTCCAGCGCCTCTGGCAGATCTGTTTCTTCGTGTGAGCGCGCTTTTTCGATTTCCATTTGCTGACGCTCGATATAACCGGCGTACTTAATTTGGATTTCGACTTGCTCGGCCACCAACGGATCTTCAGCACCCGGTGAAAGTTTAGGAATTTGCCGTAGTAGTTCGTAATTTAGCTTGGGTCGGCGCATTAAATCTTCGGCTGAATACTCATGCGGCAATTCACCATTAAAGGCTTCCGCTAGCTCGGCCGGCACATCGGCAGGCTGGATAACCGTTGTTTTAAAACGCTCGCGCTCTAAGGCGACCGCCTCACGTTTGGTTTCAAAACATTGCCAGCGATGATCGTCTACCAAGCCTAATTCGCGGCCTTTGGGCGTTAGGCGTAGATCGGCATTGTCCTCGCGCAGCAATAACCGGTATTCCGCGCGGCTAGTAAACATGCGGTAAGGCTCGATGGTGCCGTTGGTAACCAAATCGTCAACCAAAACGCCTAGATAAGCTTCGTCTCGGCGAGGGCACCAAGGCGCTTCGCCGCGCGCTTGTAAGGCTGCGTTTAAACCTGCCAATAAACCTTGGGCGCCGGCTTCTTCATAACCGGTGGTGCCGTTAATTTGACCAGCAAAGTAAAGGCCATTGATATGTTGGGTTTCCAAACTATGTTTTAGGCCACGCGGATCAAAATAGTCGTATTCAATGGCGTAACCGGGGCGCGTGATATGGGCATTTTCAAAACCCTTTATGCTACGCACTAACTGGTATTGGATATCAAACGGCAAGCTGGTGGAAATACCGTTGGGGTATAACTCGTGGGTGGTTAAGCCTTCTGGCTCAACAAAAATTTGGTGTGAGGTTTTATCGGCGTAGCGGTTAACTTTATCTTCTACGCTAGGGCAATAACGGGGCCCGGTGCCTTCAATTTTGCCGCTGAACATTGGCGAACGATCAAAACCACTACGAATAATGTCGTGTGTTTTTTCGTTGGTGTAGGTGATGTAGCAAGAAATTTGCTCAGGGTGATCTGCCTGACTCCCAATATAAGAGAATACTGGCGTCGGGGTATCCCCTGGCTGCTCCTGCATTACCGACCAGTCAACCGTGCGCCCATCAATACGCGGCGGGGTGCCGGTTTTTAAACGGCCGACGGTAAATGGTAACTCGCGTAAACGATGGGCGAGGGCAATACTGGGCGCGTCGCCCGCACGTCCGCCACTGGAATTCTCCATACCGACGTGGATAACACCACCTAAAAATGTGCCGGTGGTAATCACTACCGCTGAGGCTTCAAAACGCAGGCCCATTTGGGTAACCACGCCAGTGACTCGGTCACCCTCAACTATGAGGTCGTCGGCAGATTGCTGAAAAATAGTCAGGTTGTCCTGGTTTTCCAACATTGAAAGAATAGCTGCTTTGTAGAGCACGCGATCCGCCTGAGCACGAGTGGCTCTAACCGCAGGGCCTTTGCTAGCGTTTAAAGTACGCCATTGAATACCCGCGCGATCGGCCGCTTGTGCCATGGCGCCGCCGAGTGCGTCAATTTCTTTAACGAGGTGACCTTTGCCAATGCCGCCAATAGCAGGGTTGCAGGACATCTGCCCCAGCGTCTCAATATTGTGACTTAGCAATAACGTAGACACGCCCATACGCGCCGCTGCCAACGCAGCTTCGGTACCAGCATGGCCGCCGCCAATCACAATCACATCAAAACGTTCTGGGTATTGCATTCCATCAACCTATTAATAAAAACGCCCCGCAAAAGCATGGCTTTTAACGGGGCGCGGATTTTAAAGGTTTGTATAAATATTAGCCAGCGGATGCACAACTTACATCGATAGGCACTTCAGCCGCTGCGCCATTGGCTACTCGCTTGAAAAAACCAACGACTTGACTCAGCATTTCAGCAAACTCAGCTGAGAAATCGAAATCTAAGCCATTAATCGTGTCAGTAGGTATGGCAACCGTGGAGTGAGACCCGGTATCAAACTGAACAACCACCGGCGTAGGTTCGTTCGAGCGTGTGTTACAGGTGCCTTGAATTCTCGACTCAATATTGGTGATACCGAACGCATCGGTAAGTGCTTGCGTTCCACCAAGACCAGTTTCAGGAATTTTCTCAATGTCGTCGTCCAGCGAATCTGGGTCTGGACCTACTTGCGGGTCAAAAGCGTTATTTGGCACCACTAAGTCACTCGGCAACGGAATGGTCATCGCTGCTGGCGGTAGGGAAGTCGCCAAGCCACCACCAACTACTTCAATCATGTGAAGCGGCGCGGTAACTTTACTTGCTTGGTTAACTGGGTCAGCAATATCCACGGCCGCTTGGGCAAAGTAGAGGAACGATTCAAAGTCTGCGGTACCTTCGAAAACCTCAGCAGCACTTAGGCCTAAGGTTATCCGAGGTCCAAATGCTGCGGAAGCGTCTAGCAGCTTAGCAATGCCGGCACCGGGGGTGGCCAAGCTGGCGGCATCAATATCGTCGGCTTGGGCTAAGAACGTTCCCCCTACTATGCCGCCCAATGAATGACCGAAGTACATTACGTTAGTTGAATCAAACACCGCAGTTTGCGTTTGATTCAAAGGGTTAACGCCACGTAAGTTGATCAGTGCCGCTTTCAGCGTTAACAAATCAGAGACAGCTTGTCGTAGGTTATCCCGTGAAACAACAAGATTTGACAGGTTTATAAAGTGCGAGCCTGAAGGGTCCGCGACACCATCTGGGCCTGCAGCTCCTTCTGCATTGAGATAATCAACATCAAATGTTCGTTCCTCTGCCGTAATCGGCAACTGTGACAACTCATCTGAGTCAGAACGCAACTTCGCAAAAGTTGGATCGCTGCTGCTGATGCCATGCAAAGGTAGGTCAATTGACACCGACGCAATACCATTCCTAGACAATTGCTCCGCCACGGCCCCAACAGCTACACGATTGGTAGTGATACCGTGCTGCAAAATTGCGACCGGATACCCCCCTTGCGGCGGCGGTGTATTGGGTACTACTGCGAGTAGAGGGATTTTAATATCCTGTGTTTTTATTGGCGCCGGGTTAAAGAACGTTAGATTGCTGCTGTTCTTATTAAGGCTCTTTTCTGGATCAGCCCGCCAAGGTTCTGTCAAAGGACCAGTTGGATTTTCCGGGCTAAAGGCGGTGAGGTAGTAAGGTACTGTAAGTTCTCCCACTAGAATTCGACCGCTGCCATCGGTGTCGGTGACGGTCTCACCGGTTTCAAACACAGTTACCGTTTGCGCGCCGCCAGAAGCATTAGCTGCCAACTTCACAATATCCCAAGTATCAAGAAACTTGGTCGTCACTGGCGCTAGCTTTTCTCCGCTCTCTCTAGGATCAGCAACCGGCACTTGTAGAGTCCCTGGGTTATCAATCGCCACCGTCGAGAAGCTATAACTTAAAGCAATGTCTTGAGTATCAATCACCGGCAGTGGGCTGCCCATTGCATTTGCTTGCGCTGAAATGCCCTGCGCTAGAGCTTCTTGTCCAGCAATTAGTCGCCTAATGTTTTCTGTGCTCTGCTGACTCGAGTCCGCGGCCGTCGCTATTCCCGCTTCAATCCCTGCTTGAGTAACCCCCGTAGGGGTTTCCTGCGTAGTGCCTGGGCAGTCTGGAAATGCCGGTGCCGTTTCGTCATCGGGGTCTGGGTAACGATCTGTCTCAAACTTGTAGAAACACAGAGGGTTCTTCATTAGCTCATAGGTATCTGACGGGCCCACTTGGTCTCCATCAGCCGACTGAACCGCATTGGTGACGACTACAATATAAGTATTTCCTTTGTTCAGATTGCCCTGCGCCCCAGCATCACAAACCCGTACAGACGTCTCGTCATACTTGTCCACTAGCGGCTTAAGCGGCTTGACGATAATGGTTGCGTCTGAGGCTTTCGCCAAACCTACGCTGAAGTCTTTACCAAGCTCCAACTCACCCAGCGCCTTACCGGTGGGAGCGCCTACTTTAAATGGGTCACCACATACTCGAAATACTCTGACAGCGCCCGGTGCCTGAACGCTTTCAAGGGTCAAATCCTCCGTGGCCGCAATAGTGAACGGAGCCACCGTTGACCAACCATCTAATTGGTTGCCCGCAATTGCCGGCGGACTTTCGGACGGAATGTCTAAAGTGAAGTCCGTAGACGTTGGATCAAGGTCAAACAATATATTAATCGGTAGCGGAAACTCTCCGGTAAACGGGGAGAACTTTAATGATGCCTTGGCTTGGTCAGTGGCCGAGTCTGGCTCCGCCCCAGTAGGTGTGTTGTCACCCTCAGAAGGACAAGCAACGAGTAGCATTGTGGCCGCTAACAAGGCCACAAGTTTCATGGTTTTTTGGATAGCGTATTTCATGATAACCCCTAGAAACTGTATTCAACGGCAAGTGACACGTGGTCTCGATCACCCAATAGGTTGGCGTTGCCACCGCCGAAGTAAGCGTTATAGCCGACTTCTATTTCTAATCTGCCAGGAGATTCAAAGTTGGCGATCAGGCTTGCTTGCTGGCGGCCTTCAACAAATGCGCCTCCGTTGCCAGGCGTTACCCCATCAACGTCATGAAACCATTGCAAACGGGGGTTCAGATTCCAGTTTCCAATCGCATTGTTATATTCCGTGCGAACAATGGCGCGATAGCCCCATGAAAAATCCGTAGCCCAACCACCTTGTTGTTCCGCTGGGCTTTGGCCGGCCGGATCAGGTGGCCCTTTTAGGTAAGTTGCCGGACCTTCATACCGTAGAACATCCTCTGATGGCAGGTCGTGCACTTTGTTGGCGGCCAGTTCTAGCAACAGCACGACACTGTCTGCGGCAAACCAGTTACCGGGCCCCCAAGTGTTTAGTAGTGATAGAGACGCCTGAGAAACTTCGTGTCTACGCCAGCCTTGGACATAATTGCCCACACCTACAAAACCGGGAATTTGACCCGGCAAATCAAGGCCTTCATAGAACAGTTCTACTTCGTCGACTTGCAACGGCAAATTAGGACGGTAAGCCCATTCAGCACCGACAGACCAGTCTCCGATAGTTGTTGCCATCGTTAATCCGAACAGGCGGATATCTTCAGGGTAGTCTGCAAAGTATTGCCCCGTATCTGGCGTAGTAGTTCTTGCAAAACCAGAGCCATAGGGAACGCGACTATGATAGTTAGCGGCAACAAAGCCAAACTCTGTATCATTCAGCGCTTCTACATACCACTTAATGTTAATACCGTACTGACCGTTGTCCGATGGCCGGTTGTCCGCTGCCCTCTGCAAGGTGGCCCCAGGAAATTGCTCTTCCCGGATTCCAAAACCAAGCATGGCAAACTCGCCGCCTGGTACAACCCAGTCATTAGTAGAGAAATAGCTACCTTGGGCATCTGGCAGTGTTGCCTGCCACTCGTACTGGTAGAAGAAGTCAAACGTTACGTTATCTGTAAAATCGAGACCTAGGCGAACTAGCCCATTGGCACGCTTTGCTTCTGAAACAGACGCACCGGGAACCCGAAGCCTAGCGACATCAAATGCATCAAAGTTTATGCCGCCCGGGATAGTAAGTACTTCACCCCAATTGAGAACTTGTCGGCCGACAGCGGCACTCAACGTTTGGTCGCCAATTTCAAAGTCGTAACTAAGATAAAGCTCTTCTAAGTCTGCCCTTAAGCCTAGTCTGTCCTGGGTTTCCTCCGACAGAGCGGGGCGGCCTTCTTGTAAAGGGGTATCACTATCGTAGATCGGATCATAACGACCATAAACCCGACCAGTTAACGCCAACCCTTTGTAATCTACGTTGAAGCGGCTATCTAACCTTAACGCCGCAACACCTAGATCACCTCGTTCAAAGTTCTGATTGCCATCGTCTGAGTTAACCGAAAATGCTCTACCGCCATTAGCAAAGCCAATCAGCTCTTTGTCCTGCTCTTCGGTGCGAACGACTACGCCGGCACCAATATCAGTATTCAGTCTAAAACTGAAGTCGCCCTCCGTGACCTGGAAAGCAAACGACGGCGAACTGAAAGCCGTTACTGCAAAAAACGCCGCCCCCAAGCGGGTGATGGTTCTTATCGGTGTCATTGTTTACCCCTTAATAACATCCGTTAGTTATTGCTGGAGTATTGACGCGGCCGAACCCTAATTCAAATATGATTTTTTAACGCTTTTTGTTTTTTGTTTACTTTCCTATGCAGAACGTTGAAAAGATTTTTCCTAGCAAGTCATCAGCGGTGACTTTTCCAGTAATTTCACCAAGGCTTTGTTGCGCCAGACGAAGCTCTTCAGCCACCAGTTCACCGGCTCCGGCCATCAATTGCTCGCTGGCGCCTTGAACATATTGCCAAGCTTCATCAAGCGCATCGAGGTGACGCTGGCGCGCGCTAAAACTACCAGCCGTAGCTTCAAAGCCCATGCTACTGATCAGGTGCTCCCGCAGCTCAGCAATACCATTTCCCCGCTTGGCAGAGATATCTAAACGCTGATTAATACGCGTATGGCTCACCTCTAAAGGGGGGGCTAAGTCTGTTTTATTGTTAACGAGGGTCACCGGCACATTGCTAGGCAAGGCATCGAGAAGCTGGGTTTCTTGCTCTGCGAAACCTTGTTCGCTGTCGACAAGAAGTAGCACTCGGTCAGCGCGTTCAATTTCTGTTCGGGCTCGACGAATACCCTCCGCTTCAACGACGTCTGTTGCTTCACGCAAACCAGCGGTATCGACAATATGCAGCGGCATTCCATCTAAGTTAATTTGCTCGCGCAGCACATCTCGGGTGGTGCCGGCGATATCGGTGACAATTGCGGTCTCTTCGCCGGTTAATGCATTCAACAAGCTGGATTTGCCAACATTCGGGCGGCCAGCCAATACCACTGTCATGCCTTCCTGCATCAAGCGGCCTTGTTCAGCCGCATCTAACGTGGTTTCAAAATAAAACTGAATTTCGGATAGTTGCCGCAGCACTTCTCCGTCACCGAGAAAATCAACGTCTTCCTCATCTGGGAAATCGATGGCGGCTTCGACATACATTCGCAACTGCGTCACTAGCTCTACCAGGTGGTGAACCCGTTTAGAAAACGCTCCTTGTAATGACTGCATTGCCGCCTTGGCGGCTTGCTCGGAACCAGAGCTAATTAAGTCGGCAATCGCTTCTGCCTGTGCCAGATCGAGCTTGTCGTTAAGGAAGGCGCGTTCTGAAAATTCGCCTGGCTTTGCCGGCCTAGCGCCTAGTTCACAGGCTCTAGCTAATAACAGACGCATAACAACTGGGCCGCCATGGCCCTGCAGCTCGACCACGTGTTCGCCAGTAAATGAGTGGGGGGCCGGGAAATAGATCAACAAACCCTGATCTATTAGCTCAGCATCAGCATTATTGAAGTTAGCATAGTGGGCAAAGCGCGGTTTAGCGGCTTTGCCCAGCAAGGCCTCAATAATCTGCGGAACCTGCGGCCCCGAGATACGAATAATGCCAACACCGCCTTGACCCGGCGGTGTTGCAATAGCGGCGATCGTATCTACTGCCGCCACGTTTTAAGCTTTTGCTTTGGCTTTGTCTTCCGCGTCTACTTTCTTTGTGATGTAGAGCTGTTGCGCCATGCCCAGCACGGTATTCATAAACCAGTACAACACCAAACCTGCCGGGAAGAAGGCAAAAAAGACACAGAACATAATCGGCATGAATTGCATGATTTTGGCCTGCATCGGATCCATCGCCATACTTTGGTTAGACAAGCGCTGTTGGAAGAACATCGCAGCGCCTAGTAGTAGCGGTAGAACGTAATACGGGTCTTGGGTCGAAAGATCCTGAATCCACAATGCAAATGGAGCGCCACGAAGCTCGACCGATTCCAGTAGCACCCAGTAAAGGGCAATAAAGACCGGGATTTGCACTAGCATCGGCAAACAACCACCGAGCGGATTGAATTTCTCTTTCTTATAGAGATCCATCATCGCCTGGTTCATTTTTTGGCGATCGTCGGCATAACGCTCACGTAGGGTCTTAATACGTGGACCGAATTTACGCATCTTCGCCATTGAACGGTATTGCGCTTCCGAAAGCTTGTAGAAACCAAGTTTGATCAACAGCGTGATCAAAATAATAACCACCCCCCAATTGCTCACGAAGCCATACATTTTGCCCATGATCCAAAACATAGGTTTTGAAAGCACGGTTAGAATTCCGTAATCAACGGTATACGTTAAGCCTGGAGCGACGGCTTCCAGCTGCTCTTGCAGTTTTGGTCCCAAGAAAAAGCGTGAACTGTAAGTGCGGCTTTCACCAGGGGCTACGTTTTGGTTCGGTCCAACAAAGCCCGCTAAATAGCGGCCATTATTAGCTGACTTCAAGTAGTAACGGTTATTTGCAGCGTCGTCAGCTGGCAAGGTGGCGCCAAAGAAATAGTGCTGAACCATGGCTACCCAGCCGCCATTAAAGCGCTGTTCAATATTGGCTTCGTCTAAGTCTTCAAAATCGTATTTACGATATTTGTAACTGTCTTCTTGTTCTTTTTGGTAAATCGCCGTGCCATTGTAGGTTTGTACAAACGGCGCGCTGCTACCTTCTGCGCCAGAGCTACGCTGTAGCTGACTATAGTGAGCACCTGTCCAAGCGGCTCCACCTTGGTTACTAACCTCATCACGAACAACCACTTCGTAGCTGCCACGGGTAAAGCTCAATACGCGTTTAACAGCGATGCCGTTGTCACCTTGCCAATGCAACACCACTTCTAAGTTGTCTTCACCATCAGCAAGCAAATAGTTTTGCTTTTCGGCAACAAAGGTTTCTAGGTGATTTGGTGCGTTACCGGTAGCGGAAACCAAGCCAGTCTGTGCGACAAAATAATAGGGTAGGCGATTATTCAGTAGCTGATAGCGGGGACCATCTGGTTTGGTAGTATCTTTGGCGTATTGCTTCAGCAACATTCTCTGCAAAGTACCGCCGGTAGTTGATACTTCAGCGATCACCAAATCCGTTTCTACGCGAATACTTTTACCACTTGCTGTGGTTTCCGCCGCCGTAGTTGTAGCTGCCGCTTCTGCTTGTGTTGCTGCAGGCACCTCAGCGCTTGGGGTTTCATTACTGTTACTGCTGGTAGCGGTCGGCACAGATAGTTCGTCTGTTGACGACGGGCTTTCCAAATCACTGGCCGAGTAGTCTGCAACCGGTGTTGCCGCATAGTCTTCTTGCCACGCTTGATAAAGCAAAAAACTAGTGACTAAAAAAGCGGCTATTAAGGGAAAACGCAAGTTATCCATGAGTAAAAGTCTTTAGGTAAAAGTTGTAATTTAGATCTATATCTACTGCGCCTGCTGCCAACGTTTGTTGAGCCGGCGCCAATGGCGCGCAAGTTTATCATGCAGCTGACGTTTGTCTGTGTGTACTAGCTCACTACGAGCAAGCACCACGATATCCAAGCCGGGTAATTCAGCCGCATTGTGTCGGAAACTTTCGCGGATCACGCGTTTGCAGCGATTCCGGTCTACCGCGAGGCGTAATTGCTTTTTGGCAATTGCTAAGCCCAAGCGGGGATAACCCAGATCATTGGGTGCCGCTAGTAAGGTAAGGCTGCCGTCGACAGAGCGCACTGCTTGCTCAGCAAAGACCCGACTAAATTGAGCCGGGCTTAATAAACGCTGCTGGCGTGTGAATTGAATAGTCACAGTGGCTAGGCTTAGAAAACAAAAAGCCCGCTAGCGCGGGCTTTATGAGGCTATAAAGTGCTACGTCTTATGCAGTAAGACGTGCGCGGCCTTTAGCGCGACGGGCTTTAACGACCTTGCGGCCACCTAGCGTACGCATACGGGCACGGAAGCCATGGGTGCGTGCACGACGCAAATTACTTGGTTGAAACGTACGCTTCATTGCTCTGCCTACTCTTTAAGATAGTGCTAGCTAAATCTTGATCCAAAACCACTTTATTTCTTTAAGAAAACAAAGTTTTTTCGTCTCAAGGCTGACGGGCGCGCAAGGGTACGGATTTAGCCCCTGCAAGTCAAGCTATTGCGAGGGTATTTTATCTTTAAAGAAAGTGAAACCCAACTTCGGCTCTCGCTTATGATGCTTCAAATTCCTAGCTGCTATGGCTTTCATTATGCGTTTAACAAAAATCTATACCCGCCAAGGCGACTCTGGCACTACCCGTTTAGCAACCGGTGAAAAAATCGCCAAGTCTGAGTTGCTGGTTAGCTGCATGGGTATCGCCGATCACTGTAACTCGGTATTAGGTTGGGCAAGCAGAGAAATGCCAGCCGAGCTTTCACCTCAAGCCAAACAAATTCAGCACTGGTTGTTTGATATTGGTGGTGAGCTCGCCCTAGAGGGTTATACCGCCATTAATGAAAGCATGGCGGCCAACTGCGAAACTTGGATTGACGCGATGAACACCGAGCTAACGCCACTGGAAGAGTTTATTTTGCCGGGCGGCAGCGAGGCCGCAGCAAGAACGCAGATGTTTCGTAGTGAAATCCGTTCTTTTGAAAGAGCGCTAGTGGGTTTAAATCAAGAAAAAGCGCTTAACCCGGAAACGATCAAGCTCGTAAATCGGCTTTCGGACTGGGCCTTTGTTGCGGCTCGTTTTTGCAATTTAAAAGCAGAGGTGGCCGAGCCCTACTGGCAGCCGTCAGCTAAGGCTTAATTCCATCTGCTAGTTGCTGGCATAGCTGTGTCATCGCTGGCGCAAAGCGGGGACCGGGTCTGAGCAAGGGGTCAGCCGTCGGTTTTAAATATGGCACCGACTTTAGGTGAGCATTTTGCCGCTGAGTAAAACTAATCACCGCATCATAGTCGCCGCTTGGTAAAAACTCTGGGCTTACATTAATAACAGCCTGGGGCTGTTGAAAAACATTCTGCCAACCACAGTAGGGCAAACTAGCTGCCAAGACGTCCTGGTTACCCAACGCCACCGGCGGTTGGCTTTGCACTAACAACAAAGCCTTTCGTGGTTGCTGCTTGGCAGCTTTATTTTTGAGCTTAGCAATATGCTGGTCCAGCTTAGCGAACTGTTGTGCTGGCCGTACGGCTAACAGTTCCGCCAGCTGTACTAACTCTGCTCTTATTTCATCAACCGTTTGCGGCTGGCTGTTAAAGACGGGGATTCCAAACTGACGAATTTGCCGCTGCAAAGACTCTGGCGCTTGCCATAACAATACAAGATCGGGTTGTAACGCTAGTAAGGCTTCGATGTTCAGGCTATAAGCATCACCAACGACCGCTACGGCTTCAGCTTCCTCTGGAAAGTTACTAAAACGGTCGCGCCCCTTTAAGCTTTCTCCTGCACCTAACCAATAAACCGCTTCGGTTAGATGTGGTGACAGGCTAACGATACGTTGTAATGGTAGCTGTTCCGTTTCCGCTGCCGCTGCCGCCGTTACTTTGCTGCTAACCATACTGGCCAACAGCAAAGCCGCAGCTACTAGGCCACGGCGCTTACGCAAGCACGCCACCCAAGGTAAATAACGCAACCAAAGCTATCCAAGCCACTAAGGTGCGTTTCAGTAACGCCAATAACGCCGACGGTTCAACGTTTTCACCAATGGCGGCTTTGGCTGTACAGCTTAAGCCTTGCTCAAACTGCGATAGCCGATGCACAACATTGTCTTGGTCCGCCTGTTGTTGCTCGCGCCAGCAATTCCATGTTTCATGCAGGCGTCCCATTAAACCGAAGCTCGCTGCCAATACCCAGGCCGGCAATAACATTACCCAGTTAATCAACTTAATCAGAGCGTGTTCATCCGTCTCTCTAAGTGTGTCGTGCTGATCGCAAAAAATTACCAGTGAGCGCACTAAGGAAGCCAGCACGGCTCCACCAATAACAAACCAAAACAACGGTAAAAACAGTCGATAGAACGCTTCGCTAACAAGCTGCTGCTCCGACTCTTTTTGCTCTTTGTTACGCCAGCGTAAAACGCTACTGCAGGTCAAGTGCCCTTGCTGACTCTGTAGCTCTTGATAAAGCGACCTCGGGCCTAGCGAAAACCACAAAACAATCGTTTCAAAAACCAACGTCAGCAAAATAGCGTCGGGTAACAACCACCGTATTAGTAACAACAGTAGCGGCATGGTTAATATCACCAGCGCCGTAAGCACTAACGGTGACGCTGGAAAACCTCGCGATACCAGTTGTAAGGCATTGTGCTCTAACCAATGCCAAGTTTTGATTCGATACTGATCTACATGTGGCACTAAGCTGTCTAGCATTAGGGCAAAGACCATTGCTAATAAAATCATTATCCTCTCCTAATGTTTTTCTATTTTGTTTGTTGCTGCGGTACAGGCAAAGATATTGGCTCGTTACTAAAATTCAGCGCCGTTAAATAACGCTTCCAATCAAAGCTTTCTCCGGGATCGGTTTTTCTGCCGGGTGCTACATGTTCGTGGCCGACAATGCGATCAATAGTGATGCTTGGATAAGTTTGATGTATCGCTTCTGTAACCTGTAATAGTTGTTGATACTGCTGATCAGTGTAGGCCTCAGTATCTGTCCCTTCTAGCTCTATACCAATGGAATAGTTGTTACAGGCTGTTTCTCCGTTAAAGCAAGATTGTCCTGCATGCCACGCTCTGTCCTCTAGTGATACAAACTGTATCAATTCTCCACTACGGCGAATAAACAGATGTGCCGACACACATAAGCCTTCTATTTTTTCGAAATAGGGGTGTTCGTTAGCGGCCAGTTGATTGAGGAAAAACCGCTCCACCGCATCACCCTCATAAGAGGCGGGTGGCAAACTGATGTTGTGGATAACTAGGAGGCTAATTGAGGCACTATTATCTCGGGCATCATAATTTGGACTAGGGCGTTTTTTAGCACCTGTTAGCCAGCCTTTGTTATCGATTGCTACCATCTGAGACTTTGTTCCTAATGACTTTTAGCGCCCGCTAATTAACGCCATTCTGATATTACTGCTTGTAAGTTATCCACAGGCCGCATACACTACTTAGCCGCCTATCGGCAGCCTGTTTTTCGCGACTAAAAACACTTCTCCAGCGTTTCTTAGAGCCTTATTCTGCTGCTGTCCCAAGTGTACACGGCGGGCGCTATTTAAAAACATTTATCAACCATAGGGCGTTGTGTGAAACAGTCGGTTTGGCAGCATTGTATTAGTCGTCTAGCAGAACAAGTTTCTGAGCAAGACATGCAAACTTATGTGCATTCTTTACAAGCCGAGCATAGCCAGAATGAACTTTGCTTGTTTGCTCCTAACCGCTACATAGCGGAATGGGTCAAAGAAAACATCAGCGGCCATATTGAGAGCTATGTTGAAAGCCATTTAAACGGCAACGCACCGGCCGTTATTATTCAGGTTGGCGGCGCCGAAACCGCTTTGATGGCCGCAGCTCCTAAAAAAGATAAGAAGAAAAAAGAAAAAAATAACCCGTTCGAGGTTGAAGTCAGTGCTCATAGCCAAAGCTTTACCTTTGAAAACTTTGTAGAAGGCAACTCTAACGAGCTCGGCTTAGCAGCAGCTAGCCAAGTATCAGAGAACCCTGGCGTTTCGCGTGTCTACAACCCGCTTTATATTTACGGTTCCTCTGGGTTAGGCAAAACTCACTTGATGTATGCGGTTTACAACAAGATTAAAGAGCACAACCCAAAAGCCAAAATTGCACTGATTAACTCTAATCAATACCTGCACCACATGGTATTCGCCATCCAGAACCGCAAAATGGATGCGTTTAAAAAATACTATAACGGCCTCGATGCACTATTAATGGACGACGTCCAATTCCTTGCCGACAAAGAGCGTACTCAAGAAGAGTTTTTCCACACATTTAATAGCTTGATCGAGCAGGGCAAACAGATTGTCTTAACCTGTGATCGCTACCCAGCAGAGATTGACGGCTTAGAAGCCCGTTTACGCTCTCGTTTCGGTGCCGGCCTACCTGTACAAATTAACCCGCCAGAATTAGAAACCCGAGTAGGGATTTTGATCACTAAAGCGGAACATATGGGTTGGCACCTACCAGATGAAACCGCTTTCTTTATTGCTAAACATATCCAAAGCAACGTTCGACTACTAGAAGGCGCTTTAAGCCGCCTCGTAGCCGTTGCTGGCTTAAAAAATGCTGAACTGTCTATCGAGCTAGCAAAAACCACCTTGAAAGATGTACTTCAGCTTCGCGAAAAGCGTATTAGCATTGAAAACATCCAGCGCACCGTTGCTGAATACTACAAACTGAAACTGGCTGACCTAATGGCCAAAACAAGAACCCGATCTATTGCTCGTCCACGCCAACTAGCAATGTGTTTAGCTAAAGAGTTAACCACCTTGAGTTTGCCTGAGATTGGCCGTGAATTCGGTGGCAGAGACCACACCACGGTACTGCACGCTTGTAAAACCATTAATGAACTGAAACAAACAGATAATATTCTCAACAGCGACTACGAAACCCTGATGAGAACCCTTCAGTCATAAGCCCTTTGGAAAACAAGCAAAGTAAGCTGTGGATAAAACCTGTATGGCCCTATGGACAAAAAACGGTATAAAAAGCCTCACAAATTATCCACAGCAAATAAATAAGAAATAAGGTTTTAAACAAGCCTACAAACAAACAGCGTAAGTTGTTGTTATTTAAGAATAAAATCGACTTATCAACAGTTTTTTTAAGCCTTAAACAACAACAACAACATCTAAATAGAAAATAGTATTTAAGGATTAGTCATGCGGCTTTTCATACAACGAGAAGACATTCTTAAACCCTTACTAGCGGTAGCAAGCATTGTAGAGAAACGGCAAACCATGCCTATTCTTTCCAATATTCTTATTTCTGCTACAGAACAGGGGGTTAGCTTTACCGGTACTGACTTAGAAGTAGAAGTCATTGTTAATCTCCAAACCGAAGTTCAACAAACCGGCGAAATTACGGTTTCAGCTCGTAAGTTAGTTGATATTTGTAAAGCCTTACCAGACAGCTCAAAAATCGATTTAGCTGTTGCCGATGGCAAGATGCAAATTCGTTCAGGCCGTTCTAAGTTCAATTTAGTAACACTAGGTGCTACAGAGTTTCCACGATTAGATAACTTTGTTAGTACGGCAACGCTTAACCTTGAACCAAGCACCTTAAAAGCACTTATCGACAAAACCGCTTTTTCTATGGCGCTGCAAGATGTTCGTTACTATTTAAATGGTTTATTGCTAGAAATCCAAAACGGCAAAATTCTAGCGGTAGGTACCGATGGCCACCGTTTATCTCTATCGTCTCAAACTATTGATACCAATAGCGTAGAAGGCAAACAGGTCATTCTCCCTCGTAAAGCTGTTCTTGGTTTGTCTCGTTTACTAGCTGATGGTGGCAACGAGTGCACACTGCAGCTTACTGATAACCATATCCGCCTAAGTTTTGGTGATTCTGTATTTACAGCCAAATTAATTGATGGTCGTTTTCCTGATTACGGCCGTGTTATTCCTCCTTATGCCGACGACCTTGTTCAAGGTGATAAATCACAGTTCAGAGATGCGTTATCTAGAGCAGCTATTTTGGCTAGTGAAAAATATCGCGGTGTTTATCTAAAAATTGAACCCGGTAGCCTTTGGATTAAAGCGAACAACCCTGATCAAGAAGATGCTGAAGAAGAAGTCGCTATTAAATATGAAGGCCGACCTTTAGAAATCAGTTTCAATGCTAGTTACTTATTAGATGCTATTAATGCCTTAGAGACTGATGATTTCATCATGAGTATTCAAGACGAAACTAAGAGCTGCATTATTCGTAACGCTGATAGTGAAGACAGTCTTTATGTTGTTATGCCAATGCGCCTGTAAAAACACAGACATTGTGATTATCTAGTCCTCGTGGCAATTGAATCACTATGGCTCCAGGATTTTCGTTGTTTCGAAAACCTGGAGCTTTTTTTTTCTGATGGCCTCAATTGGATTCATGGTGCCAATGGTTCTGGTAAGACTTCTATTCTTGAAGCCGTGTATTGGTGTGGTAGAGCCAGATCTTTCAGAACTAATCAAAGCAAAGGGCTAATAGCTAAGAATAAAGAACAGGCCTTAATACGCCTAACAATAGAAGAACAACATTATCTAGGTTCTGTTTTATCTAAAAAGGAAAGTAATAGCTTTCGCTATAAAGCAGAACCAGTAAAAAGAACATCTGAATTAAACCAAATATTGTCGGTTCAGTTTTTAGGGCCTCAGTCTCATAAGTTAATTGAGCCTGAGCCGGATGCTCGCAGACTATGGTTGGATTGGTCTTTGTTTCACGTGAAACAATCCTATTTGGAAACCTACCAACGATTAAAACGTGGCCTATCTCAACGGAATCAAGCGTTAAGACAAAAGCAAGCTGCTTCAGTAATTACAGCCTTTGATCAATTGATCGCACAACTAGCTATCCAGCTAGAAACAGACCGTCAACATTTCGTCACTGAACTAAAGCATCAAGTAAAAGAACTGCAAAAGGCTTTTTCTTTAGAGTTCAATTTTTCTATTAATTACAAACAAGCCATACCAACCACAGTTACAGACTATCAACAGCTATTAGATCAATTTCTACAGCAAGATAGAGAGCGGGGCTTTACTTGGCATACAGCTTTTAGGTCTAAATTAAATATAGAAACTAAAGGCCAGAATGCCGCTTTGGTTTTATCTAGAGGCCAGCAAAAGTTAGCGGCGTTTATTCTATTGCTGGCCCAGCAGAAACTATTGTTAAGTAAGGCTAGCCGGGCCAATGTGTTATTAGTCGATGATCTTCATGCTGAGCTGGATTCTCGTAATCGGTTATTGCTATCAGATTACCTACACGATAGTGGCCAGCAGGTGCTAGTAACGTCTACAGAAAACCCAGACCCGGCAATGAAAATAAAAACTTTGTTTCACGTGGAACAAGGCCGACTAAGCAGCTAATACAGGGCCGCTTAGTGCTAGAATAGGGCCTTGGAGCAATCAAGCCATAAACGTCGCCCTACGGCCTCTAGAAAGCGACGAGAATCTTTTAAATTCCTTTTAGAAAACGTCTTATGACTACAGAAAATTACGATTCGTCCCAGATTAAAGTGCTTAAGGGCTTGGATGCCGTACGTAAGCGTCCTGGCATGTACATTGGTGATACCGACGATGGCACTGGTTTACACCATATGGTGTTTGAGGTTGTCGATAACTCTATCGATGAAGCCTTAGCCGGGCACTGTAAGGCGATTAAGGTACAGATTCATACCGATAACTCTATCTCTGTAGAAGATGATGGACGCGGTATCCCAACCGATATTCATGAAGAAGAAGGGCGTTCAGCGGCAGAAGTTATTCTGACTGTATTACACGCCGGCGGTAAGTTTGATAACAACTCCTATAAAGTTTCTGGTGGTCTGCACGGTGTAGGTGTTTCTGTTGTAAACGCCTTATCAGAAGAGTTGAAGCTAACTATTCATCGTAATGGCGAAATTCACGAACAGACTTATGTTCACGGTGAACCACAAGCGCCGCTAAAGGTTATTGGTAAAACTGATCGCACCGGTACCGCGGTGCACTTCAAGCCCAGCAAAGAAACCTTCAGCAATATCGAGTTTAAATACGATGCGTTAGCTAAACGTTTGCGGGAGCTGTCTTTCCTAAACTCCGGCATCCGCATTGAATTACAAGATCTACGTAACGATCGCGAAGATATCTTTGAATACGAAGGTGGCATTAAAGCTTTTGTAGAGCACCTAAGCTTAAATAAAAACCCGCTACATGAAACCGTGGTTTATTTCAGCACCGAAAAAGATGATATCGGTGTGGAAGTCGCGTTGCAGTGGAACGATTCTTGGCAGGAAAACGTTTTCTGTTTTACCAACAATATTCCTCAACGCGACGGTGGTACCCACTTAGCGGGCTTTAGAGCGGCTTTAACCCGTAGCTTGAATCAATATATTGAAGGCGCGGGCCTAGCCAAAAAAGCTAAAGTGAACCCTTCAGGCGACGATGCCCGTGAAGGCCTATATGCCGTTATTTCGGTTAAAGTGCCAGACCCTAAATTCTCTTCACAGACTAAAGACAAGTTGGTTTCTAGTGAAGTGAAATCGGTAGTGGAATCGATCTTCTCTGAGAAATTCCAAGAGTTTCTATTAGAAAAACCCGCCGAAGCTAAAACTATTGCTAGCAAGGTAATTGACGCCGCAAGAGCTAGGGATGCCGCGCGTAAAGCGCGGGAAATGACCCGCCGTAAAGGCGCTTTAGATATCGCTGGTTTGCCAGGTAAACTCGCCGATTGCCAAGAAAAAGACGCTTCTCAATGCGAAATTTTCCTAGTGGAGGGTGACTCGGCGGGTGGTTCAGCCAAGCAAGCACGAGACCGCCGCACGCAAGCGATTCTGCCCCTAAAAGGTAAGATTCTTAACGTAGAAAAAGCCCGCTTCGACAAAATGTTGTCGTCAGCTGAGGTCGGTACCTTAATTACCGCGCTAGGCTGTGGCATTGGTCGCGAGGACTTTGATCCCGATAAGCTGCGTTATCACCGCATCATCATCATGACTGATGCCGACGTTGATGGCTCTCACATCCGTACCTTATTGCTTACCTTCTTCTATCGCCAAATGGGCGAGCTGGTAGAACGTGGCCATATCTATATCGCGCAACCACCGCTTTATAAGGTTAAAAAAGGCAAACAAGAACGCTACGTTAAAGACGATAAAGAGTTGAATCAGTGGCTATTACAGATGGCCTTAGAGGACGCCAAGTTAGCCGTAAATGCCGATGCGCCATTGATTGGTGCTAGTGGTCTAGAGTCGTTAGCGGTCAAATATTTGGCAGCGAAAGACACTATTACACACCTAACCCGTCACTATGATGAGCTAGCACTTAATGCTTTACTGGATGTGCCGGCATTTGCAGCGACTAAACTAGACGAAGCCAGTGCTTGGGGTGAGCAACTAGAAAACCGTTTAAGCGAGCTGGCTGATGAGTCTGCACGTTACCAAATTTTGGTTGATAGCGATGCCGAAGGCCAGTTAGTTGCTGTTCGTGTGATACGCCATCAACACGGCGTTAGCCATGAAAGCCGCTTTTCAGCTGGTTTCTTTAACTCGCCAGAGTACCAACCGATTAAAGATGTAGCTGCTGAGTTGGACGGCTTTATTGGTGAGGGTGCAACGATTAAGCGCGGCGAAAAAGAACGTGCTATTAGCAATTTCCACCAAGCTATCGAGTGGTTATTTGAAGACGCTCGTCGTGGTTTGCATATTCAGCGTTATAAAGGTCTAGGTGAAATGAACCCAGATCAACTCTGGGAAACCACTATGGATCAAGAAACACGTCGCTTAGTGCAAGTGAATATTGAGGACGCTGTTCAAGCGGATCAAATCTTCACCACCTTGATGGGCGACGAAGTGGAACCGCGTCGAGACTTTATTGAAGAAAATGCACTGTCGGTCGCGAATTTGGACGTTTAACACCGACAAAAATAAAGTTTGTATAAAACTTACACAAAAAGGGCGTTTACCCCGCGGTAAACGCCCTTTTTTATTGCTCGAAAATTAGTAAAAATATATTTTAAATCAAATACTTAAGTGTAAATTCAAGCAGGTTTTCGGCTTGTGGTACAGCAGTCAAAAAATCGCCTCTCTGAGTTATCTTCTCAGCTGTTTTCTCGCCATTTCCGGTGAGTACCAGCCCAGGGCGTAGTAGCGCAGCGTCAGCGGCTTCTAAATCCCTCTCAGAGTCTCCAATAAACCACGCGTCATCAATATTTCGTTGCAAGCGGGTTTTTAGGTCTTCTAACATGCCTGGTGCCGGTTTTCGGCATTCGCAGCCATCATCGGGGCCATGCGGGCAAAAAAATACGCCGTCAATATGACCACCCACTTCGGCGAGTTTTTTCCGCATCTTGGCAGTCACTTCTTGGAAAGCTTGGTAATCGCATAAATCACGACCAAGCGCAGATTGGTTAGTTGCGACAAACACCGACCAACCATTTTGATTCAATTTCGCAATTGCCTCTAAGCTGCCAGGAATGGCATGCCATTCAGCCGCACTTTTAATATAAGCATCGCTGTCTTGGTTGATAACACCATCACGGTCTAAAACGACAACTTTCATATATTAAAAATTCCAGTCACCAATATGACCTAGAAGAGAAGGACTGGAACCTAAGAAAAACTCAGAATAACCACATCTTTGACAAGCGAGATAATGAAATTTCTTTGTCTCCAAATCGAAGACAGCGGACATAGAACCACCGGAGGTTCGTACCTCACCGGTTAGATATTTATCATGGTTACATTTCGAGCAGCAGTATTTTTTGCCTAGTGTTGCTTTGTATTTTGCCGCGTGTGTTTCAACTTGTTCAGTATTGGGTGTAGAAGGGCATTCACAATGTTGACACTGAGTAAGACCAGCCTCGTTAACATTGTTACAAGCTTGGCATCTCCAATCGTAATTAGCCATATTTCAGCACCGTTAACTTTGTAGTAACGAAATATCCGCGACAGAAGAAAGTGCTTTGCGAATATTACGAAGCAGGGCTAAACGATTATTGCGAACCGCCTCATCGTCTGCCATTACCATCACATCAGTAAAGAACTGATCCAGTGGTCCTGCCAGAGCGGTTAAAGCATTCAGTGCCTCGGCGTAGGCCTGTTTGGCAACCGCGGCTTCTACTAGCGGCAAGGTGTTTTGCAATGCTGTTTGTAGTGCTTGTTCAGCGGCTTCGTTTAACAAGCCGCTATCAATATCCAAACTTCCCTCGCTGGCTTCTTGTTTACGCAAGATATTGCCGGCGCGTTTATTGGCTTCAGACAAGCTCGCTGCAGCCTCACTTTGCATAAAGTCATTTACGGCTTGAGCACGGGTTTGGATATCGGCAGGATTTAGTGGTGCTATTTCTAAAACAGCAGAGAAGGCGCGGCTATCGATACCTTGATCTTTAGCGAGCACACGAGCGCGTTCGCTAATAAAGGTGATCAAGTCAGCGGTGATTTCGTCTGCGTTTGTAGTCACTGGCTGCGCTGCCACGGCTTTCGCCAACCATTCTTCTAAGTTAATAGTGAGTGGTAGTTCTTGGCAAAGGCGTAATACGCCAATGGCGGCGCGACGTAGTGCAAATGGATCTTTGTCGCCAGTTGGCTTTTTGCCGATAGCGAAAATGCCCGCGAGGGTATCGAGCTTGTCGGCTAGTGACAGTAAAGAACCAGTGAGGTTGCTTGGCAAATCATCGCCGGCAAAACGTGGCTGGTATAAGCCTTCAATCGCTTCGGCAATTTCAGTGCTGTGGCCATCATTTAGGGCGTAGTAATAACCCATACGACCTTGCAGCTCTGGCATTTCGTAAACCGCATGGGTCAGCAGGTCGCAGCGAGAAAGTTTGGCTGCGGTTTCTACACTTTCAGCATTCCCATTACAGGTTTTCGCTAACTCAATACCCAGTGCAGCCACGCGCTCTGTTTTCCCTGCCAAAGTACCTAATTCTTTTTGGAAAACAACGGTTTGCAGTTTTTCCAACCGAGAAATCAGCGGCTCTTTATTATCTTGCTCCCAGAAGAAAAGGGCGTCTTCCAAACGTGGTTTAACCACGCGCTCGTTACCCTTTTGAATTTCCTCAGGCGCCGAGCTTTCTAGGTTCGATAGGGTAATAAAGTGCGGTAATAAGTTGCCGTCTTTATCTTCTACCGGGAAGTATTTTTGGTGATCTTCAATAGTGGTAGTGATCACCTCTGGCGGCATCGCCATAAACTTGTCTTCAAAGCCGCCGCTAATAGGCACCGGCCATTCGACTAGTGCCGAGACTTCTTCGAGTAGGCCATTATCAATACGCGCTTGGCCGCCTAAGCTAGCGGCGGTGTTTTCTACCGCTTCTTTAACTTGTGCCTGGCGTGTTTCAAAGTCAGCGACCACTTTGGCATTCAGCAATGCTTGTTGGTATTCACTAGCATTATTAATGCTGATGGGGTCTGGTGCGTGGAAACGGTGACCACGGCTTTGATTGCCTGCAGCAACGTCGAGAATCGAAGTTTCTACGATCTCCTCGCCATGTAGGAAAACCACCCAGTGCACAGGGCGCACAAATTCAGCGCTGCCGTTACCCCAACGCATACGTTTGGCGATGGGCAGGCGTTTTAGAGATTCATTAATAATGCCTGGCAACAAATCTGCTGCGGCCTGGCCTGTCTCGATGGCGCTATAGGCTAGGCGTTCGCCTTTGTCGGTATCTTTACGACCGAGCTGATCGAACTCAACACCGCAAGAACGGGCAAAACCTAACGCCGCTGGTGTGGGGGCGCCGTCCCCATCACCATTTGTGAAGGCGGCTTTAACATTGGGGCCGAGTTTTTCGACTAGTTGGTCGGGTTGTTGGAACGGCAAATCACGAACAATCACGGCAAGGCGGCGAGGGCTAGCGAATTTTTCGACAGCACCGTGCGCTAGCCGAGCGTCTTTTAGGCCGTTTTCAATACCGGCGGCTAAGGCATCACGTAGCTTGCGTAGTGATTTAGGCGGTAATTCTTCACAGCCCAACTCAAACAATAAATCAGCAGAGTTCATTACTTACCCTCCGCTTTTGCCATCGGGAAGCCTAAGGCTTCACGGCTTTCATAGTATTTCTCCGCCACCGCTCGTGCCATCGAGCGAACGCGCAAGATATAACGTTGGCGTTCTGTCACCGAGATCGCGCCGCGCGCATCTAACAAGTTAAAGGCGTGTGAGGCTTTCATTACCATTTCATAAGCGGGTAGTGCCAAATCAGCGGCGACCAGTTTTTGGCTTTCTTGTTCGTATTGGTCGAATAGCTGTAGCTGTAGATCGACATTGGCGTGTTCAAAGTTGTAAGTCGATTGCTCGACTTCGTTTTGGTGGAACACGTCGCGGTAGTACACGCTACCAGAGGCTTCGGTACCTTCAGACCAAAGTAGGTCGTAAACTGACTCCACACCTTGTAGGTACATGGCAATACGCTCAAGGCCGTAGGTGATTTCACCAGACACTGGTTTGCAGTCCAAACCACCAACTTGTTGGAAGTAGGTGAACTGGGTCACTTCCATACCGTTTAACCACACTTCCCAACCTAAGCCCCAAGCGCCAAGGGTGGGGGATTCCCAGTTGTCTTCCACAAAACGGATATCGTGAATATTGGGATCAATACCCAAAGTGCGCAGTGAGTTTAGGTAGAGGTCTTGGATATCAGTAGGCGACGGCTTAATCAGCACCTGAAATTGGTAGTAATGCTGTAAGCGGTTTGGGTTTTCGCCGTAACGACCATCGGTAGGGCGACGGCAAGGTTGTACATAGGCGGTTGCCCAAGGCTCTGGACCAATCGCACGCAAAAACGTCGCGGTGTGGAATGTGCCGGCACCCATCTCAATATCGTAAGGCTGCAACAGACTGCAACCCTGCTGGGCCCAGTATTGCTGCAATCGAAGAATAAGTTCCTGGAACGTTTTGGGTTTTTCCGGGTTAACCGGCACCGCGGTGGTTGTCATAAAGCGCTGAGGCCTAATAAGTGAAGGGTAAATATGGGCGATAGTATAGCGTTTTGGTGGCTATCAAGCAGTACCCCCAAGCGCCGCAAATGGGTGTTATCTGCCAATAAGTAAGAAGCGGGTCTGCACTATATTGGTGTGTTGCACCACTGTGGGGCGCTAAAGCCTTTGTACAAATGTTAACCAACTTGTTAAATCGGCCAATTTGATTAAAAAGCCCCAAAACTGTGCGTTATACCGTGCAATTGCGGCTTAAAAGGCGTAAATTTCCAAGCCCGTTGTGGGCTACTACAGATAGGTTGGCATAGTTCATGCTGTATTCAGCCCACAAAGTGCCGCAAAAGCCGTTACTACAAGTTTCTAAAAGAAGATTGTAGCGGAAGCTTTCGCGGAGGAGACAGAGAGGCAACGTGTTGCCGCCCAGTTTTTAATTGAATGATTCCACTGGAGGAATTGCCAATGTCTGCACAAGACGTATTTAACCTGATCAAGGAAAACGACATTAAATATGTTGATTTCCGTTTCACTGATACCAAAGGTAAAGAGCAGCACGTAACTGTTCCTACCAAAGAGTTTGGCGAAGACATCTTCGAAGAAGGCAAGATGTTTGACGGCTCTTCTATTGAAGGTTGGAAAGGTATTAACGAATCAGACATGATTCTTATGCCAGACCCAACGACTGCTTTGGTTGATCCGTTCTTCGAAGAGAACACCATGATCATCCGTTGCGACATCGTTGAGCCAGCAACCGGTGAAGGTTACAACCGTGACCCACGTTCTTGTGCCAAGCGCGCTGAGGCTTACCTTAAGTCTACCGGCATTGCTGACACTGCATTCTTCGGCCCAGAGCCAGAGTTCTTCGTATTTGACGATGTTAAGTGGGGCGACGACATGTCTGGCGCGTTCTACAAGATTGACTCTGAAGAAGCTTGCTGGAACACCAGCAAATCTTACGAAGATGGCAACCTTGGCCACCGTCCTGGTCCTAAAGGCGGTTACTTCCCAGTACCACCAGTTGATTCACTACACGACCTACGTGCCGCTATGTGCGAAGCCATCGAAGAGATGGGCGTAGAAGTAGAAGTACATCACCACGAAGTAGCGACTGCTGGTCAGTGCGAAATCGGTACTCGTTTCAACACCATGGTTCAGCGTGCTGATGACAACCAAACCATGAAATACTGCATCCACAACGTTGCATGGGGCTACGGTAAAACCGCTACCTTCATGCCTAAGCCGCTTGTGAATGACAACGGTTCTGGCATGCACGTTCACCAGTCTCTATCACTAAACGGCGAAAACCTATTCGCTGGTGACGGCCCTGGTGGTCTTTCTGAAACCGCGCTTTACTACATCGGCGGTATCATCAAGCACGCTAAAGCCATCAACGCTTTTGCTAACGGTTCTACCAACTCTTACAAGCGTCTAGTTCCTGGCTTCGAAGCACCTGTTCTACTTGCTTACTCAGCTCGTAACCGTTCAGCTTCTATCCGTATTCCTTACGTTGCTAGCCCTAAAGGCCGCCGTATCGAAGTACGCTTTGGTGATGCTGCTGGTAACCCATACCTAACCTTCGTGGCTATGCTAATGGCTGGCCTAGACGGCATTAAGAACAAGATCCACCCTGGCGATCCTTCAGACAAAGATCTATACGATCTACCTCCTGAAGAAGAAGCTAAGATCCCAACTGTTGCTTCTAGCCTAGAAGAAGCTCTAGCTGCGCTAGACGCAGACCGTGAGTTCTTGAAAGCTGGTGGTGTAATGGACGACGACTTGATCGACGCTTACATCGAGCTGAAATCAGAAGAAGTTCAACGTTTGAACATGACTACTCACCCTGTTGAGTTTGATATGTACTACAGCGTTTAATCAAACGCGCTTCGGCTGAACGCCACTGGCGGCGTTGCGGCGGCCGGCGGAGTGCTCACGTACTAACGTGTACGCTCCGCGCTTCGCCAACCACCGCGCCTTGCCAGTGACGCCCAGCCAAACCGCTCACTTCAAATCGTGAGCAAAAAAAGGCCTTCCAAATGGAAGGCCTTTTTTGTTTCTGGGAATGCACTAAAATAGTGCAACGTGGATTTTGGCTTTAAAAATAAAGCTGAAAATAAGGGGTTTAACTGCAACAAATTGGCGCGAGTTTTGCATTCAAAGAATAATCATCGACCCGGTTACAAAGGGGTAATCATGTCACCAATGCCAGTGCTGTCAGATGCAGTAGCGCGCAAGCTAGTAGATAGCTTGAGCACGGCTTTGGTCTATCTGGATGAAGCCCTCGAAATCCAATACCTTAACCCCGCAGCAGAAATGTTACTGGGAACCAGTGCAAGGCAAGTTAAAGGTATTAACCTTAAAGACTTGCTGCCCGCTGAAGACCCGCTTTTAGAGCATGCCGATACCGCTTTAGGCACCTTAGATGGCGTTGCCGAGTGGGAAGCGCAGCTGACTGTATTACGCCGTGATCCCATCACCGTCGATATTAGTATCACCCCCATCGAAGAAGATGGCATCGTCTACTTGCTAGTCGAACTGCAACCTGTAGATCGCCATATTCGCGCTTACCGTGAAGAGCAGCAGCGAGAACAACATGACTTAAGCCGTGAAGTTATTCGGGGTTTGGCGCATGAAATCAAAAACCCTTTGGGGGGCTTGCGTGGCGCTGCTCAGTTACTTGAGCGTCAGATTAAAAACGACGTTTTAAAAGAATATACCGGCATTATCACGTCAGAAGCCGACAGGTTGAGAGATTTAGTCGACCGTTTGCTAGGCCCGGCTGAACGCCTAACCATTAGCAGCATCAACGTTCATGAAGTCGTCGAATATGTGCGCCAGCTGTTAGAGGCGGAGTTAGATGGGCGCGATATCGCCGTTGTTAGAGACTACGACCCCAGCATTCCAGACATCGCGGTCGACCGTGAACAAATTATTCAAGCTGTTTTAAATATCGCCCGCAATGGTGCACAAGCTATTGGTGATGAGGGCCGTTTGATTCTCCGCACCCGTACAGAACGGCAATACACCATTGGTAGCAAGCGGGTTCGTCTTGCTGTGCGCATTGATGTTGAAGACAGTGGCGCCGGCATTGCCCCCGAGATGCAAGACAAAATCTTCTATCCCATGGTGACCGGTCGCGATGACGGCACCGGCTTAGGGCTGCCAATCGCCCAAAACATTTTGAACCAGCATGGCGGCATTATTGAATGCCAAAGCCAGCCGGGAAAAACCATCTTTTCGCTAATTATTCCGCTGGAGGCCTAGAGTGGCTAACGCGAACACTGAACAACAAACGCTGTGGGTCGTAGACGACGACCGCAGTATCCGTTTTGTATTAACCAAGGCACTCGAAGCTGAGGGTTATCAAGTTTCTGAATTTGAACATGCGGCTGCTGCGCTAGATGCGCTTGCCGATGGTCAGCAGCCATCGCTGATTATTTCTGATATCCGTATGCCGGGGCTAGATGGTTTCAAGTTGCTTGAGCGCCTACAAAAGCAAATTCCGGATGTGCCGGTGATTATTATGACCGCGCATTCAGACCTCGACAGTGCGGTTAATGCTTATGAAGGTGGCGCCTTTGAATACCTACCTAAACCGTTCGACCTAGACGATGCAGTCGAGCTAGTAGGCCGTGCATTGCGCCAAAGTAATGACGCTGCTGAGCCAGTAGAAATTGCAGAAAATGGACTGCAGGCAAGTGGAGGGCACCCTGCCATTATTGGTGAGGCTCCCGCTATGCAGGAGGTGTTCCGTGCCATTGGCCGCCTTAGCCGCAGCAATATCACGGTCCTAATTAATGGCGAATCTGGTACCGGTAAAGAGCTAGTTGCCAAGGCACTGCATGACCATAGCCCGCGTGCTAAGCAACCCTTTATTGCCCTAAATACCGCTGCGATACCGAAGGATTTACTGGAGTCAGAGCTGTTTGGCCATGAGCGTGGCGCTTTTACCGGGGCAAACACTCAGCGCAAAGGCCGTTTTGAACAAGCCGACGGCGGCACTTTGTTTTTAGATGAAATTGGCGATATGCCCGCCGAATTGCAAACTCGTCTATTACGCGTTTTAGCTGATGGCGAGTTTTATCGCGTGGGTGGTCACACGCCAATTAAAGTTGATGTTCGTATAGTCGCCGCTACGCACCAGAATTTAGAAACGCGCGTACGTGAAGGCATGTTTAGGGAAGATTTATTCCACCGCCTCAACGTTATCCGTATCCAGTTACCGGCCTTGCGTGAACGTAGTGAAGATATCTCGTTATTGTTGAATCACTTTTTGCTACGGGTCGGCGATGAGTTGTCGGTAGAACCGAAAACGTTAAGCCAAGAGGTGCTTCGTTACCTTTCGGCTTTGCCGTGGCCGGGCAATGTCCGCCAGCTTGAAAACGCCTGCCGGTATATGACGGTAATGGCTGCCGCCAGTGAGTGCGTGATGGAAGACCTGCCGCCAGAGTTGAAAGACCAAGCAGAACTAGTACCGGTGGTGGCAGGTTCTCAAGCAGAAGCTTGGCAACCGGCATTGCACGCTTGGGCGAGCCGGCGTTTGGCTGCAGGGGTACAAGATTTACTTGCCGACGCCATGCCGGTATTTGAAAAAACCATGATCGAAGTAGCGTTGGATGCCACCGACGGCCACAAACAAGAAGCCGCTCGTTTGCTTGGTTGGGGCCGGAATACCTTAACTAGGAAAATAAAATCCCTAGGGGTAGAGGACAAATAACCCGTTAAACGGACAAAAAAACGGCCCTTAAGCCTAGGCTTTGGGGCCGTCGTATCCCGGGTTGTTGTAACACTCGGGTCTGGTTGACTGGAGTAGTGCTCACTAGCCGCGAACGGCCAGTTGGGGCTTCACTCCAAAGCCCCGGTTATGAGTTAGATACACGTAACTAGCAATAAGTTTCCCTAATATAAAGAGTCATGGTGCATGTCTAGCCTATCCAATGGCGTCGCCATGTCCCACTCATGAGCGTAAAGCTCACCGGTATCTACCCCATAATCTTGTCGGTCTAAATCCATTGAACCAGACCAGTCTTCGGGTGCAGCGATGGGAGTCCATTTTTCGTCGAGCAGAACGCTAGGCTCGACTTCTTCGATAGCGCCGTCAAAATATTGGATTTCCAAAGTGCCAGCTTGTTCATCAATCGCGACGATTTCAAATGCTTGACCGTCGGCGCGTTTAAACCAATGCCCAACGGTGAGTTCGGTAACTGACAACATGGTGTTTTCCCTTTAAGTGCTGTTCCCTTGTTTCTATTTATGTATAGATCAGGAACCTAAAGGGTCAAGAAAATTAAAGCGATCACCGACGAGTGGTCGGCGTGCGTTTAAAATAACAATGACTTACAAAAAATAAATCAAATTGTTGGCAACGATTTAAAGCTAGGGGCAGGGATTTGTCCATTGCTGATGGACGGCTTCAATGTCCTTCAGAACGGCCTTATCTAAAACACGCTCGGCGCTGGCAATATTGGTTTTCAACTGGGCCATTGTGGTCGCACCAATAATGTTGCTACCCACAAATGCTTGTTGGTTCACAAAGGCTAAGGCCATTTGAGAGGCATCAAGCTGATGTTCGCTAGCGACATCCAAATACGCCTGCACGGCAGCATCGGCCTCGTTGCCGGTATAGCGAATAAACCGGTCAAACAGGGTTAAGCGAGCGTTCTCTGGTCGGGCGCCATTAAGGTATTTACCGCTGAGCACACCAAAGGCCAGTGGTGAATAGGCCAGTAAAGGCATGTTCTCGCGCAAAGCACACTCGGCCAAGCCAACTTCGAAAGTACGATTCAGCAAGTTATAAGGGTTCTGAATAGACACCGGTTTCGGTAGGCTGTGCTGTTCAGCCAAGGCCGCATAGCGCATTAAGCCCCAAGGCGTTTCGTTCGACAAACCAATATGGCGTATCTTGCCGGCTTGCACTAGTTCGCCCATGGCGGTGAGGATCTCTAACAGCTCGGTGCTGTCATCTTCGTTCGGGTGCTGATAACCAAGTTGGCCAAAATAATTGGTTTGCCGGTCTGGCCAGTGAATCTGATAAAGATCTATGTAGTCCGTTTGCAAACGAGCGAGGCTGGTTTCAATGGCGGCCATAATATTGGCGCGGTTGACTCGGGTCTCACCATCATTGAGTTCAGGTCGAATATGGTTCATCCACGGCGCGCGTCCAACCACTTTGCTGGCGATAACAACGTCTTGTCGATTACCACGTGCCTGCAACCAGTTGCCGATGATGGTTTCAGTAGCGCCTTGGGTCTCGGGCTTCGGCGGTACCGGGTACATTTCGGCGGTATCAAAGAAATTGATACCTTGGCTAAGCGCATAATCCATCTGTTCAAAGGCTTCAGCCTGAGTGTTTTGTTCACCCCAGGTCATGGTGCCCAAGCAGAGCTTGCTAACGTTAAGGTCGCTATTACCCAGAGGCCTTTTTTCCATGGATGTCTCCGTTGTTATGGTTAGCGGTTTGATAACGCAGCGCGCCAGTTAGCAGCTTGCCGTTTCGACAGTAACTCTTTGACGATGGGCGTGAAAATCACCTCGATCGCAATTTCCATTTTGCCGCCCGGCACAACAATGGTGTCGGCGCGTGACATAAAGCTCTGGTGAATCATGCTCAGCAAGTAGGGGAAGTCGATCTTTAATTTGCCTGGTTCGCGGAACCGGATCACCACAAAGCTTTCGTCTTGAGTGGGTACTTCCGAAACCGTAAATGGATTTGAGGTGTCGACCGTTGGGACACGCTGAAAATTCACATCCGTGCGCGAAAACTGCGGCGTAACGTAGTTTACGTAGTCATACATGCGCAGCAGAATATTTTGCTTTACTGCCTCGTGGCTGTAACCGCGGTCTTGGGTGTCGCGCTGAATCTTCTGAGTCCATTCCAAGTTCATGGTCGGAACGATGCCAATCAGCAAATCAGCATATTGGGCGACATTGTTTTCTTCGGTTACTACACCGCCGTGCAAACCCTCGTAAAACAGCAGGTCGGTGTCCTCTGGCACAGGGCTCCAGTCGGTAAAGTGCCCGGCGGGTACGCCAAATAGCGCTGCTTCGTCTTCATTATGGACGTAGTTGCGGTACTCGCCGCCGCCACTTTTTGAGTACTGGCGGAATAGGCTTTCGAGCCGATCGAAATGGTTAGCGGCGGGGCCAAAATGACTAAAATTTTCCGAGCGAATACGCGCCGTCTGTAAGGCGTCATGCATTTGCTGGCGGTTATAAAGGTGGAAGCCGTCGCCCTCAACTACCGCAACGTTGGTGTTTAGCCGATCAAAAATACGACTAAAAGCACGCAGTACGGTGGTTGTGCCAGCACCGGAAGAACCAGTGGCTGCAATTATCGGGTGGCGTTCAGACATAAAGCACCGACATCATAAAAACGGCTGCAGATTGTAGCAGGCTATAGCGGCGGTTATTTCTACTGTCTAACTTTGGTGCTGGTAGACCAGGTCGGCGACTTCGTGGCCTTTACGCAAGCCACGTTTTTCGAAGTGAGTTTCGATTCGATTTTCCGGCGGCGGCACAATCTGGCCGGCGCCAGCGGTGTTATGCCACAAAGGGTGGGCCTCCAATACTTCAAGCATATGCTCGGCATACGGTACCCAGTCGGTTGCCAAGTGCCAGATGCCATTCTGTTCGACTTTACTCGCGACCAAGTCGGCAAAGGCTGCCTGCACAATGCGCCGCTTGTGGTGGCGTTTTTTGTGCCATGGGTCAGGGAAAAATAACCATAGGGCCGACAAGGAGTGGTCTGCAATGCGGTGGTTTAAAACCTCAACCGCGTCGGCACAAATAACGCGTAGGTTAGTAAGTCCGCGTTGCTGTATTTGATTCAGCAGGCGGCCAACACCGACGCGGTAAACCTCAATGCCAACATAGTCTTTATCGGGGTTTTTCGCTGCCTGTTCGGCTAAGTTGTCGCCGTTACCAAAACCGATTTCTAAAGTCGGCGCGGATTGACGGCCAAATATCTCAGCCCAATCAAAATGCCATTCCAAGCCATCCCCGGCTGAGCCATCGCGGCCATCGCTAAGCTTTGGATCCAAGCCCCACAACGGGAATAGTTCATCAAGGGCTTTTTGCTGTGAGGGGGTGAGCCTACCGTCGCGGGTAACAAAGCTCCGCACCACACGATGCGGCGGAAAGGGTGAACGTTGATCCATGACAAAAGCCTTTAGGCGATAAGTCCATCAATTGGCGAGCTGGCAGAGGCGTAACGTTTGCGTGGCATGCGGCCCGCTAAGAAGGCTTGGCGACCGGCAACAATGGCGTGCTTCATGGCCTCGGCCATCAACACTGGTTTTTGGGCGGCAGCGATGGCGGTGTTCATGAGTACACCGTCACAACCTAGTTCCATTGCAATAGCGGCATCTGAAGCCGTGCCAACGCCAGCGTCGACTAATACAGGCACCTTGGCAGACTCAACAATTTCAAGAATGTTGTATTTATTCTGAATACCCAGGCCAGAGCCAATCGGCGCAGCCAGCGGCATAATCGCGCAACAGCCGATTTCTTCTAAGCGGCGCGCAATCAGTGGGTCGTCAGAGGTGTACACCATTACATCAAAACCGTCGGCGACCAGTTTTTCGGCCGCCAGTAAGGTCGCAGGCACATCCGGATAAAGAGTTTTTTCATCGCCTAAGACTTCAAGCTTTACCAACTTGTGGCCATCAAGCAGCTCGCGCGCTAGCTGGCAGGTACGAACAGCCGATTCGGCATCAAAGCAGCCAGCCGTGTTCGGCAATATGGTGTACTGCTCCGGCGAAATAACATCCAACAGGTTAGGTTCGTCAGGGTTTTGGCCGATATTGGTTCTTCTAATCGCGACCGTGACTATTTCAGCGCCACTAGCGGCAATGGCTTCGCCGGTTTCAGCGAGGTCTTTATATTTACCGGTGCCTACAAGTAGGCGGCTGCTATAGGCCTGACCGGCCAAGGTAAAAGAGTCTTGCATGGAATCTTTAGTTGAGTGTTTAACCGCCGCCAATGGCATGAACGATTTCAATACAGTCACCTTCTTGCAACGCCTGAGTTACCCAGCCACTGCGAGGACACAATTGTTGATTGAACTCCACAGCAATGCGTTTATCCAACAACTGCAACTCCGTTAATAACTCTTGCAGCGACGTTGCAGAGCAATCAAAAGATTCGCCGTTTAAGGTAATGCGCATAATACTGTCGGGTAGCGTGTTGAGCTAAGAAGGCAAAGAGCCGCTTATTTTACCTTGTTTGTCACAATGAATTGTGGCGCTTGGCATAGAATTAGTGGATAGCGTTGTGGTCCAGAGCCATTCATTGTTTAGGGGAAAGAAAATGAATAAGTGGATAAAGATAATCCTAGTGTTGCTAGTTGTTTTGCCAGTGGTAGCAGTGACAGCGTTGGTTACGTTGGTGAAACCGAACGACTACAAGCCGGAGATAGAAGCGTTGGTCACGGAAAATACGGGACGCGAATTCTCCATTGCCGGCGACATTGAACTGAGTGTCTTTCCTTGGCTAGGGTTTGAGGTTGAAGGTTTGAGTTTAGCCAACCACGCTGAATTCAGCGCCGAGCCCATGTTTAAAATGCAAAGTGCCAGCGCGCGCTTAAAGTTACTGCCGTTATTAACCGGTAAGTTACAGATCGCGGTGATCGAAATTAACGGCATGCAGGCAACCGTTGGTTTACAGAAAAACGGCGACCCTAGTTGGGCTGACATGGTTGCAGCGGAAGCCGAAGACAGCACCAAGGCTGAGGCTGCAGACGCAGAAAGTGACAGCCAGTTACCAGACTTTTCCCTAACGCGTTTGAGCATTAATGATGCAGCCCTACATTGGTTAGATCACTCAACGGATTCAGCTACCGTCATTGCACCGGTTAATCTGGAAATCGGCAAGGCGGAAGCCGGCAAGCCGTTTCCGCTTAGTGCTGATCTGCGCCTACGCCAGAAGGCTGACGGTGTAGAGACAGCGGTTGATGCCGAGCTCGAGTCAACGGTGCTGCTAGACGGTGAAAACGGTCAGCTAACGCTGTCGTCTACGCGTTTAGCCCTAGATGCGAATGTGCCAGGCCTGAAAGCAGTGCAGGGCGAAATTAGTGTTGATATCAAGGCCTTGCTGGATGGCAGCCGTGCTCAGCTTAGCAATCTGAGTGGCGAAATTAATGGGCTAGAGCTGGCCGGCCAACTAACGGCGAGCCGGCTCACCGCAAAGCCCCTTATTGAAGCTACATTGGACTTAGGAGAGCTAAACGTCGATGACTTTATCGTCGCCGAAGATGGCGCTGATTCAGCCAACAACGAGGAAGAGCTCAGTGCAGCGGAACGGCAGGCTCAGCGTGAGCAACTCAATGCCACCGTTGTCGATGTATCGCCATTGAAAGCGCTAGATGCGAAGCTGAAAATTACGGCCGAAGCTTTAAAAGCTTCGGGTCTAACGGCCACCAATGCGGAAATTGTTGCCGATATTAGTAATGGCGTAATGACCTTATCGACCTTATCGGTCGACCTTTATGAAGGTGGCCTGAAAGCTTCTGCGAAAGTCGATGCCAACGCTAAGCCCGCGCGTTTCCAATGGCAGCATAAGCTGCAGAATGTGCAGGCGGCGTTATTACAAGAAGACATGATGGAGAAGGCCTACATTAGCGGTACCGCCAATATGGACACGGCCATCACCATGGCTGGTGGCACGGTTGGTGAATTGCGTTCTAGCCTTGGCGGCAATGGCAGCTTGGCGTTTCTTGATGGTGCCTTGAAAGGCATTAACGTTGCTGCAACGCTGCGTAATGCTTTTGCTAAGTTCAAAAAGCAACCAATGCCGGAAAGCGACGGCGAAGTGCTCGACACCGATTTCTCTTCTGCCACCGCCAGCTTTGCTATTGCCAATGGTGTCTTGAACAACCCCGACATGCTGGTTGAGTCGCCACTGATTCGAATTACCGGAGAGGGTGACATTAACTTGGTTAATGAGACCTTAGACTATCGGGCTAAGCCGGTCGTGGTTGCGAGTTTAGAGGGTCAGGGTGGCCGCAGCTTGGATGAGTTAGACGGTTTGCCGATACCGGTTAAATGTAGTGGCGAGTTAGCGGCTCCGGATTGCGGTACGGACTTTTCTGGCTTGTTAAAAGACCAAGCGAAAGCGGCGCTAGAGAAAGAAAAAGCGGCCGCAAAGGCGAAGTTAGAGGCGGAAAAACAGCAAGCTAAAGAGAAACTCGAGGAACAGAAACAAGAGGCCGAAGACAAAGCACGTGAAAAGCTTGAGGAAAAAGCCAAAGATCTACTGAACAAATGGCGTTAGCGCCATCTTGGCCCCGAGCTGTATGACTATCCGTAAAAACATACGGTACTTGCTGGGTGGGCTACTAGCGTTATGGTTTGGAGCTGCGGCCACAGCGGGGCGTGTTGATCATGTCAACGTCTCCAAACAAAAGCAGCGCTATGACGTTTTGGTCAGCGCCTGGATTGATTTGCCACAGCCGTCGTTGCGTAACTTGTTGACCGATTACGACACCGTTATTAAAGCGAATCGCTCGATAAAATCAGTCCAACAACTGGCTTCACCGTCAGCCAATGTGACGCGGCTGGCGGCCGAGGTAGAAGTTTGCGTGTGGTTCTTCTGCCGGCGCTTAAAGCAAGTGCAAGATATGCAGCTGGTGTCAGCGGGTTTGTTAGAGGCGCGTATGCTGCCAGAGTTGAGTGACTACAAATTTGGCGAGGCTAGTTGGCGCATGATTGCAGAGGCTGACGGTAGCCGCCTGTTGTTCGCCGTTAGCATTGAACCGGATTTCTGGGTGCCGCCTTTAATAGGCCCGGCAGTGATCAAACGCAAATTGCGACAAGAGGCTATTGAGACTGTGCACGGTATCGAGGCTCTAGCGGCCAGCCAAAACCATGAATAGTGATACCCAGCTGGATTTTGCCGTCGACTTTGCTGGCCGCGTGGTCAACTGGCAGCAACAACATGGCCGCCATGATTTGCCGTGGCAGAAAAACCGAGACCGCTATCGGGTGTGGGTCTCTGAAATCATGTTGCAACAAACACAGGTCGGCACTGTCATCCCGTACTTTGAACGTTTTATGGCGCGCTTTCCCCGAGTTGCCGATTTGGCCGCTGCGAGCAGTGACGAGGTATTGGCGCACTGGGCGGGATTGGGCTATTACGCCAGAGCGCGTAATTTGCACAAAGCCGCAAAACAAGTGGTGCAAGAATGGGCCGCCGAGATGCCGGCGGAGCAAGAAGCGTTGCTGGCCTTGCCGGGTATCGGTCGTTCTACCGCGGCGGCTATATTGTCCCTAACCGACGGTGTTTGTTTACCCATATTAGACGGCAATGTAAAGCGCGTGTTTGCTAGGCATGCTGCCATTGCAGAGTGGACTGGTGCGCTTAAAACACAGAAGCAGTTATGGGCTTTGGCGGAGGCCCGAATGCCAGCAGATGATGCGCGGGCATATAACCAGGGTTTAATGGATTTAGGTAGCCAGGTTTGCAGACGGAGCAAGCCACTGTGTGAGCAGTGCCCGGTGGCCGGGGATTGCAAGGCGCGTGAGCTGGGGCTGACGGCGCAATTGCCAAGCCCTAAACCGAAAAAAGTATTGCCGCAAAAGTCGGCCGCGTTTCTGCTATTGCTGAATTCAGACCAGGAGTTGCTGTTGCAACGGCGCCCCAGTGCAGGCATTTGGGGCGGGTTATGGTGCTTGCCTCAATATGACGATAAGGCAGAGTTAAAAAATGCCCTTCGGCACCAATATCAAAATCTAGCCGAGCCGCAGCCGTTGGCACCACTGCAGCATGTCTTTAGCCATTACAAACTAAGCTTAGAACCCTACCAATTAAGCCTTGGGCGAAACTCAAAAATGCTTACAATAGCCGAGCAAAATGAGCGCTGGGTACCATTTGCTGCCCTTGCAGACTATGGCTTGCCAGCGCCGATATTGAAACTTCTGAACCGCGAGTTCGCGGCTCTCGATTTAGCGTAGGAAACAACAGCATGACCCGAATGGTGCAGTGCGTAAAATTAGGTAAGGAAGCGGAAGGTTTGGACTGGCAGCCGCATCCGGGGCCATTGGGCGAACGCATTATGGAGGCAGTGTCTAAAGAAGGTTGGCAGCAGTGGCTGTCTCACCAAACGATGCTGATCAACGAATATCGTTTAACGCCAGTTGATCCTAAGGCACGTGAATTTCTGGAAACAGAAATGGAAAAATTCTTCTTTGGTGGGGGCTCTGCGGCCCCAGCCGAATTTGTCGCGCCTGAATAAGCTAGCGATTTAAGAACAAACACAAGGGCCTCTGGTCAAAAGCTAGACCCGCATTTGGAGCATTGACATGAAACGCATTTTTACCGCTGTTGCAGCTGCCTTAACCTTATTGGCCTGTGGTGCCTCGTCTGCCTATGATGAGGGTACTCACTATCAACGGCTAGCCAAAGCTCAACCGACCAGCACGGGCGACAAAATAGAAGTGGTTGAAGTGTTTTGGTATGGCTGCCCACATTGTTACTCGCTAGAGCCAGCAGTACATGAATGGCTAAAAACTAAGCCCGACAATGTTGAGTTTGTACGCCTACCTGCGGCGCTTAATCCTAGCTGGGCGTTTCATGCCAAGGTTTATTACACCGCTGAAGCACTGGGTATTGTTGAGCAGTTTCACGGTGCCTTCTTCGATGAGATTCATCTAAAGAACAAGCGCATGGCAAGCGAAGCTAGTGTGCAGGCGTTCTTTGAAACACTCGGCGTGACGAAAACAGACTTTGAGAGTGCTTGGAATTCTTTTGGTGTTGATTCGAAATTGCGCAAAGCGCAACAAAAAGCCATTGGCTACCAGTTGCGTAGCGTGCCGGCTGTGATTGTCGACGGTAAATACAAAGTAACGTCACAAACTGCTGGTGGCGCCAGCCAAATATTCAAAGTGGTTAACGCCCTAGCTGAGAAAAAATAGTATGGAAATGCGGGCTAGGGTTGCCGGTGCAGCGCTATTAGTTGTTGGCTTATACGCTAGCCCACTGTCGGCCGAATCGACCTACGATAAAAGCGTTGAAGCTAGCCGCTTACAAGAAGCCGATGGCAAACAGTCGCTTGCCATCGGGTCGGCTACCGACGCGGCACCGCAAGCAAAAGTGAGCACGGTTTCTGAGCTTTGCCAGCAAGTTGGCCGCAAGCTTGGCAGTGTCTCAACCAGTGATTGTCTTGCCGCTAAATTGACAAGCGACGGCGGTCATAGCCATAACGGTTTGCCGATGGCCTGGGTGGAGTTTCCGCCTTTAGCGCAGCGGCAACCGGAGGGCCGGGTTTTAGTGCTTGGGGGTATTCACGGTGACGAATATTCCGCCGTTTCGATTGTGTTCCACTGGTTAAAAATACTAGATCAATACCATTCGGGTTTATTCCACTGGCGTGTGGTGCCGGTTTCAAATCCGGATGGGCTGCTGCAACGTCGTTCGCAGCGAATGAATGCCAATGGCGTTGACCTAAATCGAAACTTTCCTACCGACGGTTGGGAAAAAGAGGCGCCTCGTTACTGGGCGTGGACTGGCCGCAATAAACGCCGCTACCCTGGTGAAGCGGCGGCTTCAGAGCCAGAAACGCGTTGGATCATGCGCCAGATAGAGGCTTTTCAGCCAGATATCATTGTTCAAATTCATGCGCCGTATGGCATTGTCGACTTCGACGGCAATGATAAGCCGCCGCAAAACTTGGGCCGTTTACACCTGAACTTACTGGGGACGTTTCCTGGTTCTCTAGGTAATTACGGCGGTAACAAGCTCGATATCCCGGTGCTGACAGTGGAGCTGCCCAGTGCAGGAGTGCTGCCTAGCCGCCGAGAGCAGTCTAAGATTTGGGTAGATTTGGTACGCTGGTTACGTGCCCGCCTGCCGCGAGAACCGGGGCGGGAAGTGCAAGCAACAGTGGCGGATGACTTAAAAGCTGCGGCCGAATCGGGGCTCCATTAGACCGTTAGGCCACTAGCGGCTAAAGCCCGTTTTCGAACAGGATCTTCCAACTGCCGTCATCTTGGCGTTGCCAGTATTGGCGCTTGTAACCTTCGCTCGAGAAATTGTTACTTTGGTAGTCTTGCAAGAAGGTCGCAACAACAACATCTTCGTTGGGGTCTTTAAACAGGCTAATGTCTGTGAGCGACAACTTGATCCACTCTTTACGTTCATTAACTCGGTATTTGTGCTCTGTCCAAGTAGCAAGGTCTTTCTGCTGACCGACAAAATCTTCGCTGTAGTGGGTCAAATATTTAGCCGTATTTAGGCTCTGCCAGTCATCGGCCCATTGCTGGATAGACTTAAGCAACTGGTCTTGTTCGGCTTGCAAGCTAGCTGGTTCTACCCAGTCCAGTTGGTCCGCAAATATCACCGGCGTGCTGCCTGCTTCTACACGCCCCATTAAACGTTCGAAATCGCGATTGGCAACCGTCACGCAGCCTCGGCTAGACAGCGGTGCGCGAGTCCAAGTGCTACGAGGTACACCGTGGATCCAAATGCCGCTGCCGGTTCGACCCCGTTGTTGATCTAAGGCGTTAGGGTAATTTACGGGGTAAGCGCCAATGCCGTAGAGCTCATCTAAATCTTCGTCGGCTAACTGTTGGGTAACAAAGTAAACACCGATGGGTGTTTTGCGATCACCCTCTAGCTGCTTGCCAACTCCTTTGCTACCAATGCCCGCGTATTGGTCACTAATTAACTGTGCTCGCTGGCCGCGGTTTTCAAACAAATACATTCGGTTGCGATTGAGGTCTACCACCACCGCGTATTGCTGTGACTCGGATAGACGCCAAAGGTTGGCGGGTACCTTTGCTGTTGCAACAGGATCTAGGAAATATTGGTAGCGTTGTTTGAGCTCCGACTCATTGGCGTTGCTGCCGCTATTGTCTAACGCTAGGTTTAGCGCTTCGCTGGCGTCGATGGATGGGTGTTGCTGAATGGTTTGGCGCAGACTTTGGGCGACGCCAAAATTAGGCGCCAGCACCAATAGTGAATCCAATGCCGATAGCGCCAATGTTGGGTTGCTGTCTTCCCAGTTGTGTAGCGCATTAACCAGTAGCGTTTCTTCCGGGCCCAAAAGGCGGGTATTCGCAAGTTGTAGGGTTTGATGCTCGGCAAGGCTAGTGCCGCACACGGCGAGTAGGGCGCCTAAGGCCAGCTTTTGTTTGGCACGCGAAAAGTGCTGCCAGCGGCCACCAAGCCGGGCGGTGAATCGGTTCAGGGTTGTCATTTATCTAATAGATTGTTCGCGAACAATGCGCCAGTTGCCAGCTTCACGCTCTAACAGCAAGGTCTTCTTAACGGTGTCTTTATACGAGTCAGAGCGATAGTGTTGAACAAATTTTACAATCGCTAGGTCGCTGTCTAAAAATGAAACCGTCGGCTGTTTTACTTGTAGAGAAATAGATGATGGGCTCGCAAGGCGGCTGCGGCGGGCTTTTTCCCAGTCGTTTCGGCTCATATTGTCTTGCGGCTGAAAGTTGCTTCCATAAGCGTCGATGTAACCGTCCGCGTCTTGACCTGCCCAAGCATTGGCCCACTGGCTGATGGTGGCCATAACAGGGCGTTTTTCAGCGCTAAAGTTGGCTGGCTGGTCAACGCTGGCCGCGTTGCTTTCAAAGGCGGCGGGCGCTTCAACTGCAGCGGTTTCTGCCGTTGGTGTGGCAGGTAACAGCGGCACCTGATTAATTTCTTGCTCTGCTGCGGTGGTATTTGCCACTACTGGGCGAGAGGCTACCGGCTCTGCGGCAGGTTGTTGAGGGCGTGCAGCGGGGCGAGTTTCTGCGGCTGCGGTAGCGGTGCCATTCATGATGGCTAACCGTTGTTTGGCAAGCTGGTTGCGAGGGTCCTGTTGTAGAACTTTCTCATAGGCGACGGTGGCCATCACGCTATAGATGTCAGCGAGGTTTTCCCACGCTACTGTGTAGTTGGGATGATACTTAACTGCATCTTCCAACGCGTCGCGAGCGCCGGCGTAATCACCGGTTTGGGCTAATAACACCGCAAGGTTGTTATATGGCTCGGGAATCTCGCGATAGTCAGCGGTTAAATCCTTGAACACCAAAATCGCTTCGTCAGTGCGGCCCATGCGAGCTAGTGCGATGCCCTGAATAAAACGGCCATCTGGATTGGTAGGGTCGTTTGCCAATACAGCTTCTGCTTCCATTAAGGCGGCATCCGCTTGACCACCATTGAGCAACTGTTCGGCCTTAGAGAGGTCAGCTGCAAAAGTCCAATAGCTGCTGAAGAGCAAGCTGGCGGCGAGCAAAAGTTTTTTCATGGCTACGGTCCTTTTAAAAAGAGGCCAAATCAGGCAAAGCCGACAAGGCGCGGCTAGGCGCATTGTTGCTGTGTAATGTGCCGCGGGCTAAAGTGCGTCGCAGCATGATGTTCACCATTCTCGAATACAAGTCGGCTTGATGCAAAGACTGTTTACGCAAAAACACCAAATTATTAGGTTAATCGCTTCAGTAGGGTTGGGCCTAGGCCTGGCCTGGCCGGGTGCTGCGAGCTTAGAAAGCGGTATGCAGGCCTACGAAACGGGCGACGCAGTTGCCGCTGCTGTACTGCTAAAACCACAAGCAGAACAAGGTGTTAGCGAAGCTCAACTGGCCCTGGGTTATCTCTATTATGTTGGCCGAGGGGTGCAGCAAAACCACGCCTTGGCGGCTCGTTGGTTCAATGCGGCTGCGGCTCAAGGTGAAGCCGCGGCGATGTACAACCTAGCGTGGTTGTATGAAACAGGAGAGGGCGTACAGCCAAATGCCGCAAAGCGCGCAAATTGGTTGACCAAATCTGCCCAAGCCGGCTATCCGCTGGCCCAATACGAATTAGCGCAAATGCTAGCGCTCTCCACCAGAGCAGCTGACCAACAAGCAGCAAAAAGTTGGCGTCAAAAGGCCGCTGCGGCAGGTTTGGGTTTGGCCGCAGCAGAGAACAGAGCCGCGGTGTTGCCGCTACCAACAGCGCTGCCTGCTGCCGCAGCAGTTCCGGCCGAAGCCGCAGTACCGGCACCGAAACCGACAGCAGCGCCAAGCCAGCAGCCGATAACGCCACCAGTAGTGACGACAAAAGCTAGACCCGAGCCGCCACCGGTTGTGGCGGAAGTAGAAACACAAGCGATTAGCCGCAGCGTGCCGGTTGGCAAGCCGCTGCCGCCTTTAGCCGAAACCCCAACGACGACTGTAGTAAAATCAGCGCCCGCGACCGAAACCAAATCGCTGCCCAAGCCGTCGCCGGCAATATTGTCTTCCACTCCCAATGGGGTGGCACCGGATGGTGCTCGGGGTGAAATCAACGTTTCGATCGCGAACATGCGGGCCGCTCCGTCGAGCCAAGCAGCAACCAAGTCGCGCCTCGTGCGTGGTGTTGAGATTGTAATTCATGAAACTTTTGCCGGTTGGACGCGCGTAACCGTCGTCAGCCAACCACAACTTAATGGCTGGGTGAACAGCAGTGTTTACCGGCCCATTCAATAGGAACTGTCGCAATGACTCTATCCAGCGCTGGTGCTCGTTTTCGGGCTGCTGTTGTTGAAGAAAACCCTCTACAAATCGCCGGTACCATTAATGCCTATCACGCCATGATGGCGACCCAGGCGGGCTTTAAGGCGATATATCTTTCTGGCGCCGGTGTTGCTAATGCCTCATTTGGCTTGCCTGACTTGGGCATGACCTCGCTAAATGACGTGCTTGAAGATGTACGCCGTATTACCGCCGCGGTTGATACGCCGTTGTTGGTGGATATTGATACCGGCTGGGGCGGCGCTTTTAATATTGGCCGTACAGTAAAAGAAATGATTCGTGCGGGTGCCGGCGCAGTGCACCTAGAAGACCAAGTGGCCCAAAAACGCTGCGGCCATCGTCCTAACAAAGCCATTGTTAGTAAAGCTGAGATGGTTGACCGAGTTAAAGCGGCGGTGGATGCCAAAACCGATGCGGATTTTGTGGTTATGGCGCGTACCGACGCTTTAGCGGTGGAGGGCTTGGAGTCTGCGGTAGAGCGTGCTCAAGCTTGTGTCGAGGCCGGCGCTGATATGATTTTTGCCGAAGCCATGACCGACATTAGCCAATACCAGCTATTCAAAGACGCTTGTCAGGTTCCGGTGCTGGCTAATATGACAGAGTTTGGTGAGTCGCCTTTGCGTACGACTGGTGAGCTGGCTGAGAACGGTGTTGATATGGTGCTATATCCTTTATCTGCTTTCCGCGCCTGTAATGCGGCGGCAAATAAAGTCTTCCAAGCTTTGCGTGCTGATGGTACTCAAGAGAACGTGGTTGAGCTGATGCAAACCCGTAAAGAGCTTTACCAGTTCTTGGATTACCATAGTTATGAAGACAAGCTAGACAGCTTGTTTAACGCTTAAAAAAAGGCCGCTAATGGCCGCCTTTGGGGCGGCCTTTTTTAATGGGCATGTTTGTCGGCGTGGCGCTTATTCAGAATCACGTGTAGCAAGCTACCCGTTACTAAAGCTTCTAATAACCCGAGTTGCTGATGGTCTAAGGTCAATACTTCACCGGCGAGGGTATAGCCGACAAACGTGAAAAAGCCCATTCCGGCCAGTGCTAGCGCAGCGGGTTTCCATCCAAACTGTGGGCCCAATAACCACCAAGTCATCATGCCGACCGGCAGTCGGTGAATAATAATGGCCCAAGCTAGCCACTCAGCATGATCACTGGCGCCGTGCTGTGCTGGTACTAGGCCAGCACCATCGAGCGTGGCATGTAGCATTAGGCCAATCAGCCCAACCACCAAAGTGAGTAGATGCGCTTCGCGCGCAAAACGGTGAAAGCCGTGTTCCAGCAGATAGGGCGCGAGGAAGCCAACGGTTAATAGCAGGCCACCGAGCCAGCCGGTTTCGGGCAAGATGTCGGCAAACAAGACAACGCCCAACAACGCCAACATCAGCCCCATAACAAGGCCGTCGACGGTTTTGTGGGTCCTAGGGTTGTTGTCTAACCATAGGCAGGCAAGGGCGCCGAGCGCCAGCGCGAGTAGACTTAATAAAAACATCACTTGAATTCTGAGTGGTATGCCCCCAATTTTACGCGGTCTAGTGACTAACTAGGCATGTATTGACCTAAAAATCCTTTCGCAGTACCTTGATAGGCTGATGCATTTGCGGTGGAGCGGCAGGTGTTAAAGGAACGAGACACAAAAAATGACAGAAGCAAAAATTAAAAACCGCTGGGACGACATTCCTCTCATGACGGAGAAGAAGCTGTTGCGAATGGCAGACAAGCACTATATGAATGATGAGCAGTTGGCGTTTTTCCGTCATAAATTGCTGACCATGCGTGAAGAGCTAACAAGCCGCACTAGCGAAGTTAAAGAGCGCCTACATACCAACGAAAGCATTGCAGACCCTAATGACAGAGCCTCGTTAGAGGAAGAGCACTGGTTAGATTTGCGCTTGCGTGAGCGCGAGGCTTACTTGATCAAGAAAATTGACGAGTCGCTGCAAGATATCGAAAACGGCGACTACGGTTGGTGTGAACAGTCTGGTGACCCAATTGGTATCCCTCGTCTATTGGCGCGGCCTACCGCTACGGTCAGCATTGACGTGAAAAACATTTCAGAACACAACGAAATGCACTTTAGCGATAACCGCTAATCACGCTTACGGTTGATAAGAAACCCGCTTGGTTGACGCTGAGCGGGTTTTTTTTTGCCTAGCGGGTACAATAGCGCGCTGAGTTAGCGCCGAATAAAGTACAGATGCCGATTTTGATTACCAAGGCCCGCGTGGTGAATAAAGGAAAGATTACCTATGGTGATCTATTAGTCCGCAAGCACCGCATTGAACAAATAGGCGGAAGCATTACTGCGCCTAATGGCAAGGATCAAGGCCAGGTTCGCGGTCAGAAACTAGCGTTTGGTTGCCAGCGATGAGTGCATTATTCGTAAATAATCTGACCGTTATCGACTGTTCTTACTTAGATGATGAACAGGGTTTGGTCGGGGAAAGCTGGATAGTTGATTTAGTCTTGCATGGTCATTTAGATGAGCAAGGCATGGTGTTCGATTTTGGGCATGTAAAAAAGGCCGTTAAAGCGGCTATTGATGACCAAATTGATCACAAGCTGCTGATTCCCGCGCGCTCTAGCCGTTTGCAAATCAAACCAGCCGAAGGTGGCACAGAAGTACAGTTCCGCTATGGCAATGGGCAACCGATCCTGCATCGCTCGCCAGAAGATGCGCTATGCCGCCTGCCAGCAGAGTCGGTGACTGCCGAAGCGGTCGCTGGTTATGCGCGCTGGTGCGTGCAAAAAGTGGTTCCAAAGAACGTTAGGGCGGTAGAAATTAGCCTACGTACCGAGCAAATTGATGGCGCTTGGTATCGTTACAGTCACGGCCTGCAGAAGCATGATGGTAATTGTCAGCGGATTGCGCACGGCCACCGTTCAGCCGTCCACATTTTATTGGACGGTGAACGCAACGACTTGCAGGAAAAAAACTGGGCGGCCCATTGGCAAGATATTTATGTGGCTACCCGGGATTACATAGAAGAAGAATGCGACATCGAGGGGGTTGCTTGTTACCGCTTTGCCTACCAAGCACAGCAAGGCTGGTTCGAACTAACTTTGCCGCAGTCGCGTTGCGCACTGATCGAGACTGACTCCACCGTTGAGTGGATAGCAGAACATATACGGGCAACCGTGCAGCAGCAGCTGCCGGAAAACAAAGTCAAGGTGAGGGCCTTTGAGGGCGTACAAAAAGGTGCGCTGGCGTAGATTATGAGTGAACAATTAGAAACCTTGGTTGAGCTACTCGATCTCGAATATTTAGAAGACAACCTATATCGTGGCCAAAGCCGTAACTTAGGCGGTAAATCAGTATTTGGCGGGCAAGTGGTGGCGCAGGCGTTGGTGGCGGCTTATCGCACCGTTGCCGATAATCTGGTGGCACATTCGCTACACAGCTATTTTCTGCGCCGCGGCGATATGGACTATCCCATCGTTTACCAGGTAGAGCGCATCCGTGATGGGCGCAGCTTTACGGCGCGGCGGGTGATGGCTATTCAGAAGGGCCGGCCTATCTTTTCAATGATGGCCTCATTCCAAGCGCCTGAATATGGTTTGGAGCACCAAGCAGAAATGCCAGATGTGCCCGGCCCTGGCGCATTAAAAGAGCAGTTGGAGTTGCGCAAGGACTGGATTCAAGATTGCCCAGAGCCCTTCCGAGACGCCTTCCTGCGCAAACTACCGATTGAAATTAAGCCGGTTGCACCGCGCAACCCGCTGAAGCCGGACACCAGAGATCCGATACAAAACAATTGGTTTAAAGCGGCAGATGTCTTACCGGATGACCCGATGATTCATCAGTGTGTTATGGCCTATGCGAGCGATTTTACTTTGCTGACTACGGCCTTGCACCCGCATGGCGTCACCTGGGCTCAGCCCGATATGACGGTTGCTAGTTTGGATCATGCCATTTGGTTCCACCGGCCAATTAAGGCTGATGATTGGTGGTTATACAACATGGACAGCCCGATGGCTGTTAGTGGTCGTGGTTTATCACGTGGTTTTATTTTTGACCAAAGCGGCAAGTTGCTGGCGAGCACCACGCAGGAAAGTTTGATGCGTAAATATGGCTTAGCGGAAATGCAGGACGGCAAACTGCCGCCGGTAGGAAACTAGCGGCTTAGGGTTTGCGCGTGGCGGTAAAGCTGCGAATAGATGAGCCCAAAAACAGCGACGAATGCTAAGCAAAGTGCGGTTGAATGAGCGACAAAGCTAGCGACCACGCAGAACACCGCGGACAGTAGCCACAGTGCGGGCGCCGAAGAGTTCCTCCAAACGTTGTTTGGGCTTTTGAGAGCTTTGTAATACAGGCTGTGCAAGTGTTCTGCATCTGGCTCGCTAAATGAGCGCCCAACTGCAATCCGCCGCCACATAGAGAATAAGGTTTCCCAAATCGGGTAAATCAGCAGCAATACGGCATACCAGGGGCTTAAGCTGCCGCTTTGTTGTACTAGCTGCACCGTCGCAACGGCCAGAATGGCACCGTTTAAGTAAGCGCCGGCATCACCCAGAAAAATTTTCCCAAGCGGGTAGTTGAATAACAAAAAGCCTAAATTGGCTGCCGCGCATACGGCCGCTAAGGCAAAGGGGCCTTGCATGCCTAACTCTGCAGACTCCCACATCACGGCGACGCAAGTAATACAGGTGATCCCCGAGCACTGACCATTCTGGCCGTCGATCAAGTTGAAAGCATGGGATAAGCCCGCCACGCAAAAAATAAAAAATAATGTCGCTACGGCCGGAATGGCAACCAGCGCATCCATGCCCCACACGTCAACCTCAAGAATCCGAATGTCGGTGATGCTGGTGATTAAAAGCGCGCTTAAGGCCGCTGCTAGATACCGGTTAGTAGGGCTAATGGCTTTGGTGATGTCTTCGGCCAAGCCGGTGATATAAACCGGTAATAGGCAGGCAAAGATGATCAGCAATTCAACGGCGAGGGGCTTGTTGCTGGCTAGCAAGGCAATGCAGCTGACGACAATACCCGTAAAAATACCGACGCCACCAATGCGTGGTACCACGTTGTCGTGCAACTTTTGAACAGAGCCGCCACTGGCGTCGCCGGTATGGCGAATATGGTGATCCCGCGTTGCAATAATCAGTGCGCAGATCAGCGCAGATGCTAATGACCCAATTAGCATGACAGTAAACATAATAACTAACCCACCCCGGCAGATTGGTTGATTATAGGGTGTTTAAGGTTAGTTTTCTTGCGGCTGTCGGGCGTAGCTGTAAATTTTTTCTAGCATTGCGTGTAGGCCATTGCTGCGGGTTGGGCTTAAGTGCTCGGTAAAGCCAATCGCGCCAATGAACTCGGGCGGGGTACTAGAAATTTCCTGTGGCTGGCGGCCCGAATAAACGCGTGTAATCACCGCAATTAAACCGGACACGATTGCCGAATCAGAATAACCCTGAAAATACAGCCGGCCATCATCAAACGCAGGCTTAATCCACACCTGCGACTGACAGCCCTCGATTTTGTAATCTTGGATGCGCCAGTCCTCAGGAAAGTCAGCGAGCTTCTTGCCTAGGTCAATTAAGTATTGATAGCGGTCCATCCAGTCTTCAAAGAAACCGAACTCTTCAATTAACTCGGCTTGCGCCTCTTCAATGCTGTTGGTTGGCGCTGTGGTATCAATCATCATTTTGCCTTCCAGGTAGTGCCTTCGCGGCTATCTAGTAGCTCTACGCCCATGGCGTCAAGTTCATCGCGAATCCGGTCGGCTTCCGCAAAGTCTTTGTTTTGACGGGCGGAAACGCGGGCTTGAATCAGCGCTTCCACCTTATCGGCGTCAATATCGGCACTACTTTTGGCGGCATTAAACCAGTCGCTTGGCGACTGCTGTAGCAAGCCAATCAAGTCGCCAGCGGCGAGCAGCTGCGCCTTGATAACAGCCTTCTGGGTTTCGTCGGTAGCGGTATTAGCGGCTTTCGCTAGGCCAAATAATTCGGCAATCGCTTTTGGTGTATTTAGGTCGTCCTCTAAGGCTGAGACAAATGCCTCAGGTGCGGCGGTATTGGCGGCAGGAGTGACGTGCTCAAGCCCCTCTAGGGCCCCGTACAGGCGGTCGAGCTTCTTCTTGGCTTCAACCAGTCCGGCAGCGGTCCAATCTAGCGGCGCACGATAATGGCCGGTGATTAAGGCGAGACGAATGGCTTCACCCGGCGTTTGTTCGATCAGGTCATGCACTAGCAATACATTGCCGATCGACTTCGACATCTTGTCGCCTTCTACGTTTAGAAAGCCGTTATGCATCCAGTACTTAACGTAGAGCTTGCCGCCATGCGCGCAGGTGCTTTGGGCGATTTCATTCTCATGATGCGGAAACTGCAAATCGTGACCGCCACCGTGGATATCAATACTTTCACCCAAGTGCGTCTCAATCATCGCTGAGCACTCGATATGCCAGCCGGGCCGGCCACGGCCCCAAGGGCTAGACCAGCCTGGGGTATCTTCGTCAGATGGTTTCCACAAAACGAAGTCTGCTGGATCTTTTTTGTAGGGAGCAACTTCGACTCGGGCGCCGGCAATCATTTCTTTCATATCGCGCTTAGATAGCGCGCCGTAGTCTGCAAAAGACGGCACGTTGAACAACACGTGGCCTTCAGCGGCATAGGCGTGACCGTTAGCGATAAGCTTCTCGATCATGCCAATCATCTCGGCAATATGATCGGTTGCTTTGGGCTCGATGCTCGGCGACTGCACATTCAGTGCGGCCATATCTTGTCGGTAAATATCGGCAAATTTATCAGTGATCACAGAGATGGCGACGTCTTGCTCGCGCGCCGCTTTGTTAATTTTGTCATCTACGTCGGTAATATTGCGTGCGTAAACGACATTGCTGTAACGGTTTTTTAAGACCCGAAATAAGGTGTCAAAAATCACAGCCGGGCGGGCGTTGCCAATATGTGCGTAGCTATAAACCGTTGGCCCGCAAACGTACATTGTTACGCGCTCGGGATTAATTGGTTCGAATAGCTCTTTTTGTTTGCTAACTGTGTTGTGAAGCCGAATGGGCATGGTCTGTTAAATCTAGCCAAAAATACAGGGCGTGCATTCTATCAGTTCACGTCAGTACTTGAGTGAAGTGCTTGGGCCGGAGACAATAGCGCCATGTCTACCTTTACCCCTCTTAATATTGCTGTGCTGACGGTTTCTGACAGTCGCACTTTGGCAACGGATAGCTCCGGCAAATTTCTTGAAACTGCCTTGCTCGAAGCTGGCCATGAATTAGCGAAGCGAGCCATCGAGCGTGACGACGTATACCGCCTGCGCGCCAAAGTAAGTGAGTGGATTGCTGACCCTGAGATCAATGTGGTGCTGACCACAGGCGGCACTGGTATCACCGGTCGCGATAGTACGCCAGAGGCACTACAGCCGTTGTTTGATAAAACCATTGAGGGGTTTGGTGAGCTATTCCGCCAATTAAGCTTTAATGAAATTGGGCCAAGCACGCTGCAATCGCGTTGTTTGGCTGGGGTTGCTAACGCCACCTTGGTTTTTTGCCTGCCGGGCTCTAGCGGGGCTTGCCGTACCGGTTGGGAGCAAATTTTACGGCCGCAGCTGGATGCTACTACGCGCCCTTGTAACTTTGCCGACTTGATACCGCGCCTAAGAGAGCAGCAATGAAAATATTAGTTACCGGTGGCGCTGGCTACATTGGTAGCCACGCCTGCGTAGAGTTGTTGGCGGCCGACTATGAAGTGGTGGTGGTAGATAACTTATGCAACAGCTCAGCAGAATCCTTAGCGCGAGTAGAGGCGATTACGGGTAAGCCGCTAACTTTTATTGAGGCAGACATCGGCGACCGCGCAGCAGTGGCCGCACTGTTTGCAGCGCATGAATTTGCGGCGGTGATTCACTTTGCCGGTTTGAAAGCCGTCGGCGAGTCGGTCACGGAACCACAGGCTTACTATCAGAATAATGTTGCCGGCAGCTTAGTGCTGTTCGAGGAAATGCAGGCGGCGGGCGTAAAGACCATCATTTTCAGCTCATCGGCCACGGTCTATGGCGACCCACATGAAGTGCCCATTAATGAACAGTCGCCGTTACAGGCAACTAATCCCTATGGCCGTACTAAAGAGTTCATTGAAAGTATTCTGCGCGATAGTTACGTAGCTGATCCGAGCTGGCGCATTGGTTTGCTGCGTTACTTTAATCCGGTAGGCGCGCATGAAAGCGGCCGCATTGGCGAGGACCCCGAGGGTAAGCCAAATAACCTAATGCCTTATATCTCCCAAGTGGCGGTTGGTAAGCTGCCGCAGCTCAGTATTTTTGGTGACGACTACCCTACGGTGGATGGCACTGGTGTCCGCGATTACATCCACGTGGTCGATTTGGTGAAAGGCCACTTGGCGGCGCTAAAAGTGTTGCTGGCTGAAACTAGCGGCGAATTGATTACCGTTAATTTAGGTACCGGAAACGGTTACAGTGTGAAACAGGTGGTGGCTGCTTTTGAACAGGCCAGTGGTCGTTCGGTACCGGTTGCGATGGCACCGCGCCGGCCGGGAGATATAGCCGCCTGTTGGGCCGATGTGAATTACGCTAGCGAACGGCTTGGCTGGAAAGCTTGCTATGGTATTGAGCGCATGTGCGCTGATACTTGGCGCTGGCAGAATCAGAATCCCAATGGATATAAATCGTGAGCAGCAGTGCAACCGCTAAATTAGACAAGCACTACGGCATCATTCGCGCCATGCGAATGGTGGACCTGTTTGATGCTGATCCGCAGCGAGCAGACTACATGAGCATTTCGCTGGGGCCGCTGTACTGTGATTTCAGCAAAAACCGCATCGACGACGAGACCTTGCGTTTGTTGGTTGAGTGGGCGCAGGCGCAAAAGCTACCGAGCGCGATCCAAGCGTTGTTTGCAGGGCGCCCGCTGAACACCACAGAAAAACGTCCGGCGTTGCACACCGTGTTACGACAAACCGGAGACGCCCCCTGCGAGGTGGCAGGTCATGACGTCGTGCCTAATGTTCGCCAAGTTCAACAGCGTATGCGCGATTACGTTAATGCGACGCGTGCCAGTGAGCGCTACCGGCATGTTATTAATATTGGTGTTGGTGGCTCTGACTTAGGTCCGCAAATGGTATGTCGGGCTTTACGGGGCCAAGCCGACGGGCATTTCGATCCACACTTTATTTCTAATATGGATGCGCACCCGCTAAGTGAAACCTTGGCGCAGTGTGATCCCGCCAAAACGCTGGTTATTATCACTAGCAAATCATTTACTACTTTAGAAACCTTACATAACGCCGACAAGCTTAAAGCGTGGTTGGTGGATGCCGTAGGCGAAGAAGTCGCCAATCAACAATTGGTTGCCGTCACGGCAAAGCCAGAGTTAGCTGAGCAATATGGCGTTCAGACCGATCAGATTTTCCCGTTTTGGGATTGGGTTGGCGGTCGTTACTCGATGTGGAGCGCGGTTGGCCTGAGCATTGCGCTGGTGCAGGGCTGGGCACAATTTGAGCAATTGCTGCAGGGTGCGGCGGCGATGGATGAGCATTTTGCTAGCGCGCCGTTGGAGGCTAACTTGCCGGTGGTGTTGGCGCTGTTAGGGTGTTGGTACCGTAACTGGTTTGACTATAGCAGCCACTGTATGGCGCCTTATGAGGAACGACTAGAGTTCTTGGTGCCGTATCTAAAACAGCTCGACATGGAATCAAACGGCAAAACAGTGGGCCGCGCCGGCGAGCCAGTGGGCGGCAAAACGGGACCCATTATTTGGGGCCAGCCAGGCACCAATGCTCAGCATGCTTTTTTCCAATGGCTGCATCAGGGCCGCGATATCGCGCCGGTAGACTTTATTGCTAGCAAAACCCCAGAACATGATTATCTTGATAGCCATCGTCAGCTACTAGCGAATGCGATCGCACAAGCAGAAGCGTTATTGACGGGTAAACAAGCGCCAACAGGGCAGCCGCATCGACAGTTTGACGGCAATCGGCCGAGCAATTTTCTTCTGCTGGACGAACTGAATGCTTATAGCCTAGGCATGCTGATTGCGCTGTATGAGCACAAAGTATTTGTACAGGGCTGGATGTGGGGGCTGAATAGTTTCGACCAGTGGGGCGTTGAGCTGGGTAAGCAGCTAGCCAGTACGATTGATTATGAGTTGAGTAGCGGCCAGGCGGCGAGTGGACATGATTGTTCCACTCAGAGCTTAATCAACCGCATCAGTGAGTAGGCGGCTGGGGCTTGGCGTCGTGTGGATTGCTAGTCTTGGTATAAAGATGGCCCGCCCTAGAGTTCGAACCTCTGGCCTTTGCCTCCGGAGGGAGGGGCGTGAAATTTGGCACAATAGGCTTAAAGCGTTTATATATGGTCTTTTTGGCCCTTGCGGACAAACTGCCCAGCGCCCTCGAATAACGTTAAAAACCGCTTAAAATCACCTTGTAACTGTCACAAGGTTCGCGTTTAAAATACCAATTTTTGACACTTTCCCAGTTTGGGTACATGCTAATCGCATGGCAAAAATGGATAAACCTACTTTTGAGCTTGTGTCAGCCGCCGACATTGTAGGGCTTTGCCCCGCTGTTATCGAACTTGCCGACACGGCCTCAAATTTGGTTTTTGCGTCAAGCGTCACGACGCTGTCAACTAGCGCGCTGGCACAGCTCTCTCTGCAACATCCTGTGCACTTAATTCGCCGAGCAGATAAGTATCAGATTTTCTGTGGCTTCCGGACGTACCAGCTAATGGTAGCTAAAGATGTGAGTTGCAAGCTACACGCTTTTGTATACAAGAACCCTAACTCCGAATTTATTCAGCAGATGGCAGCTACAGAATTACTAGGTGCCCGCTTAATGCATTCGCTAGGCTCTAAACCAGCTATGCAAATAGCTAAGATCATTGGTGACATTGGTGCCGTCGAAGCAGAGCGAATAGCGCCAGGGCTGAGGTCCACCCGCGCCATATCACGGAGCCTCAAACCCCTTGAGTAGGGATGACAATTGGCAATGGTGTTCCGAGTTTTCGGAGTCGCCCGATTTATTGGCCGGAATACTCGAGTTTTGTCGGCTAATCCATCATCCACTCGAACGACGGCCAGTTTCTATTCTTGGCGTGTGTAACACGGTCTTAAGAATCAACGAAAAGTTAGGCCCAACTAACGACCTGCCAGGCCCGGACGATAGATTGCTAGCCGCGGCTAAATTTCTTGCAGAAAACGCCAAAACGCTAGAAAAAATTAATGAACGCTATGGCCCGCGTCGTGATCTCGCAGCCACCACCGCTTTACATGGAGTGTTAACGCATAGCCCGATTTATTCCTTGATGTACTTCGTCTTTGACGCAAAGCCAAAAGCATTCATGAGACTTCAACAAGTGCTATTTGCAGCATTAACCGAGCTTCAAGACCCGTATGCAGATATCAAGGTGTCTGACCTAAATAGTTACTCTCTTGGCATTAGGCGAATCACGGAGACCAAGGTAGGGCAGCAATGGCTTGAAAGCCTAGATCACCATGACCTAAATAGCCTAGAGGAAATATATAAAGCGATAGTTGCTTCGGCTGCGCATGAAGATAGCCAAGAAGGCGCTGAGCTTGAAGAAGAATCAGAACAAGCTAAAGCTGAAACGGGGCCGCCTCACCCCAACGAGTCCGAAACTGAAGAAACTTTGGAAGTTTCGCTAAAGCGCACCCTTAAATTGATTAAAACGCTAACCGGCCGTTACGTTATACGACGTACTGGGCGGGGAAGGCTTTCACCACGACGTTTATCCCGCATATCACAAGGCATACATGGGGTCAGCGGCATTGGCGAGTTATCTGGATATGAACTGCTAGTTTTTGGAGACAAAGATGATGAAACAGAACCGCCTCATATTGCCTCTCTGTTTGAATTGCCAAACAACGCAGACCTTATTGAGCTGGAACAGTTAGGTGTTGAGCATGCTGAAATAAGGGCGCCGTTTGAGTTTATTTATGCGGACTACCAAGAACAGCCGGCTTATGCCCAAGCGTTTAACGCCAAACTAAAAGCCACTGGGGCAATAAAAGCTATTGAGCGCCAAAACCAGTATTTACCGCTCTCAACCCAATTACTTACGTCCTCTGATTTAAACGATTTGAAGTCAATAATTTTTTCCGTTGGCAAGCAGGATAAATTATTAGCCCTCTTACTACTAATCATGCTTTTCACTTCAAGTGATGTAGAGCGTGCTCGGACCATAGAAATCTTCGACGCTCCGCCTGACTTCGTTATACCCGAGGAAGCTCTTGGGTTTGATTTGAGATCTAGCTCCTGGATATTGAGAGGCTATGGACCAGAGTTCGCAACTGAATTAAACCTGCGGGCGGAAACTAAGAGCCGTTCAAGCGTCCCCCAAAACCACTTTCTGCCGGAACCAAACGCCGAAATTGCTAAACATCTAAGAAAACTATTCGATCAAGGTAAAACGATGCCATTTAAAGGCAGAAAGCAGCTACCTAGAAAGATAAGAACCCTGCTACAAGAAAACGGTGACCGCATAACGTCGACAAGGCTGAGTCGGTACCTATTGCTGAAGGCCGCAGGAAAGATAGAGCCAACAACAGCATCTTATATATTCTCTCAATACCTGCCTGCTTCCTCAGCGCGAACTTTCTATTTGACTCCACGTGATAGCTGGCTAGCAGGTTTGTATCTCGAGTTGAGGGTAGAGCTGCTGGCAGAGCTTGGAGTAGCGGCGCACCAGCCTACGGAACGATTGCAGAGCATTTCAGAAACCACCTTCGGAGGGCGGTATTGCCCCAAAACTGGTGAGTTGAAAAAAGCTTATGCAGAGCTGACTAAGAGAACACTAGAAATAAAGAAACAGTTTGAGGAAGGCGAGTCTCCATCGACTGAGTGGCACAACATTTATACCGCGCACTGTGTCATAACGCAGGGTTTGCTAACTGGAATACGGTCCGTTCGTGGCCCGTTTATTAGCATTGACCAAATTGATCCAGCTACAGGAATAACCGTATTTCGAGATAAAGATGGGGAGGATCAATTTCACACCAGGATTGCACCGGTTCATCCGTTAGCCACAAGAGTTGCAACTTTTTACCGCAATCACAGAACCAATCAGTTGGCTCGCTATTTATTGCAATCTCCTCAACATGCATGCGAGCTGCTTGAGCGTAACGAAAACGTGCCGGAAGTATTTCTATTGAACTCCAAAGGCAAGTGGCTTCAAGTTGGGCCCAGCTCCCTTTCAAACATGATTGGCCAAATCTGGGCTTGGCCTCTTAATTCCAATAGAAAGTTTCTTCGAACGCGCCTGATCGAGAAAGGTTTGGAGCCATATTTGATCGATGTCTTGCTTGGCCACCATTCTAGGGGGGAGGCATTTTGGGATAGCCATTCAACGTCTACGTTTACTGAATCAAGCGAGGCGATTATTGAAAGCTTGGACATTATCATTGAAGAACTTGGGCTAGTCGCCCTAGAAGGTGCGATGTAATGCTTGATCAAACGCTGCAAAATGCTCTGGCGGCTCAATTTAGAGAATACAAGGGAGAAGACACTCTAGCTGAGTGTCAAATAGACCAGAAAAAAGCACACGCGCTCTTCATGCGCCTTACTGAGCAGGAAGGCCCCGCACGCGCTGGGCTTTTGATGGACGAATTGAAAGATGTCCTGCTTAAGCAGCAGGAAAACGTTTCTGCCATACAGGTTATCCGGATCAAACGCCCTAAGGCGAGGATAACAATCGACCTGTTCAGCGATATAAAAACTTTAGGGCAATTAGAGTCTCAATTTCTAACCGAGCTGGAAACCTATCAACAAAACCCACTCCAGATAGCTGGGTTGATTCTGTTCTCCGCTATAAATCATGGTGGCCTACTGAAAAAGGAAGGTCCCGCCCTGCTTTTAAAACAGCTGGCACATAAGCGCCTTAAGTCATTTGAGTCAGAAGTATGGTTTGAACTCGATTACAAAGGGGCTACGCAGTCAGAACGGTGGCACCCTGACGGATTAACTACATTGTTGATTGATCGCTTCTTTTCACATAACGGTGTTGAGGCTCTCACAGAATGGATCCGCGAAAAAGGCACGAACAACTGGCGAGTGTTATTGAAGTCTGTTGGCCTTGGGGTCATATCAACGGCAAGGTTGTTTAAAGCGTCTGCGGCGAAAAGCGCGCTCAATTGCTCGCCAGCGCTAATTGACTGTGCTACCGGTATTCACAGGTCGCAATCGCTTTCGGAAAACTCTTATTTGAGAGGCATTTCTAGGCAGGCCCCCTTTCTAGAAGTAGCTGAGGATTTGCCGACACCCCCGCGACCTCAGTTTATGGCTCATAGCAAACCCGATGGCGTTGGAGGCAAGTCAGACGCCCAGTTGCTGAAGGAGGTTGGCCAAGTTTTACGAGCCGGTAAAAAGTCGACGCGTAAACAAGTAAGAAAAGAGCTCGACGGGTTGATAGCTGAGTATCAGGCAAACTGCACCCATATAACTGTTCTGCTATGCAAATGGGCATCGAGCCGACAAACAAGCAAAAACAGATGGGGCAATCGATTCGAACCCAGCTCAACTTACACGAGGCTACGAAATCTAGCTCGGCGTCTGCGCTCCCAGCTAGGCTCGGAAGATCCGACTAAGTTAGATCCACTTAAATTAGTGGAAGTATATGAGGAAGTTGTTGATGAGGCAGACACGCCCAACTTAAGTAAAACTCTTCGCAAGAACCTGCGGGATTTTCATGAATACTTGGAAGACGAACATGGCGTCGAAAGTTTAGAAGGCGATGCTCCGTGGAACTGCCTAGGAACAAGCCATGCTGAAGTGGATGCGAATATTCTTTGGCCGCACGAATACTACCTAGCAACCGAGTATTACCAAGCTAAATTAAATCAGGCTAACGAAGAACAGCTACCCATATTGTTAGCCCGTTACTTAGCGCTGGTACTTGGATATCGCTGTGGAATGAGGCGGCGAGAGGTGCTTTATCTAAGGTTGGCGGATATCCACTTAAAAGGCGCGTATCCAGAAATTTTAGTACGGCCTCACTCAGAAAGAGATTTGAAGTCACGCAGTGGAAACAGGCGAATACCCATTTCAGTTTTGCTGACGCACGAAGAACTGTCTTTACTAGAGCTTTGTGTTAAGCGCCTTAGAGGTAAAGAGTATTTATTTGCCCCGTCGACAGGCCAGGCCTCCCTCCTTAATCACGCTCAAATTTTCGATCACATTACTTGGTTGCTACAGCAAATCACTGGGAACCCCCGTGCTCGATATCATCAACTAAGACATAGCTTTGCAACTCAAAGTTTTTACAGGTGGATGCACTCGGGCCACGACACGGTCGATGAATCTTCCCCTTACTGTGACTCATTAATCGATGTTTCCGAACAACGTAAACTGGTTCTTGGGCTGAAGGATGGTAGTCAGTCATCACCGAAGGTATTGCATGCCATAGCAATGATGATTGGGCATTCGGGGCCCGCTTTAACACTTGAACACTATATCCATAGCGCAAACACAATTCGTGCCCTTCAACAGGACACGACATTGCCAATCTTAAGCAATGAGGCATTAATACAAACAACGGGGATTGGCATCCGACAGCTCCAGAAGTTAGCCGACTCGGGTAGCTTGTTCGATGCGGCCACTAAAAGAGCAAAAAAACGCCTGATGAAGCTAGCAGAGGTGCCAGATACTATTGGCTGGGTGACGAAGACCGCAAAGCATATTGGGGAATATGATCGAGAAGTTGGGCCCCTTCGCGTTGGCCTATTTGACTATTGGCAAGCTATATTGGCGATTGCAGCACAAGGCTATTCAGTAAAAGAAGCAGCAGACCGCTTCTATCTAGACACGCATGCGCTGGAAGCCCTTGTCACCAAAGCTAAGGGCATTACCCAGCTACGGTATACATCCGGGGCAAAGAACTTACGTCATCGCACCAAGCATTGGCTTGGAAATATTGAAAAAAATCAGGGAATATTCTTTGGGTTCCCCAAAAAGCACAAGGATCTAGAAGTAGCTGAGGAAATGCTCGGTTGTTACGCAGAGCTTGACCACGTTAACAAGCAAATAGTGGATCAAGCTGTCGATTACTTCGTCGCGCATGGCAACTCTAGGGACTCTGATATCCCCTTTACCAACCCCAATGATCTTAAAAATTTCGTTTCAGCTTACGGCTTGCTCGGGTTTGATTCATTTATTGACAACGGCAAAGCTTATGCAAGGTATGTTGCTTTCTTGACTGCTGCCGATGCCGGCAACCTTCGACGACGGTTACAGAGTCAACACTGGAAATTCTGGAATCAGCACCTATCCCCGGATTGTGTGTATCGATACGAGCGCCACAAAAAATCTATTGCCGCATCGCATGGAAAAATTAGTTTGCGCCTGCTGAATAAAAGAAACCCGATTAGGAAGGATAAAGCTGGCAACCCGATTCCAGTAACGCCCGCCAAATTCGAAAACTGGTACATCAAACGTCAAGCAAGCTGGGGATTTCGACTGGGCTTATATCTCTTAGCATTGCAACGCATACTTGATCAGTTCGAGGAAGCCACAATCGGCTCAACAGTGTCTGCCGACACTTACACGTAACTATCACGATCTAGCTGCCGCACCTTTTGTATCGCTGGAAGCTCAACTTGGGGAAACCAGGCTTGCGGTTTAAAGAACGCCCGGATTTGATTGGCCACCACTGCATTATGTCTATCTAATCGGCCCAGCGGTTCTGCAAGCAACTCTAGTGCAGACATATCATGTGGTTGAAAGTTGCCCACCTGAGTGCGGCAAGCGCCACTGGTGGTGACTGCCTTACCAATGTCATGAACCAACGCCACTACTATTGCTGTATCACGATCGAACGGCGATAAAGCGCCTTGCGATACGACCTGCTCGGCAAGCTCAAGCGAATGTTGCATAAGGCCATGTTGCCAATTGTGATGGTAGCCTAGGCTACCTTGGTTAGTCGCAAAACCCAAGGCTACAACTGGACTTAAAAACACATCAACAATCAAGCCTTTTAAAAGTGGGCTACTAATTTTGTTGAATATTGAAACAAATCGCTGTCCCAAGTTGTGGTGATCATTGGATAGCCAGCGCTGTGCAAACAGCACTTCGGGTTTGACAGCGGAGGGGTCTACCAGCCGTACTGACTTGGAATCTAGTACGTAGTTATTTTTTAACTCAACGAACTCGCCAGAAAACGAATAAATGTTGCCATACTCAATGGTCAAATTGGTCCATTGAAATCGATTCCACCACATTAAACATGTGCATTCCGCCGAATAATCGGCCAGCTTTAATACGCTATACGGAGCCCCGTTTTGAGACACGCGATCTTCTTTTCCAATTACTCGTAGTTGTAAGTCGGTCACCACAAAACGGCTAGAACACACAAAATCAACGCTGTTTTGAATTTCAGCCAAACTCATTTGGCACCTCCTAGTTCACGGGTAAGCAATGACTCAAAGGCCGAGCCATCATTGCGAGTAAGGTTTGGCACATAGCGCGAATACACTCGGAATAACATTTCGGTATTGCTATGCCCCATTTGTCGAGCAATCCACTCTGGGGTTTCACCACTGGCTAGCCAGAGCGTCGCTGCGGTATGGCGAGTTTGATAAGGGTTCCGCTTAGGTAGCTCCAGATAACGTAATAACGGATACCAAACCCGCTTGGTCACGTTGTTGTGCTGCAAGGGCTTACCGACGCGGTTGGTAAATACAAACTTGCGAGCACCGGTAGCCTCGTATTGCTCTTTCAGCGCGTCATATACCGGTTGTGACATATGAATTTCGCGCTGGCTGCTATCGGTTTTTGTATAGCTCAACTCCCCTTCGACTAACGTTTCCCGAATAAGAATTTCACGCTTATCAAAATCCACGTAATGCCATTGCAACCCATCAATTTCAGCCGTGCGCATACCGGTGAAAAAGCGGACGGTAAAATAGGATTTAAAGTCGGAGCGCACGTTGTCCAGAATCAGCTGAATTTCAGCTAAAGAAAACGGCTCAATATGTGATTTAGGCACTTTAAGTGGCTTGATGCCGCGGTAAGGCGTTACGAACTCAAACCGGTCAGCTGCCTCATCCAAAATCATCCGCAAAATTTTCATATGGCGGTTTACAGACTCTGGGCCCAGTAGCTCTCCAGAGCGCCCGCGAATACCGGCCACTTCCTTACGATATGCCAGAAGATCAGCTTTAGTAATCGCGTCTAAAACAGAATCACCGAACTTCGGTACAAGACGTCCAAAGAGAATGTGTTCCACTTTGTGGCGATAGGTTTTGCGCCAGCCTGGCGCAAGCTCATCAAACCAAGTCTTGCTAAAGGATTTGAAATAAGGCGCCGCGGAACCGCTAACCTCGGCGCCCTTTTCAAAGCGCTCCACCTTTGAGCTATTGGGGAAGAAGTCTGCGTAATTGAATTGGCCTAACAACATCGCAGCATCAATTTTTGATGCCAGCTCACCGAGTTGCTTACGGTTTGCCGGGGTATCCTTTAACGCTGTTTGCTCACGACAGCGGACACCTTGATACGTAAAGTCAAACAGCAAATTGCCGGTTTCTGGGCGAACGCGGATTTTAACCATGAGCAACACCGCCATTTGCCATTGGTATAGCAAGACTATTTTGTGATGCCTTGCCGATATCGCGTTGGATGGCCTCCCAAATATAAAGAATCTTGCGTCCACCAAATGGACGGATGTAATGGGTGCCTTCCAATAGGACAGAATCTTTAAGTTGCTCGCGAATGGTGCGGCAGTCGTACTTAATTCGCGCAGATAGCTCTGCAGTTGTTAAAAATGTTCCAGACATAATGTGTATCCCTTTTATCAAATGAAGCACAAACGCATCATTTGATACCAATATACATCGCCATGGGATAAAGTCAAGCATCTTTTGATGCGTCTAAGTAGCATTTGATATGTATGCTATTCAAGCGAGGTAAATATGCTGCGTTTCAAAATCAAGGAAATGATTGCTAAAAAAGAGTTTGAGGAGAGCCGACGAATAACAATTGCGGAGGTAGCTGAAGCAGCGGGTATTCATAGAATGACCTTGTCGAAACTAATCAACCAGAAAGGCTATAACACCGGCACAGAAACGCTTGATGGGCTTTGTAAGTACTTCAATTGTTCGGTGGCAGACATCGTGGAGTACATCCCTGCTGAAGAATAAAGCTATTTGCTGGCTCGCAATCTGAGCTCCGGCCTGTGCCAATATAAGAAAAACAATTGCCGTACAAACATGACAGAAACACAAAAAAAACAGCTTGAAACCCAGCTTTGGAATATCGCCAACACTCTGCGCGGAAAAATGGGCGCGGATGATTTCCGCGACTACATCCTTGGCTTTATCTTCTACAAATACCTGTCTGAGTGCATGCAGCAATATGCCGACGATATCTTGCGGGAAGACGGCGTACTGTTCTGCGACATTGATGAATCCACCGATGATGGCAAAGAGTTGTTGGAAGCTGTGCGGGAAGAAGCGGTTGAGCGCTTAGGCTACTTCTTAAAGCCGAATGAGCTTTTTAGCCAATTGGCCGCTAAAGGTGCGGGTGAAACCGACAACTTTATTCTGGAAGACCTCAGTAATGTACTACGCCATATTGAAGAAAGTACTCAAGGGCATGATTCAGAAGACGACTTTCAAGCCCTATTCGAGGACCTAGATCTCGGCTCTTCCAAACTGGGTAAGTCTGAAAACCAGAAAAACGAACTCATTGCCAAGGTGCTGCAGCATCTAGACCAAATCGACTTCCGGCTAGACGATGCGGAAGCGGACGTGTTGGGTGATGCTTATGAATATCTAATTGGGCAATTTGCCAGCGGCGCCGGTAAGAAGGCTGGCGAGTTCTATACCCCGCAGCAAGTCAGCACTATTCTGGCCAAAATTGTGACCAGCGGTAAAAGCGCACTAAAGGGTGTCTACGATCCAACTTGTGGTTCTGGCTCGTTGCTCTTACGCGTGGCTAAAGAAGTAAAAGATGTGGGTGGCTACTACGGCCAAGAAATGAACCCCACCACCTATAACCTCGCCCGCATGAACATGATTCTGCACGGCGTGCATTATCAGCGGTTCGATATTCGCAATGACGACACCCTAGAGCACCCTGCGCCTGAGCATGCGGGCAAAACCTTCGACGCCATTGTGGCCAACCCGCCCTTCTCCGCTAAATGGAGCGCCAGCGCCGTACTAGAAAACGACGAGCGATTTAGCGCTTACGGCAAACTCGCGCCCAAAACCAAAGCCGACTTTGCTTTTGTGCAACATATGGTGCACCACCTCAGTGATGATGGCACCGTCGCCGTAGTGCTACCTCACGGCGTTCTCTTTCGTGGTGCTGCCGAAGGCCATATTCGTCGTTATCTGATTGAAGAAAAGAACTATCTCGATGCCATCATCGGCCTGCCCGCAAATATCTTTTACGGCACTGGTATTCCTACCTGCATTCTGGTGCTGAAAAAACGGCGTCAGCATAACGACAACATCTTGTTTATTGATGCCAGCCAGCAGTTTGAGAAAGTCGGCAACCAAAACCAACTGCGCGCAGAAGATATAAACCGCATTGTAGAAACCTATCGCACTAGAGAAAGCAAAGAAAAGTACAGCCATGTTGCACTGCTAAGTGAAGTTGCCGAAAACGACTACAACCTTAATATTCCACGATATGTAGATACCTTTGAGGAAGAAGAGCCGGTGGATTTGGCTGCTGTTAGCGCACAGTTAAAAGCCTTAGAAAAAGAGATGGCTGAAAACGATGCGATGATTGTGGGGTTTTGTGAAGAATTAAGAATCTTGGGGCCTGTTTTGTGAGCAAATCATTGAGGTTTGGCAAATCTGATTGGCTAGAAAGCGAATTTTCTAATATCGCTTTTAGGCAGAAGCGAAAAGCATTTCCGTCTCAGCTTGACCCAGCTACACCATGTATTGAGCTAGATAATATCGAGTCCAATACAGGCCGTTTAGTCTCTGTAACGGATATTGCGTCGCAGAAAAGCACAAAGGGAGTGTTTAAAAAAGGAGACGTCTTATACTCAAAATTACGCCCGTACTTGCGTAAATATGTTCGACCCAGTTTCTCAGGTGTATCTTCTTCTGAAGTCTGGATTCTGAGTAGTGGCGTTGTTAGCGGGGAATTTCTGTTTCAGCTGATACAAACTGAGAAGTTTAATCGCGCTGCAAATGTATCTTCAGGCTCGAAAATGCCTCGCGCTGACTGGGAGTATGTATCTTCAGTAATTTTTAGTTATCCGGAATGTCACGAAGAACAACAAAAAATCGCCGATTTTCTAACATCGGTAGATACCCGCATTCAGCAACTCAAGCAAAAACAAAGCCTGCTGCAGCAATACAAAAAAGGCCTAATGCAGCAGCTCTTTAGCCAAACCCTGCGCTTTAAAGACGACAACGGAAACACGTTTCCGGATTGGGATCATGTGAAACTTGGTAAAGCTGTTGAAGTAAACCCGAGAACCAGCTCGTTACCCGAAGAGTTCTTATATATAGACCTAGAAAGTGTTAAAGGTGGGCGGCTTGGTGATCCGAAATTAGTTCAAAAAGCTGACGCTCCTAGCCGTGCCCAAAGAGGCTTAAAGAAATCGGATATCCTTTTTCAAACAGTGCGTCCCTATCAAAAGAATAATTTTTTCTTTTCGCGAGAAGGCAGCTATGTAGCTTCTACTGGATACGCTCAGTTGCGTACGACTAGGAACTCTCCTCAGTTTATTTACCAATATTTGCATCTCGATAGCTTCGTAAGTTTGGTTTTAAACCGGTGTACGGGAACCAGCTATCCCGCAATAAATAGTTCCGATCTGGCTGATGTAAAAATCAAGCTGCCCTGTGTAGAAGAACAAACCAAGATCGCCAACGCTCTGGCCGCCATGGACAAAAAAATCGATTTGGTCGCCCAGCAAATCGAACACACACAAACCTTCAAAAAAGGCCTGCTACAGCAGATGTTTGTTTAGGAACAACCATGCCTAATGATTTAACTAGCTCTGCCATTGAGCGCCAGAACGTATTAAATAACCGCTATGCCCTGGCTCGTATTCAAGAGCATTTATCTCTGGGCGGGCTGGAGTTTGAGGGTGATGCGTTTTTTACCAAGCAACATTTAATGTCTTTATTCGGCATTAGTGACAGTACGGTAGAGCGTTATTTAGCTAGCCATGCGGATGAGTTAAAGAGCAATGGTTATCAACTGTTGCGAGGAAAAAAACTTAAAGAATTCAAAGATATGGGTGATGGTACCTTTATTAATGAAGGTACCAAAACATCGGTATTAGGCGTGTTTAATTTTCGGGCCACGTTGAACTTGGCGATGTTGCTAACGGAGAGTGAGCGTGCCAAAAGTATTCGATCACGAGTGCTGGATATTGTGATTGATGTGGTGGCGGAACGTGCTGGCGGACATACCAAATACATTAATCAACGAGATACGGATTACTTACCTTCTGCCTACCAAGAACATAGCTATCGGAAGGTGTTTGCCGAAGCTCTGAACCAGCATTTAGATATGGGGCCAATGAAGTTTGGGGTGTATACCAACAAAATTTATCAATTGGTTTTCCGAGAGAACGCAGCTGAATATAAGCAAATTTTGAAACTGGCGAAGAGTGACAACCTGCGTGACACGCTGTATGCGGAGGTGTTGAAAGCGATTGCTAGTATTGAGAATGGTTTGGCTCAAGAACTGAGCCAGCAAGCCGCTACACTGGGCAGGCAGTTGTTGCCCAGTGAGTTGGATACGATGTTAGATGCTCTTGAAAACAACCCCTATTTAAAACCGATAATTGAAGATGCGCGCATAAAAATGGCAAGCCGCGATATGAGTTTTAGGGACGCGCTACATACTAAGTTGGAAAACTATCTGCAAACCGTGCCAGAGGGTGATGTAGAGAAATTTTTGGGTGAGGCGAGCCGCTCTTTGGAAGAGCAGTTGTCTGATCCGGAAACCCTAGAAGTGTTTAAGCGCTTGAAAGATCGTTAGACCAATGACGTCACGGTTTCTCTACTTTGATTCAGCACACGCGGTAGGGGTGCATGATTGGATTATTAAAAACTCAGGCGGCCGCGCGGGCATCACTAATTTGGATTTGATTGAGGGTGCGTTGGAGCATGTTCAGAATGATCTTTATTACCCCAACTTGGTAGCTAAGCTTACGCATTTGGTATTTTCGGTTAATAAAAACCATGCGTTTGTGGATGGCAACAAGCGTTCTAGCATTGCCTTGGGAGCTTACTTTTTGCAGTTAAACGGTTACGGTTATTGTGTAAAACGATTTGTGCGACGAATGGAAAATATCGTTGTCGAAATAGCCAAAAATAATATTGATAAAGAACTGGCAGCCGAGATAATTGCTTCGATCCTTTATGAGGATGATTATTCCGAAGTTTTAAAAATAAAAATTGCTAAGGCTGTGGGAGCTGAATAACCTGAAGGGTTACAGGAGGAGTGCTGAGTGACAGACAGTAAGGTCGAAGAAAGCCCAGCGGTTTATAGCGTTGAGCAGTTGGGAAAGGTTAAGGCCTTTCCGCAGTCAGAACAGCAGCTTGAGAACGAGCTGGTTGCTCAGCTAGTCGGGCAAGGCTACGAAAGCGCCAACGTGGTAGATGAGGCGTCATTGCTCGCCAACCTCCAAACTCAGCTCGAAGTCTTTAATAGCCTGCAATTTTCTGCTGCTGAGTTTAAGCAGGTGATTAATCACCTGAATAAAGCCAGTGGCGTATTCAATAAAGCCCATGCACTACGCGACCGCATGCAGCTTCGCCGTGATGATGGCAGCGCAGTGTGGATTGCGTTTTTAGACAGCGACGAGCCACTTAATAATCGTTACCAGGTCACACAACAGGTCACGATAGAAGGCAGTTATAAAAATCGTTATGACGTAACCATATTGGTCAACGGTCTGCCGCTGGTACAGATAGAACTAAAACGGCGTGGCTTGGAGATTAAAGAAGCTTTTAACCAGATACAGCGTTATCAGAAACACAGCTTCTGGTCAGGCTTGGCCCTATTCCAGTATGTGCAGCTGTTTGTCATTAGTAATGGCCAAAACACCAAGTACTACGCCAATGCCCGCAAACAAAGCTTTGAACAAACCTTTTATTGGGCCGATGAGCAGAACCGCAAACTGAATAAGTTAGGTGAGTTTGCCGGCTCATTCCTAGATCGTGGCCACCTGGGCAAAATGTTGGGTCGTTATGTAGTGCTCAATGAAGCCTACAAGATACTGATGGTGCTACGCCCCTATCAGGTATATGCCACTGAGGCGATTGTTGAGCGTGTAAACAACCCTCCCGCTGAAAAGCCCAATGGTTATATCTGGCATACCACCGGTTCGGGAAAAACCCTAACCAGCTTTAAAACCGCTCAGCTCGTGATGAAGCTGCCGGGCGTGGACAAGGTAGTGTTTTGCGTGGACCGCAAAGACCTAGATACCCAGACCATCGACGAGTTTAATGCCTTCAAAAAAGGCAGTGTAGACAGTACCGATAACACCAAGGCTTTAGTGGATCAGTTTAGTGATAACACTAAGCTGATTGTTACCACGCTACAAAAGCTTAATACCGCGATTAAGAACCCACGGTATTTGGCCAAGATGGAGCCATTACGTGACAAGCGCGTCGTGTTTATCTTCGACGAGTGCCACCGCAGCCAGTTTGGGGATACGCATGGGCGCATCTGTGAGTTCTTTAATAACCATCAGATGTTTGGCTTTACCGGCACGCCGATATTTGAAGACAACGCGGCGAGCAAGAACGGACGCAAACAAACCACCAAAGACTTGTTCCACAAGAAGCTGCACAGCTATGTCATTACTGATGCCATTAAAGACGGCAATGTGCTGCGCTTTGGTGTGGAATATGTGGGGCGCTATAAGCGCAAGGGAGACAATCCTAACGAGGTTGATATCGATGTAGAGGGTATCGACACCAAAGAGCTGTTGGAGTCCCCCGCGCGGCTGGAAAAAATTACCGATTACATCATTGTCCAGCACAACACCAAAACCCGTAACAAACAGTTTACGGCCATGTTTTGTGTGAGCTCGGTAGAGGTGCTGATTAAGTACTACGAGCTGTTCGCCAAGAAAAAAACCGAAGGCCTGCACGACCTGACCGTTGGCACGATTTTTAGCTACACAGCTAACGAAGAAGATAAAGACGCCGATGGCAACCTTGACGGTGATTTTGAGATCACTGGCGGAGAGGTTGGAAACCCCCATACGCGAGATAAGCTAGATGGGTTTATCGCCGATTACAACGCAACGTTCGGTACGGCGTTTTCCACCAAAGACAGCAAACAGTTTTACGGCTATTACAAAGACCTTGCCAAGCGAGTGAAATCGAAAGAGGTCGATATCTTGCTAGTGGTGAACATGTTCCTCACCGGATTTGATAGCAAGCCACTCAATACCTTGTACGTTGATAAAAACCTCAAGTTCCACGGGTTGATACAAGCGTATTCGCGTACTAATCGGATACTGGATAGTGCGAAGAGCCAGGGCAACATCGTTGTGTTCCGCAACCTGAAAAAAGCCACAGACGATGCCATTGCGCTGTTTTCAAACGTTAAGGCTAAAGAAGATATCTTTGTGCCGCCTTATGAGGAGTACGTGGCTGCTTTTAACAAGTTGGTGCCAGACTTGTTAGCGCTAGCGGTTACGCCAAGTGCCGTACACGACCTTCCGCATGAAGAAGCGGAACTGCAGTTTGTGCAGACCTTTAGGGAGCTGTTGAGGCTGCACAATGTGTTGGAGTCTTTTGCTGAGTTTGACGCGGAAGACCTAGGGCTATCAGTACAGCGTTTTGCAGACTATCGCAGCGCATACCTAGACCTTTATGAGAAGGTCAAAAAGGATAACCAGAAAGAACAAGCCAGCATTTTGGATGATGTCGACTTTGAGCTTGAACTGATTCACCGCGACGTGGTGAATGTTCAATACATCTTGGAGTTGCTGGCTAAGCTTTACGATGGCAACGCGGAACAGCAGCAAAGACTACGCTCGCAAATTAGCGACATGTTGAGCTCGGAAGTTGAGCTGCGGAGCAAGCGAGAGCTGATCGAGCTATTTATTAAAGAGCAGCTTCCAAATATCAAGCACACCGCTGAAATCCCTGACCGCTTTGAAGAGTATTGGGAGCAAAAAGGGGTTGAAGCGTTTGATGCCCTGGTTAAAGAAGAACAGTTAGACAGAGATAAGCTGAAAGCGGTAATTGACCGTTACATATACACCGGGCAGAAGCCGCTGCCTGATCCGGATATCGTTCAACTAATTACAAAGCCCTTAAAGCTATCTGAACGGAAAGCGACTCGCCAGCGAGTTTATGAGAAGGTAATTGACTACGTTGCAACGTTCGGAGCCGAGGCCGCATAGATGTGGAGAAGAGTAGCTAGGGCTTTTAACCATTGTTATCAACTCCTGACTATTTACTGATCACTCACAGCTTAGGTCAATATGGGACAGCTTATCGATAAATGTCTCGGCAAGAGAGTTATCGACAGATTTTATGTATTGGAATATACCTTTGATTTGGTGTCTTGATTTGGCTTTGCTGGCTTCATATAGAAATTCAGCAAACCGTAATTCGGAGATGGTTTGTGAGCCGGGGCCAATAACTATATTGAAAGCCTCAATTTCCGCGCTAGGGCCTTGTTGCTTTGTCAAGTTAAATTGAAAGTTTGATTTTTCGGCTGCGCTTTCCAACTGAGGCAGCAGTTTTTCGAGTTCTTCACTGCTGGTCGATGATATGAGTATGTCATCAACATAGACGCTAACAACAATTGTATTACTAGAGCTTAATTTTGAAAGTAAGCGCCCTAGTCTGGATTTGGCTAAGCACAAGGATGCTAGGAATGGCGACTGAACATAACCAAAAGGCAATGTATGCGTTAAGTTGGGTGAAGGTTGTTTGACGGTGGATATCACCGCTGCGCTTCTGGCGTGAGGGTAGCCAAGCAGTGCTCTCAGTTCTCGGGTGACCCTAGATCGCCCGGTAATCCCCCCGGAAATTAACAGGGGCCAAAAGTAGAATTTTCTCGTAACCTATACGCAGGAGATTCTGCATGAAACGATCAAAATTCAGTGACAGCCAGATTATGGCGATTCTCAAGCAGGCTGAGGCAGGGACCCCTGTCCCAGAGCTCTGCCGTGAACATGGCATAAGCTCCGCCACTTTTTATAAGTGGCGCTCCAAGTACGGCGGTATGGACGCCTCCATGATGGCCCGCCTGAAGGAGCTGGAAGAGGAAAATCGGCGTCTGAAGAAAATGTACGCTGAAGAGCGTCTGAAGGCCGAGATTGTCCAGGAGGCCCTGCAAAAAAAGTGGTAAGGCCATCTCGGCTTAGAGAGGTGGCGCAGGAGGCAGTCAGCACCCGGGGTGTCAGTATCAGGCTGGCTTGCTCAGCATGGTAAGGCCTAGGTTTTCGCGACACTTTTCATAGTAAATAATGTATCTAACTATGAGAGGTAAAAATGGGCAAAGGGATTCGTTACTCTGCCGAGTTTAAACAGGAAGCAGTCAATCAGGTAGTC
>JAUHZK010000008.1 GCA_030425645.1 Gammaproteobacteria bacterium | reverse complement strand
GACGACGCAACTCAGTTAGAACGCCAGCTTTCTCGCAACCACGCTTAAAGCGGCGTAGTGCAACGTCAAACGGCTCGTTTTCTCGTACTCGTACTTCTGGCATAGCGGATCACCACCTTAAATACAGTAGTACAAGCTGCCAGCACTGCACTACATGGAATAGTTTCTGTCGGCCACAAACCGAAGAGGCGCGCACTGTACGGATTTTGTACAGTGCATGCAAGCCTATATGGCGGTGTAGGCCTATATAATGCGCGCCATGATTTGCCTTGGCTTTGAATCCTCTTGCGACGAAACCGGCGTGGCGCTGTACTGCAGCGAGCGTGGGCTGTTGGCGCATGCTTTATATAGCCAGATTGCCCTGCATGCAGAATACGGTGGTGTGGTGCCTGAATTGGCCTCGCGTGATCATGTGCGCAAGTTGGCGCCATTGACCAAAGAAGTGTTTGCTGAGGCCGGTATTGAATGGGGCGAAGTTGATGGCATTGCCTGCACAACGGGGCCGGGTTTGTTAGGTGCGTTATTGGTCGGCACGGCCTTTGCCCGCTCTTTGGCGCTGGCTTGGGATAAGCCCTTTGTTGGTGTGCACCATATGGAAGGCCATTTGCTGGCACCGCTAATGGAAGTGGAGCAGCCGAGTTATCCGTTTCTGGCGCTGTTGGTGTCCGGCGGCCATACCTTATTGGTGAAGGTGGCAGCGATTGGCGATTACGAGCTGATTAGCGAGTCGATTGATGATGCGGTCGGCGAAGCCTTTGATAAAACCGCCAAGCTATTGGGTTTGCCGTATCCGGGAGGGCCGGCTTTAGCCGCATTGGCGGAGTCTGGCGATCCCGAGCGCTTTTACTTCAAACGGCCAATGACCAAAATTGATCATGGCGAGATGCCGGTTAATTTCAGTTTTTCAGGTTTAAAGACACAGGTGCTGCAAGCCGTACAAAAGCTGACCGCCGTTGGTGAACAAGATAAAGCCGATGTGGCGCGTGCCTTTGAAGATGCGGCAGTGGATACCTTGGTAATTAAATGCGCGCATATGATGGCGCGCGAGAATATTTATCAGCTGGTGGTAGCCGGTGGTGTTGGTGCTAATAAAAAACTCCGCCAGCAGCTGAAAGAATTAGCTGCCGCGCGTGGTGGCGCAGTGTATTTTCCTCGGTATGAGCTGTGTACCGACAATGGTGCCATGATTGCCTTTGCTGGCTGCCAGCGTTTATTGGCTGGCGAGTCCGATGATTTAACCATTAGTGGTCGCCCTCGTTGGCCGCTAACTGACCTAGAAAAGCCTGGAGTGCGTGGTGACTGACGTTTTATTTGTACGCGGTATTGAAGTGGATGCGGTGATTGGTATTTATCACTACGAGCGTCACGAGCCGCAGAAACTGCGGGTCAGCCTAGAGTTGGAATTGGATGTGCGCCCAGCAGCGGCCGAGGACGATGCGCGCTTAACGGTGGATTATGACCAAGCGGTAAAAATTGCCACCGATATTTTGACCCAAGGTGAGTTTCGCTTAATTGAAACCGGCGCTGAGGAAATTGCACAGGCGATTTTGGCTGCGCATAACGTCGATGCGGTCACCATTGAATTGATCAAACCTGATGCCATTGCGGGGCCGCCAGAAGCCGGTGTGCGTATTCGCCGTGAGCGCCGCAGCTAAAGCGCTAGTCTGCTAGCGGATATTTTTACCGCCGTCGACTTTCATCACGTGGCCAGTGATATAGCTAGCCTCGGCTAGAAATAATACCGCGTTGGCAATATCCTCAGCGCGGCCCAAACGACCCAAGGCGGTCGCTTCGATAATCTCTGCTTGCTGTTTTTCATCGCGCTCATTGGCGGCCCACATTATGGCACCGGGGGCGATGCCGTTAACGCGAACATCCGGTGCTAGGTCTTTCGCTAAGGATAAGGTGAGTCCGTGCAGCGCTGCTTTGGCGGCATTGTAGATAGCGTGTTCAGCGATAGGCCGGCTAAGCACATTGCTATCGACGATATTGATAATGCAGCCCCGTTGCTGGGCTAAGGCGCCGCGGCAGTGGCTAGCTAACCACAGTGGCGCTTTGAGATTGCTGCCCAATAAGTCATCCCAGGTCGTTTCATCTAGGTCATTAAGCGCGGTCGGGTAATAGCTGCTTGCATTGTTTACTAGCAGGTCAAGTCTGCCCCAATGTTCAATGGCCTGCGTTGCAAGCTTTTGGATGGTGCTGGTTTTATTTAGGTTGGCCTGAATTTTGCTGGCTGAATTAGGACGTAGGCTGTTGAGCTGATTAACTAAATCTTCCGCATCATCGTTAGAGCGGTGATAATGCACCACCACGTTAAAGCCGTGTGCATGTAAGCTTAGAGCGATGCAACGCCCTATGCGAGCGGCAGCACCGGTAATTAACGCAACTTTTTGGTCGCCCTGATTGGCCATATCAATGTGAGAACTTAATGGATTGGATACAAATTATCGTACTGGCTTTGGTTCAGGGAATCACTGAATTTTTGCCGGTCTCCAGTTCTGCACATTTGATTTTGGTACCGGAAATATTGGGTTGGCCAGATCAGGGTTTAGCCTTTGATGTTGCCGTACATGTGGGCGCGCTATTGGCAGTAGTGGCTTACTTTCATAAGGAGCTGCGGCAGGTTTCCGTGGCTTGTTTGCGGCGATTGGGTGGAGAGGCTTGTGACGAGAGTCGGCTGGCCGTGAACGTGCTGATCGCGACGCTACCGATTGTGCCGGCCGGTTTGCTGGCAAATCATTATGAAGATAGTCTGCGTGATCCACTACTCATTGCTTGGACGACGGTTGGTTTCGGCGTTTTATTGTGGTGGTCGGCGCGTGGGCCTAATGTCGGCAAGCATGAATACCAAATAGTGGCATGGATGGCGCTGGCGATTGGTTTGGCGCAATGTTTGGCCTTGGTACCTGGTACTTCGCGTTCTGGTATTACTATCACTGCGGCCTTGCTGTTGGGCTTTACGCCGGTGGCGGCGGCGCGTTTTTCATTCTTGCTGTCGATCCCCGTTATCTCGATGGCCGGCGGACTTAAAACAGTGGAGTGGCTGCAGCAAGGTATGCCGGATAGTGGGGTCTATTTATTGGTGGGTATGGTTTTGGCGGCGCTGAGTGCCGGCGCTTGCATCCACTTTTTCTTAAAGCTGCTAGAGCGCGTGGGGATGTGGCCGTTTGTGATTTACCGGCTGCTATTAGGCGCGTTTTTGTTTAGCGTTTTTGCCTAGGTTTTTTGACTAGGTTTTTTGCCTAGCTTGGGGCTAGGACTTTTGTCGAGCCGGCGGCGTTGGCCGTTGTGCAAAAAAATCGCTAATAGCCTGTAAACGTTTTTTTCTTAGCGCCTCAGCAAACGCTTTGCCTTGCAGGCCTTCTCGTTCGGCTTCGCTTAGCCGAATCGGTAGTAGCTGCTCGAGCAAGTCACGAGTTGTCGCCGCTTGTGGATATTGGCTATCCATATATTTATCACGACCACGGGCATCGGCTTCGCAGGCATAGCTAAACGCAATCAAATCTTCCGGTGTGCGAAAAGCATCTAAGCCTTCCAGCAGTTTTAATACCGTGCTGTGTTTGAGTTCAAAGAGGCGATGGCTGTGCAAATGCCAGCGTGAAACTTTAACGCCAAGTTTTTGGAAATCTTTCGGTGTGCGCAGACGTTGGCACAATTGCTCTACTAACGGCACGCCACGTTCTTCATGGCCTCGGTGCGAGGGCAATACATCGGCCGGCGTAGCGCCTTTACCTAGGTCGTGCACCAAAACGGCAAAACGGGTGCGGAGGTCGTCACTGATTTGGGCGGCGATTTCCAAGGCCAGTAATAGATGGCGACCGCAATCAATCTCAGGGTGCCATTCGGGTTTTTGCGGCACGCCGAACATGGCGTCTATTTCTGGATAGACCTTGGCCAGTGCGCCGCAGTTACGCAGCACTTCGATAAAACGTTGTGGCGCTGGTGACGCTAAGGCTTTGACGGTTTCTTGCCAGACCCGTTCGGGTACTAGGTGGTCGGCTTCGCCGTCGGCCACCATCTGCTGCATTAGCGCAGTGGTTTCTGGTGCAATACGAAAACCCAGTGGCGCTAGTTTGGCGGCAAAGCGCGCCACTCGCAGAATGCGTACAGGGTCTTCGGCAAAGGCGGGAGAGACATGCCGTAGCACTCGCAGTTTTAAATCTTCTTGGCCGTTGTAAGGGTCGATCAGTGCGCCATTCTCATCTTCGGCGATGGCGTTAATGGTGAGGTCGCGGCGGATAAGATCGTCTTCAAGACTGACGTCGCTGCCGGTATAAAAACTAAAGCCTTTATAGCCAGGCGCGGTTTTGCGCTCGGTGCGGGCGAGTGCGTACTCTTCTTTGGTTTCAGGGTGTAAAAACACCGGGAAGTCTTTGCCGACTGGTGTAAAGCCGGCGGCGTCCATGCTGGCGGGGTCGCTGCCGACCACGACCCAGTCTTTTTCTTGGACGGGAAGGTTTAATAAGGCATCGCGAATGGCACCGCCAACTAAATAGGTCTTCATTGTTCAGACGACGCTAAATCGAGATCAGTTGGTTGCAGCAGTTCGCTAACCGTGCGGCTTGGGCTGCCTAGGCGGGCGTCATAGCGCACATGGAAATACAGGCTGCGCTGTACGTAGCGGCGCGTTTCGCTAAAGGGAATTTGTTCGATCCATAACACCGGATCATTATAAGGTCTTTCTTCTAACCATTTCGCGACGCGGTGCGGGCCTGCGTTGTAGGCGGCTACGGCCAGCGGAATACGCTCGTCGAATTGTTCTAGCATCTCAGCAATATAGCGCGCACCTAGTTGGATGTTGGTGGCAGGGTCGCGCAGCGGTAGGCGGCGCCAGTTATCTAGTTTTAGCCGCTTGCCAACGTTTTCGGCTGTTTTGGGCATCAGCTGCATTAGCCCGGAGGCGCCAACACCGGAGCGAGCGTCGGGCATAAATAGGCTTTCGGCGCGCATTTGGCTCCAAATGTGCGAGGCCTTAACGCCGTGGGTTTTTTCAGCCGCCGAGACTAGCCTTTGCCAAGGTGTTGGAAACAGCGTTTCATCTGGGTGTCGGGAGGTGTGCACGGCTTGGGTGCGTGCGGCCATGCTTGGCCAGTTCAGCTCGAGCGCCAGTAACGCGGCTTCTTGATGCAGGGTGTTGGGAATGACCTTCATTAGCGCTAGCCACTCGCCCCTGGCGAGCCATTCAAGCTTGGCCCGCTTTAAGTCGCGCGCGCGCCGCGCTTGCGTAAAGCTCATCAGCAAACCACGCTGGATAGCATCACTACGGGGAAGCTCTTCGGGCGCGGCGTAGTCTAGTCCGAGCTGATCGGCTGCCAAGTAGCCATACCAGTCACGTTCAACACTGAGCTGCTTAAAGCTGTCTTCGGCGAATTCCTGCCGTCCGAGCTTTTCTGCGGCAACGGCCTGCCAGTAACGTAAACCCAGCCGAGTTTTTCGGTCCAGTTCTAAGGGCTTACTGGCGATTTCCATGATCGCCGGCCAGTCTTTGTTAGCCAGCGCGCTGCGCATATACCAGCCCCAAGCCAGGCTATCGTTGGCTTGCAGTTGGGCGCGGTCGAACCAGGCTTGCGCTTTAGGGTGATAGTCAGAAGCGCCAAATATGGCCAGCCGACGCCAGAGCGATTGTTTTAAGTTTGGGTCTGGTTTGCTAAAGCTTACGTAGCGCGCAAACAGTTCGGCAGCCTGTTGCGGCTGCTGGCGCGCGAGTCGCCTCATGGTGACGTTGGCTAGGCGTTGTCGGTCGGGCGTGGCGGTTTGTTTGAGTAGGCCGGCGAGCTTGCTGGGGTCGTTATATAAACTAAACCACGGCTTTAGCTTTTGCTTTTGAGCGCTGGGCAGTTGCTTGTTAAGCCAGCGCGCAAAATTAACCTCGCCAAGCGCAAGGGCATTTTTAGCGCGCTCTAGGTAGTCGTTGCTATCGAGTTTTTTGTGCTGTTTTAACAATGCAAACAGGGCGTCGCAGCGTTTCGGCTGTGAGCGGCCGACCAGCCAAACTGACTTGGCCTTGGCGAGCGTCTTTTTTTGCTGTTTACGACTGCCTAATTGATATTCTGCCCGGAGCCGCAGACAGCTGATGTCAGTTGGCGGTTCAGTGATGTCTACTTTCAGTAATGCCTGCCAGTGTTGTTCTTTACCTAGCCGGCGAATCCACTGACGCCGGAGATTGTCGCTAACAGGTAACTCTGGCCATACATCTAAAAAGGCGCGAGTGCGCTCAAAACTGCCGGCCTCTTCTATTGTTGCTAATGACCAGTCAGATAACTCAGCCGTTAACTGCATATATTGCAAGTATGGGAATAGCGGTTTGCCTTGGAAATACGGTAGGTACTCTTTCCAGGCCTCGTGTTCGCCTTTTTGAAGCCGTTGCTGCCATTCGCTGAAGCGCGCCGCGTCATCGTCTTTGGCGAATACGCTAGGGCAAACAAGGGCCAATAATAAGGCCGCCAATAGCGTGATTCGGAAGCGTTGGAGTGCGCGCATAGGGTGGGGTCGCCCTTGCGAATTTGCATAGGCATAATGTCCGTCATACATAGGCTAACTGTGCGTAGCAAACGGCAGTTGGTCAAGCGGTTTTTATGGCTTTTGCCGCCCCGTTTTTGGAGAGTGCTGTTGTTAGAACTGGCGTTGTGGTGTTTGTTTTCTGGCGCCTTTGCTGGCTTGTTGGCTGGTTTGTTCGGCGTTGGCGGCGGCCTGTTGTTGGTGCCGGTACTAGTGACGGTGTTTGCTAGCCAGGGATTTGATAGCTCGGTGCATATGCAGCTGGCTCTAGGTACGTCTTTGACCACCATTATGGTGAACGGTTTGTCATCGGTATTGGCGCATCATCGTCGTGGTGCTGTCGACTGGAGCATTGTGCGCCGTCTGGCCGTCGGCTTAATTGTCGGTGGTCTGATAGGGGCGCAATTTGCTTCGGCGATTCCTAGTCATGTGCTCAAAACAGCCTTTGGCATCGGCGAGTTATTGGTGGCCTTAAGGTTGTGGCTGGCATCACAGCCGAAACCAAGTCGCAGCTTGCCGGGTGCAGCTGGTATGACAGCAGCAGGAACGGTTATTGGTGGTATCTCCGCTATGGCGGGCATTGGTGGCGGTACCTTAACGGTGCCTTATTTGTCTTGGTGCAATGTGCCGATGCAACGCGCGGTGGCGGCCTCGGCCGCTTGCGGCCTACCGATTGCGGCCGCGGGCGCTACGGGTTATGTGCTGAGCGGTTGGCAGCTTGAAACATTGCCAGCATGGACAACGGGTTATATTTATTGGCCCGCGGCACTGGCGATTATGGCAACGGGCATTTTTATGGCACCGGTAGGAGCTAAGCTGGCGCACCGTTGGTCAGCAGCTACCTTAAAGAAAGCCTTTGCGATATTGCTGACGGTGCTAGGTATTCGGATGTTATTGTTTTAATCATGCGTTTTTTTATGACTAATCAGGCTTGGTTGCCGGCCCTGTTGCCAGTGCTGTTAGTAGTGAGTGCTTGCAGCACGGTGCCAATGGAAGAGCAAAGTGAGGAGCTGCGGCTGCTGCTCGGTGAGATAGAGGCACGCGAACAGGTGCTAGATAAACGCCGTCAGTTACTGGAACAGCGCGCACAGTTGTTAGCCAATTTAGAGTTGCGACAAGAGACAGTTGCCGTTGGCACTGAGCCATTGGCTGAGTTGTCTGCTGCGACCGATATGAAAGCGAGCTTTTTGCCGGCGCCTGAAGCTAGCGCGGGCCAATGTTACCGACTGGCGCGATTGGCCCCCCGTTTGAGCGCGGAACCGCAAACGGTCGTTGTGCAAGATGCGGCTGACCAGATGGTGGTGCAGAGCCCGAGTTTTCGTAGCGAAGATATAGAAATCGTGGTTGATTATGAGCCGCTGAGTAGCGATGCAGAGTTGTCAGCCATGCGTTCGCGAACGCTTGAGCTGGAGTTGCGCCCGGCTTATAAAAGTTGGCAGCCTATTGCTGCCACATTTGATTTGCGCTCAGAGCCATTATTAGAAACGCCGGCCTATCAGGACTTTGTGCCTTGCGGTGGCGAGGCCGTTTCCGAGGTTGGTGCTGAACTAAATTTGGCTTCTCATTGGTGTGCGGCGGCTAAGCCGGCTAAATATACGCAGCAGCAGCGTCGTGTAGTGAAGACTTTGTCTTCGATTAAGCCAATAGTGGTGCCTGCTGAGGTTGTAAAAGTCTTGGTGCGTGAGCCACTGGAAGCAGTGCAGCGGTCGCAGTTGCGGCCGGTGAAGCGGGTGTTGCAGAAACAAACGCTGACGGCGCCAGCCAGCTATCGCCGTGAGGTGTTGTCGCCAGAGTTTGAAACGGTAACGATTCGTCAGTTAACGCGTCCCGCCTCCTTAAGTTGGCGTCAGGTGTTATGTGAGGGCAAAGTTTCTGAAGGCTTGTTGTTGCGCGTGCAAGCGGCATTGAATGAGCGTGGCTATGACGCTGGCAATGCCGATGGTGCTTGGGGGCAGAAAACCGCTGAGGCCGTTGCCCAATTCCGGCGAGACAAGATGTTGCCTGATCTCGGGTCTGACTTGAGCGTTGCCTTGCTGCGGCAGTTAGAGATCGAACTGCCTTAGTTGCTTACAGCTTTAATTTAAGTCCGTTAACTTAAGTCGCTGTTAATTTGTTGCCCAACCGGCGAGTTGGCATCAATGGCGGCGCTATCCAAGCCGAAATAGGCCATGGCATCTTCATAGATGCTTAATAAGCAAGGTACTAATACCAGCACTAAGATGGTGGCGAAGGCCAAGCCAAAGGTGATGGAGGCGGCCATTGGGATTAAGAAGCTAGCTTGCAGTGAGGTCTCAAACATCAGTGGCGTGAGGCCAGCGATGGTGGTGGCTGAGGTGAGAATAACGGCGCGCAAGCGGGCCGCTGAGGCTTCTATTAAGGCCTCTCTGATGGCTAAGCCTTTTTGGCGTAATTCTTTATAGAACACCACCAGAATAATGGAGTCGTTGACGACAATGCCGGATAGGCCGAAGAGACCAAACAGCGATAGCAAGGTCATATCAATACCCAGTACATAGTGGCCGGTGAGTGCGCCGACCAGGCCGAACGGAATAATGGCCATCACCATCAGTGGCCAGCCCCAAGAACCAAAGACCCAAGCCAAGACCAGATAAATCAGCACGATGGCGTAGATCAGGCCAATGAGCATATCGGCCATGGTCTCGGCTTGGTCTTTGGCGGCGCCAACAAAGCTGGCCTCAACGTTAAACTCGGATTCGATTTCCGGGAACAGGGCTTCGGCGACCGCGGCGCGGGTTTCCTGAGTATTGGCGGCGCCAATATCAACGTCGGCGGAAACGGTAATCGATAGTTTGCCGTCACGGTGGCGTAGGCGCTCTAGGCCGCGTTGGGTTTCAAAGCTGACCATATTGCCGAGTGCGGTGGTTTGGCCGTTGGGTGTTTGTAGTGGCAAAGCGTCAAAGCCAAACAAGCTATTCCGTTCGACATCCGGCAGCATGACGCGGACTTCAACCTCGTCACCATTGTCTTGGAATATCTGTACTAGGCGACCATCAAAGTTATTGCGTAGTTGTTGACCGAGAGAGGCGACCGTAAAGCCTAGGCTCTCAGCTTCTGGGGTTAGCGAATAAATCAGCTGTTCTTGGCCCCAAGGGGTGTTGTCATCAATGCCGTAAACGCCCGGTAAACGTTGCAGCTTGGCGACCAAAGCTTGTGCGGCGGCTTTGATTTCTAGGGCGTTTTCACCAGCTAGGCGGATTTCTAAATCGCGCCCCGGTGGGCCGCCGCTAGGGGTGAACAAACCGAATTGGTCGAGCCCGGGCACGGTTTTTACGCGCTTTTTCCATTCGGCAATAAATTGCTCATTACGAACCTCGCGCTCGTCCGGTTGCAGTAGTTCTACTTGGAATAGCGCGAACTGCTCGCCAGAGCGAGTGAAATTATTACCCGGGTTTACATTCAGGCCGCGACGGGTAATAGCGATCGTAACTAGGCCGGGGCCAAGTGCTTTGTCGGTTTCCCAGAGCATGTCTTCAGCATGTTTCAAGAAGGCATCGATTTCCTCAATCGGTGTGCCAGCAACAAACCCGATGTTACCGACAATTACCGGCACCTCGGGTGTAGGGAAGAAGGTGAATTTAACTTTGCCACCAGCTAATAGGCCAATGCCGAGAATTAAGGAGGCAATCACCGCGCCTAAGGTGATCCAACGATTACGGATGGCGCTGGTCACAAAATTCTTAAAGGCGCCGTTACGAAAGCGGTTAAAGCCGGCATCGAATTTTTGTCGCCAAGCGGGCGTTTGATCTTTTTCTATTTTGACAAAGGTATGCCGTAGGTGGCCCGGCAACACCAGAAAGGATTCGATCAGCGAGGCAATAATCACGCAAATCACCACTAAGGGGATCGCAAACAAGATGTCGCCGATATAGTCGCCAATCATCATTAGCGGCAAAAAGGCCGCGATGGTGGTCATGGAGCTGGACATGACGGGCCAAAACATGCGCCGAGCGCCGCCTTCAGAGGCTTGTAGCGACGGTTCGCCAGCTTGGTAGTGGGTGAGGGCGTCTTCGCCAACCACGATGGCGTCATCAACAATAATCCCCAGCGCCATAATCATCGCAAACAGCGAAATCATATCGATGGTGCCACCGGCTGCGTACAGCACGGCGAGTGTGGCCATAAATGAGGTTGGGATGCCAATCGTGACCCAGAAGGCGACGCGGCCGTTTAGAAATAAGTAGAGGATCGCGATAATCAACAGCAAGCCACTGGCGCCATTTTTCAGCAGCATGCTGATGCGTTCTTGTAGTGGTTTCCACTGTTCATCGTAGAGTTGTAAGTGCAGGTTGCCCGGCAGTTCGGCTTCAGCCACGGCATGCCAGTCGCGCATGATCTCTGCCATTTTTAACGCGTCTTGGTCTTTCTTGCGTTGCAAGACTAGCTCTACCGCCGGGTTGCCTTCGTGCCACATCAAGATGGTGCCCGGCTGTTCGCGGCGCTCCACTTCAGCAACATCGCCTACCGTGATCAGGCGGCCTTGCGCGTCGGTTAGCAGTGGTAGCTCAGAAAAGCCCAGTTCATTGCGGCGTTTTTGCGTGGCTCGTAGTTGCCGAGTGGCTTCGTTTTTGCCGATTGAACCGGCCGGCAGGTCTTGGCTGCCAGCGGCAATTAACTGCGCCGCTTGTTCAATGCTCAGTCCTAGCTCATGGAGCTTGGCTTGCGGGATTTGGATGGCGATTTCTTCTGCCGGCAGGCCATAAATTTGGACTTGGTCAATGCCACCCGCTAGCAACTGGTCTTCGTATTTTTTCGCTAGCGGCCGCAGCTCCTCTAGCGTGACTGGCCCCGATAGCACCGCACGGCCAATCATTTCTTGGTGTTCAATCAAACTAACCTGCGGCTCTTCGGCGCTGTCAGGCAAGTTGCGAATCAGTTTTATCTCTTGTTGGACTTGGTCTAGTGCCGGGCCTTTGTCGGTATCTTCGTCGAGTTCAATAAAGATAAAGCCGACGCCTTCTTTAGCCGTGGAGGTAATGCTTTTAACACTATCGAGTGTGCGGAAGCGATCTTCCATCACGTTGATCACGGCTTCTTCAACGTCTTCGGCACTGGCGCCGCGCCATGGCACGGTAACGCTAATAAAGTCGATGCCAAAGGTCGGCAAGAACTGCGTATGTAGTTTAAATAGCGCCCAGCCGCCTGACATCAGCATGATGATCATGAGCAAGTTGGCGGCAACTTTGTGTTGCGCAAATTGGCCAATTAAATCTTGTTTGTGAGAGAAGCTCATGGCCGGACTCGATTGTTCAGTACTCTATTGTTCAATGGGCGCAACTTTGAGACCGCTAATGGCGGTGGGTAGCTGGGTCGCTAGTACCCGTGTGCCGGCATTTAATGCGTCGCTGCGAATCACCACACGTTTCTCACCTTGCTCGCCTAGGCCATCTCCAAGTTGCTCAACGGGCAAACGCTGTAGCCGGTCTTCGGCATCAACAATAAAGACCGCGTTAAGACCAAACACAGCCTGATAAGGTACGCTGATGGCGTTATCTTCGGCGGGTAGTTCTAGCAATAGGGCAACGTTTCGGTTGAGCTCAATATTGCTCTCAGCAGGTAAGCGGAAATAAGCCTCAACGCCGCCACTGCCGGCTCTCACCGCGCCAGCGATTCTTAAGAGCGGTACCGGCACGGTATCTAAACCAGTGACTTTGACATGTGCCGTTGGCGTTTCGCCGTTAGCCAGGGCGTTGCGTACGGCTTTTAGGTAGCGATTGGGTATCAAGGCCCGAATTTCTAAAGCCTCTGGGTTATACAGTGTCGCCAGCGTTTGTGCGTTACGCACGCGGTCGCCAACGGCAATCGGCACATCAACAATACGACCGCTAAAAGGTGCGGTAACGGTAGTGCGGCTGAGATCCAGCTTGGCTTGTTCTACCGAGGTGTTGGCGCTTTGTTCGGCGGCTTTTAAGGCCTGTAGACGCGCCTCGTGTTGGCGAATAGAGAGTTCGCGGTTTTCTAAGGCCGCTGCTTGGCGCGAGTACTTGTCTTGCGCAGTGTCAAATTGCGACTGCGAAATAAGGCCCTTGCTAAATAGGTTTTTGCTGCGCTCAAAAGATTTTTGCGCCAGTTGAGTGAGTTCGCGTTCGCGCTTAAGTTGGCTACGGTCTGAGCTTTGGCGTTGTTGTTCTAAACGATATTGGGCTTTGGCGTCTAAGGCGCGTGATTCGGCTTGTGCGAGCGCCAATCTGGCTTCGGCATCGTCTAGCTGTACCAGTAGTTCGCCAGCTTCAATGCTTTGGCCTTCCAGCACCGGTACTTGTATGACATTGGCCGTAACGCTGGCAACTAAGGTTGCAAAGCTAGGGCTGGTGACTTGGCCGTAAAGTGTGGTCACGGGTGTCACTGTTTGTGGCTCGGCAATCAAAACACTTACCGGTGGCGGCGGTGGCGCATTGTTATTGGCTTCGGGCTGTTTTTTGCTCTTAATTAGAATGGCAGCGCCAATAATGGCGGCCACAATAATAATGATGGCAATTAAGCAGCCGCTGCGGTTTTTCTCTTGGGCAGTGCTCATTTAGGCGGTCTCTATAATGTTTTTTAGTGCCTGAATGTGGTCGTCTCGGGTATTAAGGGCAGTGATATAGCGCAAGCTCTTGCCGCCTGCTTCAGTAAAGTATTCGGCGTTTTCTTGCTGGATTTCTTCCAGAGTTTCGAGGCAGTCAGCACTAAAGCCAGGGCAGATGACATCGACCGTGGCTAGCCCCTCAGAGCCCCACTGCTTTAGGGTCTCATCGGTATAGGGTTGTAGCCAAGGCTCCCTGCCGACACGACTTTGGAAGCTAATGGCCCATTCCTCATCTTTAAGGTTGAGTGTGCTGGCGAGTTGCTCGGCGGTAGCGAGGCATTGCTGGTAGTAGGGGTCGCCTAGCTCACAATAGCGTTGTGGAATGCCATGAAAGCTCATCAGTAGCTTGTCGCCACGGCCTTGGTTTTGCCAGTGTTCTAATACTGAGTTGGCTAAGGCGACTGACCAAGCATCGTTCTGGTAATAGTCGCGAATAAATTTGATCGTCGGCAGCGCGCGTTGTTGCTTGCTCCAGTCAGCAACGGCATCAAAGGTTGAGGCGGTGGTGGTGGCAGAATACTGCGGATAGAGTGGCAATACCGTTATTTGCTCGACACCGGCGGCCATTAATTCGTCTAGTGCAGAGCCAATACTTGGGTTGCCATAGCGCATGCCTAGGCTAACCGCCGCGTTGTCGCCGAAGGCTTTTTGTAGGGCTTGTTGTTGTGAACGACTAATGGTCAATAACGGTGAGCCAGCCTCAGTCCAGACTGCACGATAGCCCTCCGCGACGCGGCTGGGGCGAATCGCCAGAATCACCTTAAGTACAAAAAACCATAACCATCGTGGTGCATCTACCACGCGGATATCTGAGAGAAACTCTTTCAGATAAACCCGAATGGCTTTGGCCGTAGGCGCATCAGGTGTGCCTAGGTTGGTGATTAATACTCCGTGCTTCACTTTTTTGATCTTTGTCTCTATTGGTTAAATTCTCCAGCGCTTAATCGCTGGTTGTAGCGTTTATAGGCGGCCATGGCTTTGTGCCCTAATAGCAGCGTAATGGGGATGTTGACGACCAACATCATGCCGGCACCCAAGTCGGAAAAGTTGCCGAGCTCGGCGGTGCTGGTAATAAAGCCTGTGCAAGACAGTACGGCCAAGATGCAATATACGACTCGATAAGGTGTTACAGAGTTCTCGCCAAACAGATAGACCATGGCCTGTTCGCCGTAATAGCTCCAGCTAATCATGGTGGAAATGGCGAATAACCAAACCGCCAGTGTCACCAACCACTTGCCAAGGCCGGGTTCGGCGCTGTCGAAGGCCTTAGCGGTAAGCGTGGCACCAACATAGTTGGCCCAGATCTGGCCGTCGCGTAGTGTTGGTTGGACATCGCTGCTAATTGCTTCGAATACGGCGGCCAGGCTGCCGTTTTCAAGCTCTTCAACGGTGCCGGTGATCTGTATCAGGTTGTTATTGGTGTCGCTGCTATCGCTGCCGTGCGCAACCATAAAGATTGGCGTGCCGGCGCTTAGTTTGGTGCTGCTGGGTAACGGCGCTGCCTGTAATTGATATTGTTGCTCAATAATCTGCTCAAACACTGGCGGTGTTGCCAGCTCGGTTTCTGCCGGACGGTTCCAAGCGCCGCTGACCAAAATAACTAAGGCGGTTGTGGTGCAGACCACGAGGGTGTCAATAAACGGTTCTAGCCCAGCAACAATGCCTTCACGTTCTGGTTCGCGGGTTTGCACAGCCGCGTGTGCCATAGGAGCCGAGCCAAGGCCTGCTTCTGATGAAAATAGCGCCCGCTTCATGCCCCATAAGAAGGCGTAACCCATGCTGCCGCCTAAGAATGCGCCAGTGGCTTCGGTGGCGCTAAAGGCGCTTTCAAAAATCAGTGCGAAGGTGCCTGGAATGGCGCTGGCGTTGGTGATGAGTACATAAATGCCCGCTAGCAAATACAGACCGCACATGGCTGGAACTAAGGTGCCAGCGACTTTGCCGATACGGCTAATGCCGCCCAGAATCACCATGCCGACCACGACAGCCAGAATAATGCCGGTGGCGATATTCGGCACGCCGAAGTATTCACGTGAGATGTCACCCGCGTTCCAAGCTTGGAACATGTTGCCGCCGGTAATGGCGAAGACTAAAACAGTGACACAGAACAAGGCGCCAAGGGCTTTGCCGGCGCTGGCGATCCGGCCACCGCGTTCTTCAGCGGCTTTTTTGATTACCCACATGGCGCCACCGTGCGGGTTGTGTGGGTCATCTGTGTTGCGGTAGATCATGGCCAAGGTCACTTCGGCCATTTTTAGCGCCATGCCTAAGAAGCCAACTACCCACATCCAAAATACGGCGCCCGGGCCGCCTAGGGCAATAGCAATGGCCACACCACCAATATTGCCTAGTCCAACCGTGGCCGATAGCGCTGCCGCTAAGGCTTGAAAATGGCTTAAAGCGCCAGGTGCATCCGGTTGTTTGTAGCGGCCGCCTAGAACAGCCACGCCGTGGGTTAGCGAGCGGTACTGCGAGAAGCCGCTCCAGAAGGTGAACAGTAGCCCGGCCCCGAGCACAGCAAAGAGAACGTAGTTGTGCCAAAGAAAACCGTTAATGGTGGCAATAAAGGCGTTGAATTGATCCATGTTAAATAGCTACTGTTTGAATAAGTGTTATAGGCCGTGAACAGGTTTGGGACTATAACAAAAGACAGAATGTCGGGGTGTTGCGCAAGCGCTATTAGCGGCGTTTATCGGTAGCTCATTTGCTCGTGCAAACTGGCTAAGCCAAGGTGCGCCTGCTTTTTGTATTCCAATAGTATCGGACGCCAATGTCGGCGCTGTTGTAGTCGCTGACGCTGTGTCTCTTGCTGACGATATTGCATGGCGTTGTCGATCGCGTTCAGGGCCTTTGCTTTGACGGTGGCATTTAGTTGCGGCTGTTGTTGCAGACTTGCCGCCAGTGTTTGTAGTTTTTCTATTGACGGCGCGGGGCTAGGGCTGGCCTCTAGGGCGACCAGTTGTTTATTGATGTTGGCTAGCGCCGACTGGTAGCGGTTTAATGAAAGCTGATGCTGTTTGATGCTTTGCAGGGCATAGGCCAAGGCAACTTGAGCTTCTAGTTGGGCAAGTGTGGCATTAATGGAGTCATGGTCTGTAGCTGGTTTGTCGGCCAGCAGTTGCCAACTGTGGATGGCCGTCGTTAACTGTGTTTGAAGTGTTTTGCTGGTATTGGCCGCCGCTGATAGCTCTGCAAAGGTGGCGCTAATCGATGTCGGGCTGCGTTGGATGTCTTTGCCGTCAGCGTCGGTTTCAATCCAACAGGCCTGAGCACCTTTGAGTTGTTGGCATTTGGGGCGTTCGCCACCGGGAGTTAGCGCCGCCCAGCCGAGCATTAGTAATGCCTGATTGGCGTAGGGGCTTTGGTATTGGATTGGGCTCAGTAAGGGGCTGGCGAAGCGGCCCTGCTGGTAGCGTAGATAGTGCTGTGCCAGTTGCAGTCGCAGGCGGTCATTGAAGAGCGCCTGCTCAACGCTATGAGGTGTTTTTTTGAGTAAGCGATGTAGTCGTTGCCGTGCTTCAAAGGTTTTACCCAGTTGGTACTCGGCAATGGCGAGATTGTAGCGTCGGTAGGCAAGCGCTTCGGTGTTATGCCGCTTAAAACGCAAGCTGTCTAATGCTTGTTGCGGTTGCTGGATTTTCAGTTGGGCCAGCCCGAGTAACAGACGCGCCTGCTTTTTCAGTTCACGAGGGAAGTTTTGCCAATACTTGCCCAGTGTGCTGATGCTTCGTTGCCATTCTTGTTGGTCGGCAAAAAAGCGGGCAATGGCGAAACGGTCGCCGCTAGCAAGGCTGTTCGCTGGGCGCTTTAATTGTTGTAGATAGTAACTACGAGCCAGTTCCGTTAAGCCATTGCGGGCGCATAATTCAGCTGCCAGTAATAGGGCTTGGTGTTGTTCGCTAGCGCTGCGGCTTGGGTAATGCTGCCAGAGCTGCGCCAGTGCAGCGGCATCTTGGCCGCTGCTGGCCAAAATTTTCGCTTCAATTAGCCAGTCATCGGCCTGGCTAATGCCGCAACAGAAAAGGAGCCCAAGTGTTAGGCACAGGCGTTGCAGCATTAACGTTCCAGAATGGCGGTGACGCCCATGCCGCCAGCGGTGCAAATCGAAATAAGGCCGCGGCCCTGTCCTTTGTTAGCGAGTAGCTTGGCTAAGACTGGCAGGATGCGAGCGCCAGTAGCGGCAAAGGGGTGGCCAGCGGCTAAGGAAGAGCCATTAACGTTCAACTTGTTGCGATCAATGCTGCCGAGGGCGCTGCTACGCCCCAGGCGCTGCTTGCAGAATTGCGGATCTTCCCAAGCTTTAAGGGTGCATAGTACTTGGCCAGCAAAAGCTTCGTGAATTTCGTAGTAGTCAAAATCTTGTAGCGATAGCTGGGCATGTTCGAGTAGCTGGCTGACGGCATAGGCCGGTGCGAGCAGTAGCCCTTCGTGGCCGTCTTGGAAATTCACGGCGGCGGTTTTGCCGAAGCTGAGGTAGGCCTGTACCGGTAGCTGTTGGTCTTTGGCCCATTGTTCCGAGGCCATGAGCACTGCGGCTGCTCCGTCCGTAAAGGCGCTGGCATTGCCGGCAGTGATGCTGCCGTTGGCCGAAAATACCGGCCGTAGGCTATCCAGCTTGTCCGCTTGCAGGTTGGCACGTAGGTTATTGTCGGCTTCGGCACCAAAGCAAGGGCTGATTAAGTCTTGGTGAAACCCATCCGCGATAGATTGCGCTAGCTGCTGGTGTGAGGCCAGCGCGAGTTTGTCTTGCTCAGCGCGACTGATGTTCCATTCAGTGATCATCTCTTCGCAGTGTTGGCCCATGCTTTTGCCGGTGCGGCGCTCATCTACGCCGGGGATGTAGGGCATCGCGAGAGCGGGTGTGTTTTCAAATAATTGTTGTAGCTCCGATGCCGAAAGTGGCTTGCCGGCGGTGGCGCTAAGTTCTGCATGTAGCGCTTTGTTGGCCGAGACCGGGCGCTGAGAAATGCTGTCGACCCCACAGGCAATTGCACTATCAATTTGGCCGCTGGCGATTTTGCCAGCTAAATTTAAGGCTGCTTGCAAGCCGGTGCCGCAGGCCATTTGAACATCGGTGGTAGGCGTTTCGGCGGCTAAACCGGAGGATAAGACCGCTTCGCGAACTAGGTTAAAGTCTTCACTATGTTTAAGGACCGCACCGCCTTGGACTTCACCCAGAGTTTGCCCCTGTAGTTGGTGGCGTTCTACTAGCCCAGCTAACGCGGCACTAAGCAGCTCAATATTACTGACCGCAGCAAAGTCACTATAGGCGCGGCAGAAAGGGGTTCGGTTGCCACCTAGAATCGCAACGCGCTTAAGTAACGGGGCTTGAGTCATGCCTATCTCCTTCAAAGAAGGCAGACAGTAAAGTGCAGTCGCTGAGCTGTAAAGCCGGTGGCTGACAAAGTATGAGGGGCTGAAAAGAAAACGGCCCCCGCCGGGGTCGGGCGGAGGCCGTTGGATTGGCTCCCGGGGTAGTGGAGCCTGGTCACAGCTCTCCAAAGCATTCGTGGGGTAACGAAGTAACGTGACTGCAGGGGGTCGTCTGCGTTGGGTGTCACGCTTGCTTTGAAGCAAGCGACCGCTTGGTGGGGTAACCGTACGATCGCTAAGGCATAGTGTATTAGGGCCAAGAGCTAGGTACAAGGGTTGGGGCGACTAATTTTTCATGTGGAGGCTTTAGTGTCTTTAAATAACAATCACTTAGTGATTTTTGAAAGTGATAATTGGTCGAAAAAAAAGCGCCAAAGGTGATGATAACCGTTTTGTTTTTGTTAACAGTCCCGTTTTGCTGTGATCGGGCAGTGTCTTTAATCGTTTTTCGCAGAGGCTGAAATGGCGCTTATAAGGCCTAGATCGTTAAGGAAATCTGTTTTGTGAGGGTGCTTTACATTACCATCATGGCTTTAGTCTTCACTGCGGCCGAGTGCCACGACAGTAAAGCAAATTTGGTTAAGCAGATTGGAAACGCCGTCGTTTGACTGAGGGGCGAATAGGAAAACCATGGATAGAAGAAAATTTTTAAGTAAGGCTGGTGCCACAGCGGCGGCAGTGGGCGCCGTGGCGGCACCGGCGGTAGTCACGGCGGCTGATAAAAAACTCAAGTGGAAAATGGTCACCTCTTGGCCGCGCAATTTCCCCGGCTTGGGCACAGGAGCCGCTTGGTTGGCTGACGCTATTACGGAAATGTCTGGGGGCCGTTTAACCGTTAAGGTCTACGGTGGTGGCGAGCTAGTACCACCGTTAGAGGTGTTTGATGCGGTTTCACGCGGCACCGCCGAGATGGGCCATTCCGGCGCTTATTACTGGAAAGGTAAGTCACCGGCGACACAATTCTTTACCGCGGTTCCATTTGGGCTAACGGCTATCGAAATGCATTCGTGGTTGCATTTTGGCGGCGGCATGGAGCTTTGGCGTGAGGTTTATGACCGTTTCAACTTAGTGCCATTTGATGCGGGTAATACCGGCGTACAAATGGGCGGCTGGTTTAATAAGGAAATTAACTCGGTTGCTGATTTGAAAGGCCTAAAAATGCGTATTCCCGGTTTGGGAGGCGAGGTCTTGAAACGCTTGGGTGGCACGCCGGTGAGCCTACCAGGTGCTGAACTATTTACCTCGCTGCAGTCGGGTGCGATTGATGCGACCGAATGGGTTGGGCCTTATAACGACTTAGCCTTTGGCCTTTATAAAGCCGCTAAACATTACTACTACCCCGGCTGGCATGAGCCCGGCCCGGTTTTAGAATGCATGGTGAACAAAGACGCTTGGCTAGCTCTACCCAAAGATCTACAAGCGATTGTGACGGCGGCGACTCAAGCAGTGAGTAATCGTATGCTGGCTGAGTACACCGCCAATAACAACCAAGCGCTGAATACCTTGGTGACCAAGCACAAAGTGGACCTGCGCCGATTCCCTGATGATGTCTTAGCCTCGCTACGCAGCACCTCGGATGAGGTGGTTGCGGAAGTAGCTGGTGCAGACCCATTAACGCAAAAAGTCTATGACTCGTTTCGTGATTTTCGTGACAACGTGATGGCTTGGCATGATGTGTCTGAGCGGGCTTATTTGAATGCGCGTGGGGCGGGGTAGGTTACCGCGCCGTTCTTTTGGTTTGGCTAGTGGTTGTTTCGGCCCTAGGAGCTTCCATTTGCTTTTGGTGAGTGTATTGGTAAGGCCGAGTTACTTTTCTCTATGGCGAGAAAAGTAACCAAAAAAGCCACCGCCAACCGCGCAGCCGCTTCGCGGTGCCTTGCGCTTCTCGCGGATTTTGGCGGTCGCGGGAACTCGCTAACGCTCAAACAAGCCGCTCCCTCAATCCAAAATCCACTGCGATGCTCAGCTGCGCAAAAGGGGCCTAGAGGGAAAGACTTCACGCTACCAACACTGCTGGTTAGCGGTACTTTCGCCCTTCTATGCGGCCGAGCAACGGAGCTAAATCGAGATTGAGCCTGCGGCCTGTTTGAACGGAGCGTTAGCGGAGTGAGTTCCCGCAGGCGCTCGATTTGGCGAGTAGCGCAGGGAACCGAGATAGCGGCCGCATGGTGGGATCGCCTTTCTTTTGGTTACTTTTCTTTGGCGACGCAAAGAAAAGTCACTCGGCCCGCACTAACGAAAATAACCGAAAGCGTACAAAACCTTCTAAAGGCCGAAAACGACACTAGCATATTTACCAAGGTGGGACCGAAACAGCCACCAACAAATCTAGAAGGGACTTAATGGAGAGCCTTTAATAAAGCTCGTCTTCCTCACCATCATGCTCATTCGGCCGCGGCTTATGCAGCCACAACACTTCCCAGCCAAGCAATTCAGCGTGGTCGAACAATGCATCGTCGGGGTCTACAGCGATGGGGTTGTCGACTCTTTCTAATAGCGGAATGTCATTACGAGAGTCGGAGTAGAACCAAGTTTCCTCGGGCTCGTGGCCATTTTCTTTTAACCATGCTTCTAGGCGTTCGATCTTGCCTTCTTGGAAACATGGAGTGCCAGGCGACTGGCCGGTAAATTTATTGCGTTTTACCTCAACCGGCGTCGCTAGCAGGTTGCTGATGCCGTAAGCGTCGGCAATCGGGCGGGTAATAAATTCGTTGGTGGCGGTAATAATCAGCGTTTCATGACCGGCGTCTTGATGTTTGGCAATCAGTTTGCGGGCTTGCCGGGTCATGATGTATTTGATTTTTTGCTGCATAAATTTTTCATGCAGGGCATTCATCTCGTCGACTTTTTTGCCGGCCATGGGTGCCAGAACAAATTCCACAAACTCGGTGATATTGAGTTCGCCGTCCATGTATTGCTGGTGGAAGTTGCGATTCTTTTCGTGATATTCCAGCTTGTCTACCAAGCCTTGTTCACAAATAAACTCCCCCCATAAAAAGTCGCTGTCCCCATTTAATAGCGTGTTATCTAGGTCAAAGATCGCTAATTTCATGCCGATTTTTATTCGCTGTGTGTTTAATAGTGTTGGATGTTTATCGTGGCAGTTTTCTTGACGGCCGTAAATATGAAACAATCGTCGACAGTTAAAAATTCTTGGATATATCCGTGATCGACGAAAAAGGTTATCGAGCCAACGTCGGGATCATCCTCACAAACGGGCAAGGGCGTTTATTTTGGGCGCGCCGTGCCGGACAGGACTCGTGGCAGTTCCCGCAGGGTGGACTGGATGATGACGAGACACCTGAGCAAGCCATGTATCGCGAGTTGCGAGAAGAGGTTGGCTTGGAACGGCAGCATGTGAAGCTGATTGGCTCGACAAAAAACTGGCTGCATTACGATCTGCCGCAACGTTTTATACGTCGCAACAGTTTTCCCAAAGTGATTGGTCAGAAACAAATCTGGTTCTTGCTGGTGTTGTCGCGCGAGGGCGAGGAGCACGTGCGCTTTGATACCACCGACAAGCCTGAGTTTGACGACTGGAAGTGGGTAGAGCCTTGGGAGCCGCTACGGCAAGTGGTGTTTTTTAAGCGCGATGTTTACTTTAAAGCGCTACAAGAATTGGCGCCGGCTTTATTCCCTGACGGGGTTATCCCGTATTACTTAAAGCGTAAGAATAAGAAAAACGGCAACCGTCATCCGGCCCGGAGGCGTTCGCAGGACCGTTAGAGCGGGCTTATCTTGGTTTGCGTGCGAAGCGTGTAAACCAAGTGTAAAAACCAGACAGAGCTAATAGGATCATCACAACGGCAGCAAGCCGTGATAGCCAACGACCAACGGTGCCAAAGAAGGCGCCGCTGTGAACATCCAGTAGTAGTCTTTCCCAAGAAATATCGTGATTAGCGGCCGGAGTGGTGGCTTCGGCCATGTCTTGTTTTTGGCTCCAGCGGATGTCGTCCGCGCCGGTGGCCGACCAACTCAATAAATCGCTATCGGCTACAAAATTTCCGTGCTGGGTTTGTACGACCAGTTGATGGTCCGCAGTCATGCCAACCTTTTCAATCTGCCCTTTGGGCCCCGGGAGTTGGTCAATAAATTCGCCGCCGTAGGTATAAAGCGCTAACTGGCTAGCGGATGCAACCGCTAGTACGCCTAATGGGTTGCCTAGGCCGGTGACGTTTTTGTTTTGCTGATTAAACTCGGTCAGCCATTGGCCGCCAATACTGGCGCCTTGGTCCCATACGTCTATCTGATGCTCAGTCAGTGCCCATTGCGCGACTGCCTGCGGTTGCTTAACCCCATAGCGATCTAATACCCAGTTTGTTTGGATTTTGCGGCTGTCGAGCTTTAATGCGGGAGCGGCTTCAATCAGCAAGCCGCTAATAGCAAACATCAATACCCATAACAGCACGCTCAGCCCAAGCCAACGGTGCCAGCTGTAAATAGAATGGATAAGGCGGGCGCGGCGTTGGCGCTTTTGCACGCTATTGTTTGGGTGGCTACGAGACATAGGTGTTAGGCATTAGTCGTTACTGGGGGTAACGCGGGCATGATAAATCAAAGCCAGCTGCGCCAGTTTTCTAACTGCGCGAACCGATAGCGTGGCGCCAGTAATATTGTCGATGGTTTTGTTCAGTTTCTGTTTTTGAGTCAGGCTGACTTGGTCAAACTGTTTGGTAAAAAATGGATAACGAATTTCCCAGCCGCGAGATTCTCTAAACGCCAATACTTTGACTAACTCAATCACGCCGTTATTGACCACAATACCCACAGTGATGGGTTTTTCTTTACCAATTTCATCCATTACCCAGACGCTACGCGTGCCGGATTGCCAGTAGCGCTGGCGTAGTTTGGCCGGCGGGTGTTGCAGTATCTCGGCCGTTAGGTTTTTTAGCTCACCGGTAATCCATAGGGCTTTGGCGGCGGGGACCTCGGCAAACTGTTGGCTTAGAAAATCTTGTTCGGAAAGGTATTCCTCGGCATAGCTAAGTTGGCTGGCGAAGAAACAGAAAAAGCCTGCTAGCAAGGCTAGCAGGCTTTTGGTTGCCGGAGTGCCCAGCGTTTTATTTAACTTAGAACTGATAACCAATACCTAAGTTAAAGCCTTCTTTGTCTTTGCGACTCGCGTCATCGGTGTCGAATATTTCAGCAGTGAAAATATCGGCTTTGAGCACAACATTTTCATGAGGCCAGTAGTTCACACCAAGGGTTTGCTGATCGTTTTTGGTGTCGGTAGCGTTGCCAGCGCGGTTATCCCAGTTTTCGTGGCGTACAAATACACCAACTTGATCGCTCAATTTTTGTGATGCCTCAAGGTAATAACCGGTTTGCTCGTCCGCGCCTACGGCTTCAAAGGTGGCGTTGTCGATATCCCAAGTGGCGTAGAAAGCGGTTAGCTTGGTTTCGCCGGCTTGGTAAATAGCGTGAGCTTGCAATAAACGTGCAGCTGCATCACCAGCCGCATCCGTGCCTTGGGTGATATCGGCTTGATATTGCACTGTGGCAGCGAGGTCTAGGCCAGTGACACCGGTGTAGCGAATACGAGCAGTCGCGGCTGGGTCATCTGCAGCAGCACTCGCTACTTTTTGGCGACCATCGCGGATCTTGGTTTTGCCAGCGGTGGTGTCAATGTTTAAACCACTATGTACGGCAAAGTCCCAGCTAAAGCCGCCTTCGGTACGACCGTTGATGCCAGCACCGGCTTCCCACCAAGTGGTAGGGATGATTTTGTTCTCTACGTTGTTGCGCTCAACACCGTAAAACGTAGGCGGCTCATGAGTCTCGTTCAAAATACCAACCGGTACTAAAAATAGACCACCCTTGGCTTGCAGTTTGTCGCTGATATCAAATTCGATATATGCCTGCTCTAATTCAACTGCACCTTTGCCGCTGTCGTCGGCTAGCGCGTGTTCCAGCTCTAACTCAGTAAATAGGCGAACGCGGTCATTGAATTCATGGTTTATAAAGAGCACGAAGCGGTGGAAATCAATCTCATCGCGACCGTCTTTAATGTTGTTGTAATGCAATTCGCCGTAACCACCTAAAGAGGTGCGACCACCAAAGCTGCTAGTGCTGCTGCTTTGGTTTTGTAGGTTTTCAATTTGGGTTTGCTGAGCTTGGATAATTTCATATAGCTCGGCGTTGCTCGGCGCTTGGGCGGCGGCAGTAGTGGCAGCGGCTGTTAAAGCAGCGGCGGTAATCAAACGTGTTTTCACGTAAATACTCCTAAAATTAGATAAGGCTGCAGCAACGCTAGCGATGGGCGGGTTACAGCATGCGGCGCATTATGACAAAAATTAATCTAAATGCAAATCATTATCATTTACATGATTGGAAACAGTGGTGAGTCATTGCCAAGGCGGTGATAAACTCAGCGCCAGTTACTGGCTGCCTTGCAGCAACGGCAAAACAAAGGATTACTATGTGCGGCATCGTCGGCGCCATCGCTCAGCGTGGTGTACAGAATATTTTGGTAGAAGGGCTTAAACGGCTTGAATACCGTGGTTATGACTCAGCGGGTGTGGCCTTGCTTGGCAATGGCGCACTGCAACGCCGTCGTGCAGTAGGCAAAGTGGCCGAGTTAGAAAAAGCCATTGCTGCTGCCCCGGTTGCCGGTGGTTTGGGCATTGCTCATACCCGTTGGGCAACGCACGGTGTGCCAGCAGAGCGCAACGCACATCCGCATATGTCGGGCGACGATTTGGCGATTGTGCATAACGGCATTATTGAAAACCACCAGCCGTTACGCGAAGTGCTAGAGAAAGACGGCTACTTTTTTGAGTCCGATACGGACACCGAAGTGATTGTGCATTTGATTGCCAAGTTGCGGGCCGAAGGCCGTGATTTGTTTCAAGCAGTGCTGGAAGCGCTGGATCATTTAGATGGTGCTTATGCCCTTGGTGTGATTTCGACGGATGAGCCAGACCGCTTAATTGCCGCGCGTAGCGGTAGCCCGCTTGTGGTGGGCATCGGTATTGGCGAAAACTTTATTGCCTCAGATAGCACGCCACTGCTGCCGGTTACTAACCGCTTTATCTATTTAGAAGAGGGCGATGTCGCCGAGGTGCGCCGCGACGGGGTCGATATTTACGATCGCAACGGCCACCCTCATCAGCGCCCCGTAGTCGAGTCATCGTTAACCTCGGCGGCCACTGACAAGGGTGAGTTCCGCCATTACATGATGAAGGAAATCTACGAGCAACCAGTTGCGCTACGCGCTACGTTGGCGGGCCGTTTAGAGCCCGACCATGTCGCCGAAGATTTGCTCGGCGCTGGCGCCGATGGTTTGTTTAAGAATGTTAAGGGCGTGCATATTATTTCCTGTGGCACCAGTTACCACGCTGGCCTAATTGCGCGTTATTGGATTGAGCAACTGGCGCGCGTGCCCTGTGTGGTCGAGATTGCTAGTGAGTACCGATACCGCCAGCCGGTGGTTTTAGATGGCCGCTTGTTTGTCAGTATCTCGCAGTCTGGCGAGACGGCCGACACCTTGGCCGCGCTGAGAATGGCCAAAGGCCTAGGCTATGTGGGTAGCGTGACGGTTTGTAACGTGCCAGATAGCTCCTTGGTGCGAGAGTCTGATCACGCCTTAATGACCCATGCTGGCCCTGAGATTGGCGTCGCCTCAACCAAAGCCTTTACCACGCAGTTGTCGGCATTGTTAGTGTTGGCGGCGGCCTTGCAAAAAGCTGTACATGGTGAGGCTAACTCTGAGGTCGTGACGCAGTTGCGGCAGGTAGCCAATGTGGTTGAGCAGTGCATGGAGCTGGATCAACCGATCAAAATGCTAGCGGAAAAATTTGCCGACAAACATCATGCGCTATTTTTAGGCCGCGGGCCGCTATACCCGGTCGCTATGGAGGGCGCTCTCAAACTAAAAGAGATTTCCTATATCCATGCTGAGGCCTATGCCGCGGGTGAGCTAAAACATGGCCCATTAGCCTTGGTTGATGAAGATATGCCGGTAGTTGCGGTAGCGCCTAACAACGAGCTATTGGAAAAGCTGAAGTCTAATCTAGAAGAAGTGCGGGCGCGTGGTGGCGAGCTGATTGTGTTTGCAGATGCTAAAGCGGGCATGCAAAGCAGTGACCGCGTCACCGTGATTCCGGTGCCACACGCCGACGAGTTTATGGAACCGATAGTGTATACCGTGCCACTGCAATTGCTGTCGTATCACGTGGCGGTATTAAAAGGCACGGACGTTGATCAGCCGCGTAATCTGGCTAAGTCGGTGACGGTGGAATAGTCCCTCGCGGTTTTTGCGTAAAAGAAAAAAGGGCCGTGAGGCCCTTTTTTATTGGTTGCGGTAACGCTGGCTGTTTAAAGATAAATATCCGCTAATTCTTGCAGTGCCTCGCCAGTGTATACCGCAATATTCTGCATGCTCGGCAACGAGTCGCGGCAGCCGGTAAAACCAAAGTTCAAAGTGTCGGCATAAGACAGGCAGGTAATGTTCAGCGCTTGGCCGTGTGGAATCAGAGAAATAGGGTAGCTCGCCTCGAGTTTGGCGCCGTGGTAGTAGAGCGTCTCTTTGGGCCCAGGGATGTTGGAAATGGTGAGGTTAAATACCGATTTCATGCGTCCGCCCATGCCAGACACAAGCTGCATCATAAATGGCGCCATAATCATGGCGGTATATTGCATCAGTGCTTCTTTGGGCAGTTTCTGTAAATGTTCTTTGGCGCTATGGGTAGAGTTTTTAATCGCCTCTAAGCGCATCTTTGGGTCGGCAATGTCGGTGGCTAAGCTAGCCATAATAAAGCTGATGGCATTACCCGTCTCTTGGTCGCCTTTAGGGCGAATATTCACCGGTAAGCCAGCCGTCAGCGGCTTGCTGGGAAGGCCGTTCACATCGATCAAAAACCGGCGTAGTGCCGTGGCGCTAATGGCCAGAACAATATCATTGAGGCTGCAGTCGGCCGCTTTGGCAATGGCTTTCATTTGATTTAAATCGAACTGCTGCGTCGCAAAACGGCGGGCTTGACCAATGCGGCTGTTGAGCATGGTTTTGGGGCAGTCGAAGGGGCCTTTTAACGAAGACACGCCACTGGCTCGGGCGCCGAGTAGACGTTGGAAGGCGCGGCGCAATTCACGAATGGTGCCAATGCCTCCTTGGACGTTGCTGCTGGCTTCACCCAGTAGTTCCTTCAGCGCGTTCTCGGGCGTTGGCGCTTGTTTCTTAGGCTGGGCTTTGGCTTTTTTGGTTCGTGTTTCTGGTTTCATTGACCAAGCCGGTGGTCGACTACGGTCGCTGGGATCGGTAGTCATCAGCCGCTCGATCATGCGTACGCCGCTAACGCCATCAATCAGCGAGTGATGGAACTTGGTGTAAAGCGCGAAACGATTGTTTTCTAGGCCTTCAATAACGTGCATTTCCCACAACGGGCGTTTGAAGTCCAGCGGGTGGCTGTGGAGCCGAGAAACCAAGATGCCTAGCTCGCGCTCGCCGCCCGGTTTAGGCAGCGCGGAGTGGCGAAAGTGGTAATCCAAGTCGATATCGTTGTCTTCAACCCATACCGGCATCATGGCTTTAAGGTTGGGGTTGCGCAGCTTTAGGTTCCACGGCGCGTAGTACTCGCGTGACTTGCGGAACTGTTTTACGAGATCACTTAAAAAGTCATCTGGCGCATCTTCGGGCAGCGAGAAAATTTTAAGCTGGGCAACTTGCATGGGCGCTTCGGTGGACTCCACAAAGAGCCAGCTAGCGTCCAGTACGTTCATTGTTTTCATGTTGATATCTTGTTTGGGCTGAAAAGTGAAAGCGCGTTTTATGTTGGGTTGTTAGCACCAAGTTCTGGGCTCGCGGCTAACGGTTCAGCGGTCTGTTGGAATTTAATTGGGTTCTTAAAATAGTGCTGGCCTTGCTCTTCGCCAACCATGTCGCGGGCTGCAAAGAGTGGATGTTGAATGGCCTCGCCGGGACTAAGAATGGCTGAAACACAGGCGTCTTTGTCGGCAAACCATTGATCCCATTGGTCGCGAGTTTTGGTTTTAAAGGCCGCGCTCAAAGCCCAATGGATGGGCATGAGTAGCAGCTTGCCTTTGACCGGGTCGTTCAGCATTACGCTAATTTGCTGCAGCTTGGCATTGTTGTTTTTGCTGCTACTGGATTTCTGGGTTTGAGATTTCTGGCCTTTAGGCTTTTTGCTTTGCGCTTGGGTGGCTTTTAGTAACTTATCAATGGTGCCGCGAATAGGGCTGGGAACACTGTCCCAGACACCATTCAGTACGCGGATAAAAAACTGTGGTTCCAAGGCGCCGATTGCCAAATAACGGCCATCTCGGCATTTATAAACCCGGTAGTTTGGTAGTGCGCCGCTGAGCATGTCGTCGCCGCGTTTCGGTGTTTTGCCGGTTTGATTAATGGCGGCCAAGGCCACAGTGTTCATGGCGAGCGCGCCGTCGGTCATGCTGATGTCAACCAGCTCACCTTGGCCGCTGGCTTGGGCACCAATGACCGCGGCCAAAATCCCGATGGCACCGTTCATAGCACCACCTGCAAGGTCGGCAATTTGCACGTTGCTTAATGACGGCGCAGCGCCAACGCTGCCAATTTGGTCAAGTACACCAGCGGTGGCGAGATAGTTCATATCGTGGCCTGCGCGCTCCGCATAGGGGCCGTCTTGGCCGTATCCGGTAATGGCGGCATAAACGAGTTTTGGGTTGAGCGCTTTCAGCGCTTCATAATCGCAGCCGAGCTTTTTCATGACGCCAGGACGAAACGATTCCACTACTACGTCAGCGGTTTTGGCCAGCTCCTTAAAACGCGCTTGGTCTTCAGTTTGGCGTAAATCAAGCGTTATAGATTGCTTGCCGCGATTCACCAATGCGAACAACTCCGGTGACAAGCTGCGCGCATAGTCGCCGCCGTTGGGCTCTTCAATTTTAATGACCGTGGCGCCGAGTTGAGCCAGTTGTTGAGTGCAGTATGGCCCCGGTAATAGCCGTGTTAGGTCGAGTACCGTGATGCCGCGCAGTAGTGTGTTAGTGCTTTGTTTCATAGGGGCAGTATAAAACCATGTGCTAGGGATGTATTTGTGTTCTTGCTAGTGTTATTTTGCCGGGTCCGAATTTTGAATATTGGGGTTTTATGATCGAGTCACTGAAGCTGGTTTTGGCGCTTGTGGTTTTCGCCGGTGCAGCAGCGCAATGGTTGGCCTGGCGTTTTCGAGTGCCGGCAATTGTGTTGCTGTCTGTGGTCGGCGTGCTGTTGGGGCCGATCTCTGGTTTGGTTGAACCGGAAGAGCACTTTGGTGATGGCTTGCGCGAGATCGTGGCTTGGTTTGTGGCGCTCATTCTGTTTGAGGGTGGCCTCAACCTGCGTCTGCATGAGTTGAAAGAGGCGGGTACCGGCGTTAGACGGCTAATTTTTGTGGGTGTCGCCGTTGCATGGGTCTTGGGTAGTGCGGCCTCGTATTTCATTGGTGGTTTGTCGTTGCCAACAGCGTTGTTGTTCGGCGCCATTATTGTGGTAACCGGGCCTACCGTGATTATGCCGTTGTTGCGGCACGCCCATCTGAAACGCAAAGTCGCCAGCATGCTTAAATGGGAAGGCATTGTGAATGATCCCATTGGCGTATTGCTTGCCGTTTTTGTCTACCAGTATTTTGTTTTTGGTGGTGGCGAAGCGCCGCTGACTCAGGTGTTAAGTGACTTAGTGTTAGCGCTCTCGGTGGCCATGGCGTTGGGCGGTGGTATCGGCTGGCTATTAGGCGTTTCATTTGACCGCAACTGGATTCCTGAATACTTAAAAGCGCCGGCCGCTGTAGCGGTTGTATCGGTGATTTATGCCTTGTCCGATATTGTTCAGCACGAGTCTGGCTTGATGGCTGCGACCCTGGCTGGCGTGGTGATGGGCAATATGAAGCTGCGCAGTATTGGCGAGATGCGTCGCTTTAAGGAATACATCACTATCATGATGGTGTCCTTCCTCTTTATTGTATTAACGGCGGGACTTAAGTTTTCCGTCTTGGAAGAGCTAAGTTGGCGCTTGGTAGCGCTGATCGCGGTGCTTATTTTTGCAGTACGACCGTTGGCGGTTTGGCTGGCCACGATTGGCAGCGGCCTGACTTGGCAAGAGCGCGTATTTATTGGTTGGATTGCCCCGCGGGGTGTGGTGGCGGCGGCTTCTGCCGGTGCCTTTGCCTTGCCAATGGTTGAAGCTGGCTACGCAGATGCCAACTTGCTGGTGCCACTGGTGTTTGTACTGATTTTTGCCACCGTTACCTTGCATGGTTTGTCCTTGGGCTGGGTGGCAGAGAAGCTCGGTTTGAAACGCAGTAGTGCCGGTACTTTGTTAATTGCTGGCAGTTCTCCTTGGGCTGTAGAGCTGGGATCGACGCTGAAAAAATTAGGCGTCAGTGTGCTTTTGGCTGACAACGCTTGGCATCGCCTACGTGCGGCGCGTGAGCGTGGTTTGGAGACTTGGTATGGCGAAGTGCTGTCGGAAAAAGCCGAAGAAGAGTTGGAATTAGAAGGCGTTGAAATGTTGTTGGCGGCCAGTAGTAATGACGCCTATAACGCTTTGGCCTGTAATGCCTTTGGCCCAGACCTTGGACCGCATAAGGTTTACCAGCTTCCGATGTTGGCGGGTGACGATGACCCACAGGCGGTGTCGGATACCCGTCGTGGCCTACCGGCATTTAAAGGCGCGACTCAGTTTGAGGAGTTATGGGAGTGCCATATTCGCGGCTGGCAGTTCCAGAAAACCCGCTTAACTGACGAGTTCACCTATTTGGATGCAGTGAAGAAGTTGCCGGAAGAGGCAATACAGATTGCCTTGGTCAGCGGTGACGGCAATCTGCGTTTTGCTGGTGATGAAGTGCGCTGGCTGCCAGATTCGGGACTGACGTTAGTTTCTTACGTGCCGCCTAATCCGGTGCAAAGAACGCTACCAATAGAGTAAGCCGCCGTTCGTTTGGTTTGCAGCGGCAACTATTCAATCGCTGCTAGCGTCTGCTGCACCGCCAGCACGCCATTGATTTGATAGGCAATGCCAGTCGCTGTGCCCAGCGCTGGCTGGCTGCTAAGCAACTGGCGTTGGCTGTCTTTGATAATGACCCACGGCAGGCTGGTTACGCCGTAATGCCGGGCATATTCATCCCCGGCGTCTAGCCAGCGTAATTGTTCGAAACCTTTTTTAACTAGCGAGTCGGCAACGGGCTGTTCGTCCAGGACATTGACGGCGAGGAAGTGGCTGTTGTCTATCTCGGCGTCCAGCTCGGATAGTGCAGCGAGGGCGTTATTGCAGGCATTGCACCAAGACGCCCAAAACACCATCACTAATGGTTTAGGACTCGCCTTGGTAGCCATGGCGGGGTTGGCGACCGTGATTAGGCTTAGCGCCAGTGCCATGCTCATTTTTCGTAGTGATAGGGTCATCGCTGTTTGCCAGTTATATAGCGATGATAATTAGTTTTTTTGTGACCGCCCTCGGATCGCAATAATCTACGAGTTAGCCTAAGCAAAACTCCTAGTAAACGTTTTTGTTTTTATCCTGTTGATTTATATGAATAAATTTACATACCAACCGTATGTAATTTTTCTGTGCTTAAGCTTGCTGCGGTTTGCTTAGGCTTGTTGCGGCTGCCAGCCATGAGTAGCTGCGCCTTGTTTAACGGACGGTGCTGCGTAATAGGCCAAGGCCTCCACCTGCCGCTAGACCTGCTGTATGAGCCCAATTGGCGATGCCGCCTAGTAGGCCGCTCCAGCAGAGCGCAAACCAAATCATCATAAAGGCCATGATTTGTGGCGGCACTCGGAGACCTAGGTCTGGCCGTAGGCGCCCCAGTACAAACAAGTAACCTAACAGCCCATAAACCACTCCAGACATACCGCCAAACAGTGCACCCTGCATGAGGTACTGAGCAAGGTTGGAAGTTACGCCGATAAGGATGACTAAGAAACCAAGTTGCAAACTTGACCAGCGGCTTTCGATAACGCCGCCTAAATCCCATAGCCACATCATATTGAAGAGTAGGTGCAGCAGCCCAAAATGGACCAGAACTGGAGAGAGTAGGCGCCAGTATTGGCCTTGGTGAATTTCGACGAGCTGAGCCCAACTGTTACCGCGGTACTCGCTCATCAATAAGGGCAATAACTTTGCTAGGTTGTCGCCAAGGTTGCTGTAGAGGCTAATTAGTACGCAGATGCCGATTAAGGCGAGCGTTAACGGCGGCACCTTGCCGTGTTTATAGAGTAAGCCATTTAGGAGTTCGCTCATTTCAGCAATGCCTGTACGCGTTTATGTAGTGCCGGCCATTGCTTGCTAGTGCTGGTGGCTGATTGGTACCACTCCTCGGCCTGGTCTAGCAGGCTTTGGCCCTTACCTTTGCCATTTAGATTGGCCGCTAGCTGCGCTACTTGTAGTTCTAGTCGACGTGCTTTGTCGGCTGCAGGTGAGTCTTTCCCAGCCAGAATTTCCATATTGATCACGGCATCGCGAGCTTGTTTTAGCAAGCCGTCGTCGGCCTCTTCTGGCATCCGTGCTTGAGCCGCTTTGGCGAGCTCGGCGAGTTGGCTCAGGCGCGCTTTATTGGCACTGGCCTTAACCGCTTTTTCGACTTTGGTTTTAGCCGCCGCAAGCTGGCTACTGAGCTGGCGGCTATCGGCTTCACTTTCCAAGCTTTCGGCTTGGCCGCTGAGTTTATGTAACTCATGTAGTGTGTCTGCGGTTGCCTGTTCAGCCAGTGCACCGATTTCATTGACCAAGCCCGCTAGCTTGCTGCTGGCCTCTTTGCGCACTTGGTTATGGGCTTTGCGTTGTTGGTCCAAAACGCCGAATACACGGTCGGCTTGTTTGCGAAAGTCATTCCATAGGCTGCGATCGGTTTTGGGGTCGCAGCGGCCGGTTTTCTTCCAGTCGGCCTGCAGTTGCTTCATCTGTTTGATGGCGTTTTGCAGGTCGTCGTCTGGTTTTAGTTGCTGGGCTTTTTCAATTAGCTGGCGCTTGGCGTAGGCGGCTTGTTTTTGCTGCCGTTCATTGACTTCTTCAAATGGCGCTAAGGCTGCGCGTAATTGTTTTTCTAAGCTGCGGCGTTCTTTGGGTGGCATGCGATGGAGTTCGTTGAGCATGCGATAGCCGCTACGCACGGTGGTGCTAACTGCGTTCTCATCAAACTTTTTCGCCTTATCGCCAAATCGCAGCAGGTCTTGCATGACCTTTTCAATATGTTCGCGTTTTAGCGCGCGATTTTGGCGCTTCTGTTCAAAGTGTTCGGCGCAAGGCTCCCAAGCGGTACGGCATAAATGTTGGAAGCGTTTCCATAGTGCGGGGCTGTCGCGGCCGCCTTTGGCTTTATCGCTGCCTTCGGCTTTTTCGCTGGCTTCTAGTGCTTTCCAATCTGCTTGGTGCTTCTTAATTTCTTCAGCCAGCGCCTCTGGATCAATATCTTTGCCGATCAATGCTTCGACGCGGTCGCAGAGTTCGCGGCGTTTACGGTTATTGCTCCAATGTTGCCAGCCGCCAAGTTCTTGCATGACGGGTTTAATCGCTTGCAGTTGCTCCATGGCTTGACGCAGTTCGCTGCGATTGTCGATGGCTTTTAGTTGTCGCAGTTTTTCCTCAAGCGTTTGGTAAAGCTCGCGCGCGGCTTGTAACTGTCCCTCGTCGAGCAACGGCTGTAGCTTGGGGATTTGCGCAATGCTAGTGGCGAGGTCTTGCTGCCATTGTTCATCTTGCTTAATTAGACGCTGATTGAGCTGACTGAGTTGCTCGGTGATCTGCTCACTAAGCTTGGCGTCGTCGAACTCGGCTTTCAGCTTGCGCCATTGTTTGCGTAAGACCTCAATATGCTTGCGCCGTGGCAACTGCTTGCCGTTAAGCCAGCTTTTGGCTTTTCGGGCAATTTGCTGGGCTTCGGCAAGCGTCGGATCTATTTCTGGTTCGGTGGTCTCTGGTTCGGCTTCGACTACAAGCTCTTGAGGTTGATGCAACCTTAGAAATACGCGCCGTGAGCGCGCATAGCGTTCAGCCAAAGCTGGGAAGTGATGCACGGGGTCAGTGCCGGCGACTTGTGCCCATTGGGCGTCAATTGCGCGCAAGGCGGATTCTTCTGCCTTGTCTTCGATGAGTGTTTCTAGTTGCTTGCAGCAGCGTAATTGCACGGCTTGGATAGTGTCGGCGTCACCGGCATCGAGTAGTTTGTCTTCTAATGCCTGCTGTAGCAGTTTGGTGATGTGCTTATCGGTTTTGCGTAAGGCGTCAATGAGCTGTTTTAGGCCTTGCGTGTTTTCGATTCGGTCGACGGCAAATTCGCGGTTAGCCGGCAAAGGGTCATGTTGCACACAGTGATGCCAGAGCTGCTGTTGATTAGCTTGCTGTAACGCGGTTTTGCGTAGCTCGGCTTCGGTCGCGTAGCGGGCCAAATGCTCCAAAGTGGCGACATCATCACAATTGCGGAGCCAGCGTTGTCGGCTTTCGCGAGGTAGTGGCTGCTCATTGTCTAGCAGCTGGATTAACTGCTGCCGAATGGCGGGGGCAATAGTGTTATTAGCCTGTTTCAGTAAACGAATTAAGGCGTCCGGTGTTTGGATGGCCTGCGTCGCGGCGAGTCGGACGCTTTCGTCTGGATCATTGAGTGCCAAATCAGCACGGATATCGGCGGCCTGTTCCGGCGGTAGTTTGTCTAGCGCGGCGAGTCGTTTTTCAGGTTTTTTAGATTGCCATGCCGGCGAAAATAGAAGAGCCACAGTACTGCGTTTTTATTGTCTTGAAGGTTGGGATTTTATTCTAGCGCCAATTGCCGTGGGCAGCAGCCAGACGAGCACCAGCAGAGGAAACAATGGCAAAAACAATAGTTGCCAAATCGTTTTCAATATCGTCAGCTGGGTTAAAGGCTGTATCAGTTTTAGCCAGAATGTTGAGAAAGGCCATGACTGTAATCCAAGTGCTGCGTCCAGCCACAGCGGCAGTTGGTAGAGGTTATCCCGTGCTAAGCCGGCGATACGCCAGCAAAAGCTCAATTGCCGGCCATTGGGTAAGCGAGTGAATAGTGTTAACAGCCGCTGTAGATGCGGCTTTAGCTTTATCTTGCCGGCTTGTTGTTGCTCCGGATATAGGCTTTTGGGGTCAAGGAACTCAGTTAAACCACATTGATAGGCGACCATAATTAGGGTCATCAATAGGTAGCGACCGCGAAAACCTTGACGCTGAAAACGTCTGGCTGAAGTCAGCAGGGCGTGCGGCAGACTTAGCCAGCGGCCTCGTTGTTGGATGGAAGCGGCCAGCATTTGATCTTCTAAGAATGGCAGCGTGGTTTGGAAGCCGCCGAGCGCAAGGAAGTTTTGCTTGCTGAGTAGGCAGCCTTGGTCGCCGCTGATAGTGAGTGGAAGGTTGAGCGTGGTTTTATACTCCAGCACTCGCCAGCGTTTTTCATCTGCGGGGCGGTCGCTGAACTGTAGCGGGAAATGGCCTGCACAAAGCTCGTTTGCGGGCTGTTGCTGCATCAGCTGTAAAGCGTGTTGCAATTGCTGCGGCTGACTGAGCTGGCTGTCGGCATGTAAAAACAACAGCCATTCTGCCGTTGCTAGTCTGGCGCCGGCATTCATTTGCGCGCCGCGATTGGGTTCGCATTGGCAGGTTTTGGCGCCGGCTGCTTGCGCGATGGCTAGGGTCTGATCATTGGAGCCTCCGTCGGCGACAATAATCTCGAGTTCGATGTCCGTTTGTCCGGCCAGCTGCGACAGCAGGCGCGGCAAACTTTCCGCCTCATTACGGCAGGGAATAACGACGCTTAAGTCGGCTTTGAATAACTCGTTCACTAACTCTTGCTGATTCGCTGAGGCTGGCATGGTTAAATGCTATGGCTAAAAGCGCTTGCTGTGGAATTTTGTGAGGGAAATATGCACGCCGTTGAAGTCTTGTCTGGAATTGTAGGCTTATTGCTGGGTGGCTTAATTGGTTACTGGCTGGCGAAACGCAAGCAGCCCAATATTGATGCCTTGCGCGCCGAACATGCTGACTACCGGCAAGAGGTTGAAACGCATTTTGAAAAGACCGCGCAGCTGGCGCATCAGATGGCGGAAGACTACCGCAATATGTATCAGCATTTGGCGCAAGGTGCGGTCAATCTCTGCGAACAAAAGGACGATATGGCGGCGCCGTCCTTAGTGGCTATGCGCCGTCATATAGAGAAAAAATCAGCAGGCACGGAGTCTGATAATGGCGACGCCATGATTCCCGGCGAGCGGCCAATAAAGCCAAGCCAGGAATAGCTATCGAGACGGTGGCTCTAGTGGTTGGCCCTTAGCGCTGACAACTGGCGCACCAATACGTCATGCGTTGATTAAGGACTTTATTCTTAATCGGTTGCTGGCACCGAGTGCAGGGCTCTCCCGCACGGCCATACACATTCAGTTCTTGTTTGAAGTAGCCGGGTTTGCCGTCCACTTGGTTAAAGTCTTTCAGCGTGGTGCCGCCTGCTGCAATTGCTTTCGCCAAGGTGCTTTTGATAGCGCTGGTTAATTGTTGGTAGCGTTGCTTGGATATTCTGCCAGCGGCAATATTGGGGTTAATGCCAGCTAAAAAGAGCGATTCACTGGCGTAGATATTGCCGACACCCACCACTAGCTTGCTGTCCATCACAAAGGTTTTAACGTTCTGTTTACGGCCGCGACTTTTCTGCCAAAGATAGTTATCGTCAAAGTCGTCGCTTAGCGGTTCCGGGCCTAAAGCGGCTAATAGCGGGTGTTGCAGTGGATCGTCGGTAGTCCATAACACGCTGCCAAAACGGCGAGGGTCGTTTAGGCGCAATACTTGCTGGTTGTCTAGGAGCCAATCGACATGATCATGTTTTGCGGCGGCCGTGCCTTGCGGTAAGACGCGCAGGCTGCCGCTCATGCCTAGGTGTAATAACTGGTGGCCGTTGTCGGTGCTAAAAATCAGGTATTTGCCACGGCGCTCAACTTGCTGAATGATTTGGCCGCTAAGTTGCTGTGCCAGATCGGCAGGTACCGGCCAGCGCAGTTTTGGGTTGCGCACAATCACTTTGGATACCTTATGCCCCGCAATATGCGGGCGAATACCACGTGCGGTTGTTTCTACTTCTGGTAGTTCTGGCAACGTACAATTCTCATTTCATGATTTTGGCGAGATTGTAAGTGACTAAGCAGCGTTTAGGGGTGGACACTGGCGGCACCTTTACCGATTTTGTATTGATGACGGCTGATGGTTTGCGGATCCATAAGCAGTTGTCGACACCAGAGGCGCCCGAGCAAGCCATCTTGGATGGTATTAAGGCGCTGGGTTTGAATGCTGGCGAGTTTGATCTCGTGCATGGCTCGACCGTGGCCACTAATGCGGCTTTAGAAGGCAAGGGTGTGGCCACGGCTTACATCACCAACACGGGCTTTAAAGATACCCTAACGCTGGGGCGCCAAGCCCGGCGCGAGCTGTACCAATTGCAGGCGCTACCGGAAACACCGCCGGTGCCTGAGTCGATGTGCTTGGAAGTGGATTGTCGCTTAGCCGCAGACGGCACTGAGCTAAAAGCACTGACGGCCGAACACTGTAATGCAGTGATTTCACAGCTGCGGGTTTTACAACCGCAGGCCGTGGCGATCAATTTTCTGTTTTCGTTTTTAGATGACCGCCATGAACGTCAGTTAGCGGCGGCCATTCAGCAGGCCTTCCCCGATATGTTTGTCTGCTGTTCTGCACAAGTATTGCCTGAATACCGCGAATACGAACGCGGCATGGCCGTGTGGCTAAATGCCTGGTTGGGGCCTTTGGTAGAAGGTTATGTCCAGCGTTTGTATGCCGGTGTTAAACCGTCGCCGGTGGCAGTAATGCAAAGCACCGGTGGCACTTTGGCCGCGGCCAAGGCCAGCCGGCGGGCGGTGAATTTGCTGCTCTCAGGGCCGGCTGGTGGTTTGATGGCGGCCAAGACCTTTGCTGAGTTATGTGAAGAAGAGCGACTACTAACCTTTGATATGGGGGGGACCTCAACCGATGTGGCCTTGGTTAGTGGTATGCCTAGGCTGACCACTGAAAGTCATATTGGCCCGTACCCCGTGGCGGTGCCAATGGTAGATATGCATACCATTGGCGCCGGTGGCGGTTCTTTAGCATGGATTGATGACGGAGGCTTGTTGCAAGTCGGGCCGCAATCGGCCGGTGCTTCACCGGGGCCTGCTTGTTATGGCAATGGTGGTACGCAAGCTACGGTGACAGATGCCAATGTGGTGCTAGGTCGTTTGCGCCCGGCTGCCTTTTTAGGCGGCGGTATGGAATTAGATGTGGCGGCGGCGACGCAAGCAGTAGCCGCCTTGGCAGAGCCGCTGGGATTAACGGTGGAAGAGGCAGCTAAAGGCATTATTGGTATTGCCAATGAGCATATGGCGCAGGCGCTGCGGGTGATTTCGGTGCAGCAAGGGGAAGATCCTAGGCAAGACGCTTTAATGGCGTTTGGCGGCGCTGCTGGTTTACATATGTGCGCCCTGGCCGATGCGCTGGGTATGCAGCGCGCCATCGCGCCGATTCATGGAGGCGTCTTATCCGCCTTGGGCATGTTGTTAGCGCCGGTTAGCCGTGAGGTATCGCGCAGTGTGCGTAAGCCGCTTGCCGATGCCAGTGCGTGTGAGGTTGAAGAATTAATTGATGTGTTGTCGATTCCTGCCACCGATGAGTTGCGGGCAGAAGGCATAACCTTGGATGCGATTGAGCGCGTGATTAGTTTGGATCTGCGTTACCTAGGGCAAAGCCATAGTTTGAATATTCCGCTATTGGCCACGGCGAACTTGGACGATTTGGCTGAGGCCTTTCATCAGGCGCATAAGCGTGTTTATGGACATGCCTTAGATATGCCGGTGGAGTGGGTGAATTTACGTGTTTCTTGCCGCAGTCAGCAGGCCAATGTGGCCGAGCTAATGCCAAGCTGGCCGATTAAGGAAGCCGCGCCAGCATTGGCTGAAGAGTCGCTGGCTGGATACGATCAGCCAGTACCGGTATATGCGCGGCAGCAGATAGCCGTGGCTCAGGTGATTGCTGGGCCAGCCTTGATTGTTGAGCAGGTTTCTACCTTGTTGGTTGACGAAGGCTGGTCGGCGATGATGGATAGCGTTGGCAATCTAAGGCTAAATAAACAATGAAAACGCTAACGTTAATGCGCCATGCGAAGTCGGATTGGAATCATCCGGGCCTGACCGATAAAGAGCGGCCACTGAATAAACGAGGTCTAGCCGCAGCACCAGAGATGGCGGCGCGGCTGAGTGCAAGGTGGTCGCTAGCCGAACAGCCAGATAAGTTGATTAGCAGTGATGCAGTACGTGCACACACAACCGCAGATTTTGTAGCTCAAGCCCTAGCGGTTCCGCTACAGCTTGATAAGCGCTTGTACCCATTTGTAGGGGCGGAGGTCGCGGCCGTGATTGCAGAGCAGGATGCTGCTATCAATCACCTGATGTTGTTTGGCCACAACCCCGGCATTAGTTATTTGGCGCAGCAGTTAGGCGGCTTGGCGGCTGCTGATATGCCGACCGCGGCGGTGGTGAGCATGCAATTTGATATTAGCTGTTGGACAGAATTAAGCGCGGTTCAAACCTGTGACTACTGGTTTGATTTTCCTAAAAACCAAGCCTAATGCTAGAGGTTTAAATACTGCTTGCAGGTGGCGGTTAGATTGTCTCTGAACTCGCTTAGCTCGAGCGATTTATGCACAAAGTTGTTAGCGCCCAGGGAGAAGGCTTCCGATTTATCCGGTTCGGCATTCGAGCTGGTCACAATAACTACCGGTAAGTCTTTGCTGCGTGGATCTTGGCGGATGGTTTGCAGTACTTCGCGGCCATGTTTTTTGGGTAAGTTCCAATCCAACAGCATCACTAGCGGCAGGCGGTTTTCCTCGGCGGCTTTGAACACGGCGTTAATGGCTTCGTCGCCATCTGCCGCAATGTCGATATTTGCCTCCGGAATGGCTTTGTTTAATACGCGCCGGGTCAGCATTAACGCGGCGGCGTCATCTTCTACGATCAGTATGGTTGGGTTGCTCATGATGCGTTCCTGTGGATGGGCCCTTATAGATGAGTCCTTTGGGGTGAGTGCTTGCGTTAATGCTTTTGTACGCGTTTGGCGACTGTGAAATGGAAGGCCGCCCCCTGGGGCGGGTTGTCTTCAACCCAGATTCGCCCGTGATGAATGTCAGCTATTTTTTTACAGATGGCGAGGCCAATTCCGTTGCCTTCGTATTCTTGTAGGTCATGTAAGCGTGAAAACACCTGAAAGACCTGCTCGCGATATTCTGCTGAAATACCGACACCGTTATCGGCAACGATAATTTCCCAGCCATCTTCACGTGCTTTGGCGCTGACGGTGACCACTGGCGGTTGCCCTTCGGGCTGGAACTTAATGCCGTTGGTAATTAAGTTTTGTAGCAGCTGCCGCATCAGCAAGCGATCGACGGTGATAGTCGGTAGCGCGTGATAGTTTATTGTCGCTTGGGCGTTGGTTAGGTCATGCTCAATCAGTTCGCAAATTTCCTGCACCAATAGATTGAGATCGACCGCTTCAAAGTGGCGTTCACTGCGATCAACACGTGAGAACTCTAGTAGGTCTTGTACTAGTGAGTGCATGCGGCCAGTGTTGGTGCCGATCAGACTCAATATTTCGCTAATGTGCTCTGGCAGCTGGTGCTCGCTTAGGTCTTCTTTTAAGACCTCAACCAAGCTAACAATATTACGCAACGGAGCTTTTAGGTCGTGTGACGCGGCATAGGAGAAATGCTCCATTTCACGGTGGCTGATCTCGAGCTGTTCAACCCGTTTGCGTTCAGATAAATCGCGGATCGCGGCGGTGGCCCAGCGGCCATGCTCGGTATTTAGAGGGCCTAGGGAAATTTCTACGGGGAAGGTGGTGCCATTGCGACGGCGCCCGGATAGCTCTAGGCCGATGCCCATTTCGCGGCGTTTTGGCGCTTCAAAATAGCCGCTGCGATAACCTTCATGGCGCTGCCGTAAATGTTCCGGAATCAGTATTTCGATGCTATTGCCGACTAGCTCGCTACGTTTGTAGTCAAACATTTCTTCGGCTTGTTGATTCACCAGTGTGATGCAGCCGTGGTCATCAACAATAATCATGGCGTCGGGTGCGGTTTCTAGTACCGCCCGGAGTTGGTCTTCGGCTTGCTTGCGTGAGGTGATGTCGCGGATGGCGGCAGTAGCGAAGGTGCCGTCATCTGATTCAAAGGGGCTCAGACTGATTTCAATGGGGAACACACTGCCGTCTTTGCGGCGTCCGGCTAGTTCTTGGCCGGCCCCCATTTCACGTACTCGTGGCGCGGTGAAATAGCCGTCGCGGTGGCCGACATGAGTCTGGCGTAAGTGCTCGGGAATCAGCACCTCTACTTGGCGACCGATAAGTGATTCCCTGCTATACCCAAAGAGCTTTTCCGTCTGCTTATTGACCAATACGATCTCGCCGCCTTGGTTAATAATCACCATCGCGTCGGGTGCGGTTTCTAGTAACGAACGTAGTTGGTTTTGAGTTTTTTTGCGGTTGGTGGCATCGCGTACGGCGGCGACAACAAACATGCCTTCGTCCGTGTTAACCGGACTAAGGCTGATTTCGACGGCAAATTTGGCACCGTCTTTCCTAACCCCTTCAAGGTCGCTGCCTTCGCCCATATTGCGCGGCCGTGGCGCCATAAAGAAACCATCGCGATGGACGTGGTGATGTTTGCGTGCACTTTGCGGCACAAGGATGTCGACATTACTGCCGACCAGCTCCTCGCGGCGATAGCCAAATAGTGTTTCGGCCTGATGATTGGCGAGACGAATAATGCCTTCGCTATCCACTAGCAGCAATGCGTCAGGCGCATGCTCAACTAGTTGCTCATACCAGTTTTGTTCAATTGTCATTAACCGTCCGCAGTGACCCCGTGCAGACTTTCAGTGTTGTCGCAAAAGCCCGAGAGTGCAAGTCTTTATCTGGGCCTTTGGCGGTTTGGAGGCGGGCAAAAGAAAACCCGCCGAGCTGACGCTGGGCGGGTTTCTTGTGGGGAAGTGACTTGGCTTATAGCTTGTCGGCTTCCTCAGAAAGGTAAGAAGCAACACCAGTAGGTGAAGCGTCCATGCCTTTGTCACCTTGGTTCCAACCAGCAGGGCAAACTTCGCCGTGCTCTTGGTGGAAGGCTAGGGCATCGATCATACGTAGCATTTCGTCAACGTTACGGCCTAGTGGGAGGTCGTTGATTACTTGGTGACGTACGGTGCCTTCTTCGTCGATTAGGAATGAACCACGGAAAGCAACGCCAGCTTCTGGGTGCTCAACATCGTAGGCTTGTGCAATTTCGTGCTTGGTGTCGGCAACTAGGGTGTAACCCACTTGGCCAATACCGCCTTCGTTTACTGGCAGGTTACGCCATGCGTTGTGTGAGAACTGGCTGTCGATAGAAACGCCAATCACTTCAACGCCACGCTTGGTGAACTCTTCTAAGCGGTGGTCAAAAGCCAGTAGCTCAGTTGGGCATACAAAGGTGAAATCTAGCGGGTAGAAAAAGATAACCGCTTTTTTGCCTTTGATGTTTTCAGACAGAGTGTAGGTATCAACAATCTCGCCATTGCCAAGTACGGCAGCAGCGGTGAAATCAGGTGCTTGACGAGCAACTAATACGCCCATGGTAAATCTCCTGCAGGGGATGGGTTAAAAATTTCGCGGCATCACTATGCCGTGGCATGGTGTAGGCCGCAATTAGAAATATGTATCGCTGTAATAGCTGTTATCTATGTGGGGGCTTAGAACGGTTTTACAACCGCTAAAACCACAATTGCAATCAACGCTAGGGCCGGTACCTCATTCATAAGCCGGTAGTATTTGCTGCTGCCGCTGGCGCGGTTTTCACGAAACTTTTTCACCTGTACTTGGCACCAACCGTGATAACCAATAAGGCCAAAGACGAGTAGCAGTTTGGCGTGAATCCAACCTTGGCCGGCGAGGCTATAACCGCTCAGCAACCAAAGGCCAAAGATTATGGTGAGCGCTGCGCCAATCGACATAATGATGGATAGGCGCTTTTCCATGATGCAAAAACGGTCATGGCTAATTTGGTCTTGGGTGTCGGCGTGGTAGACGAATAGTCGCGGCAGGTAAAACAGGCCGGCAAACCAAGTCACCATAAAGACGATATGGAAGGCTTTAATCCAGAGCATGAGTGTTGTTCCGTGTAGGTATTAAAGTGGGCAATAGTCGAGTTTGACTTCGCCAGACAGGGTGTCGCGAGTAATCACGCCTTGGATACGGCCGCGTGGCAAACGCCATTTTGGCCAGCGAACATAAAGCGCGTCGTATTCGTCGGTCTTTAAGTAGTTAAAGGCGCGCCACATAGAGGCGCCGGCATGAATAGGGCGACAGCGAAACGCCGTAATCGGCAGCTTGTCGAGCAAAATAGTCGAGCCGCTGAGTAGCTCTTCCTCGTGGCTGTTAAGCCATTCGCGGATTTCGGTGCTGCGGTAAAGTTGGCGTGCGCGTCGCGCCAAAATCCAATCGGTTTGCTTGGTTGCTTCGCGTAACACTTCTACGCTGACAGTGCTCGGCAGTAGCATGACATTGGTGTTAGAGGCGGCCGCTACCGAAGTTTGCTGTAGAGCTCTCAAGCGGGCGTCTTTTTCCTGTTTGATGCCGCGTAGTGAGAGCACGTGTAGGAATAGCGGCTCGTCTTGGAAAATCACTTTTTGGGTGATGTAGCCAGACATTAACGCAAACATGCCCGGCAAAATCACGTTGGGGTTGCCGGTCAGCTCAAGCATGGCGGTGATCGCCGCCAGTGGTGCTTGGAGCACGGCACCCATCATGGTGCCCATGCCAACCAGAGCGTAAAACGCGATTGGTGATGTATGCGCAAACACCGCGAACTGGCCAAGCCAGCCGATGACCGTGCCAGCCATGGCACCGATGACGACCGAGGGGCCTATTAGGCCACCCGGAATACCCAAGCCAATGGCGGCGGTACTCATAAATAATTTGGCAACCAATAGAGCAAAGGCGGCCGTGACGGTCATTTGGCCTACCAAGGCGGTGTTAACGCTGTCGTAGCCTAGGCCCATTGCCTGCGGGACCAAAATGGCGCCAGCGGCGGTAATTAAGCCAGCGACAAGAGCGCGTAGCCAGGGTTTGCTGTTGCGCATCATGCGGCTAAAGCTATCAAGCAAACGCACCATATTGTGCGCCAGAATGCCGAGCACAAAACCGAGCAGGGCTAGCCAAGGCAGTTCCCATAAGCTGGCCAATTCGAGTGGCGGCACCGAGAAGGTGCGGACAGAACCGTGGAAATACTGGGTCACCACGGTGGCGCCAACAGCGGACAGCATGACCGGTGCAAAGCCGGCAATGCTGTATTCCATTAGCACTACTTCCATTGCCAAAATCACGCCAGCTAACGGCGTGTTAAAAGATGCGGCCACGGCGGCAGCGGCACCACTGGCGGCTAGTAGGCGGCCCAGGTTGGATGGCAAGAAACCAAAGCGGCCAGGCCAGTTGGCGAGTGTTGCACCCATGTGGATGGCTGGGCCTTCACGGCCTACGCTAAAGCCTGAGGCCAAGGCAACGATAGCGCCGAAGAAGTGGGCAATAGCGTTGCGAAACGGTAATACCGCGTCGTGGCGCATAATACGTTCGATCACATGGGCTACGCCGGCTTCGCGCGAGCGTTTTGGAAGGCCGGTGAAAATCAGTCCAATAAAGAGCGCGCCGCCCAGCGGAATTAAGGCGGTTTGCCACCAAGTGACGGCAACAAATTGCTCGGTGGTCTCGCCATTGATGACCAGTGCTGAGGTAGTGGCAGGCCATAAAGCTTGGTGGATCTTGGCTACCGCGATTTCAAAGGCAACCACGAGTAAGCCAACGGAAACGCCGGTGCCTAAACCCCATAAAGCAGTAAATGGCAGGGCTCGGTTTTTGGCAATCAGTAAAAATAGCGCGCGCCACAGCTCGGTAAAGCGCTGGCGTCTGTCGATGGGGCTGTTTTTGCTAGGGTTGCTCACGGCGCTATTCTAACCTTGACCGTTGTCTTACGCGGTATGATTAGCAGCATTGTTTACGGTGTTTTCGCCAAATTTAGTTCGAATTTTTTATGTCTAGCATTTCTATCGCCATTGTTGGAGCTACCGGCTATACCGGGGTTGAGTTATTACGTTTGTTGGCAAGCCATCCGAATGCGGATGTGCGCATGGTGACTTCGCGCGCCGAAGCCGGACGTTCAGTGGCGGATTTATTCCCTAATTTGCGCGGTCATTACGACCTGAAATTTGTTGAGCCAGACGTTGATGCGCTAGCGGCGCACGACGTGGTTTTCTATGCCACGCCGCATGCTACCGCCGCGCACCATGCGCCTGCTTTATTGGCTAAAGGCACACGGGTGATCGACCTGTCTGCGGATTTCCGGCTGAAAGATGCCGCCGAGTGGGCTGGCTGGTACGGCGAGCCGCATCCTGCGCCGGAGTTGTTGGCGGACGCTGTTTACGGTTTACCAGAAGTGAATCGGCAGCAGATTGCGTCGGCGCAATTAATCGCAGTGCCGGGTTGTTATCCAACTGCAACACAGCTGGGCTTCTTGCCCTTGCTTGATGTCATTGATTTAAACAGCCTGATCGCCGATTGCAAATCGGGTGTCAGTGGTGCCGGCCGTGGCGCTAAGGTTGGCAGCTTGTTCTGCGAGTCCGGTGACTCGATGATGGCTTATGGCGTGGGTGGTCATCGTCACCTGCCAGAAATTCGTCGTGGCCTTGAAGCGGTTTGTGGCCAAATGCCCGAACTGACTTTTGTGCCGCATTTAACGCCGATGATTCGGGGCATTCAAGCGACCTTATATGCGCGTTTGACCGATACCTCTGTTGATCTGCAGGGCTTATTCGAGCAGCGCTATGCGAACGAGCCGTTTGTAGATGTATTGCCTGCTGGACAGCAGCCGCAAACCCGTTCGGTGCGGGGTATTAATACTTGCCGCATTGCCGTTACGCGTCCACAAGGTGGTGACGTGGTGGTGGTCTCTTCCGTGATTGATAACCTTGTTAAAGGTGCCGCCGGGCAGGCCGTGCAAAACTTTAACCTAGCGCATGGTTTGGCTGAAACGGCTGGTTTAGAAGCTGCCGCCTTATTGCCGTAGTGTTGCCATGCCTCGCGTAAGGGTTGTTAAAGAGCAAAGTCCCGCTAGCCGTTGGTGGTGGGCGGTATTGGTGGCGTTGGCTACTTTGCTGCTTTGGCAAAGCTACCATTTAGGCAGTTTGCGTGGTGCCCTGCGCGTGGGTGAGAATCTAGATGATCGAGCTGCGTTGTTGGCCGTGCAAGACCGTAGTTTTGTGGTTTTGCAGCAACAACAAGAGCAAATCCAAGCTTTAACGCGGAAGTTGGAGACTCAGCGTCAGCTAACCGACCTGGAAATACAGGCAGCGGTTGAGATGCAAAAAGAGTTGCAAGGCGCACTGCTTGAAAAGCACCAGTTGCTTGAGCAGCTGCAGTTTTACGAGAACATCCTTGGTTCGGAAGCTGCAAAGGCAGGTATTCGCGTGAGTGATATTCAGTTACGCCCGGGTAGTGATGAGCTAAATTGGTCGGTGAATATCACCATGACCCAGGTTAAACAGCATGATGTGCGAGCAAGCGGTAAAATTGCCCTCTCGCTGTATGGTCAGCAAGACGGTGAGCCGCTTGAACTTACATTGAAGCAGTTACATCCGGCCGCCGTGGATTCGGTTAAGTTTGGTTATCGTTATTTTCAGAACATTACCTTGCCGTTGACCTTGCCAGAGGGGTTTGAGCCCAAGGAGCTGGCAATTGATATTGCGGTGCGTCGGCCAAAAGCGTCGCAGTTGTTAGAAGAAAGGGAGTGGTTGGCGCTATTGCGCTAAATAACCACATGGATTTGAAAAAAGGATTTTAGGGGCAAGTCATGGCACTAATGAAAATGGGTAAACGTCGTCGCCAAAGCAGCGGTATTAATAATCAGATTGATACGCTACTGGGGCCACAAACCACAGTAGAGGGTGATTTAAGTTTCACCGGTGGTTTGCATATAGATGGTGTTGTTAAAGGCAACGTGTTGGCGCTGGATGACAGTCAATCTAGTTGCCACTTAAGTGAGCAAGGGTGCGTGGTAGGGGAGCTACGTGTGCCAAATGTGAATATTAATGGCACCGTTGACGGTGATGTGCGTTCTACTGGTTTAGTTGAATTAGCAGAAAATGCCCGCATTAATGGCAATGTTTATTACAACCTGATTGATGTTGCAGTCGGTGCCCAGGTCAACGGCCAGTTGGTATTTTGTGAGCCCGGCGGAGAGGTTGGTAAGCCGAAGTTGAAATCAGTCAACAAGGCCGCCGCGCAACGCGAAAAAACTGCCTAGCGGTTTTTTCGCCATCGGTCATACTTTAGAGATAAGCGCTTAGCTATAAGGCGGCGCGAGGCAGAGTTTTATGAGTTTGGAAGCACAATCTTACGGTGGCGGTGAACGCCCTAGCTTAATCTTTACCGATTCGGCTGCCGCAAAAGTGAAAGAGTTGCTGGAAGAAGAAGGCAATGACGCACTGAAGTTACGTGTGTTTATCCAAGGTGGTGGTTGTAGCGGTTTTCAGTATGGCTTTACCTTTGATGAAAACAGCGACGAAGGCGATACCACGGTAGAGAAGCAAGGTGTGCAGCTAGTAGTTGACCCGATGAGCTTTCAATACTTAGTGGGTGCTGAAATTGACTACAGTAGTGGTTTGGAAGGCGAACAATTCGTCATTAGAAACCCCAACGCGCAAACCACCTGCGGCTGCGGCAGTTCGTTTTCGGTTTAATCGGCCAGCCAAACCTCACCATTAATCACTTCAATCGCCACGGGTTTTAGGCTCTGGCCGGGGCAGGGGCCAGCGAGGCAGCGGCCGTTGTTGATATCGAATAAGGCATCGTGGGTGGTGCATTGAATATGCTGCTTGTCTGGGCTTAGAAACCTGCCGTCTACAAAGTCTAAGGGTGCCCCAGTGTGTGGGCAGCTATTTACATAGGCTTTGATATCTAAACCGTTGCGTACCAACATAATGTTGTAGGGCCGAAACTTGCCAGCCGCGTCATGGCTGATTGAGCCGGGGTTTGGGATGTCGTGTACGTCGGCTAGCTTCATGGACTCAATTGTTGGCATTCGGCAGCTGCAAGTCGAACTTTTTGTTCGCGTATACCAGTAACAGCAATACCGGCAGTCCTAGTAGCGTGGTAATAACAAAAAATTGTTCATAACCCAGGCTTTCAACAATGCCGCCGGAATAGCCACCAATGACTTTAGGGATTAGTGTCATCAGCGAGCTGAAGATGGCGTATTGCATGGCAGTGAAGGCGATATTAGTCAGGCTAGATAGAAATGCCACAAACGCCGCCGAGGCGAGACCGGCGCAGAGGTTGTCGACACCGACCACCACATAGAGGAATGGTAGGTTGTAGCCGATATGCGCCAATAACAAAAACAGCAAGTTGGTGGCGGCTGCGAGTACGGCGCCCAAAATCAAGCTACGCATAACCCCAAACCGAAGCGCCAACAAACCGCCGGCAAAGCCACCCGCAATACTCATTAATAGGCCAAAGGTTTTTACGGCGCTGGCAATTTCGGTTTTGGAGTAGCCCAAATCCAAATAGAACAAGTTGCTAATGACGCCGAGCACAATGTCAGAGATTCGGTAAAGCCCAACAATAGCGAGTAGTAGTGCCGCTAAGCCAAGACCATAACGTTTAAAAAAGTCGATGACGGGCTCAACATAAGTCGCCTTAACCATCTCTCTTTGGCTAATGCCTAGTGCAACACAGAGATAGGCGGTGGCGGCAGCCGCAGTAATAGCGGCGCCGAGCCGTATGCTTTCGACCACGAATCCGGCTAAGTTTTTATTGCCCCAGAGGCTGACTAAGCTTTGTCGCATTTCCTCTAGCGGCGCACCGACAGTGCGATAGCAAAGAATAAGGGCCAAGACGCTGCAGACAAAAGTAAATAGAAAACGCAGATAGCTAGATAGCGAATGTTGTTTGCTCTGCTGACTGCTAGCGGCGGGCTCTGCCATGAGTAGCGTTGTCACAATGCCCAATAGCATTGCCGCGGCCATGCACAAATAAGCGGCCTGCCAAGCGCTGTAGCTATAGGCCTCGGCTGTTGATCCCCATGCCTGGGCAAGCACAATACACAGCGCGCCCGAGACCAACATGGCAATACGGTAGCCAGCGATATAAGTGGCCGCGAGGATGGCTTGTAGGTCTTGGTCGGCGCTCTCAATCCGGTAGGCGTCGATAACAATGTCTTGTGTGGCTGAGGAAAACCCTAATGCAACGGCGGCAAAGGCCATTACCGATAAGGCCTCAAGATTGCTAGACGGGTCGATCATGGCCATCGACACGATGCTGGCAACAATGCCGAGCTGAGAAATAAGTAGCCAGCTGCGTCGCCGCCCCATTTTATCTGTCAGTAGCGGTACCGGTAGAGAGTCAACAATGGGTGCCCAGACAAACTTGAAGGAATAACCCAGCGCGGCCCAGCTAAATAGGGTAACGGTAGATTTCTGAACGCCCGCTTCAGAAAGCCATAGCGACAAAGACGAAAAAATTAGCAACAAAGGTAGGCCGGCAGAGAAGCCTAGTAGCAACATCACCCATACCGGAGGTGATTTCAGCATGGCGAGTGTTTCTTGCCATGAACGTTTGGGATGTTGGTTAGCGGCCGCGGTCACAAGTGGTCTCTGATGGTTTAGGTCTTGGGGAAGCTTGTAGCTGTTGTTAATAGATACAGTTCAGTCACTGTAAACCAGATTCTGTTTTTGCTCAGGTTTTTTGTCGCTTACGGTCAAAACCAATGCGATCGACTATGGTTAAATGCGTCTAAGTATATAAATTATCTTAGGTTTCTCCGGATGAAAGATTTCAATGATCGCGTAGCGGCATGGTTGGTCGCAAACCGTAAGTGGCTGATGGTGGCGTCTTTTGCAGTATTGGCCGTGCTCGGCTATGGCGGCAAAAACCTCTACTTTGAAAGCGATTACAAAATCTTCTTTAAGCCAGACAACCCGCAGTTGAAGGCTTATGAGCGCATCCAAGAAACCTTTTCTAAAGATGATGGCATGACGTTTATCATCGCCCCTGACGACGGCGATGTATTCACCAATGACACGCTGCGCCTGGTTGAAGAGTTAACCGAGTTTGGTTGGCAAATGCCTACATCCTCGCGGGTGGACTCGCTGACGAATTACCAGCACACCTATGCCGAGGGTGATGATTTGATCGTGGTCGATTTGGTTGACGACGCGGCGACAGCGACCCTGGAGCAACGGCAAGAAGCACGCAGCATTGCCTTGGCAGAGCCGATCTTGAGAAACAATATGGTCGCTGCCAAGGGTGATGTGACCGCGGTGCAAGTCACTTTTGAGATGTCAGATAACCGCCTCGACTATGAGAGCGAGACGGTTGAGCTAGTGAAAATGTCGCGTGAAAAGCGCGACGAAATGGAAGCTAAATACCCCGGACATACCATTTACCTAATGGGTGTGCTGATCGTTAATACCGCCTTTAACGAAAACTCCATTGAAGACATGGGCACGTTGATTCCGGCCATGTACTTGCTGACGTTGGTGTTGCTGCTGTTGTTCTTCCGTAGCTGGGCATCTGTATTGGTGACGCTGACAATTGTTGGTATTAGTACGCTGGCGGCGGAAGGTGCTGCCGGTTGGCTGGGTATCCCACTTAACCAAGTTAATATTTCTGCGCCGGTGGTCATTATGACGCTGGCGGTATGCGATTCAGTTCACTTACTGATTCTTTATCTGCGTAATTTAGGCCGTGGTTTTGATAAGGCCGAAGCCATGACCAAAACCCTGTCTGTAAATATGCAGCCAGTGTTTTTAACCTCGTTTACCACCGCGATTGGTTTTGTCAGCTTGAACTTTGCCGACTCGCCACCGATTGCTGAAATGGGCAATGTCTGTGCCTTGGGCGTGATTGCCGCGTGGATTTTCACGCTAACGGTATTGCCAGGAATGATGATGGCGTTGCCGGCTAAAGGCCGCAAAGACAACACCAGCGAAGGTGGCAATGAGGGCGGCCTACAGAAGTTAGCGGGTTCGATTATTGGCCACCCAGTCAAGTTCTTGATTGGCTCGGTGTCGGTCGCGCTGGTACTGATTGCCGGCATGCCGCGCAACGAACTGAACGACAACACCATTCAGTATTTCCACAAAGGTGTACCGTTTAGAACAGCGGCTGACTTTATGCAGGAAAACCTCACCGGCTTCGACAATATTATGTATGAGCTGAGCTGCGGTCAGGCCAACTGTGTGAACGACCCTGAGTTCCTAGCCAAGGTTGACGAATTTGCCGACTGGTACGACGCGCGACCAGAGACCACTCACATTGATGTCTTTACCCGTACTATGAAACGCCTTAACCGTGTCATGAATAATGATGATCCGGCGTTTTACAAGATTCCAGAGAGTCGCGACTTAGCCGCGCAATATCACTTGCTGTACGAGTTCTCGCTACCGTTTGGTTTGGATCTAGGTAATCAGATGAGCTTCGATAAATCGGCACTAAGGCTGAATGCACGTATTGCTGACCAGTCGGCGCAGGAGATTATTGACCTAGAAGCGGCGGCGCAGGAGTGGTTCGACACGCATGCGCCAGAGTTGAAGTCGGACGGCTCGTCTATTTCCTTGATGTTTGCACATATTGGTCAGCGCACCATTTACAGCATGCTGAGCGGAACCGCCTTGGCGATCTTGTTGATTTCGGCAACGCTGATTCTGGCGCTGCGCTCGTTTAAGTTTGGCCTGTTGTCACTGATACCGAATGCTTTCCCAGCGGCGATGGCGTTTGGCATCTGGGGCTACACCATGGGCTATATCAATATGTCGATCGCGGCCGTGTTCAGTATCACCTTGGGTATTGTTGTTGACGACACCGTGCACTTCCTCAGTAAGTATCTGCGTGCGCGACGCGTGGCTGGCAAAACCACCGAAGAGTCGATTCGCTATGCCTTTGATACCGTGGGTGCGGCCTTAATGGTGACGTCAATTGCCTTGGCGGCCGGCTTCGCGATCTTAGGGTTGTCTGACTTTGACGTGAACAGCGCTATGGGCAACATGGTGGCCATGACCATTATGTTGGCGGTGGTGTTTGACCTGTTGTTCCTACCAGCCTTGCTGATGCTGGTTGACCGTAAGAAAACCGCGCCGGCAGCTTAGCAGCTGCCGGTTGCCTGGCAACGGTAGCGCTTAAGTTCTTCGGCCTGCCGTAGGCGCTGTTCACGTCGTAGCCGAGCTTCGCCCCTGCGCAATTTTTCCTGTTCGGTTTCCGGTACCAGTTCAGGTACCGGTACGGCCTTGCCGTCTTTGTTGACGGCAATAAAAGTGAGATAGGCGGAAACAACATGTTGGCGCTCGCCAGTATGGCTGTCTTCGGCCTCGACTCGCGCACCGATTTCCATTGAGCTGTTCCAGCTGCGATTAACCGCCGCAGAAAACACCAGCGTGTGCCCTTGTTTTGCCGGCGCTAAGAAATGCAAGGCATCCACTGAGGCGGTGACACAGGTTTGTCCAGCATGGCGTTCAGCTACCACCAAAGCCATACGATCAATATGGGCTACCATGGCGCCGCCAAAAACGGTTTGATGACTGTTGATGTCATTTGGAAAAACTTTGTGGACTTGGTCGGCAACGGCTGACGCCGCAACGGATTTTTTGAGCTTGGACATGTAAAATTCGCGCAAATTATTAGGAAGCTTTGATGAAACCCTATCAGAAAAAATTTCTAGAGCTAGCCATTGCCCGTGGCGTGCTTAAGTTTGGCGAATTTGAATTGAAGTCTGGCCGTGTCAGTCCGTATTTCTTCAATGCTGGTTTGTTTAACCAAGGTTCAGATTTGGCGACCCTTGGTGAATGCTACGCCGCGGCCATCGAAGACCAACTAGGAAGTGACTGGCAGGTGTTGTTTGGGCCGGCGTATAAGGGTATTCCACTCGCCAGCGCGACGGCGGTAAGCCTGGTGCGTGATTTGGATATTGATCGCCCTTGGTGTTTTAACCGCAAAGAGAAAAAAGACCACGGTGAAGGCGGCAACTTGGTTGGCGCTCAATTAACGGGCCGAGTGGTGATTGTTGATGACGTGATTACTGCGGGCACGGCTATTCGTGAATCGATCGATATTATCAATGCCGAGGGTGCTGATCCCTACGCGGTATTGGTGGCGCTAGATCGTCAGGAACGGGGAGCGGGGGAGTTGTCTGCCATTCAAGAGGTAGAGCAGGACTACGGCCTTAAAGTGGCCTGCATTATTAGCTTAAGTGACTTGATTGCTTGGTTGCGTACGCAGCCGAATCGAGAGGCTGAGTTGGAAGCTGTTAACGGCTATCGGGCGCGTTACGGTATTAGTGATTAGACCGTGAGTGCCGGCAAGCGCCGGCACTCACTGTTTTAGCGTTAACCGGCAAGCGCCTTTTCTGGCAGGGTAACGTTAAGCTCTAAGACTTCGCAGCCGTCGCCCTGTTCCATTTGGAAGTCGATGGCGTTGTCATCCACAGCAACATATTTGCGAATAGCAGCCAGTACATCGGCTTGTAGGCTGGGCAGCCAGTCTGGCGCATTACGTTGTTGGCGTTGGTGCGCAACAATAATTTGAAGTCGCTCTTTAGCAACCGACGCGGTCGGCTGCTTGCGGCGGAAATAATCCATAAAGCTCATGTCTAGCTCCCGAACATACGGCCAAAGAAGCCTTTTTTCTTGTTATCAATGAAGCGGAAATCAACGCTGTTACCCAAGAAACGCTCAATCAAGTCGTCGTAGGCTTGGCCAGCGTCGCTTTCGTTGTCCAGAATAACCGGTGCACCTTGGTTAGAGGCATTCAGCACCGCGGTGGACTCAGGAATCACACCCAGTAGAGGAATTGCCAGAATGTCTTGCACGTCTTCAACCGACAGCATTTCGCCGGTTTCTACGCGATGTGGTGCGTAGCGGGTCAGCACTAGGTGCTCTTTAATGCAAGGCTCGTCGTTGGCCGCACGGTGGGTTTTGCTCGAGAGCAAACCAAGGATGCGGTCAGAGTCGCGTACCGATGAAACCTCTGGGTTGGTCACTACCAAGGCTTCGTCGGCATAGAACATGGCTAAGTGAGCGCCTTTTTCAATGCCGGCAGGCGAGTCGCAGATAATAAAGTCGAAGCCATCGGCTTTCAGGTCATCTAAAACCTTTTTTACGCCTTCTTGGCTTAATGCGTCTTTGTCACGGGTTTGTGATGCCGCTAGAACGTAGAGGTTCTCAATACGCTTATCTTTGATTAGCGCTTGGCGAAGCGTGGCTTCACCGTTAATCACATTCACAAAGTCATAGACCACTCGGCGTTCGCAGCCCATGATGAGGTCTAGGTTACGTAACCCAACATCAAAGTCGATCACGGCGGTTTTATAACCTTTCATGGCCAGGCCGGTCGCAAAGGCTGCACTGGTGGTGGTTTTGCCCACGCCGCCTTTACCGCTGGTCACTACAACAATTTTACTCACGTTTTATCCTCTAAAAATTAGCCGAGCGCCGCTATTTGGAGCTGGTCGGCTTGCAGTTGAATATGGCTCGGCTGTTGCCGCAGTGTGTCGTCTAGTTCTTCGCTGACTTTAAAAACGCCAGCAATGGCAACGAGCTCGGCATCTAGTTGCCGACAAAAAATATGGCAGCTTTCGTCGCCTTTAGCGCCAGCGAAAGCACGGCCGCGCAGGGCACCGTATATATGAATATTGCCGGCAGCGATTACCTCAGCGCCGGCGCCAACTTGGCCTAGTACGATCAAATCGCCGTCGCAAACAATTTGTTGGCCGGAACGCACGGGCTGTTTAACGACTTTAGTGGCCGGTGCAGTTACCGCCGCAGCCGGCGTGGTGGGGCTACTCTTTTGGCTATCAATATCGAGCACGCCTAGCTGCGCTTGTTGGGCAAGTTGGGCGGCATTGTCACTTGTTGCAGTAATGGCCACTGGGATTAGCGCGAGTGGTTTTAGGGCTGAGCACAAAGCAGCGATATCTAGCGGTTGCGCCGCGGCCGGCACATGTAGGGCTACGGGAGCTTGTTTGAATAGCTCAGGGGCCAACTGCAAACGTTGTTGAAGTTGGATAACGAGTTGATTGATGTCGTTACTCAGTACGTCGAGTACGGCAATGCCCGTCATTCGGTTGCGTAATACGAAGCATTCGCTTGGGTTGTCCAAGGCGGGAGCGGTTGCGGTCACAAAAGGCCTTTGTTTGAAATCTAGCTGGCAGCCCGGACGAGGACTAACGGCATTTAGCTATATGCAGCAATGCTTTCGGAGTCATCTCGGGGTGGTTATGTTGCAGTGCACACTATGCCGTAAGCCGGGCGATCAGACAATGTTTAGCCATTAATTAAGTTGTTTTTAGGCGTTTACCGTTTATCGGTAAATGCTTTTCGCTCCTCTTTGCGTTGGTCAGGCTTTCGACCATCGGGCTGCAAAAACTAACCGTAGGGTTGACTGGCTATGGGAGTCGCTAGTTTTTGTTGCCATAGTGATTTCACGGTTCACAGAAAGCAGGTCTCACGGGGTTGTGAAAGATCTGCATAGAAGAAGCAATAAAGCTTCACGGGGAAACATTATGAAAGGGTTCACGGAGAATCTTTGCGCGCCTGCGCAAAGCATATGGAGTATTGCCAAAATTATGTCGTTAAGCGCCGCGGTTGTGGCCTGTGGCGGCGGGGGCGGCGGTGATGCAGAACAAAGTGGCGACGCCATGGAGCCAGAGCAGGCGACGATTACGGTGGTCGATGAACCTGTAGCGGCGCCGCCAGTGATTGCTCAAGAGCGCTTTGTCGCCACCATGTGGTTGCCTGATGGTGTGATAGGGGATGGTGAAAACCTTTATCTTGATGATACCGATGCCAGCCGTTCTGATGACAACGACAGCCCTTTCACGGCATTTAACTTAGACGGCGAAACAACCGTACTGGGCGTAGTTAAACCGGATGAGGAAGACAATAAGGACTTCTTTCTGGTTGAACTCAACGCTGGGCAGTGGTTGACCTTGCAAGCGACAGAACCAACCGTGGCGAATGCCGATATCTTTCTTTATGACATGGATATGCAACTGCAAACCGCAGGTATGGGGCCGGCCGCGCTTGAGGGGGTGAGAGTGCCGGAAAGTGGTCGTTACTATGTTGAGGTTGCCTATGCCACCGGCATTGCTGATGGGCTAGTTAAATATCGCTTGGACTTTTTGCCGTTAGGCGAGTTGCCCGCGCTCAACCTACAACGAGCCGCGAGCTTTAGTATTCATGATCAGCTTATTCCTGGTCAGCTAATTGTGACGACCATTGATCACGCCGGTGCAGTGATGCCGCACACCGTAGCAGTGGCAATGGACGTGGATGCGCCTAAGGTGGCGGTCAAGGGTGTTGCCGCGAAGCTAGCGCATGGTTTGCCGAGCCGTCTGTTGGGTCAGCGACATAAAAACAATCTTGAACGTCGTGCGCGTATTCGCAACGCGGCGGTGCGTCGTGGTTATGACACCTTGATGCACGCCCGAGCGCTTGAATCCGTTGATGGCGTATTGACGGTAGAGCCGGACCAAATTTTATATAGCAGTGGCCTAGAAACCGTTAACGACAGCGATGCTTCGAAACAGTGGGCGGCGGAAATGATTGATGTTGAAGGCGCTTGGCCATCGAGCACCGGTGCTGGGGTGACGGTAGCGGTACTGGATACGGCGTTCTTGCCTAACCACCCGGATTTACAAGGCCAGATGGAAGTGGGTTACGACTTTGTTGATGGCGATGACGATGTTGCCGCCAGTGCGGACCTGGAGCTGCATCATGGCAGTCACGTGGCCGGTATTATTGCCGCGGCTCGTAATAATAATGGCTATATTGCTGGTGTTGCGCCGGATGCCCGCCTGCTGCCGTTACGAGTAATGGCTGACTGCTTATGTGGATCATTGGGCGATATTCTGCAGGCCTTACGTTATGCCGCTGGTTTGCCTAATGCATCAGGAAGTCTGCCCCGCAAACAGGCAGAAGTCGCCAACTTATCGTTGCAGCTACCTTATGGCAGCAATGTGGCGCTGTTGCAAACCTTAGAAGAAGTGACCGAAGCAGGCACCACCGTTGTTTGGGCGGCGGGCAACGATTCGCGCCGTCATAGTTACGATGCGGCCGCTGTTAGCGGCGTGCCCGGTATGGTGATTGTGTCGTCGGTAGGTAGTTTTCAGCAGTTAAGTAGTTACTCCAATTACGGCAGCGCGGTTGACCTGGCAGCCCCCGGCGGTGACCTCGCCGCCGATAATGGCGCTAGAACGGTTACTAGCTTGAATGGCTATTTTGTCGACGGCCAGTGGCAATATGGCACTACGCGGATGCAGGGTAGCTCACAGGCAGCGCCATTTGTCGCCGCCGTGATCGCCTTAATGTATTCCGTTTGGCCGGATATAACCCCGGCTGCTGTCGATTCCCTAATCGAAGACGGTCGCCTAAGCCGGGACATTGGCCTACCCGGTAACGATGACTATTACGGGGCTGGATTACTAGACGCCAGCCGCGCGGTACAGACGGCGCTGGTGCAAGTGGGTGGTGATATTTCCGTGCTGCAACCTAAGCGTATTTTGGCGACGCCAAGCGAAGCTAACTTCGGTGCGCTGTTGGATGCTCTCGAAGTGGATATCTATAGCAGTAACCCTAACGCGCCTAAGCTGCAGCTTACCTATGCGCCGGCGTGGGTTGCCGTTAGCCAACTTGAAACCACTGATGGCTATGGTCGCTGGCGCATTGAGGTGGATCGTGATCGTCTGGGTGAGGCCAGTCGCAGCGACGTGCTGCGCTTCTCAAATGCAGAGCGCCAAATTGTAGTGCCGTTGTCGGCACATAACCGGCTGGCGAGTGGTCGTGCAACTGGTATCGCTAAGTTGTGGTTGCGGTTCTACGATGCGTTAAATCAGCGTTTGGTGTATCAGGCCTATGCTGAGCCGGACGCGGCACGCCGTTTTGTTCTAGCCAGTGACCTTGTGCCAGCCGGTCTCTATTTGTTACGCGCCTCTACCGACCTAGATGGCGATGGGCAATATTGCGAGCTTGGCGAGCTGTGCGCATATGCTGGCGGTAGTCCAACGGCTGAGTTGCGAATCGGTGATAGCCAGTCGACGCAAATAGAATTGAACTTACAGCTGTTGTAAACCGAGATTATTTCTGTCGTCAGGGATTTTTAATGAGCTTGGCGGGTCTATTTACTGTTCCCCAGCGCTTCGCATTTGAAACGAAGTAATGGCGCTTGCGGTCATTGAGCCGTTGCTCAATTCATGGCAGGGTGTCGGGCTGGAGTTATACGTACATTAAAGGACAACATAATGCGTAACATTATTTCCGCTGTAGCGGCAGCAACTGTGATGTTGTCGGCTACTGCATATGCCTCGCCGGAGCGTGGCCTAGAAATTGCTAAAGCCGCCGAAGCCACCAATATTGGTTGGGGTGATACTGAGTCGTTAGCACGTATGGTGTTGCGCAATAAGGCTGGTAAAGAATCGGTACGTCAAATGCGTATCAAGAGCTTGGAAGTGCAAGAAGACGGTGACAAAGGCATCGTGATTTTTGATGAGCCGAAGGATATTCGTGGTACCGCGCTGCTAACTCACTCGCATAAAGTGGGTGACGATGACCAGTGGTTATACCTACCGGCTGTAAAACGCGTTAAGCGTATTGCTTCGCGTAACAAATCTGGCCCGTTTATGGGTTCAGAGTTTTCCTATGAGGATTTGAGTTCTCAGGAAATCGAGAAGTACACCTACAACTTCGTTCGTGAAGACGAAATGAACGGTGAAAAAATTTATGTTCTAGAGCGTTTCCCTGTCGATAAAAACTCGGGTTACACCCGTCAGGTGACGTATTTAGACCAAGCCGAATACCGCATCTACAAAGTCGAATACTACGATCGTAAAAAGTCGCATCTAAAGACGTTGGTAATGAGCGACTACAAGCAGTATTTGGATAAATACTGGCGTCCGCACCAGTTGGATATGGTTAACCACCAAACTGGCAAAAGCACTACTATGAGTTGGGAAAAAATTGATTTCCAGACTGGTGCTAAAGATGGTGACTTTACCGAGGCAGCTTTACGCCGGATGCGTTAAGAATCGCTCTTCGGAACGTTATTAAAAAAGCGCGGTCTGATGATCGCGCTTTTTTTATGGGATAGAGAAAATGGAAAAGCTAAAGAAATCAGATGCCGAATGGCGTCAGCAGCTGACCGAAGAGCAGTATCGGGTTTGCCGCAAACACGGCACCGAGCCTGCCTTTAGTGGTGATTACTGGGACAAAAAAGATGCCGGTATATACCGCTGTGTTGCCTGTGGTGCAGAATTGTTTGACGCCGATACCAAGTTTGATTCCGGCACTGGCTGGCCGAGCTTTTACCAGCCGAATGATGCTGAAGCAGTGGCTACCAAAGAAGATCGGAGCTTGTTTATGCGGCGCACCGAAGTCCATTGCAACCGCTGCGAATCGCACCTTGGGCATGTCTTTCCTGATGGTCCGCAACCAACAGGCCAGCGATATTGTATAAACTCTGCTTCTTTATCGTTTGAAGCTAAAGAGTCGTCATGATCCAACGTGTATTTCGCATTGTTCTCGTATTGGTAACCGCTTTTATTGCGGCGGTTTTGATTGGTGGCTTTCTGACGCCGTCACAGTGGCGCAGCGAAACGAGTATTGAGATTCAGGCGCCGGTCTCTAAGGTGTTTGAGCAGCTTAATACACTGAAAAACTGGCCTACTTGGACAGCCTGGAATAGCGAGTTATACCCTGAGTTGCAGATTGGCTTTAGTGGTCCCGAGTCCGGTGAAGGCGCTCGCTATCAATGGTTTGACGGTGCTATGCACGGTGAAGTCGCGATTCACCAGTCGATCGCAAATGAAAGCCTGCGTTATAGCGTGACCATGGATGAAGGTGAGTTTGAAATGGACTGTGGCTTTGACTTGGTAGACGGAGCTAGTGTCGGGGTTAGTTGGGCCTGCTGGGGTGAGTCGGGCAACAACCCTGTCGCTCGTTTAATGATGAAGTTCTATGAGCCAATAATGCGCAAAGACTTTGAAATAGGCCTGCAACAGTTGAAAGCCAAGCTGGAACCCTAGATCTCTCTTCCGGGCTCCATTTGGGGCCCAGTATTTAGGCTAGGGGCGCTTGTAAAGCGGCGGCAGTAGCTGCCGCTGTTTCTTCGGCTAAGGTCAGTGCCGCTTGTTGTTGCGGCTTGTCGGCGTTAGTCATTTCTAGCTCTAGCCATTCAAACATACCGCGCATGCGTTCGGCACCGATATAACCGGCTGAAGATTTCAGTTTGTGGGCGACTTTGCTGCATTCGTCCGGTGCTTGATGGGCAAGTGCTGCAATTTCTTTACAGGCATCGTCCATGTCTAGTTGGAATCGTTCTATCAAGCCGGGCGCTTCCTCATCCATTAGCTCAACAAACTCCTCGTAGGCATGTTGGTTGAGCACGGGCATTTGCTGAATGTTCGTAAGCGCGTCTTTGTTTTCGTTGTCTGGCGTAGAGATGCAGTGGCTAAGCGCCTCCCATAAGCGTTTTTTCTTCAGTGGCTTTTCTAAATAGTCGTCAAAGCCGGCACTAAGATAGCGGTCTCTGTCGCCGATCGAAGCATAGGCGGTTAGCGCGATAATCGGTGCTGTATTTTCTGCTAGGGCTCGAATGGCATGCATCGCTTCTACGCCGTCCATTTCGGGCATTTGGATGTCCATCAAGACGGCGCTGAACTGGTTTTCTCTACAGGCACTAATGGCCTCTGGGCCACTTCCGGCGAGCATTACGCTGCAACCTAGGGATTCAATCAGTCGAGTACCGACTTTGCGATTAATGGCATTGTCGTCGACTAGCAATATCCAGGGGTGTTGCGGCAGGGAGAGGTCGCCGTTGGCTGGTGCCGCCGCCGGGGCTTTGTCTTGCGCTAACGTCAGCGGCAAGGTGACGGTAAAAGTCGAGCCTTGGTTGGTTTGGCTTTCAACTTCAATGCTACCGCCCATCAGCGTAGCGAATTGCGCGCAGATAGCGAGCCCTAGGCCGCTACCGCCATAGCGTTTGGTGGTGGACTGATCTGCTTGGGTAAACGGATCAAATAGTGTTTGTTGAGAGGCTTCGCTAATCCCTATGCCCGTGTCCGTGACCGTAATGCGGATGCATTCATCGGCCACGACTACGCTAAGACTAACGCTGCCCTGCAAAGTGAACTTGAGGGCATTGGAAACGAGGTTGGAGATGATTTGCCGTAAGCGTAGCGGGTCGCCGACGATGCGTGGCAGTGGCTGCGGCGAGTAGTCACTGATTAGTTCTAGTCGCTTGTCCTGTGCGGTGCCTTGAAATAACTGCACAACGCTGTCGCAGATGTCGGCTAGCTCAAAACTACGTTTTTCGAGTTTAAGCTGGCCGTGTTCGACCTTGGAAAAATCGAGTACGTCGTTGATGACGTGCAGCAAGGTTTCGTTGCTGATCTTTAGAGTCTGCAAGAGCTCGAGTTGCTCTTTGTTTTCTGCCGTTTCCATCAGCAGGTCGGTGGTGCCGACAATACCATGCAAGGGGGTGCGGATTTCGTGGCTCATATTGGCCAAGAACTCAGACTTCATTTGCGATGAACTGAGGGCTTCCTCTCGCGATTTAACAAGCTCAGCAAGTGACTCTAATAATTCTGGCTGGTTTGCTGCTAGGTACTGCTGCAGGCGCATTTGTTGCGCCTGCATGTTGTTGTTATCCATGGCTGTTACCCTGCAGCCAGTTTCTTGTTCATCGCCTAGATACCCCTATCCGTGCTTGCCCTGATATACAGCCTAGCATTCCTGACTAGGAATGCGAATTAGCAGTGCCCGCGGTCGCGGCTGGGGCTAGCAACAGCTGGCTGCGGTTTGGCTATGCTGTGTCGCGCCTAGGGTTTCTTGGGCAGGGCGTTTCTTACCGGGTAGGCAGCAGCTGGAACCTAGCTCTTTTTCTTCGGCCGGAGCAATGCCGACAAAGTCGTCTTTCATTGGGCCGCTGGTAAGAAAATCAAAAGTGCGTTTGCTCACGGCCATGCGTTCACCTTTGGGGTAGTGATAGCCGTCATCATCTTTAACCTCGCGATAGGCGCCGGTGTAAATCACCGCATGGCCATAATCGGCGCGGCCGGCATCGCTGCGTTTATGGGCGGTGATGGTGACCGAGCGGAACTCAATGCCCTCTACCACCTGCCAAGGTGTGGGGTCCCATTTGTCATAGGCAACGCCGGAAAAACCGGCTGCGCCGAAGGCATCGAGAAAGTCTTTTTCTTGATAAGCGCCGGAGATGCAGCCACTCCATAGATGGCCATCGTCTTTTAAATGTTGCGGTACGGTTTGGTCAGAAACGATGTCGGAAATGGCAATGCGCCCACCGGGTTTTAGTACCCGGTAAATTTCGCTAATCATCTGTGCTCGGTCGGCTTCGCTAACTAGGTTAAGTACGCAGTTGCTCACCACTAGATCGACGCTGTTATCTGCGATCATAGGGGTGGTTTTGCGGAACTCGGTTTTCCATTGTTCTAGTGCTAAATAGTCGTCGGCGTCTTTGATTGGCTTGGCGCTTAGATAAGCTTCCATCTCGGCCACATCCAAGGCTAGGTCTTGGATAAAGCCTTTATGGAAAGTCACGCGGTCACCGCCCAGTTTATTGGCCATTTCGTCTTGGTAGCTGCGAGCTAAGCCGAGCATGTCGTTATTAATATCAACGCCATGTACGTGGCCGGTATCACCCACTAATTGGGCTGCCATATAACAAATTTTGCCGCCGCCAGAGCCAAGGTCTAAAACAACGTCACCGTTTTGCACATAACGGCTGGGGTCGCCGCAGCCGTAGTCACGTTCAACAATTTCTGTTGGTAATAGTGCTAATAGGCTTTTGTCGTAATCAACTGGGCAGCAGAGTGCTTCTTCACGTTCTTGGGCACCACCGGAGTAGCGGCTGAGGACTGACTCATCAACTTTCATAATAATTTCTCGTTAGTTTAAGGCGCCGCCACAAGAAGAACCTTGTCCGGCGGTGCAGCCATAGCAATGCCCAGCCACAGCAATGGGGCTGTTTTCTAGCTCGGTGCTAAGTAAATCGGCAATATGGGTTTGGCCTTGGCCGTTGCTGTCTTGTGTTGCGGCCAATGGCATTTTCAACATTTGGTTAAAGTCGCAATCGTATACATAACCCTGCCAGTCAACCGACAGCGTGCTGCGACACATCACGCCAGCTAAATTGTCGTCAGAGTGAGAGGCCTTAAGCGTTTCCATATAAGGCTCAAATTCGCCTTTGCTCACAAGGGTTGAGCCAAAGCGTTGAACGGGCAAATTGGCGAGTGCGAACAGGCGCGTAAAGACGATGTCGAATTCGGCTTTTAAATGCGCTTTGTAGTCGGCCTCCAAGGCCTCTTGCGGCGGTGGCAGGCTGGGGCCTTGTGGGTTGTAAACCAAGCTCAGTTCTAAGCCGCTGCCGTCAACGCCATAGCCCAAAGCGTTCAGCTGTTGCAGTGATTTGATGCTATCGCCAAATACACCTTTGCCGCGCTGCGCGTCGACATTGTCTTCTAGGTAACAAGGCAGCGAGGCGACGATTTCTACCTGCTGTTCTGCCAGAAACTGAGCCATGTCTTCATAACCCGGTACTTGCAAAATGGTGAGGTTGCAGCGGTCGATCACATGCACGCCGCGCTGCCGTGCTTGCTCCACAAGGTATTTAAACTCGGGGTTCATTTCTGGCGCGCCGCCGGTCAGGTCGAGGGTTTTGATGGCTTGCTTGTCAATGTAAGCCAGTAGCTGGTCCACCGTTTCGCGGCTCATCAGTTCGGTGCGTTTGGGGCCAGCATTCACATGGCAATGCAAACACACTTGGTTGCATAAATAGCCCAGATTGACCTGCAGGGTTTCTAGTTTGCTGCGGCGAATAGCTGGGAAAGCATAAGCCGCTAGGCGTGGCATCATGTCGTGCATGGTGATGTTATTTCCGAAGACGCGTAAACGGGTTCGACAGTAAAGTTAGCAGCTTTTGACTATGTGAGTCCCGATATTGTTCCAGGCCAATCTGCATTTGTTGATGGCTGGTTTGAGGCTGTTCAACATAACTAGCAAACAGCTTGTCCCACAGCACTAAAAAGTTGCCGTAGTTGCTATTGGTTTCCGCCGCATTGACTGAGTGGTGAACCCGATGCACATCGGGGGTAATGATTAGCTTGCGTAAGTAATGATCTGCCGGCATGGCCCAGTTGCTGTGGTTGAACAGCGCGAAGCTACTCAAGACCACTTCATAAATCACGACGCTTTCGGCGCTGGCACCGAGAGCAATCACAATGGCCATCTTGTAGAGCATTGAAAGCAGTATTTCTAGCGGGTGGAAGCGCACGCCGGAGCTGGTGTCGAGTTGCAAGTCACTATGGTGCACACGATGTAAACGCCATAGCAGTGGCCATTGGTGCATGGCGCGGTGCTGCCAATAAATAGCGGCGTCTAGAGCTACAACGCAGAGTACGGTGCTCAGCCAGAGTGGCAATGGCAGCTGCCGTAACAGGCCCCAATGCTGTTGTTCAGCCCACAAGGCAGCGCCAGTAGCTCCCAGTGGCACGACCAGCCAGAGCAACAAACTACCCGAAAGCAGGAGACCAAAGTTGCCGATTAGGCGGGCATTGACGTTGCCTTGTTGGCGTCGCGGCCAGTAGCTTTGCAAGAGCCAGCAGCTAATTAGTACTAAGACAAATATAATGGGCCGCATTTCTGACATTGGCTTTTAAGGAACTCCTGTGAGTGAACAACACTACCGTGCTTTAGAAAGCATGTACCAAGCGGCGCCAACCAATCAATACTATCAACCGAAAATGGTCGTCAGCGAGGGTGCTGCCGAAATTCAGTTTGATGTGAAAGAAGATTTTTTTCATTCAGCGGGTGCGGTACATGGTTCGGTATATTTTAAGTTGTTAGATGATGCGGCTTTTTTTGCTGCCAACTCGCTCGAACCAGATGTGTTTGTACTCACCACAAGCTTTACCACCTATATCACGCGCCCAGTAAACAGTGGTTTTATGCGCGCTGAAGGTAAGGTGGTGAATAAGAATCGCAGCCAATGGATTGTGGAATCTGTGGTCTACGATGCTGAAAACCGTGAGATTGGCCGTGGTAATGGCATCATGGTGCGGAGCAAGGTTAAGTTGCTCGACGCGAAAGGCTACGCTGACTAGCCACAGCGACAACAAGCAATGGGTTAGTGGAATAGAGCATGCAGTTTGCGGATTTTTACCAACAAGCAATAAACGTTAAGGGCGGAGAGGCCGCGCTCAAAGCGCTGTGGCCAACGGCGCTGCCCGATGCAGAGATCGCGCAGATCCCAGATGACCGTTGGCTGTCGCATATCACTAAATGTGTTTTTCGCGCGGGCTTTGTCTGGCGCGTGATCGAACAAAAATGGCCCGGTTTCGAAGAGGTCTTCTCAGGCTTTAGCCCGCGCGGCATGGCGCACCTATCAGATCAGCGTTTGGCTGAAATCGCACAGGATGAGCGCATTGTGCGTAATGCACAAAAGGTGAATACCGTGCGCGATAACGCCATTTTCTTGCTGGATATCGCGGCCGAACACGGTAGTTTTGCTGAGTTTGTTGCCGCTTGGCCGAGCGATGATATTGTTGGTTTATGGGCCTTATTTAAGAAACGCGGTAAGCGCTTAGGCGGCAATACTGGTGCCATGATTTTGCGTGGTATGGGCAAAGATACCTTTGTTCTGAGTAGTGACGTCTGTGTTGCCTTGCAAAAGGCAAAGGTGATCGACCGTACTAACCCTAGTAGCCAAACTGAGATGAAAGCCATTCAAGCAGCCTTTAATGCTTGGCAAAAAGAATCAGGGCTGCAGCTCTGCCAAATCAGCCGTACCTTAGCGGCATCAATAGGATAACGATCCATGACCCTTTCGCCCGTTATTAGCACCCCAGAGTTTTGGCTGCTGCTTGGTTTTATCCTGTTTTCATTTGTTACCCAGACCACGATTGGTTTTGGTGGTGTGGTGATTGCGCTCACCCTGGGCGCACATCTATTTACCATTGAGGAATTATTGATCTGGTTGCCGCCGCTGAGCATCGCGCTGTCGGCGTATTTGCTTATGCGCTATCACGACCATATCGACTGGGGGCTGCTGCTGAAACGAATCGCGCCCTTCTTGGTGGCTGGCATGGTGGTTGGGCAGTACCTGTTTTATAGCCTTGGCAGTGGTGACTTGAAACTCATCTTTGGTGTCTGTGTGGCTTTTCTGGGCACACGCGAGTTATGGGTGCTATTTCATAAGGGCCATGATGCGCCGAAGAACCGAAAGCTTTGGCCGTGGTCATTCTTAGCCGGTATCACCCAAGGGTTATTCGCCTCTGCTGGCCCGGTATTGGTATATGGCTTGGCCGGGCAGGGGATTCCGAAAGGCACTTTTCGCAGCACCTTGGCAGCCTGCTGGATCGCCTTTAACTTGCCGCTAATGTTTTCTTATTACTTTGCTGGCAACTTAACTAAGCAAAGTGTTTCTGAAATCTTGGTTTGCCTGCTGGTGCTAATACCGGCGGTGATGATCGGTGAATGGTTACACCATAACGTTAATGAGCGCCGTTTCGCGATCGCGGTTTATGCCACCTTGGTATTTTCGGGGCTAGCCTTAGTCTTTAGTTAAGCCAGTCTTTACTGGCCTAGCCATACCGCTTGGTGATGAGCTTGGATTAGGGCGCTAACGGCGCCTTAGTCGCGGTCACGTCTGGACGCAGCTGGGAGCTGTTATTGAATGAACCGATGCCGGAAGCCGCTAGTCCTAGCACGCTGGTGCTACCAAACAACTCGTGTAAAGCGCTGCCTTCGGCAATGGTAATGACGCCGGGTCCGGCTAATACTTGGTCGGTGGCGTAGATATCGTTAAATGTGTTCACCGGGCCAAGGTTGCCCATATGCCAAAGCTGGTTGGGTAGGGGAGGCCCCGCCGGGCTGTCAGGTGTGAGTGTCGCCTGTAGTGAATAGGGTGAAAAATCAAACGGCACGTTGGCATTGCCCTGTGCGGCAAGTGGTAGTGGGTCGATTTGTTCTACTGTTAGTTCGATATCTGGCACTAGCTCGCCAAAAAAACCAGCGGCTTGTTTTAGTGCCGCTAGTTCAGCGTTGGTATCTAATTGCCAGAGCAAATAAATCGCTGAGTTGACGCCAACCAGGGGCGGGTTACTGTCGCCGTCAGGTGGGGTAATAAAGACCGCTGCCTCGGCTATTTTGTAAGGGCCAGATTCGACGCCATTAATGCTGCCACTGGGACAGTCAGCCAGCTCAACAAAACCCATAGGTGGCTGTGTTAAGGAGAACTCAGGTGGCACAAACTTGCGCGCATTGGCCTCAGTGATGGGTGCAATAATCAGAAAGTTGCGGCAATTCTCGCCGCTATTGTCAAAGGCTACGCTGCTACTGTTATTTTCGGTATTGGGGGTATTACTTGCCGGTAGGGCGCTGCCGCCACCGCAGCCAGCCAAAGCCAATGCGCAACTAAGTCCTAGGAGGTGCTTGATCATGCTCTTCACAAAACGGTTATTACGAATCCGTTTAGCATTTCATGAGCATTGCCTGATGTAAAGCCGTTGGTCTAGAGAATTAATCCTTTAAGCCAGTGGGGTCTCGTTCAGCAATCCAACGGTAAACGCCGCGTGGTAATCGACGCATGGTTTCCATCACACCGGATAGCGGTTGCGGGAAACTGACGTAGCGTTTGCGCGCTTGAATGGCTTTGAAGATTAACTCCACGGCCTCTTCTTCTTTTAACAAGAACGGCATTTTATGCGGGTTGTTTCTTGTTAACGGTGTGTCGATAAAACCCGGAGTAACGGTGGTAACGGCGATGCCCATTGGCCGTAGGTCAACGTCGAGCGATTCCAACATGGCGATGGTGGCGGCTTTGCTGGCGCCATAGCTGGCCATGCCGGGTAAGCCCACCAAGCCACTAAGGGAGCCGATACCGACTATTTGGCCGCTTTTCTGTTTCGCCATAATGTTGATGGCGGGTTCCAATGCATTCATCAAGCCGGTGACATTAATTTGCATTACCGCATGGGCACGATCCCAATCTGGAATCGCCGCTTTGGGGTGGTTAATGCCAGCAAAGGCAATCAACACATCAAGCCCGCTGTGTTCTTCAGCGAACTGCTGAATAAGAAAGCCCAGTGCCTCGCGGTCACGGACATCGGCTTTTTGATAGTGCAGCCTCGCGTGGCCATCAAAATCAGATTTATCTTCTATGCCACAGCCGCCAACAATATGGCCGCTAGCGAGATAGCGCTTGGCTAAGCCAAGCCCCAGGCCAGAACTGGCGCCGGTAATGTAGATACGGAGCGGTCTAGTGTTAGGCATGTGAATTCGCCAATTTTAATGTGCTGCGGCGGCGCCAGTAGGTGGCCAGACAGAGTCCGCTAATCAGGTGCCAAATGCCCCACCAGGCGTTTACCAAGGCCATGCCGCCGAGCGTGCTAAAGAAGCTGAAACACAGTACTAAGCCAAAGCCAGTGTTTTGTATGCCAACTTCGAAGCTAACGGCTTTGCTGTCCTGAGAACTGAGGCCAGTGATGCGTGCGAATTGGTAACCAACCGTTAGCGCTAAGGCATTCACGCACAGCACCAACCAAAAGGTGCTGCCAATATGGCTTAAAAAGGTGTTCCAATTGGCAGCCAAACCGCCGCCAATAAAACCGAGGAACATCACTAGGCTAAGAATATTGATTGGGCGCTTGATGCGCTCTGCCAGCTGGGGCTGTTTGCTGCGTAAGAGCATGCCGAGCGCGCAGGGTAGTAGCAGAATGGTGGCGACCTGAATAACGATCGTGAGCGGGTCAATATGTATCGACTCCAATAGCGCCGCTGTCTCGGGGCGCATGCTGGCCCAAAAACCAAAGTTGAGCGGCGTCATGACGATGCAAGCTAGGGTTGATACCGATGACATGCTGACGCTTAAGGCGGCGTTGCCACCGGCTTGATGCGTGAAGAAGTTGCTGACATTGCCGCCGGGGCAGGTGCAAACCAACAAAATACCCAGTGAAATGCTGGCCGAGGTTTGGAATGCTAGGGTGGCTAAAAAGCCCGTCGCTGGCAGTAATACGTACTGGCAAAATAAACCGATCGCGAACGCGGCCGGGAAGCGAGTGACTTGGCGGAAGTTGTCCAACCTCATATCCAAGGCCACGCCGAACATCACAAATGCCAGCATGATGCTGAGCACCTGCAAGCTAGCTGGATTGAAGTTAAGTTGAATAGCGTCGACTTCGGTCATTCAGCTATTAAAACACAGCCTTAGCTAATTCAGTTTATTTGCCGGCATAGCGACGGTTGCCTTGGCCGTGGTGAAGCTTGATGAGTTCGTCGAGCATCAGCAGTGTTAAGCCCCAAATGCGCCGACCTTCAAAAAAGTAACAGGGCAGCTTAACTGGAACCTCAAGCGGTTTTTTGCCGAGCTTCCATTCCATTTCTTCGCGATTGCCCTGGTCAGCGAGGAAGTTCAAGGGGCACCAAAAGGTTTCGGTGGCTTCGTGATTGATACTAAATTCGCTGTCGTTGGGTACGCGGAAGGCATAGGGCGTTACGATCATTGGACGCATGGCTTCGTGCCGGCGTGTAACGACGTCTGACAGTCGGCCTAAGGGTTCGGCGTCGTGTGCTTGATAGCCCACTTCTTCCTCAAGCTCGCGTTTGGCCGCGGCCAGCGCATCAGCATCATCGGGATCCATTCTGCCGCCGGGAAAACTAACGTGGCCTGACCAGGGGTCGCCCTCCCGAATGGCGCGGCGCATGAGTAACACTTCATTTTGATTTTCATGTTCCCGCAACAGCACGCAGACAGCAGAACGCACCATACGGTGGCGGCCAGGTATTTTGCGCGCACGGTGCACGCTAATGTTTTCGTCTAATACGCTGGTATGCGTGGCAGGGTCGTTGTAGGGTTCCATTCCCCATGGTAAACACTTATAGGCGGTAAAGGGTAGTGGAAGCGCTGATTGAGCAGCTGTTGTTATTTGCAATTGCGGTGGTTGCCAATTTGTTTTCGGCCTTGGCCGGTGGCGGTGCTGGGCTACTACAGTTTCCGGTATTGTTGTTTTTAGGCTTGCCGTTTGCGGTGGCTTTGGCAACCCACAAAATCGCCTCGGTGGCCCTAGGTTTAGGGGCTACGTTACGCCATCTGCGCAGCAGCCAATACGAACGCTTCTTTTTTGTCTTTATCCTGCTTACCGGTGTGCCGGGAGTGGTGTTAGGGGCGTGGCTGATTCTGGATGTGCCAGAGCGGCCCGCTGAAATCGCCCTCGGTTGCCTGACCTTATCGCTCGGTGTTTACTCTTGGTTTAAGGCTGAGTTGGGAAGTCAGTACCAGCCGAAGCGCCGCCAGGGTGCGGCGTTATGGGGCGGCGGCTTGGCGCTGTTTGTGATTGGTGTGCTGAACGGCTCTCTCGCCTCTGGTACGGGATTGTTTGTGACTATGTGGTTGATCCGCTGGTATGGCATGGACTATCAGCGCGCGGTTGCATATACCTTGGTGACGGTTGGCTTGGTCTGGAATGGTAGTGGTGCGGTAGCGCTCGGGTTCTGGGGCGAGGTGCAGTGGGCCTGGCTACCCGCGCTCATTGCCGGTTCCTTGATTGGCGGTTATTTGGGGGCGTCGTTAGCGATCGCCAAAGGCAACCGTGTAATTAAGCGAAGCTTTGAAATTATCACGGTTGCCGTTGGCATTAAGTTACTGGTGGGATAGTTACCTCAGCAACTCAAGCCTGATGTCTTGTCCGTTCAGACTCCCACTGTTTTGCACGCGACTAATACGGTTGGGGTTGTCTTCTAGGTAGCCGCAAAATTCACCAATTTCACAGTAGCGGCCGTTGTTGTCTAAGTCCGACGAGGCCCTGACAATGTAGTCGCCTGCCGGGACGCCTTCACTATCAAAGTGAAAACTGCGTGGCCCGGTAAGTTCGGCTTCAAGATGGTGTAAGCGTTTCTGCGTCGAGGGATCGAGGAACTCAACCAGCATTTTTGAGACGCCGGTGCTGCGCACCAGGTAGGAGTCGTTGTAAGCCGCCACGGGTACATAAAGCTTGCGTTCGCCGCTCTTAAAAATAACTACGCCTTGGTAGAGATCGTTCCCCAGCGTATTTCGGTTCAGTGCAATCCGCCATTCGCCTAGGCCTGACTGATCTGTATCCGTTGCCGTAACGGTTAGGCCTTCGGATTTGAAGCTAACTGATAACGGAGCCACTTGAGCGACGTTGGCTTCGATATGCAGACTTAGCTCTTGGAAGCTACCGCCGAAGTTCAACTCGCTTGGTTGCGCGTTGAGTTGTGTGCGGGGCGAGTTCAGTGAGGATTCTTGGTTAGCGGCTTGGACGGTTTTGGCAGCATCGATGCGGCCGTTGCCGTGGTGGCTGTCTGGGCCAACTATGCCGGTGTCTTGAGTTAAGGTACCGGCATTCAGCAGAGACTCGACGGCATCGGGTGAAAAGTTTGGCCAGACGCTAGCGGCGAGAGCTAGCGTGCCCGCAACATGAGGTGCCGCCTGTGAGGTGCCTTGCATATTGCTGCTGTTATAAATCCATTCGCCGGTGCTGCTTAAGCCGCCGCTAAGGCTCCGAATGCGGAGGCCGCCGTTGCTGGTTTGACTGTCGCCGCCGGGCGCAATCAGGTCAATGGCGTTACCGTAGTTGGAATAGTTAGCAAGCTTGCCATATAGGCCTGAGGCGGCAGTGATGAGCAAGCCCGGTGTTTTCAGGCTGTGGTGTGCTGGCACATCAAGCCGAGTGCGGTTGTTGCCAGCCGCCCACACCACCACGCTGCCGGCTTCGCGTGCTGCATTGATGGTGTTGCTTAAAAACTGTGACTGCGATGTCGGCAGGTCGATGCTTAGGTTGATAATTTTGGCGGCAATCTCGGCTTTGGTGCCAGCACTGTTGTCCAAGCCAGCTGCCCATAGAATGCCCTGCAAGGCGTCATAAAGAGAACCGCACAGGCATTCCGGTCTCATCACCTTAATGGGAATGATTTTGATATTTGGGGCAATGCCGGCAATGTCGAAGCCGTTGTTACGTTCGGCAGCGATAATGCCGGCAACATGGGTGCCGTGCTGCAGTCTGAGTTCTGCGGTGGCGCCAGGGTCGTTGTTGTCATCAATGTAATTCCAGCCGGTAGTAAAGCGGTCTTTTAGGTCACGGTGGTCAAGCAAGAAGCCGGTATCAATCACCGCTACGTGGACGTTGTTAGTGCCGCTGGTGGTTTGCCAGGCACTGTTGACGCCAATCTGTTCCAGTGACCATTGCTGACTTGCTTGGCTGTCGTTTGTTTCTAGGCTGCTAAGGCCGAGGCGGATATTGGGTTCAACAATCCCTCCCAATAGCTGAGTTAATGCGCGGGCTAAAAATATGCTGTCGTAGCGCGCGCGTTGAGTGCTGTCGGTGATGAGTTGTCGGCGGCGTAGGTAATCGTCGCTAGCTGTAAGAGGCGAGTGCAAGCTCGCTAATAGTGCGGCGGGATTGGCAATTTTTAGTAGCTGAGCTGGCCCTAAGTGCCCGCGCTGGAGTTGTCCTAATAGTCCGAATTGATGCAACTGCAGTAGTGAGCTGCCTGCGACCATGAATTCGCCGACGATGATGTTGCCGTTTAGCGTCAGTGGATGGTCGTAGTTGCTTGTGCTGCTACTGTCGAAACTCAGGTTGTATTTGGCGCGGTCGCCGTGATGGTGCGCGATCTCAATATAGTAGTTGCCGTCGTTGGGGACCGTCAGTGATTCCGTTGCGGTGCTATTGAGACTGGCATTAATGAGATTGAGATGTTCATCATACAAATACATATCGGCATCGCTGATATCAATAGTATCTGTACTGGCGACGCTGCGAATGATGGTTCCGCGGCTTAGCTGGGCCTGAAAAAAGTCTCTTCTATCATCGTCGAAACGGGTCACGGCACCGGCAACCACGGCTGTGGAATGCGTAGCGACAGCATAGGCACCGTAAACGCTATCGTTGTCTTCATTCTGGCGCAGCGGGTCCAGGCTCATGTTTTCGCCGTCACCGGAAAAGCCACTGGGTAGGTGGATGCTGGCGCGCTGATCTGGGGCTGGCTCTGCAACCGTGGTGGGTGTGCCGGTTGTCGGCCCGGTATCAGGCTCTGATGGCTTGGGTGCACTCGGTGTGGGTGCTGCGGCATTGCTGTCGCCGCTGCTGCTGCCTCCGCTACCACCGCCACCGCCACCGCCACCGCCGCAGGCGACTAAAGACATAGTAATACTTAGCGCGCAGACTAATACGCGCACGCGATTATTAGGGGCTTCTTGCCCCTTGGGTGAGAAAAACATCTCCGTGAACCCTCAGCTTGTGGGGTTCTGGCTCGTGACACCAGAACCCGATTTCTCCGTATGCAGGGGGCGATTTTTTTTGCCTCCTCTGCCGTTGTGTTCTTGGCGTTTTATTTTTGTCCTAAGAACCGTAGGCAACCTATCGGGCGATAGGCTAAGGAGCTATAAGCTTTGGACAGGCGGCAACAGACCGCAGCCAAGTGGGATTGCCGCAAATGCAATAAAATCTTCTATTGAGTTGATTAAGTTGTTGTTAGATAAACAACTTACATGGTCCGGCTGAGCGGATTGGCCCATCTGTCAGCCGACAAATGGGCCGTCTTCAAGTTAAGCCTTGCGCTTATCCTGTTCAATCAATGCGTAGGCAGAATGATTGTGAATGGACTCAAAGTTTTCCGATTCAACAACAAACGCATCTACTCGATCTTCGGCCGCAACTCGGGCGGCAACGTCACGCACAATGTCTTCTACAAACTTAGGATTGTCGTAGGCGCGCTCGGTAACGTATTTTTCGTCAGGGCGCTTAAGAATGCTCCACAACTCGCAGCTGGCTTCTGACTCGGCAATGTCGATTAACTCTTCAATCCACATAAAGTCGTTCAGAAGGGCGGTAATGGTGATGTGGGAGCGCTGGTTGTGCGCGCCACGCTCAGAAATTTTCTTAGAGCATGGACACAGGCTGGTTGCTGCCACGACCACTTTGACCCAAACATCTACTTTGTCACCATGCTTTTCGCCAATAAAGGTGACTTCGTAATCCATCATGGATTTGACGCCGGAAACCGGCGCAGTTTTTTGCACAAAGTAGGGGAAGGTCATTTCGATATGACCACTTTCTGCTTCCAAGCGCTCGGTCATTTCACCCAGCATTTCTTCAAAACTGTTGGTGGTGATTTCGTAGTCATGTGCGTTAAGGATTTCGATAAAGCGCGACATATGCGTGCCTTTGAAGTCCTGTGGCAGGTTAACGTACATATTGAAGTTGGCCACGGTGTGTTCGTCGTGGCCAGCACGGGCGCGAATACGCACTGGGTGCTGAATATCTTTAATGCCAACTTTATTAATCGGGATGCGACGGGTGTCGGGACGACCCTGTACGTCTTCGATTTGTTGGGCGGCGGTATCTGGTAGTTCGGTGCTCATTCGGTCGCTTCCTTCGCGTATGTCACTGAGCGAAGCATGGCCTTAACTAAGGCGTGCTTCGATGCTTTGTTGGATCAGTTGGCTGTTAAGGCCGGCTTCTTCCAAAAGTTGCTCACGGCTGCCGTGTTCTAAGTACACATCGGGCAAGCCTAGGTTTAATAATTCGACAGTATGGCCTGTGTTAGCCAAATATTCATTGACTGCACTGCCAGCACCACCTGTCACCGCATTGTCTTCAACGGTAACGACTAATTGGTGGTCAGCGGCGATTTTTTCAAGTAGTGCGGTATCCAGCGGCTTCACAAAGCGCATATCGACCAAGCTGGCGTCTAAAGCTTCTGCTACTGGCTCGCACTCATGTAGCAAGGCGCCAAAATTCAAAATAGCGACTTTTTGGCCTTGGCGCAGGGGCTTAGCCTTGCCGACTGGCAGTGCAGTCATGGTCTTTTGGACATCAACACCGGGGCCGTTACCACGTGGGTAGCGCACCGCTGTTGGGCAATCTAAGGTCCACGCGGTGTAGAGCATCTGCCGCGTTTCGTCTTCGTTGGCGGGCGCCATAATCACCATATTGGGCAGGCAGCGCATAAAGCTTAGATCAAAGCTGCCAGCGTGGGTGGGGCCATCGGGACCAACGACGCCGGCACGATCAATCGCAAAGATTACCGGCAAATTTTGCACCGCAACGTCATGCACCAGTTGGTCATAGCCGCGTTGTAAAAATGTTGAGTAAATAGCGACAACGGGTTTTAAACCGTCGCATGCCATGCCTGCACCCAGTGTTACTGCATGTTGTTCAGCAATGGCGACATCGTGATAACGCTCTGGATAGCGTTGAGAAAACTCTACCAGCCCCGAGCCTTCGCGCATGGCGGGGGTAATGCCTACAACACGCGGATCTTGTTCGGCAATATCCACTAACCAATCTGAAAAAACGCTGGTGTAACTTTTGCCGCCGCTAGTTTTGGCGGCCATGGCACCGCTGGGTGGGTCAAATTTTCCAACCCCGTGCCACTTGATCGGGTCGGCCTCAGCGGGTGCATAGCCCTTACCTTTTTGGGTAATGATATGCAGGAACTGAGGGCCTTTAAGTTTGCGCAGATTTTTTAGCGTTTTTACGAGGTTGTTGACGTCGTGACCATCTATCGGCCCGATATAGTTCCAACCCATTTCTTCGAACAGCACGCCGGGAGTCATCATGCCCTTGGCAAACTCTTCTGACTTGCGTGCCCATTCCCAAGCGGCAGGCATTTGCGCCAGTACCTTTTTGCCGCCTTCGCGTAGTTGATTGTAATTTTTGCCCGACAGCAACCGCGCAAAATAGCTATTAAGTGCGCCAACGTTCTCTGAAATAGACATGTCGTTGTCGTTCAGAATAACCAACATATCGGCTTTTAAATGGCCGCCATGGTTGAGCGCTTCGAAAGCCATGCCGGCGGTCATTGCGCCGTCACCAATAACAGCCACAGCTTTGCGGTCTAGCCCTTGGGCTTTGGCCGCAAGTGCCATGCCTAGGGCGGCGCTGATGCTGGTGCTGCTATGCCCTACGCCAAAAGTGTCATATTCACTTTCTTTGCGTTTTGGGAATGGCGACAGCCCGTCTTTTTGGCGAATGGTAGCGAGCTCGTCGCGACGCCCCGTTAGAATTTTGTGCGGATAGGCTTGGTGACCTACGTCCCATACCAGTCTGTCGTCTGGTGTGTTGAAGACGTAATGTAGCGCGGTGGTCAGCTCGACCGTGCCTAAACCTGCAGCAAAGTGGCCGCCGCAGCCCGATAGCGTATGAATCAAATAGCTGCGCAGCTCGTTGGCAACCTGTTCGACGTCTGCTTCAGGCAGCGCGCGCAGGTCGGCGGGGGTGTTAATACACTCCAGCAAAGGCCAGCTTGGATTGGTTTCGAAATGACTCATCTTTTAGCGATGGTAGGCGCGCCACGAAAAAGGGGGCGCGATTATAGCGCGCCCGAGCCAAATTTGGCGTCTTCTGGACGTTTCGGATGCTGGTTGAACCTAAAGCGCGGCCTAGATAAGACCGCGCTGACGATGTCGCTTGTTGAATAAGCGGGAAAAGGCTCTCGGCGCTGATGGCCGAGAGCCTTAGAGCTTACGGCTGAGTGGTGTTTCCAAGCAGCGCGTTAACCGTTTCAATATTCAAGTAACCGTCTACAGGAAGGTTATTTGCTTGTTGATAGGCGTTTACCGCTTTCATGGTTTGGCCACGAATAAAGCCGTCAATTGGGCCTGGGTCAAAGCCGGCGTCTTTCAGAGCTTGCTGAATTTCGCGGATTTTGTCGTCGGTGGCGTTGGTTTCGCAAAGTATCTCGCGTCGTTCAGTGCTCGGCTCTGAAACTTTAACTTTGAAGCTCAAGGTTTCGTATTCAGCTGGTACCGAAATTTCTTTCACGCTAGCTGGCGTGTCGACCACTTGGCGACTAATAGTCTCGTATTTAGCAGCGACTACTTCTTCGCGCAACGAGGCGGGTGTGTCGACAACTTGTCGCGTCACTGTCTCGTACTGGGCAGGAATTTCAATGTCACGCGTGCTGGCGGCGGTGGCGACAACTTGTCGCGTTACCGTACGGTATTCCGCAGGCACCTTGATCACTTCTTGGCGCGCCGGTTGATCCACTTTGGTAATGGTGCAGTCGCAGTATTCCGCTGGAATTTCTTCTTCATGCACGCCAGCAGGTTTGACCAACACTTTGCGGCTAATGGTCTTGTATTCGGGCGGTACTTCTACCAAACACATGACGTCGTCTTCTAGATTGCTATTGTCGGCGAACAACCAGTCGTGAGAAACGCTGTTGCCGTCTACATGGCCGAATTCATCAACTTCAAAGCTTTGCAGCGGGCGTACGTCAATGGCCTGGCCAATCCACGCGCTACCGCGTTTCCAAATCTTGTAGCCTTCGGCAACCATCACTTCTTCGGTCACGGTCTCAAACTCGGCCGGGTACGGAGTCAGCTTGACGCTAGCTTCTTTAGAGATACGTGGTGCTTTCTCCGTGATATAGGTTGCCGGGATGACCTTGATTCGAGTGCTTTCAGGTCTAACTAGCACTTTTTCTTCGACCGTTTTGAACGACGGCGGAATTGGCTCTTGGCGAATGCTAGCCGGTTTAACGAGTACTTTTTCGCTAACCGTTTTGTAGGTTGCTGGAACCGGAATTTGGCGGGTAAATTCGGGCCTAACAACGACTTTTTCAGTCACGGTTTTGTAAGTGGCTGGCACCACTTCGTAGCGGGTACTGGCGGGTACCTTAATGACTCGCTCGGTTTTGGTTTCGAATTGCGCCGGAATCAGTACCTCGGCAAAACATTGCGAGCCGTTTTCATTGACCTGCTTCGGCGCGCTGCTGGTAATGGGTGCTTGCGGCTCTGGATTGCTGACGGCGGCTACTGCACGTGGCATTGGGCCGCTGAAGTTGTTGTCGCACTGCATCATGGTGATGCGCACGGTGTCGCCATGTTTGTCTTGGTAGGCGTTTATTGTCATTTCTGGGCTATACGGTACATAGCTGCCTTGTAATGAGGCACTAACGCCGCTGCGGCCACCTGATGCGCCCGCACCAAGGTCGCAGGCCCCTAGCTTATAGCGCTCAATGTCGCCTAGCTTGAGGGTTTTGCTGCTGACTTCGCCTTCGCGTAATAGCGGCGGCTGGTGCGTAAACGATTGATAAAACTTGGCCGTGCCTTGATGGACGGCTTGATCGCATTCTGCTGCGGTGGTGTAACCGACATTACCGTGATTGTCGGTAATGATGGCACCGTGGCTGGGCGCCGCGGCAACGAGAAACAGGCCAGCTAAACCGAATAATTTAGACGGCTGGGTGACGGGTGTGCAACTAGGCATACGCTAACTCCCTTTCGCACATGATTGTACGTTTGGTTTTTTTTAAAGCCGTAAACCTGTTTTTATTTTTTCCGTTGCCCCAAGCGCCGGAATTTTTTTAACAATTTACCACAAACAGTATCTGGGTAATTTGCTTTGTCTTAGTTTTAAAGTGGTGGCGCGCCGCTAGCCGAATACTTTAATGGCTACGAGAAACCATCAAATCGGCTATTTCCTCTAGCCAGTGGGCTTTGTCACCGAAACCGCTGAGTGCTGCGCAGGCCTCGTCGCGTAAGCTGGCGGCCTTAGCGCTGGCCTTGTCGAGGCCCATTAAGGCAGGGTAGGTGGCTTTGCCGCGTTCTAGGTCCGCGCCTTGGGGTTTGCCTAGCGTGGCGGTGTCAGCGGTAATGTCGAGAACGTCGTCATGCACTTGGAAGGCAAGCCCGATGTTGTTGGCGTAGTCATCAAGTCGCGCTATTTCTGATGCTGGTAGGCCGGCTAGCACTGCTGGCATGGTGCAGCAGGCGCGTATTAAAGCGCCGGTCTTGAGTTGATGAATACGGCTTAGCGTTTCTAGGCTAACGGCTTGACCTTCAGCGTCTAAGTCGAGCTGTTGCCCGCCGACCATGCCGGCTTGGCCGGCTGCGAGCGCCAGTCGTTGCACTAGTGCGGCGATAGTGTCGGGTTTGTTTTGAACGGCGGTAGCCGAGACCAAAACGGCAAACGCCTCTGCTTGCAGCGCGTCGCCCGCCAGAATCGCGGTGGCGTCGCCATACTGGATATGGGTAGTGGGCTGGCCACGGCGCAAGTCGTCATCATCCATGGCCGGTAGGTCATCGTGAATCAGCGAATAGGCGTGAATCATTTCGATGGCGGCGGCAATGCTGTCGACGTCATCAGCCGGCAAGCCAATGGTTTCTGCTGTCGCATAAACCAGAACGGCTCGTAGCCGTTTACCACCACCTAAGGTGCCGTAGCGCATGGCCTCGGCTAGGTTGCCGCAGTCGCTATCCTGTTGCTGCAAGTATTGCTGAAGATAGTTTTCGATACGCAGGCGCCATTGGCCTAGCTTGTCTTCAAACGTCATTGGCTAGTCGGCATCGTCTAAATTAGTGAGCTCGCCGTTTGCCATCAGCAGTTGAACCTTCTGTTCCGCCGCCTGCAATGCGCCTTGCGCTTGGCGGGTGAGGGCGATGCCGCGCTCAAATTGTTTTAGAGCGTCGTCTAGGCTGAGATCACCTGATTCTAGGCGTTCCACCAAGCTGCTGAGTTCATCAAGGTTTTTTTCTAGGTCATTAATACTTGGCGTGTCGCTCATTGGCTTGGCTCTCAGGCGTTCTATCAATAGTCAGGTTGCGCATTATAGGTGGACAACAGAAGCTTCGCGCTGGTACTTTTAAGGGCTAATTCTAAAGACCTTTATTATTTCCACCGCCCGTAGGAGACGCTGCGCCACATGACGCAGAATTATAGCGCCGCTGACATTGAAGTCCTGTCTGGTTTAGATCCGGTAAAACGCCGCCCCGGCATGTATACCGAGACCAGTCGCCCTAACCACCTCGCGCAAGAGGTTATTGATAACTCGGTAGATGAGGCCTTAGCTGGCCACGCCAAAAAAATCGAGGTCACCATTCATCCAGATGAGTCAGTTGAAGTACGCGACGACGGTCGTGGCATGCCGACTGATATTCACCCGGAAGAAGGCGTGCCCGGCGTTGAGTTAATTCTGACCAAGTTGCACGCCGGCGGTAAGTTCTCTAATAAAAATTACCAGTTCTCTGGCGGTTTGCATGGCGTGGGTGTCAGCGTAGTAAACGCTCTGTCTAGTCGTTTAGAGGTTTATATCCGTCGCGGTGGCAAGGAATACAACATTGCCTACGGTAATGGCGGTGATAAGGTTGCTGATCTAGAAGAAATTGGTGAGGTTGGCGCGCGTAATACCGGCACTGCCGTGCGTTTTTGGCCAGACCCGCAATATTTCGACAGCGCCAATATCTCGCGCCCGCGCTTAAAGCATTTGCTACGCGCCAAAGCGGTGCTCTGCCCCGGCCTAAAGGTTGTTTTTAACGACCTGAAAAACAAAGAAAAAGAAGAGTGGTTTTTTGAGTCTGGCCTAACCGACTATTTGCAGGAAGGTTTGCGCGGTTGGACGCTGCTGCCAGAAACGCCGTTTACCGGCGAGCGCTCTAGTGAGCATGAAGCCGCTGAGTGGGCGGTGGTGTGGATGCCGGAAGGTGGCGAACTCATTACCGAAAGTTATGTGAATCTGATTCCGACCGCGCAGGGCGGTACGCATGTGAATGGTCTGCGTACCGGTTTGATTGAGGCGGTGCGTGAATACTGTGATTTCCGTAACTTATTGCCGCGCGGTTTAAAACTGGCGCCGGAAGATATTTTTGAAAAACTGAGTTATGTGATCTCGGTTAAGTTGGAAGACCCGCAGTTTTCGGGTCAAACCAAAGAGCGCCTGTCATCGCGTGAATGTGCGCCGTTTGTTTCTGGCGTAGTCAAAGACGCCTTTAGCTTATGGTTGCACCAGCATCCAGAAACGGGCGATCAGATTGCTCAGCACGCGATTGGTAATGCCCAGGCGCGCAGCAAGTCCGCCAAGAAAGTGGTACGTAAGAAGCTGGTTTCTGGCCCTGCCTTGCCGGGTAAGTTGGCTGACTGTGTTTCTGATGAGCCGAATCGCACTGAACTGTTTTTGGTAGAGGGTGACTCGGCGGGTGGGTCGGCCAAACAAGCGCGTGACCGTGACTTTCAAGCCATCATGCCGCTACGAGGCAAGATTCTAAATACTTGGGAAGTGGACTCTTCTGAGGTGTTGGGCTCGCAAGAGATTCACGATATTTCGGTGGCGATTGGTGTTGATCCCGGCGTGCCCAATATCGACAAGCTGCGTTACGGCAAGATTTGTATTCTGGCTGACGCGGACTCGGATGGTCTGCATATCGCCACGCTCATTTGCGCCTTATTCTTGCGCCACTTCCGGCCTTTGGTCGAAGCGGGCAATGTTTATGTGGCAATGCCGCCTCTATATCGGATTGATGTAGGTAAAAATGTCTTTTACGCATTAGATGATGCTGAGCTACGGGGCATTGAAGATCGTATTTCTGCTGAAAAGATCAAAGGTAAAGTGCAGATCACCCGCTTTAAAGGTTTGGGTGAAATGAACCCGCTGCAACTGCGCGAAACCACCATGAACCCAGACACGCGCCGCCTAGTGCAACTTTCTATCGCGGCCGAAGATAACGCCGAACAAACCCTCGACATGCTGCTAGCGAAAAAACGCGCGGGCGACCGCAAAGCCTGGCTAGAAGACAAGGGCAACCTCGCTGAGGTGTAGGTAAAGAATAAAACAATGAACGATATTCCAAACGCAGCGACCGAAACGCTACCGATTAAAACCTTTACTGAAAAAGCGTACTTGGACTACTCCATGTACGTGATTTTGGACCGCGCGCTGCCGCATATTGGCGACGGCCTTAAACCCGTTCAGCGCCGAATTGTGTACGCGATGAGCGAACTCGGCCTGAAAGCTGAAGCTAAATACAAAAAAGCCGCTCGTACCGTCGGTGACGTGCTTGGTAAATTCCACCCGCATGGTGATTCGGCTTGTTATGAAGCCATGGTGCTGATGGCGCAGGACTTTTCTTACCGCTATCCACTAGTCGACGGCCAAGGTAACTGGGGCTCGCCAGACGACCCTAAATCCTTCGCTGCCATGCGTTACACCGAAGCCAAGCTCGCTAAGTTCTCAGAGCTATTGCTAGCTGAAACCGGCCAAGGCACGGTGGATTGGCAGCCAAACTTTGACGGCACCATTGAAGAGCCGGTGACGCTGCCGGCCCGTGTGCCGCATGTATTGCTAAACGGCACTACTGGTATTGCTGTGGGCATGGCGACTGATATTCCGCCGCATAACCTGCGTGAAGTGGTGAATGCCTGCATTCACCTGCTAGAGAACTCAGCGGCCACAACTTACGACCTGTTGGAGTTTATTAAAGGCCCAGATTTCCCAACTGATGCTGAACTGATTACGCCAAAACTCGAATTGGCGCAGATGTACAGCACAGGCAACGGCAGCCTAAAAATGCGTGCCGTGTATGAAATGGAAGACAAAGAAACCGTGGTCGTGACTGCACTGCCGCATCAGGTTTCTGGCAATAAAATTCAAGAACAAATCGCTGCGCAAATGCGTAATAAGAAGCTGCCGATGGTGGTGGATTTACGCGATGAGTCGGACCACGAAAATCCAACGCGTTTGGTGCTGTCGCTACGTTCTAACCGCGTTAATGCCGATGAAGTGATGTCGCATTTATTTGCCACTACGGATTTAGAGCGCAGCTATCGCGTGAACTTAAACGTGATCGGCCTAGATGGCCGCCCACGCGTTAAAAATCTCGTGGATATGCTCAGCGAATGGTTGGACTACCGTCTTGCCACCGTTACGCGCCGTTTAGAGTTCCGCCTAGAGAAGGTGAAGAAACGCCTACATATTTTGGAAGGTTTATTAGTTGCCTTCCTTAATATTGATGAAGTCATCCGCATTATTCGTGAGGAAGACCATCCTAAATTGGCGCTGATGGATGCCTTCGGCCTGACGGATATTCAGGCGGAAGCGATTTTGGAAATCAAACTTCGCCAATTGGCGAAGTTGGAAGAGATCAAAATTCGTGGCGAACAAGCCGAGTTAGAAGCTGAGCGCTTAGAGCTAGAGTCACTATTAGGCTCTCGCGCCAAGCTAAAACGGCTTGTTAAGAAAGAGCTTAAAGAAGACGCCGAAAACTTTGGCGACGACCGCCGCACGCTGTTGGTGGAACGCGAAGCCGCTAAAGCCATTGATGCCGCTGACTTACAGCCTGCTGAGCCAGTGACCATTGTCTTGTCTGAAAAAGGCTGGGTGCGCGCTGCCAAAGGCCATGAAGTCGATCCAGAAGGCTTGCAGTACAAAGATGGCGACGGTTATCAATCACATGCCCGTGGCCGCAGTAACCAGCAAGCGGTGTTTTTAGATAGCACAGGCCGCACTTATTCTATTCTTGCTAACACCTTGCCGGGTGCGCGTGGCAGTGGCGAGCCGCTATCGGGTAAGCTTAACCCGCCAGATGGCGCGGTATTTAAAGCCGCCATGATTGGTTTAGAAGGTGACCGCTACTTGGTAGCGTCTGATGCTGGCTATGGTTTTATTGGCCGCCTAGGTCATATGTTTGCCCGCGCTAAAGCGGGTAAAGCCACGTTGAGTTTGCCGAAAGGCGCCAAGCCGATGCCACCGGTCCGTGTTGGCATGAGTGAAGAAATTTTAGTGGCGGTTGCCAGTAACCAAGGCCGGCTACTGATATTCCCGTTAAAAGACCTGCCGGAACTTCCGAAGGGTAAAGGCAACAAAATGCTAGGTATTCCTTCGGCTAACGTTGCCAGCCGGGAGGAATTTGTCGCCGCCATGACGGTGTTAGGGCCGGAGCAGTCGCTACGCGTAGAAGCCGGCGGCCGCCACTTTGTGGTGAAGCCAAAAGATATGGAAACTTATCTTGGTGAACGTGGCCGCAGGGGGGCTTTGTTGCCTAGAGGTCTGCGCCAAGTTACTAGCATGTCGGCCGAAACTGAATAGCCTAGCTGGCATGGAGTTTGCTCTGTGCTAGGTTTTCGGCACACTGTGTAAAAAAATGGGGAGAGGATAAATGTCAGCAAAACGCCAAAAGGTCGAATTTACTAATAAGGCGGGGGTGAAGTTGTCGGGCGTTTTAGAGGCGCCGGTAGAGGCTCCCCGCGCTTATGCCTTGTTTGCACACTGTTTTACCTGCTCTAAAGATATTCCCGCTGCCAGTCGCATTTGCCAAACGCTAGCCGCTAAAGGCATTGCCACGCTGCGTTTTGATTTTGCTGGTATTGGCAAAAGCGAAGGCGCGTTTGAAGACACCAACTTTTCTACCAACGTAGAAGACTTAGCCTCAGCGGCTGACTTTATGCGTGACCAATATGAAGCACCCAGCATCATTATTGGGCACAGCTTAGGTGGCGCAGCCGTGTTGTGGGCCGCGCATAAAGTGCCAGAAGCGAAAGCCGTGGTTACCATCGCTGCGCCGAGCACACCAGATCATGTGCGTCATCACTTTGAAAAACACGAAGACGAGATTAACGCCGAAGGCCAAGCCGATGTTTTGCTGGGTGGTCGCCCGTTTGTGGTGAAAAAGCACTTCATCGACGACATTGAAGCGCAGCATGAAGAACAAGACAAAATGATCGGCAGCCTGCGTAAGGCGCTGCTGGTTTTCCATTCGCCGATGGACGACACCGTTTCCATCAATCAGGCCGCCATTATTTACGGCGCGGCCAAACACCCGAAAAGCTTTATCTCGCTAGAAAAAGCCGACCATCTACTCACCAAACGTGAAGATGCCCAATATGTGGCCGACGCGATTGTTGCCTGGGTAACGCGCTATCTGCCAGAAGTGATTACCGCCGGTGGTCATCAAAGTGATGCCGCCGCTGGTGAGGTGCTTATTGTCGAGCGTAATAAAGCTTTTACCCGCGAAGTTATCACTCAAGGCCATAACTGGGTCGCTGACGAGCCAGTTGACGCGGGTGGCGCTAATTTAGGCCCGAATCCATTCGACATGCTGTTGGCCTCATTAGGCTCCTGCACCAGCATGACTATTCGCATGTATGCCAACCTTAAAGACATTCCGCTAGAGGCCGTGCGCGTGAAGCTTAAGCATGAGCGCACTGATGATGGTGCTAGCAAGATTGAGCGGACTATTGAGTTAGATGGTGATCTTTCTGAGGCGCAGAAGCAGAAGGTGTTGGAGATTGCGGATAGAACGCCGGTGACGAGGGCGCTTCAGGGTGAAGCGGAGATTAAGACTACGCTTCAGTAACGTCAGGCTTGTCTAGCTTGGCTGGTGTTTGTTTCGGCCCTGGTAGCTTCTATCTGCTTTCGGCAAGTGTGCAGGTAAGGCCGAGTTACTTTTCTCTATGGCGAGAAAAGTAACCAAAAGAGCCACCGCCAACCGCGCAGCCCCTTCGGGGTGCCTTGCGCTTCTCGCGGGTTTTGGCGGTCGCGGGAAAGAATCAGCGGGCGTCCTGCCCGCTGCCCCTGCGGGTGCTGCGCATTTCAAAACGGCAGTCCTGCCGTTTTGTCGCTAACGCTCAAACAAGCCGCTCCCTCAATCCAAAACCCACTGCGATGCTCAGCGGCGCAAAAGGGGCCTTTGGAGAAAGACTGCACGCTACCAGCATTGTTGGTTAGCAGTACCTTTGCCCTTCTATGCGGCCGAGCAACGGAGCTAAATCGAGATTGAGCCTGCGGCCTGTTTGAGCGCAGCGAGTTCCGCAGGCGCTCGATTTGGCGAGTAGCGCAGGGAACCGCGATAGCGGCCGCATGGTGGGATCGCCTTTCTTTTGGTTACTTTTCTTTGGCGACGCAAAGAAAAGTCACTCGGCCCGCACTAACGAAAATAACCGAAAGCGTACAAAGCCTTCTAAAGGCCGAAAACGACACTAGCCAAACTCCAAGAAGCCAATGGCAGTAGTTGGGGTGTGGTAGCGCCACTGTTCTTGCTCGTTCGTTAACCCTTGAAACTTCCCCCCTAAACCCGCATCTATAATCCCAATACACAGTTATTTTTCTGGAGCAAACCGTGTTTACTCGGATGATTCTTTTCGGCCTGACCAACTTCGCCATTCTGATCGTGCTTACCGTGGTTTGGCAGGTGTTGGGCCTAGATCAAATTATGTACGCCAACGGCGTAAATGCTGACATTGTGCGTATTCTGCCGATTGCTTTGGCCTTTGGTATGGGCGGTTCGATCATTAGTTTGCTGCTATCGAAAAAGATGGCGCTAATGAGTACCCGCGCCAAGGTAATTGAAAACCCGAGTAACAACGTTGAACGTTGGTTGTTGCAGACGGTGAAGATGCAGGCTGAAGACGCCGGTATTGGCATGCCTGATGTAGCTATTTATGACGGCCCTGAGATGAATGCCTTTGCAACCGGCGCTAGCCGTAATAACGCCCTAGTGGCGGTGAGTACGGGGCTGCTGCGGAATATGAACCAGGACGAGGTAGAAGCCGTGTTAGCGCATGAGGTAAGCCATGTGGCGAATGGTGACATGATTACCTTGAGTCTGATTCAGGGCGTGTTGAATACTTTCGTGATTATCTTCTCGCGGGTCATTGGCCGCGCTTTAGACAATATGCTTTTCCGTCGGGACGGACAGGGCGGTGGCCACGGCATTGGTTATTTTGCGATGACGATTTTGGCTGAGGTGTTGTTGGGCTTTTTGGCGCATATGATCGTGATGGCGTTCTCGCGTTATCGCGAGTTCAGGGCCGATGCCGGCGGCGCGCAGTTGGCGGGCCGTCAAAAAATGGCCAATGCATTGCGGCGCTTACAAACTCAGCAAGCAGCCAATAATCCGGTGCAATTGCCAGAAGAGCTACATGCTTTCGGTATTTTTGGCCGCGGTGGCGTGGGGCGTTTGTTTATGTCGCACCCGCCATTAGAAGAGCGTATTGCGGCGCTGGAAAATGAAGGCGCGGTAAGGCGTTAAGCGACATAAAAAAGCCCCGTTAAGGGGCTTTTTTATTATTTGGCGGTCGTGCCAGTTTGTTGGAATTTGTTGATCGTTACTTGGCTTTCGGTCATGCACCAGCCGATACCTAAGCGCCACCAAGTTTGTAAGCTGGCTTCGTCTTCAGGCCGTTGCACAATCAAGGCAATATTGTTGCTATGGCAAAGCGATAGTAGTCGCGACCAGCTGGAATCAGCTTGCTCTTGGCTGAGCGTTGGCGAATGACTAGCGTCGAGGACGACGCAGTGAATGCCGCTACGAACGCTGTTGGCAAGGTCACTTAGGCAATCTGCTAATACGCTGGCAGGGCTGTTTGACCAGAGTGCCGCCTTCATACCGATTTTTTGCAGTTGTAACAAAAATTGGTTGCTGCCGTGGAAGTCGTTATGGAGGGCTTCTTCCGATAGGCCTAAGACGAGCTGTTTGCTGGCGTTTAGGGTTTGTAGCTGCTCAATACAACTGGCGCTGATTAGCCCCTGGCTTACTGGTGCTAGAACCCACTGTTCGGGTAGAGCTAGCTGGTTGGCTTGTTCTAACAGCCAGGTTGCACTTTCGCCGTCTAGCGGTTGTACCAGCATTTGTGAGATCGGCATTAGGCGATCGTCACTTTTGATTCGCGTCAGTACCATGTTGTTGTCTGAATGTAGCGACAACAGTGGTTGTGCTTCTACTCGCGCGGATTGCTTTTGTAATAGTTGCGGCAAGGCTTCTACAGAATAAGCGTCGTTAGCGGAGTCGCTAATGCTCTTGCTGGCAGGGCCTCCTGTTTGTGCTTCCCAGGCGCTGAGCCGCGCCATCATGCCGTTGATATTGTTTCGGTCCAGAGGTGCTTTAAGCGGTACTGGCTCAGCCGGCTCATAGCTGCTTTGGTCATGCACAATAGCCAAACTTGGCAGCGCGTCAGGAGTAGTTTTTATCTTGTTAGGCAGTGCTTTTTCAAAGCCGCGCTGCTGGCGAGTGCTTGTCGCTGCTGTGCTGCTGGCGGCTTGTTGGCCAGCTGCCTGTTCGCGAATCAAAATTTGGATGCTGTGCTCACCGTTAATTTCGACGTTATGCATAAACACAATGGCACTGGAGTTATGGCCCTGCAGGCTGGCGATAAGGGCGTTATCCATCTGCACGTGGTTGCTTTCGTCACGCATTAAACGACGCAACTCTCGGCTGAAGTCGTAAAGCGACTCGGCGGCGATAAAGTCACTAATTAAGCGGCCGCTGAGGTCGGCGCTATTGTCGGCACCAACAAGTGTGGCGAAAGCGCTGTTAGCACTAGTGATAACGCCTTCGCTGGTATAGGCAATGGGTTCGGCAGCGGTATCTAGTAGTGCATCGCAGCGGGTATCTAGCGAGTCGAGTTGCGACTGCTTGCGCTGAATTTCGTTTTTCAGACCGCAGAGCTGGAGTGCTAGCTGCACTTGCTGTTCCAGTAGTGCCGGGTGTTCTGGGTTAGCTAAGCAGATCGCGCCTTGGCGTAACACGCGTAACTCTAAACTGGTATCCGGAGTCGCCCCTAACGCAATTGTGACGAGGCCATATTGCTGGGTGGTTTGGCAGATCTGATCAAAGGGATACCAAGGCAATGAGGCATTGGCGAGTACTACGGGTGTGCTGGCGTCGTTGATTAAGTTCTCAAGACGTAGCGGGCTGTTGGCCCATTGCACAGGCATCAGTTGACCGGCATCACGCATAATGCGTGAAATCGATTCAGCCGATTCTGGCTTTTCGTCGACAACGACGAGCCTGATGTCTTTGACTTCTTTCATGACCCCATGGCCATTAACTGGCCTGCCTAATACCCCTATTTGCGAACTATAGTCTAACAGCTTGTTTTTTGAACGAGCGATTAGATAAAAGGTCGCATTTAGCTGACGAGCGTTTTATTTGGCTCGCCGGCTATTTCTTTTACTAATCGCGGTACTAAATAACCCGGCAGCAGCGCACTCAGTGATTTATGGATAGCCAGCGCTTGGCTAGTCTCCATATCAAAGTGCGCAGCGCCTTGTACCGCATCCAGTAAATGCAGATAGTACGGCAAAACATGATTTGCGAACAGTTTTCGGCTCAGCTCAGCTTGTGCTTCTGCGCTGTCGTTAATGCCGCGTAATAAAACCGCTTGGTTTAGTAGCTGGATGTCCGCCGCATGCAATGTCAGCAGTGCCTTGCTCACGCTAGGGTCAATTTCGTTGGCGTGGTTGGCATGAATAACCAAGACAATTTTCTTGTTTGCCAGTTTTAGGGTCTGGATCAACTCTTCGGTAATGCGTTCAGGTAGTACGATAGGTTGGCGGCTATGGATACGTAAGGTGTCCACATTAGGGTTTTGCGCAAGGCCGTTCATTAGTGGTTTCAGCTTGGCGTCGCTCAGGGATAAGGGGTCGCCGCCACTGAGAATCACTTCATTGATTTTCGGGTTCTCTGCTAACCACTCCAGACTATGCTGCCAGCGGTTCTTGGCGGCCATTTCCTCTGCATAGGGAAAGTGGCGGCGAAAGCAGTAGCGACAATGAATGGCGCAGGCGCCAGTGCTAATAAGTAAGGCGCGCTGGTGGTATTTGTGAATGACTCCCGCCTCTGCTTTGGCGAGGGAGTCGCCGACCGGGTCATGGCTATAGCCATCCTCAGCAATCAGTTCGGCACCAAGCGGCAGCACCTGCTTTAGTAACGGATCGTCTACATCGCCGACGCGCATGCGGTTTACAAAGCCGCGCGGCACCCTAAGTGGGAACTGCTTGGCCGCCAGCTTGGCCGCTGGCAGTAAAGTGGAGGGCAGGCCAAGTAGCTGCAGCAACTCGGCCGGATCTTTAATGGCGTCTTGCAGCGACTGCTGCCAAGGCTCGCTAGTGTGGCTGCTGATAGCAGTAATGTCGTTGCTGGGCATAGTAAATTTACCGTTTCTGCGTGCTATCATGCCGCGTCTAAAGGCACAGCCTTTCTTTATATCCTATTGCATTTACACATTGATACCTATGGCTACTTACAGCACCAACCAATTTAAAAATGGCTTAAAACTTCTGGTAGACGGCGATCCACAAAGCATTGTGGGTAACGAAATTGTAAAACCGGGTAAAGGCCAAGCTTTTAACCGCGTTAAATTGCGTAACCTAAAAACTGGTCGTGTTGTTGAGCGCACCTTTAAGTCGGGCGAAAGCGTAGAGGCGGCAGATGTACACGTGACAGACCTGCAATACCTCTATAACGATGGTGATACTTGGTATTTCATGGACAACACGACGTTTGAACAGCATGGCGCTGACGCAACAGCGATGGCTGATGCCGTGATGTGGATTAAAGAGCAGGACGAGTGCACCGTTACCTTCTTTAATGGCGCTATTTTGTCGGTGGATGCGCCGACTCAAACCGTGTTGAAAGTGACCGAGACCGATCCGGGTATGAAAGGCGACACCGCGCAAGGCGGCAGCAAGCCAGCCACTTTGGAGTCCGGTGCGGTAATCAACGTGCCGTTGTTTATTGAAATTGGTAACGAAATCCGCGTGAATACCGAGACCAAAGAATATCTTGGTCGAGCGTAATTGGCAGCCGTCAATTGCGACGGCGGACTTAAAAAAACGCGCGCAGTTGCTATCGGCAACGCGGGCGTTTTTTTCTGCGCGCGAAGTTTGCGAGGTGCAAACTCCGATTGTCGCAGCTAGCGGCAATCCAGACCCGCACATCGATTCAATAGCGGTTGATTTGTCGGCCGGCGGCTATGAGGCAGAGGCGGGCTATTTAAACACCTCGCCAGAGTTTTGTATGAAACGCCTATTGGTGGCCGGTAGTGGCGATATCTACCAGCTCTGCTCGGCTTTTCGTGCCGGTGAGGCCGGGCGTTGGCATAACCCCGAGTTTACGATTTTAGAGTGGTACCGCTTGGGCTTCTCTATGCAGCAATTGATGGCGGAAGTGGCATCGTTGGTGGAGCAGCTGTTTGGTCAAAAATTGCCACAGCAGTCGTTAACTTGGGCGCAGGTCTGGAGCAACGCTGGTATTGATAGCAGTAGCGAGCAGGCTTTGTTGGATGCCCTAGCGTCAGAGGCCATTGATGTGCCGGCAGGACTAACATTGGCCGAGCTTCAAGACCTAGCGTTTTCAATGTTGCTGCAGCCGCAGTTGGGGCGTGATGGGCTGTGTTTTGTGTATCACTATCCCGCCGAGCAGGCGTCATTGGCGCGACTGGATGCCGATAACCCGAATGTGGCTGAACGTTTTGAATTGTTTTGGCAGGGCGTGGAGTTGGCTAACGGTTTTGTGGAGTTGGCCAATGCGAATGAGCAGCGCCAGCGGTTTCAGCAAGACAATCTTGATCGGCATGCAAGCGATAAGCCTGCGGTTACCCTGGATGAGAAATTTTTGGCGGCCCTCGAAAGCGGCTTGCCAGACTGTGCCGGTGTCGCGGTCGGTTTTGACCGCTTAGTAGCGCTGCTGTTGGGCCAAGACCGCTTAGCCGGAGCGCTTAGTTTTAGCGCTGAACGTTCTTAACGTTCTTAGAGCGTAATAGCTCAGCCACTGACTCCATGCTGTTGCCGCTGGTGGCGGTGCCGTCGCCAACTTGGTTGGGGTTTGCCGCCTGCGGTTCTTCTTCGCTGACATTGAAGCGCATCGACAAATCCACCGACTGTAAGTCCTTGGTTAGTGTGCCAACGGCAATATAGTCGACACCGGTGTCAGCGATAGAACGAGCGTTTTCCCAAGTAATACCGCCGCTGGCCTCAACCAAGGCTTGACTGCGGTTCATCATGCGGTGTTTTTTGTTCGCTGCAGCGGCTTTGTTGAGCAGCGGAATGGAGAAGTTGTCCACCAACACCAATTCGGCGCCGGCTAATACCGCTTCATCCATTTCTTCAATGTTTTCGACTTCTACTTCAATCGTGATCGGCCGGCCCGTGGCTTGGCTGCGTGTTGCCGCCACCGCTTTGGCTTGTTGGACAGCGGCCGTAATGCTGCCGGCTGCCATGATGTGATTCTCTTTAATCAGAATGGCGTCGTATAAGCCCATACGGTGATTGGCGCAGCCGCCGCAGGCAACCGCATATTTTTGTGCGGTGCGCAGGCCCGGCAGGGTTTTGCGGGTGTCGCGCACAGTCGCGCGGGTGCCTTTAATACGCTTGGCAAAACGGTTCGCCGTGGTGGCGGTGCCTGACAGTGTTTGTAAGAAATTTAAAGCCGTTCGTTCGCCGGTTACCAAGGCGCGGGCGGGGCCGTGAAAACGGCATAGCACCTGATTAGGTTGTATGTCGTCGCCGTCCTCTACCTGCCAGTCAATTTGAATCTCTTCGCTAAGTTGCGTGAAAACCGCCGTAAACCAAGCTTTGCCGCAAAATACAGCAGCGTCTCGCGTAATAACCTGGCCTTCGGCAATAGCCTGCTCTGGCAGTAGCTCTGCGGTCAGATCGCCGTCGCCGATGTCTTCCTGTAAGGCTAAGGCAACAACCGTTTCAATATCTTGGGGTAGGGCAGGTGCGGTCATTCTGTTCGGGCTTTAATAGGTTGGCGTTGAATGCCCGCTAGGATAGTCGTATCGCGCCTCGTAGCCAAGCCAGAAGGCGAATAATCGTATTGCTAGATGGATCCTGATTGAGTTGCTTTGCCGAGTAACATCGCCTGCTGACTAGTCTGAGGCAACAAAGTCCCAGAGAATGCAGCAGCAATTGGCTCAGTATATGCCTCTGTGGCCTTCACCCGTTTGGTAATGCGTGGCATGATTAAGCACGGGGCCTATGAGGGGCTGAAACAAAATAAAACGAGTGAGAATACGATGCGTTTATTGGTGATTATTTTTGCAGCCATGATGGCTGTGGCTTGTGGCAAAAGCGGCGATGATGCTGCTGGTGGAGCGGCCGCTACTGAAGCTCCAAAAGAGTTACAAAGCACGACTTTGGCAGAAGGCGATGGTGCCGAAGCAGTCGCCGGCAGCAATGTAACGGTGCATTACACCGGTTGGTTGTTTGACGGCAGCGCTGAAAACAACCAAGGACAGAAATTTGATAGCTCGCTCGACCGTAGCCGTCCGTTTTCATTCCCACTAGGCGCAGGCCGAGTGATTCAGGGTTGGGACCAAGGCGTTGCCGGCATGAAAGTTGGCGAGAAGCGCCGCTTGGTGATTCCATCTCACCTAGGTTACGGCGACCGCGGCGCTGGCAACTTGATCCCGGGTGGCGCAACGTTGGTATTCGACGTTGAATTGCTAGCCGTGAACTAGACTAAACATAACTTTTACGAAATAGCAGGATATTAATGGCACTGGTTGATGCGGTACATCGCTTTACATTTGAAGAGCTAGCAGTCCGGGGCGCCTTGGTTCAGCTCCAAGACGTTTTTCAGAAAACCAGTGAACATGCACAGTACCCAGAGGCTATTCAGAGCCTCTTAGGGCAGGCCTTATGTGCCAGCGCCCTAATGTCATCAACTATCAAGTATGACGGCCGCCTGACCTTGCAAGTGCAAGGTCAGGGCGCTTTGCGGCTGCTATTGGCGCAAAGTACCAATAGTTACGGTTTGCGTGGCATGGCCCGCTATGACGGTGATTTGCCGGCGGCGGCGAGTTTTGCAGAGTTAACTGGCAAGGGCCGCACGCTGATTAATATTCAAGCCGACAAGCATGCGCAGCCCTGGCAGGGTGTGATTGACACGCAGTATCCAAGCGTGGCCGCCATGATAGAGGCTTATTTTGGACAATCTGAACAATTGGATACCAAGCTCATATTGTTCTCAAAGGCTGAGCAATGTTTTGGCCTGTTGCTGCAGAAGTTGCCTAATGAAAACAGTGATGATGCTGACGGCTGGGATCGCGTTTGCCAGTTGGCAGAAACGCTAACCGCAGAAGAGGCTTTGTCGTTAGAAGCCGCAGAAATTGTAAACCGGCTGTTCCACGAGGAAACCGTGCGCGTTTACGAACCGCATAGCGCCTTCTTTAACTGTGTTGGTTGTGCTGACCGAGTGGAGGCGATGCTTAAACAGGTTGACCGTGCAGAACTAGATGCGCTGGTAGCGGAAACCGGCCAAGTCGAAGTGACCTGTGAATTCTGTGCCAAGCAGTTCGCTTATGACGCCGTTGATTTGGCTAGCGCGCTCGCTTCCAACGCCGCGAGCGCTTCTTCTCGGGTGCAGTAGGCGCGCTTAACTCAGGCTCTTGCACCAGATCCTCTAGCATTTGCTGCGCTAAGATTTGCTGTAGCTGGCCTTCTAAAGACTCCAATGTTTGGTCGACTACGTCTAAATCATGTTGTGGCGACAACGGCAGGTTGTCTTCGCCGTGACGGCGAATAGCCCACAGAATATCCATTACTGGCATTTTGGCTGGGTCGCTGTTCAACAACCAGCGAGCTGGAAAGTCATTGGTATTAGAAAGCATGCCGCGATGTTTGAATTGCCTGAGTAGGGACTCAACCGGTAGTCGTGGCAAACCCATATGGCGAGCTAGGGCGTCAGTAGTCCAAGGAGTTTGACCTTTGTGGTGCCGGCGCGCGACTAGCGTCATCAAGGCTAACCCCACACGTTCTTTTTGCCAGCCGCTGAGTTTTTCGGGCGGCTTGCGATAGCGCAGGTATTGTGGGTTTTGAACATAGAATGAGAACGCCGCACCGAGTAACAAAATCATCCAGCCAAGGTAGATCCAAATAAGAAACAAAATACCGGCCGCAAAACCGGAATAAATCACGTCATAGTTGCGTGAGGTGGTGACAAAGGCGGCAAAAATGGACCCTGAGGATTCCCATAAAACCGCAGCTACGGCGGCGCCAGAGAGTGCCGGAATTAACTTCACCTTGGTATTGGGAACATAGGTATAAATAGCGGCGAAGGCGGCCCACATCAGTAGGTAAGGAATGGCGATGCCGGCCATCCATAGCAGGGTTCCGAATGGTTCAATGGCTTGCCATTCGGAGAATGCGCCTGATTTGGCAAAGTCTGTAATCGAACCGATCGCGGTAAAGATAATCACCGGGCCGAGTGTGATAACGCCAAAGTAGCCGCTGAAGCGCTTGGCTAAGCGGGCGGTTGGTGACACCTTCCAAATATAGTCAAAGGCGAACGCAGTCTTTTGCAGCAGTGAAATAACGGTAAACAACAATAGGCCTAAACCTACGCCGCCAAGTACACCAACTTTAACGTTACTCACAAAACCAATCAGTTGCTCCACCAAGGCGGGCGCTTTGTCACCCAGCGGTGCCACCAGCGACAGCAAGAACGGCTCTACTTGGTTATGTACGTTAAACGCCTTCAGTACCGAAAAGCTTAGCGCTAGCATCGGTACCAGCGACAGTAAGCTGGTATATACCAAGCTCATGGCGCGTAAATTGAGGTCACCTTCGATGAGGTCGCGGATGCCCGCGTAGAGTAGGCGGCAAAAATGTAGCAAACCTGCCTGCCAAGCTGGCAGTTGGTCGGCTCTTGTTTCCCATAACCAGCGACTGCTGGTTTCAACCATTGATTTAATCATAGCGGCAGTATAACGCCCTATAAACCGCGGTGGGCGCTTGCGGTAGCGCGGCAGGGCTGGCAACATCCGCACCTCATTAATCAGCCCAGTTAAAAGCTTTACTCAGGCCCCCTCATGACCCAAGCGTTATTCGAAACCAACCTCAGCGGTTTAGAGCTAGTCCATCGCGGCAAAGTCCGTGACGTTTATGCAATTGATGAGCAGCACCTGCTCATTATTACCAGCGATCGTCTTTCTGCGTTTGACGTGGTGTTGCCGGACCCTATTGCGGGTAAGGGCGAGGTGCTGACACAAGTGGCGCGTTTTTGGTTTAAGCGCACCGAACACCTAGTGAAAAATCACTTGGTGGATATGCCGCTAGAAGACGTGGTCAAAGATCCGGCCGAGCGCGAAGCGATTGGCGATCGTTGGATGATTGTGCGGCGTCTAAATGCGCTGCCAGTAGAAGCCATTGTGCGTGGTTATATTATTGGCTCTGGCTGGAAGGATTATCAGCAGACGGGTGCGGTTTGCGGTATTCAGCTTCCTGAAGGCCTGCAAATGGCACAGCAGCTACCCGAGCCCTTGTTTACGCCGTCTACTAAGGCCGAGGTGGGCGACCACGACGAAAACATCAGCTTTGAGAAAGCGCAGCAAGTATTGGGCGAAGATATTGCCAATCGGGTGCGTGATCTCAGTTTAGAAATTTATAAAGATGCTGCCGCCTTTGCGCGTGAGCGCGGCATTATTATTGCTGACACCAAATTTGAGTTTGGCTTGGATGAAAGCGGCGAAATTATTTTGATTGATGAGGCGCTGACCCCTGACTCATCGCGTTTCTGGCCGTTGAATGAGTGGTCGCCTGGGCAAAATCCCCCTAGCTTTGATAAACAGTTTGTTCGCGACTATCTGGAAACCTTGGATTGGGATAAAACCGCTCCAGGCCCAGAGCTGCCAGCCGATATTTTGCAGCAGAGTGCTGACCGCTACCGGCAGGCTCAGCGCCTGCTAACGGAAGCTTAAATCGTTCTGAGTCGCGCTTGACCTTATGGCAGATGCGTGTAGGCTGGATTTCATTGCAAGCGGAGACGACGCGTGAAAATTCGTATCGACATTAAAGTTAAGCCAGAAGAAGTGCGCACCCTTATCGGTTTGCCCGATATTGCTGGTTTGCAAGACGACATGATCCAGTACATCCGCGAAAAAATGGCGGCGGGTGTTGAAGGCTTTGAGCCGCTAACGTTAATGAAGCAAATGGTCCCGGTTTCGATTCAAACCGCAGAAGGTTTGCAAAAAGCCTTTATGAAGGGCTTTAAACGCTTTGCTGGTGATGAAGCTGACGATCAAGAAGCAGAAGCTGAGCCTAAGAAAAGAACCCGTAGGCGTAAATCCAGCGACGACTAATTAACTCGTTTGTTTATAGACATAAAAAAGGCCGCTCCCAAACTTGGGAGCGGCCTTTTTTGTAAGTACTGTTTACGGTCAGCTTAGCTGGCTTTAACAGTGGTCTTACGGGTAGTCGTAGTTTTACGAGCAGCTGGTTTGGCAGCAGCTTTCTTAGCCGGTGCTTTTTTAGCTGGAGCTTTAGCAGCAGCTGGCTTGGCAGCAGCTTTCTTAGCCGGAGCCTTCTTAGCTGGTGCTTTCTTAGCGGCTGGCTTAGCAGCGGCTTTCTTGGCAGGAGCTTTCTTAGCTGGTGCTTTTTTAGCGGCTGGCTTAGCAGCGGCTTTCTTAGCAGGAGCTTTTTTGGCTGGTGCTTTCTTAGCAGCTGGCTTCTTAGCAGCAGCTTTCTTAGCAGGCTTGCCGCTAACAGCTTTAACTAGGGCAGCTAGTTCTGCGCGAGCTTTGGCAACAATGTCGCCGCCTTTGCTGGCGTCTTTAACGTATTTGTTACCAGCCTTGCTTAGGCCGTCAACTTGCTTTTGTAGAACTGCGCGTAGCTCATCAACGCTTTTAACGCCTTTGGCTTTCTTCAGTTCGTCTAGAACAGACTCGTAACCGGCTTTAAGAGCTGCAAGCTCAATTTGAGCTAGCTCGTTAGCGCTGTTCTTAAGGATGTCGCCACCTTTAGTCGCGGCAGCAGAAGCTTGCTCGCGTAGTTTGGCGGCTTGGTCGGCTTGAGCTTTAACCTGTTTGGTTAGGTCCTGAGCTTGCGCCTTAAGTTGTTTAATGCTGTCTTGAATGGCCATCGAATGACTCCCAAAAATGTTGCAGTGCAATAAAATTGCCGCGAATTTAACGGCAGATCGTTATAAAGTCAAGAAATGCTTAAGATAGATTGTTTGCCACACCGTGAGTAAGACAGTGATTAAAGTCGTTCAACACGACTTACTCTTGAGGCGGCTGCCAGTTTTTTGCGCGGACTTTTTCTTCAATAAAGCGAATAGAGATGGTGCCGTCTTTACCATGCCATTCCGCTCGGGTAGTAGAAATACCCGCCAAACTGGTGCTCTCTGAGACATCCGCTTTACCCAGAACGGCATGCACTTCGTCGAGTGTCATCCCTGTCTCTAATTTGCGGTAGTTGTCTTCAGTCACTTTGGAACAGGCTGCAATAACCAAGACGATTGCAGCGATGCCAAGTGTTTTAAATGTGTTCATTCGATGATCCCCAAGCTGTGGCTCTGCTGTTTTGCCTGCCTCGAGTTTAGCACGTGAACTTTTTCTGTCATGTTACGGCGTAGATGCATGCTGAAAGGTGCGCCGTAATCCGTTAAAGTTGCGCCTAATTCACACCGTATTCGTGTTTAGGGTTTACACATTATGTCTATGCAGTCACCGATTATCTCGGCTTCTATTCTGGCCGCCGATTTTGCGCGCCTAGGTGAGGAGGTCGACAATGTGATTGCCGCCGGTGCCGACTGGGTTCATTTTGATGTAATGGATAATCACTATGTGCCTAACCTCACCATTGGCCCAATGGTGTGTGAGGCATTGAAGAGGCATGGCATCACCGCCCCGATTGATGTACACCTGATGGTGGAGCCAGTCGATGAGTTAATCAAAATGTTCGCCGACGCAGGCGCTAGCATGATTACCTTTCACCCAGAAGCCAGCAAGCATGTTGATCGTTCGCTGCAGCTGATTAAGTCACTTGGTTGCCAGGCCGGCTTGGTCTTTAACCCTGCCAGCTCCTTAGACGCCGCCAAATATGTGATGGATAAACTCGACATGATTTTATTAATGTCGGTTAACCCCGGTTATGGCGGTCAGAGTTTTATCCCGGCGACCTTAGATAAGTTGCGCGAAGCGCGTGCGCTGATTGATGCTAGCGGCCGTGATATCCGTTTAGAAATAGACGGTGGTGTGAAAACCGGCAATATCGCTGAAATCCATGAAGCAGGTGCCGATACCTTTGTTGCTGGCTCCGCGATTTTTGGCAGCGACGATTACGCCGCAACCATTGGCGCTATGCGCGAGCAGCTAGCGCTGACTAAATAGTACATAACCACATAGTGCATAACCACGGCATGACGCAGACTGACTTACAACAAGCCGCCGCAGCTGGGCATAGCCATATGCCGGTGGTGCGCTCCTTGTTGGCCGACGTAGACACGCCGGTTAGTGTTTATTTAAAGCTGGCGAATCAGCCTTATAGTTATTTATTCGAATCCGTCGAAGGCGGCGAGCGCTGGGGCCGTTATTCCATTATTGGATTGCCCTGTGCTGAGCGCGTTGAAATTCGCGGTCAGCAAATTACGCATGTGACCGTAGCCGGTAGTGAAACCATCGAGCATGAAAACCCGCTCGATTGGGTTGATGAATACCGACAAACGTTTTCTGCAGCCCCAATCGCTAACCAGTTGCCGGATATGCCAATGTTAACTGGCGGCCTGGTGGGGTATTTCGGTCACGAGACTATTGGCTATATCGAAAAGCGTTTTAGCGACGTTTTGGTGACAGGTCATAAGGCAGATGATATTGGCGCGCCAGACATATTATTGCTGCTATCAACTGAGCTAGTCGTATTCGACAATCTCAGTGGTCGTATGCATTTGATTGTGCATGCCGATACTCAACAAGCTGATGGCCTAGAACAAGCCCAAGCGCGCTTAGATGAACTAGAAACGGCGCTGGGCGCTCAGCTGCCAGACGGTAGCCGCACGGAACTTGGCAATGCCAGCAAAGAAGACCAGTTTGTCTCCAGCTTTGGTGAGCAGGCCTATAAAGATACGGTAGAACATATCCGTCAGTACATTACCGACGGTGACGCGATGCAGGTAGTACCGTCGCAACAGTTAAGCGCAGACTTTGATGGCGATCCAATTAATGTGTACCGCGCGCTGCGTACGCTGAATCCATCGCCGTATATGTATTACCTGCATATGGATGACTTCCATGTGGCCGGTGCTTCACCAGAAATTTTAGTGCGCGCCGAAGGCGACGAAATTACCGTGCGGCCGATTGCGGGAACCCGCAAGCGTGGTGCTACCCCTGAAGAGGACTTGGCTCTAGAAGAAGAGTTGCTGGCTGACCCGAAAGAAGTCGCCGAGCATCTGATGTTGATTGACCTGGGTCGCAATGACGTTGGCCGTGTCAGCAATACCAAAACCGTGGTTGTTAGTGACCAAATGGTAGTAGAGCGTTATTCGCATGTGATGCATATCGTCTCTAACGTCAAAGGCCAAATGAAAGCCGGTATGGGCCCGATTGATGCGCTAAAAGCAACCTTCCCGGCCGGCACATTAAGCGGCGCACCTAAAATTCGCGCGCTAGAAATTATTGACGAAGTCGAACCCGTTAAGCGCGGCATATATGGCGGCGCAGTTGGCTATATTGCTTGGAATGGCGATATGGATACTGCCATTGCCATCCGCACCGCGGTGATTAAAAACGGCAAGCTCTACGCGCAAGCGGGAGCCGGTGTGGTCTACGACTCAAAACCCCAGCTTGAATGGGACGAAACCATGAATAAGGCACGTGCTGTAATGACTGCGGCCGGAATGGCCCAAGGCGCAACAAGGGGCACAAAGTGAGCATCCGTCTATTGATGATCGATAATTACGACTCCTTCACCTTTAATTTGGTGCAGTATCTGGCTGAGCTAGGTGCTGAGGTAGAAGTGCATCGTAATGACGAAATCACCGTGGCCGAAGTTGAGGCCAAAGACCCAACCCATATTGTGATTTCGCCCGGCCCTTGTGACCCGGACAAAGCCGGTGTGTCGATGGACATGATTCGCCACTTTGCCGGCAAGAAGCCGCTATTAGGTGTTTGCTTAGGTCACCAAAGTTTGGGCCAGGTCTTCGGCGGCAAAATCGTGCATGCCAACCAAATCATGCACGGCAAAACCTCAATGATGCACCACAGCGACAAAGGCGTATTTGCCGGTTTGCCGCAGCCGTTTGAAGCCACCCGTTATCACTCGTTGGTAATTGAAAAAACCAGTATCCCGGATGATTTTGAAATCACCGCTTGGACTGAAAACGAAAACGGTGAGTTAGACGAAATCATGGGCGTAATTCACAAGCCCACAGGTGCCGAGGGCGTGCAATTCCACCCGGAAAGCATTCTGACCCGTTGTGGGCATGATCTGCTGGCTAACTTCCTAAAGCGTTAGCCGCTTGTCTGTTGGCGGCTGATTCGTTCGGTCGCCACTTCCCGTCAGCGCTTTCAGTTAGCACTTTCACCTGTCACTTTTCCGGCCCGTTTCCTGCTAAATATTGGCAGTTAGGCCAGCGGCTATGTCGCTGCGGCTATCGCTGCCCTTGGTCTTTTTCGGTAACTTCAGCCTATTAGCATAATGATTGGCTTCGGTTGAAGCGGGTGGAGAAACACATGATTCGGTTAATGTCTGTAGTGTCGCTGGTCCTAGTGATGGCGGCTTGTGGCGGTAGTGGTTCTGGTGCAAATGGTGAAAACAATGAAGAGCGGAATGATGGCGTACCGCCAATCACCCGCCATTCGGTTGACACTAGTTGTGATGTGGCTGACTTCTTTTCGGCCAAATGGGCCGAGTGTGAATTGGCAAACTGGCAGCTCAGCCTGCAAGGCAACCTTGAGCAATTAAACCCGGCATTTCAGCTGCGCTCGCAAACCCAGCAGCAAGAAAACCGCATGCAGCAAATTCAGCGCTTTCTAGATGATCCCAGCTGGAACCTGCCGCCAACGCAAGGTAATACCATTGCCACACCATTGTGTTCTGCCGGCATGGGCCCTTGTGTTGGTGATCCATTCCGCTATCCGGGTGTGGATGGTGCTGATGGCAAAGTCTTTTACGAGCAAGAAGCCGAAGTGGTGCCGGTGGTGTATTACGACCAAGCCTGCGCGCGCACTTCCGGCCATGTATGGCGTCCTAGAAATTTGGCCGAAGGTCAAAAAGCACCAATGATCGTGATCAAAAACGGCTCTGTGCAAGCAAGCGAAGAGCTTTACTGGTGGGCAGCGCAACCATTGGTGCGGGCCGGTTATGTGGTGTTAACCAGTGATCCGCGCGGGCAGGGTGACTCAGACATGGCTACTCCAAACTTTGGAGAGCAGGGAGGCAATATTAATGGTCGCGTGTTCTATGAAGGTTTAGTGAATGACATCGATTTTATGTTGTCGTCCCCAAACCAGCCTTACCCGCATGAGCAAAGCTGTGCTGATACTTACCCAACCGTTACTGCCACGCATAATCCGTTTTACGAATATATAGACGCTGAGCGTCTTGGTATTGCCGGTCACTCATATGGTGCTGGTGGCGTGACTTGGGTGCAAAGCTATGGTGCCGAGGGTGCTGAGGCTTGGCCGGGTCTACTGACGCAAGACAACCCAGTAGATGTGGTCGTGGCTTGGGATGCGCTGGGATATAGCGATAATGGCAATAACGCCACATTAACCAGTCTGCAACTGCCGTTTTCAGCCGCTGACGTGCCCGGTGGCTTAGTTGGCGGTGAGGGTTTTCCAACTGTGGTGGCACACAAGCCCGCTTTAAGTTTTAAATCGGAATACGGCTTTACCCCTGTGCCGTTTATCAGCGACCCAGATCGAGAGCTGCATAAAGTGCCGTTCGTGCAATGGCAGCAAGCCGATGTGCCGGTGGTGTCGCTAACAATTGCCGGTTCAACTCACCTAGATTATTCGCTGGGGCCAGATCTACCGGCTACTTCTTGGTGCCCTGAGGTGGTTGATAATGCCTGTGTCGGCGGCTGGGCGCGTCCCATGATTACCGAATACACCGTCGCTTGGTTTGACCGCTGGTTGAAACAAGCTGGCGAGCAGGGTTATGAAGAAGCCGACGCGCGACTGTTAAACGATGCGGCTTGGGCAGACCGGATGAGCATGCACTTTGCTTCGGCGCGAGATTTCCCTACGCGTGGCGGCCAAGACGTGGTTTGTGATGATATTCGCCTAGAGTGTGGTGAATAGGCCTCGGGCATTAATCTGGGCAGGCGCTTGCATTACACTGTTGTGATTTCGCGGCTTTTAACAAGCCCGAGTTAATTACCGAGAATACTTATGCCAACGCAAACCCGCATTGCCATTATTGGGGCCGGGGTAGTTGGGCAAACATTTGCCCAGCTGCTGGCCGACTGTTCGCAGTATGTGGTTGCGCTTGGCTCACGTGCGCAAGGCAATATGCACGGCGCAGTGCAGGATGCCGAGGTGGTATTGCTAACGGTTTCCGATAGTGCGATTGAAAGTGTCTGTGTTGAACTGGCTAATAGCTTCAAAGCCGACGCCGTGGTGGCGCATTGTTCTGGCGCGCTTACTAGCGACATCTTAAAAGCACATGCAGGCCCAACTGCCTCTATGCACCCGCTGCAAACTTTCCCAAACGTAGAAGCCGCCTTACCCAAGGTAAAAGGCACTTACGCTTATTGCGAAGGTGACGAAGCCGCATTGCCTGACGTCAAAGCGCTCGCTCAAGCGCTCGGCATGCAACCTGTAGAAATTGCCTCTAAAAACAAACCGCTCTACCACGCCGCCGCCGTCATGGCCTGCAACAACCTAGTGGCGCTAATGGAATGCGCCCTAAAACTAGGCGAAGCCGCCAATATCAACCGGGACATCATGTGGCAATCGCTGAAGCCGCTGATAGATGCAACGGTTGAGAATATTGATAAGCATGGAACGAAGGATGCACTCACTGGGCCGGTTGCGAGGGGTGATATTGAAACGTTGCGTTCGCATTTGAATGCTATTGAGTCGAATTCACGACTCGATGAAACACAGGAAAAGGTTTATCGCGAAATGGCGTCGCAAGCAGCCGAGTTGGTAGATAGAAAAGTCGCACTTTGACCCTGGTTGTTGGAGTTTATTTATTAAGGTTTATTTATCTGGTGCAGTAATCTATATTTAATCAATAGTATGACTATTGGTGCACATAATGGCGGCGTTACGCAAAACAATTACGTTAACTACTCAGCAGGATGAATGGGTAAAAGCTCAGCTTGAAGTGGGTGGTTATACCAACGACAGCGAGTACTTTCGCGACCTTGTTCGGCAAGAGCAAAAACGGCAGGCACAATTTCAGCAGTTAAAAGCGGCGGTTGACCTCGGCGTTGCTAGCGGTGAAAGCGAGTTAACCGTTGGTGATATTTGGGATAAGGCGATCAGCGATGCCGAAAAAGGTTAGCTATACGCTCTCGAACCAGGCAGCTGAAGACTTATCTGAAATAGCGCGTTACACAGTCCGGCAATTTGGCGTTGACCAAGCAAAGAAATACGGACAGGAATTGGAATCTAGCTTTGGGCAGCTAGCGACATTTCCATTGATGGGAAAATCAGCCGAGGCGTTGTTTCCAAGTCTTAGGCGTTTTGAGTTCCGTTCCCATGCCGTGTTTTATTTGCCAAGAGCAGATGATCTGTACATCGTTCGAGTACTGCATATTTCTATGGATGCTGATTTACATCTAAGAAAATAGTATTCCGACCCTAATTATTACAGGCCGCCGAATTGGCTGACCAGCAAGACCTGCCTGTCGCTCAGCTGCTTAAATAAACATCCCGCAAAAAACCGTGTAGGCTTGCCTTAATAAAAACTATTAAGGTTTGTTTTTGGAGGGTTTGTATTTATGAGCAGAGTCACTGCCTTTGCTGGCGCGTTGCTAACGGCGTTGTTGGTCGCCTGTTCGTCGCCAGAAAACGTGCGCAGCACCGAGGCGGCGGAACCGCCTTCATCAAGAAGTTACCCCTATATCTCAGCACACCGTGCCGGTGCTGCCTATGCGCCAGAAAACACCTTAATGGCTATTCGTAATGCCCGCCGTTTGGGTATTGAAGATATTGAATTAGATATCCAGCTCACCGCCGACAACGTGTTGGTGTTTTTGCATGACGACACCTTAGACAGAACCACCGATTGCAGCGGGCCGGTTAATCTGCAGCTATGGGACAGCATTAAAGACTGCGACGCCGCCTATTGGTTTACGCCCGGTGAGCCAGTGACGGTGGGCGCCGAAAATGGCGACCATCCGCTGCGCGGCCAGGGAGTGTTAATGCCAACCGCAGATGATGTATTTAGCTACATCCAGAACAACCCAGAAGACACAACCACCACCTACACCATCGAGGTGAAGAACGTGCCTTCTGAGGCTAACTTCGACCCTACTGGGTTGATCGTGTCCACGGCGCTTGTGAATAAAATCGCTGAATACCCGGGTCTAGAAGATCGCATTATTGTGCAGTCATTTTGGCCTGCGTCTTTAACGGTGGTGCAGCAGCTAAACCCTAATCTACGCACGCTATTTTTAGTGTCAGAAAGCATTACCCAAATCAATGCGCAGAACACGATCACCTTCACCAGTCTCAATGGCTTTGATATCGCCGCACCAGAACACGACACCAGTGATTTAGACCAAGCTGCCGTCACCGCCGCGCATGATGCAGGCCTGCTGCTGGTGCCCTGGACGGCTGACCAGATAGAGGACCTAGACCGAATGGCCGAGGTTGGCGTGGATGGCGTGATTACCAATTTCCCCGCCTGTGCGCTTATCCGTTATGAGCGTGATAACGGCTTGCCGGTATTGGCACCGGAAATTGCTGGAGATGACGGGTTTGATGCCTGTCCTAGTGAGTAGACTCCACAGAGGGATGCTTAATCTTGCTTTACAAAATCTGAACTTGCGATCCCAAAACTATCAACAATAATAAAAATGCTAACCAGTGTTATTTTTGGGAGAGATAAGAATGAAGAATACAGGCAAGAATATAGGCACGTTAATTCCAAGCGGCTTTTTGGTCGCGTTTGGATCAATGTTGGCTTTTCAAGCGCAGGCGGAAAATGTCGTATGGGGGGCTTTTGTCGCTGATACCGAACTATCTGACTCAGGTGGGTCAGCCGATGGTGATGGTTTTGTCGTTGGTGTTAAAGCCGATGTGCAAGACGGTATCTATGTGATTGCGGAGTATGATGCACAATCCTATGACGCCAGTCCGGACCTAGATGTCGACACTATATCGGCCGGTTTGGGTTTTAAGACCTCAATCTCCGATAATGCTCAAGCCTACGGCTCACTTTCAGTTGAAAATCTAGAATTGTCGGTCGGCGGCGCATCTGCAGATGAAACTGGTTTCGGCGTGCGGGCAGGTATTGGTGGCTACGTCGTAGAGCAATTCTGGCTAAAAGCAGAGCTTTATTACCTTGACGTTGATGACGCTGACGGCCTGTTCTACTCTGCTCGAGCAGGCTATGACTTTGCCGAAAATATCGGCGCTTATGCGGAGCTACGGTTTGGTGAATACGATCTTGAAGGCTTGGGTTCGCTAGATCGAGATGACATCCGAGTGGGTGTTTATTTCCGCTTCTAGTCACTACTTGTCTGAAAACAAAAAAGGCCGCCCTGCAAAAGCAGGGCGGCCTTTTGTATTGGTAAGTTATTATGGTGGCCCGGAGAACCGGCGTTCCTAGCGAACTTAATTTATGGCGTTTATAGATCGCTTTAGGGAATGATATTGCCAGCTGAATCTTCTAGCCATACTTTCGAATTATCTTTGCTAAGTTCGCCCTTCACGTAATAGGTCATGCCAATCTTGGGCGTAAAGGTAATGTTCTTTTCTACCTTCATTTCGTCCCCAATAATGGACTGAAAGTCTGTAGGAAAGAAAACCATTCCGACGATAGTGAAAGTTTGGTTTTTCGGTAAGACCTGTCGGCTTAGCATTACTGGATTAAAGGACATGCCGCGGCCATAGTTTGCTGAGCGCGTCTCGGACCAACTATTTTCTATTGGCTGGTCGTCAATTTTGGTAAGCATAAAATAGTCGGCCTTGGTGTTCGCTTTATTGCTCACTGTGTCAGTGATAACAGCGACGCCACCCGTATAATTGGGAGGGATAGGGTCATAAAGGGTTACGCATCCGGAAAGTACAATGACCAGTAAGGCTAGTATTATCTTTTTCATTAGTTGCTCCAGCTAATAGATCTATTTGTTAGTAGTTAGGCTTATATTAGTTCGGGTCGATATAGTGGGATAAGGGGCAGGATTGATTGTGTGAACGTTCCACTTGGATGCGTTTGAATTCGTTTGTTGTCTTTTCTAGTACAGAAACCCTGCAGTTGATAGCGCTGAAATCAAGCCATCCACCACCAATTCGTTCGTTGACCACTATGTAGTCGGTATTTTCTTTGGGGGTAAATGTGACAAAGTCCCAGCACGCCGTTGGGGTATGGCCCATCGTGATTCTAACAACTGATGTTAATGTTATTGCCTCGCCAGATTTGACCTTAATAGTGTTTTTTATTGGTTCGTGTTCTTTTCGGGTGTTTTCTGCACCGGATGGGCCACAAATGACAGGGTCCCCCCATAGTGGCTGACCTTTAGGACTCTTGTAAGCTTTATCGCTACTGAAATGGATGAGACTAACTGGGCCTTGAGTGGCGTCTTGATATTGTTTTATTTTATTCCCAAAAACCCCGGTTGAACTAGTGTTGATACAACCAGCCAATAGCGGAATAGCGCATAAAACAACAGAAATTTTCTTTATCGTCATGACTTTACTCGGCAGTATTTTAAAATTTCGGTGACTCCGTATTCTGCATTTGTGGCGGCCGAATACGGCACATATAAACTAATCGTTTGGTTGCTCCATGTCTACGTCTGCGATATGGGCCTAATAGCACAGGCCATTTTGGCTTGAAAGAATAAAAAAAGGCCGCCCTGCAAAAGCAGGGCGGCCTTTTATCTAGAAGGGTTTAATCGGGGGTTAAACGATCTTCTTCATCGCAGTCATGTAGCCACGTAGTTTGTTACCCACCTGTTCTACAGGGTGGTTACGTAGTGCAGCGTTCACTTCAATCAGACGGGCATTGTCTACGCCGTTGTCGGCGTTGTTGGTGCCGGCGCCGATGATGTCGGTGTCTACGGTCTTCATGAAGTCGGCTAGCAGTGGTTTGCAAGCGTGGTCGAAGAGGTAGCAGCCGTATTCAGCGGTGTCTGAGATCACTACGTTCATTTCGTATAGCTTTTTACGCGCAATGGTGTTGGCGATAAGCGGGGTTTCGTGAAGTGATTCGTAGTAAGCAGATTCTTCGATGATGCCCGCTGCAACCATGGTTTCGAAGGCTAGCTCTACGCCAGCTTTAACCATGGCGACCATTAGGATGCCGTTGTCGTAGAACTCTTGCTCGGCGATTTCCATGCTGCCCACTTCGGCTTTTTCGAAGTTGGTTTCAGCAGTGGCGGCGCGCCAGCCTAGTAGGTTGGCGTCGTCGTTAGCCCAGTCGGCCATCATGGTTTCTGAGAAGTGGCCAGAGATGATGTCATCTTGGTGCTTCTGGAATAGCGGACGCATGATGTCTTTAAGTTCTTCAGCTACGTCAAAGCAACGGATTTTGTCTGGGTTGCTTAGGCGGTCCAACATGTTGGTTACGCCGCCGTACTTAAGACCTTCGGTGATGGTTTCCCAACCGTATTGGATCAGCTTGGCTGCGTAGCCAGCGTCGATGCCTTTCTCAACCATTTTGTCGTAGCAAAGGATTGAGCCGGTTTGTAGCATGCCGCAAAGGATGGTTTGCTCGCCCATTAGGTCTGACTTCACTTCTGCGATTGGAGAAGATTCCAATACGCCAGCGCGGTCACCGCCGGTGCCAGACGCTAGTGCTTTAGCAATGGCCATGCCTTCGCCTTTCGGGTCGTTTTCACGGTGAACGGCGATAAGGGTAGGTACACCAAAGCCACGCTCGTATTCAGCGCGAACTTCTGAGCCTGGGCATTTAGGGCAGCACATAACAACGGTAAGGTCTTTGCGAATTTGCATGCCTTCTTCAACTAGGTTGAAGCCGTGTGCGTAATCCAAGCAAGCGCCTTCTTTCATTAGCGGCATTACTGCTTCAACTACTGGGGTGTGTTGCTTGTCTGGAGTTAGGTTCATCACAACGTCAGCCGTTGGGATCAACTCTTCGTAGGTGCCTACGGTAAAGCCGTTTTCGGTAGCGTTTTTCCAAGACTGGCGCTTTTCTTCGATAGCGGCGGCGCGTAGTGCGTAAGACACATCTAGGCCAGAGTCACGTAGGTTCATGCCTTGGTTAAGGCCTTGCGCGCCACAACCAACGATGACGATTTTTTTACCTTTTAGGTAGTCACAGCCGTCTGCAAATTCAGAGCGGTCCATAAAGCGGCATTTGCCTAGCTCTTCTAGCTGCACGCGTAGCGGCAGGGTGTTGAAGTAGTTTTGACCCATGATGGTGTCCTTGAGTGTGTGTTTTGTTTCGCTCTTCGACAGGCTCAGAGCTAGCGGGATAGTTTGATTACCACCACCGTTAGTCCTGAGCTTGTCGAAGGACGGGAATTTCGGAGCGCTATTTTATTTATATAGCCATGTTGCGTAAAATGAATTATATGAAAAACACTATTTCATTTATTGAAACAATTGTTATGTTTTCCCGTCCTTCGACAGGCTCAGGACTAACGGAATACACCGTTCAGGCTGAGTTCTGAGCTTGTCGAAGAATCGAAGCACTTTGCGTATAAATGTCGGATTAACAGATGGACCAAAAATCACTAACCCTGTTTTGCCATTTAGCCAATAGCCTGCACTTTGGAAAAACCAGTGAGGCGATGCACGTTAGCCCGTCGACTTTGTCGCGGGTGGTGCAACGTTTGGAAGAAGAAGTCGGGGCGACGTTATTTGACCGTGATAACCGCAGCGTCACGCTCACGGCAGAAGGGCGCGTGTTTCTAAGCTACGCCGAACAAAGTCTGCAAAGCTGGGCCAGCTTACAACAAGCCATGCAAACGCCAGAGGTGGAGGCGCGTGGCAGTATTAGTTTGTTTTGCTCGGTAACGGCGGTACATGGCGTACTGTCGCCGGTACTAGCGGCGCTACGCCAGCAGTACCCGAATATTGAATTGCAACTACACACCGGCGACCAAGCCGAAGCCGTAGAACGTGTCGCCGAAGGCCAAATGGATGTGGCGATTGCGGTGCGTCCGCCGCAATTATCCAAACGCCTAAACTTTGACGTGCTGACGTATTCGCCGCTGCAATTTATCGCGCCGAGTATTCCTTGCGCGGTGCGCGAGCAGGTGGCGGGCGTCAACGAAGCTGGTCTAAGCACGCAGTCCGCCGGTTGGTGGTCGGCGCTACCGTTTATTTTGCAAGAGCGCGGTTTGGTACGTGACCGCAGCGTAGCCTGGCTAAAAGGTTATGGCGTTAAACCCAATATATCGGCGCAGGTAAGCGGTAATGAGGCGATTGTGAGTATGGTTTCACTTGGGCTTGGTGTCGCTGTTGTGCCGCGTTTGGTATTGGAAGACAGTATTCATGCCGACCAAGTGAATGTGATCAGTGCCGATATTGATAATCAGGCTTTAGCCATTGGTGTGGTCTCGCGCCAAGAAGACCAAGGCCGACCGGTGATTAGTGCTTTCTTAAAAAGCGCGCGTGAGAGTACGCGCAGTACTGGCCGTTAGTGATAGGTCGCTAATAGTGGGTCGCTAACAAGGGGTCGCTAACAAGGGGCCACTAATAAGGGTCAGCTAAACCGTCGCGGTTTTTGTAGCGTCGATGCAGCCAAAAATATTGTTCCGGCGCATCTTCAATGGCTTTCTCAATTAGCTGGTTCATGCGGATAGCGTCGGCCGCATCGTTGCCGCTAGGGTAGTTGTCCAAGGCTTCGCCGAATTTGAGGATGTATTTTTTGTTATCAGCACGACGGTGCACAAAGAACGGCACCACCTTGGCTTTGCCAAGTTTGGCAAAACGGCTGGTAGAGGTATTGGTTAGTGCCGGTTCGCCCATAAATGGCACGGTGGCGGTGTATTTAAAGGCTGTGGCTTGGTCGGCGGCGTACCAAACGGGGTAGCCTTCTTTAAGGCGTTTAATCATGCCGCGTACGTCGTCACGTGGGATGGCGTGTTTGGCGACCTTGCCACGGAATTTGGACCAAGCCCAATTCAGCACTTCGTTCTCGCTAGGGCGGAACATGGCGGCAATGTCGTGTTCTAGCGCTAATAGGCGGCCGCTAAATTCGAGTGGCGTAAAGTGCGCGCTCAGCATAATCACGCCGCCTTCTTTTAGCGCGGCTTCTAAATGTTCTTTGCCTTGGTATTCCACTAGGCCGCGGCAACGCCATTCCGCTAGCCACCAGCACATGGCCATTTCAATAAAACCACGGCCAACGGCGATTAAATGGTCACGCGCCAATTGTTCTTGCTCGGCCGCGGATAAATCGGGATAAGCAAGGCGGATATTAACCTCGGTGATATGCCGACGTGACTTCAGGTTCCAAGCTAATTTACCAACGCCAGTACCAAACGCCATGCGCACAGACTGCGGCATTTGTACTACCAGCCAAAGCAATCCAAATAGAAACCAAATGCCCCAGTGTTTAGGCTTTAGCAAGGCAGCAGAAAAACGCGGTCGGGACATTGATGAATCTATCGCTTATGGGTGGCTTGTAACAATAACAGGCTGCTATTCTAAGCCTTAGTTTCTATACAACAACATAAGCCAAGATAACTTTAATGAGCAGCCGCACTTCTATTCCTGATTATTCCAGCGCCAAAGTCCTTGTTTTGGGCGATGTGATGTTAGACCGCTACTGGAGCGGCTCCACTAGCCGAGTGTCGCCAGAAGCGCCGGTGCCGGTGGTGCTGCATGGCAAAGAGCGTGATTGTTTGGGTGGTGCCGGTAACGTCGCCGCCAATATTGCTGCGCTGGGTGGGCAAGTTGGTTTGATGGGTGCGGTGGGTGCCGATCGTGCCGCCGATGAGCTCGAAGCATTTTTGGCGGAGCAGGGCGTTAAGGCGCATTTGCAGCGTGTGCAGGGTTATCCGACTACGGTAAAACTGCGGGTCTTAAGCCGTAACCAACAGCTGGTGCGGATTGATTTTGAAGATACGGCGATGCCAGTGCCGCACGAGGCCATGCTCGAGAGCTTTAAGCAGGTATTGCCGAAATACAATCTGGTGGTTTTGTCTGACTACGCCAAAGGCGTATTGGGTGATCCGCAGCCATATATTGAGGCCGCGCGCGCCGCTGGCATGGCTATTTTGGTTGACCCTAAAGGCAGCGATTTTGAGAAGTACCGTGGTGCGACGCTGTTAACGCCTAACCGTGGTGAGTTTGAAGCTGTGGTTGGCCCGGCCGGTGGTGACGAAAGCATTGTCGCTAAAGCTGAGCAATTGGTGGCTGATTGCGGCCTAGATATGTTGCTAGTGACGCGCAGCGAAGAAGGCATGAGCCTAGTGCAGCCAACTGAAAAGCCGCTGCATATTCCTACCCACGCGCAAGATGTTTTTGATGTAACCGGTGCCGGTGACACGGTGATTGGTACCTTGGCGGCGGGCATGTCAGCCAATGTGCCGGTAAAAGACGCGGTGCGTTTTGCCAATTTGGCGGCCAGCGTTGCTGTGGCCAAAATTGGTGCCGTACAAGTCACGCCCGCACAGCTACGCCGAGCGGCCCATAAAACCTGGGGTAGCCCGAACGGGGTGGTCTCTAAAGAGGAGCTAGTAGAAAAGATTGAAGACGCCCGCGCGCATGGCGAACGAGTGGTCTTTACTAATGGCTGTTTCGATTTATTGCATCCGGGCCATGTGGCCTATTTAGAACAGGCTAAGAGCTTGGGTGATCGCCTGATTGTAGCGGTCAATACCAGTGATTCTGTGAGTCGCTTAAAAGGCCCAACGCGGCCGATTAATGACACCACACAGCGTATGGCGGTATTGGCCGGTTTGGCCAGTGTTGATTGGGTGGTGCCATTTGGTGAAGACACGCCAGCCGAGATTATTGCTGAGCTGCTGCCGGACGTATTGGTGAAGGGCGGCGACTATAAGCCGGACGAAATTGTTGGTGCCGATACTGTGATTGCCAATGGCGGCCAGGTCGAAGTGCTGCAATTCCTCGCTGGTTATTCCACCACCACGATGGTGGAACGCATTCTCAGCGGCGGCAAATAACGCGTTTCCATGTTGCGCTATCGCTTACTGCTGGCGCTGTTATCTCCGGCCGTTTGGCTGTGGCTGTGGTTGCGTGGCCGCAATGAGGCTGGCTATCGGCAACGCTGGGGCGAGCGCCTCGGCTTGGTGCGAGTTACTCCGGGTGCGGATTATTGGATCCACGGTGCCTCCTTAGGTGAGCTAGTCGCAGCTAAGCCGCTAATCGACAGCCTATTAAGCCGCGATCAACGCTTATTGATTACCACGGTCACGCCGGCGGGTTCTGGCTATGTGCAGCAGCAATACGGTGAGCGGGTGCAGCATTGTTATCTGCCAATAGACTGGCCGGGCGCCGTTAAGCGCTTCTTGAAAAAAGCCCAACCGCAACGCTTGGTGGTGTTGGAAACCGAGCTGTGGCCGAATTTATTAGCCGCCTGCCATCAGCGCGGCATTGATGTCAGCTATGCCAGTGCTCGCCTCACCGACAACTCAGTGGCGGGTTATCAGCGGTTTATGTCAGCCAAACTGCTGACCCGAGTATTAGAACCAGTGCGAGTGATTGCTACCCAAACCGAAGCCGACAAACAGCGTTTTGAAAGTTTGGGTGCGCCGGCAGATAAGGTGGTGGTGACTGGCAATATTAAGTTTGATCTGGCGCTGCCCGCTGGCTTTGAAGAAAAACGCCAAGCCTTGGCGGCGGAATTTGAAGGCCGCACCGTGTTGTTAGCGGCCAGTACGCATGAGGGCGAAGAAGCGGCGATTGCCGAATCGGCCAAAATACTGCGCGAACAAATTCCCAACTTGTTACTAGTGATTGCGCCGCGCCATCAGAACCGTTTTGACGCGGTAGCAGAAAGTTTGGTTGAGGCAGGTTTTATTATCGCTCGTCGCTCGCAAGGCATGTCTTGCGATGCCAGTGTTCAAGTCTACTTGGCCGACACCCTCGGCGAATTGCTGAACTTTTATGCGGTGGCCGAGGTGGCGTTTGTTGGCGGCAGCTTGGCGCCAATAGGTGGCCATAATGTTTTAGAACCGGCGTTAACGGAGACGGCGGTCGTGGTCGGTCCGCATTTGCATGAGCAGCCGATTGCCGAGGCCTTAGTGGAAGAGGGCGCTTTGCTACAAGCAGCTGATGAACATGCGCTGACGGTGCAATGTTTAACGCTATTAACCAGCGACAAACAACGTCAGCGTTTGATTAAAAAAGCGAGCCGTTTCTTGGCCGCTAATCGAGGCGCTTTAAAACGCACCCTCGACTTAATTAGCTAGCGCTATTGTAGGTTAGCCGCTGCATCCGACAGTGAGCTTTCCAACCAGCCATTCAAAACCACCAAATGATTCGGGCCCAGCGTGCCTTCGGCGCGGTAGAGGCGAATCAGGCTTAGCGCATAGTCGTAACGTGATTTAGCGTAATCACGCTGGGCGCGGAATAAACCGCTACGTGCATTCAATACATCAACGCTAGTGCGAGTGCCGACGTCGTAACCGGCCTGCGTGGCTTCTAATGCGGTTTGGTTAGATTGCACCGCCTGCTCCAAAGCTTGCACACGGCGAATGGCGCTGACCATGCTGCGGTAAGCAGCGCGTGTTTCACGTTCAACGCTGCGGCGCGCTTGCTCAGCAAGATGTTCCGCTTGTAATTTCTGTTGGCTAGCTTGGCGCACTTTGGATTGGGTGCTGCCGCCGCTAAACAAAGGCAAGCTCAGTTGTAGGCTAAGAAGTGTGTCGGTGGTCTCCGCGCCTGAGGTGCCGAAGTCAGTCGTATCACGATAAGCATATTCGGCCTGTGCGCTTAGCGCCGGTAAATGTCCGGCACGTTGCGCGGCAATGTTCTTGTCGGCAATGGCCACGCCTAGCTTTGAACGCACTAGCTGTGGGTTGTTAGTCATGGCCCGTTCAACCCAGCTTTGGTCGTCACCGGCGGGTGCTTGCATGGGGATATTGGCTTTCAGGTCAGGTAGGTCATCAATCTGCTGTCCGGCGATCTCGCGCATGATGTCCTTAGCGTTTTCTAGCGCCTGTTCGGCGGCAATCAACTGGGCATCAGCTAAGTCGAAACTAGCTTGTGCTTCTTGAACATCAACACTGGCAATAAGGCCTACTTCAAAACGTTTTTGCGCCTGCTCTAGCTGGCTGTTAATGGCATCACGTTCTGCTTTGGCGGTGGCTAGGTCGGTTTTGGCAGCTAGGAAGGCAAAGTAGGCTTCCGCCGCGCGAGCGACTAATTCCTGCTCGGCTAGCAGCACATCTACTTCTGCTTGTTTGGCCGTGAGAGAGCCGATGGCTAAAGAGGCAAACTGATCAAAGCGCACAATGCTCTGGGTAAGGATGACGCTATAGCCTTGAGTGTCGAAGCTGCCACTGGGGTTGAAACTGGCAGAGGCTGGGTTGCTTGGGTCAGCCGGCGTCGCATCGCGGTCAGTGGAGTTGATATAGGCGCTGGAGTTGAGCTGCGGCAGCAGCGCTCCGATCGCCTGTTTTTTGGTTTCACTATTGGCAGCGGCTTCGGCTAGCGCGGCTTGATAGGTTGGGTCAGTTTGGCGCGCCGAATGGTAAACCTCTAGCAGCGCATTGGCTTGTGCATTGGCGCTGCTCAGGAGTGCGGCAGTAAGCAGAAAAGAAGAAAAGCGCATGGGTTAGCTCTCAGAGTTAATAGCGATCCATTGAAGGATCAATAATGTTGGCCCAAGCGTCCATGCCGCCAGCTAGGTTAGTCATTTCATCAAGGCCTTGTTGTTCTAACCACATGGCCACTTGCATGCTACGGCCGCCGTGGTGACAAATAACGATGGTTTCGATGTTTTTTTCAACTTCTTCGACACGGCCGGCAATTTCAGTCATGGGTAGGTTTTTGATGCCATCTAGCTGGCAAATTTCCAATTCCCAAGTTTCTCTGACATCAATCAGTTGCAGGTTCTCACCGGCATCTAATTTGTCTTTTAATTCAGTAACGCTAATTTCAAGCATGGTTTCTCTGCAGGGTCGGGCTTGGCGGGGTAATATTGCCCCGTTACTTAAACTTGTCATGACTATACCAAAGCTACCGCTTAAGACTCCTGCTAATGAATGCTCCGACTAAAGAAATTCTTTCTCAAGACCTGCTCGACAAAACCGCTCAGCTGAGCGAAGAAGTCACAAAACCGTTTACCGGCTCGAAAAAGATTTATGTCGAGGGCTCGCGCCCGGACATCCGCGTGCCGATGCGTGAAATTGAGCAAACGCGCACGCCTCTGCATATGGGCCCCGAAGGTGGTTCTGAAGCCACTAAGGGGATGTCGATCGCCAACCCTGCGATCACGGTTTACGACACCTCTGGCGTGTATACCGATCCGGATGTGGAGATTGATCTGCTGAGTGGCTTGCCGCCAGTGCGTGAAGCTTGGATTAATGAGCGTAACGACACAGTGGAACTAGAGGGCCCCACGTCTGAATTTGGCCAAAGCCGTTTAGGTGATGAGAGTTTGGATACCCTACGTTTTGCGCATTTACGTAAACCACGCGAAGCGAAGCCCGGCCAGAACGTCAGCCAAATGCATTACGCCCGCCAAGGTATTGTGACGCCGGAAATGGAATATATCGCCATTCGTGAGAACTGCCGCTTACAAGAGCTGCGCGAAACTTACGAAGAAGCGGGTATTTTGAAACAGCACCCGGGCGAAGACTTCGGTGCAAATTTACCGAATGAAATTACGCCTGAGTTTGTGCGCAAAGAAGTGGCCGAAGGCCGTGCCATTATCCCGGCCAATATTAATCACCCTGAATGCGAGCCGATGATTATTGGCCGCAATTTCCGCGTCAAAATTAACGCCAATATCGGCAACTCGGCGGTGTCTTCAGGTATTGCCGAAGAAGTAGAAAAACTAGTCTGGTCTACCCGCTGGGGTGGCGACACGGTAATGGATTTGTCGACCGGCAAAAACATCCATGAAACCCGCGAGTGGATTATTCGTAACTCGCCGGTGCCGATTGGTACTGTGCCGATTTACCAAGCCTTAGAAAAAGTAGACGGCAAAGCCGAAGATCTGACTTGGGAAATCTTTCGCGACACCCTGATTGAACAAGCCGAGCAAGGCGTTGATTACTTCACCATTCACGCCGGTGTGTTGCTGCAGTATGTGCCGCTAACCGCTAAGCGTTTAACCGGCATCGTTTCGCGTGGTGGTTCGATTATGGCCAAGTGGTGCTTGGCGCATCACCAAGAGAATTTCTTATATACCCACTTCGCTGACATCTGCGAAATTATGAAGAAGTACGACGTTAGCTTCTCCTTAGGTGACGGCTTGCGCCCCGGCTGCGTGGCTGACAGCAATGACGAAGCGCAGTTTGGTGAATTGCGGACGCTGGGTGAGCTAACCAAGATCGCTTGGGAACATGATGTACAAGTGATGATTGAAGGTCCCGGTCATGTGCCGATGCAGCGCATTAAGGTGAATATGACCGAGCAGCTAGAAAGCTGCTATGAGGCGCCGTTCTACACGCTCGGGCCGCTAACAACCGATATCGCCCCGGCCTACGACCACATCACCAGCGGTATTGGCGCTGCGCAAATTGGTTGGTATGGCACCGCCATGCTTTGTTATGTAACGCCCAAAGAACACCTAGGCTTGCCGAACCGTGATGATGTGCGTGAAGGCATCATTACCTACAAGCTCGCCGCGCATGCCGCCGACTTGGCCAAGGGTTTCCCCGGGGCGCAGGTGCGTGACAACGCTTTGTCGAAGGCGCGTTTTGAATTCCGTTGGGAAGATCAATTTAACCTCTCGCTAGACCCAGACAAAGCGCGTGAATTTCACGATGAAACCATGCCTAAAGAAGCTCATAAAGTGGCGCATTTCTGCTCCATGTGTGGGCCGAATTTCTGCTCTATGAAGATCACCCAAGATGTGCGTGATTTTGCTGCCAAGCAGGAAGCGGAAGAAGGCATGGCGCAGAAGTCGAAAGAGTTTTTAGCGCAGGGCGCCGAAGTTTATAAAACCTTATAAAAAAACATTCGCTATGACATTTCCAGCTACCCGTTTACGCCGCAATCGTCGCACCGAATTTAGCCGCCGCTTGGTTCGTGAAAACAGCCTTAGCGCCAGTGATTTGATCTGGCCGATCTTTATTACCGAAGGTGATAACCGCCGCGAAGCGGTGCCATCGATGCCCGGCGTTGAGCGTTTGAGCATCGATCAATTATTGATTGAAGCCGAGCAGGCGAGTGAGCTGGGTATTCCGGCGATTGTGTTATTCCCGGTAGTAGATGCCGACAAAAAGTCACTCGACGCGGCTGAAGCCTGGAGCGATGACGGCCTGGTGCAGCGCGCCGTGCGGGCGCTAAAGGTCGGCGTTCCGGATATTGGTGTGATTACCGATGTAGCCTTGGACCCTTATACCAGCCACGGCCAAGATGGCCTGATTGATGAAGAGGGTTATGTACTCAACGATGAAACCGTAGAAGCCTTGGTACAGCAGGCGCTGAGTCATGCCGCTGCCGGTGCTGACATTGTCTCGCCGTCGGACATGATGGACGGCCGCATTGGCGCTATTCGCGAAGCCTTGGAAGGCAATGGTTATAGCAATACCGCCATTTTGTCCTATGCCGCTAAATACGCCAGTAGCTTCTATGGCCCGTTTCGTGATGCGGTTGGCTCGGCTGCTAACCTCGGTAAAGCCGATAAAAAGCAATATCAAATGGACCCGGCCAATAGCGACGAAGCCATGCGCGAAGTGGAACTGGATCTACAAGAAGGCGCCGATATGGTGATGGTGAAGCCCGGTATGCCTTACCTAGATATCGTGACCCGGGTGAAAGAAACCTTTGGCGTGCCGACCTTTGCTTACCAAGTGAGTGGTGAGTACGCGATGCTCAAAGCCGCCAGTGAAAACGGTTGGTTAGAAGAAGAGCAAGTGGTGATGGAAGCCTTGATGTGCTTTAAACGCGCAGGCTGCGATGCCATTTTGACTTACTACGCCAAACAGGTCGCGCAACACTTGTCGCAAGCTTAGTCGTAGCTAATGGCTGTGTTGCAGCAAACGCTGAGCATTAAAACCTCTGGTCGGCAGTTGCTAGATATTACCGAGCGTCTGCAGGCCTTGGTTTACCAAAGCGATGTTGAAACTGGGCTCTGCCATGTGTTTGTGCCGCATACCAGTGCTAGTTTATTGCTGAACGAGAACTGGGACCGCGACGTACAAACTGATCTAGAAGCCTTTTTTGCGCGCTTGGTTCCGGACGGCGACCGCCTGTTTATTCATACCGCCGAAGGCCCTGACGATATGCCAGCGCATATCCGCACGGCCTTAACGCAGTCTTCAATTACGCTGCCGATTACGGCCGGAAAATTAGCCACTGGTACTTGGCAGGGCCTGTATTTGTGGGAGCACCGCACGGCGCCGCATCAACGCCAAGTGATTGTCACTATTTCCTAAGAGTAGAAAACATGAGTTACACGCTGGCTGACGTGCAGGCGATTGACCTAAATGACTTTGAGCTGCTGGAACTAGCGGCCGATGAGATCCCGGCAGAAGCCGAGGCTTTGTGCTGCGAATATGTGTTTGGCTATAGCATCGCTGCGCACGAGTATGCCGTTGGACATCTGGTAGTGATAACGGATAACGAAGAAGAAGGTGGTGGCGACCAGTGCCGGCTGATTACCGCCAAGCCGGCTGCGTATTGCGCTGCATTTGCCTTACAGATGGCCACAGAGGCGGCGGCAGAGTCAGCCGAACTGTTTATGTCTAATTCAGTAGTGCAGCAGTTGTATCCAGAATTACAGGCGCAAGCAGATGAGGCGACGACGGTGATTTACCGTGATGCCAAGACTTACCGTAATGGTTGCTTAGGTCGTTATAAGAGTCGCACTGAGGCCGAAGCGGAGATCGCTAAGCAAGGCATTAATGCACTCAGTCTCTGGTATATCGCCGAGTGCCATTTGCGGGCTAGTGGTGCTAACTAGCGCTGCTGGGTGACGTTGACTTGCCGGATGCGTTCGGCGGGCACGCGCAGCTGTGTCAGCAAATATTCTTTGAAATCATCGGTATAGGGTTGCTCGGCAATGGCCTTTTGCATGCACAGCAACCAAGCGTCGCGTTCAGCGTCGCCGATGGGGAAGGGCTTGTGAAACAGCGGGATGCGAATGCCGCCGTAATGTTCGGCGTAAAGCTTAGGGCCGCCAAGCCAGCCTGAGAGGAAATAGCTTAGCTTGCGGCGTGATTCGGCCAAGTCTTGCGGGTGCATGGCTCGAATCTTGGCCGCTTCCGGTAGCGTTTCCATATAGCCGTAAAAGGCATCGACCAAGGCCGTGATGCCCGCAAGCTGGCCTGCGGCTTGGTAGGAGGCATCAAGGGTGCCGTAGCTCGGGTTTGGCATAAGCGTTTATACGGCCTTGCCAAGCATACGACGCAGGGTGTTGTCCTTGTCGGCAATATGGTGTTTGAGAGCGCCGGCAATATGCAGCGCCACCGCGCCCATCATGATTTTGCCGATAATGCCATGCAGGGTATGCGCGGTACCGGCAATGTCAGCGTTATGCGCAATCACCTTGCCAGCGTTCACGGGGTCAGGGTTTCTGGCGACCACTTCCCAACCAAATACATCGACGCCATGACCGCCCACGGCGGACATCAGAAAACCGGAGATTGGCATCAGTATGGTGCCAATAATGAGTACCCAATGCACTAGCTTTGACAGAATTTGTTCATGGCGTTGATATTGCGAAACCGGTGTTGGCCAGCCGTTTTTAAACCGCCACACCACACGCGCTAGGATCACAAAGAAAATCAGAAAACCAAGGGCTTTATGGATGGGGTACAGGCTATAAAGCTCGAAAATCTCCATCACTTGGCCAACGGCTAGTAGGCCAATCATGGAAAGTCCGACCACCCAGTGCAGAATGATGGTGGTCTTGCTGAGTTGTTGTGGGGTGTCTAGTTGCATTGGCTTTGCCTCGTTTTATAGGCCCAGTTGGTAGGGGCCGCCTTTTTCTAAACCTAGCTTATAAGCCGCACGGCTTTGGAAGCGGGTTTTATAGGCATGGATGTTGGGATAGTTTTTTTCTAAACCGATTCTTGCGGCTGAACCCTCAACTACAAAGCTCATCATAATGTCGGCGGCGGTGAGGGCGTCTCCTAGTAGCCAGTTTTGGCCTGCCAAAGTGTTCTCCAAATGCTCCAAGCCGCGCTGGATATTGGGGTCGATAAACTGTTTGTTGACCTGCGCATTAATGCTTTTGGTAATTGGCCGAATAACAAACGGTACAGGTGGTTGAGTGAGTTTGCTAAATACCAGCTTCATTACTAGGTAGGGAGCGTAAGTGCCCTCGGCTGCGTGAATCCAATAGTTGTAGTCGTTACGTGCCTGAGTGCCACGTTGCGGACGCCAGTGATGGTCAGCATAGGTATCCACTAAATATTCAATAATGGCACCGGTTTCGGCAATGGTGAGGTCGCCGTCGGTAATGACTGGCGACTTGCCCAATGGGTGAATTTGTTTGAGCTCGTCTGGCGCGAGCATGGTTTTGCTGTCGCGTTGGTAGTATTTGATCTGGTAGTCGAACGGTTTGCTGTCGCTGCTTTCAGCTTTTAGCTCCTCTAAAAACCAGAGGATGCGTTGTGAACGTGAATTGTTCAGGTGATGAATCGTCAGCATGTTGTCACCAATAAGATTAGAATGAGCTTAGGCGCATCATAGCGCGACATTTTTGTTCACAGCGAATGTAAGGATTTGGATATGGCCAAACAAAGCGATCAAGATTTACTACGTATTATCATTGCAATTCTATTGCCGCCGGTTGCGGCTTACTTGCAAGTGGGCGTTAGCCTGCATTTCTTCCTCAATATCGTGCTGACCCTGTTTGGCTACTTCCCAGGTATTTTGCATGCGCTATGGCTGATTTTGACTAAGCAGAAAGGTTAGTCACTAGCAGCTCCAGATAAGGCGCTCCAAGAGTTTTCTTGGGGCGCTTTTTTTATGCCTGCTGATTTTTTAGTTCACGCATGAATAAATAAGCCAATGGTGCTGAGGTGCCAACCACGCAGGTTGCGGCAATCCAAGGCCATGGATTGCGTTGCTGAGCTTTCGCATCTTGGTAGATCCAAGCCACCACCAGTAGCAGCGCGGCGACTAAATCCAGCGTGATTTGCAATGCACCGGCGCTAGCCATGCCAGCATGCACGATCGATAGATAACCGTCGGTGGCGATAACGTAAGCGGTATAACCCGCGACAATGATTAGCATTAGGCCGTAAGTGATTTTCTTATTCATGATGTCTCTCCTGTAGTGAGTCACTTTATGTGTGCAAGAGGGATTTTTCTAGTTGCTTGATTACGGTATAACAAGCGGTAGAAAAATGAATAGTGGGTGAGACCAAATGAATAAAGCCGAAGATGATTTAGTGAAGTTTGTAGTCGCGTTTTTAATACCGCCGTTGGCCGCGTATTGGAAGGTGGGGGTGACTCAGCATTTTTACATCAACCTAGTATTAACCTTGTTATTTTTTGTGCCGGGTATGTTCCATGCTTTGTGGTTGGTGTTGCCTCGGAAAACCATCAAAAAGCCGGTTAGGCAGCGCTCGGGCCAAACCCCGACTCAGCGTAAACGCCGGGCTAAACAAGGCCGTTAGTGTCTGATTCTTACGCCCGTATTTATACCGTGGTGGCGGCTATTCCGGCCGGTAAAGTCTGTAGTTATGGGCAAGTGGCAGAGATGGCGGAAATGCCGCGTGCCGCTAGGCAGGTGGGATACGCTTTAGCTGCCTTACGAGGCAAGCAACATCAGATTCCTTGGTGGCGGGTTTTAAACGCCAAAGGCGAGGTCAGTGTTCGTAATGAAGCGGGTGAGCGTGAAAACCTCCAGCAAAAACTGCTGGAGGCTGAAGGTGTTGAATTCGATCTACGTGGACGCGTTGATTTGGGCGTTTACCGCTGGCTGCCGTGATGGCATTAATGCTAGTTGCCGCTGCAGGCGTACAGCTAGGCTAATCGCAACATAAATGCCAACGCCGGCGACAGCGCCATTGGCTAGGCCATATAAACTGCCTGTTTGTACCACTACTGCCGCCATCACTGATACGCGGGCAATAGCACCTACCCAGCCGCAACGACCTTCTAATAACGCCGCGAGGCTTTGAATGCTAAGCAAAGCGATGGCGACAAAGCTAAACAGCAGAAAGCTATCCGGCGCGATGCTGGCCATATTGGCGAATAGATACAGTGCTGCGGCAACAATCGAGAGCAGCTCGGTAAATCCCCACCACTCTAACCAACTGGGTACCGACGGTTGGTAGCGTTCAAAGTTTTTGTAGTCGTCTACAAAAGGGCCGGGCCAGCGTGCGGCGACATCGTCAGGGCGCCAGCCGGTATGAGCGGTAAAAACCCGAATTTTGTCGCCCCAGTGTTTGGTGAATACCGCGTCGCGCAACATCTTGCCGATATAACGCAGCTCAATTTTCATTGGGTCCCAGGTGCGTACCGGGCCAAGGCAGCCGTACACGCAAGGCTCTTCGTCTAACTCTTCTTGAAAAGTGCCAAACCAGCGGTCCCAAACGCTAAAAATATTGCCGTAGTTTTTGTCGATATAGATGTCGTTAATGGCGTGGTGAACACGGTGCTGAGACGGTGTAACGATGATTTTCTCTAGCCAGCCCCACACACCAGAAAATTTTCCGATATGGGCCGTGTGGTACCAGTACTGCATAAAGTAATGGATGGGAGCGAGAATGGCGATAACCTCAACCGGTACGCCGATTAGGGCGATGGGAAACATCATCAACGGGCGATAGCTAAGCCATTTAAAGGCATTTTGCCGAAGCGCTACCGGCAGGTTGAAGTGTTCGCTGCTGTGGTGAATAACATGCATGCTCCAGAGGAAGCCGTTTTCATGCGCCCAGCGGTGCATCCAGTAACCGGCAAAATCCATAGCGATAAAAGTTGCCACCCAAACCCACCATTGGCTGCTGTCTACGCTGGTTAAGGCGATGTGGCTTTGTAGCCAGTCATAAGAAATCACCAACACACCAAAACCAATGGTGTTGGAAATAATAAAGGTCAGGCCTGAGAGCAAGCTTGAGATGGCGTCGCTTTTATTCGCGTAAGTGTTATTACCTTTCCAAAGGCCGTATAGATATTCCACCAGCATTAAGAGTGAGAATGCTGGAATGGCGATCAGTAAAGATTGTTCGAATACGTACATGGGGTGCTCCCCGTTGTTCTGAATGTCGAGCTCATTCTGTGTGCCGCGGCGGAATCAAGCTTGATCATGCACGCCAGAAAAGTTGACCTTAGATACCGCTAATCTGCGGCTAGGCTTTTGCGGTAGGCGCTGGGGGACTGCTCAGTCCAACGTTTAAAAGCGCGGTTAAAAGCACTTTGCTCTGAAAAACCAAGTAGAAAGGCAATTTCGGTTAAGGAAATATGGGTTTGGCGGATATAGCTCATCGCCAACTCTCGACGTGTGTTGTCGAGCATTTGGCTGAAGCTGGTATTAAGGTCGCTTAATTTACGTTGCAGCGCGCGGGTGGACAGATTTAGGGTGCTGGATACCTGCTCGATATCAGGCACACCATCTGCCAATGATTTGGCGATGCGGCTCTGAACTTGTTGTAGCAATGGATCGAATTGTGCGCCGCCAGCTGCGATTAGTTGTTTTTCGGCTTCGGATTCTAGCTGCCGGCGTAAGGTGGGATTGGACTGCGGTAGCGGGTGCTCCATCAGTTCGGCAGCAAAAATGCCGCCCGCGACGGGTTGGTTCCAAAATATATTGTCACCTAGTACACGGTGTAGCTCGTTGGTGTTCTCTGGTTTGTCGGTGGTGAAATTGACCCGCAGCGGATAGTGATCCTTTAGGCCGGTAATCCAGCGCGCCAAAGAAATCCAAGAGGAAAGTGAGCCTTCTTGGTGGATGCGACTGTTTTGCAATATCTCTAGCTTGGGGTGAATACGCAGCTCTACGCCATCATCGGTTTTGATGTATTCGACATCGACGCCATCGGCAACGAGACTTTGATAGCGAATATGTAGCTCCAAAAGCTCGCCCGCTTTTTCGCAGCTCATGGCGACAAGCCCAACAATGCCGTAATGCCCGGGTTTGATTGCCTCACCGGTATGAATGGCAAAATCCGGGTCGCCTGATAGCTCAGAGGCTTTGTGCACAGCTGCCTGATGGCGTTCCAGTGGAATGCGGTTGTCGACATTGGCCAGATCGGCTTCTTCCAAGCCAGCTTCGGCCAAAACCGGTTCGATCGGAATCTTATGCTGCCGGCAATAGTCGATAAGGCCGCGGAACAAGCCGATTGTTGAGGTGTGATAAATCGGCGTGTTCTCAGCCGCGCTGACAGATTGCAGCGCTTCGCTCGTGCTTTTGGGGCTTGTAATTTTTGTGGTCTCCTGCATCATTCAAAAAATACCATGCAAGCAATGTTTCCGCATCTTTATGACTGATTTATATGCCGTTTTCGGCAACCCTATCGCGCATTCCAAATCTCCGGATATCCACCATGCCTTTGCCGCCCAAACCGGCCAAGCCATCAGCTATGAAAAACGTTTAGCTGAACTTGATGGTTTTGCCACAGCGATACAGCAGTTTCTAGAGGATGGCGGCCAGGGCGCTAATGTCACCGTGCCGTTTAAACATGATGCTTATGAGCTAGTTGATGAATTATCCGACTTGGCCGAGCGTGCCGGCGCAGTGAATACCATTGAGTTGCTGGACGACGGCAAGTTAAAAGGTCATAACACCGATGGCTTGGGCCTGCTACGAGACTTAACGGTCAATATCGGTGTTGAGCTAAAAGACAAACGCGTATTGCTATTAGGTGCCGGTGGCGCCGCCAAAGGCGTCATGCAGCCCTTGTTAGCAGCCGGCACCGCCAAACTGATTGTGAGTAACCGTACCAAGGAAAAAGGTGTGCAACTGGCGCGCGAATTTGGTGATTGCGGTTTTACCTGTGGCACCGGCTTTGATGAGCTGAAAGACAAACCCTTTGATGTGATTATTAATGCCACTGCCGCGAGTTTGGCTGGTGACGTGCCGCCGATTAACCCCGGCGTGATTGCCGCCGATACCGTTTGCTACGACATGATGTATAGCCAAGAACCCACGGCGTTCCTTAAGTGGTGCGCGGAGCAGGGCGCCACACGTCTGCACGACGGTTTGGGTATGTTGGTTGAGCAAGCCGCTGAGGCCTTTGTCATTTGGCGTGGTGTGCGGCCAGATACGGCAGCTGTTATGGCTAAAATGCGTTAGTGCTTATAGCCACGAACCTCGCGAAAATCACGAAAAATTTGAATTGAAGCTTTCGTGTTTTTGGTGGGTTTAGTGGCTATAGCATTAAGTCGGTTCAATATCGCGTAGGTGCTTAGAAACCCCAATCCAAGAACCGACCCAGCCCAAGAAGGTGCCGCTAGCGAGTAGCACGAGGCAGTCCGCTAGGCTCAACCATGCTAATTGGTAGTGGCTTTCAAATAAGCCCAAAACGTGATTAAACGGCTGTTGCAAGAAGGCCACGGCTAGACCGACAAAAATCAGCGCGATCACGCCGCCGCCAAGTCCGTACCAGTAGCCGACATATAAGAATGGACGGCGTACAAAACCGTCTGTGCCGCCGACTAGTTTGGTGACAATAATTTCTTGGCGGTGGTTTTCAATATCAAGGCGAATGGTGTTGCCAACAATAATGGTGACTCCAAAACAAAGCGCCAAAATAATAATCCAGACAAAGGTGCGCGCCAGATCAATAATCGCTTGCAGGCGTTCTATCCATTCGCGATCCGTTTTGGCTAAATCCACCTGTGGCATCTCTCGTACATGCCAGAGAATGCCGTCGACCACCGCGGAATTGAGTTCGCTAGGGGTTAAAACAATGGCGGCAGGCAGTGGGTTTTCTGCCAACAAGTCCATTGCCGAGCCTAGGTTGGAGTGTTCAATAAACAGTGCCTTAGCCTGTTCTTTGGTAATGAGTCGAGTGCTGGCGACGTCGGGTCTAGCCTCTAATTCGGCTGCAATTTGGTTGGCGCGTAGGTCGCTAACATTGGGCTTCATATATAGCCAAATCTCGCCCTGTGATTGCCACTGGCTGACAATGTCGCGGGCGTTGTCGACCAATAGATACATGCTGGTCGGTAGGGCAAGGGCAATGCCAATCACCGTCGCCGTCAGCAACGAAGCCACGGGTTGTTTGGTGAGGCGGCCGAGGCTGCCGGTCATTACCTGAATATGGCGTAGGACCCAAGTATCAAAACGCTCGCGCGGAATCTTTAATAGCGGTTTGCTACGGCTGCTGCGTGTGGGCTTAGTGCTGCTGCGGCGCTTAGTGGTTTTGCGCGGTGCGGCACGAACACCGGCGCGAGGTCGCTTACTCATAACTCACCGCCGTTTCTTCTTCTGCTTGCGGGGTCACCTCGCCAACGGCGGGGATGTCTTGCATCAATTTGCCGCCCTCAAGAGTGAGTACACGCTTGCCCATATTGGCGACTAAGTCCAAGTCGTGGGTGGCGATTAGCACGGTGTTGCCTTCTAAGTGGTAGTCGACAAACAGCTGCATAATCTCGCGCGACAATTCGGGGTCCAAATTACCAGTGGGTTCGTCCGCCAGTAGTACCTTGGGGCGACCGACGAGCGCACGAGCAATGCCAACGCGTTGTTGCTCACCGCCAGACAGCATAATCGGGCGGACTTTGTCACGACCCTCTAAGCCAACTTTCTCTAAGGCTGCCAATACCAAGGGTGCGATTTTGCCCGGCGGCATGCCGGCAATAATCAGCGGCAGCGCAACATTGTCGAACACGCTGCGGTCGTGCAGTAATTGGTGGTCTTGGAAAATCAAGCCAATGCTACGGCGCAAAAAGGGGATATGGGCGCGGCCCATAGCGTTTAGGTTTTGGCCGCCAATCACCACGCTGCCGGTGGTGGCGCGTTCAATCAGCGCAATTAGCTTGAGCAGTGTGCTTTTGCCGGCGCCGGAGTGCCCAGTCAAAAACGCCATTTCTTTGGCGCTCATTTGAAAGCTGAGATTGGACAGCGCTTGGTGGCCGCTCTCGTAGCGTTTATTGACTTGGTGGAACTCAATCATGCGGCTTACTGTACTGACTCTTCCGAGACTTTGCCAAGCAGGGCGTCAACAAAGGTTTCTGGTTTAAATTCACCAAGGTCGTCGATGCCTTCGCCAACGCCGACAAAGCGGATGGGCAAGCCTAGTCGTTTGGCAATAGCGAAGATCACGCCACCTTTGGCGGTGCCATCTAGCTTGGTAACGACAACGCCGCTCAGTTTGGCGGTTTCATGGAATTCGGTGGCTTGGTTAAGTGCGTTTTGGCCGGTTACGGCGTCGACAACCAGCAGTGTTTCATGCGGTGCGCTAGGGTCGAACTTTTGTACCACGCGACGAATTTTGGCGAGCTCGCTCATCAAGTTGTCAGCGGTGTGTAGGCGGCCGGCGGTGTCAGCCAGCACTACATCAATGCCTTTGGCTTTGGCTGATGATAGGGCGTCGAAAATCACGGAGGCGGAATCGGCACCGGTGCCTTGGGCAACCACGGGCACGTTGTTACGTTCGCCCCAAGTTTTTAACTGCTCTACCGCGGCGGCACGGAAGGTATCACCTGCCGCTAGCATCACGCTTTTGCCTTGATCTTGAAAACGCTTGGCGAGCTTGCCGATAGTGGTGGTTTTGCCAACGCCGTTAACGCCAACCATCAAAATTACAAATGGGCTGGGTTGTTCGTCGCTCTCGGGTAGGCTTAATGGCGTTTGGCTGTTTTCTAAAATGCCGAGCAAGCTATTGCGAATGCGTGCCCATAAGGTGGCGCTGTCTTTTAGTTCTTTGCGGCTTAGCGCGTCAGTCAGTTCGTCGGTGATTTGGCGGGTGGCATCAACGCCAACGTCAGCCGTTAATAAGGTGGTTTCAATATCGTCTAGTAGGCTGCGGTCGATGGTTTTGCTGGCGCCCACCAGTGAGGCTAGGCGTTCAACAAAGCCGCTGCGGCTTTTGCCCATGCCGGCTTCTAGTTTGCTATCAAAATCTTGAGGGGCTGCTTTGGAGCTGGCGCCAAATAGGCGGCCAAAAAGCGCGAGTAGTCCGCGAATCCAGCGAACTAAAAAGAAAGCGTTTTTTTGTGTCATCAATTAGACCGTATTAAACCGCCCATTGGGTGTTCCCATTTGGGCGTTAGATAATGCTGGGTGGGCCGCGCAAGGACGGCCGGTTCGCGGTATCCTACCACTCACTTCGCTACAGCTAACAGCAGAAAATGTCAGTTAAAAGGTCAACTCGGCGGCCATCGCATAGACAGTCCGGTAGTTTTCGCATTATTGCCGGGCAATGGCGAGGCCGGCGTTTGCATTTTGCCGACGACACCACGGTTCGACCTACTGGCGACCGGGTGCGAGAAACCGTTTTTAATTGGCTGCAGCCTTATGTTGCAGGTGCTGAAGTATTGGATTTGTTTGCGGGTAGTGGCGCTTTGAGTTTGGAGGCGCTTTCTCGAGGTGCCAGCAAGGCGGTATGTGTTGAAAAAGACCGCCGCTTAACCCAGTCGCTGCAGCAAAATGTCAGTTTGTTGAAGGCCGAGGCGCAGCTGGTGACAGCTGAGGTCATGGCTTGGCTAAAAAGCACCCGCTTGCGAGCCGATATTGTGTTTATGGATCCGCCATACCCGGCCAATTTATGGGCGGCACTGTTGCAGCAGTTGCCAGAGTCAGGGCTCAAAGCAGGCGCTTTGATCTATACCGAGCAACCGGTCAAAGATGCCTTACTAGACTTGCCGGACCATTTTGAATTACTAAAACAGCGCACAGCCGGGCAAGTGCGCTTTATGCTATTACGCTATCAACCGAGCGAATAAGGGAAGGAACCGCCATGACCATTGCAGCCTATACAGGAACATTCGACCCCATCACCAACGGTCATACCGATGTGATTCGCCGGGCGGCGACAATGTTTGATGAAGTGATAGTGGCGGTGGCAGAAAGCACTAGCAAAAACACCTTGTTTGGTCTGGAAGACCGCATTGCCTTTGCCGAGCGTGCACTGGAAGGCACCGCGAATATCCGTGTCTTGGGTTACGACGGCCTCACCGTCAGTTTTATGCAGGCTCAAGGCGTGGCAGTCATGGTGCGTGGTGTGCGTACCGTCAAAGACTTTGAATATGAGATGCAGCTAGCGCAGATGAATCGCCACTTGGCGGCTGATGTCGACACCATGATGTTGGCGCCAGCGCCGGAATACGGCCATGTTTCTTCTAGCTTAGTGCGTGAAATCGCCAAATATGGTGGCGATGTTTCTGCACTAGTACATCCGTCTATCGCCGCGGCATTAACGGAAAAATTTGCCTAACGCTTATGTCGCTGAAAATTACCGACGAATGTATTAACTGCGACGTTTGCGAGCCGGTTTGCCCGAACCTAGCGATATACCAAGGTGAGCTGATTTACGAGATTGATCCCAATCTGTGCACTGAATGCGTGGGACATTTTGAAACACCGCAGTGCGTTGAAATTTGTCCGGTGGACTGTATTCCTAAAGATCCCGCGCACCCAGAAACCGAAGCGCAGTTATTGGCGAAGTACCAATTGTTAACGGGGGCGGAATAATGCGTTCTTTTGGTCTTTTGGCGGCGCTGTGCCTAAGTTTTTCGGCCGCTGCCAACCAGCCGAAGTTAGGAGCTATTGCTAGCGCCCACCCGGTGGCAACGGAAGCCGGCTTCGAAGTGTTAGCTGCCGGCGGCAACGCCTTTGATGCAGCGGTGGCGGTGTCCGCTGCCTTGGCCGTGGTCGAGCCGTCTGGCTCGGGTATCGGTGGCGGTGGTTTTTGGTTGCTACATGTCGCCGCTAAAGACGGACAGCCGGAGCGGCAGGTGTTTGTTGATGGCCGTGAGAAAGCGCCGTTAGCTGCCACCGAATTTATGTATTTAGATGCGCAGGACAATGTGATTCCCAAAGCGTCTTTAGATGGTGCCTTGGCTGCTGGTATCCCCGGCCAGCCAGCAGCGCTTGCGCATATTGCTGAGCGTTACGGCGCGCTACCTCTAGTTCGTAGTCTGCAACCGGCGATTCGAGCTGCGGAGCAGGGTTTTGCTGCCGACGCGCATTTATTAAAGCGTTTGGCTTGGCGGCAGCCCGTTATGGCGCAATCCGCTGCGGCGGCCGAAGTATTTTTGCCCGCCGGTCAATTACCCAATGAGGGTGACCTGATTCGACAGCCAGATTTGGCGAAAACCCTGACTGCCTTAGCAGAGCATGGGCACGATGGTTTTTATAAAGGTGTGGTGGCCGAGAAGCTGGTTGCCGGGGTGCAAGCGGCGAATGGCATTTGGAGCCTACAAGACCTAGCTGAGTACCAGGTGGTAGAACGCCAACCTATCCGTGGTGAATATCGGGGCTATCAAATTATCTCCGCGCCGCCGCCTTCTTCTGGTGGTGTGGCCTTGGTCGAAACCTTAAATATTCTGCGCTTTTTTAATCTGGATAAGGCTAGTGCGGTTGAACGCACGCATTTAATCGCCGAAGCCATGCGCCGCGCCTACCGAGATCGCGCGCAGTATTTGGGTGATGCCGATTTTGTGCCGGTGCCGGTGCAGCGTTTAACCAGTGTTGAACATGCGGCGGAGTGGGTGCCGGGTTTGTCGCCGCGCCAAGCAACGGCAAGTACGGCGTTGCCGCCAGTGACGGTTGAGGATTACGCCGGTACCGACACTACGCATTTTTCTGTTGTTGATGCGGCAGGGAATCGTGTTTCTGCGACCTTGTCGATTAACTTTCCCTTTGGTTCTGGCTTTATGCCCGCCGGCACTGGCGTGCTGCTAAATAACGAAATGGATGACTTTTCCAAGAAGCCGGGTGAGCCCAATGGCTACGGTCTAGTGCACGGCCGTGCCAATAGCATTGCGCCGGGTAAGCGGATGTTATCGAGCATGACGCCAAGCTTTATCGAGAAAGACGGTGAGGTTGCCGTGTTGGGCACGCCCGGCGGCAGCCGCATTATTAGTATGGTGTTGTTGGCAGCATTGGAATATATGCATGACGGCTGGGGCCAGGGGGCGACAGCGGCAAGTATGGTGGCGGTGCCGCGTTATCACCATCAGTATTTACCGGATGTGATCAGTTATGAAAACACGGGCTTTTCGGCAGAGCTTTTGCAGGGGCTGGAGGCTCTAGGCCACCCACTTAAAGAACGTAACCGTCGGTACGGCAATATGCAGGTGGTATTGCAGCATGATGGCGGCTTAAGCGCGGCCAGTGATCCGCGTGGTATTGGCGCGGCGGCTGTGCGCTAAAGATTGAATGGCTAGCAAAAAGGGCTAGCAAAAATAAAGGCCGCATTAAGCGGCCTTTATTGTTTTTGGCGCAGTGGGTTTTAGCCGTGATCGGCAGCCACTTTTTCTACTTCGGCAATGTATTGCTGCATTGCGTCTTCAGCGCTGGTGCCTTTCAATTTTTCCCAGGCGCTGTATTTGGCGCGGCCAACTACGTCGAGCATGCCGGGTTTTTTGCCAGACACATCGCCATCAGTAGCTTGCTTAAATAGCGCATACATAGTGAGTTTGTATTCGTTGCTTGGCTTAAAACTGCCGTCAGCTGGTGCGTTTTGAACTTGATCAACGGCGGCTTCGAATGCGGCTTGTAAATCAGACATCGGTGAACTCCTTAGGCTAGGGCAGTTTTAAGGTTGTTGATGTAGGTGTCAGTCTGGCTGCCGAATTGCTGTTCAACAACAGGCTTAACCATGCCTTTTAGCAAGCGTGGCACTGGTACATCTAGATCGGCAGCGGCGGTGAATTCGCATTTGGTGCCGTCACCGTCAGCGGTTAATTTCCAGTTACCAGAAACGTCGCTATTGCCGCTCACTGGGGTCCACTCAATGGTGCCCGCGTCGCGGTCGCTAACGTATTTGCTGGCGTAGATTACTTGGTGGCTAAAGCCGCCAGCGCCAATTTCTTCCATGACCCACTCGTAGACTCCATCGCCTTGGTCATTTAATTTCTCTACACCCGGGTAGTGGCTGGCCGATTCAGGTACATTGGCCAACAAATCGAAGACGCGATCAATATCTGCGCCGACGTTAAAAGTCTTGTTTAAATTTACGCTAACTTTGGTTCCCATAGCGATCTCCCTGTTATGGTTTTTGCTTTCTGTGCAGGCGCAGATTACAGCACACAGGATTGTGACTGCCAAGGGAAAGTGTAATGAGAAGTGTCTGGGTATGACCGAGGATTATGGTCAGGGCACAAAAAAGGCTCCAAACGGAGCCTTGAGATTGTTCTTTCCTCCAGGAAAGGTATTGTTTTTATTTTTGTAATTCTGCAGCGAATTGCGAACGAGATTAATTACTGTTTTAACAAAATGCAAGAAAAGCAATCAAGTTTATTGTCCGCCTATTGGTTAGCGGCTGTTAAGGAGCCCTCTGCTGAGCCGGTATTGCGTTATCAGTTAGCGTTTGATGATCCCTACGGTCACTACCTAACCGTTAAGTTGTACTTGGAGGATGTACAGGCTGGTCAGCAGCTTTCACTGCCGGTTTGGATTCCCGGTAGTTATATGGTTCGGGACTTTGCCAAGCATGTGGTGGGCATCTCCGCTGAGGCGGATGGTGCGGCTTGTGAGTTATCTATGCTAGATAAGTCGACCTGGGTGATTACAGAGGCTTATCAGTCGCTGTGCATCAACATGCGGGTTTACGCTTTTGATGACTCCGTGAGGGCTGCTTGGTTCGATGAGCAGCGCGCTTTCGTGAATGGTACGGCTTGTTTTTTGCGGGTCGCCGGACGCGAACATTGGCCTTGCGAGCTTGAGGTGCTAACACCATCACATCCGGCGCTAGCCAATTGGCGCTTAGCGACCGGGCTGGATGTATTAGAGGCACCAGAGTGGGGCTTCGGCCGCTTTCAAGCGGATGATTACCACGCCCTGGTCGATCATCCGCTAGAGGCTGGTGAGTTTGAGTTGATAGGCTTTGATGTGGCTGAGGTGCCGCATGTGATGCTGCTGTCGGGCAGTTACGCTGCCGTAGATTGCAATCAGCAACGCTTGGCCGATGATCTGAGCCGTATTTGTTTGCAGCATATTCAGCGTTTTGAACCGCAGGCAAACACAGCACCGTTTTCACGCTATTTGTTTCTGACCTATGTGACGCCAGCCGGTTACGGCGGCTTAGAGCACCGCAACAGCACCGCCTTGGTATGCGCAGAGAAGGATTTGCCTAGCGGCGCCAGTGATGCTGCCGCCGATGCTTCTTATCAGCAGTTTTTAGGCCTTTGCAGTCATGAGTATTTTCATAGCTGGAATGTGAAACGCATTACTCCGGAGGCTTTTCAGCAGCCGGATTATCAGCGCGAAAACTATAGTGTTCAGCTGTGGGCATTTGAGGGCATCACTTCTTACTACGATGACCTAACCGTGCTGCAGGCGGACTGTATTAACGTCAAAGACTGGTTAACCACATTTGCGCAAATCATTAGCCGGGTTTACCGCGGCACTGGCCGCCTAGGGCAGTCGCTAACTGAATCCAGTTTTACGACCTGGACACGTTTTTATCAGCAAGATGCTAATGCGCCAAACGCCATTGTTAGTTATTACGCCAAGGGTGCACTGGCGGCCCTGTGCTTAGATTTGAAATTGCGACTCTTAAGCGCTGGGGCGTTGACGCTAGATGATGTGATGCGCGCCTTATGGCAGCGTCACGGCCTGCCGCTAACGGCCGTGCCAGAGGATGGCATAGAAAACCTCGTATTAACGATGTTGGCTGATTGTGCTCCTGCGACGGTTGCGGAAATGCAGGGCTTTTTCGAATTAGCACTACGCAGCACAGTAGATCTACCCTTAGCTGAGTTGTTGGCTGAGTTTGCTGTTCGCCTAGATTGGCGCGCTGCCGCGTCAGCAACCGACAAAGGCGGTGTTGAGGCTGAGCCGTGGCGTGTATGGCTGGGTTGTTTGTGGAAGTCAGTCGGTACCGAGTTGGAGCTAACGCGGGTTGATAATGACAGTCCAGCCTATAAGGCGGGTTTGTCGGTCAAAGATCGCTTAGTGGCTATCAATGGTTTTAGAGTCTCTGCCGACTGGATTCAGCAGCAATGCCTAAGCGCGGCTCCTGGGACGAGTTGGGAGCTGACTCTATTTCGAGGCGGGCGTTTAATGCAGAAAACGGTTTGTTTGGATGCGGCACCGAAGACAACAGCGGTGTTGTCGTTACTAGCGCCGGAAGAAACTACGGCTGCAGCTTTAGATAATAGAAAGGGATGGTTGCAATGCTAGCACTTGCATTTGTCTTGGCTTGGTTGCTGGGTGGTGTGTTGGGCGCCGAGTTGTTGGCGCGGCTATGGCCCGGTGAATCTTTGCGCGAGCACGGCTCTGGTAACCCCGGTGCCAGTAATGCCTTGCGGGTGCGCGGTAAGTGGTTTGCCTTGTTGGTGCTGTGTTGGGATATGGCAAAAGCGGCTTTGATGTTGCTGTTGGCACCGTGGTTATTACCGCAGCTGGGTGTCGATGTTGCCGATGGTCATCTATTGTTGTTGGGATTGGCATTGGTGGCGGGCCATATTTGGCCGCCTTTGCATCGCTTTAAAGGCGGTAAAGGTGTGGCGACGGCATTTGCGGTGCTGCTAATGCTGCTGCCGAGTGTGGCACCGTGGTTGCTGCTGCTATGGCTGCTGGTGTTTTTGCTAAGTGGCTATTCTGGTTTGGCGAGTGCGATAGCCGTGTTGGTGTTGCCGGTTTGGGCCATTGCTACTGGCGATGCCGAAACGGGTAAGCCAGTGATGGCTTTTTGCATGATGATGACGGCTTTGGTATTGGGCGCTCATCGGCCGAATTTACAGCGATTATTGCGTGGCGAAGAGAATCGTTATTCGCTGCCATGGTTGAACTAGAAAATGCTTGGCAATGACAAGTTGCAGCGTTTGCTGCTGGCTTTGGACGGGGCTGGTTGGTGCTCCGGCGACGCTTTGGCTGAATCGTTAGCGACTGACGGACCTGTAAGCCGTATGACGATTAACAACTATGCACGCCAACTGATTGATGCCGGCTATCCTCTAGAGCGTAAGCATGGGCTGGGCTACAGATTGCCGCTTGAGATGAGTCTGTTAGATGCAGAATCGCTAGCCGCAGACTTAGCTATGCCGGTAGTGGTGGCGGCGGTCACCTCTTCTACCAACGATGACGCTGGGCTATGGTTGCGATCTGCCTCAGCAGCTAAGGCGGCTATGTTTGCTGCTGGTTTTCAAACGCAGGGACGGGGGCGGCTGCAGCGTGAATGGCATGCGCGTCCGCAAGATGCCTTGCTCTGTTCCCTGGCTTGGCGCTTTGGGCAGTATCCCCCAGATCTACCAGCGTTATCGCTGGTTGTTGCCTTGGCGCTAGTTGAGTCGCTGGTTGATCTCAATGTTGATCAGCAACGACTAAGTATTAAGTGGCCTAATGATGTTTTATTAGACGGCAAAAAGTTGGCCGGGATTTTGATTGAGGCGAGTTTGCAGCAAGAACAAGTCAGTGCTGTGATTGGAATGGGCGTGAATTTGTCGGCGACACCGGCGCAAGATTTGCGTTATCCGGCTGCCTCGGTGGCAGACAGTGGGGTTGTGCTAGCGCCGAATGTTTTGCTTGGGGTATGGGGCCGGCGTCTCAGCGTGATGTTAGAAACCTTTGCCGATTATGGCTTTGAGCCTTTCTACGAGAAATTTATGCGTTATGACGCAGTGGTAGGGCGGCCGCTGCAGATAGAGGATGAGCCGTTGACGGTGAGTGGCATTGATAAAACTGGCGCTTTGGAAGTTCTTCAAGGTGGCCAGTTGAAACGGTTTGTTAGTGGAGAGGTGAGTCTGCCATGGCCGTGCTCCTAGTTGATGTTGGTAATACCGCTTGGAAGTATGTGGTTCTAGATAAGGCCGCTGACCCGATTGAAGTGGTGAATCGGGCTGATGCCTCAAGTATCGAGGCGCGCCTGCGGTGCTTGCAGGAGGCTGTGAGCACAGAATTGGAATGGGTGGCGGTTTCTAGTGTCGGGCAGCCGCAGGCATTAACGACGTTGCGCGACGCTTTTTCCAGTCCCACATGTGAGTTTAAAGAAGCCGTTGTTGAGCAGGATTACCAGGGGTTTCATTTGGGCTACGCAGATGTGTCGCGCCTAGGTGTGGATCGGTGGTTAGCAATGCTGGCGGTGCGTAAAGGGCTTGCCCAGGATGGGCAAGCGCTGATTGCGGACTGTGGTACCGCGGTTACCTTGGAGTGGTTGTCTGTGGATGAACATCTTGGCGGGCTGATTGCCCCGGGGTTACGACTGATGGCGCAGGCCTTAAGTGGCGAGACGGCTGATCTACCCAATTTGGAGCTTTCAGCCCTAAAGAATGCAGCTGTATGGGCGCATGGCACAGAGAACGCGATTGCAGCAGGTTGCCGGCAGATGGTTGTTGGGTTGCTACAGCAGCAACGGTTGCGCGCTGGTGATGAAGCCGCGCTGTGGTTAACCGGTGGCGACGCGCCGTCTTTGTTGAATGATTTGCCGGGCTGGCAGTATCAGCAGCATTTGGTGTTGGAGGGTTTGCGGTTGTGGGCATGCCAAGGCCATTAGCGTTAGGGTTGCTAGCGTTATTGCTGGCCAATGTGACGCTGTTATTGCTGACTGTGTTGAGCGCGGAGCAGGTGGCGAGGGCGCAACTGCAACAAGCCATGGCCAGTGTTGATCGGTCTAGCGATAAAGCTCAGGGCGTGGCCGCACCGCCCGTTGTTGATATACGACCAAAACCAGCGGCAAAAAGTGTCTGTCGTGTGTTTGGCCCGCATGAGTGAGCACTGGCGGCAGCTAAGTTGCTAAACCGGTTGCAGCAGGCAGGTGCCGATGTTGAGCTGTTTACCTCGGCCGAGCTGGCGGCGAATGGCTTGCTGGACGCCGCTATTTTGCTGGTGCCGGACCGCTTTTGGGTTAAAGCGCGCCAAAACGGTCGACTTCACGGCGCTAAGCCAGAGGAGCTTGAGCGCGCGCTAAATTGCGACTAGACGGTAGCTTTCAGCCGACTGAGCGGTGATTTTTGGGCATTCTTTTGAGGGTACAATCTCTAGCTGGAGTGAGATGCATAAATCGTTGAGTCGCTACGGCTAAAGCCTTAGGAGTCGAATGCTAAAAAAAATCAGAGCAGGCTTGTTCGTTAGGCGCCTAAAGCGGGAGTTGGCGAGCTTCATTGCCACGGCCGAGGCCGCGCATGAGCAAGAGTTAGCTGAGCTGGTTTCTGCGACGATGTTGGCCCGAGCGTACATTGAAGAACTGCCAGCTTGCCATCAACGATTCCCTGAAGCGTTTTATTCCGGTCGCTACACCGATGCTGAAACCCTAGCTGCCGACGGTTTTGAGGCGCAATTGCTGGGCCTAAGAAATAGTCTAATGAAAAGCGGCAGCCCTAATCTGGAAGCCGTGGCTAGTGGTGTCTCAGTTTGGTTGTTTTCTTGGTATGCGCTCACAGATCTGAAGTTTCGAGATGACGGCCAGCGCCTATGGCAGGCAATGGAGCCGGGAATCCCCTTGGCGCGGAAGCTGTTGCGGCCAATAGCGGCCACGGTAAAGCGCGACGCCGAACAGTTGTTTTTTGTGCCGGTGGATTTGTTGGCTGGTTATGAAGCCATGAGCAAAACGCCTTTGGTGGTTGCGGCGGCGGCCGACAAAACAGAGCAAGACAAGGTGTTTGAACGTCGTTAAGCGACCTCGCTAGTGGCTTTTGCAGGCGCTAATCACCGTCCTGTCATTAATATTCCAATAAATTTGCATTTAGGGCTGGCGCAGTGGCGGTCGGATGCATAGAATACCGCGCCTCGTGCTGGTGTAGCTCAGTTGGTAGAGCGGCTGTTTTGTAAGCAGCGGGTCGGGAGTTCGAGTCTCTCCGCCAGCACCATTTCTCTACCAATGGCATTGTTGTTCTAATAATGCTGTCTTTACAAACATGATGTAACCGCTCATATTGCGCTAAACGGGGAAAGCGTAACTATCATGGGGGTATCGTCATGACCGATTCTGGTAATCACCAAAACCAAGTGGATGGACAAGAAAGTTTGTCGACTGCTGACTGGGCGGAACGTCGTCTAGGGCAGATTCGTACGGCGCTGCTTGGGGAAGAATTAACTGATATTGAATTGCGCTTAAAAGCGGCGCAAGACGCGATTGCGGAAACCATGCAAGCGTTTGAGGCGCGCGCGGTGGATCTCGATCGGCAAATGGCAGATCTGGAATTAAAGCTGCAAACACAAGCAGATAAGGCGACTCCGCGGAATGACTTGGCCGCTCTGCTGAGATCAGTGGCGGATAAGCTTGAAAACGGCGAAGCCTGAAAATACTAGCGCCGAACAGCGCTTACAGTCATTACGTGCCGCTTTACTCAGTGATGAGCAGCAGCATGTAGCTGAGTTGCAGCGTCAACTGGATGCTTTGCGTCAGGAGTTGGCTCAGCAGCAGTTAACCCCCGAGCATTTGGCACCGCTGTTGGCGGAGTCTTTAGATTTGGCTCAATCGAGCGAGCGCGAGGCCTTGGCTGGGGCCTTAAATGCGGTGGTAGCGGAAAGTGTTAAAGAGTCCGTTCGCGCAGATAAGGATAGCTTTGCCGAAGCCTTGTCGCCGATGATTGGGGCGGCTATTCGTAAAGCGATTACCAATGCGCTGAAAGGTTTCAATCAGGCTATTAACCAGGCAGTTGAACACAGTCTGTCGATGGATGGTCTGCGCTGGCGTTGGGAGGCGTGGCGTACTGGTGTGCCCTATGCGCAATTGATTATGCGTCATACCTTGCCTTACGTGGTGGAAGAGGCCTTTCTGATCCATAACGACTCGGGTTTGCTAGTCGCGCATGCTTCCTCTAGTGGGCGCTCTAAGGTCGACAATGATGCGGTCTCGGCGATGCTCACGGCGATTCAAGACTTTGTGCGTGACTCCTTTGCGGTTGGCGATGGTCAGCTAGAAGAAGTTGAAATCGGCGGTCGCATGGTATGGGTGATTAACGGTAGCCGTATGTCATTTGCGGTGGTAGTGCATGGAACGCCGCCTGTCTCTCTTAGAGAGGATATGGATGAGCTGTTGCAGCGTTTGCATGTGGACTATGCCGAGGAAATCAGTGCATTTGCTGCCGATGGCAAGATGGTCGAGCCGTTGGTTGAGGAACTTCAAGATCTGATTGCGGGGAGTTTGGAGGGGGCGCGGCAATTGCAGCCGAAAGGCCGAATCAAGTCGCGACTATGGTTTTGGTGGCTGCTGTTGGTGGCTTTGTTGTCGTTTTTTGCTTGGAATGGCTGGCAGCAATGGCATCAGCATCAACAGCTTCAGGCGGTCAAGCAGCAGCTGGAGTTGCGTGAAGATTTAATTGTCATGGACTGGGTTGTGCGGGGCGACGTGTTGTTGGCTCGGGGCTTGTACGATCCAGTGTTTGGCATAGTTGACCAAGGTGATTATTTGCCAGAAGGTTTGGTGCCGGAAGTGGATTGGCTTTTTGCCCCTTACCGGTCAGCTTTGCCCGAGGCGGCTGTGGCGGACAAGCGTGAGCACTGGTCAGTGCCCCCATCTGTTGACTTGGTTTTGCGTGATGGTCGTTGGCGTGCTCATGGGGAGGCGTCGATGGCTTGGGTTCAATCTATGCGCGCGCTGGCTCACTTGGGCCTGCCGCACCCTGATGTAGGCTTGGTGGTGGTGCCAGAGGCTGAGCTTGCCAAGTGGTTGGCTGACCGCTTACCTAGTGGTGTTCAGGCTAAGTTGCAGGGTCAGGTGTTGCAGCTGACGGGGCGTGTGGAAATGGCGGACGAGTTGTTGTTGGCTGAAGAGCTTCGGCATTGGTATGCCGGTAATTTGCTGATGTTTACCGAGGTTGATACATCGGCTTTACGGCGCGTTAGGGCGTCTGAGTTGTTACGGTTGGGTGATTTGGTGGCGCAGCAGGATTTGGAATTTGCGACCGGTGTAGTAATGTCGCCAGCGGGTTGGGCCTCGATGCAGCAGCTGGCAGATCGCTTAAAACGCTGGATTGAACTCGCGGCCGACGAAATTGATGCGCGAGTGGTGTTGTTTCATGATGCCACTGAGTTGGCCGCTCGGCGGGCCGAAAAATTGCGCGGTCTATTGCAGCAGCAAGCGGTGATGCTTGAGGTGGTGGTTCAGCCTAGTGAAGAATTGGTTCAGTCGGATACTGTCGATGCGGTTGGCGTTGTCTTGAAGCAACAGCCATTGCCAGCATTAGCAATAACCCTTTAGGAGAAAATTGTGGCTGCTGAATTAACAAGGAAGTTGTGTTTGATCGGTGACTTTGGAGTTGGCAAAACCAGCTTGGTCAATCGCTATGTCCGAGAAATTTTTGATGACCGTTATTTAACAACCGTCGGTGTCAAAATTGATACCAAGGTGGTTGAGGTAAATGGCGCACCGATGAAGTTGGTGATTTGGGATATAGCCGGCACCGAGGAGGCGAATGCTGTCTACCGTAGTTATTTGCGTGGCATGGCAGGCTTTTTGTTGGTGGCGGATGGTACCCGTGCTTATACGCTGGACAACGCTTTGAAGCTTAAAGACTCGATTGTGCAGCAAATGGGAGATCTGCCTTGGGTGGGTCTACTTAATAAGGCTGACTTGGTAGATGAATGGGAAATTGAAGAGACGCACCCAGCATTGGCGTCTGCTGATAGTCGTTGGATTAAGACCAGTGCCTCGACCAGTGCCAATGTGGAGCTGGCCTTTGAGCGGCTGGCGTCGGCCCTGCCTTAGTTTGGTAATACTTGATGCGTGAGTACCCGTTAACAGTTTGGGAATTGGCAGAACGCTACTATTCACCGCTATGTGTAGAGGTTGATAGTGCGGGTAAGGTTTGTCAGTTGTGGGGTGATGCTGAGCGCTACGGTTACACGGAATTGGCGCTTGGTGTTGAGTTGGTGGATGTGGCGCCAGAGCTGCACGGTTTTGAGTTTGAGGCCGGTGAGAGTGAGCATCTTTGGCCGTTTTTAATGACGCCAGCCGGGGTTAGTGCGCACTGCTGCATCAAAAAAAATGAGCAAGGCTATTTGGTGATCTGGTTTGCGGCCCAGCAAGAGTACGCGGAAAAACAGCAAATCCAGCAAATCGCGAATGATGTGCGGATATTGGAGTACCGCCGGCAACAATTATTGACTGAGCTGCAGGCGGTCCAGAAGCGCCTATCTGAAGCGGGATAAGCTGATTTTGATGCCGCCCTAGCTGGGTAGCTCGGTCAAAAAAAAGCCGACATTAGAAAACAATTCCATAAAAAGTACATTTGCTGTTGACAGTGAGGGGTCGCATCAAGAGAATATGCGCCCTTCCAGCAGGGCTGGACCGTTTTTAATGGTTTTAAAGCGGGGTCGGGTGGACCTAAAACACCATAAGGACATCTGGAGGGATGCCCGAGCGGTCAAAGGGAGCAGACTGTAACTCTGCCGGCTATGCCTACGAAGGTTCGAATCCTTCTCCCTCCACCATATTTAAAGGCTTGATGCTTGTTATGTGAGTGTCAGGCCTTTGTAGTGAGCGGTTAGGCGGGAGTAGTTCAATGGTAGAACCCCAGCCTTCCAAGCTGATGACGCGGGTTCGATTCCCGTCTCCCGCTCCAATTGATTAGACAGCTGGGCTGTCGACAGTGCAAGAATGCGCCCGTGTAGCTCAGTCGGTAGAGCGCACCCTTGGTAAGGGTGAGGTCACCAGTTCAATTCTGGTCATGGGCACCATTATTGTGTTGCTATGAGTTTTATGTGCTTGCTGTGGCAAGTGTTTGATTTTGTATTAAAGGCTTAACGCTTAACTCCGGAGGTTGTCGCAATGGCCAAGGAAAAGTTTGAACGTAATAAACCCCATGTGAATGTTGGCACCATCGGCCACGTAGACCATGGTAAAACCACATTGACAGCGGCTCTAACCGTTTGCCAAGCGAAGAAGTTTGGTGGCGAGACTAAAGCCTACGATCAAATCGACAACGCCCCAGAAGAGCGTGAGCGTGGTATTACCATCTCAACTGCTCACGTTGAGTACGAAACTGAAAACCGTCACTACGCCCACGTAGACTGCCCAGGCCACGCTGACTATGTTAAAAACATGATCACCGGTGCGGCGCAGATGGACGGCGCTATTCTAGTTGTTAACGCAGCTGACGGCCCTATGCCTCAGACTCGCGAGCACATCCTGCTTTCTCGCCAGGTTGGTGTTCCAT